>CAYFMM010000014.1:0-2085 GCA_964344285.1 uncultured Methanosarcinales archaeon | reverse complement strand
GCGCATGTGAAATTGAAGTAGCAAAACAGTTACGAAGCTTTGCAACATCCTTTTCCGGTCGTGAACAGTTAGCTATTACCAACTTCGCACAAAGCCTAGAAGTTATTCCAACAACATTAGCCGAAAACGCAGGCCTAGACCCTATTGACACGTTAACTGAACTTAAAGCAGCACATGATAACAGCCAAGTGTGGGCGGGCTTAGATGTACATTCAGGTAAAGTAATTGACGCCTACGCGCAAGGCATTATTGAACCACTCAAAATTAAAACACAAGCAATTCAGTCAGCAGCTGAAGTCGCTGAACTTATTCTTCGCATTGACGATGTACTAGCTGCAGGAAAAAGTCAACCCCAGCCACAACCCGGCCATGGTATGATGTAAGATAATAGCAGGGTACCCAAAGAAAAGTACGTTGAGGGATTTATGTGGTAGGTCCAATTTGTTTTTTCTTTAATTCAAAGTAAAATAAGGAAAATGCTAGTAGGGTAAAGGCTATGCTTATTAGTAGCACCTCTAACGAAACCTTTGCAATTGAAAATCTTAAAAATTTATTGATTACCTCGTAAAAGCCCACTATTCCAATTGAAAGAACTCCTAGCTGCAAGAATATTCGAAGTACTCTTAGTTTCCTCAAATTATTTACCATAAGACAAACGATAAAGTATACTATTGGTATGCTTAAAGTGAAAAAAAGAATTGTGTAGAGTGGACTAAATTCACAAATAATCACATCTCCTCCTATGGAACACTTTTTGAGAAGAATAAAGCTGTTCATAATTAGAAGAATGTAATATGTTAATGCTAAAAAGAGTGTGAAATAAATTACTCTTTTCTTGTCTGGTTTAAAAAATCCGCTCATAGCAAGAAAATTGGTTCTGCCTCTATATAAAGCTGTTTATGGCGTATATAATTGGATTCTAGAATGTTCTTGTTGAAGTTTTAAGAGTTCATATCATCTCTACAAACGCCAGTATGATAGTAACCTTCAACTGTTTTGCGCCTTCCTAAAGCAATTGCCCTTACTTGCAACACACTAAGCTCAAGAGAATATTCAGCTGAAGCATTTTCAAGTAGGTTGTATGCAGTGAGCTTATAAACACCTTCATCAGGAAAATAAGATCCAACAAAGATAAGCTCCATTGTTCCATATTGTAATCCATCATCGGTAAATTCATTTGCTACTTTAACAGCAACTTCCATTGCCTCTTCTTCATTTCCAGCATGCCTTTCTATGAAAACAGGGTGAAGAAGCTTAAGATTTTCATCTAGTCCTGCAACAATACTTTTACAGAGCTCTCCCAATTCTTGCGATACAGGTATTGTTGAAGTAGTTGATGTCATTGATTAACATTAAGAAAGCCAAAAGAGATATAAAACTACCTTCTCAACTCTAACCACAACCCGGCCACGGTATGATGTAAGATAATAGCAGGGTACCCAAAGAAAAGTACGTTGAGGGATTTATGTGGTAGGTCCAATTTGTTTTTTCTTTAATTCAAAGTAAAATAAGGAAAATGCTAGTAGGGTAAAGGCTATGCTTATTAGTAGCACCTCTAACGAAACCTTTGCAATTGAAAATCTCAAAAATTTATTGATCACATCATAGAAGCTTTTATAAAAGAAAAGATTCTAAAATACAATTATGAAAAAGAGCACTATCATAATTAGTCTCATTATTACAGTTCTTATCATTTTTTCCTCCGTAATGTCATTACTCTACACTCTTCAAACTCATCAGAATGAAAAGATGAGGAGTCAAGTTAATTCCTATCACCAGAATCTTCTAGAATCTTGTGAAGCGCCTGTAGATTTATGTGTCTATGAACAATGCTATATATTTGACTCTGACACTTACGTATTTCTTGGAGAACGTTGTGTAGAAAATTGTGAAAGAGCAAGAGGAATCTGTATAGCAGGTTATCACCTTGGTAGAGAGTAAGAGGATTCAGTGAAAGCCAGACTTTTGCAATCAAAACATATGTAACTATAAAGAAGATATAAAGCTACTTGCTAAACTCCACACCTTCCAGAACTAAATCAGACCCAGGTTTTCGAAGCCACGCCCATTCTTGGTTGCTTGTTC
>CAYFMM010000013.1:0-2634 GCA_964344285.1 uncultured Methanosarcinales archaeon | reverse complement strand
CAGCTTAGCGACTACAAGGAGTACGTTTTTAGAGGGTTTTCAAATTAAGCTTAACGATGTTAGGCTCCCCTGACTTTAGGAAGGGCTCGAAGCTTTAGCTGAGAGAGTCCGAAAAACGCAGTTTTGAGGATTGAGCTTAATTCGTGTTAAACGAGGGTGAGGCGTAGCCGAAAGCGCAGCGTCCCCAAGCGACCGAAGGGAGCGCAGAGTTTTCTTTGAGTTACAATAAATCCTGCGTTAGCAGACTAGAATTTAAGGGGCACACTTTCAGTTATCACATTGATTAAGGGCAAAAACTTTTTTAATTTATACTTCAGTTAAGGGGCTCTCTCGTCTTTAGAAAGGATAGTAAGTCATTCTATGCTCTCTCGTCACTTCTAGAATTTCATAATCTTTGATTTCTGAAACAAAATGATCTCGTAGGGTTTTCATTAGTTCATCCAATTCTTGATTGTTGGTTGTTTCTACCTCTAATTCAATATCATGGTCGCCAATCGTCCGAATGAAAATTATAACATTTTTATTTATTTGAGCAAGTTGTTCTAACTTCCTATATTTCTGTAAGTTCATGTTTTGCAGTTTTAAGAAAATAAGATGATAATGGTTATTGAGTTTCCTATAATCAATTTTCACACCGAAACCTGTTATGATGCCTGATTTTTTGAGATTGTTTATTCTGTATCGCACAGTATCAGAACTTACTTTAAGTTGTTTGGCAATATCAATTAAGGGCTTTCTTCCGTCTAGATTTAGAACTTTAAGAAGAGAAATGTCTACTTTATCTAGCTTAATTTCTTTTTCTTCCCCAATGCTGTAAGTAATGGTTTCTGATTTTTGTTTTGGAACAAGATAGGATTTAGTATAAGTAAAGGCACGTTCTAGGACAATGACATTTCTCTCTAAAATGTAATCTCGCCATTTTCCGAAGATTTCTTCATATCTTTGGGTAAAATCAGCGATATTCTTAACATAAATAGAAGCAACTAAATCATATTTTCCTCTCAAAGAAGAAAGCCAATAGATATTTTTTTGCTGATTAAGGTCTTTCAATAATTCATCTTCTTTTTGTTTAGTGATATTGTGCAATCTCAAATAAATCTTAATGTGCATGTAGCCTAAGACAGAAGGATTAGTTTTGACAAAGAAATATTCAATAATGCCTAAATCCTGAAGTCGTCTTATTCTATTACCTACAACTTGCTCCGACATTCCTACTTTCTTGGCGATTTGCTTATTGGACTGGCGACTATCTCTATCCAATTCATACAGGATTTTCTTGTCTTTTAGGTCTATCTTCATTTTATTTAAGTATAAAATCGTAGAATATATTTAAATATTACGCTTTTTGAAAGAATATTAGTAATAAGTTTTATATTATTGTATGTTGTTACTTTGTTGTAAATAACACAAGGTGATGAAAAATGACAAAACCAAGTATAACAAGAACTGTAAAAACAAACCAACCCGTAAGTGGTGAAGAAATTAAGGAAGCACTTCGTACAGTTGCTAGTGAAACAAATGGTAGATATGTTGAGCGTTTAATCTCTGACCATGATGGTGTCCAAACTTGGACTATGGGTATTGTTGGGAAAGATTCTCACGAAGATGTAGACATTCGTACTGGGTCTAAAGGATATACTGGATTAGGTTGCTTAGCTGTTCAGTTTGACCAACAATATGAAACTGTAGGCGTAGGAAGTACTGACTGGCATGAATATCATAGAAACCAGTCTACACCCTCAAATTATGATTCACAAAAAATAATTGGTGCAGTTGTGAAAGTCCAAGAAGGGCTAGAAAAAATACTGAGTAGATAATAATTATGGCAACAGAATATTTTCGTTTCAGTAAAGATAGGGAGCCAAAAGAGATAGTTCAAACTTTAGACAAAATTGTTAAGAATCATGGATTGAGGGTTTATAGTGAAACAAAAGAAGTTCCCAAATATTTGTCTGGCATCCCTGGATATACCATAACCGAGTATGAATCTTCTATTGTTGCTCTTCTATGGGTAAGAGTTCCCAATGAACCAACTAAAAGATCTCATGAAAAAGAGGAAAGGTATCTTGTTGAAATTCACCACACGATAGGTCAATGGTTTGATGCACATGGCGGTGCTCACCCCTGTGAAGATAGTAGATATGGTAGTTTAGTGAGAGATATTCTTGGAGCAGTATTAGAGGAAGCAAGAAAGACGAGAGAGCCTACATCATAGAGAGAGCCCCTATTTTAGTTTTTAACATCTTAGTTTTTGCCTCCATAGAGAAAAAGAATTCCGTTAGTTAGTGCCCCGTTCTCATCATCTTAACTCAAAGAAAATTTCGTTTAACGATGTTAGGCTCCCCTGACTTTAGGAAGGGCTCGAAGCTTTAGCTGAGAGAGTCCGAAAAACGCAGTTTTGAGGATTGAGCTTAACCCTTGTTATGTGCCCCGACGACTGAAAGGAGGAGAGCGCAGCGTGGTTCGACCGAAGGGAGAAAGTCCGCCGTAGCTCGCCGTCCTATTCGCAATTATTATGTAACTTCCACATTTCTGGATCGTGTCCCTCTGGGATATTCTCGCATGGATTTCCAGAAGTGTATCCTCTCAACTCATTATATTGTTCTACTTGCTGGGGCGTAAGAATTTCAACCA
>CAYFMM010000012.1:0-2780 GCA_964344285.1 uncultured Methanosarcinales archaeon | reverse complement strand
ACAACACCACTGGACAGGTGGCCAAACGGTAAGGCATTCGGTTGCAGCCCGAAAGGTTCTGGGTTCAAATCCCAGCCTGTCCTTACAAGTAAAATGGTCAACGTAGAAAAAGTAGAACAACTTTTAAAGCAAACATTCCCACAAGGTGTTGTTGAAGTAGATTGCTTTGATGGCAAACATGTGGAATGCCACATCAAATCAAAACAATTCAAAGGTAAAACATTAATTGAACAACACCAAATGGTATACGCACCGCTAAAAGAAATGCTCAAAGAAGAGTTACACGCATTAGCAATTAAAACAGAGGTACAAGAGTAATGGAAATAAAAGAAAAGATAGACAAAATTATCAAAGAACATAAAGTAGTATTGTTTATGAAGGGAAGTAAAATGATGCCACAATGCGGATTTTCAGCAGCAGTTGTTGGCATGTTAAAAAGTTTAGAGGTTGACTTTTTCACCGTGGATGTACTGCAAGATCCAGAGGTCAGGCAAGGCATTAAAGACTACAGCAACTGGCCAACGTTGCCACAACTCTATATTGATAAAAAATTTATCGGTGGCTGTGACATCGCAACAGAGTTGTTTCAAAAAGGCGAACTACAAAAACTACTGGGTAAATAGAAAAAAATCAACTGTACTGGACTTCTACAGGGATCCTATCATCTCCTAAACTCCAAATATTAGTTCTCCGTAGAATTTCTAAACATTTCAGAAAAAACAATAATCTTTAAATAGCAAAATAGTTTAATTTATCTAAAAGAGGATGCAGATTTTGGTAAAAAGAGATATAAATGGTTGCAAGCAAGCAGCTTATTTAGTATATTACTTCTTGGATTATTTTCTGGCAGTGAGTCAAAGGGGGTATCTCTCAAAATGAGGCTTATTGCTTACTTCTTGGTGATTGCTTTATTAGTAACAGGGATGGGCTTTTTAAGTTATAACAGCTCTAAACAACTACTTTTAGATGCTTCTTCGGAGAAAGTAGGTGCTGATATCAATGTCCGTTCGGTAAAATTACAGCAGAATTTTGATGGATTGAAAAGTGATCTCACGTTCATAAGCAACACCCCCCCAATACAGGGAATAATCAGAGCTAAAGATAATAATGGTGTGGACCCTAAAGATAATACTGATTATGGTGTATGGGTTGAGAGATTAGAAACAACTTTTGAATCAATTATCGAGGCAAAAAAATCTTATATACAAATACGTTACATTGATGAAGATGGAAATGAGATGGTAAGGGTTGATTTTGATGGAAACACGGTAACTAAAGTTGCAACAGAAGACTTGCAAAATAAAAAAAATAGGCCATATTTTACTGAAGCAATGAAAGTTTCTAAAGGAAATATTTTTGTTTCTGATATAGATTTAAACCGAGAACACGGTGAAATAGAAGTACCATATAAACCAACCGTAAGATACGCCACTCCTGTCTTTGATTCCAATAACAAAAGAAGAGGGATTATTATAACCAATATATTTGCACAAAAATTTATTGATGATTTTTTAGAAGGCAAAGCGGCTAATACAAGATTATTTCTTGTTGATCAAGACGGTTTTTATCTTTCCCACCCTGAAAAAGAAAAAGAATGGGGAGGTCCAGCAGATTTGGATACTGGGGAAAACTTCAATAAAGAGTCTGATGCGCCTATAATTCTTTCTGGAAATTTAGATACATTACAGCAGAAGGATCATATAATGGCCTATGCTCCAATATTTCCTGATGAGGATAATAAAGATGATTTTTTGGTTAGCGTAAGCAGAATTGAAAATGAAGTTATATTCACTCCAATAAGTAGATTAAGAAACCAGGCATTATTGATTGGAGTAATAACTATAGCATTTACTCTTGGATTAGGCCTCTTCGTCTCTTACAGAATCACTAAACCTCTTAAAAAATTGACAGGAACTGTTGATGAAATCAGTAAAGGAAACTTTAATGTTAATATTGAAAAGGGGAGTAGTATTAAAGAAATTAGAGTTTTACAAGATTCTCTTAGTAGAGTTATGATTACTATGAAATTAGCTGTTATGGAAACAGGAGAAAAAGTGAAGAAGGAAATTTCAGGTAAAAAAGAAAGTTCTCCTATTAAAGAGGAAAAATAGCCCTGAGATTCCATGAAGATTTATCTGCATTGGCTGGAAAATATTTTCCTGGTGGACAGCCATTGTTTTTCAAAAATTTATCGGTGGCTGTGACATCGCAACAGAACTGTTTCAAAGTGGTGAACTACAAAAACTACTGGGTAAATAGAAAAAAAGAAAAAAATTAGCGGCGGCGTTTGCCACCAGCTGCGATTAATGCCAAAATAACAACCAAGATTGCCAGCATAAGGTTCCCAACCAACCAGAACCATGCAGGAACTTGGCCAGCATTCAAACGGTCAAAGATCGTTGCATCATCAAACTGTACAGTGGTTGCAGCACCGGTTGCAGCAACTTTGGTATCAGTAGATGACGTTGGTGCGGGTCTTGTATCAGTTGTAGTCGCAAGAGCAACAGGCTCAGCATCACAGGTAACTTTGACAGAAACTGTCTCAGTTGCTTGCTCACCATAATCTGCAATCACATCAAACACATACGTTTGTGAGTTTGCATCTTCTGGAATTTGTGTACTTACACGAAGCACATGACTGTCGCCATCTTTAATCTCAACAGTTGAACTTTGCACATCGATACCTAACGCATCCTGTAAGACACGTACAAACACTTCATCAAGGTCTTTCGCACCTTGGTTATCGACATCAACAGCAAACTGTACGGTACCACCACATT
>CAYFMM010000011.1:0-11103 GCA_964344285.1 uncultured Methanosarcinales archaeon | reverse complement strand
GTTAAAAAGTTCTCAGGTGCCAAGTAATGTGAAACGGTACAAAATCACCGTTGCAGCAAGCATGGCAGTTTGAGAATGCAAGTAGAGCAACTCTTCCCACCAACAATTGATGGAACAGTGTATCTTGAAGTAACACATAGGTGTAACTATAGCTGCAAGCATTGTTACGTCAAGGCTCCTCAAAATAGAGAGATGTCCTTAGACAATGCAAAGAAAATACTGTCCATTCTGAAAAAAAAGAATTTCAAAAAAATTGTTGTAACAGGTGGGGAGCCGTTGCTTCATCCTCACATTAAAGAAATTCTTACAGAAATCAAACAACAAGGATTCAAGTTAGTTTTAATCACAAACGGGACGTTAGTCAAAGAAAAAGATATTGATTACAGGTTACTTGATGCTGCATACATTTCATTTGATGGGCCTACAGAAGGAGAATACAAAAAATTACGGGGAAAAGAAGGTTTAGAGAAAGCAGAAGAAACAATAAAGTACTTAGCAAGCTTAGGCGTGCACATAAGCATTGGCGTTATTCTTTCTCAACATAATGTACACAAGTTACAAGAGCTTATCACAAAAATCAAATCCTTACCCGCAGATAAGATTACTGTTACTGTCCCGCAACCTTTTGGCAGAACATTAGAACACAAAGATATTATGCTCAGTCCTGAAGAATATAATTCTTGCATTACAGTTTTAGCAAAAGCAGGAGGCATACATTTTGAAAGCATGCTCTGTTATCCAAAAGAATTGAGAAATGATAGCGAAGAAATACAAAATGCTCCACTTCTTGAGAAATATATGTCTGGATGCGCAGCAGGAAAGAAATTTATTTACATCTCTCCAGAAGGATTTGTTACGCCTTGTGGATATGCAACAGCGGACGAAGATTTTACAAAATTAACGAAAAATATTTTAGATACAGAATTAGAAGATATATGGAAGACACCACTTTTCACGTTTCACATGAACAGAAGTTGGGAGTCAGTAACAGGGAAATGTACACAATGTGATTATAACATTGTGTGCAAAGGGGGCTGTCCTCTACGAAGCCATTACTTGAAAGGAAATGCACAATTGCCCGATCCATGGTGCAGAAATGATCCCATAAACAAGAAATATGTGGAAACAGATATCCAAGTCAAGAACTTCATAAAAAATGAACATGTTGTTGACGCATGTTAGAGACAATGGTAGAAAAATATGTAATTGTAGCAACAGAACAAGATGTATGTAGTCGGAACATTGGTAAAAAGGTGGAAGAATCTTTTACTCCTTTCAAGCATGAAACCTGTCCTTATCCTATATTCCAGAAAGATGACGCTGTGTTAGTGTGGCATCCAAACGAATTGGTCTTGGATGTCACTGATTTAGATCATTACTTTAGTCCTGAAGTATACATTTTTGTGTTTAGACATTTGGGCAAAGGAAAACCACGATTAACAGTGCATCCTACTGGCAACTTTCGTTTGCCTAAAGCAGATAGTTCAGTCCCGTATCGTGGAGAACCGCATAAAATCGCGTATGCACACCCTGCGTACATGAAGCTTGCGTTACAACATTTAGACAAGCTAAATAGAGAACGAGAACTAGGGTATGATGTAAGTTATGAAGTAACACACCATACACCTACTTATCTTAAAGCGCCAGTCATGTTTTTAGAAATTGGAGATACAGAAGAACACCATAACGATGAAAAAGCAATTCAGGCTATAGTTGATACTGTGTTACATGTTATCTCAACACAATCACCACAAACAAAAAATTGTTTAGCATTAGGTGGAGATCATTACGCTGGACGATTTACACGACGAGCGTTAGAAACAGAGTATGCGTTTGGACATTTTATTCCTCATTACACATTCGCGGATGTCACGCCAGAAGTTTTGGAGCAAGCATTAGATAAAACGGTTGGTGGTGTACAGTATGCAATGCTTGATAGAAAAGCGCAAGGGAGTGCAGAACACAGAGATAAAATACTTGCTGTATTGGAGCGAAGAGGCATTGAACTTATCAAACTATCAAAATAATGAGTTTATCCGTACTCTTAGAGAAAAACCTGAAAGCACAAATAATCCGTATTCTTATTAGTGGTACGACTCGAACAGCAGAGCAATTGTTTGCTGAGATCAAGAAACGTGGTATTACCTGCACAAAAAGAGGTGTGTACAAGGCGCTCAGCGAGTTAGTACAGAAAAAAGTCATTATTAAGTACAGCACGAACTATGAAATGAACGCTTCATGGATCGCCGAATTAGGAACGGATGCAAATAAGGCGTTGAGAAAATTGCTTGAAAAGAATCTGTTAGGTGTACAAGTGAAAGATTTACATCATCAATGTGCCTGTAATCATGGAACTGCAGAGGGTTTTTGCAGTTTATGTTATGAATTAACTTGCCCACATTGTAGTCTAAAAAGTTTCAAGCACATCTTATGTCATAGTACGTGCATGAATTGCAGGTATTGTTATTCTGAGGATGTATGCATTCGCTGCAATGAGAAATCGTGCAAGAGTTGCAGCAAGGAGTTATGGGTGCACGAGCATTCGTTTTGTAACAAGAAAAACAATGAAGCGAATGTTGCTATCTTAGAAGTAGATCACGAATGCTGGTTTTCAAATACTTCTGAACGTTACCCTGAAGAGATTTTGTTAAGTAATTTTTCAGACAGGCTAGATAAGAAAAGAGGAACGCATAGTGGCGTGATTAAGATTGAAGCGAAAGATAAGAATAAATTACTTGAAAGAGTCTTGAAACAAGGCCTTATTAGAGAAGCTCGCTTGCTTCATAAGACAAAGGATGCGTATTATGTCAAGACACGGGCAGATATTAACAAATCTGTCGACGAGTTTACTAAAAAGAATAAATCTGAACTTTTGAATCCGATTATTGCTCGTGATTCCAAAGAACAAAATTTAATCCTTTCACTATCACAGCAAGAAATGAGAGCGTTAAGCAAGGGCTTGCAAGAGTTTGGCGGTAAAGTTAAGTTAGTAAGTCTAGAACAATTTAACATAAATAAGATGGATAAAATTAAGAACAAGAAGATCAGAGAATTCTTAGCAAAAGTTCCTAAAAAAGAGTTGTTAGACAGTTTGCAGAAAGTGCGATTGAGAGGGTTATTTGAATAGAGAAAACTCAACTTATATAATTACAATTGCTCTTTTCTTTGCGGGGTGTATGTAATTTCTTTTATTGACTGAGAAATTGCATTAAGCTCAGTATTTTCCATCTTTATGAGTTCACTTGAAGAATCCATCGTGGCTGAAGCGCTAACAATATTCTGAAAACTTTCGAAAATTCGTTTAATAATTTCTGGATCACACTTAACCTTTTGATTCTTAAAAAAATCATAAATCGCCAAGAAATACTCTACCGTTACAAAACCAAACTTATATTGATTATTAAATGCAGGACTACCTTCCCAGTTTTTTCTAGCGTCTTTATTTAGTGAACTCTTTATTTTAGCCCTACATACAATGAAAACCCCTTGCTCCGTACTTTTTAATCCGGCTGATAAAGGGTATGTGAAAAGATATCTTACAATTTTATCAAATTCATTTAATGCTATAGACCTATGTTGTTTCGAATCCAACAAGTAATTTTTCCCAAGTAAGGTAAGATAACCATCAGGAGCATTTTTTCCACCGATAAGCAGATAATTTCTATAGGTGGATTTTAACAATATATTCAAGAAACTTTCAATTAAATTTCCTGCCTCTTGAGCTCCATACTTATTCTCAAATTTTTCCCAATCATTGCAAAATTCTTGCAAGAAGTCATAAGCATTGTTTGCTTCTTTTTCTAAATTCAAATTATATCTGTTTTTCAAGTAAAGATAGACGTATGTACTTATTATTTTTAAGGCAGAATCTTTTTCCCCCACTAGAATTTTATCTATTATCAGAGAGTAATTGAAGTGTTTTAAGATTATAGAGGTTATTTTTTGTGAGGTTCTAACATCAGGATAAATAATTATATTGTATCTACTTGCTTCATCTGATTTATTATTCGTTAGACGAATTGTTAAACATTGTCTTCCTTTCTTATCAATAAATGAATCGAGAAGTTTATAATCGCAACCTCCAAGAGCGATCTGTTTGTTTTTAAGTTTAGAAAGCATTTCATTTTTAAAACCATCTAAAGCCTTGTAATCTATAGAAACCGTGTCATCAGATAAATCCAGAATTCCCCCCTTTATTAGTTCTTCTATGATTCTGTTTTGTGGATCAATCTTTTGTATTTTATCATAAGCTTGCTTTACAGATTTCTCCTCGTAAAAAATGTTATTTAGATAATATTCTGCAGGAAGTTCATACGACTGGTTAAAATTCATTCCGTTTTCGTTAAAAATGCCTATAATTTCTTCTTCAATTTTTTCACTCAATAGTTTATCTTTAGCAAAATAAATCATGAATTTTATAAAATTATTTTCATCAACTTCTTTCTCTATTATTTTTATCGTAAGTTCAAAATCATGTGTGTTTTTCCCTATTCTCCCAGAGTAGAGAAATCTAATTTCCTTAAATGAAATTAAATCCATTTTGGAGTTCATAAAAAATTTAGGATCCATCAACTCTTGGAAATCTAACAAATCCCTCAACCCTATATTGAAATATAACGAGGGGTTGCTAAATTTTACTTTTGTAATATAGAGTTTCTTCATTTTTAAATTTCTAAATAGAGACTGTGTGTCTATTTGTAGATTGTCTAAATGATCTGGTACGAACTCTTCAATTATAGATCCCCCAGACTCTTCTAAAACAGAGGATCTTATTTTACGAAAGAAGCTATTCCTACTTAATTTTCCTGAAATATTTACTGAAAGTCTATCGCCCTCAATTTTAATAAGATTGTTGGGATACTCATTTAATTCCTTTGGTTCATAAAAAGAGGTATTAACAGAATATACCTTTTTAACTGGAATTACTAACCTATAAACAGATTCATCAGATAGATTAATTACTCCTTCTTTTGACTCAACTTCTTCTTTAAAATATTCAATTAAGAGCTCCTTATTTGTAATTTTTTCTGCATCATCTTCAACAAAGATAGTATCAAATTTAATTTTTTGAATATCTAAAATCATAGCATCAAAACTTTCTTTGTTTCCAATCCCAACTTTTGAATTAAAAGCACCATTAAAGAACTCTAAAAATAAAGTCCAAAAATGTTCATCTTTATAATCGCTTAATTCTTTAAACTTTTCGAGGATTTTATTTATTGATAATGCCCTGTTGGATAACTCAGTTTGAACATTCTTGAGAATTTTCCTCCCAGTCCTATCATAAAACAATGAGGGGAGAATTTTACTTTGTAGCGATTCCTTATTGATTTCCATATTATCCCTCAATCAATTCCTTCAATTCATCCACAATCCAAACCATTGCTTCAGTATCTAATCCACAGTAGTTTAGTAAATCTTGTCTTAGTTTATCTCTGACTTCTTCCTTATTTTTAATATGGCTATTAAAATATAATATAGATGCATCTCCGCCGTTATTAATCTCTAAATTATCATAACCTTTGCCTGTTATTGCTGGCAAAACCTTCTTTATGGAGTATTTTCCCTTTTGTGTTGGGCAGTAATAATGAAAGTTCTGGAATGGCACTGCCAAATCTATAATTCTGTTTAGTACTTCATGAATCCAATCTTTATGTTCAGGGAAATCTTCAGCTAACAATTTCAGAACCCCTGTCTCAAAACTTTTATTGAAAACAACCACTGAACCTGTTCCTTTAATCTCATCTTTTAATTGTTCAAGTAATTTCAAACGGGGATCTTCATCACCATCAGCAAGGTATTCAAAGTGCTCTAATTTCCCATCTTCGTGTTGAATATGCAATGAGTATTGAAATGGTATTTTTTGATATGGCCTTGATTTGTCATAAATTGGAACAGCAGTATCAAAGGTTTCAAAATCAAAATGATAAAGCGGATAACGTAGAGTTTTCATAAAATGTTTAATATGTTCTTTAGAACAAACAATTTGACAACCCAGAGTAGCTTTTCTAATCACCTCATCTTTTGGTTTTAATTCAATTTCTTTTGGGATATCCTTTATGTTAATAATTCCCTGATGAAAGAATTTCCAATATTGCCTCCAATTGGTAAGGTGTAAAACATTATTCGTGGGCAAAGTCCCCCAACAATGCGCTTTAAGTGAACATTCGTAGGGTTTATTACAATTTGTAGAGATTGTTATGGGGGGTTCGTCCTCTTCTTTTATTGTTCTCAAATATTTAGGAGCATTCTCTTCAACATTCCCAACTAATTCAACATTTTCAGTAACATCATGTTTCTCAACCAATTTTTTAGGTTCTATTTCTCCTTTCTTGATATATTCTTTATTAAGTTTTAAAACAAAACATTTCTTAACTTTTAATCCTGATTTTTCAATTACATATTTTTGAAACGCTAGATCAGGGAAATAAACCTTAAGTTTCTTCTCATCAGATGATGCCTTTATTTCATACAAATTCCAACCATCACCATTAGGTTCTAAGATATCTGCCCTCACAAACAGCTCTTTTATTTTAAATCCAGCTTCAAAGATTGTCTTCTTTTCTTTAATTAACGCTTTCGTTTTTTCAATATTCTCAGAAAACTCTAAATCGCCCAACTCAATACCTTCAGGATAAAGCTTTTTCACGTGTTCCTCAAAGATTGGTCCTTGTTCAAACCGATGTTTATCCATTAAAGAAGTCTCTGGAAGTTGCTTTCTATCTGCAAACCAAAGAAGCCTCTGGCACTGCTCCCCATTCATGTATTTTGATTTTGTGAGAAAAGTCATTTCATACTATCTCCTGAAATGTTTTAATGGCTTTGAAATTAACATTAATTGTTCTGAAATGCTCTTCAGCGCATTTTATTTTGTGTTTTTCTGACGGTCTGAGGTTAGCAAGATTATCAACAAATTTTGTTTCCCTAACAAGATATAACTTTTCTCTGACTTTACCTTGTGTATCCTTCTCTTCCAAGACAACAGCCCAATCTGGATTATAATTCCCAACAGGGGTCTCCACAATAAACCAATGTGGGAGCTTCACGAAAAGTTTCACTCTATCACTTTCCTCTAATTGTTTAGCAAAGTCTCTTTCCCCCACAGAATCCCAGATTGTGCCATCATAAATAGTTTTATCGTTGTAATCTGGAACAACATATTCCTCATAAGCATCCATATCCTCAAATAATTCCATTTTCCAGAAGTCTTTTAACTCAACATATTTTATTCCATTCATCAGAAATTCTTTCAATTTCTCGTTAATAATAATAGATACCGATTGAGTAAATTCCTGTGGGTTTTTGAAGATAAGATCAAGATTCCTGATTTTTGAAAGAATCGTATAAATTGTTTCTCTTGTAAGCTTTGTTTCTGTTGCTATTAACTCAATAAGGTTAGGAATTTCAAAATTCTTGTTTATTTCTTCCGCTTCATCTCCTATAAACTGGTATTTTATTCCCTCTCCTTCTTTAAGAGATAAAAACACTTTTTCAACGCGGATTTTTATATTTTTGATCGTAATGTTGTTTATCTCATCAATACAGCTCTTAATCAGTCCAGAAGTATCTATCTCAACAGCGTATCTGGTTTTCTTGGCAATTCTCTTCCATAATTCTTTAAATTCTGGATTAAGTTTAAAGCCTTTCTTTAATTTCAAAACTTTCCTGTTTCTTGCATTAGCCGGTTTTGGTGGTGCAAGAACATCTCCATATTCATCAACATATTCCTCCTGTAATTTAGAAACGTAACCAGAGTAACTCTCGTTAGCAACAACGGTTAGAATATTAAAATCTAAGTCAGTTAATCTATCGCCTGTTTGATTTACTGGAAGTCTTACTCCCCTACCTATTTCTTGTCTCTTCTTCATTTCAGAAACAGTCTCATTTAAAGTACAAATATTAAAGACATTTGGATTGTCCCAACCTTCTCTTAAAGCAGAATGTGAGAAGATAAATTGTGTTGGCTCTTCAAAAGAAAGCAACCTTTCTTTATCTTTCATGATAAGATCAAATGTTTCCTTATCAGTTTCCATACCTTTCTCGCTCTTGTAATTTGAGAAATAGCCATTGTGCACTTTATCAACTTCTAAATTTTTGAAGGCTGAAAAGTTCTTTTTGACTTTTTCAAATTCTTCAATGAATGTTTTCCTGATAAATCCATCTTCTTCTTTATAATTAGCGACTTTATCAATAAAAAATAGGGAAAGAACCTTTAGATTTTGTGGTTTAAGCAATTCTTGTTTCCTAAAATGCTCTTCAATAGTATGCCTAATCTGTGTTCTCATCAATTCTTTTCTATCTCCACCCAAGTCTTCCCCTTTTTTGACAGTCACACCATTTGAGAATTTAACATAATTATACCCTGCATGGATTCCTGATACAATAAAACCCTTATATTCTGGATTTTTAGTCTTTTCCTGTAAATCATTGCCTTGCTTAACTTTTATGGTCTTTACTTTGTACCCTTTTTTTTGCCTTTGGTTTAGTTCTAATCTTGTAGTAATTCCCTTCTCATCTGCCTTAATATCAACACATTTGACATATGCAGTATTGAAGTCATCTTCTTTGACGACAGAAAGAACCTCTATTTTCTTTACTAATCCTTTATTATACGCATCAACAGGCGTTAATCTGTAGATTAGATTGTAATAATTTCTATGCGTTGCTGAATATCTTAAATTGAAAAGAGATTTTAATTTTCTAAGTGCTTCTTTCGCCTTATCGCTTTCCATGTTCTGAGGCTCGTCAAGAATCAGGATTGGGTTTGTTTGGGAAACTAAATCTATTGGTTTCTGACCGCTTAATTTGTCAATATTTTGATTCATAATGTTAGTGTTTTTGTTGAAAGAATCCAATGTCATTACCAAAATTTCCACATTATTATTTCTCGAGAATTGCCTTATCCGAGATAATTTGCTGGAATCGTATTCAGAGAAGTTATAAGAAATATGATCATATATCTGTTTGAAATGATGTTGTGTAATTTCTAAAGTTTTCAAAACACCTTCCCTGATAGCAACAGATGGCACAATGATAATAAATTTCTTGAAACCATATTCCTTATTTAATTCTAAAATTGATCTCAGATATACGTAAGTTTTACCTGTTCCGGTTTCCATTTCAACAGAGAAGTCCATGCCTTGAAGAGATTTTATTTCAGAAATTTTGTTCTCTTTCTGGATGGCAATTAGATTGTCAAAGATTTTTCTCTCCGAAATACCTAACTCATTTGGAACAACACCATTCTCTGCAATAAATGAGAGGGCTTTTGTAGTGTTCTTTTGACCTTTAAACAGACCAATAACTGCTTTAATCGCTTCAAGCTGATAATCCAAATTACTGTCAAACTTAAACTTCATTTTTTAGATTTCCTCTTTTTTGTTGCTCTTTCAATAAGCTTTCTTTCTTCTGCTAATTTTTCTTTTTTAGTTTGAGTAATGACCTTTAATCTTTTGAACCCAGATGCAAGGTGCCCTATGTCCTTTCCTATACTTTCTAAACTCTTAGAGATTTTATGGATAGGTTCATCACCCAGTTGACTCATATCCAAAAATTGAGAAAAATCAAAATCAAATCCTTTCTTGTAAACCTTACCTTTTCTTGGCCTGTCTGTGTATTCAAAAAATAGTGAAAATTTCATAGATTCAGGTTTCTTTTCAGTTTGATGGAAGGAAATAAAGAATTGCTCAATCTCTTGAGATGGCCGTAAGTAGTTAATATTTTTTAGATATTTCAACTCTGAAATTTTTAATTTTTTACCCAAGTGAGGGATTTTAAAATCGTTTTTTACTTTTTTTAGCTTTAAATTATATATTGGGCTTTTGCCAATGTTCTTAATACCAATGTTGATAAAATTAATATATTTTTTAGAGGGTTGAAAAATAACACTTAACTGGGGTTTATTCAACTCAATATTATACTCTCTTGTTTTTTTAGCTTCTGACCAAAGAAAAAATGTGAAGATAGCTAAAACTAATGTAAAGATTGCTAAAAATACTGTTGAAATTACTAGTGTTAAATCTGTGGACATTTTCTTCTCATATTGTTTTTAAATTGCATTGAATAGCAAGATTCTTCTTCTTGCTGTCATCGAGTGCTTCATCAAGACAGATGAACATATCTTCTTTTTTGAGTTTCAATACATCAACGGTTTTATCTTTTACTTTTTGATCTAAACAGATATAGAAGAAAAGTTCTCCGTCAATTACCTTGTAAACTTTATTTGTCTTAATTGAGGTTTTTTCGATAGAAGAGTTTAAGCTATATCCCTCTTTGATAATACACTCGTAGATAACATCTTGCTCTTTATAGCCGGAGACTAATGGTGATTTGAATAGTTCCAACTGCTTCTTTAGTTCTTTTTCATCTTTTCCCTCATACTTCTCCCAGATTTTATAATTAGATTGATCAAGTTTAAAGACTTTGAAACCTAAATCCAGATGAGCAGTTCTCTCTTCAGTCAGCTTTTTCTGTTTGGATTTTTCTCTTTGTTCTTTTTGTATTTTTGCAATTGCTTTTTTGATTCTTTCCTTTGCAATATCTGAAATTGTTTTAAAACCAGCTTTGTATGCCTCAGATTTATTATTTGTTGGCTCTGGGAGTTGTAAACAAATGAACTTTCGATTACCATTATCTTCCTTGTTTTGATCTAAAACTGCATGGGCAGTGGTACATGAACCAGCAAAAAAATCCAGAATAATCTCTTCATTTTCAAGAACCTGCCTAATTAGAGATTTTATTAGTGAAATTGGTTTTGGGTAATCAAGCACTTTATCACCAAAGAGTTCTTGGATATTTTTAGTCCCTTCAGAATTCATGCCAGTGAAGTAAAAATTTTCTTTTGTTGGAATTAATGTCGAAATAGGGTTATTTTCACTTTTAAGTTCGGATTTAAATCTTTTTAACATAGGTCTTTTAGAGTTGTCCTTTGGAAAATAAATTCTATTTTCTTTAATCAAATTTTGCATACTTCTCGGAATGTAGGCCCAGACCCTATTAGGGTTAGGTTGATATTTCTTATTTGTTTTTGGGTCAATTAATTCATAGAATTGATTAGGTCTTTGGCCTTTTGTCATCCCAACTGTCAAATCTCCCAATACCCAG
>CAYFMM010000010.1:0-12548 GCA_964344285.1 uncultured Methanosarcinales archaeon | reverse complement strand
GCTTTCTTTGTTAAAATATTGAGACATTTTGAAATTGAAGTAGAATATTTTGATAGATTTGGAGAGAAAAAATTCTTGAGAGCTAAGGGAGATTTATCAGAATTGTTACAGCATGAAATTGATCATTTAGATGGAAAGTTGTTTATTGACTATTTAGATGAAGAAAAAAAGTTGTTGTTTATGAAAGATGTTTTTGAGAAGTTAGAGAAATAAAAGAGACCCCCATTGTTTTTTAGAAATTGCCCCCTCTATTTTTTTTATTTTTTAGAACTCCCCCTATTTTTGATTTTATAGAAGTTTGAAACTCCCCCATTAGTTTACAGTTAGTGAAAATTTGGGAGAATGAAATGAACC
Organism: uncultured Methanosarcinales archaeon; assembly: GCA_964344285.1. GTDB lineage: Archaea > Nanobdellota > Nanobdellia > Woesearchaeales > GW2011-AR9 > CAYFMM01. The sequence continues at coordinate 12,194 of CAYFMM010000010.1, read as the reverse complement.
GCATAGACAATGTTATTGATAGTTACGAAGTAATTGTCTTTTTTTGTGTTTTTATCGTCTATGCGAAGCCAAGCCCCATCAAGTGTTCAGGTTACTTTGTCGTTCCCACAAAGGAAAATTAGAGATTGGATATAACGATGTTAGGCTCCCCTGACTTTAGGAAGGGCTCGAAGCTTTAGCTGAGAGAGTCCGAAAAACGCAGTTTTGAGGATTGAGCTTAATTCCTGTTAAGTTCTTTTCCCATACGAAGTGTGGGAAAATTTCGTCCGAAAAGTTTTTTCGGGGGCGTTTCATCAAGCGAACACAGTGAGCTATAAAGAACATATAGCAAGGGGCACACTCCAAAAAATACTTTAAGAATTGGGGGCTTATATTTCTTTTTAGTGTATGTCCACCGAAAGATTTAAATAATATGTGGACATATATCATAGTATGGTCTACACAGAGATTCAAAGGAGAGGGAAAAAGAAATACTTTTACTTAGCACATACAGTAAGAGTTGATTCTCATTTTAAAAAAGTAAGAGTCTTCCTTGGAATAGACTTATCAAAGAATAACCTTGAAAAAGAAATTAGAAAAAAAGAAAAAATTCTTAGTGCTAAAATATCGATTATTGAGAAAGCAGAAAAAGAAGTATTTACATTGAAAATAGATTTCTCAAGAAAAATATTATCAAAGAAACAATTAGATAAAATTGAAAAACTTAGAATTAGGTACAATAAAAGGATTAAACTTACTGATAAGGATATATTGAAGAAAGTTAGAGAATCATTTCTAATCAAATATACATTTGACACAAATTCTGCGGAAGGCAATACCATTACATTAAAAGAAACAGAGCTAATTTTGACAAAAGGGATTATTCCAAAGTCGCATTCGTTGCGTGAAGTCCACGAAATAGAAAATACTGTAAGAGCTTATGAATATATTGAAAGTTACAAGGAAAAATTAGATCATAAATTCATACTTTATTTGCATAAACTGGTTACTCAAAACACTCTTGCGAATAAGAAAAATGAAGGCAGATATAGATTAAAAGGGCAAAATGTTGCTATGCATGGTTCAAAGCATTTTCCTCCAAAAGGTGGAAGACAAATTAAAAGATTGATAGATGATTTAGTTGATAAATATTACAAATGTAAGCTTTCAAAAGTTGAATCTATTATATTATTTCACTCAGCTTTTATAGCAATACATCCTTTTATTGATGGAAATGGCAGGGTTTCTAGATTAATTTTTAATTGGATGCTTTTAATGGGGGGATTGCCACCAATAGATTTCCCAAGTGAGAACCATATAGAATTTACTGATTTAATGGAGATTTCAAGGGATGGTGATTCTATCCCCTTAGCAAATTACCTGTTTGATAGGATTATGCATTCCTCAATAAATGTGTCCACATAATTACTCGTTAAATTGTGGACATATAATAGTAAGGCAGTGATATAATGGATATTATTGAAAAACAAAAGCTGAGTAGGAATATTTGGAAATTTTATCTCTTTGACATATTTGCAGCAATGCTTTTTGCTGTTCCAGTTATTGTGCTGTTCTGGCAGAATAATGGTCTAAGTCTCACTCAAATAATGATTTTGCAATCTTTGTTCGCAATAATGATGGTTGTGCTAGAAATTCCAACTGGGTATTTAGCTGATATTTACGGAAGAAAAAATATTCTTTTTTTATCTGGGATAGCTTTCTTAATAGCTGTATCAGTCTATAGTATTGGTTTCAACTTTATGGCATTTTTGGTAGCAGAATTATTTTTCGCAGTAGCTCTGTCTTTGTACTCTGGCACAGGTTCAGCATTTGTTTATGATACATTAACTGATTTAAAACGAGAAAAAGACTATAACAAAATATGGGGAAATGCTAAATATTACGGACTATTGGCAATTGCATTTTCAAACGTAATTGGTGGTTTTGTAGGAAAAATAAATTTGAGATGGACTTTTTACTTATCAATTCCAATTTTCTTTTTGCTTATTCCAGTTACTTTATCACTTCATGAGCCAAAAAGACATAAACTCATTATAGAAAAAAGTTATTTGCATAAATTATCAGAGATATTCAAATTTTCATTATTTGAAAATATAAAACTAAGATGGTTAATTGTCTTCTCTGCTGTAATTTATTCACTGAATACGGCAGGATTGTGGCTTTACCAACCATATTTCAAAATAACTGGGATTGATATTGCTTATTTTGGAATAATTTTTGCATCATTCCAGATAGTTGCAGCAATCTCCTCTAAATATGCCTACAAAATTGAAAAAAAATTTGGTGCAAGATTATCATTAATTGCTTTAGTTCCAATAATATTTGTTGGTTATCTTCTTATGAGTAAAATTGTCTTTTTGTTTAGCTTTGTGTTTATTTTTCTATTCCAATTCGTACGTGGATTTTCAGAGCCAGTACTTTCAGATTATGTTAACAAACTAACAACATCAGACATACGTGCTACTGTTTTGTCAGTTAATAGCTTAGTTCAAAGATTGCTCTACTCATTATTGATACCGTTTATTGGATGGATAGCGGATGTTTATAGTATATTGCAGGCTTTTTTACTTGTTGGAATAACTTCTGTGGTCATAGGTTCATTTATTTTAGTGATTTTGTATAAAGATAAAGTAATTTAAGATCTCTATTTTAGTTCTAAAGCCCCCAATTCTTTCTACTAAAAAATAAAGTGCGTAGCACCATAAAAAGTGTGCCCCATTCTCGTTTTAGCCCCCGAAAAAATTGAACTTAATCGCTGTTAAGTTCTTTTCCCATACGAAGTGTGGGAAAATTTCGTCCGAAAAGTAAAATTTGAGTTCCAATCAATCCGAGGCGTAGCCGAGACTATATGTCCGAAGGACTGGGGGTCTGAGTTCAATAGAAAAAGCGTAGCGTTTCATCAAGAACAAGAAGAGAAGTGTGGGGCACTACTTAGGCTTAGCAGCTTTCCAAAGAAGTTCAAAGTGTCTTCTAAAATCTTCTGCTAATGGTTCTGATTTAATTCGTATTGCTACCATTTCCGGCTGATAGATAATATTTAGAATCTTATCATCGTAAGAAATGTTAATTGTTGTGCTTGAAAACTCTTTTGGAAGATATTTTATTTTATAATATTTCTCTAGTGAGGGTTTAGTAATTCCAGTAGTATAAATGAATCTGTGCATAATTTTATATTTCGCTTGTTCTCTAAAATAATACCGAGCAAATTCAGGTAAATATTTCCGTAATTGTCCGGAAACACTATATCCAATAACTTCTTTTTTCGTTGCTAAGATGTCTTTTAATGCTGATTTTATTCCCTGCGGTCCCTTGAAAACCTCAACAGTAACTTTTTCATGAATTCTTGACTGGATTTTTTTAAGATCAGGAATGAACTTGCTAATTGACTCTTCTTTTTCTTGAAGATAAGTCAAGAGGTTTTCAGGATCAGCAGCACGAAAAAATTGTTTATTATTTTTTGAAAGATACGAAACAAGTCCTTTCTCTTTTAATTTTTCTAAACTATCATATATGTTTGTTCTGTGAAGCCCGGATGATTGGCTTATCTCTGCAACAGTAGCTTCACCTAATTTTAAAAGAGTGAGATAGACATTTGCTTCGCTATCTGAGAGTCCAATTTCTTTTAGTTTGGAAATATTTACCATTAGTAATTCTGTTTCTTTGCTGTATTTAAATGTTTCGTCTTATTTTAGACAAATAATGTTTTTATAGCGCTACTTCTGACGAGTAAATATGCTAGTAGAACATAGGCTGGAAGCAGAATTACAACAAGCTCTTAATAGAGGCTGGTCTGAATTTCAGTCTAGTGATAAGTGTAAAATGTTAGAAAAAGCGTTTGACTGGTTAGTTTACACATCAGGGTTCTATGAAAGTGGCTTTCGTGGAGTTATACCACATCCTGCATATGATAATGCTGCAAGATTTGTTGGAAAGCATTTTGTGACATTAGCAAGAATAAATGGAATTTGTTTTGATCCAGCATTTCCTGGAGATTATTCTGCTTCTGAGGAAATAAACAAGGAGGATTTAGAATACAGAACTTTCAAATTAGAACCATTTAGGGTAGATGAACCACTAGGATTATGGAAAGTTACTTTTGCACATTCACATGATAGACTATATTTTCCTCAACCGCCGAAGTTGGAGATTGAAAGATGACAAGAAGCGTATTATTCTCTGATTTTGACGGAACTTTGAGCCAAGGGCAGATTGGCATGGAATTTTTAGATTATTTGCATAAGAACGATTTACATGATAAGCAATGCTATCAAAAACAGCAATCTCTTGCAACTGACTGTGAGAATGGAAAGATAACTCATAATGAATGGATAGACCAATGGGCTTATGTGTGGGCAGAAGGATTAAAGGGTTTTGATGAAGGAAGAATTGCTGATGCTGCCCAAAAGTTTTATTCTGGTTTTAAGCATAATATTTATGAAAGTTCTTTTTCAATTAGAGAGCATTTTGAAGGAGTAGGATTAGTTCTAATTTCTGTTGGACCATATGAAGTTATTGATTTAGCTTCAAGAGATCTGAGAATGGGAGATACTATAGCTACAAAATGCGAAATTAAAGATGGTATTTACACTGGGAATGTTTTGACAGGATTACACACTCCAACAGGTAAAGCAGAAGCATTACAAAGCTATGCCAGAGATCATGGAATTGATTTAAGATATTCTGTTGCATTTGGCGATTCTGCACATGATTTGAGCATGCTATCTGTTGTAGGTAGTCCCGTTGTGATAAATCCATCTAAAGAACTAGAACAAATTGCTAATGAGAGAAATTGGCCAGTCAGAGATAAAGATAATATTATTGCATGGTGTGAAGCATGGGCAGCATGATAGAATTTAATGACACATTGCAAATAACAACGGAACAGGGTTTTCCAAAAGAGTTAGATTTAGAAGCACATTTAAGAGAACCATTAACAGCAGAAGATTTTAAAGGAAGAGTGTTTGTGTTTTATGATAAGCCAAACATGAGAATTTATCATCCAGCACCAGTCCGTGTTTTTCTTGTTCATAATATTAATGGTAAATGGTTGCATTGGGGAAAGGCTCATGTTGTAGAGCAGACGATAAATGCAGAAACTCAAACAACATCGGGAAAATATAAAATAGTTCAGATATATGAGCCTAATTTTATGAGAATGAAGAATTTAGTAGATGTTGATGAGATTAAGAGATATTGGAACGATTCAGTTCATCGGTTTAATGCGCCCCACACTCTTGAATAATTGAATTTCTTTACGAAGTAAAGTGTAACTGTCCGAAGGACTACAGACCCCCATTTTTTTTACAAAGAACTCAAATTTTATTGGATTTAATTCCTGTTATATGCCCCGAGCCGAAGGCGAGAGCGCAGCGTGGTCGACCGCAGGGAGAAGTTTTTAGGAGAGTTTTATCGATATTTTCGTAGAAATACAACACCACCAACATGGCGCTGACGGAGACAAAAATTGGCAGGCTCCTTTGAGTAGTTCTGCGAGAGACGTACCAATTTTTGGCGGAGAAGACAGTCCCGACGACTATCTTGTTTTTTATCGGGAAGGAGGGCTGTCTGGTCAATTAGCGCCCTTGTTGTTGGGGGTGTTGTCGTTAAAAAGACGGAAATAATCATAATTACCTCCTAAAAATTGCATATAATTGCTGTTAGCCGACCCGAACGAAGTGAGAGCGCAGCGTGGTCGTAGTGAGCGTTAGCGAACGGAGAAGTTTTTACACTGCCTCTGCTTTAGGTGCCACTGTAGTTTTTCTCTTACTTTTTAATATCAAATTACTGCTTTAGCAGACTAGATTAAGGGGTCGCCATATTCCATATAGTATCAAAGAATTTCTTAAATGAGTCAGCAGCTTCTTTATTTTTAATCCTCATCACAATTGGTTTCTTTAGAAGCATAATAATCAATACTGTGTTTTTGTATAAATTAATTTCTGTAAAAGTGTCTTGGTGAAGAAATCTAATCTCGTTTGGTTTCTCACGAAAAATACTTGTTCTCTGTTTGTTTTCTCTTACATCTTCATTGAAAATGATTTTAGTTCCAAATCCCCTCTTTCGCTTTTTTTGATAGTACTGACTGAAGAATATATCTGCTTGTTTGCTACTAAAACCTTTACTCGCACCAAATATATAGTTGAACTCTCCTGGTTTAAGAGCTTTTACAATGCCATCAAAAGCTGTTTTCATTCCATCCCAACCATAAAAAACCTCAATATCTGTTTCTTCTTCTGTTTTCTGATATTTTGCGAGTAAAGTAGGTAATAGCTGATTTACTAATTTTTTCTCTTTCTCTATCTCAGCTTCTTTATGTTGAAGATAATCTTTGAATTTTTCAGGATCTGCAGCACTAAAATGAATAACTCCATTTTTCTTAACTGATGAGATAATCCCTTTTTCTAATAGGCGATTGGCTACATCATAAATTTTTGAAGGAGAAATTCCTGATTTTTTAGCCAATTCTGTTCGTGTAGACTCTCCTAAGTCTAAGAGAGCGTCATATATACGAATCTCTCCCTCCGTTAACCCTATTTTTTTAAGGTCTGCAAGCTCCATTTTAACTTAAATATGTGTCTGTACTATATAAATCTTTCTTTAATTGCCCCCTAAAGGGACACTCTTATTTAAGTAGTTGCTATGTCACTACTTAGTTATGACAAACAAGAACATAAATGTTAAACAGGATGTGGCAAGATTCCCTATCAGGGAAGATGCTAATGGAGCAAGAACTGTCTTTTTGTTAGGTAATGAAAGAGATGGTGGTTGTATATATGTTTGTAAAGGATGTAATGTAAGGGACTTTCCGGGCAATACCCCTGAAGAAAACAAAGATAGATTTCTTTCACAGTTTGAAGTAATTAAGGAAGAATTAGCTGAAGGAAGGTACCATGCTTTAATTTACAACGAAGGCAATGCTACACATTCGCAGGAAATGACACCTGCCACATTAGATCTATTATTAAATACATTTGACAGAGATAATTTAGTAGATTATGTTTCTTTGAATTCAAGAGAAGAATTAGCAACACAAGATGTTTTAGATAGTCTTGCAGTTAGAAACACACATTATCCAATTCACTTTATATTAGGACAGGAGAGTTTTTCGCCAAGAGTGCCAGAAATATTCGGTAATAAATCACCCAGGAGCTTAGAGAAATTTGTAACTAAATTAGCACCATATAATATTGAACATTCTGGTTCAAGTGGGAAAGATTATGTTTTTGGTTTAGATGTAAATTTGTTATTTCTCCCTGAATTCTATTTGGAAAAAGGTGAATCTAGGGAAGGAAATGAAGCAAAAATCATTGCTGGAATGAAGAATGATCTGAGAAGAGTCCTAGATCAAACAGGCAAGGACGTTCCGATAGAGATTAACATTCATTGTTATTCTAAATGGGGAAGGGTCCCCTACGCTAGTGCTGACTTTAGTACATTGTTAGGTATTGTACCAGATTTGCAAACAATGGTCGAGCAAGACAATAGAGCAAAAGGAGGATATCAGACACACATCTTCTTGGGTCAATTCTATGCAGAACGAACTCCGGAAGGTTACGTAAATGATCAAGCAGTTCAGATGAATCAGTTAACTGCAGACTTCAACAAAACAGGAAAAATAGGAGGCAAATAAAAATGAAAAAAACAGGATACGTATTAGGAATAAATTCAGCTTATCACGAATCTTCAGCATGTTTAGTTAAAGATGGTGAGGTAATAGCTGCTGCAGAAGAGGAAAGATTTAACAGGAAGAAACATGGAAAGCATTGCTTAGTGGATAATCCACATGAATTACCATACCAAGCAATTGACTTTTGTCTAAAAAAAGGTAAAATTAAGTTTAGTGACTTGGATAAAGTAGCTTTCTCTTTTGATCCACCTCAAAGACTTGAAAAAAATATTGGTCTTAATGAAAATGCTACGCCAGGAGATTGGGGTAGTGAAGAAGGCGAGAAGAAATTTTACGAGTTGTGTATGTCAATCCCGTCAATTCTTGAGAAAAAATATAAAACAAGTTTGAAAGGAAAATGGCATTGGATACCACATCACTTAGCTCACGCCTCAAGTGCTTACTTTCATTCACCATTTGATGAAGCAGTAGTTTTAACAATAGATGGGATTGGAGAATTTTGCAGTGTTTCATTTGGATATGGAAAAGGAACAAAATTTGAGTTACTGGAAGAATTAGGAGCATATCCAAGTTCAATCGGGTTTCTTTGGACTAAAGCTTCACGTTTCCTAAGTATTTTGGTTGATGGGATGGGGGAGTATGGTGCAGGAAAAATCATGGCATTAGCTTCCTATGGAGATCCAAATAGATTTTATGATACATTCAGAAGCTTTGTCCACTATGATGATAAAGGAAATTTCAGAATAGATGGTAAGGTTCAACAATTTAGGGAAGATTCGCATAGTGAATATGAGAAGCTATTTGGGTTCAAAGGAAGAAAAGAAGACGAAGAGATTACTAAAGACCACATGGACTTTGCAGCTGCTCTTCAAAGAATAACCAACGAGTTAATCTTAGGATTAGCTAAAAAGTTATACAAGACCAAGAAAGCTAAGAATCTATGTATGGCAGGTGGAGTTTCATTAAATTGTACTTCCAACTCCCACATCTTAGAAAATGGACCATTTGAAAAAATCTTCATTCAACCAGGAGCAAATGACATGGGAACAGCACTTGGAGCTGCTCTTTACGTAAGTCATTTAGAGTTAGACACAAAAGCTACCAAAATAAATACCCCCTACTTAGGCTCTGACTTTACAAATGAAGAAATAGAAGAAGTTTTAAAAGAAAACAAGGAGATAGAATTTGTAAAATTAAGTTCTATCGAAGCTGTCAGTGCAAGCTTAATTGAGAAAGGAGCAGTAATTGCTTGGTTTCAGGGCGGTTCAGAATTTGGGCCAAGAGCTTTAGGAAACAGGAGCATAGTTGCTGATCCAAGAAAGAGCCATAATTTCAAAAAAGTAAGTCAGGACATCAAGAAAAGAGAATGGTTCCGACCACTAGCTCCAGCTGTCATGGAAGAACATGCAGATGAATGGTTTGTAAGACCAAAAAATCAAGCAGTCTCAGACAAATGGATGTTGTTTGCTTACAAAGTTCAGCCAGATAAAATTGGACAAATTCCAGCTGTAACTCACCATGACAATACTGCACGTATTCAGTGTGTAAGCAAAGAGACAAATGAAAAATGGTACAACTTAATATCAGAATTTCATAAATTGACTGGTGTTCCTGTACTTATTAATACGTCTTTCAATAGTAAAGAGCCAATTGTAAATACTCCTGAAGAAGCCGTAAGTACATTCCTAAGAACTGGATTAGACTTTTTGGCAATCGGAGATTTTTTGGTTACTAAGAAGGGTACGTTCGACTTAAACCTAGTTACTAAACTAAATCAAAAACTCGATATTGTTTTTGAACACTGGAGGTAGAAAATGACAAAAATCAAAGTATATCAAACTCAAGAAAAAGTATTCAGTATTAAAGAATTTGTGGATTTGTTTATTGATAAAACAAATTTATCTGAAGCTGAAAAGAGATTGCTTAGAGAGGGTAATCTTTTAGACACTGTTCCAAAACATCTGAATAAAGCCATCACAAGAGCTGAATGGCTGAAAGAAGATCGTTCTGATTTAATTGAAATGAGAAGAGCAGGAGAGAGATCAGCTTACTGTGAAAAAAATAAAGTGAAATTTAAAGGATGCAATCCTCCTGAGAAAGAAGTGGAATTTCCAACAGAATTAACTTTCTTTGGAAAAGAAGAAGTAACAGTGGAAAAGATTCCCTATGGCATACTAACTGCTGAGCAAGTGATTAGAGAAATATTGGGTTGTGTGTTCTTCTCTAAATATGGTTTGAATACAAATCTTAAGCCTGTTTGCGTTTATGAACAAGGATATGGATTTTGTTTAGTAGAAGAAACTAAAGCAGAGAAAAGAGTAGAATCATTTCTAGATTTTGAGAACAAGAATGTTTCTGAATTAGTTAAATTAGATAGTATTCGTAAAAAGTTAGGCTTAAGCCACGATTTAGGGACAGAGGTCAAATTAAAAGGAATTAATATTGTCAAATATGCAGATGAAAAAGCTAAAATGTTACTTTCAATGAATTTTAACGGCGGGTTTAGAGGATTACTAAACAGCAATATTGGAAATGATGTCATAACGTTGAATGAAGATGGAGAACTAGAATTGTTTTTATGTGATTTTGACACTTTTGCAGTAGTTGAAATACCAGAAAAACCTACTAAGGATTTTTTGAAAAGGTTTTTCTTGCAGTCATTTGTTGAGTTAGCAAAAAGTAGCTTACCAATAGTTGATATTGTAAAAGATTCTGTTGGTGCAGTAGAAAGGTACAAGATAATCAGCTCACTTTACAATGTATACAGGAGAGAATTTTACAGAAAAGCGAAAGAGAAAAAATGGGATTTGGAATTACTTAAAGAGATAGAAGAATGGGCATTATCTACTCCAATATTTAATAGAACAGTTTGTGAGATAGTTCCCACTTACGAAAAAATAAAGAAGCTGCCAGATAGAGAACCAATTTACAGACCACATTAGGCGACCCCCATAAAAGTAAGAGAAAAATTTGGGAGAGCGTTAGCGAACCGTTTAGTTAATGTTATATGAAGTCACGAAGTGATTTTTGAGTTTGGTTTTTCCCGACTAAACGAAAGTGGCACCGTTAAAAAGTAGAGGTTTACCATCGTGGCACACGTAAGGGCAGTGTAAAAATTTTGGCTAACGATGTTATGCTTCAGGGGGTTTATCCCCCTGCAAGGAGGAACGTAGTGACGACGCAGAGTTTTCAAGTTACCGTGCATAGAGCGTTGCTGTCAGAAGTCTTTAACACATTTAGTTTAGGCAAAAACAATGTTAGTTTACAGTTTAGTTAGGGGGGCTCTCTCAAAAGTTGTAGAAAGATTTAAATAGTTGTATTGTTAAACAGTTTAACAAAGAAACTTGGAGGTTTAAAATGGAAGCTGATCTTGTTAAAATGAGTCCAAAAGGGCAGCTAGTGGTGTCTCAGGACATTAGGCAGAAGGAAGGATTCCAACCAGGAGATAGATTTGTCCCATTTCCTGTAAAAGGTGGAGTTTTGTTTAAGAAAGTTGAAATCCCAAATGTTAAAGCAGAATTTCAAAAATTATCTAAAGAGATTGAAAAGCAATTCAAGAAGCAAAAAGTAACTCCCGAAGATGTAAATGAGGCGGTTAAATGGGCAAGACGAAAGTCCTCTTAGATTCAAATATTTTCATTTCTGCTCTTGGTTGGAAAGGGAAACCTAGAGTTATCTTTGAAAAATGTTTGCATGGGGAACTTGAGTTAGTTACTTCTGCTGACCAATTAGATGAATTAATGAGAGTAATGGATTATCCAAAATTCAATTTTACAGAAGAACAGAAACAAACAATGCTAGGAATTATTACTGCTATAGCAACTGTTGTTGAAATTCCTAAGGAGTTGAAAGTTATTGAAGAAGATCCTGATGATGATATAATTTTGGAAACTGCTGTTGTTGGGAATGCTGATTATGTTGTTTCTGGTGATCCTCATTTATTGAATTTAGAAAAATTTGGACAAATTAAGATTGTTACAGCGAATGAATTTTTAGGAATCTGATGGTTCTGGAGTTGTGTATTTTCGTTGAGCTTGGGGATAGTAAACATCAACTAGATCGTCAACTTTGATAGGATCAACAATTTCTTTGAAACGATCATGAGTCATATCGGCAGGAGCATGAACGATTGATAATTCTCCATCCATTAAGCTAAGAAGTCCAGTTGGGTTCCTATCATGTGCTTTAAATGGCCTGTCAATTCCAGGAACTTTTGTATCATAAACTTCAATTTTACAACCAACTGCTTCTAGTGCATCATAGACTGGTCTCATTCTACCTGCATCACCAAAAGCGGCGTACATAACAAAAGTATTTTCGTCAGCTTCCATTTTTCACTTTAGAGTAGTTCAAACTTTATAAAGATTTTGGTTGAGAGAGCCCCCTATTTTATTTTTAGTATGGTTTTTGTTTTTGCCGTCATAGATTTTTACATTGTTAAAGACAGCAACGCATTAGTTTAGAGAATTTCCGACAGGATTGTTCTCGTCTAGGTAACTTGAAAATTAAGCATAACGATGTTAAGCTTCCTCGGGTTTATCCCGAGGTGGAGCGTAGCGACAAGTTT
>CAYFMM010000009.1:0-17948 GCA_964344285.1 uncultured Methanosarcinales archaeon | reverse complement strand
GTTTGCATGCTTATCAGAAATCAGTATACCTTTTTCTACCTTTCCGGACAGAGCCCGTTCTAAACTAGTATTTAGAAGATCTCAGTATAAATTTTTCCTTTTCCTAGTGCACAATTCAATTCCCGCAAGACACATTAACTTAGTTTTAGGTTATCACTTACCGTCCTTTAGTACATTAGTTTCTTGAGGCGAAAAATCAAACTCAAGCGCTAACAGAAGCTACTAATGGACTTTGAAAATCAGCTTGAGCAAAAGCTGGTAATTTCTCAACAATCTTTTGATTTTCATGCTCAAAGGATAACGAAATAATCCAATAGTTACGATAATTAGTAAACTGCAATTCTGCTTCTTGTAAGCTAGAAAGCATTTTCTTGTCAATATTCTCATTCAAAGTATGCAAAAATTTATAGGCATCAAGTAACTCCACATTAGCAATTCTCCTATCTTTATCTAAATCAATCACTAATTCTTCAGTTACTTCTACACTCTCACCCACAGAAACATCTTCCCTATAAATGGTTAAAACGTCGCCTTCTCCATCGTACGAGACCTTAAATTTTTGACTTGCCATAATTGTATAGAATTCTCGCTACTATTTAAACTTTTTTCTGTATCTTTTCAGAGTCGTTCTGCCCAATGGAAATACAGTGATTATCTTGATTTGTCTGTCAAATTTGAGCACATAACATCTTCCCCTATTATTGGAGTATACAAAATAACATCTAAATCTCTCTTCCTTTTTTCCTTCATATTCTACCTGCTGTTTCTCAGTAAATGTAAGATTTTTTAGATTCAAGATCTCTTCCTTCATTCCCTCAACAGTCGTGTTATTTCTCTTACATAACCAATTAAGAATTCGAGATTTAGTGAAAACGAGCTTGTCTTTTGAATACTTCTTAACCTTGTCTTTAACAACACCAGATTTATCTCTTTTAGCCATTACCTACAACAGTTCAAACGATGATATAAAAACATTCCTAAGAACTTCTTTTCACCCTTCAAAGAAATTTAGAGTCCTTAGAAAAAAAATTATTAATACAGCAATACTATTAAAATACGAGGGCTGATTTATTTAATAAAAATCAAGAAAAAGTTTAGACCCTTTCTGTTAGTCAAACAGACATAACAGCAATCATACCCAACCCAAAAGCCTAATGATGGTGTTCATCTGCATCAGCTTCTGCTTTTGTTTTATGAATAGTCCCATCAGGATGCTCAGGAGTTGCATAAATGGTGTAGAGTTTAAGCTCTTTTTCTGCAGAGGTGTTTTTGACATAATGTTTATTTCCTGCAGGAATGATTACTATGTCATCATCTTTAAGATTAAATTCTTCACCAGAGATTTTAACTAATGCTTCACCTTCTTCAACTCTAATGAATTGATCGATATCTCCATGAACTTCTAATGGAATGTCTTCTCCTGGTTTAAGGTTCATTACTGCAAGTTGCATTTTGCTTCCTGTAAATAGAACTTTTCGGTAGTTTTCGTTTTCTAATGTATCTTTTTCAATATTTGTAAAATATCCTTTCATTTTCTTTCCTCCTTTAAAATAGAATTATGGTTATTGAGAGTTGAGAAATTTTCTAGTATATATTTCTTTGCTTTGAAGGTTTAATGAGAGGTAAGTTAGAGATCATATCCTGCCTAGTCTTTCAATTAAAGAATATTTTGCCTTTCTTTCTAGGCCAGGGTCAAGTTCACGATAATTTACAAAAGAGGGCGACTTAGAATAAGCGTCCATCGAAGTCACAGCGCCCAATATTTGTGGTTTTTGTAATCCTCCTTTAACTAGAATAGGAACATCTAACTTTGATGGGTTAATGTTAGCAGGATATATGGTTACTTGATTTGGATTTGATTCAAATTCGTAATAAGGAACAAAAGTAAGCCCTCCATTTTCTAAATTTAAGCTAGTTCCTTTCCTTTTTTTCCTATGTATCTTGAAATTTGTTGAAATTAAATTAGAGTAAAAATCTGTTGGAGGAATTGGATTGAGTAAGACAGGAGGCATTGTTTCATCATTTGATGTTAGAACTCCAGAAGCATAAGGTCCATGTTTATGTGCTGGATTACCTAAAGCATACCAAAACATAAAATCATCAGTCACTTCCAAAACTAACCCCCTTACATGCGGTTGATGATATAATTTAGGAGTCTCACGTAATCTTCCATTTGAAAGGCTTGCCCACCCTTCATTACAATCATGACTCATTGGTTTAACTGTGATAAAACAAGGCAATTCTTTTTCGAATAAAGAAATATCTTGGATTAAGATTGGGACATCGTCACGCGTCCAAACAGACGCTTCTTTTTCTTTGAGTTCAAAGCCTTCTAATTTTCCTCCAGAATCAAAATATTGAGTGCATTCTTCATAAGGAACGTGCTCAATTCCGCTTATAAATTCATCTAAAGAATAAACCTTTCTCCCTTCAAATCCTAATTGCCACCACAAGACATTATTCTTATTTATGATCCCTGAGTTGTGTAATTTTTCAAGAGTGTTTCTATTTAGCATTTTATTCTTCTTAAAATTGATTTAAAGCCATAGACTTATTATCATAAAAAACACTCTTATTTAAAAACCCTCATCAAAGTAAATTTAACCTAGCTCGCTTACCAGTTAGACTCTTTTAGTAATATACCTAAATTTCAAACACCTCTTACCCTAACCAACTTCTTCTTCGTTTCTTCTAAGTCCTTACTTAATTTCTCTGCATAATGAACTGCGAGTTCTGCTGCGTGTTCATTAGAAATTGTATTGTCTTCTTGTAAGAAATGTCTACGTTTTGCATAAGTAATAATTTTATCTGAAGTTGATTGTTTTTGCTCAAGCATATCAAAAACGGGTTGGATTACTTTAGCATAGCTTTTTGGTGTGACAGATTTTGCAAAATCAGCAAAACGTTTGGCATAATCATACAGTTCTTTATTAGCAAAGCCTTTGTATGCACTTGCAGGTTGGAATTTATTGCGCACATATGTATGAGGAGGTACATACAAAATACCATTTTCAAGTTTAAAAGCATCATCAATTCCAAAATCAGTTGGTAGAACTTCAATAAAGTTTGATTGAATTTTTTTTAAGCAGAATTTAAGCATCACCGTAATTGCTGCAACAATAGACATGTAATTTGCATCCATCCCTCGTTGTTCTAGTGTACCATGTTTGTTAATTTTAACTGGATTCCACGTAATGTCAAGTAAGTTTGGATAGAGTTCATCAAGTTTTGCATCAGGCGCTACTTTTTTGATTTCTTTATGCCACCTCTGCCAACGTTTGCGCATGGAAGCAAGAAGGTCCATTGTGGTTTGTTTGTAAGGCGGTAGCCCACCAATTTGTTGATGGTCTGCATAAAGTCCATCCATGAACTTAAGTTTCTTACCTCCCCGATAGACAAGCATACGTGAGTTTTTAGCCAAGTGTTTTCCTTGATAAAATGGCGAAGATTGTGTAAATAGAGTTAGAATTGGATCTATCGCAATTTCAAAGTTGTACGCAGAAATCATTGATCTGCTAAGTTTACTTTTGCGCAGTAGTCTTAGGGATTTTGTTTTTTCATTAAAGACACTTTTAGGTAATGTGTAGTGATGATGAAAGCCTGTGATTCGACATGCAACATCCATTTTATCTTTGCCAAATATTTTTTTTTGAATTTCATATTTTGGATTTTCTGAGTATTTTGGCGTAAACTTTCCAGGATAGGTTGCAAAAGGATAAAAAAGTAAGTCCTTTTTTTGTGCAATTTCAACTGCTGTTTGAATTGAGGAGATCATATCAATTACAGGATTATATGTTGCAACACTGGGATAACAACCAAACTCAACCATGTTTTTACCTATTTCTTTTGTAACGTGCTTATCTCCATTTTCTTTGAGATCTTTAATGAGATTATGGCCTTGGTTTGAAATAGTTCCATCTTTGTTTAAGAGGTGATATTCTATTTCTAAGCCTGTTTTTGATTTTTTAAGCGCTTTTGGCTTTTCTTCATAATCTGGATTAATGAGTTTCATGGTCTTCTGCAATATCAAAGATCTGCAGTAAATCTTGCGTTAATTTTTCTTGTTTTCTTTTTGCTGTTGCAAGCCCTTTTGCTTTGGTGTAGAGTTTTTTATTTACCTCCATAGAAAAAATAAATTTATGAGGGTATTGCTCTTTGAGCCACTCTACAATATAGCCTCCACCATACGGAGTATTAAGTTTTACGGGACTGTAACCTAGAGATATCATTTTACGTTGCATACTTTTGACAATTGGCATGTAAAATTGAGGAATAAATTCTGTGCCAAAGCTAATATTTGGGCGGTTGTTTCTATCATTCATAGAATGCCCATCAAAGATAATGTTAAAGTAATGTGAGTCTAGAAGTTGTTGAAGTGTAAAGTAAAATTCATCATAAGTTTGGTATGCTTGTGTTTGTTCTCTAACTGTTAGGTCTTGTTTAAAAATTTGTGATTGTGCAAATGGAGTGTCATCAAACGCTTGGTTTGTATCTTTGTAAATTGCACGTTTCTTTTTACGGTTAAAATCGATTAAAAAGCGTGATTGTTTGTTATCAATCCAAATTCCTGCATTTTCAAAAACGAGAGGAGCATAGATCTTATGTGTATCAATATCTTCTTCAAAGGTTTTGTACTTTGGATTAATTTGAAGTTTTTGTTGAACTGATTGTGGCATCCAAGTGCCAGCGTGAATTGTAAAAAGAAGAACATTAAATGCACGTTTGACGTAGTTATGGTAAATGATCACTCCATTTTTAGTAATTGTAACTGTAATATCTTTGTCTTTGTACTTCTCGTAGAAATATTCAAAGTCTTGTTTTACAATTTCCCAGAGTTTTTTATCATAAAAGAAGTTTTTGAAATAGGTTGCGTTTCTGTCTCTGTAGAATTCTTTGAGTGTACCATGTAAAATATTTCCAAGAACTTTGTAGTTTTTAAGAAGTGCAATAAAATTAAGGTGAGGTTGTTCTTCAATAGAATCAATCATCTTATTCATTAATTGAAATAAAAAGAAGCGTTTGGAGATTGATAAGGTAATTGATTTAGATGATGAACTGAGTAAAAAAGGAGAAATATTTTCTATTACCTCTTTTAACGTCACCATGGGATTATAGAGGAGATTAATTGTTAATAAAGGTATTGGTGTAAGCCAAGAATCAGAGACATATTGACAAAGTCTTTAAAACCTGTCAAAAAGAAAATCTTATCAAAACAACTTACCAACTTGTGTATAAATTGTAATTATGCTAAACACTCCAAAGAAGAGGAAGATTAAAACAATAATTGCTTTTCTCCATAATGGTGCTTGAACTTCTTTTGGAAGAACTTTATGATTCATCCAGTTTACTAATCCAAGATGTACAAACATTGCAACTGCGTTAATTACTGCACCAACAACAATCAATGTTAATGGTTGTGTGAAGTCAGCTAAAAACAAGATAATGCCAAAAGCAATTTGTGCCCAAAGAAAAGAATAATAGATTTTTGAGAGATTGATTTTTGGTTTTTTCTTGTGCTGTATTTTTTTAAGTGAAAAATTTTCAGCCATAATTCTTGAAGTTGAATCTAGAACTCCTAGCTGTGTTTGAAAAAGCATAATTGCTACGGCAATTAAGAAAAGAGTTCCAAAAATTGGAGATAAATTGTTTGCAATAAATGTGCTTTCTATAATGACAAAACTAATGTCTGCTGTCCCAACCCCCTTACCAAAAGCAGAACTATATGATAAGAGCATGAGAAGCGCCATAGTTACTAAGCCCATTAGCCAGAACACAACAAGAGGTTCAGTTGAAACTAACTTCCACCATTGTTTAAAGCGAATAACACTTTGATTGGAATAATCACATTCTGCTCCTTCTAACTTTAAGGATTGAGATGTTTTTTTTCGAAAGAGACCTGCCATTCGTTGCGAGTATTTGCCCATACCATATCCTTTTTCTTTTACATAGATTGATTGTGTTAAATTGAGATTTCCACCAGCACCAGCGTATGCAAACGCTGCCAAAAATGCTGCAAGGCTTATTCCTGCTGGAAAAAAAAGATAACCAGAAGATTGTGCAACTAGTGGTTCTCCAATCCCAATGAGTCCTTTAACCAGAGCAACCCAACCTGATTTTGATGCAAGAATTATTGTTAAGATAAAAATAAAAGGAGTTCCAATCAATAAAACTGTTTTTGTAACTTTTTCCATCATTCCGTATACTGTCTTTCCCGAAGAAAGAATTACTCCAATGAAGAGAAGAAAAATTATAGCAATCCATTTGTGTTCTAAAAAACCAAAGAGATGTGATGTCACTTTTGCTGAAGCTGCAATAATTCCTGGAATTCCAAACCCAATAAAAGTAGAGATTATAAACCAAGGAACAGCTCCTCTAAATTTTTTATGTAAGCCAACAAAAACCGATTCTCCTTTGACTAAAGCATAGCGCTCAATTTCCATGTTCATAAAATACTGAAATGTAATTCCTAAAAGAGCTCCCCACGCAATCCCTAAACCATATGTTGCAACAAGAAATGGCCATAAAATAACTTCTCCAGATCCGAGTCCTAATGCAAGAATAATAAAACTTGGCCCAAGTAATTTCTTAAAAGGAATTGTTTTTGGAAATGGTTTTTTTGCAGCCATCTCTAATAAGGATATTTTTAGAGTTTATATATGTAATCCTAATTAGTCCTTAAAGAAAATGCTGAGAAATTACTATCCTCGCCTTAAAAGACGAGGATTTTCGCCATTTCTCCAAGACGGATGCACTGAAATATAATCTCTGGCATCCACAGAAAGCTTTGCTTTCTTTAGCATTTTCAAAAGTGAAATATAGCGAAATCAAATAGACTATAACTCGCATTCATCCCCAAGATAAATCAAGGAGATTTCTGCTTATTTCACTTAAACCCATAAGGGTAAAATTGTTTGACAAAATCACCTGAAAACGCAGATTCGATTAAGTCACTTAATTCGTCTTTTGCTGGAAGGATGTATGTTTGCCCAAAACCATCTCCCTTACCAACTTTTACAAAGGCTAAATCTTTTCTTGAGTTTACCCGAACAATATAATCTTTAGGGTCAACTGGAAAACCACGCTCCCTCAGGTCATCTCCCAGACCCTTATTGAAATCTAGTTGAGTTGCACTAATTGGACCATACATTTCAATATTAACTTGCGCATAAGATTTAGCCATAGCATCTTTTTGATTGTTATCAACTTCTATAGCTTCCCTGATCAGATTAAGAACTACACCTAAGCAAGTATCATCGTGAACCTGCATTTCTCTTTGGCGGTTAGCCTCTGCACCACCTTTTTCAAAAACTAAATAATATGACCTAGAATAAAACTGATCTAATTCAAAATAAACTGCATCCCTTGCAAATTGTAATGCGTTTATAACACCAGGAAAATCTTCAACAACTTTGTCTCCCACTACAACCATCGTTGACCCTGCACCGTGAGAAGATGTTACTGCATCAGACAAGAAAGAATCTTTTTGTTGTTCCTTACTCCCCCTAGGAGGCACCTCTAGACGATAATGCATTAGTGTTTCATCTTTTAATTTTGCAATCCTATAAGTATCAGAATCATTTTCACCCATGCTAGCATACACATAATTTCTTTTCCCTTTTTGGACATCAAAGGTACCATCTTGACTTAATCCCCCTCCCGAAAGTAAGAGTAATTTTCTAGAATCAGGTTTATTATATCTTTGAAACATCACCGGCGTTCCTGGAGTAAGCATAGTATTAAGTTTTTGTAAAGAATCTGCATAATTTTGTGCATTAATCTCACTTTCTCCTTCAGAGGTTGTCTAATTGCTGTAAGTGTTCCCACCTCATGATCAAAATTAACAAATACTATTTCTATTCCCTCAAGGATGTACTTTTTTAAATAATAGGTATCATAATTAATTCCCAGAACCAAATCAGCTTTTCCCTCTAAAAGTAGCCTAAATGACTCTTTGGTAGAATTACTCTCAATAACAGTGATATGTTCTCTAACTGGCTTAAGTTCATCTTCAAGCATCTTTACTCCTTTTAGATGTACAATTGTCAGACCCTTTATATCATCTATGCTGTCAACCTGTGGTTTAGAATCCAACCTTCCAAAAAAAACTGGAACTGCATGATAAAACGTATCGGTCTTTAAGAGATTAAGATTTTCAGCCAATGCAGGCACACAATTGAGAAGACCGTCAATTTCTCCAGTTTGGGTTTGTTCTTGAATTTCTGGCCATGACCCTACTTTTATATTTATATCTACTCCAATCCTTTCTTCCAATTTATCAAATATTTCTGGAACTATACCAGAAATGTTTCCCTTTTCATCTTGAATAAGGAGCGGTTCTAATTCCGAAGTAAATCCCAGAGTGATGCTAGGATGCTTGGCAAGCCATACTTTCTCAGACTCAGTCAAATTTACCTGTTTTATCGGCTCTATAAAAGAAATCCCCCATTTAGCATATATTTCTGAAAGTTCTCGTACAGACACTTCGTCCATCGCTTTTTCAAGTATTGAGTGCAATATCGGCCAATCAGACCTTACACCGATATGAAGCTGCATGGATTTATACACAGGTATGTCAGCTGCGTGCAAAATCTTTAAGTTGCCTAAAAAATTCTTTTTAATTAAATATTCAACAACAAGAAGATTATCAATATATCCATCTACCTCCCCTTTAGAAATTAGGCTTAATGCATGTAGTGGACTTTTGGCCGTGACTAATTCAATGTTTGGATGATACTCTGGAATAATTTCATGATTTGCATATCCTTCCACCACCGCAATCTTTTTTCCTTCCAAGTCTTTTACATTTTGAGTAACAACATCAGAATCCCTAACAACAAGAACATTATTAACAGTGATATGCGGAGGTAAAAAGTTTGTAAACTCCTTGCGCTCTTCTACAAGGATAGAAGGATGCAAAAGATCAATTTCCCGGTTCTTAAACTTTTTTAAGTTATCTGCCCAAGTCCCCTGAACAAACTCAAAATCAATACCTGCTTTCTCCCCCAAAAGTTCAATATAATCAATAGATATTCCTGTAGACTTACCATCTTCGGTAAAGTCGAAGGGTGGCCAATCATATTCACTAGTTACTTTTATGACCCGGTGATCTGCAAGCCACGCCCTTTCTTCACCAGTAAGAACCAGATCTTTTTCTTTTGTTAAGACAGGAACATCTATTCCTATCCACTTCTCTTGTATGTCAGCTTTTTCTTCATTAGAAATTGACGCTATTGCTTTATCTAAAATAGAAGCAAGCATAGGATAATCTTTTCTTACCCCCATTCGTGCATGACCCATCGGTGGTATAGATTCTAGATAAATAATCTTTGTGTTTGGAACAAGGAGTTCTTTTTGAAAACTTATGATACTGTCAAGATTATCAAATCCTACATAGGCATCTCCCTTGACTACCGAAGATACTATCTCATCTTTACTAAGCACTTCAAGAAGTTCAATATCAGGATAATTATCTCTTAGATATTCAGCACGGGAAGAATCTTTACGCACCGCAACCGTCTTGCCAGACAATTCGCTCAAATCCGAAATTTTTGGCTTACTTTCGT
Organism: uncultured Methanosarcinales archaeon; assembly: GCA_964344285.1. GTDB lineage: Archaea > Nanobdellota > Nanobdellia > Woesearchaeales > GW2011-AR9 > CAYFMM01. The sequence continues at coordinate 8,385 of CAYFMM010000009.1, read as the reverse complement.
GCGCAATCATTGCCTGATGAATGATAAAATAAGGTTCTGTAAATTCTAAGTAAGGTTCTCTGGATTTTGTTTTATCTGCATTAACAATAATATCCACTTCGTGTTTTAGTGCCCGATCTAATGCAGTAGGCCACTCTGAGATATGAAGATCAAATGAAACCCCAAGTTTTTGCTCAATGAGATTGATATAGTCTACAGTCATTCCTTGAAAGGTCCCGTCTTCAGCATAATAAGATTGAGGCTTGTTAATCGGAATCGCCATACTTAGTTTAGGGTGTTCTTCTAACCATGCTTTTTCTTCATCAGTTAACTGAGGCCGTATTGTTTTTTCATAAACCGTTCCTGCAAGAAGAGCATCCAACAAATCAAAGTATATACTTTCCTTGTCTTCCTTCATCTCCTTGAGTCTAAAATCAATCCTATCGGCAAGATATCTCCCATTACCAATATTTTTTGAGATACCAAATTTAAGCTTTGACGGAAGAAAAACCATCGGTGTATCAACCATACCATATTGTCCTGCATGACTAGCACCAAAAAAACGATTAGTCACAACAACATCAGCATCACCATCTACCACTGCAGCAAACGCTTCGTCATACGTCTCCTCTTCAACATAATCCACATCAACAGCAAAACTATTAAGCAGATCTACAACCCCGCCTTTTCCCCTATAGTTGATACTATTGTGTAATACTGCGACCTTCTTGTCTTGTAAATCCTGATAATCGCTAATACCAGAATCTTCTGGCGCAAATATACCTGACCAGCTCAATATTGCGGCCTCATCAGAAAAATCATATATCTCTGCCCGTTGTTTAGAATATGCCACATCTACCATGAGATCTATATCTCCTGACTCAAGCCGTTCGAGCCCTTCGGTCCACGTGCCCGAGATATATTTTATATTCCACCCCTCTTGCCTAGCGATTTCTTCTGTAAGATCTACCCAAAACCCTATTGGTTCTCCATTAATAGCAACCTTAGGATAATTGTCATAGACGCCAACTTTAACTTCTAACGGTTCCTGTGCAAAAGCAAAAGATGTTGAGAATAAGAGCAGTAAAACAACTAAGAAAATGTACAATAGACTAACTTTCTTTACTTTCATCCTTACCTCTTTTTTTTAGTATAAGTGAATCTAAGTTTATATAATTTACTTAAAGGTAGTACACTCTTGCTTGGAATTAAACGTAAATCAAGCCATGATGGCCATTTCGTTTCATACAACTCTGCGATAAAATGAAAAACCCAATCGCCCCAAGGAGCAGGGTATGTTTTCTGAAATCACGGAGAGTTTTCTTAGATCTTCTGAACAAGATGACTAGAGAACTTGTGGAACTCAGTAAACATCTTGTTTCCAAGGTGGTTTTGATGCAATGGCAAGTTCATTGCATGGTAAAGCTTAATAAGTTCGGAAAGGAACTTATGTTTGTGTATATTGTTTAATTGATTTTGCATGAACTAACTAATCAGTATACACAGTTATTCCTTTCTGGACAGACCAGCTTTATTTCGACGATTAACTAACCAGAAAGAGAGGGGAATGTGAGAGGGAAAATCAAGCCAAAATGTCTTCTTTTCCAGAGTCAGCAACAAAGAAGAATGATTTGTTCTCTTTTTGTGAGATTTTTTTAAGATTTGCAATCTCTGCATGTGTTGCTACAGGAATGATATGAATGTCACCTTTAGGAGCTTTACTGAGCGTGCGAGCAAATGATTCAGTAGAGATAGTAATTTTTGTTGAGGAAGGAAAGCGTGCTTCATAAAGCAGTTTTTTTAGATAGTTTTCAGCTTCAATTTTCTTTTCTTTTTCTACACACATCCAAAGAGTAATATTACCAGCCCAGTTGCGGTGAAGTCGATACGCTACAAGCATTGAAAGGTCATATTTTTTTTCTTCAAAAATATCTTTGTTTAATGATGTGCTAGATAGCCAAACATGGATATCTTCCTCAGAACCTAGGCCAATTTCTTTGTCTCTGTCAGCTAAGATGATGCCAGTGTTATGTTTTTTTGCTACACGAAATATTTTTTGTAAAGACCGTAGAGGCAAATGTTTTGGTTTAAATGGGAGAAATAAAACGTTTGGAGAGAATGTCTGCGACTCAATTGCTTCAAGTGAGATTGAAACTGCTTGAACATAGTTTTCTGCTTTTACATTAGAAGAAGATGTAAAAATCCCTTCTTCACCGAATTTTTTTACAAGAGCTGGAAGTTCTTTGAGTTCTGATTTTCTTTTCTTGCGTGATGAAGAAACTTTTTCTGGAGAAGTTGTAGCCTTTTCTAAGTCTAAGCCAAGTACAGTCATATTTCCATTAGGATACGTAATGGATTTTACAAGGGGAAAATTTCCAAGGAGAGTACGTGTGTTTAATACAGGTAGTAAGATGTTGGGTTTCCAAATATGTTTTGAAGATTCAGGAAGCGTGAGGACTTTACGTGCAGCCCACTCCGAGAATGCAACAAATAAGCCTGAGCGAATGTCTCCTTCTGTTGAAGCAATTTTTCTTTTTACAAGGTAAAGGTAACTTGCAAAGACAAAGACTAAAGCAAAAAATCCTGCAATTACATTAATGAAAAACATGAGAATTATAGACGAAAGTGCACCATAAAGAGGAATAAGACGAGGGATAGAAAGAGTTGGGCGAAAACTCACTAAACCAATTGATTGTTCGATAAAAACCACGGTGTTAATGATTGCATAGGTGATGAGAAAAAACATGGTAATAAAAGGTGCTACAGCATTTAAATTAGCAACTGCTAACGCAATTAAAATGGGTAAAGAGGTAATAAGAATTGCACGGTGAGGAACGTCTGAATTTTTGCTTGCAATAAATTTACTTCCAGGAAATAGAGATTTACTAGCCATGGTGTGCAAGAGTCTTGGAGCTGCTACAAATGTGGTTAGAGCACTTGAAATTGTAGATGCAAGAATTCCTGCTAAGATAACTGGAGCAGAAAAGACAAGATCAGCCATGATCAAATTGTTGTTAAGCAATTCTGTTGTTGTAGCAGAAGTGCCAAGCCAGATTGCAACAATAATGTAGATGAAAGCTGTTACCCCAATTGCTGAGAGTAAGCCTTTGGGAATTTGCCGTTTTGGGTCTTTTAACTCACCAGATAAGCCAACGCCAGACATGATTCCTGTTACAGCCGGGAAGAATAGAGCAAAAAGAGTCCAAAAAGATACATCTGCAAAATTTCCAATTAGTGGAGTAGAGGTTAGTTGATGGAGCCAATTTCCACTTGTGAGAATAGCCGTAATTACAGCTAGGATTGCAACAAAAACAAAGAGTTGTGCTTTTACAGCTATTTTTGTGCTAATAAAGGTCAGTAAGAAAATAGAGAGAAATGCTGCTATTAAGATAAAAAGTGTTGGGTGATTTGGGAAAATAAATTTCCATGTTTCTGCAAAACCAAATAAGTAAAGTGTTACTGAAAATATTTGTGCAAGGTACATTGGAATACCCACACTACCTCCAATTTCTAGACCTAAAGTTTTAGAGATAATTGAATATGCTCCTCCTGGTCCGATTCGAATATTTGTCGTAATTGAGCTTAGTGAAAGACCTGTAGCAAATGTTACTGAGACTGCTAATAAGATGATTGCAATTGTTGAGAGAATTCCTGCTGAACCAACTATATAGCCGAGACGTAAAAAAAGAATTACACCAATGATGCTAAGAAAAGTTGGGACAAACACACCATTAAACGCACCAAATTTTGCTGACTCTTTTTTTTCTTTGAGCTGAACTGTTTTTTTCATTATAACCTCTTTATGGTTAAATGATTCTTTTGGTGTTTAAATAGGTTATTGTAGGTTTAGGTTAAGAGAAATTTAAGAGAAAGTATAATAAATAAAAATATGGATTAGTGTATGACTAAAGATAAATTGAATTATTCTTCACTAGTTTCTTCATTAACTTTTGTTACATTAAGAGCTTTTGGTCCGCGTTCGCCTTGTTCAGTTTCAAACTCAACTGAATCGTTTTCTCGCAAAACGCCATCTTTTACAGCAGATTCATGGACAAAGTATTCTTTTCCATCATCGCCTGTAATGAAACCAAATTTCTTTCCTGTATCAAAAAATTTCACAGTTCCTTTCATGGTTATTCCTCCTTAGATTCTTTATCAACTTTTGTTTGACAAGGTTTACAGTAACGGATCCTAGATTCTCCTTTGCCAACTACGAAACGTTTTCTGCATAAAGCGCAGTATTTTACTAAATTATATTGAACCATTGTCGAATTATATCAAAAAACTTGAAAACAAGCAATTAATAATATATAATGAAAAGGCATTCTTTTATAAAACCTTTGGAAGGGTTAAGGGATTTACTGGGGCAGTGATTCTTTTTTCTCAAAATCATCCCACATAGCTTCAATATTATGCCCGCTTGGATCAAATACAAAGCAAGCATAATAACTTTCCGTGTATTGTGGCCTTGGACCCGGGGCTCCATTATCCTTAGCACCAGCATTTAAAGCTGCTTGATAAAATTCTTGCACTTTTTCTTTTGTTGGCATTCTAAAGGCAATATGGACTGAAGTAAGAGGTGCTTCTTTGTTATATTGCGTAATCTCAAACAAAGCATGATTGCCTATGTCAAATGCCCAAAAAGTCCCCTCTTTTCCAAAAGAAATTTTGTAGCCTAGTGGAGCAAATACTTTTTCATAAAAAGATTTACTTTTTTCAACATCTTTAACATTTATAGTAACGTGGTCTATCATAGTATAGTTACAAAAACTTTTGATTTTATAAGAATTTGTATCTTATTAATTTTGTAAGTCACACACCCACGAGAAATAGAACATTTCTGGGGGTTTGCTATCACAAACCCACTGGTCAAGTATACAAATCAGTTATATAAGAGTAATGTCCTTAGAAAGGAATGAAATTTTGCTTTAAAACAGTTCGAGAGAGAAATGAGATCTTGAGTTTGCTGTATTCCTTGTCAGGGATTTCAAAAGAAGAATTAAAGAGCCTAAGAGTTAGAGATTTTCAAGGGAATCATAATTATGGTTGGGTTTACTGCGAGGATAGAACATATTTTATTCAGTTGGATCTTAAAAGAAAGTTAGAGAGGTGGATCGCATCACATAAATTACAACAAGAAGAGTTGTTGTTTTGTAAGAGTGACGGAAGAAGCTTAGAATTAGAACAAGTTACAAGAATTTTATCAAAGTTAGAGTTAGAGGAAGAAAAGTATAATTTTTTTGTATATAGCATGCAGGATACAAAATCCTTATATGTATATGATGTTGATGAAAAATTATGAAAATTTCTCGTGTTAAGTTTAAGGATATTGAACAAATTCCAAAGCTTAGAGTAAATACAAATTTCAAGCAACAATTTATGGGTAGTGCTCCTGCTCCATTTATTGGAAGGTTTGGTTATCCAAATGTAAACATAGGCGTGTTGAGTCCACAGTTTAGTGGAGATATGTCTCAGTATGATTCGCCAAGGTTATGGAGTCAAGAGAATACACAAATTGGAGAGATTGCTTCTAAGAGATATGGGCTTGTAAATTCTAGAACTAAGTGGAATATTAAGGATATTAACTCCCAACTATCTTCCAATAAAACTAGTGCTGAGTTCTTTGGTAAAAATAATGTGCAAAGAACAAGATTCTTAGATGTGTGTCAAGAAGCCAGTATGGTAAAGACTGCTGTGGAAATTGAAGTGAGTTTAAAGAAGATGCCAAGATTAGCGGTAAAGGCTGAAAAAGAGGTAATTCCTTTTGGTCCCGGAAGTGAGTTGCAAAAGGCACGAAGCGTAGGCAATGTAAGAATCGATACAAGGATGGAAAAGATTGTGTATGATACAGATTTAAAGGCAGCAAGGGGAATTGTGAATTTATACAAGAAGGGGTTTGAAGACAATAATTTATCGAAACTACTTTCTGTTGGAACGCTAGGCGTAAAGAAAAATAGAACTCTTGTTCCAACAAGATGGAGTATTACTGCTACAGACGATACAATTGGTAAAGAGCTGATCAAAGAAATCAAGGATTATAGTGTAGGAGAGTGTCTAGTGTATTTTGGAGGCGAGTGGGGCAATTATTATTTGTTGTTATTTTTTCCTGAAGTGTGGAGTTTTGAATTATTCGAGACGTATTTAGCATTGCAGACTAACCCCTGGTCAAAAAAAGGGTATGCGTACTCTACTGATTATGAAGGGTATACTGGGAGAAAAAATTATGCTGAGGAGACTGCTGGTGGATATTACGCTTGTAGAATTGGAGTTCTTGAGAAGTTAAAAGAGTTACGAAAGCAAGGAAGTGTGTTAGCTCTTCGTTTTATTACAGATGAATATAAAATCCCCTTAGGGGTATGGATCTGTCGAGAGGCTACACGTAAGAGTTTACAAAATAAACCAATTAGGTTTAGCTCAGAAGAGTTAATGATGAGGTATGTGAAATTATTTGTAAAAAAACAATTTAATTTTGATGTTGAATTATTACTAAAGGAAAGTAAACTTCTAAAGACTAAAAAAGCGCAAGCAAAGTTGGGTGAGTTTTAAGCACAAAATAGAACATTGCTTGAAAGTTGTAAGAACTGATTATCGTTGTTTTTTTCTCCCAAAAATGACGACTTTTTTTTACTTCTTTTCATGAATGAACAAACTTTATAAAGAAGTTTAGATTCGAAAAAACAGACAAAAATTGAGGTGATTGGTTATGACAAAAGACATAGATAGGGAGTTTGAAGAATTTGTGAGAAAGAATTATAGGAAGCTAACTGATCACCAAAAAAAAATGTGTGAAAAACTAGGGATTCCCGTACCTAAATGATTTTTTTCTTTCATAGAATATAAAATATAATTGATATAGAAGACGGGCATGTTCTTGAGGTGTCTTTTTTCCTGTTGCAACATCCCAACAAGCATCAGTGATTATTGGTTTTAAATCATCAAACATTCCTTCAAGGCCTTTGTTAAGATGTCTACTAAAGTCCCTTCCTTCTTGAAAGCTAAGAGTCCCATCATATTTTGAGTGTAAAAAACTTAGAATGTCCTTTTTAGTCCAGTATGTCAAGTCCATAATGTTGCAGAGAGTAATTTTTATCTTTTATTTTTGTTAGCTAAAATAATATGCATCATCAGAAGTAATTGTAATTTCTTTTTTGTGTTCCTTTTCTTTTTTGGCAATAGGAGAAGGATTTGGGTAGGTTCTTCCAATTTCTTGTTTTGATTTTGCGTGTGTTTGTGAGATTTGTTGCTCGGATTTTTTTGTTGTTAGTTCTTTAATTTGCATGGCTTTGTCAAAGTTGAAATTGCCACAATTAATGCAGTTGAAATACGGACCAAATTTGCCTACACGTTGGTCTAACCAAGAGCCACAGGTACATTTGATTTCTTCTAGTTTCGCTTGTATATGAAGCCTACAAACATCAAGACCAGTTTCATTTTTTTGTGTTGCAATTTTACCACAGAAAGCGCAATTAGCTGTTTTGTATTGTCCGTATGTTTTCTTACGAAAAGCCATGTTCAAGAAGTTTTTAGTATGGTTTAAAAAAGTAACTGAAAATAAAAATCCCATCGGAGCAGAGCTCCGGGGTATTATACCCAAGATGAAATAAAAGATTTAATTAGAAGAGATTTGCGTTTAGTTTCTGCAAAACCACAAAGTATTTTAAGGGATAATTTTTCTAGAAGCACAGAGGTAATGCATATGAGGTTAATTATTTTGGGCCCTCCTGGAAGTGGGAAGGGAACTGTGGCAAAAAAGCTTGCCAGAGACTTTGAGCTCCACCATCTTTCTGCTGGAAGACTATTACGTGAATTAATTGAAAAGGACACACAAGTTGGAATGCGTATCAAAAAATACCTTGATAAAGGAGAGTTAGTGCCAGAAAACTTTGTGGCAGAGATGATGAAATTAGAGATTCTTGATGAAGATAAATACATCTTAGATGGTTTTCCAAGATCTATTGATCAAGCAGAAGAAATCAGTGAAGTTCCCATTGAGATGGTAATTTATCTCGGAGTGCCAGATGATGAGGTTATCAAAAGGCTCTTGTTACGTGGAAGAAAAGATGATACAAAAGAAGTAATTCAGGAGAGATTAGATATTTATCACAAAGAAACAACAAAAGTAATTACCCTTTACAAAGAGATGGGAATTTTAAAGATTATCAACGGTGCTCCGCCAGAAGATGTTGTGTATGCAGATGTTAAAGAAGCAGTTGAAAAGAAGTTTAAAGTTTAGCTCAATTGAAACTGATTCAGTTTATTTTTTCCAAAGAACCAACCATTAAAACTACCAAGTAAGATTTATAAATAGCATTTTTCCAACTGGAATTGTTTTTCAAAATTAAAATGAGTCCGGCTACGTCCGGAATAAGTTCCGGACTACGATGATTATTACTTTAATCATCCTTT
>CAYFMM010000008.1:0-25206 GCA_964344285.1 uncultured Methanosarcinales archaeon | reverse complement strand
AGGATGATTAAAGTAATAATCATCGTAGTCCGGAACTTATTCCGGACGTAGCCTTAGAACGAATAATAATATAAATAGGTCCTCTTTTGCAAATTAAGATGGGTTTAGAACAGTTAGAAAAGGCATTAGATTTCAAAGATAATTATGAAACAAAAGTGGCTGAGGCTGCAAATTATATTAGAGATCAATTAGGAGATCAAAAACCCACTTTTGGTGTTGTTCTAGGTTCTGGACTTGGTGATTTAGCAGATTCGATTGAAGGAGCAAAAATAATCCCTTATGAACAAATTCCAAATTTTCCTGAAACAACTGTTCCTGGTCATGAAGGAAAAATGTTAATCGGCGAATTGGAAGGAGTTTCTGTTATTGGATTAAAGGGAAGAAAACACTTTTATGAGGTTGCTGACGAACCATTCAATAATGGGATTTTACAAACTGTTTTTCCTGTTCATGTTCTTGCAGATTTGAGAGTTGAAAATTACTTTGTCACAAACGCTTCTGGTGGATTGAATCTAGACTATGGGGTTGGAGATATTATGGTTCTTCACTCTCATATCAATGGCTTGCCTAATGCTCTTTTAGGTCGTCATCATAATTTTACAAGAGTTGATGATGATGCTCGGGTTTTGAGATTTCAACCGATGAATGATGCGTATGATCCAAAATTAACAGAAATGCTTAAAACGGCAGGATCAAGTCATAAAGATCATGTTCATGAAGGGGTTTATCTAGCAGTAACGGGTCCAACATATGAAACAAAAGGAGAATGTATTGCTTTTAGAGACGGACTCAAGGCTGATGCTGTTGGCATGTCTACAACTCCAGAAGTAATTGTTGCAAGAAATGGAGGGATGAAAGCAGTGGGAATGTCTTGTATAACAAATAAAATTGCTGCTGATGGAACGAATGCAACAAACCATGGGGAAGTAAAAGCAATATTGGAATCAGAGGAAGTGGGGAATAGGTTATCGTCAACTGTAGGAAATTTCTTCAAGTTATATCGTGAAAGTAAGGACTAAGAAAGCATTTTTTTAAGAGAAACCTCACTGCTTAATTCCTAACTACTCAAAAAAAGTCCACTAATTATATAAATTAGAATAATAAAAATAATCTATGTTTGGAAATTTAGTAAGGAGAGTAATGTATGGGAGTTCTTTAGAAATTGGCTTGAGTGATATTGAAGATTTAGTTGGGAATTTAGAAGATGTCCATTTTCAAAGAAGGAGATTACGACAATATAATTCAGTTAATCAATTATCTGGTAATGGAGATCCTGAAAATCCAGTAATTGGGTTATCTATTCAAGAGCGATCATTTGAATCAGATTATCTTTCAATGAGCTCAGTTAAGGGTAAAGATGTTATGTCTTATTTACCAACTGAAAATTCATTAATGGTTGTTCGCTTAGAATACAGGGCCAGATCTAATGGGAAAACAACTAATCATCATTTATGGATTGAGAGAACAGATTCTGATCCTGTGATAAATCCAAGGTGGGAAGAATATTGTGTTGTTGGGGTTAGTCGAGATATCCAATCAGGTCAAAAACATCAACCGCTGATGAAATTTGAGCTATTAGAAGATAATTGTTAGCTTTTAAGGAAATTGTTTTTTTAGTTTTTTCTAAGAGACTACCATGACTTTGGTTGGAGGTTTTACGTTTTCTCAAACCTTATTGATAATCTCTTTCAATAAGACTTATAAATAAACTTGCACAAAATTCCTCTATTGGAGGTATCTTTATGAAAAAAATCTATCTAATTTTAACTTTATTAATCGGATTATTAGTTGTAGCAGGGTGCACTAATCAAATAAACTCAGCGCAACCAACAGCAAGTGGAAAAATAAATATCGCTGCAACATTCTACCCGGTCTACGATTTAACAAAAAGTATTGCTGGCAGCAGTGCAAATACATACTCAATTGTTCCGCCAGGTGTTGAACCTCATGGTTACGAACCAAGTCCTGGAGATATTCAAAAATTAAACAGAGCAGATGTCTTTGTTACTTTAGGGATTGAATTTGAAGAATTTGAAGAAGATTTAGTTGAATCTGTAAATCCAACTGTAAGTGTCATTCCTGCAGGTGCAAATATTGCTTTATTGCAATTCTCTGAAGAAAAACACGAACATGATGGACATGAAGAAGAATCACATGAAGATGAGCATCATGGACACGGGCATGAAGATGAAGAAGAGCATATAGAAGAACATGAAGAAAATGAAGCAGATCACGATGACCATCATCACAGCGGAGATGACCCACATATCTGGCTTTCACCAAAAAACGCGCAAAAGATGGCATTTAACATCATGCAAGGTTTAACACAAGCAGATCCTGCTAACAAAGAATCTTACTTAGCAAACGGACAACAACTAATGACTGAACTACAAGCCTTAGACAAAGAATTTCAAGTTAGTCTTTCCTCTTGTAACAAAGATGTAATCTTAGTAAACCACAATGCATTTTCCTACCTTGCAAGAGATTATGGATTTACTACAATTGAAATCAGTGGACTTGAGCCAGAAGCAGAACCAACTCCTAAACAATTAGCAAAGTTAATTGAAGAAGCACAAGAACATGGTCTAAAATATGTCTTCTACGAAGAATTAGTTGATTCTAGGGTTGCTAGAACAATTGCGCGAGAAGTTGGAGCAACAGTCTTGCCTTTAAGTCCAATTGCATCGGATTTATCTACAAGCTACTCTGAGCTTATGGGAACTAATTTAGAAAATCTAAAAATTGCATTGGAGTGTCAAGCATAAGCATGACTTTGCAAAAAAAACCTTTGATTTCTGTTTCTTCTCTTTTTTTTTCATATGCAGAAAACATAGTTTTAGAAAATATCTCATTTGATATTAAAGAAAATGACTTTATAGCACTTATTGGTCCTAATGGGTCTGGTAAAACAACGTTAGTTAAACTCTTACTAGGTCTTCTTAGTCCTTCCAGTGGTCAAATAAAAACTTCCATCTCTAAAAATAAAATTGGCTACGTACCACAACGCTACACAATTGATAAAAATTTTCCTGGAACCGTAGCTGAAATTTTATCTCCTTGTAACACAAAAACTATCTCCCAAGTTGGTATTAAAAACCTTCTTACTAAAAAATTTATCAACCTGTCAGGTGGGCAACAACAAAGAGTCTTAATTGCTCTTGCACTACAAAAAAACCCTAGATTACTTATCTTAGATGAACCAACAGCAGGCGTTGACGTCCAAGCACAACAAGCATTTTATGACTTACTAAAACAATTAAACAAACAAGGGATTACAATCATCTTAGTTACACATGAGGTAGGAATACTCTCATCATTAGTCAAAAAAGTTCTTTGTATCAACCACAAAATTTGTTGTATGGGAAAATCTAAAGAACTCCCTCAATTACTTAAACAAATGTATGGTCATGAAATAATTCATCACCACCATCACAACGGAGCACATAAAAAATCAAATTTAAAGGTGAGTTCTAATGATTGAATTTTTGAGTTATGGGTTTATGCAAAAAGCATTTCTTGGAGGAATTGCAATCGCCCTAAGTTGTGGTCTTATTGGACCTTTTTTGGTATTGCGGCGACTTTCTATGCTAGGAGATGGGCTTGCTCATTTAGCATTTGGCGGAGTAGCATTAGGTCTATTACTTGGTATTAACCCAATCATCTCAGCATTAATTACAGTTATAATAGGAAGCTTTTGGGTGCGCTCTCTTGTAAAAAAGAATATCTATGGTGATGCAGCAATTGCTCTTTTACTATCTTTTGGTGTAGGAATAGGAATAGTAATTATTGGGATTGTACGCGGGTTTAACACTAGTCTTTACAGTTACTTAATTGGAAGTGTACTTGCCCTAAGCTTAACTGATATCTTCTTAGCATTCTTCCTTTTAGCTGCAATAATTGTTTTTATGATGTTTTTTTACAAAGACATGTTTCACCTAACATTTAATGAAGAATTAGCACAGCTCTCAAGAAGCAAAGTTAATCTTGCAAATATTATTTTTACAATCCTTGTCGCAATGGTAGTTGTAATTAGCATTAGGGCAGTTGGAATCCTTTTAGTCTCTGCTTTACTTGTAATTCCCACACTAGTTGCACTAAACATTTCTAAGTCATTTAAACAGACCGTAATAATCTCCTCCTTAAGTGCGCTTATTGCCGTTTTAGTTGGGATTGTATTCTCTTTTATTATTGATATTCCTCCCAGTGGCTCTATAGTCTTGCTTTTATTTGTAGGCTTCTTTGCAACACAGCTACTCAAAAGAAATTAATCTTCTATTAATTTACACAAGCGTCTTTACTACACTAACACCAAAAACACTTAAATACGCAACAATGGTCGTAAGTGTAACATTCCCTAATATTAATGCAAGAACGATTTTCTTATATTTAATCTCTAATAATCCTAGGGTGACCATTAAAATATCGTTGGGAAATGGAGTCCACCCTACATAAAAATACGTTAGTACGGGCACCATCCACCTTGGCTTTTTTTTTAACCACAAACACATTTTTTTCACACACCCTTTTGCTTTTCCTTCTAAAACATCTTTTCCTCGGTGTCCTACATAAAAGAAAATTGAATCGCCAATAGATACTGCTATTCCTCCGATAATGCCTAGAACAATGATATTTAGGCCACCACTAGCAAGCGTAATTAATGTTGAGTAAAATGATGCAGATGTAAATGTTGATGCACCACCAAGAGCAGAGATTAAAAAAAACACAGCATAACTTTGATTGATCCCAATATAGTTTACAATCTGCTCAGGGGAATACACTTGTAATAAGAGTGACCATAGGACAATGACAGTAACTACAAAAGTAAACACCAAAATTCGTTTAATTTTAACCTTCATTGTAATTTAGAAAAGTTAAGAGTACTTAAAGTTGATGGGTAAAATAAGTGGCGCCAACGTCCGGATTTACAAACAAAAATCGGAGATTTTTGAGCAAATCCTAATCTGTCAAAGTTGTAAAGATAAGAAGATAAAAACGCCAACGCCCGGATTTGAACCGGGATATCCCGAAGGAAACAAGCTTTCCAGGCTTGCGCAGTATTCTCCGACGTAAGACGGAGAGTTCAAAAAGCTCCGCTTTTTCGCCACCAGATTGTGCCACGTTGGCTTGAAGAATAATAAATCAAAGAGGTTGTTATTTAAATATTTCTGTTTGTAAGGGATTTTAATCTACCTATCATCCCTTCATATAGCATCATTCCAACAGTTCCAATAGCTTCTATAACTCCTGGTGGAGAGTAATCTATTGAGGGATCTATTTGATCTATCATTTTGTTAACTTCTGTCGGTACATTATCTAAGGAAGGATTTGTTTTATATCTGATTTCTGTAATCTCTTTGCATTTGCCTAATCTAAAAAAAGCATATAACACTTCTCTTTCTAAATGGGGATGATCTTTAAATTGAGATCGAGAGGCATCAAAAATATTATATCTATCTCCTAATTGCCTGTCTGTAAAATCGCTTTCAAGCCCTACTAGCTTTAAGTCTGCGCCGATGCCTTCATAATAACGGATCATAGGCTAATCTCAAAAAACTCACTTTAAATATCCTTTGACACATACGGCTCTGTAGAAAATCTCTTTTTCTTTTGTATTAGAGCCCTGGCACTCAAAAACCAACAACGATTGGTTTTTAGAGCAAGAATAAAGTTTTCTGCTTTATTCTTTGCTTGCCGAGGCGACTGAGTTCAACAACGATTGAACTCAGGGTATTCGCCGTGCTCTAATACAAAGATTATTGAGACTTTCTACAAAGCCGACACATACTCTTCTTCAAATCCGCAATCAAGACAAGAAATAAACTTTTTGCCATCTATCTCGTAGATATCCACGTGGGAAGAATTACATTTAGAACACGCATACTTGTCTTCGGGACGTTTTGTATGAACCATAGTAAAAAGGAGTGGCGAAGGGGGGATTTGAACCCCCAACCTCCACGTAACCCAGTTATATAGAGTTTAGTCATTGACCGAAGTCTCATCGCTCAACCATATGAGCGTGGCGCTATAACCAGATTAAGCTACTTCGCCTTAAAGCTAATTGAAGCCAGTTTTTATATAAAGATTTTGATTTTAAACACAATTTAAGCTATCTCAAAAACACATTTCTTCAGAAGAAATCATTCTACGGTTTCTCTAATCTTAGTAGCAATCTCTTGCATCTCTTCATCACTCACATCAGCACCTTTTTCTAAGTCAATTAAACTGCCATGTCCATCATCTTCTTGACGTGGGGCCAAATGGATATGCGCATGAGGAACTTCATCTCCCATTACAAAAGAAACAACATAATCAGTGTTAAAAGCCTTCTTTAATGCATTTGCGACCTTATTATTTGGAACACTATAATCTTCTTCAACATCCCATACCCAACGATAATGCTTTTTAGGGATAACCAAACAATGTCCCTTTACTTTTGGCCTTATATCTAAAAAGGCAATAAAATCATCACTTTCAAACACTTTATGGCATGGGATTTCTCCTTTTACAATCTTACAAAAGATACAATTTTCCATCTCAAAAACACTATCTAGCTCCTATATAAATCTTCCTCGCAATCTTTAAATAGCTCTAAAAAAACAAACTATGTCATGCTAACTGTACGAACACAAATTAAAGATATAATGAAAGAATCTGGTTTAGGGATTGAGAATATTTCAGGAGATTTTATGGATAGACTAGACGAAAAAGTAAAACAAGTAATTGTAGATGCCCTTAAGCGTGCCAAAGAAAATGGTAGACGAACTGTCATGGGCAAGGATGTGTAGTGTCTAAATAGATTATTCTTTATACTTATGGTCAAATACAATCTTCTCTAAATATATTTCTTTTTTTTCTTCACTATAAGAGAAAATAACCCGTAATTTTCCAACTCTCAATCGACAACTATTTTTTAAATCATAATGAAGGTGCTTATGCCTTGTAGGTTCTTGAGCAGTTTCCTCCACTTTACTCTTTATCCTCTTTTGTACTTGTGAATCTAATTTTTTAAAATCCTTGGAAAACTCTTTAGTGGGCAAGATTTTATAAGTCATTCCAATCATCAAAATCTCTTTTTTCCACTTGTTCCTTGGACTTTTTGTAAGAAGTCATAAACTCAGAGTCGCTCATTAGTTCTAGAGATTCAACTATTGCATCAAATTCATCTTTCACACGAACTAAGTCCAATATTGCATCTTTATTCACAGTTATGGTTGCCGCTTCCATTATAATGTGTTATTATTCAACATACTTAATAAATTTTACTCATCATTTCTTTCCTTTTTTCCACACATCTTCAAAGTATTTTCTAAAGTTATCACTTACATGCTTTGCATAAACAAGCACTGCAATGACTGGTTCTTCCCACGAGATTAATAAAAACTTATCTTTAAACACTTCTCCATGTGAAAAGATCGGAAAATCAACAAAGCGCATAGGGTATTTTTTTCTAAATGCCTTTCCAAATTCTGCTTTTCTATATGCAGTATCAGCAATTCCTCGACACTTAATTCCTTTTGCTAAATCAAACCAAGTGTGCATATAAAACTTATCAGAAACCTTTTCATACTTTTTTTCATGTACATAAATCCATAAATTTTCATCATGAGAAGTAGCACCTTTAAAAAATTCTTTATATGCTGTTGCTAATCCTTTTACACCAATAAACATCATCGCTTCCTGCTTTGTATGTGTTCCTTGCAATGCTTCAATTCTAGGTAATGCTTGTTGTAAAATCTCTCGTTGCTGTTGTAAATCTTGTTCTTTTTTATCCAAATATCTTGTCAAATTACTAGGGTCGACTGCTTGAAATATTTTAGTCTTATTCTTTGCAATAATAGTTACAATTCCTTTATTGATCAATCTCTCTAGGATTTCATAAATATTGGAATGGGATATTTTAGTTCTCTTTCGCACAGGACCAACCGTCGATGGTCCCAATTCTAATAGGGCAGCATACACTTTTGCCTCCCCTTCCGTAAGCCCTATCCTTAACAAATCTGAAAGCTTATTTGTTTCCATGGCTCTTTATTCTTTAGGTTCTATAAAAACTTTATGCCCTGTACAGGAGTGATGAAATTTAAATAAGAGTTACAATGAGCCAAAAATATGGGTCTTTATAATACACTAAAACGTTACACTTCACTTGCTGCAACAACACTCGCTTTAATGGCAACGCCTAAAGCTACATCGGCTGCAACTGGTTCAATAGATACAATTGTAGGGAATAGTGCAAACAAAACAGAAGTACGTCTTCTTTCACAAGTAACTCCTAAACTTAATGCCTTTATTCGTACAACACTCACTGCACCATATACAGCCTCTCCTGATTTATTTGCACAAGTTGATTTAAGTTATCCTCTTAACTCACAAATAAGCATTCTTGCTGACGGACAATACTTGGGAGGAAGCTTAGTTCCTCGTTTGGGTTTACAATATTATGACTCATTTGGAAACCTCTCAATATTTGCAGTTGCAACAGGTTCCATTGATACTAAACCAAATGTAGAAACGTTGTTAGAATTAGTTTGGAAACCTCAGACTGAGGCTGATCTCCCTCTTTACGCGCAACTTGAAATAATTCCTAATTTTGGATTAGATGGACATAATTTTACTCTGCTCACAACAAAGTTAGGGGTTCAAGATAAGAATTTACGTGGAGGATTGGCACTTATGGCAACACAAATTGGAAATAAATTTTCTCCAGAATATAATGTTGGAGCGTTTATGGGAGTGGATCTTTAGCTTCACTCCATTCTCGGCGGAGGTGGTAAAGGCAACTCTTTTTCAGCTTCTTGAGAAATAGCATTCACCTCTTCAGATAATTTTTGACCATGTAACAATAGTCTGTGCTTAACTTCAGGCTTTTCAACTACAATCTCTGGCTCTTGGCTTTTTTGCATTAACTTTTCTTGAACTTGAGCAACTCTTTGCTCCTTTTCTTTGTCTTGTGAACTTGAACTAATATTATCTAAATATTGCTCAATCATAGAAACTCGCTGTAATAATATCTGTGCTTTGGGATTGGCTTTTTGCTTTTCTAATAATGCTTTAATTCTACTCACTTGATTTTTAATCTTTGAAACCTTATCCTCTGAATCATTCATTACACTGTTTGCTTCTTCAACAATTTTTTTATGTAATGCCACATCTTGCTTTAAATCAGTTTTTGCTAAACATTCTCCCAACAGATGGGATAACTTATCAACTTTCTTTTGAATATTCTTATCACCACTCAATGCAACTTGCTTACGTAGTTTTTCATTTTCCTTCTTTAAAGCTTTAATCTTTACAGACTCTTGTTTTTTTTGGCGTAAAATACTCTCCTCAACTTGAGCAATTCCTTCTAATTTATTTTGCAAATGAATTATCTCCTTACGTAATGTTAACTTAGGTACTTTCTTTTGTGCAGATAGATACTTAATCTCATTAATTTTTTTTAGAATCTCTTCTCGTGAAAACTTCTGTTGTTCACTTTGGTACCGACTTGCAGTTCGCAATAGTACCTGCCTAGCAAGAAAGAAGTCCATTTTTAGCTAAATAACCCTTTACGTTTACTTCCCCCTGGTGGAGGCGGTGGTAGATCATTGCCCATACTCGGTTGACTAGGAGGTGCAGGCATACTCATGCTTGGTCTTGGAGCCATTCTTGAAGCTTCAGGAGGCATACCCATTGTATGTTGAGGACGCATTGCACTATGGCTTGGAGCAACAGGCTTATGCACACTTGAACCTTTATTTGAGCTCATAAAATCTTCCAATTTGTCAGAAATTGCAATCATTCCTTTTGCAATTGTCTCATTTTGCTCAACAATCTTTTGGATTGCTTTATCTGTACCATCAGTCCCTTTAATCTCTTCCATTACCTTTTGAAATATTGACGTTAAATCGTGGATTGAATCCTTTAAACTTTCAATCTCTAAAATTA
This sequence comes from uncultured Methanosarcinales archaeon, assembly GCA_964344285.1. Taxonomy (GTDB): domain Archaea; phylum Nanobdellota; class Nanobdellia; order Woesearchaeales; family GW2011-AR9; genus CAYFMM01. The sequence continues at coordinate 15,282 of CAYFMM010000008.1, read as the reverse complement.
ATTCATTTGCCTTTGCATCAGGCTGTGTTAACTTCTTTTTAAGTGTCTCGACTTCATATTTCAAGTCAGACAGTAATTGATGAGGGAGAATTTCATACTCTTCCATTTGCAGACCACCTATCTTTTTTAGTTAGAATTAATCTAAGATTGTTTATAAATGTTTTTCTTCTTAAACCCAACATCTTAAATAGCAAAATAATTTCCCCCCTTTATGGATATAGCCACTATAACACCGCAACTCTTTTCACTCACATTATTTACTATCACAACAATTACTCTTCTCATATCATCGTACACAGACCTTAAAACAAGAGAAGTTCCTGACATCATCTCTTATGGTCTTATTTTCACTGCTCTTGGAGTCAGACTTATCTTTAGCCCAATTCTTGGTTGGCACATTTTTTTTGCGGGACTATTTGGTTTTTTAATCACACTAGTTCTAGCACTATTCTTCTATTATACAAACCAATGGGGTGGCGCTGATAGTAAGCTCTTGATGGCAATGGGTGCTGTATTGGGACTATCATTCCCACTTACACTAGCAAGTTTGCCTTTACTTTACTTCCTTATCGCCCTGTTACTCATTGGCGCAATCTATGGCTTTTTTTGGATATTTGTACAAGCCTTCTTACACAAAAAAACATTCCTTCCAGAATTTTCCTCTCAAATGAAAGAACACAAAACATTTCATTATGTAACGTTAGCCCTTTTAATCATGCTTGGAGTAGCTTCTTTTTACTCTATCTTATTTCTTCCATTAGCAGTTCTTCCAATCATTTCCTTTTATCTTCTCATGTTTATTGCTGCAGCAGAAAAAACGTGTTTTATTCGTGAAATCTCTCCAGCAAAACTAACTGAAGGAGATTGGCTTGCAAAACCAGTAACTATTGACAATAAGGTTGTATTAAGTAAAAAAACACTTGAAGCAAAACACATCAAAGAACTGCAACAATTGTTTCAAGAAAACAAACTCAAAACAGTTCTAATCAAAGAAGGTGTCCCTTTTGTTCCAAGTTTCTTGTTTGCTTACTTAACTGTTATCTTTGCAGACCAAATCTTCCCTTGGTTTTTAGGGTTCTTTGGATTTTGAACTTATCCTCTAAATTATCTCAAAAAAAAGGAAAACAACAATCACGCAGACCAACTGGGGGTAGTCCCTTACGGGGTAGTTGGTAGGGCAAACTATGTTTGACCGTCTGCCGTGATTATTGTTGTTTTCTACACAAAATACAAGTCATCAAACTCACAACCTTTCCAAAAGCTTTTTATACCTCAAATATTTACTTAAGACCACAAAAAGAGGTGTTATTACGATGAATAAACGAGGAGCTCTCAACTTATCTATTCAAATGATTGTGGTTGTTGTAATCGCATTCGTAGTTCTTGGCCTAGGATTGGGCTTTGTACGAAGTCAATTCTCACAAATTGAAGGAACATCAACACAAGTCCAAGCACAAATTGAACAACAAATCCTAGACGATTTACGTCGTGGAAATCAAAAATTAAGTTTTCCAACTGATCAACTAATTCTTGAAAACGGAGAAGATTCAGTTCAAGCAATAGGTGTAAAAAATACAAAAGACGATAAATTAAAATTAAGTGTCGGTTTTCAAGTAAAAACGGCAGAAGGTTTTACGGATTTTGTATCAGAACAATCAGCTTCACTTACAACATCTGGCGGTGTAGACTTTGATGCTAGAGTTACATGGGATGATTCCGTGCAAGATTACGATCCAAATGAAGCACGTGTAATTCCAGTTACGATGACTGCTCCAGATAAAAGTGGGACATACTTATACAAAGTATTAGTTTATGAAGAAGATGGAGAAGTATTCGATGAGCGAACATTCTTCATCAAAACTTCCTAGGTGATTAACATGGCAAGACGAAAAAGACGAATGACAAAAGCACAAGAGTTTGAAATTATGAAACTTGTGTTAGATAAATTCCTTTGGCTCGGTTTTATTGTAATGGGATGGGGCATGTACCAATCCTTAAGTCAATCAAGTGTCCTTGCAGGAATCTGGTTTATGATCTCTGGAGCAATCTTACTCTTAATCTTCTTAGTAATGATTGTTAAGGAATATGAGATTATTGCATAATTTTTCTTGATTTTAATTATTCTTTCTTACTTATCTTAAAGTGGCTTATACACTGTTGGCCCAAAACTTTTATATTCATCATAAAATGTCATAATCCCTTCTCTGTTAAGGCGTATTTTTTCAAAAGAGCCAAGTTGCTTGTAACCCATTTTTTCCCAAAATTTTGGATTGCCGTTGCAGTTGATGATAATTTTTCCAATTCCTAATTGACTACAAACTACTTCGCTTAATGTCACAACTCTTGGACCAAGACCTTGGCCTTTTTTCCAGATTACTAAGTCTGCATTGTATGATAGCCCTCTCTCAAGATCTAACTTATATTTATGCTCACCAAAAGGTCCTTTGTCTGCTCTAACTCCAAAAATGTCTTCACCCCTTTCTAGTCTTACAACCTTCCATTCCTCAGGGTTATATTCAGGAATTATAAGTGATGCTGAGTCTCTTACAATCCCAGTTATTGTTTGAACATTCATTTCTTTATCTTTTAGCTTAGTTTTTATAAAAACACTTTGACATTATTTACGCATTCCAAACATTTTAAATACCATAATTATTTATCCTCACCCATGCAAAACAAAAAAGGGGCAATTGGTTTATCTTTAAACATGATTGTTGTAATCATCATCTCCTTAGTCATTCTAGGGGCAGGAATTACTTTACTCTACAATTTTATTGGTGGATCCTTAGAGGTAAAAGATATCTTAGATGCTAGAACAGAACAAGAACTAAGCAGGCTTTTAACAGACCAAGGGAAAAAAGTGGCTCTTCCATTTTATACAAAAACAATCCCTCGTGAGGCCTCTGAGGTTTATGGTATCGGAATTTTAAACATTAATCCAACAACAGAAACTTTCTTACTGTTAATAGAACCGCGTCAAGCTTTTGATGAAGCACAACAAGATATTCTTGTAGAGTTCACTTCACGCTACACTTTAGACCAATGGTTAAATTACAACAATGAACCGTTCTCTTTAGACGAAAATGAAATTCATAAAGAAGTAATCCTTGCAACTGTGCCAAACGATGCACCTTTAGGTACATATGTTTTTACAGTAAAAATTATGCGTCAAGATGGAACGCAATATGGGAATACACAAAGAATTGTCGTTGTTGTAAAATAGACAAATTAAGAAATATAAACTATGTTTTTTTTCTTTACACCATTAACCCTTCTAAAAATGCAACTGGATTCTTAGCTTTGGGAACAGCATGACCAATTAACACCCCAACAGCTCCAAGTAATAAAGCTTGACCAATATCTTCTTTGTTATGCACGCCAGCTCCGACTAACACCTTTGTCTTCCTATTGTTTCTTTTTACTATCTCAACACATTTCACAATCACATCGGGCTTTGCAGTGGTCACTGACTTATTTCCACCAATTAGCTCCTTAGGTTCATAGGCAATATAATCGGGCTGCATTTTCACAACTTTCTTCACCTCAGACAGAGAAGATGCACACACAATCGTTATTAACTTGCGCTTACGACACTCAATAATTGTCTTTTCTAAGGTTTGCAATGGCACTTTATACTCGGAATGATTTAAAATAGTCCCGCTAGCGCCTAACTTTGCAAGTTCTGCAACTGGAATACTTCCTGTATATGCGCCAAAATCATTAGGGTCTGCATGTTGTGAATAAATTGCTACTTTTTTTGATCTACTTTTAGAATCTAAAACACTACGTAAATCAAGCACTGATGGTGCAACAACTAAATCATACTTATTACTTTTAATAGTTTGAAATCCTCTTACAAGTGTAACTGCTTTAGCTCCAACTGCTTCAGGGTAATTCTTGAAATTAAGTGCGATGATAGGTCTCATTTTCTTACTTTAAAGTTAATGTCCACATAATCTTTCTGCGATCCTTTTTTAAGTTTGTTGAGTATTCTAAAGAGGTAACTAATCACAATTATCAAAACAATTACTGGAAGTAAAAAAATTAATACTTGCACAAAAATAACAAGACCAATTAAGATCAGCGCAATGACTCCTAAAATAAGTAGCCAAGCTTTAATTCCTGTTGCGCGAAGTATCATACTTAAAATAATATCCTAATCCTATAAAAAATATTCCCCACATCAAAGCAGACACAAAAATCCTTCTACTAATACTTATAAAAAATTCAACTGGAAACGTTTGAATAATTAATGAATCCACGGCAAATTGCCAATTCCCTTGTGGAAAAAATACTTTGTGAAATAAAGTAAACACATAACTAAAATCAAATAACACTCCTAATAACACAACTATCACAATTCCAACAGTCCCAATACCTGAATACAAAAATACTTTTTGTAATATTCTCTTTCTTTCTGTTACACTAAACTTTCTAGACTTTAATACATACGTCAAACACAGGCTAATTACTAACAACAATCCATAAAACACATACTCAACGAAGTTCATGACTCTTTTTACATCCTCAAAATGTGATCTCTCATTCACATCAAACTCATTCGGCAAATTTTGCTCTCCATCTAAGTAATCAAACACTTCCTGCTGCAACATTGTCTTTTCTGTCACATATACAACTGACTTGTACGAGAATAAGAGCAGGAATAAAGGTAATAGTACAATTAAAATAACTAACAGAGCTTTTTTCCTTTCCATAAAAAATTAAAAATAAGTTCTGGATTATAAAATTACCTAAGATTGGAATAGAGAAACATTTAAATTCAATAATATTTTACTCTTACTATGCAATTTAACAAAAAGAGTGTGGTTATTACTGTTGTAGCAGTAGCTTGCGTTGTGTTATTCTTACTACTTGCTCAAAACAAAACATATACGGGACAAGCATATGGTCTGTTTTCAACGCCAAAAGCTGATTCTGTAGATCCCTTAAAAGAAAAAGTGAGCGCTGAATTTATCCCTACAAAAGAAGGTTTAGTGCCCGATGGTTTCTCTCCTAAACCCAATCCGACTTTAGAATTAAATAGTTGTGAAGGTATTCATATTCCTATTTCACAAGCAGATATTGATGCTGCATTATCACAAAATCTTCCTTTTGAGATCACACAGCCTGGATATTATTGTTTTACTGAGAATCTTGAGTTTAATAATCCTCATGTAGCATATGGTATCAAAATCCTAGCTCCATCAACAATAGACTTAAATGGTTATATTTTCCAAGCGACTCCCTCAAGCCTAGCAACTGCGTTCAAACTAGAGTCTGATTCTATTAGAATTACCAACGGAAGAATTCTTTTTCCATCTGCAATGGTGACTGATTCTAGTTTCAGTACAGTAAGGAGGGACTGGAAGTTTGACAATCTTATCTTCGGCTCACCCACTGGAGCCAATCAACTCCTTGGTGTAGGGATATATCTACCAAACTCTATTGATGGTTTGGTTTTAGAAAAAAATCAATTTATGACCGGTCAAAATATTTTAGCTTATGGGGTTAGTAATTCTGTGATTAGGGGAAATACTTTTAATTCTAATGATCACATTGACTTGATGATTCAAGGCCTAGTTGATTCTAGGATCGAGGACAACAACTTTGCAAATTATCTCTGGCATGGTGTACGGGTTTATGATGGGGAAAATTCAGTAATAACTAATAATGAATTTTTAGCGCCTGGTGCACAAGGAGCAATTCCAATTGAACTTAGGGGCCATAGTGTGGACATTGAGATATCTTACAACCACATACAAGGTAATTCTTTAATGAGTAAAGGAGTCCAAATAGGCCCTACTTCTGGGGGAACCTCATCAAATTTATTAATTGCAAACAATGTATTTGAAGACATGAATACGGTAATAAATCTCTTTGAGGGTGTTGCTTCTGGTGTTGTTGCTAATAATAAGGCGTGTAGAGTTTCAAATTCTATAACTGCCCTCCCTCTGGGTACAAATAACCTTGTACAACAAAACAACAATTGGAACGCAGTCAATTGTTAGGGAGTAGAATGCAATTTAACAAAAAGAGTGTGGTTATTACTGTTGTAGCAGTAGCTTGCGTTGTGTTATTCTTACTACTTGCTCAAAACAAAACATATACGGGACAAGCATATGGTCTGTTTTCAACGCCAAAAGCTGATTCTGTAGATCCCTTAAAAGAGAAAGTGAGCGCTGAATTTATTCCAAGTAAATTAAATACTCCAGCGATTGATACTCCTTCTAATCCTCAATACCCACCAACATATGTACAAGGCTCATGTGGCACTAATGGGATTCCTATCGCTCAGATAGATATTGATAATGCTTTACAACAACGTGGTTTTTATGATATTTCAACTCCTGGGTATTACTGTTTTACACAAGATGTTTCATTATCTTCTACAAACTCTCTGCGAGGTATAATTTCAATCAATGCTAAAGCAACTTTGGATTTGAATGGTCATACTTTCTCTATGAGTCAGATTTCTGACACAGATGTTGCAATCTTAATTAATTCAGATAACGTTATCGTAAAGAATGGAGAAATACTAAATTTTGTAAGGGGAATTGACATTGCATTGATGCAAAATGGAAAAAATGTAATGCTTACAAATTTAGAAATTAATCAAGCTGTAAACGCAATCTCAGTTTGGCATGACCTTAACTCTCTAACCATTCAAGACAATGCGATTTTAAGCAGGCGTCCTTTAGGGCCGTTACTGGGCATGGCAATTAGAATCTCCGGAGACCTACAAAACTCACAGATATCGGGCAATGTAATAAATGCAAATGGTGTTCAAAATGGAATTAGCATTAGCTCACTGTCTGATGTATTAATCTCACGCAACACTATTACAAATTATGCAATCTCTGGGATCCGGGCGGGCAATTCAGAGGGTTTTACAATTCAACAAAATAATTTTTTACCAGAGGGAATTGCGGGTAATTGGAATATTCGCGGTTCTTTAGAATTTTTGGGAAGGGGAGTTGACATTTTTGTCAGAGAAAATAATTTTGAAGGGAGTGCAGCAGCAAATAAAGCTGCAATCGCAGGAATTAGACTTATAGGGTGGCAATTGGATGTGAATGTTTTAGAGAACTCCTTTCAAGACTACAGGGGTGCAATCTTTGTTGATAGCTCCTCAGTTGTATCAGGAACAGTTGAATCAAATGTTGCTTGTAATACTTATTATGGTGTAGAAGCTCTTAACAGCGCTTCAATCACTAGTTTAATTCAACAGAACAACAACTGGAATGCAATTAACTGTTAAACTTTATTTTTTATTTTCTTAATTAATTCTTTAACCTTCTAATTCACACAACAATATCGACAGTCTCTGGCTCAACAATTTTTCTATAATCTTTAGTTTTCATTTTTATTGAAATCTCAAGTGATCCAGCATTAAATGCCATCCACTCTTCTTCAAACTGTTTTGCATCAACAATCATTTTGATTTTTAAAATTGAACCAAATGGTGGAACACTTCCTGGCACAAGACCAGTTAACTCATCTAACTCATCAATAGTTGCAAAACGTAAATTCTTACTCTTGATTATCTTCTTAACTTTTTTTGTATCTAACTTTTGGTCTGCAGGAATTACGCATAGTACAAAACCATCTTTGCCTTTTACAAGCAATGCTTTTGCACCAATCTTTAATGGTTCACCTCGGTGTAGGGCAGACTCTTGGGAAGTTCTAGTTGGTGGGTGTTCTTTTACAATATAATCTATATTATTTTCATCTAACAATGATTTGATTTTTTCAAATACAACTTTACTCATTTTTCCATCCATATTAAAAACAAAACTCTTGGCGTATTAAAAACTTTAGTGGGCACATGACTGTTCCTGCAAGTTGAGCTCTGTATTCAGCTCACTTGTGGCCTTCTCTTAGTATCTTCTGCAAGTTTTCAGAAATAACCTTTCCAGAAGCCTTCCCAGATAACGCTTTCATACACATTCCCATAAGTGCTCCCATTGGTGCACTTTTATTTTTAGAAACAATATCGACAATCACTTTATGTAATTCTTCCGTACTCAAACCTTCGTACTTACTAATCTCAAATTGACCTTTAATCATATCAATCAGTACATCAATTACAATATCTTTGTGGATCTTTCCTTCATCAAGGAACTTAAATAATTCTCTAAAATTATCTCTCTGCAACCCACTTGTTTCTAAACTATACTTGCGTTTAATTTCAAGCAATGTTGCGCCAAGGGTGTCAGCAATAAACGCAGCTTTCATCTTTGGATATTTTTTTGCAAGTTCTTCAAATAACCCAACATTATCAGACTTTGCCATAAATGCTGCAAGGTCTGCACTTAGTCCATATTCTTTTTGGAACCTTGCAACCTTATCTTCTAATAATTCTGGCAACTCAACATTATCAACACTAGCTTCAAATAAAGGTACATCCGTTTCTGGGTACATTCTTGCAGCTCCAGGCATTGGACGTAGATATGTTGTTGTCCCATCAGTATTTGCTTTTCGAACTTCTTTTGGCACACCTAAAAACAGCTCGCCAATTCTTTCCCACACAGCATCTAGTGCAATCTTTGCAATCTCTTCTTTGCCAATGACAATGATAAATGCATCTTTACTTTTAACACTCAATTTTTTCTTAATCTCTAAAACCATTTCTGCACTAAGCCCATACTTTGCTGGCTTAGAATGATCAAACTCATCACTATGAATAATCCCTTTTACGCCTGCCCTACGTTTTGCACGTCCAGCAAGCTCTGAGCCAACTCTATAATTTGGTTGTAATTCTCTTCCAATAAATCCTGTAAAACCACTTACACAAATTGCCAGGGCACTTCCATTTTCAAGTCTAGAGACAATAAATTTTTCAGAACTCTTTTTCATAATCTGCGTTACATCAACAACTTCCATCTCACTTTCAACTGCAACCTTTACTTTTTTCAACTCGTCTCGAACTTTTAATAATTCTAATTGTCTTTTTGCTTCTAGCTCAACAAGTAAAGGAATCTGTCGTAAGTCTTGCGCACCTTTCACTTCAATTCTTGTTCCACCCTTTACAGAAACATTGACGTCTTGTCTAATTGTTCCAAGACCACGTTTAATGCCAGGCAAACTTCGAAGAAACATTCCAAGCTTTCGTGCTGCTTCTTGACATTGTGTTGCGCTTTTAATATCTGGTTCAGTACCTACTTCAATTAATGGAATGCCTAGTCTATCTAATCGATATCTTTTTTCACTCTCACTTTCAGACACAATTTTACAAGAATCTTCTTCAATAGAAATATTTGCAATTCTAACTTTTCCTTCACTTGTTTTTATGTGTCCATTTCTGCCAATAAGTGCCGTACGTTGAAATCCCGATGTATTTGACCCATCAACAACAGTCTTTCTCATCACCTGTACAACTGGTGACACATCTGCGCCAACTGCTTTTGAAAATTGTAAACAAGTGTGTAGTGCTTCTTGGTTGATCTCATGTGGGGGCTCTTCATCTAATTCAACTAAACAAGTAGAATCATTATATCCTTCATAAATAAACTGTTTATTTCGCAGCTGTTCTTGTTTTGCTGCAACATCAACCTTTCCAGACTCTCCAGCAGAAGCTCGCAGCTTTCGAGAAACTGTAAAATCTCCACTCTCTTCTCGAATTAAAGTTGGGCAACTACAAAATAGCTTTTTTCCTTCTAATTGCTGGTGAATTTCAATACCGCATTTAAGGCCAATATCATTGCTCACTTGCTTCTTTGCAGAACTTTTCTCTGACATACAGCACAAGAAACGTATTTAGTTTAAAAAATCTGCGATTTATCTACGATTTTGAACTTCCTAACAGAAGTTTAAAAAATCTCTGATTTTGAACCGTCTGTGGAGGTTTAAAAATTAAGTGATTTACTACACAAAACAACTACTTAAAAACTAAAATTACTCAATCCTCTCCAAATTGCCATTTAACACTATTGGATTTACTGCATGAACTTCATGAGCCCACCTCTGCTTATTATAATCAGGAATATTGTTTAATAAAAATATCTTCTTTTCTAGATAATGTGCTAATCCTACTTCCATTAAAACACTTGTTCCCATGTAGCCTTTAACACCATGTTTTTCATAATTTAATACAAGGATAGCATCCGACTCAGCAATTAAATCAAAACATCTCTTTAGGATGTTAGATTCTTGTAGGTGTTTACAATCTTCTTCAAGGGAATCTGGCAAATGGGGATTTTCAATAATATGCTCTGTATCTACTGGTATGTGAACGATATGGCCTTTGCTCTCTAATTCCTTTTTTGTTTTAAGGATATCTTCTGCAAACCTCATGCTGGAACAAATCATGATTTTCATTTTAGGATCCTCACATCATCTCTTCAATCTCATTCACACTCGTACTCTGCTCTGCCTTCTTATCACGTAACCGAACAAACCGTGGAAAACGTAGTGCAACACCTGCAGTGTGAAATGGACTCTTTGTAACTTCTGCAGCAAGGACTTCAACAACTAAATCTGGCGTAAACCATACGTCTGGCTCCATCTCTTTTTTTACAACAACACGTGCCGGTTTTTTTGCAGACTCACTTTTCTTTAACTTTTTTGGTAGCTCTGCAAGCATCTCATCAGTAAGTCCAGTCCCAAGTTTACACACTGTTAAAAATTCATCCCTTCTTTCATCATATGCAGCACAAAGTAGCGCACCAAAAACACCACTTCGTTTACCTCGACCATAATATCCGCCAACAACAACTAAGTCAATTGTATCTGCTAAATCTTGTACATAATCTTTTTTCCATTTAATCCAATTCCAGCCACGTGTTCCTGCTTGATACCCTCCACCAAGAGACTTAATAATAATTCCTTCATACTTCTCATCTAACATCTTTTGAAAAAACTCATCCATTTTCTCAACATTATCTGTTTCAATTTTATCTGCGGGTACAATATGGCGTAATCCTTTTTCCTTTACAAGCATCTTTTCAATTCTTGCGCTTCTCTTTTCATACCCTTCATCCATTACATTTTTTCCATCTACATACAGTACATCAAATACTTTGAGCTGTACTGGAATCTTTTTAATATACTCTTCAATATCATTTTTACGTCGACGTTGCATTAAAGTCTGAAACGGTAAATGGTTTCCTTTGGAGTCAATCGCTAACACTTCTCCTTCAAAAATAAACTCTTTAGAATCAACTTCCTTTTCTAAATGTCCAACCAAATCTGGAAACTGTGCTGTAATGTTATCTAAACGTCGTGAGAATAAACTAATCTTACCATCTTTATCCTGATGCACTTGGATTCTCTCACCATCATACTTTGCTTCAACTGCAACTTTTCCAGGTATCTTAGAACTCACTTCGCTAAGCTCTTTAACACGTTGTGCAAGCATCATCTTTATTGGCCTACCAACAACAACCTTGATTTTTTCAAGGCCCTTCAAACCTTTTTTTGCAATCGTTTCTGCAATCACTCCAACATCAGGACAAATATTGTATGCCTTTTCTAAAACTTCTTTATTCTTTTTCTCTCCAGTAAATGCAATTGCAAGAGCATCAAGCACTGTCATATCGCCAACACCCATACGTAGTTGGCCAAGTGCAATTCGTACAATATACTTTGCGCCTTTAGAACTTGCTTTTGCAAGAAGTGATGCAAGTGTACTTGTCTTCGTATCTTGTGAGCCACTGCCACTCATTTTAGCAACTTTGTGTAATTTTTCAAATAATTCATGCACAGTTAATGTTCCAAGTGGAATTAATGTCTGTGGTTTTTTTTCTAAGATTTTTTCAGCAGTCAGTCCAGCATCGCCTGTTTTGTGCAATAGTTGCTTAACCTTACTACTCTCAGCGCCCCCTGCAGTGCTAATTGCTTTAACAAGACCTTTTTCAGCCATACCAAGAACAACACTTTCATATTCACTTGCAATCTCGCCCAGCGTTAGATATGAAATCATGGCAATATCGTCTTTGGAAACACTCTTAAAAAACTCAGCAAGAATGTCACGCATCTCATTACCAGAACTAATACTTTCTAACTTTTCATACACTTCCACTAACTTTTCAAAATCCATGGTATGGCAACAAATTTCAGATTATATAAATTTTTCACAATAACTCTTTTAAAATAACTTCCTAACTTATTACAAATGTCTATTTTTATACCTGGGATTGGAAAATTGCATGAAACACCACATAGTACTTCAATCGAGCGATTACGAAATACTCGGGGAACTGAATTAGAACAAAAACTTGCTGATGGCTTCTATGCTGTAAAAAACAAATGATGCAAGAAAATGCTCAACTCATTTTTCCAGATGGTTTTGAGGACAGATACCAAAGATTAGCTGGAAAATACTTTGACCCTTCTATCGGCTTAATCACACGCCTGTACGGAAATGATTTAGCTGATTCTCCTGGTTATGGGTTTCCGATCAAGATTCTTCAAATAGGTGGAGGAAATAGCTATGAAGCAGGACCACGCCAAAGTAAAACTCTTCGAAAATTAGGGGCAGAAGTACATAATTTAGATGTAGAAGATCTTATGTCTCATTATGAACCTGAAGACAATTTTAGGCAAGGTTCATGGTTTGATATTGATGAAATTTACAAGGAAGAACTCTTTAATGTTATTTACATTAGGGGGATAAATCCTGATGTGATGTATGCCTCTGTGCCTGAAGGCCCACGAGAATCTGAAGTGGAGCATCAGTTAAATGTACTTAAAAGAACACTAGGCCATGTGGGTTCTAAAAATTATTTCTTTATCGAAGTAACAGATGCAACCTGCTTTAGTTTTCCCTCAAGTGTACTACAAAGAGAAATAACAAAGGGTTATTCAAGGATCCAAAGTTTTGAATTTCAAAAAGGTGTGGCAAGATTTCAAGTATTTCATGTTTCTAACTAAGTATTCATCACTTAAACAATTATTCTCTATCATCTAATTTTTACTCTCTAAATTCTTAAAAACACCCTCTTGCTCTAAACTAGCATGAAACGGTGGGGGTTATTTACAATACTGGTACTTGTGATTATTCTACTTACAACTCTAAGTACATTTTCTTTAAGTTCAAAACAAATCCCCTTTTCTCTGATGGGGGCTGAAGAACGTTCCTCTCCTAGTGATTGGATCTCTGAAGAACAAATTAAAGTTTATGAAAACTATGTGCAACTAGATGTCAAAAATCCAACCTGGGCAAGCTTTACAAACACAAACTCTATGGATCCTTTTATTGATGAAACATCTCATGCAATTGAAATCATGCCAGATTCTCCTGAACAAATCCACATTGGTGATGTTATTTCATACAAAACACTTCGTGGAATAATCATACATAGGGTAATTGCAACTGGAATTGATGAACAAGGATATTACTACTTTGTAAAAGGTGATAATAATGCTTTCAAAGATCCTCTCAAGGTTCGCTTTGATGATATTGAGGGTGTTGTAGTTGCTGTAATCTATTGACCTCTAACAAATTTTATCCAAAACTTTATATTCTTAATTTTATCTCCTTACTATAATGGATAGGATTCTAAACATAATTGCAGAGTCACAACTTCTCAAACAGTTTCTTAATCCGATCTATCTAAATCTAAAAACACTACAAAAACTAAAAACAACCTTTACAAAAGCAAAACCTTTCCAACACTTACAACTTCAAAACTTTCTCAAAGAGGAAATTATTCTAGGGCTCACAAGCAATCTTCTCCAAGAACCATTCTTTACCAAAGACTCTGACCTTTTCTCTTTTCTACAAACCAACGACCTTAAAGGGGCGCATCACCAATCAATCACTGATTTCAGAAACTTTCTCCAGTCAAAAGACTTTCTTACATTCTTTGAATATCTTACAACAAGCAAACTAACTACAAAAAAACTTGATCTTTTTGGTTCTATCTACCAAAATACACATTACCTTCTCCCACATGATGACAGATTAGATTCACGAAATATTGCTTTTATCTTATACCTTTCAACATTACAAAAAAAAGAGGGTGGCGCTTTAGCATTATACGACTCCAAAACAACAAGCGGCAAGGTAGTCCCCACAAAAAAACACCTTGCACTCCAACCACAAGCTAACACTTTTACATTCTTTAAAGTCTCACAAAAATCTTATCACGAGGTAGAAGAAGTCCTCACGCAAAAACAACGTATCTCTTTTACGGGGTGGTTCCACCATGCTTAACGAAATTTACCTGCAGCAAAAAACACAACAACAAATTGGTGCTATTTACAATAAAGAATCTCAAGTAGTTCTCTTTGACCTATTCAAACCAGAAACTTTCAAAACAATCCAACTGCTCTTACAGAAACATAAATTCACTCATTCTAAAAACCCCTTGACTCATTCATTCAAAGAAGCTAAACTTTCAAAAGAATTTCTCGCGTATTTAAACGATCCAACTTTGCAATTATTACTCAAACAAGCCATAAACACAAAAAAGAAACTCACACTCGAATGGCAATTACTACAATTCTCGCCTCAAGATTATACTCTGCTTAGTGACGTAGAAAAGCAACCTGCAAAACATCATCTTCTTATCTCTTTAACTGAATCTTGGAACCCTGCGTGGGGGGGTTCTTCTTATTATGTAGACGGCTCAGGAGAGTTCACACAAATTCCTTCAAATGGAAACATACTTAGCGTCGTTAAAATGAACAAAAACACCAGGCACTTTGTAAAATATATTAATAGCCTTGCAGCAAAGAAAAAAAGAACTATCTTAATTGGCATGATTAGTTAATTCTTCAAAACCTATCTTCAAACAAATAGAAAGCTTTATAAAAAACTCAACTTCTCAACTGCTCAATGAAAAGAAGCTCACGTCGATGGAAGAAAAAAGGCCAAATGCGTTGGAAATGGCAACGTAAAAAAATGAAAAAGGCTAAACGTAGACGTAAGATCGAATCCAGTTAGGTCTTAGATTTACATCATTTTTCTGCAAAAACAAAAATATCTAGATTCTTCTCTGATTTTTTCTCTAAATTCTATCTTCTTTCTAATAGAAACATTTATAAATAACCTACTTTCCCTCAACACTCTCAATAAGTGTAACATCTTATTGTAGTGCAAAAACAATTTTTAGATTGTCTTTGCGTCATAAACTATGTATGCTCAATTAACCTTGAGTGTGAACGAGGTGATCCAAGTAAAAACTTGGACAACTATCTTGACAAAATTCCATAAGTAAGCTATTAAACTGTGACCAATAATTCATAATCACAAGGATCGTTAAAAAATTCTTTTCTAAAGAAATTAATTCCCGTTGATCCTGCGGGAGATTGCTGCTATGAGAGTTCGACTAAGCCATG
>CAYFMM010000007.1:0-49644 GCA_964344285.1 uncultured Methanosarcinales archaeon | reverse complement strand
TTTGCATGCTTATCAGAAATCAGTATACCTTTTTCTACCTTTCCGGACAGAGCCGGGAGATAGATAGTTTTATTAATACTCCAATTACTGTCTGCTTATGGATATTTCAACACAACGTAAAGGAGAATTATTCTTATTTTCTGAAGCTTTTTTGTGGAGTTTTTTTCCAATCATTACCATTCTTTCACTAAACTTACTCTCGCCTTTGTATTCGCTTGCACTCAGTTCACTTATTGCTGCAATATTTTTTGCAATTTGGATTACATATAAGCAAAAGTGGTCAGAATTTAAAATAAAAAAGGCGATAAAATACATGTTTCTTACAACGCTTTTTATTGGGATTATTTTTTACTCACTTATCTTTGTGGGCTTACAATACACAACTGCAGGTAATGCCAGTATCATTTTATTAATGGAAGTATTCTTTGCAATGGTGATTTTAAATGGTTGGAAAAAAGAAAAGCTAAGTCCAAAATTATTTTTTGGAGCATTTTTTATGGTTATAGGAGCTCTTTTAATCTTATTTCAAGGAAGTTTTTCTATCAATAAAGGAGATTTAATTTTACTTGTTGCAACTGCAGTGCCAACTTTAGGAAACTACTATGCACAACAAGCGAGGCAATATGTGTCCTCTTCAACAATTATGCTTTTTCGAAGTGTAGTGAGTGGTGTTTTTCTGCTTGTCTTTGCAGCAATAATTGAACCTCAAGTTTCAATTTCAGTTATTAGATCTTCTCTTTGGTTTTTACTCATCAATGGGATCTTACTGCTTGGCGTGTCCAAACTTCTTTGGATTGAAGCAATTCATAGGATCTCTATTACAAAAGCAATTTCTTTGCAGTCTATTGTTCCAGCGTTTACACTTGTTTTTGCCTACTTTATTTTGCAAGAAATTCCAACGCTTTGGCAAATACTAGGTCTTATTCCTATCTTTACGGGAGTTGTAATGCTTGTAAATAAATGAAAACTAGATATGGGAGTTGCAAACTATTCGATCAATGAAAAAGAAGAAACATGTGTTTCTAAATCTCCTTCATTAACATTCTTACTTTCATAGAAGTATTCATCGCAGGCAGCATTTTTTAGTATGCTAGCTACTGCACGGGTAGTATTTTTCTTTGCAAATCCGTAGGAAAAAAGCATAATCAATTTTTGTTTGGCTTCTATTTTCTCCATAATTAGATTATTAATCTGGGTTTCAGACATCTCTGATTTGATAAAACAAGCATATTTTTTCCAATCGTTAATAACTTCATCAAAAGTGTTGCTTAAGTATTCTAAGTCATAATTTTTCTTCTTCAATTCGTCTAAATAATCAACAACGGGAACTAATGCTCCTGTTGTAACTAATTGAACTATTCTCAAGGAGATTACTCCGTTTGGGCGGTGGAGAACGGATTCTTTTATCTCAATTGCGCGTTGCTTATTTGCTTCTCCTCCTAATTTGTTTAAATGCGTAACCAAGTAACCGGTTCGTATTAGGTCGCTGTATCTGTGGTTAGGTAAAATTCTTCCAAACTCCCTATAATATTGGCGCTCGGAAGCTTTAACAAGAAAATTTCCCTCGTCCTTGTTGGGAACAAAACCGTATTTTTTTGAACTTACTTTTTCACGGATAATTTCTTTAATGGACTCAAACCCACTTTGGTTGAAACTAAATATTTTATTGACAATGAGATAACCTAGGGCTTCTTTTAGAGGCAGGTCTTTTATAGCATTAATTATTGATTCAGGATTCATACTTCTATGTTCTCCCTTAGGTACTTGGAAATAGTTAAGGGGTCAGAATCCATAATCTTTAATGAACCAGGTAACAAGGCTGCTTTATCTAAATGGATAAACCCTCCATTGTTAGATCTAATTTTTTCTTTAAGAAGAGAGTCAACTACAAATCCGCTCTCGTCAACCTCGTAACCGAATGCACTGATTAATAACCTCTTCTCTGCGTTGTTTAATTGTTCGAATTGGAAATCTGATCTCATTCTTGTAGTGGGTGGTTTTAATCATTTATAAGTTTTGTTCAACCAAACATAATCTCTTTTTTCTTCTTTTCTAAGAATTGAAAGACAGTTTTGTGCATTGATCCTGAGAGTAACATTGCAACTGCTTCTCTTGCAAGAGTTACTTGTTGAAGTTCACCAATAATGCCAATAGTTTTTCCATATACAACAATATTTGTGTCTGTAAGTCTTTCAATTTCTGCCCTTGATTTTCCACCTTTGCCGATAACTCTGCCTTTAAGGCGTTGCATGGTGCTTTTGTTTTTTCCAGCAACATCTTTCATGTCAATAAGCTCAAATGCATAATCTTGCTTTAAAAGAAGTAGAGCAATTTTAGGGTTAAATCCCCTTGCTATTGCTTGTACGATGTCTTTTGTTGTGTATAACATTAAGCCATCTTCACCAATAATTGTTATATCTCCTTCTTTAGAAATGTCAAGTTTACTTTGGGTTGCTTCTTCAATTTCCTTTTTTGTAGCGCCTTCTGTTCCAATTAATACTGCAACGCGTTCTTCTGGAATTTTAAGTTCGTAGGAAAATTCTTCTGTCATATTATTCTTTATTTTGTGGATTCTTTTTTATAACTTATGTTAAGATGTTATTTTCTTGATTATTTTTTCTTGATCGGCTTTAATCCCTAGTTTTTTGAAAAAATGCAATAAGTTCTTTATATCTCGTTCTAATAGCTCTTCTGAATTAGGGGTCCTTGTAAGAGTTGCTTGAGAATAATCAATGATATAGGGCTTTTCGTTGTGATTTAGGATATTAAAAGAAGATAAGTCTCCATGAATTAATCCTTGTTTATAGAGCTTTTTTACAGCTAAGATTACCGCATTAAAGAATTTTTGAGGATCTTGTGGATATGCATCTTTTAGAGGCGGCGCTGCTTCTTCTTTTCCAATAAATTCTTCAACGATGATATTGTCTTTAAATGCAAAGGGTTTTGGTGCTTTGATCTTTGCTTTTTGTGCGTATTGAAGGTTTCTATATTCGCGTTGTGTCCACGCATAGATAATTTGTCTTCTGTGTTGTTTTAAGAATTCATATCTTGGATCTTTACGAATATAATCAAACATAGCATTGAAGTTGCAGTTTTGGACCCTATAAATTTTGACAATAATCTTTTGTTTGCCTTTTGTTGCCACAAAGACATTACTTTCTTTTCCAACCTTTAAGGGAGATACTAACTCATCAAAGATTCCTTTTTTTTGTAGATCAAAGAGGTTTTTATTTGTTCTAGCATCAAAAACTCCTTTATCTGTTCTAAAACGCTCTTGATAGGTATAAGTAGTCATATAGGTTGCAATAGGCTTTATTTTTATAAAATAGTAGGCTTTAAAGAGAAAAATGGTAAGTGGTAAATCTCTTGGACAGTATGTAAATGTAGACGCATTTTTGATGGTGCCAAGGGCGTATGTACTTCAGCCAAAACTATTGATACCACAATTTCATGTTAAAAATGTTGCAGAAGTATTGCCAGATATTCTTAAAATGCAGGGAATTGAAGGTGTTATTTTTGATAAAGACAATACACTAACGGTGCCATATGGAGAAGAGATTCATCCTTCCATTAAAGATACTTTTGATGAGTATAAAAAAGTATTTGGAGAAAAAATAGCAATTATGTCAAATTCTGCTGGAACTAGAGATGATAAAGATTATGAGCATGCCCGAAGGGTTGAGAGTGCTTTAGGAATAAACGTACTGCGCCATGACCGTAAAAAGCCGGGAGGAATTGAAGCTGTGGCAGAATATTTTGAATGTGGTCAAAAGAAAATAGCAGTATTTGGAGATCGGCTTTCTACTGATATTGTATTTGGTAATCGTTATGGTATGTATACAGTTCTTGTTGACCCCTTTACAACAGAAAATGACAATAAAGGAGCAATTAAGGTTAGGGGTTTTGAGCGAGGGTACCTTACACTTCTACAAAATGCTGGATTTAAGCCAAAGCTATGGACTCCTTAAATTGCTTGTTAGAAAAATTATTACATAAAACTTCTGTGGACAGTCCTTTCAAAGTCACCCATCTTAGATTCAGCTAAGAGATTGTAATAACTCCCTGCATGATATTCTGGATCCAAACCTTTTTGTTTTAATAAATTTCCAAAATAGCGTGCGTCATCTGCAGTTGGAAAAGAGATTGTTGCTGTCCTATTATAAGAACACGAGATGCGGACATCAGATCTTTCTCTGTGAAATGTTGTTTGTGCTTCGATAATTTTGCTTAAATCGTCTTCACCTAAACGAGGAAAGTGAATTACAGTCAAATCTTGTTCCATGATTCTCGAGTGGGTTTGCCCTATTTAAGATTTACGACTTGTTTCTTGTTGTCTCTTATTAGTGAAAACTAAACGAAAGATTTATATATTAGTGCTACTAACTAGTAGTTAAACACCTCAAAACCACCTCTTTTCCTCAGTGAATCTTGAGTATCAGGTTCGCTGGGGTTTCTACTTACTTTAACCAAAAAAAAAACATATTTTACGCCAGAATTTAGCTTTAAAACTCAGTTTAAGGCAAAATAGAAATTTAGAGCAATAAGTTTATATAGTAGAGATTCAAAATTAAAGTTACAGCCCGTCACGAGAGTACCCAGGGGAGTTTACGGCAAATGCCAAGCTTTGAACTTGGGGGTTAGTGCTATGGGCTTCATAATCACACGAGTTTAGCATTCATCATTTGAAAACGAGTTTGTTTTCATAATCACTAAGTACCAAACGCATCAAAGTAAGAGTAGAAGATGAAGCTAGTTCTCGTCAACATAAAACACTTAAAATAAGAAAGTGTATTATTATCACATTCATCACATCACAAACGCACCATAAGACCATAGAGTGCAGATAATAGATAGTAATATTCTTTCTTTGGAGGCTTAAAATGGCAAAAATTAGCCCAGTAGCGGCAAAGTATATTGTTCATTCAACAATTCATATTGACGGTGTTGTAGACCGTCCAGACGTCATTGGAGCAATCTTTGGACAAACCGAAGGATTGCTTGGAAATGATTTAGAACTGCGTGAATTACAGCGTAGCGGTAGAATTGGTAGAATTGAAGTAAATGTTAACACAAGTTCTGGAAAGACACAAGGAGAAATTATCATCCCAAGTTCTTTAGATAAAACAGAAACAGCAATTGTTGCTGCAGCACTAGAGATTATTCAACGAATTGGCCCTTGTAATGCTAAAATTGAAGTTAAAAAAATTGAAGATGTACGTACAAGTAAAAGGCAATTTGTAATCGATCGTGCAAAAGCATTACTTAAGAACCTAACTAATACAACACTTCCAGATTCTCAGGAACTCGCAGATGAAGTAGCACAATCTGTACGGATGATGGAAGTTGCAGACTACGGACATGAAAAACTTGCAGCAGGACCTACAATTGATGAGAGTGAAGAGATTATCATTGTAGAAGGAAGAGCAGACGTACTTAACTTACTTAAACATGGGTTTAAAAATGCAATTGCACTTAATGGTACGGCAATCCCACAAACAATCAAAGATTTAACTCGAAAGAAGACAGCAACACTCTTTGTTGATGGAGATCGAGGAGGAGATTTAATTATTCGTGGTCTTCTTGGAACATCAGAGATTGATTTTGTTTGTAAAGCTCCAGATGGAAAAGAAGTTGAAGAGATTACTAAAAAAGAAATCCACAAAGCATTACGTGGAAGGATTACAGCTGAACAGTCAAAGATGGAGTTAGGCGTTGATGATGATGGTGCTCTTAAAGAACAACCTCAAACACGCAGAGAAAGTAGAAATCAAAGACAGTTTCAAAGAAGAGACAGAGACAACAAAGATAATCGAAATGATAATAGACAACAACGCTCAAGCGCAAATAACCAAAGACAGCAACAAAACAAAAAAGGGTTATCTGCTGATGAGAAAAAGTTGTTTAAAAAAACCATTGAAGATCTTTTTGGCACAAGAGGAGCATGTTTATTTGATCAAAAATTACATGTACTTGGTAAAGTGCCACTCAGTGAGCTAGAAAGCACCGTTAAAAGTCTAAATGGCGGTATTTACGCACTTGTTTTAGATGGAGAAGTTACAACTGATCTTGTACAAACATCAGAAAAAGTTGGAATTCAACATATTGTTGGAACTGCATCTAAGATTAAAGATTCTAGAAGAGTAAACATCTTAACAGATGAACAACTTTAGATTTTTTTATTTAATTTTTAATTCTTATTTTAATTTAAACCACCACAAGCTTTTTATCCGATGAGAGTTTAGAATAAAGAATGGTGTTTGATGTTATTATTGGTCGTTCTAAAAAGGATGTGGAGAAGTTTGGTAAGGAAGGGACAGTTCTTTTAGGAAAACAATACGTTAAAATGGGACAGACAACGTCTCTTTCTAATCCAGTGTATATGGATGTTGCAGGAGCGCATGTTGTATTTGTTGTTGGAAAAAGGGGGTGTCTAACTGGAGATACTAGAGTTTTCACAGATAAAGGGTATAAGGCAATACAAAATTTTGATAATAAGAAAGATAAAATATATTCATACTCTGAAAAAGGATTTGAATGGGAAGAAGCACAGTTAGTAGAATATGACATTAAGAATGAAGAGTTGTATGAAGTTGAAAATTATGACGGGCAAAAACTAATTTTAACAAAGGAACATCCACTTCTTGTTTTAGAAAAAAAGAAAACTATTTGGAAAGAAGCTAAAGACTTGAAAGTTAATGATGAATTAATAACTCCATTAAAACTTCCCGAGGTAAGAAAAAGGAATAAAGAAAGCTTACGTATCGCTAGATTGCTTGGTTTTGTTCTTGCTGATGGCACAATGCAAATGCGTAAAGGGAGATACAAAGACGGAAGAGGAGCTTGGTATAATGGGACAAAACGAAGAGTTAGAATTATTAACCAATCAGAAGATGTATTGCGAGTTTCAAAAGATGATTTAGAGAAAGAATTTAAGGTCAAAGTTAAATTATATAAGAAAAGCAAGGAAAACTGTTTTGTTGTTCAAAGCACAAATAAAATCCCTGTTGAAAAACTCCATAAATTAGGCGTTCCATTAGGTTTAAAATCTCACTTGATACGAGTTCCGCCAATTGTTTTTGAAAGTTCAAATAGTTTTAAGAGACATTTTTTGCGGGCGTTATTTTCCTGTGATGGATATGTTAACAAAGATGGAAGGCATGTGGTTTATTATTCTAAATCAAGAGAATTCTTAGAGGACCTCAACTTATTATTGCAACATTTTAGAATTCAATCAACAATCAGAGATAAAAAAGTCAAACTTAATGGAAAATTATTTCACAATTACCAATTATATATTACAGACCACTCTTCTCTTGAAAATTTTAAGTTAATTGGCTTTGTAGACAAAACAAAGGAAGAAAAATTACAAAAGCATAAATTTTGGCAAGCACATAGAAGAAAAAAAGGCCAATATGTTAAGGACGTATATTATGCTAATAGTATTAAAAGAATTACAAAAGTTAAAGATGTAAAAAAAGTCTACGATTTACATGTTCCAAAAAATCACTCATTTATTGCCAATGGAGTAGTGTCTCATAATTCTGGGAAATCTTACACCATGGGAGCAATTGCAGAAGGGCTTACTGATCTTAGTGAAGAAATCAAGCAAAATCTTTCTATTGTATTACTAGACACAATGGGCATTTATTGGACCATGAAGTATCCAAACTATCAAGATGCTGATTTGTTAAAAGGATGGGGCTTTGAGCCTAAAGGATTGGATGTAAAGATTTATACTCCTAACGCTTTTTTTTACAAGTATCAAGAGCAAGGGATTCCAACTGATTATCCGTTTTCTATTAGACCAATTGATGTAACTGCACAAGATTGGTGCAAGGCATTCAGCATCAATACAAATACAGCAGAAGGAGTGTTAATTACCAAAGTTACTCAAGATCTAGGGCAAGGGGAAAGTTATGAGATAGAAGAATTAATAGAGAGAATTAAAGAAGATTCTCAAAGTGAAAAGGTTGTAAAAAATATTGTTGTAAATGAATTTTTAAAAGCTAAAGGATGGGGGATTTTTTCTAAAGAAGGAACCCCACTCAAAGATATTATTAGTGGTGGTCAAGTTACAATCTTAGATGTTTCACCTTATGCTACAATGCCTTCTGGTTGGGAAATTAAAGCGCTTGTTGTAGGGCTTATTTCAAGAACATTATTTCAACAAAGAATGCTTGCAAGAAAGACAGAGGAGTATAAATCAGTTGATGCGGCAATGCATTATTTTTCTAAAGAGAATAGCGATAAGATGCAAGAACCACTAGTGTGGTTAGCAATAGATGAAGCACATGAGTTACTTCCAAAAGAAGGAGAAACAGCTGCCACACAACCGTTAATTACAATTTTACGTGAAGGAAGACAACCGGGCATTTCACTCATTTTAGCATCTCAACAGCCTGGAAAAATTCATACTGATGTAATGACCCAATCCGATACTGTGTTGTCACACAGACTCACAGCAAGAATGGATGTTGAGGCTTTAGGACAACTAACACAAAGTTATATGCGTCATGGACTAGAACAAGAAATTGATTTACTTCCAAGAGTAAAGGGAGCTGCAGTTGTTTTTGACGACACAAATGAAAGGATATTTCCCGTTCAAATGAGACCCAGATTTACGTGGCATGGTGGAGGAAGTCCTACTGCCCTACGAGAGAAAAAGAGTGATTTTGATAAGAAGTTACGAGAGATTGGTTAATCATCAAAAAAATTATAACTTAATCACATTCAAGTCTTTTCCTTTTGCAATCCCAATTTTGATTTTTGCGTTTTTACAATCTAGTTTAATTCTATTTTCGCGAAGAGAGTCAAAAGATAAAAAGACATCATTTGCACCAGTTTCAAAGATAAGAGATTGTGATAAAGAAAGATTTCCTTTACAAAAAGCAGGTTTTCGATCCCTATTTGCTTCTCTTACAATAAACCCAAAACCTGAAGTGAATTTTTTACCGCCTGCGTTTTTAAACCAACCAGTTGACCCAGTTGGAGTTGCAATTATTAATCCAGAAGAATTAAAGACTTCTTTATGTTTATTGTAAGTTAATTGAAAGTCACAAGTCTTGTCTGCATCTTTGGGACCAAAAAAGATTTCATTTGTAGCTAGGGGAGATTGCAATTTTCCATTTAATGAGAGTTGTAAGCGAGATCTTTTGATTAAAGTGAATTTTTCTTGAAATAATAAAGGAAGCTTTGTTTTTACCTGATCTATGGTTATTGACGTCAGTGCTCCAATACTTCCTATTTTTGGATCTTTACAGGGGTTTGAATTTACTCCTAAAATCGGTGTTTTATCACAATGTTGAGCTGTTGCAAGAAATGTACCATCGCCACCTAATGTGATAATTAAGTCTGCATCCTTACACATTTTTTTAGTAACTTGAGAATCATTGATATATGTTACATTGAGATTTTTGAGGATTGTACGTAATTGTTTTTCTGCTTTTTTTTGTGCATCAATTGCTTTTTGCAAAAATGATTTTCTATATGTAGGGAGATGTTTAATTTCTTTTGAGCTACATTGTACTAATGAGCTTTTTTTAAGAACACAAAGAATGTTTTGAAATTTCATGGGTATAAGGTTTAGTTTTGTTGTTGTGTAAGAATTGTTTCGTAGTTATTAATTATGTCATTTACAAAGTTATCAACATAATTACTTGCAAGAGCAAAACCAACTCCTTCAAATCCTGCTAATTTTTTTGTGTTTACTCCAATTACTTGACCTTTAGAATTGATTAATGGGCCACCAGAGTTTCCAGGGTTGATTGGAACATCAATTTGAATTAAATCATTATTATTGTTATCTTTTCGTTTTGCACTTACAATCCCTTGTGTAACACTAAAGTCAAGGCCACCTGGATTGCCAACGGCAATAACACTCTTACCTATGTTTACACTATTTGAACTACCCCAAGAGAGTTCTTGTAAATTCTGTGTGTTTACACGCAAGACCGCAATATCTACATCAGCATCATAACCAAGTAAACTAACAGAATGTCTTTCTCCGTCTGAACTAACAACAGTTGCAGCACTAATGTCTTCTACCACATGATAATTTGTCACAACATACCCTTTAGAGTCAATGACAAATCCGCTCCCAGTTCCACGATTAGTTAAAATACTTACAACTGATGGAATTACTTTTTCAATAACACTTGAAAAGTCTTGGTTTTGTAGTTTTAAATTATCAATTGTTTCTTGCAACTGGCTGGCTTGCTCTTGACTTTCAATTCGAACCTGTGCAAGTTCCCCAGTAAGCATTTCAATTTCAGATTCTTTTTGTGTAAGGCTAGAATCAAGAGATGTAATGTCAGTTTGTGCTTGTGACACTTGTGCTGTTATAGTGTTTATTGTATTTTGTAAAGAAGAGATTTCTGTTTGTAATGAATTTTGAACAGAATTTAGACGTAATTCTGAATATGAAATAGAGAATGTGAGTAAGAGAAATACAGTAATTCCAAAGACAATATATTGTTTAACCTCTTTTTCCATGGGATAGATATTGTTAAGTAGTTATTAAAGATTTTGTCAAAGATTATTTAAAAGAGTGTTAGAAGTAGAATAGATGATATACTCACAGCTTGCAGGAACATTACAAAAAGTAGAAGTTAAGGTAGTTAGTAACAAAGACAATAGATTAGGCGGAGGCGTTCTTGGAGATGGAACTAAGGTAGCTGTTGCTGGCGGTATTTTAACTCCTGGAGAGTATGTAGTGCGATTTCCAGTGAAACCTTATACCCAATTTGGATTTCCAGTGGTAAATGTTATTACAAGGGAAACAAAAGACTATCCTGGCCCATTAAAGGACGATAAATATGTTTTAGTAGGAAATTGGGTAGACGATATGAGGCCACAAGAAAGTATCCCTACAATCAATCAAATAGAGCGATATTTTAACCCCCGTGACATGAAATTTTACGTTTTCTTGGATAATGACTCAGAAGGAAGAGAAAGTCAGTCTTATGTTTTTAAAACTAGACAAGAACATAGTCAGATTAATCCAGCAAAAGCAATAAGAAGATTTGCATCAATTGGAGTAAATTCAAGAGTAGTACTCTCAACTGATACCTCATTGCTTGAGCGTTTTATTGAAGGAGTAAGTGGGCAAGACATTATTCCAGTTATGATGCAGCGCCTCGATAAGCTGCACGAGTATTAGTTTGTTAAATACATCTCAATTCTTTCTCTTCCTTTACCTTTATTTTTTCTCATTAATTTTAATGGCTCAATTTCTTTTGTATTTTTGACATGCGTTCCCCCACAGGGCATTTTCCACTCATTACATGTCCACCAACGCAGATCAGGCTTACTCTCATCAGGTTTCATGATAATGTCATGGTTGCCAGAAATAAATTCATTAGCTGCTTTTTCAATGACTGGAATTTTTTCTACTAATGGTTTTTCATACCCAAAGTCCATGCGTGCTTTTTCTACTTGGATTTCAGAGCCATTAATTTTTACTTTACCTAAGATATCAATTACAACATAATACACAATGTGTGCTGCTGAGTGTAGCCGACGCAGTTTATCTCGACGTATTTCATCGATTTTGATTTCTACTTCATCTCCTACGCTAAAGTTAGGCTTCTTTTCAAGAGTATATTCGATATCAATAATATCTTCTTTGTCTCCTTCTTTTTTTGCTTCAACAACATTAATGCCCCCAATTGTTCCTTCGTCAGAGAGTTGTCCTCCAGAAAATGCGTAAAAAATGGTTTGATTAAGTTTTACTTTATTGTCATTAATTGCAGTAACAGTTGCAGTACACTGTGTTTGGTAAGGATCTTCCCAGAAGAGCTTTGTTGTTGCCATCACAAGACATAGAAATAGAGTTTATTTAATATTATTGCAGTCATATGACTGTTTTAAAATGAATTTTTGAGCATTCCCATTACTTTACTCTCAGCTTTTCTAAGATGTGCTTGAAATGTAGTTCTTGGAATCTTTGCTTTTTTTGCAAGTTTTTCAACAGAGACTTTACGTGGATATTCGTAATACCCTAACTCTTGTGCGAGTTGATATGCAGATTCTTGTTTTGCTGTCATCTTAGGGAGTGCTTGGTGAATAATCAACTTAGGACTCTCTTTTTTTAGTTTTAAAATTTCAACTTTTGCAAATTCCTTGATTTTCTCTAAGAAACCAGTCAAGGTTTTTTTCTCCCAACTTCCAATTTCCCAAACTTCATATCCTTTCTCTTGTAGTACTGGTGAGACAAAAAAAAGTGAAGGATCTAGTGCTTGCGCAATAAAATCTTCTCCTTCTATAAGTAAGATAAGTTGATTTTTGTACACATCAACATTTTTAATTCTTTTATTTTTTTTAAGGCTTGCAATAAAATGCTCTTTATTTTTCTCACTCCCACGCAAAAAATCAATTCCTGTGTGGTATTTTTTCCCATCCTTCTCAAATGGCTGTAATGGAATTCCTACTGCACTAATGTTGTATTTAGTCGTTTTATCAGAGATCCAACAATCGTGTTCAATTTTAAACTTTCCAACCCACATTTTATCTCCTTTTAATAAGCATAAATGTTATTGCTGCAACAAGTGCTACAATAATGTCAATTATACCATCCCAGAGAAATCCATCTATTAAGTGAGGAGGGTTGTAAAAGAACCATTCTTGCATTATTTCTGCAATTTCCCATAAAAAGCTTGCAACAAACGTGCCAATAAAAATAAGCCAATATGGTCTTGCTATATCTTTTCTAATTGCTAGCCAATAAAATGATGCTGCAAGCGCAATACCTGCTAAAAAATGTCCTCCTAAATCTACATCTGGCAAAGTGCGATACAAATCATAGGTACGAATCGTTACTTCATACACTAAAAAAACAACCCAAGAAAAAAGAGCTGTAATGAGAAGGTTTTGTTGTTTTGCTATGCACAGTAGTCTTTTAGTATCTGCTCGAAGTTTCTTAACTAACTTTTTTTTCATAAGTTAGGAAGAGTAAAGGAATACTTAAAGATTACTCACATCTTCTCCAATCTTTTGATACGCTCATCAATTGGAGGATGAGTTGCAAAAACATTTTTCATAAATGATTTTTTACTTTTTCTAAATGGAGTTGAGATAAATAAGTGTGCTGTAGCTTTATTTGCGTGATCAACAAGCGGATCAGGATCGTCTTTAATTTTACGAAGGGCATCTGCAAGACCTTTAGGATACCTTGTAAGTAAGGCACCAGAGGCATCTGCTAAGTATTCTCTTTTTCTAGAGATTGCAAGCTTAATTGCCTCACCAATTAAGGGAGAGAGAATTGCAAGTGCAAGTCCAATAACAATCATGACTGCTGTTACGCTATTATTGTCATTATTTCTACTCCCACCTCTGCCCCATAAAAAAGAACGTAAGATAAAGTCTGAGATTAGAACAGTCAAGCCCACCATTACTGAAGCAAGCATCATTACACGAATGTCAAAGTTTTTGATATGAGATATTTCATGTGCCAAAACGCCTTCAAGTTCTAATTTGTTTAATCTCTGAAGTAGGCCAGTTGTAACAGTTACTGCTGCATGTTCAGGAGATCTTCCTGTTGCAAAGGCATTAACTGCTGAGTCTTCAATGACATATACTTTAGGTTTAGGAATTCCTGCGGCAATTGCAAGGCCTTCTACTGTGTTAATTAAGTACGTATAAGCCGGTTTTGTTGCTTCTTTTGCTCTACTCATAGTTAGAATTGTAGATGCTCCACCATAATAACTAAAGAGAAAATAAAGAAAACCCACAATAAAGGCTAGGATAACCCCACCATATGCAGAACCGTAAAAAAATCCAATGACATACCCTAAAAGGATTACAAAAACTAAAAAGAAAAATACCAATAGGTAGGAACGTCGTTTGTTACTTGCAATTTCATCGTAAATTCCCATTTTGATTAATTAAAAAAAAATTAAAATTCAACGTTTACGTTTTCACGTTCTTTGCCTTGAGTTTTGAAAAATTCTTCTTTTGTAAAGCCAAAGATTTTTGCAAAGAAGTTTTTAGGAACTGTTTGAATTGCTTCATTGTATTGCATTACAGAATCGTTGTAAAACTGTCTTGCGTAGGCAATTTTGCTTTCTGTTCCGGATAATTCTTCTTGTAAGTGTTTAAAGTTTTCATTTGCCTTTAAGTCAGGATAATTTTCTGCAACTGCAAAAATTGACTTTAAAGCATCTGTAATTTGATTTGACGCTTTTGCTTTATCTTCTTTGGAACCTGAGATGAGTTGCGCACGCATCTTTGTAACACTCTCTAAAACTCCTTTTTCGTGTTTTGCATATCCCTTAACTGTTTTAACAAGATTAGGAATTAAATCATATCTTCGTTTTAATTGTACATCAATTTGTGACCATGCGTTTTTTACACGAACACGTAGTCTAATTAGACTGTTGTAGATGTAGATTAAAAATAACACAACAACTGCAATAATAACATAAACCCATATCATAAAAATCACCTTGTAAATTATAATGCTTTAGAGAGTGTAGTGTTTAAAAAACTTGTGGAGTATACGGCTCTGTCCGGAAAAGAGGCTTTTTGTATACTGGCGCCCTGACGTAGTCGAGGTGCATGACGCACTAACTGACGAGAAGTCAAATTAGCGCCATCCACAATAAAGACAAAGTGCTTTATTGGGATCCAAACAAAGTAGTTTCTTTGTTCTGGATAATGGGCACCGTGCCCCAGAATACATTTTCGTTCCTTTCCGGACAGAGCTGGAGAATACAGCAAAGTATATAAACAAAAAAATACTACTTCTGTAAAAAAAGAGGTTATCAATGGTACTTGAACATATTTTTCCAGAAGATTGGTTAGAGAATAAAGGAAGATATGCGTTTATTTTAGGTGTTGCGTATTCTATTGTTGGAATTTTATTATCCTCATTTTTATTCCCAGGCGATCCTGCGCTTGTGGCAGTTGGGTTTACAGCGTTATTACTGCTACCGGAATTGTATAAGATCTTTTCAATTGAAGAAAGACAAGAAAGTTTAGAGCAACAAGTTTCACTACGAAATCTATGGAAAGATGATGCTGATGTAGTACGGATTTACATCTTTTTATTTCTGGGAATTTTACTTGTTTATTCTGTTGCAACGATTATGCTTCCAGGACTAGATGCAAACACATTATTTAGAGAACAATTAGAGATTAGATTTGGTCAAGGTTTTGCGGGGAGTGCAACTGGTGGAATTTTTGGATCAGGTTTATTCTTTGATCTTTTGAAAAATAATTTTTTAGTACTGATTGCCTGTTTTATTATGGCACTGCTCACAGGAGATGGGGCGATATTTTTGATAACGTGGAACGCATCTGTATGGGGCACTATTTTTGGTCTCACTGCAAAGAATGCTAGTTTAATTTCAGGAGACCATCCATTTTATTTATTTGGAATCATTATGTTAATTGTCTTCCCACACATGATGATTGAGGCCATATCATATTTTTTAGCCGCCATTTCAGGCTCAGTCATTTCTAAAGATGTGCTACTCGAACAATTTGCTTCCTCTCGGTTTATGGAAGTATTTGGTTTTAACTTGTATTTATTCTTGTTTGCACTAATCTTTTTAGTAATTGGTGCGGGTGTTGAAACCTTTGTTCTTGAAAATGTGGGTTTATATCAAGAGATTATACAAATGAGTTTGCAAGCAGTTGGTTAAGATTGTAAGATTTCTAAAGCATCTGACCATAGATCATTGTAATTTTCACTTTTAGAAATCAAAATAGTTGAACCATCTTTTTTCATGCCATGGATTTCAAGATGTCTTCTAATTAAAGCCATGTCTTTTTGTAATGCGAGAAATACTGCTTTTTCTTTAGTTTGTTGAATATTCATTTAACTATGAGGGCTACACGCACATTAAAATTTTCTTTGAAAATTCATTGGCGTGCCTAACTATGAGGACTGCACGGTTCATAAAAGTCACATTGTCCAGTTTTCCATTTACAAAGTCCAGTAATTGTTTGAGGATAATCTACTTTGTTTTCAGTAATTGAAGTGTGAGCATGAATAAGTTCAATTTCTCGTGCTGCAAGTTTTAAGAGTTCTTCATCAACATTCATCATCTTTAATTTATGACGTAAAAAGAAGATGCCAACTTTAGAGGGTATTTTACCGTGCTTTTCATGGTATAATAAACAGTAAATTGCAAGTTGTAGTTTAATACTATCTTTGAAATCAAATTTAGAATTTGTTTTATAATCTATAATATGAACTTCATCTTCAACGTGAGCAATTGCGTCAATAAACCCTCGAACGGAGTGTTGTTCTGATTTATATTCCTGTTCTCGAATAGGAGTAAGATATTCAAACGCTTCTTGAGGAGTCATGTTCTTGTTTTTCATGACCTTAGTTAGATCATCAACAAATTGATTTGTCCAATTCATTACCATAAGCATAGTTTCTTCAAAGTAAAATGCAAGTCTATCTGCATGCATATTTAGCTCATCTAATTTTTGTTTATACTGTTGCCATTGATGAAGCATGAGTTTTTGTACTGCTGATTTGCATTTAAGACCGTAATTATCAGAAGTAAATTGCGATACATCAATATCAAAGAAATCCTCAAGTGTAGAATGGGCAATGTTTCCACGTACTTGATGAATATTAGAGAGCGTAGGAAGTTTTTCTACGTACTGATAGTAGTACTTTCTTTTACATTGCTTAAATGTGTTAATAGATGATGGTGATTCTAGTCGTTTGGCCATAAACTTTAGTAAAGTCTTAAAAATGAAAACTATCATTTTTAGACGCAAATGAAATCTTTGTTTCATTTTGCGTTTAATCAAAAGATAATCTCACTTCTAAAAAAACTCTTCCCTCCTTTAGGATATTTTAGCAAATAAATGATTTATATGTTTTTCCAAAGAGTAGAAGTTATAAATTTAGGTCACAAGATTTATATATCACTTTTTTATCGATGATAAAATGAGCTTAAAGAGATCATTTTCGTTTTTTGGTTTTAGTTTTAATTAGTTTATCTTTCTAACATAACTTTCTGTTTTAAAGCGGTGTGAAAGCCGATTGCTTATTTGAAAGGAAACGTTAGATTTCTACCACTTTTTACAAATTAATTATACGGAGGATATTATAATGACATTAGAACATAAATTAGAAATCGGAAAAGGAGCAATTGAGTATGGGGTGCCTACGGGAGATATTAGATCTCGAATGGAGTATAGCTCAGACATTTTAAAAGCAGTAGGATATGAAGGCCTAGGAGAATTAGAACAAAGAGGAAATGTTAGAGTAGAGGCAAAAGGCACACCGATTAGAATAAGCCCATATACATTTGGGGGGAGAAGAGTCCTTGGTTTGGAGTATGAAGTAGATGGTCAAAAAAAACAAGGCATAGTAGTGGGTTTTCGAACTAAACAACCTGACAGAGGTTTGATTTACGTTTCAGAACCAATTAATATCTAAAAAATTTCTTTTTCTTTTTTTAAAATAAAAATTTTAAAATTAACACAACTAAACAAAGCATGATAATACCTTCTGTAAAACTGCCTACTTTAATTGGTCCTTTGAGTTTAAATTTAGAAAAAGGATAAAACACTTGTACACCTGCAAGAGTCATGCCATCTGAGATAAGATGTGCAAGATAGCCCAAAAATAAACCAAAGGCATAGTACTGGCGAGTAAAGTAACTGATTGCAAAAAAGAGAAACAAGTAAAAGAATAGTGAGTGAAACATCCCCCTATGTTTAGCAAAGATTGCAATAATTTTGCCAATAAAGCCACTCCATTGATTGATTTTACTATTTTTTGAATCAATGTCAGGAAGAACACTTCCAAGTAAGATTAATGCAAAGAAAATAAGTTCATTTCTTCCTGAAAAATAATCCTTGAATAGGAAAAAAAATACAATTCCAAGAAAAATATGGGTGTGAAAGAGCATAGTAAAAAAGAAGTAAGATTAACCTCATTCCAATTTCTTTAGTTCCTCATTAGGATCGGCTCTTGTGACAATTTGCACATTGAATTCTAAGCGATCAAACATTTCATTTCTTTGCACTTTACCCATAAGTTTGCATTGTTCACCTAAAAGTTCTGTTTTAATATCTTCAAAGCCAGCTGGGTTATCTTTGTATGAGGCAACGTCATGCCCTTTTGCAAGATTATCAGTTTGGTTTTTCCAAAATACACATCTAATGTTTCCAGTTCCATCATCGACTACTGCGTTTAAAACGTAAGAAGTCACTGGAGTTACACCTGGTTCTGCGTCGCGTAACCTTCTGCCCGTCTCTGGATGAACATCAAAAAATCGTGGGTCAAATACTTGAATTACAGTTGCTAGAAGTTCTACATTTTCTTGCCCAGGCTGTAGGTCTTTAATTGAAGCTCTAGAAAAGGAATTACCTTGTCTGACATTTTCAATAACAACCCCTTCTGGATTTACATCAATACTTCCTTTGTCACCCAAGTGGATTTCTTTTCCGCCCCTGTTTTCACGCACGTAAGCATTTTTAACAGCAATAATGTCATTTTCGTTTACATTACTAAGTAGATCTACTTGCTCATTCCAAAAGACTACTCTAATTGTTGCTGTTTCATCACCCATTACTAAAGAGCACACTTTTCCAGTTGAGTCTCCTTTTGCAAACTCACGTGTTTCAAATTTACGTACTACTTTTCCGTTTGCAGTAACATTACGCATACCAGCATAAATTTCTTTGATTTTTAACTCAGCAGAAGATTTAGGCGTTAATTCTATTGCCAGCTCATTTGCAATAATATGAGCTGCACCTTCTTCGCTAATTAAGCCAGATAATTCGTTAATTTTTGCTTTAACTTTGTTTTCAAATTCTTCAGCGTCAATTTTGCCTGAAGCAACCACTTTTTCTTTGATTTCTGATAAAGGAATTTTGTACATGATAACCACCCATGATTTTGCGAGGAAAAGCCCTTATAAGAATTTATATATTGCAGAACACATGAGCAGTGTACAGAGCCCAGTGTTTAGGGTCCTACGAGCAGAATGCCGAGCACTGTGCTCAGCTCAGGGCCCAAGTAAGAATCTCAGATTCCTGGTTGTTATTTGTGGTAGTTATTGCAAAGATAAGGTTTTTTTGTTCTCCAGGAAGTGTGCTTTTATCTATAAGATAGTGAATTGTATCTTCACATGCATAAGCCTTTCCTGTTGTTCTAGAATTTTCTACAACACAGCCCTGAACTGTAGGAAGAGTTCTTTTTTCCCATTGATAGATTGAATTAAAAATGGAAGATTTAATCTCTTGAACAGATCCTGTTTTACGGTTTACAGAAGGGTCATCTGTAAAATAAAGATTATATCCTGTTGCAAAGTCATCTTTAGGAAATGATAAGACGATGGTATTTTGTGACGTTTTAGATGAGAGTTCTTCTATTACAAAAGGAGTCGTAGGTGTGAAATCTAATCTAAACTTATAACGTAGAGGAACCAAATATCCTTCTTGATTAAATATACCAACGCCATTAGGACTTGTTACACAAAAAGGAACTACTCGGTACAAAGGCTCAGTTTTTGCATCTAGTTGGCATTCTTTTGCTTGGAAATGAATTGGCTGTTGTGACTCGATGCAAGAGTTAAAATCTTTAACATTTCTGCATCTGTAAAGAAGTTCTCTTGCTTGTTGGACAATCAATTCTGTTTCAAAGAGATTATAGCGTAGATTGAGCGCAAGACTTTGATCATATGAGTAAGTTGCATAAAATGGTTCTTGTTGTGTGATTGTGTTTGTTATTCCTTGTGCTGTTAGCATATTACGAGAGAGTTGAATATTTTGATATTTTTGTTTGGGAAACTGTTCTTGTAAAGCCAACTGAATCTCCTGGGAGATTAATAAAGCAGCATCAGGAAAGCATTCAAATTCTTCTAGATTCCAAAAAGGGTAATAATTAGTTGGACTACAAGAGGAAGTTGTTTTTACAAGACCTCGAGATAAGAAATTGTGCAATGTTGAGTAGACCGTTTGCGATACTTTAAATTCTTGAATTGTTTGTGTACGTTGTGCGTCTAAGAATAGATTATCTTTAAAAGAAAGTGCCCAATCTCCTTTGACTTCTTGATGAGCTTCCGGTTGTTGATTTGTAAAGAAAAAGATTCCTAGAGCTACAAATAAGCCCAATAAAATCCAATGTATGAGTTCTCCTTTTTTATTCATCGTATCTGTTTAATTTTTATTTGATCGTGTTATGGTTTGTGTGATAAGATCTTAATTGTCATGGTTTAAGAGTTTAATTCCTGGCTCAAACATACAAAAGACAATTTGTTTTGAGTTTTGTGTTGAGATAAGTGCACTTTGTTTTAGTGAGATTACATTTTGACAAGAGAGCACTTCTCTTGGTCCGGAGGAACTTTGAATAAAGGAACTTACACCACCTATGGCGTTGCCGTTTTCATAAATAAATGCCATCCATGGTTGTGAATCTTCCCAACCTTTAACTGCCTTTTGTGTTGTATATTCAGGACTGTCTGGTGTATAAAGAATTGTAGGTCCAAAAATATTGTTTGCCTGTTGTTTAAAAATGTGTAATTTAGTTTCTTTGTCCTCAGCAAAATTGCTACTTGCAAGCTCTAAGATTGTTATCTTTTGACCCCTATACTCAATAGTGGATTGAATAAATTGATTAAATAATTGTTCTGTTTGTGATTCAGCTACTCTCATATTAGATGCTTCTTGAGCTGCATGAAGAGGTAATTGTAAAAATAAAGAGAGCACAATAAAACAAAAAATTCCTGCTATGATTGTAAATATAACATCTACTGCATCTCCAATAATTGCTTTTTTATTCATTTTGTAAGTTTCTCATGATTATTGTTTGATTAACATTAAAGTTATACTTCTCCTTGTACACGAATTATAAGTGTTGATTTTCTCAACATTGTTCCGTCCCATAAAGTAATCGGTTTTACAATTACAAAATCTTCTCGTTGGAAAAAATTATTTGTTTTTATGCTCTTTCCTTCTTCGGAAAGAATGAATTCGAAATTAAGTCCCTGATATCCAGTTTCAGAGTCCGTAAGATAGCAATGGTTGAGTTGTAATTCATTAAATTTTTCAAGGTCAATTGAATCTGAGAGATAGGTAGTACCAGAGTCAATTTGATATGCAAAACAATCAGGGTTATTTACAAAGCGTTCTATAATGAGAGTTGCTTGCAATTTAGGAGGGACTTCTGTGAGATTACTTTTGTAGCCTGCAAGCACAATAGCATAGGCCAAAATTATAACGGTTATAATCACTCCCGCAATCATATAAAAAAAGATTTTACGTGTAACATCAAAGATAGCTTTCTTTGAAGAGAATATCTTTGCTTTCATGAAGCCACCTCTGAATTTGGATTTTGATTTGAATTCTCGGTCATTGTTTCATCTTGTTGAGCAAAATAGAATTCAGATTCTTCCTGATTACATGAGCGAAGGAGAAATACTTTTTGTTGTTTTTCTAGGCAAACAATTTCTTGGTTATCAACAACACCACTGGCAGTATACGTTTTAGGAAGAATAAACTTTTCTCCTTGTTTTTGACGTGCAGGAGTATTTTCATTTCCAACATAAATTGTATTTGAAGAAAGCAAGAGATTATATTCAGAAAGGTTTGTAGGATAGGCTACTACAAAATCTCCTGGAGTAGAAACTCCAGCGTACATCATTTGAATGATATCATCTTGCACGCGCTCTCGTAAGACTGAATCTGAGCTCCCTAACCGGTAAGAGTATGTTATTGCTAAAGAGATTACCACAATTACAATCATGATCTCAAAGAGCATCATCAAAACAGTAGCTGCTTTTTTATTCATTGTTCCTGGATTAAAATCCCTCGTTCTGTTTTTTGAAAGTTAAGTAAGATTCTCCGATAGTTGTCATAATTTTCTGGTTCTTCTCCATCAGTATAACGATATTTTGCAAAACTTGCAGCAAAGTCAATATCTGAAATGTCTCGACAGATTAAATTTGGACAAGCAATGTCAGCGTGAACAAGTGTTACTTCTCCGCCTGCAAGAGTATCTACTTCTTGTTCAAAGGGTTGGGCTAGTGCCTCTTCAAATGTTTTACATAAACAAGCACAACTTCCTTTTGCACAGTATGTATTCTCTTCAGGAAAAGGAAGGTAATAACGATTTGTCTGATATTTTTGATGTTGATAAGTGTCAATTTCTTGGTCGTAGATTCTCACCCTATTTCTGTTTGCAAAAACAATTATTGCTGTTTGCTGATCTAAAATTAAAAGATCCGAAGCAAGAGTATTGCTACTCGTTGCAAAGTCTTCAAGACTTTGCTCAAAGTCTTTGAACTCTGCAGTAGCTTGATCTGAATTACGAAAGATTTTTGCAACAATTACAAAACTAGAGCTAAAGATAAGTAGAGCTAGAATAGTTGTTACAAGAAACTTTAACATAATTGCTTTTTTATTCATTTTGAAGTATCACATGGTTTAATTTATTTCAAATAGCAGATTTATCTCTGATTAGGACAGAGTGTATTTCGTAATCCTGATGTACAAGGAGTGCTACATTGTGTAACTCCATTTGGCCACTCGCTTCCAATCGTAGCATCACAAGGACATTTGTCAGTTAGGTCTATTACCCCATCTCCATCACAATCTTTTGTTTGGTCTAAAGTATCTACAAACGTACCTGAAGCTTCTAAGCTTCCTTGACGAAAGATAAGAATAACAATAATAATTACAAATAGTGCAATAATTGCAGCAATTAAGTAGCGCCAAATTTGGCCTTTTTTGTTTAATAAAAATTTTTTATATGTATTATCTGTCATTTTAATCACCTGCAGAGTCTCCAACAAAGACTTGTTTGTGGAATTCTCGACGTGTTTTTTTATCTGCAAAATCCAACACAACAATTGAAGCTACATCTCTTTCTTTATCGAGTTCTTGATATGTAAGAGTTAACCCTGAGGCAGCTGCAAGTGTTCCTGCAGCAGCATATGCAGCTCCAGTGACAACTAAGGAAAAGCCACCAGTTGGAGCGGCAAATGCAATGCCGCCCAAACCAATTAAAGAACCCCCACCAGCAGTAAGAAGTGGGCCTATCCAATCATTTGTGTCTCCTCTTCGTTCGATGTAGGCTATTTCATATCCGTGTCCTTGATCTATGAATCCTTGATTATAAGTAGGCGTAGGATCGTTTTGTAAATAAAACATAATTCTTCCCGGACCTCCACCATACTGGATGTAACTTAAGTAAGATTGATCACCTGCTTTCATTTCAGGGTACGAATTCTCTTCTGCTAAAAAGTCAATCATTTCTTGAACTGGAATTCTTGTATCTGTGTCTCCACTTTCTAGTTCCACTTCCCCGATTAACGCAGTATAACAAACAAATCCTTGATTTGCCCCATTTAATCCAGGAACAGTTGCAAAGATATCGTTTGTTTTGCCTTCACGAAACATATACCAACAATTAGCCATAAGCTCAGCTAACTCTTTTTTGATCTCATCTTTTGTTCCTGAAATTTTAACGTCTTGTGTTCTACATAAAAGAGTAGCAAATTTCACTTCTTCTAGGCCACCATCATCTCCAACGTTAATAGCAGTTTGCGCCCTAAAATCAACACTTTGTCTACATGTTTTTTCAACAATATCATCATCAATATGTGAAAATGTTCTTTGAATTAATGTAGCAATTAGAATCAATGAGACCAAAACAATAAGCCATGTCACTAGAAAGTTCATAGTCATCTGTGCTCTTTTCGACCTCTTTTTGTGTTTCATTGTTTGAATTTATGTAACTAATTTATGTAACCACAAGTTAGTTAGATTTTTGCCACATATAAGTGTTTTGAGTTTGAGTGCAAGTATAACCGTTGATTGATTTTCCTGCTGCATAATAATTACAAGCTATCCATTGTTGATTTGTACAAAGTAAGGCTTCGTTTTGAAAGCCAAACCATTCTGTTTCACTAAATAACTTAACTACTTCGTCGTCATTTCCAGGAAAAGCCAAAGCCATATCTTCTTGAAATGAATTTCCTATACCTTCAGGTTGAAAAGCAGGAAGGATAGTGCCAGTTGTTGCTGTAAAAGCAAGGCAACCATCAAAGGAAAAAGTGTCTTTTTCAGATGCCAAAATAGTACAACTAGATCCTGCTAATTGTTGAAAGTCAGGAGTGCAAGATTCTGCTAAAGCGGGACAATCTACGCCAATATCTCCTTGACAATGTTGAGAGATAACATGTTTACTTGGAGTTTGTAATCCTTGATATTCTCCTCGTAGTTCAATTGAATTGTAGTGAAAAAAATCACTTCCATCAGGCGTAGAACACCATTCAAATAATGGTGTTGTCCCTGCTACTTGAGTTTTTTGAGTAACTCTTCCAATTTGGTAACCTAAATAATTAGTGTCTTGTTTGTCACTTAACACATCTTCATCAAAGCCATAACCACTAGAAGGGAAAAAACAGACTTTTCCCCTGGAATCTTTGTATAACCAACCCCCATCATTAAATTCTTCTGCTACAAGATTATCTTGAGGATTAGCAATAATGATATTACCATTTTGATATGTTATTTGAACTTGACTAACATCCCGAGGAACAAGTAGACCATCATCATTTTCTATAACACAAAGATCTAGACTTCGGATAGTTCTTGTCTCTACTAATTGTTTTCCGCCAGCTCCACCTAGAATTTGTAATGAGGTTTCTCCTTTACGAGGAGTGTTTTCTGTAAATACAAAAGAAGTTCCCCCTTCACCTAATTCGGGGAGCTGTTGATAGTTTAATAGACAATTAGTGTGGTCTGTCTTTAGCGCTTGATTTATCGCAGTAATTAATCTTGTTATTGCTTCATTGTGAGCTTGGGGAATCTCTGGTCTTTGAGCTTGAATGTCATCTGTTCCAGTTGAAGTATTAAACACAGAAATTGCATCTGCAACATCTTTTTGTGTTAAATTAAGTAAACTTAATGTTCCTACGATTACAAAAATCATGACAAAAATTCCAAGGGCATAGCTCATCAGTTTGGAGATTGCCACCTATAATCCTCCAAAGAAGTTATCGATTAAATTCCCAGCTTGATTGCTAAGAAATACATACCACATAATTACTGCAATAAGCATGACTAATGCAATAATCCAAAATACCAATACCCAAATTTCCATTCCTTTTTTGTTAAGATATGTTTTCATGTTTAAGTATAATTTAATAGTACCTTAGTTCAAATTAAAGATTTGGTTGCTGCGTAAGATAATAAACCCCATAAAAATCAAAAATAAAATTAACGCAAGTACTATAACAACAAGAGTAGCTTTGAGTTCTGCTTTTTTATGCACACCATTCTTTACCATTTGCTGTAATTACTCCATTCCTGCAATTGTTATTTGTTGCATCATATTCAACGGGAGCACCCAAACAACAATCAAAATTATCGTCAGTGCAGCTAAAACTTGCTGTTTTAAGTGTATTTTTAGGACACAGCCCAGATACGCATAGGCCTCCTTTACCCTCGCAACTTGATAGACCAGAACTTGCGTCTGCTGAAGAATCTGCAAAAATGGCTAAAAGAACGATTACTGCAATTAGTGCAATAACCGCCCCAATGATAATCCACCACATATCTGCAGACGCTTTTTTTGCCAAAGCCATAGTATCTATGTTAAAAGCTTACCCACGCCATCTACAATCAATAGATTCACAAACCGCTCTGTTATCGCTCTCACGCTTGCACCTATTGATTTCATCTTGGTATTCTGATGTATAACGTGACTTATCGTCTGCTTCAGCACTATTGTAATTTGACCTAAATGTAGACTCTGCATTTACAGTAGGAGCACATTGCCCATATCTTGCTTGCATTGCTGTTAGTTGTGCATCTCCAGATTGTTCTAAACCTTGTCCAAAAATGTTAATTCTGCCGATAAAAACAGCAACTAATACCACTAATACAATT
This sequence comes from uncultured Methanosarcinales archaeon, assembly GCA_964344285.1. Taxonomy (GTDB): domain Archaea; phylum Nanobdellota; class Nanobdellia; order Woesearchaeales; family GW2011-AR9; genus CAYFMM01. The sequence continues at coordinate 23,775 of CAYFMM010000007.1, read as the reverse complement.
AAGGCAATTGCTGCTACGATAATTACGTTCAAGGACAAACCTTGACCTTTTTTGTTAAGAATCATATTCACACCTCGTTTTTGACTATTATTATAGGTAAAGAGAGGAGAGATTTATATATAAAGTTTGCGTAGATAGGTCAGACAATAGGAGACGATTACACTTAATTTTGTAAAAAAAAATCTGCTGCTGATTGATAATGTTCAATTAATGCCTTTCCAAGAGCAAGTTCATCTTCACATACCAAAATTTGGTCTTTTAAGTCCCAAGGGTTAGAAGCATAATAATTATGCCTTGCAACTGTAATATCTAAAAGAGATTTGCCAAACTTCTTTGTATCGTCAATTGTTTCTTGCACTATAAATTCTTCTATTGCCCAGCTTTTTTTAATCAGAGGATTGCGGTGCTTTCGATATTCTTCTCTTTTTTTAGGATCCAAAAATTTTCCAGTACCCATAAGTGCATTTCTTAAGTCCCCTTCAAAAGGAATAAAATAGCCAGTTACATCTTGAAAACATCTTACGTTACGTTCAAAAGGTGTAACATAAATCCCTTGTTCAATTAAAGGAGTTAAAGATAAGACTGGTTTGCCCCCACTTTCTAAGCTCGTCTTACCCGTTGTAAATCTATTCTTGAAAGCTTGAAAATCTTGCTTGCCATCCACAACTATTTGTGCTTGATGCATTAAGTACATATGTGCCAAGCCCCTCATACCATAAGAATCTACCCCGTGAAAAATATTTTGAGAATTTTCATGAGGTAATGCTTCAATTTGTGCTTTAAAAGTTGAATCTAATGGCTTTATTTGAGATTGCATCTTATCTAATGGTATTAATCGAGTCAATTAAAAGATATAAAATCATGCGGTATTGTAAGACACCATAAGAATTATAAAGAATAAAGAGAATATTAACATATGAACCTAGAACAGCTCAAAGAATTAGGACTAAGTGAAGGCCAAATTAATGTTTATACAGCAGTCCTAGAATTAGGAATCTCAACTCTAAATAAGATTCAAGAGAAAACAGGAATTGAAAGAAGGAATATCTATGATATTTTGAATAAGTTGATTGAAAAAGGACTTATTTCATATACGGTAGAAAAAGGCAAGAGGTCATATCAATGCACCCACCCTAATTCTATTTTAGATGAAATTGAAAAAAAAGAAAAATTACTCCAAGAGTTAAAAAATAAAGTCCCAGACATTAAAGATTTGTTTAATTTCTCAAAGCCCGAGATCCGTGCAGAAGTATACCGAGGCAATGAAGCAATGAAATCTTTGCTCAATGAAGCGTTAGAACACAAAAAAACATATTGGGTCGGAGGCAATAGTGGCGTAGAGAAAAATACAGGCGATGCAATGAAGCGCTGGTTTAAACATTGGATGAATAAACGTGTAGAGCTAAAACATGTAATGCATGATTTGGTGGACCATGGAACCCATTTAGAAGGGTTAAAACCAAAAGATGTTAAGAAACACAAGAAATATTATTACAAGTATTGTTCTCTGCCTAAAGGAATGGAATCACCAATGGTAATTATTATGTTTGGAAATAAAGTGGCACAGGTTTTGTGGAGTAAACAGTCATTTGCATTTGTGTTAGAGTCTCAAGAGATTAGAGAAAGTTTCATGAAATATTTTAATTATTTCTGGAAAAATCCATATTAACTCAATCACAAACATACAGCACGCTTTCTATTAACCCTACTTGTTCAGATTGTAAGGGAAATAAACCAGAAGTATCTCTATTGCCAACAGTTACTGGACAACCTCCTCTTTCAGATAAGATTGGTTCAATGACATCTCGAGGTTCTTGTGTGAAAGGCGAGATTACAGTAGACCTAAATTCATAACGTTTATTCCATTGTCCAAGAGATTGTTGGAGTAAAAATTCTGTTTGATCCCTAAAGTAATCACAGCTATGTTGATTATTACAAAAATGAATCGAGGGCACAGGTTGGGCGTGAGCTGCACAATCTTCTAAAATATCTTCTCCAAGAGAAAGAGGAGTTACAGCATTACAATCAACAGACGTTCGCATGATTGCGCTCATTGAACTATACGCTAGACCTTCTCGTGTAAAGACTTTTTTGATTGGCTCATCATTAAAGGAAAAGACTGCAAAAAAAAGCATTGCTACTGCAATTAAAATAACAATTACAACAAGACCAATCATTTCCATTTGGCCTTTTTTGTTGTATAGTTTATTTTTTTTGCATGCCAGAGTACGGTGCCTCTCGTGACACTTCCCTAACATCCTTTTATTTACTGTGTCACGCACCTCGATGGACGCTGGCATGCCTGAAGTTGTTTTCATCCATACACCTCCACTAACATATAGGCATAAGAGTAGGTGTCAATATCTGCTCCAAGTAATGTGTCTTTGAGTACAATTACAAAGCGTGAACTTTCTCGTCTCTGCCAATCGGGAAGAGGTCTATCATAAAGAATAAATTCTTCTTGAGAAGGATATATTTGTTGAATTGAAACTCTTGCATAGCCAAATATTTCAAAATAATACTCTGCTTGCTGTTGCATTACACTTTGAGCATGAATGAGTTTTACTTTGTCCACACAATTGTCTTCGGCTTCTGCTGCTCCTTTAGAACAGATGAGTTCAGGAAGAAATAGTGTTTGTAAAGAAATATCAATTGCTCGCTTCCCTAATGCCTCTTCTTGTTCTTCTGCGATTGCTACTTGTGCGTACTTATAATAAAAAATCATGCCAAACATTACCAAGACAAAGAAAATGAACAGAACTGCAATTGTTTCTGTCATATGTGCTTGTCCTTTTTTGTTGTTTGTAATATTCATGTTAATAAATTGGTGTACAACTGCCTCCACGCATTAAATCATTTACTTCTTGAATTTTTGCAGAGGATTCAAGTAGATCTTGACATTGTTGTTGTCGTGAACAAAATTCAGCTTGGGAAGGTTGTAAGAGCAGAGGTTGTTTCATGTTTTGATCTATAGAACCACTAATATACCCCAAGCAAGAGCCAAAAGTTTGATTTTCATAAAATGTTTCAAAAGTCTGAAGTTTTGCTGCTTGAATTTTATTGATGTTTTGTAACCTAGTGAATGCTTTTTGCATGCCGCACCAATACATTTCTGCGCTTCCTGCAAAAATTGCAGCGTACTTAGCAGCGTCTCTTTTTCCACCTAATGAAACAATAGGCATGGGTCTACCTTGACTGCGCCAAGTTATGCCTTGTTTTTGAAAGTACTCAACTCTTGTTCCGCCTTCACTTCCAGTAAAAGAAACTGCAGTTACACGGTCGTCATTTACATCTCGTAGAGCAGAAGGGGTTTTTCTGCCATCTTGAATCTCTACTCCTGTAGTGTCAATTATTCTAAATTGATAATTATCTCCTGCCTCGAGTTCTTCTAAGCCTTGCTCGACATTAAATTCTTTAGTTGAATCAATAAATTCTAAAGCAAAAGGAGTTTGTCCAAGAACGACGTATTTTGTATTTGAGGATGTAATAAAAAGGAAGTCGGTGATTTTGTAAGGAAGATTATAAGGAAGGCTCCATGCAATTAATTCTGCTGTTTGTAGTGTATTTGGAGTAAAAATAGAATCTACATTATTTTGTATTCCTGCAGACGTACCCTCTATACCATATTCTGTGACTTTATCAAAACAAGAAAAATAAAAAGTGTAATCTACTAGCCCAGAAGTATCTATAACGTTTTTTGTTTTTTCTGAAACTTCTGCTCCAGTGAAAATAGATTCCATAATTTCAATCACATCTACTGCAAGGCGTTCTTCGGAGATACTTTGTTGGCGTACAACTAAGCCGATAAAAAACATCAGGATTACTGCTCCTGCAATTAATACATATACCCAATTGAATGTGACTTGAATTTGACCTTGTTTCATTTTATTATTAACATTATATTTATCATGAACACCGCCATGAACTTGCGAACGCAATAATCTTATTTGAAGTTTAGTTTGTGGAAGGGGATGCACAAAATACAACAAAGATTGTATTTGTGTCCCAATAAAGTCGTTGCTTTATTCAGGACTCCATCCGGGACGGCACCACATTCTTATTACAACAGCAAAGAGTGAGCCTCACGTGGTGTTCATAAAGAAGGATTAACTTTCACTAACCCTATTTACTTCAATTAACCCAGTTCTGTCACCTCTGCCAATTAAGATGAGAGGAAATTCATTGCCTAGGATATCTAAACATAAATATCCAGCTATTTTTTGCCTTGCAGTTTCGTCATAAATCCCAAGATTGTGTACTTTGATTGGTACTCTTTGTGCTGGTTGTAGGAAGACGTTTTGGTCTACACGTGTGTAACGCTCAGATGCAGGATATTGTAATGAATCTTCCCAAATCCCACAGGCAATTGGATCTTTAAGACAAAGGGAATCTATTTGCTGTTGTAAAATATCGGGGCTAGCATCGAATTCAAAGTCAACAAAGCAAATTTGTTCGAATTCTCCTGGAACTCTATAAGATACTTTGCGCACAGAATCGTACTCTGTGTAAATTCTTTGAACGTCACTTTCCAAATCTGTTTTAAATTGAGTAAAAATAACATCATCTCCAGTTGTAATTACATCTGAGATTACTTTGTAGCCAAAAATCATGATTAGTGAAAATGTAATTGCTGCAATAATAAACAGAAAAACTTGTCCTACACCTACACCTTTTTTTGATAATTTCATTTTAATATTACTGCTTTCTCTTTTTGCTAATTTCCTTTAGCCGTGCAAAGATATCTTTTGCTTGCTTTTCTGAAATAACCTTACTAGCTTGTGCTTGTTTTGTTTTTTTTGCAATTGCTTCTAGTTTATTGAATACACTCTTTTCTTCACTACGTAAACCTTGCTTAATTTGATCTTTGTTCTTTACATATTTTTGAGCTAAATCTTTAATTTTTGCACTGTGGGGCTTAGAAGAGCGTAATGCGGATTCTAGGTGGGGAATTTTTTGAGAGTCTTTAGAAAAACTACTAAACACTTCTTTGCGTGAACGTTGTCTTGATTTTTTTGCGCTGCCTGACTTTAATCCAGATAATGTTGAAGCCCAAGGATCTTGTTTTTGTATTGCTCTTGGTTTGTTTGCTGCAAAAAGCGAGCTACTTGGTTTTGTTCCTGGAGGTACTACTCTTGAACCAATAGTTCCCTTGCCTACTTTTTTGTAGTAGTATACTAAGTAACCAATTCCACCTCCCACCATAAGTAATCCAAGGATGAGTAAAATCCAAGCTACAAGATTATCCTCACTTGAAGAGGTAAAGGTTCCACCAGTATTTGGAATTCTTGGTTCATCTCCCCTATCAGGAAGGGTGTCTGCTAAACAAGGGTGTGAGAGAGCCATAAATTCTTCAAAGTTTGTTTTTCCATCACCATCATAATCTTCTAAGTTGTCTGGAACACCATTGCCGTCAGAGTCTGAGCTATCTTTACTTAGTGCACAATCAAATCCAGCATAGATATTTTCCCATGAATCTGGAAGGCCGTCTTTGTCTGTGTCTGTATCTCTGTCTTCAACTCCTTCTCCCTCTGCACAACCGAGTTCATCTACCACTTTTCCAGGAGTTGTTGCTTTACATCTATCACAAGAATCTGTAATTCCATCGCCATCTTGATCAGGGAATTGAATCAATTGTTCTCCAGTTCTATTGTTGCCAATGACATCTTCTACCTCATAACAGAAATATTGTGAGGATACGGCACTTAGTCTTTGTCCTGCATATTCTAAATTTGGCGTACATGAGGACCTACTTGCCGCAGTACCATAAAGAATTGTACTACATCCGTTTTGGTCTGCACAAGTTGCAGCATAGGTGATTTTTGTACAAGAAGAATCATCTACATCTAAGCGTAAAACTGGTGCACTCCCATCATTGATACAACTATCATGATCTTGTGAAACGATTTCAACTCCATTACTCGTTACTGTATTGCTTGTTAAGCCCACACCATCTACTGCTGTGATTCTAACTACATATGATTTGTTTATTTCTAGTTGATCTGTTGGAATTTTAATTGGTAATTCTGGGCCAACAGAACCTTCAAGTAGAGGAGTTCCTTGGTAGCCACCAGAAGAAACAGCACCATCACTCCCAGTAGAATTACTAAAAGGACGTGAGGAAAATGAAGATCTACTGCCAAAAGTAGAAGTTACCACTGTACTTTTTTCATAGATTTGGTACGTGTATGAAGCAATGTTTTCTTCGTTTGTTGTTACACGTACTGCTAATTCATCTGTGCCACAACTATACGTGCCATCTTCAATTGAAGAGATTGTAGGAGGAGTTCTATCAACTGTAAACTTAATTTGTGCTTCTGCGGTATGATCTGCAATCCTACATCTTACTGGGATTACGTATTCTTTTTCTTGTGCTAAATTACTAAGTGTTGCTTCATGAACTCTTGTGCCTCTTCCAGTCGTGAATTCTACAAAGGAACTAGTATTGGTCCTATACTCACAGATTGCATTTTTGTTAGTTTCAACCCGTAAAGGAACTGAGGTAGCTTGTGTATATTCACCATCTGGAGAAATTGCAATTATATTTCCTAATTGTGTATAGTCTACTAAGAGCCTAATTTCTTCGACTTGTGAAAGATCCCCTGCGCCATTTAAACATTGTGTTAAAAGAGAATATTCTGCTTGCGCTCCAATAAAGTTGATAACATATTCTGATTGATGCTTTGTAAATAATTCATTTCTATCTGCTCCTGGGAAAGGATATTCCATAGTGTAGTAATCATTACTTCCTGTGCCATCGGTATTGTCGCTGTATCTACAGAGTGTTTTATCATCTGTTTCTACGTATAAGAATGTGTTTCTTCCTTCAATAATTGGGTTAGGGCGTGCATCAGCCTGTTCAATTTGTGGTGCACTTGGATCATATTCAAGATATAATGTTTCTTCTGGACTTAGTTGACCATCCACATCAAGACATTTTACAAATAATTGCTTAACTGCTCCACTACTTGGATAAGAGGAAAAGAAACTTGTTGGAAAGTCTGGTAAATGGAATCTATTATTTGCATCAGGTGTAGAGATTGCAAAGGGAGAAACTGATTGATATTCAAATCCTGGCGTTAAAGAAGCTCTACATTCAACTGTTGGAATTCTTGTGTAAAATTGTATATCAAAAGTTTGGTTATTACTTACACCCCACCTTGTATCTTGATATACAAATCCCTCTGGCATCTCCAAGACAATACCAAAACCATCAATGTTTATTGTACCACATGTAGGACTAAAGACTTGTGAATTTCCTTCATCAATAGAGTAATAACAAATGTCAACAGAATCTGTAATGTTAATTGTTCGGGTGTATGTTTGGTATGAAGAGCTTGAAAGTCGAGAACAACCATCACCTAAACAATATCTTGTTTCACTACATGCAAAGCCTGAATCTTCTAAATTACAATCAAAGTCAACTTCCGCATGTCGTACAAAGTATTCTTCCCATAAATTGCCGGCTGGTTCTGTAACTCTTGAACCTTCAGTTAAGATAATTTGTGTTCTTGGGGGAGTGAAGTCTACAGCAAAGTGGAAATAATCTTCAAGAGTTTCCCCAGTTAAGAGTTCAGTGCAAATAACTCTGTATTGTCCATTATAATCTCCCTCAACAAACCCGCTAATAGGCTGAGTTTTATGCTGCTTTCCTTCAGAGTCAAGAATTTCAAATTCTGCTATTGGCGTTCCACTTGTTGTTTCATATAAGTCACAAGCAGCTCCCACTTGTGTTTGTACTTCAAAGGCAATTTGCCTTTCTGCTACTGCCCCATAAAAAGGAGGATGAATTACTTGAATACCTTGTTCTAAATCGAAGGTATAGGTTTGTTGCTTTGTATTTGTATTCCCTTGTTCATCTACACAGGAAGTCGTTAAATCATAGATTACTCCTTGAAGTCCTGAAAAAATTGCTTCTTTTGTTTCTGCTTGAAAGTTTGCAGTTTGTGTTTGTGTACTTCCTAGAGGAAGAATTTGTTGTAGAGTAAACTCACAACTTACTGGTTCACGTAATCCTTCTAAATACACTGTAAAGTCAACAGTATCTGCATCAATTACAGTAGTGTTACGTACCCTAAAACTTGGAGGAACATTGTCTACGAAAACAAATGCTTCTTTGCGTTGTTCTTGATTTTTATATTTGTCAACAGAGTAGTAATAAATTTTGTATGTTTCTCCATTAACACCTGCTGGAAGAACTGAAAGTAAATCTACACTAACTGTGTCTTCAATTCTATTTTGATTGTAATCTACAGAAGTAAATTCAGTGCATGGTTCTGCTGATTGTGCAGATGTAAGACAGTATTCAACCCTGTCTAATTGGTTTGTATCTACTGCAGAAAATTCAACTTCTGGTGTTTGCTCAGAGATAACGTTTACAGCAATTGGCCCTAAGGAAGTTGTTGGAGCAAGTACATCAACTCGACACGCTGCTCGCTCAGAAGCGGTGTATGTTGGATCACTACAATCATCTACTTTATTGCCGTCTCCGTCTTTAACACAGCTACCAGGACTGTATTGATCTGAGGATGTTTGCCAAGAGCATCTTTGCCAACCACATGTATCTTGTGAGTATGCTAAAAACCCTTCATCATTTCTTCGGGTGTTAAGATCGCCCTCAATACCACCAGTACATTCTAATTCTGTGTTGTAGCTATAACAACTTGCATCTTGGGTTGGTTCTTCTGGGCAGGAAGCACAGTAAGATAAATCATTACTAATTCCTGTTGCAGCGTAGGGCACACCAGGTTGGTTAGAGAAACATGCACCTAAGTTAGCACAGACTTCTGCTGTACATAAGCCATTTTCAAATAGTTCCCCGCCAGGACTACATAAACCACACTGATCTGTTTTCTCGTAATTTGAAGGAACACAGTAGCCTGCGCCAGTTTCTTGTTTTACAGGAATTGAATTAGGAAGAATGTTTCCATAGTCTAAGACTAAGGGTTGTTGGTTTGCTGCACCATCAACCCATTGACACGCTTGGGTAAAGCAACTATTTACTTCACATGCATCTTGGCTTTTGTAATCAAAACAAGATTCAATGCCAACACAAGATAAACACGTATCAGCAATCGTATATTGGGAATCAAAGTAGCAAAAGTTAGCTGCATTGCCATTTACAGGATTGTTTGTTCCATAACAACTATCTCGAGAGTGATATAAGCCAAAGGGGTCTGCTTGTTGTGCTTGGCTACCACATACGCCTGCGTCTTTACAATCTGCTGTGTTTGCACTTACAGGAGCACAATAAAATGTTGCACCTCGAGATTGACAAGAGCGTGATGTGATTTGGTTTGTATCGTCACATGAATATATAGTTTGAGGATCTGCTCCTTGGTCTTGTGAACAAAACGTTTGCCAACCACTTGCTGCGCTGTAACGATCTTCACATAATGAATTTCCTAAGGTAATTGTTCCTTCTACGCCAGTTGATTCTGCATTCGTGTACGAAGCGTAGATAGTATAAACATAAGACTTTTCCCATTCTACATTTGTATCAATTAATTGTGATTGTCCACGCGTTGCACGTAATGTTTCAAGCGGTGTATTTGGATCTGCTGCACTTGCTTTTACAATCCTATACCCTAAAACCTCAGGACAAGGTTTACTCCATTGTAAGAGTGCTTGCTGTTTTCCTGGAACATGGTTTACTGTAAATGCATCTGCGGCAAGTTCATTTCCAGCAATACAAACTCCGACAAAGCGTACTAAAAATAATTCTAAGGTAGAAGCTGGTGCTCCATTGATAAGGAAGGTATTGTCGCTTCGCACTTGTACAGTTATAGGATCGGATTGAAAGTCTGCAAATTCTGCATGAACTGTATACGTTCCAGGGTCAAGACGTACTTGAAAGTTGCCATCCGGATGTCTGCTAAATGTTCTAAATCTGCCATCAACGTAAATTGTTGCAGCAGGGCTTACTAAGTCTGATCCTCGATCAAAACGTTTGTTATCGTTTGTGTCTCGAAATACAGTTCCAGAAATTCCAGAAAATTGAATCAATGTTAGTTGAAAGTCTTGTATATTTGCACCTTGTTGTAATGTTACATCTTGTTCAAAATTTTCATAACCAGCAGCAGTGATTCTAAATCTATAATCTCCTGGAGGAATAGCAAAAATTTGGTATTGTCCGTTTTGACCAGTATTAATATTGCCAGATGCTGGGCCAGTCCAAGAAAGTCTTGCGTTGTTAATAGAATTTCCTGCTGTGTCTGTGACGGTTCCAGATAGATCTGCAGGGTTTTGAACTGGACTTAGAGTAATATCTTGTTCTACATCCGTAGTTGCTACTTGAATTGTAAGTGTTTGTGCTGCATATCCGCTTAAAGAAGCTTGTAATTGGTAATTTCCAGGATTTACTTGAGCAATATTGTATTCTCCATTTGCATTTGTAACGGAAGACTGCCCCCCTACAATTTGTACAGTTACACCCTGTAATGGTTGTGCTGTATTATCTGTAACAACTCCAAATACCCTGACAGGCGTTTGTGTTGCAAGATTACAATAGGTTTGTCGACATTCTGCTTCCGATACACCTGAAATAAATGTTGGGTTGGATACGCCTGCTTGTGCTGCTCTTGTATCACAGACCCATTTTGTTAACACAGATTGGCCCGCAGTGTTATATTCACAGAAATTTTGTCCAGTTTGTGGGAATGTAAAAGCACAACACCCAGGTGCGGCATCACACCAAAGATTTTCTTGCCCTGCTGGTACTGCTTCTCCTGCAACTCCCCAGTTTTGTGTTCCAATTTTTTCACACCACCCTAAAGCGTGGGTTTGACAGTCAACCTTACAGAGAACTTGTTGACATTCTGGAACTACTGAGCAGTCAGAGTTAGGAATAAAGTCTTGGGAAATATCGCAATCTGTAAATAAATCACAGTCACGCTGTGCTTCTGCTTGCGAAATTCCTGGCTGACAATATAATGCCTCGTCATTTCCTGCGTATGTATAACAGCCCAATTGTGTTTGAGCCTCTGTAAAAGGAAGAGTTGTTAATGTTAGAAATAAAGCAAGAACTAGTACAATACCTACATCTATCTTCCCTCTTTTTTCTCTCATCCTAAACTAGAGGAAATGAATGGTTTATTGTTTATAAATGTACCGACTATAAGAAAAAAATATTTCAAGAAAATTTAATCACTTCTCAACAATCTTTTTGAGCTCATCAAGGACTTTTTGTTTTTCCTGTGCTTTTTTTGTTTGTTTTAGGTTTTCTAATGCTTTGTCTAAACTAATAATTTCTTCAGGTTTTGCGTTAAGTTTGTGTTTATGCACAATCTGGTTTACTTTGGTAAAAACATCTTGAGATGAAGCGTCTTTATCAAGTCCAATTTGTGTTAGAAATTCTTCTCTTCTATGGCGTTTTACGTTACGGATATGTTTTTTACTTTGTGTTTTAGGCAGTTCAAAATCTTGTTGTTGTGCAATCGGAGGATTGAATAAGTTTTCAGATGTTGCAAAGATATCTTTTTTTTGTTGTTTTACACTAGAAGTTCCTGTAAAGAATTTCTCCAGAAAGTTATGAGCTTTGGTTCTGACTGAAGGAATAAAGAAAAGTGCAATTGTAATAAGGATAATTATGAGTAAGGTAATTAAGACAATTGGTGAGTCGTTAGTTTTAGTTTCAAGATTAATTGCAGGAATTACAGGTTGTTGTGGTTTTTCTGGAATAATTTTAGGAGGATTTTTTACTTTTTCTGTTGTGAATTGACCAAGTCCAGAACCACATGTAGTTTGACAAGATGTTGCATCGATATCGTGAATGTACCCATAAGAAAAAACGCCTTTATTACGTGCAATGATTTCACATTCTCCTTTTGTTTTTACAGAGGTACAAGATTGTTGGTCTGAAGTTTGTATATTACAACAACCTCCTTGCTCTGGACACCAGAGTAATTCCTCACCTATCGGAACTTCTCCTGATGCACAGTCACTTCTTGATCCATAGCTGCAAGTAGCTTTACATAAGATTTGGTGACAGGAGTCTAAAGCATTACATGGAGTGGAATCGTAAAAGACATTTGTGAGCACACAATTTTCAATTTCACTACATTCTTGTTGTGCAATTTCTTTTTCAATATCTTGGCAATGGTAAGGGCTATCTGTTGTTATAAAACAACCTTCTTGAGCTGATACAAAAAATACTAAAGACAAAGTAAGCACAAAAAAGAGAATGAGTTTAGATCTCATATACACTCCCCCGGACCTTGGCAGATTCCTTCAAAAATACCGTCAAAGTTAGCATCGCAAGCCTTACCATCAATTGCATCTTGTCTGGTGCAACCGCAACTAATTCCTAATTGAGTATCTGTTGAAAAGTCGTTTCGTTTTGCATGTAGATTTAATGCAGTTGTCGTATAACTTGGAAGAGTAAGGGCGGTGTTTTGTGGAGCGACTAATTCAGTTGTACAAAAATTACTGCAACCAAGTGTACCCATACAAATCCCTGTTTGCCCATTTACTATCTTTGCCATCCAAGAGGATGAATCTTGACAAGCATCTGCAATGCCACTACATTGTACTTGTCCGTTAACACCACAAGTAATAGGACCTTCTACAAAGTCACTTGTTAGACTCCCACAATAGTTTCCTCTTGTCCCATCACAAGTTGCAACTTGATTTTCCATCACAAAGTTTCCATCTGGTTTGTCTGTCGTTGTGCCTAAGCCATAACATCCAGGATTTGGGTTTGTATAACAAGGAGTTCCAACTGGAGCTAACTGCCATCCTGTTGGATCTTGAGGATTTGTTGGATTTGCAAGACAACAAGTATGATCTGCGAGGAAAGGACTATTAATGGGATCTGTTCTAGGTTGTCCAGTTTGTGGATCAATGTTATGATAAGGTGCAGAAAGATAATTTGGGTTTCTGTGTGGAACACACTCCGTTACAAAAACATCAATTTGTGTATTAGTTTGTTGCGGAAGGTTACCACAGTAATTTGTTGTAAAGTCAAGAGAAATTTGTGTTCTGCCAGAAATTCCTTGAAAGGGATTACGCGTAAAAACATCTGTTTTTTTGATGTTGGCAACTACTTGTGCCGTATTTGTTGTGTCTGGAAAACTAGCTAAAGTACAAGTATCTTGTTGTTGAATGGCTACATTGCCGGAAGGAAGAGAAAAGCATGCCTGATTTGACCCTGTAGTTGTTGGAATATTTTGTGGCGCTTCGTTTGCAAGCTGCAGAGTTGTGGATTGTGAAAATCCAGCAGAAGATTGCGTAGGGGTTGTAATAGTGACAAAAACCGGATCTTCTTTTGATACAACATACGAGCCATCACTTTGTTGGTAGGTTATATCATCGTAAGGAGACGTTAATTGGATGTTTGTGGTAACAGGCCTGTCAATTAGAACTCGTACGTCTTGGAAATCTTGTGCACCAAATTCATCTTGTGTTTGTACTCTAATTGTATGAAGTCCTTGTGTAAGTTGAGAGACTTCAGACGTAGTTAATTGTAATGCCGTTGTAATAGGTTGTTGTAGCCCAAAAGAAGAAGCGTCAATTGCGTATTGCGGTGTGTCTTCATCAGGGTCAAGTGCATTCGGAACAAGGAAGATTTGTCCTAATTGCGAGTTTGAGTTTGTAGGATCTGCTAGATCTGTGCTATCTTTAATTACAAGATAATCGTAATGTTGTGCTGCTGGAATATTAGGATCGTGACAAGAAAGCCTTTGAATATAATCAAGTGCGGGAGGTCTGTTTTGTCTTGCAATCCGTAGTTCGAAGTTAGGATCTGTTTGAATAACACTTCCAGCTGGAGATGTGATTTTGTAAATTGTGTCTCCATTGAGTGCTTGTCGCTCTTGTTGTGTACTTTGCTGTAGTTGCAAGGACAAGTCAGCAAAACGTTGCGTACCAATTGGCGCAGTACAGGTGTAAAGATTTGTCGCTGAGTTTAATGTACATTGGGTTGAGCCAGAGGTAAGGTCTGTTGTAGATTGATATTGAAATGAATCTGCTTGTAGTGTTGCTTGATCATATGTAAAGTCAAGATAACGCCTATCTTTTTCTAAGGGGATTAGTGCTGCTACATCTAGGACTTGTTTGTAGATTGTTGGATAAAAAAAATCAAAATCCGAGAGATGAAAATATTCTTCACCTTGTACTTGAAATTGTAAGGGATACTCAACATTTACTGCAACACCATCACTGAATAAGTTGACGTCCAAGGTAATATCAGTGTCTTGAATCTCTGCAAATTGTGAAATTTCTGTTTGTGTGAACTCAACAACACATTCACGCACTTTTTGTTTTAGGTAGGCTGCTAAATCTGCTTCAATACTACTTGGTCTAAGTGCAATTGTGCCATAGCCGATAGTTATGTCTGGAGATTGATATTTACAAAAAAAAGGTGCATTTGCTTCTGTGTTACAGGGAAATGCTTGGAACTGTGTATATTGTTCATTTTTTAGAGCATAAAGCACTCTACCTCCTTGGTTAGAATCTACCTGAACGCCATTGTTTATGGTTTGTGTATTTCCATTAATGTCTGTGATTGTTGTAGTAAAAGGGCGCACCCCTCCTGGTTGGTCATCCCAAAATCTGCCTCCTTGTTTGCTTAAAAGTGAGAGCCCAGACTCTAAATTGTCTTGTAAACAGTCATCAACAAATAAACGCAGTGCTTCTTTTTTGAAAGATGAGCTAATTAGGTCATCTGCTTGAGATTGCAAATTAGAAAGAGTTAATGTGTTTGCCAAAAGGTAGACTAAAAAGAATGCTACTAAAATTAAGAGCCCGACGATGATAAATACTGTAACTTGTCCTCTTTTACCCTCTTTTTTGTACATGAGTAATGTAAAACAAAACAGGCTTATAAAAGTAATGGGATATTTTATAGTTACCGAAATTTAGGATAGATTACAAATATATGTATAAGTGCTAGGTAATGAGAAATAAAAATTATTGTGCAACTGCAAGTAGGTTCTTTACGTGTACTTCAGAAAGAGACTCTGCAGGAATTCTTTTACTTACTCCTAATAATTCAATACCTAAAATATTTCCCTCTTTATCTAAATCAACAAGTGTGAAATCATCTATCTTTTTATTACTCGCAAATTCTCCCTTTCTGAACTCAATGTACATTGCATCTGCCTGCTTATCATAGCTGATTTCCATTTTATAACCAATATAGAGTGACCACATTTAAACTTTTCTCTGTTTTTTCAATCACTATTTCAATAGTACCTCTTTCTAATCTTTTCTGATAATAATACATGCTGTGTTTTTTAAGAGTCTTATCTGGATTTTTAATCGCTTCTAAAGCTTCCTCTTTGAGGATTTTCCTTTTAATGATTCTTAGTTCAGCGTGACGCGTGAAAATTATTTTCATTGTAATTAAAAATGATAGGTAGTATTTTTATATTTTGTTTTTATAATTCCAACACAGAATTACTCCACTCTCAATTTCCCGGTTAACTGTGGCCATAAGAAGTCAAGTGCTGCAACTGCTTCTATTCTTTGCACATCTGGATTTGTTGGGTCTTCAAAGCAATCTACGCCAAGTAGACCTGCTTGTTGTGCCAGTGATGCGCGTAACTGGGGATGCTCAATTGATTGTGTAGAAATGTACGTACATAAATCTGTTTCAAAGTTAGTGTATTCTGCAACTAAGACTTGACGTGTTACTTCTTGATTAGGTGCACCAATAATTTCCATTGCAGCTTGTACTTGTTTGTCATCTTGTTTTAAGAAGTAAAGGTGATCTGCATTTTGTACTTCCGTAATTACTTTAGGAGATAGAGTTACACTACTTGTACGGCCTAAGAAATTGGAAAGTAATTGTTTAAGATTAGTCCAAAGTGTACTAAGAGTACTTGGTTGTAAACTAATTCCTTGTCTGGAATAAATTACAGCATTTACATCTTCATTGTATGAAATTTCTGAGCTACATTGTTTGAAATCTCCTGTACCTGTGCAGGTAGCAGGATCAATGGGGTTTGCTCCAAGTGCATTAGTAAAAGAATTTGGGTCATCTAGTGGTTTGTTTAGGCTTGTAGCAATAGCAGTATTAATTCTTCTTCCATTTCTGTAACGTAAAATACAAAAGTTATTCACACATTTATTTTCTTGGGCACTTACTAAAGAACTCCAAACAGTGTCTTGTTTATCAAAGCATGTTGTGCTTTCTTCTGTTACGCCTGGACCTACTGCAACTTGTTGTGGGCTACCTAAGACAAATATTTTGTTACTATCCTCAACTTCAGGAAGTCCTTGTGTACCGGTACAATAAAGAACATAATCATCTTGTTGCTGTGCAAAGTCTAAAAGTTGTGCTGCTAAGAATTTTGTTCGAGAAGTCCAATTTCCTTGCTCACATAAGTGATCTAGTACATATTCTCCATCATTAATACAAGAAGGATAACCTGCATTGGAATCTAAGAAATCTTCAACAGAATAATCAGTGCTAACATCCCCTCCATTAAATCCAGGAGGTGCAATAAAACATTGTGTTTGTTGTTTACAAAAGCCCACTTGTTGTAAATTCCAATCTTGTTTTAGTGTTTGTCTTGTCCATGTCCCATCAACACATCTGTAATGTCTATCATCTTCAGTTGGTTCTGATAGCGTTGTTTTATCACCCATAGGTTCTACACATGTGTATCCATTCCAACAGTAACTGGTTGGACAACATGCAGCTGCAGTTCTTGGGAAGGCATCAGACCCATACAAGTCATGAATATATGCATCAGAAGAGAAAGTTACTGGTTGTAAACCATCTTCATCAATTCTTTGTAATACTGGTTCAGTAATGTCACAACTTCCTCTAAAGCTTACTTCAATATACGAAGCAGTTGCTGTATTAAATTGATTTTCTCCTTGAGAGGAGATTTGGTTTATTTGGGCACCGTCATTGTTGATTAACCTCACATCGCAGCCACAAGTTAACTCTGTTGCACCGCAGTAAAATTCTGTATTTTGAGGCACGGCAATTTTTTGCGAATGTAGTCTCCAACCAGCAGGAAGAGAGAGAGTGTTTTCTGTAAGTAATGGTCGCACAACATTTCCTTCCCTATTTGTACCTGAAATTAGTGCATTTGTATCATCAAAAATTCTCCAGCCATCTAAGGTTCCCCTTCTAATTTCAAATAAGGCATTTGGCATAATATTTCTTGCTGGAAGCACAAATGTTGATTGGTTATAAGGAAGGTCTGCCTCATATGGCTTAAGGAGTAGTTCAACGTCTGCTTGATTTACAGTATCTTGTGTTTCATCACTATATCCTACTTCTGCGAGTTGTGTATTATCCCATTGGGAAAGAGAAACATCCCCATTATTATTTACACTGTATGCACAATGGTATCCTTCCCTTACTTCACAGTAAGGGTCATGTGTAATATAAGATGCTGCCCGTTGGTTATTTGCAATGTAACTTACAGGATTACAACTAAAGAATTGATTAATGGTATTAAGATTTTCATCTTCTTCTGATGAGTATAGAACTTGTAATGGTACTCTTTGAGCTACAACATTTCCTTTTTGTACAAAAACTTGATCTTGTTCTGTAATTAAGGTTTTAGTACCATCTTCTGCGAGGAAGAATAAGTCATAAAGATTGGGATAAGGGTTTGTAATTTTATACCCTTCTTGTCCGGGAGCACCTGGAAGTGGATAGATACAGATATTTGAGTTACAAGTGTATTGAATTGAATTTTTAGGTCTTGGGATTACGGGTTGAGCAACAGCAGAAGGTGCGTAGGCAATGCTAAATTCAGCTTGGAGTGAAATAGAATCCACATTTTGTGAAATAATTTGAGCTAAATTAAGAGAAGACCCTAAGTTCGAGCCTGTTGCAGAATCTGTAAAGTAAAGATGTACTGGGTCATTTGTTTGTGCTACAAAATCTTCAAAAGGATATTGACAAACCGAAGCAAAACAAGCTACGGGCTGTGTTGAGGCAAATCTTTGCTCACAATCATCATCAAGATTACAAGATATTGCATAAGAGTCAAGTTGTTTTGTAATTGCGTCTTGTTCTAAAGTAGCTTGTTGAGTAATTGATTGTACTGTATAACCAAACTGAAGTGGACTTGTGTCAACAGTATAGCTTACATCATCGTATTCAACTTCAAATTCAACATTCATAATTCTTGTCCCATCTGTTACTGGATATGAATTCCAACAACCATTATTAGATGATGCATCTCCAGCATAGTATTCATTCACTTGATTTCCACAACATCTATTTGCTGCGCTATTACTTGGAAAATCTTCTCCCCCTAGCCAGGCATTTACTGTATTACCATCTTCATCTAATGTAGAGTAAAATAAGTTACAGATGTTTTCTGCAGAAAGAGGATGATCTACCGTGTCAAGGTCTTGTAACCAAGAGGATTGACCTGAGTTTGCAGGATTTACTGGCGCTGCTGTGCCAGAACAAATAGCAGAAGTTGTAGAACCACTTACATAAACATTTTCTAAAATAAATGTGTTTCTTGTATCTAAACTCAGTAATCTCATTCTTGCCACATTTTGTAATTCTGGAATCGGGTGTTTAATGTGCATCCATCTGCCTGGCTCTAAGATTGGGCTATTTGTTGCAGATGCAAGTACGTGTTCTTGAAACAAAATAGAATCATCTGCTGCGTAGAATGTTAGCTCAACGAGTGCTGGAGGATTTGCAATATTTGTAAATTGCAGCATGAATTCGATATGATCATAGCCTGTGAAATCAACGGTTGAACTTAGGTCATAATATTGTGAATAGTCGCTATTATCAGTAATTTCAATAAAGTAAGAGTCACTTGGAATTGGAGAACCATCTGCATTTATTCTGTTTGCAGGAAGAGGTAGCCTAAATAAGCCATCTCCCACTTTTCTTTGTTTAATATTTAGAGAAATTTCTGCGCCTGTTTCTGTGTCTGTAGATAAAGGAATATCAGGCATACATTGCGCAAAACTTGTCCTACTCCCTTCATTGTAACACGCAAATCTTCTTGCCTGAGAAATTCTATCTGCATCTGCCAAATTTGCAAATTGGTCAATATTAAAATTATTAATTGTTGTAGCATCACATGCAAACCATTCATTTGTGTTTGAAACTACATCAAAAGGATTTTGGTTAGGTCTTTTAATTGTAAAGACTTCAAATAATGACGTAGCAGCAGTTGCACTTACCCAACACCATTCTCCTTGACACCTAGCATCTTCCCAACCATCAGGGTCTGTATCTTGAGAATGACCAACGTATTGTTTATTTCTATTAAGACATACAAAACTTGAACTTTGAAGGTCTCCTTCTACTAATCCACTAGGAGCAATCACTCCTAAATCATCAAAAGAATCACCACAACAGTTGTTGCCATTAGGACCGTTATTAATCCAACTCTTACCATCACTTTCACAAGAAAATTTATTTGTGTTACAATTATCAATTTCTCCATCACAATTATTGTCAATTCCATCATCACAAATTTCTACAGCTGGAAGTACAGTACAGTCACTAGGATCATCGTCAGCAGCACAACCTAAAGGATATGCTCCGTGGACATTTGCATCATTTGGTCTACAGTCAAAGACGCTAGGAACACCATCACCGTCTTCATCATTAGAAGTGTCAAGACCATCTGCTGGCTGCCAGGTTAGAATATTATTGATATCTGCAATACAAACGTATGGAGTTCCATCAACTACTTGAACTGAATGAAGACTTGCATCAGTACATCTATACCACTGTGAATTTGTTTGACATAAATATGCTTTATTGTTAAAACCTGTTCGCACTCTTTCTTTAAAGCATTGTTCTGCATCCCTATTAGATTGCCAACTTGCATCATCGCCCCCAAGCAGACCATTTTGTGAAGCCCAGTAAAAGTGCCTAGACCCAGCAATTGAAAGAGTACTAGGGTTGTCATCAACCACATCTCCTGGGTTTGCATAGGCAATACCACAATCATCATGCCCTGGCCCATCATGATCATACATCGCAATAACACATCCTTCTTCAATACCTGATTCATCTCTAGCCCTCTTATCAGCTGCAGCGAGCTCATAGCGGCACTCCGAACCACGTTCTCTAATTCGATCGTCATCTACGATATAAAACAAACTTTGCGTATCACTACAACTATCGTGACTTCCCATCCCCAAGTATTTCCCAGTAGGTATTTCATGTATTTGCGCTAAAGAAGAGATACTAAAAAGTACTACTAATACAAGAAAGATTACCCCTTTTTTATTGATCATACGAATTAAACACCTAATGGAGGAAAAATAAATCTCTAATGTTTATAAATGTAGCGACCACAGGAAGAGACAAATTTAAATAAAATAAGAGAATAAACAGAATATGCGAAAAGAGATTAATCTAATTAAGAGAAAAATTGCTCCGATATTAAAGCAGCATGGAGTTGCCAAAGCTGGAATTTTTGGAAGTTATGCTACTGGGAAAGCTACAAAAAATAGCGACGTGGATGTACTCGTACAATTTAGAGGAAGAAAGAGCCTTTTTGATTTGGCTGAATTAGAATTAGAGTTAGAAGAGAAGACAAAAAAAAAATTTGATGTTTTGACTTACAAGTCTGTCAACCCACATTTGAAAAAAAGAATTTTAGGTGAGGAAGTAAAGATCTTATGAAAAAAGACCCACTTATTTTTGTACAACTCATTGAAGAATGCATAAACAGAATTGAGTTGTATACAAAAGGGTTTACAAAAAAGCAATTTCTTACGTCTATGAAAACACAAGATTCGGTAGTTCATAATATAGAGATTATTGGAGAAGCAGCCAAAAATATCTCAAAGTCTTTTCAAGATGAATATCCAGCTATCCCTTGGAAGAATATGATTCGAACGAGAGATAAACTGGTCCACGGGTATTTTGGAGTTGATTTAGACATTACGTGGGATGTTGTAAAGAGAGAAGTGCCAAAATTGAAAAAAGAAATTCAGAAAATTTTGCAAAATATCTAGAATTTAGACTTTTCAATCGCTCGCTTTAGCGCTTGTAGATCTTTTGTAGAACGCAGATGATGTTTTTTTGTTGCAAAATTGCTAAAGAGGTAATTCACTTTGTATTTTTTACACAATTTTAAATTAAGTTGCATCCTTGCAAGAATTCTTGCTTTGTTTTTATTTTCCATGATATCAGAAAGTGAAAAACAAATTGTTTTCTTTTTATCTGCTGCAATTTTTGCTGTAACTTGGTCTAATGCGCCCCTAACGTAATGCATAGAATCTTTGGGGTTAATCTTCTCAATCCCTAGAATTAAATCCACATTTGTCTTTTCTAATGCATGACGAAGTAATTCTTCTGTTTTGGGAACAAACAAAGCTTTTTTTTGTTGCTTGTGTGCTTTTGTAATTTCTTGCATCAGCTTTTTTTTGTTTTCTTCTTTGATAACTGCAATTTCATCTAGCGTATATAGTGTAGAAAAACCTAGTTCTTTGCTTAATTGTTGTAGTTCTTTTGAATTTTTAAGAAGGACATAGTTTTCCATATCTTAGTATTTGTGACATTCTATATATGCTTTTTCTCAAAAATATACTCAAATCTTATAAAAAACAAGGCAAATTAGTAGATAAGCTAAACCAATTGCTTATTTGGAGCTGTTGGGGAGGAGAAGAATGATTACTGTAAGAAACGAAAAAGATAGCACTATACAAGAAATTATATTTACACAGCAAACTGTAAAACAACTTCTAGAAAAGCTGAGTATAAATCCTGAAACTGTATTGGTAGTAAAGGATAATACTGTATTAACACAAGATGAGCAAATAGAAGATAATGATACACTTGAAATTTTAAGTGTTATTTCTGGAGGATAAAATGCAGTGTCAAAAGTGTAGAGAAAAAGCTGTAATTGAGCTACAGCACGGAGCATTGTGTAAGTCACATTTTATTACTTATTTTGAGGAGAAAGTCTTTAAGACAATTAATAAGTTTCAGTTAATCGATAGAAAGGATAAATTATGTATTGCAACTTCTGGCGGAAAAGATTCACTTACTGTTCTTTATTTAACAAAAAAGTATCTTGAAAAGTACAACATTCCAACCGACCATCTTAATGCGTTAGCAATTGATGAAGGGATTGCAAATTATAGAGAAAAAACATTAGATGATTTAGAGCTATTTTGTAAAGAACATAAAATTCCATTGAAAATAGTTTCATTTAAGGATGAGCTTAAAAAAAGTCTTGATGATGCTCACCCAATTATCAATAAAGAAACTAAAAAACAACCTTGTAATGTGTGTGGTGTATGGAGAAGGTATTTGTTAAACAAATATGCTAAAAGGCTAGGGGCAACAAAAGTTGTTACTGGACATAATTTAGATGATGAAGCTCAAGCAATTGTTATGAATATCTTTAAGGCAAATACTAGTTTAGCTGGTAGGCTAGGACCTATTTCTGGAGAGCACGAACATAGTTTATTTGCACAGCGCGTAAAACCACTTTACTTATGCGGTGAAAAAGAAGTAAGGTTGTACACATTACTCAAAGGGTTTAAAGTTCAGTTTACAGAATGCCCTTATTCTCACACAGGATATAGGCATCAGATTCAAGAGATGTTAAATGATTTTGAGTTTAAGTATAAAGGAACAAAGCAAGGGATTGTAAATTCTTTTTTAGCAATGTTACCCTTATTACAACAACAAAATGAAATAAAAGAAGAAGGAATCAAACAATGTTCTGTTTGTGGTGAAGCATCAAATAAAGAAGTATGTAATGCATGCAAGATGAAGGAGATGGTTACACAATGAGCAGAGATATTTCTACAGAGGAGATGTATTCTCGTCAAACATTGTTGAGTCAGATTGGAAAAGAAGGCCAAGAAAAAATATGTAAAGGTACAGTACTCGTTGTAGGAGTTGGAGCGCTTGGAACTGTTGCATCAGAGTTACTTGTTCGAGCAGGAATAAGTAGGGTTTTATTAGTAGATAGGGATGTGATTGAAGAAAGTAATTTACAACGGCAGACATTATTTTATGCTAGTGATATTGGAAAAAGTAAAGCCATGGTGGCAAAAAAAAGGCTAAGTTTGATTAATCCAAAGGTGGAAGTTAAAAGTTATGCAATGCAATTAGATGGAGAAAAGTTATATAAAATTTATAATGGTGAGAAGTTCGATTTAATTTTAGACTGCACAGATAATTTACAAACACGATTTATAATTAATGATTTTTGTAAAAAGGAAAATTTACCTTGGATTTATAGTGCAGCTATCAAAACGACAGGTTATGTGATGCCAATTTTACCACATGGGCCATGTGTTAGATGTTTTTTACAAGAAGCTTCTCTTGAGACATGTAGTACTGCTGGTGTATTAAATACAATTACCACAAGTATTGCTGCATTGCAAGTTACAATTGGATTGAAATTATTAGTTGGAGCTAGCGTAGATTCTATGTTGCATTACTATGATATTTGGAAAGCAGAGATACGTAAGATGAATATTAGTAAGAAAGAAAATTGTTCTGCTTGCAATGGAGAGTATGATTACTTGAATAAAAAACAAGAAGTGAAAAAAGTAAAGTTTTGTTCTTCCCAAAGATTCCAGATTATTGTGCGTGAGAAAAGTAGCCAAGAATTACAGGAATTAGCAGCGAGGTTAGAAAAGATTGACAATGTTGTTATAGACGAACAAACATTATTGTTTAAAGGGATTTTACTTTTTACAGACGGAAGAGCGTTAGTAAAATCAGAAAGTGAAGAAGAAGCAATTTCCAAATATGCAAAGTGGATTGGAGAGTAAAAATAAATATTTATTTTGTGATAAATCGGCTCTGTCCGGAAAGGTAGAAAAAGGTATACTGATTTCTGATAAGCATGCAAA
>CAYFMM010000006.1:0-89068 GCA_964344285.1 uncultured Methanosarcinales archaeon | reverse complement strand
TTTGCATGCTTATCAGAAATCAGTATACCTTTTTCTACCTTTCCGGACAGAGCCAATGAGTCCTAAACTGAAATATAGCGGAATGGTATTATTGGTAGCTAATTTGATCTTACATACGGCTTGTAGACCTAGTTCTGGAGCAGAATTAAATCGCATTCCAAGGAATGGAGAGGAAGAGATTATGGTTTTAACAACCTCAGATGGAATTGAGTATAGAACCTTTACCAGAGAAGGAAAAGAGATTATTTGTAGATTAAATTCAAGAGGGTATTTAACTGAAGTTGAGCGAGATAATCCCCATGCCAGTACATTGGAGAATGGAATTCTTAGGCCTGTAAGAGACGTGTTTTTTAGAATAAATGAGAGTTCAAAACCTTTTGAAAAAAGAGTTTGGGGAAGCGTTAGTCAAGAATGTGGTCAGTTAGCAAAAGAGATACTTGAAGTCGACCCGAGATATACTCAGTTAAAAGATTATTTTTCAAGAAATTATGATTCTATTAGAGATTAAAAAAAGAGTTTAAAAAATAAAGTCTATTCGTCATCCTCGTCTTCACGACGGATAACTTTTACTGCATCCATTTTTACAGTAATTGGAATTGGAACTGCTGATTCAAGTAATTCAACAACAATTTCTTCTTTTTGTTTGTTAATCCTCATTACTTTTGCATTTTCACGCTTGAACGGCCCTGAGATGATTTCTACAATATCTGCTTTTTTGATGTTCATCTCTACTTTTACTTGTTCAAGCATGTGTTCAATTTCTGGATATGGAATTTCTGAAGGGAGTAGGCCCCTTGCATAAGGTACTCCTTGTAATGCGTTTTCTGCATCTAATTTTGATGTTGCTTCAATGAAGATGTAGCCCCTCATACCATGTGGACGAATAACAGCTACAATTCCTTTAGGTGTTTTTTGTAGCTTTGACACTAAGTAGTCAACTACTTGATCTTCTCTGTTTGCTGCAGTACGTACGCCGAAAATTTGTGTTTCTGTCATTTTCTAAAATAAAAGTTGTCTTGTTATAAAGATGATAAAGCCGAGTAAGCCAATTGCTGCAATACCAATGCCTGTGATTTTAACTAAGCTTTTAAACTCAGTTGCATTTGGTTTTTTTGTGATTCGTAACACTCGAAGTGCTTCCTTCATAAATCGTTTTACCTTGCTTGGCTGACTAGCTTGATCCATTCTACAAGGGAAAACAAGAGTTTGCTTTATAAAGTTTGCTGTTTATATGTGAAGATATGGTTCCAAAAGGTTCTCAAGACACAGGCATAGAAATGTTTGATAGTTTAAAGCAGGAGTATTTTAAGTGTGATAGGTGCCCTGTTTTATGTGAAAATAGAAGTCAGGTGGTATTTGGTTCTGGTAATAAGTTGGCCAAGGTAGTATTTCTGGGGGAGGCACCTGGAGCAAATGAAGACGCTAAGGGGATTCCATTTTGTGGGATGTCAGGAAAGATTTTAGAAGAGTTGCTTATGAGTGTTGGCATGAGCCGAGAAGATATTTTTATTACTAATACAATTTTGTGTCGTCCACCAAAGAATAGAAACCCTACAAAAGAAGAAGTTGCAAATTGCAGTGAGCGTTTAGATAAATTATTAGAAGTTATGCAGCCAAAGGTACTTGTTACAATTGGAAATTTTGCAACGGAAAGAATTTTAGGAAAAACTGGAATTAAATCATTGAGAGGAAAGGTTTTTGAGATTACAAGAGGAAAGCAGCAAGTTAAAGTAGTTCCCGTAATTCATCCTGCTAATTATTTGTATTCTGGAAGAAATCCTGAACTCTTTGGACTTATGAAAAGTGATTTTAGTGTTATTGCAGGAATTATTGAAGGTGCGAAGAAGCAGAAGAGTTTAATGGAGTTTTGAATTAGTTTTTGTTTTATTTCTTGTTACGTTTCTTTATCCTCTTTTCCCTAGATTCAAATGCTAGGTCCATAAGCGAAGGAAAAATGTGTTTGAAAAGAATATAGAATGAAGTGTAAATGAAGAAAAAAGTAATAATAACCAATAAGGCAAAAACAATAACCCACTCAATTGTAAAAGAGACATTAGAAGGATATATGAAGGGAACCCACGTTAGAAAGTAGGACATAAAGATAATTCCTGCAACAAGTTTATTCATTTTTTTAATTTTAACCCAATGACACAAAGCAAATAGTACTGAAGATATAATAAACCAGACTATACCGAGCGCAAAAATGAACTGCCCCATTTTTGAAGTAACATTGATATTAAGTAAAATTACACCTATAATAACCAGAATTAAATAAGTCAAAGTGTTAAAAAACCAGAATAATGTACTTGCTTTTGAATAGACAATCTTTTTTTTGTCTTGTTTTTTAAATGTAGTGAGACCAAAGTAGAACATAAAGAAAACTAGTGGAATTGTTGAAAAGTTTTTGATTGAAAACGAACCTTGAAATATACTAAAGACTAAAGGTAGAAATGCTACAACCACTGCAATAAGTAAACGTTGATTTTTTGTGAAATCCATTAAGCTTAATTTTACTCCTTATTTATTTAAATCTTCTCACTAAAACCCTAACCAACTTAAAATCGATTTGAATACTCCCACAAATAATGATTTAATCACAGCTGCTGTTTTTGTAATAAATCTTGATTGTTGTTGTGGTTCTGGTTGCTGCGAATTAGTTTCTTCTTTTCCTAAAGATTTTTGCTCTTTGAAGATGTCTGGATTTTGATTTACAGAGGAAGGCGTACCTGTTTTTGCATCTGGTTCAGTTTCTTGTTGGGGCGTAGTTGTTGTAGCGCCTCCGCCACCACCTCCACCACCGCCTCCGCCACCCCCAGAGGAGCTACTAGAGACTGAAGGATTGTCAGCTGTTGTGAGATCAAAGGTTCCAGTGGTATTACAGTTGCCAGCTGGGTCACAAGAGGTGATATTAAAGAAATATTGAGTTGAAGCAGATAATCCCGTTAATTCTATTGTATGAGAAGTTGTCAAAAGAGCAGAAGCAGAGACTAAACCCAAGGCAGTTGAGGTACCGTATTGAACGGAGGAATTAGTAGGTTCTGGTGTAGACCAAGCGATGGATGCTGAAGAAGTACTTACAGAACTAGAAGCACGAGTAATATTTGGAACAGTAGTGTCAACAATAAAAGTTTGATTTGTTACATAACCAAGATTTGCAGAGGTGTCGTAGACATAGCAATTCCATTTGTAAGATCCTTCAGGCAGGGTATTTGTAAATGAAGTTTGGTTTGATGTTCCATTTATGTTTATAGTTTGGTTTGCATGCCAATTACTCCAATTTCCATAAAGAGTTATGTTTTGAAGTTGAGTGTTGTCCAATGCAGAGCAAGTAAAGTTAATCGTTGTGTTTGAAGAATTGAATCCTTGAACTGGTGTGAGAAGTGTGACGACTGGGTCATTTAAGTTTACAGTAAAGTTGATTGTTTGTGTGTTATTAATATTATTTACAGAGTCATTTGCAAAAAGAGTTACACTATGATTGCCTTCTACAAGTTGGGAGACGTTGTATTGCACTTGCCATACCCCAGAATTGTTAGTTGCTGTTCTATTAAATGGATTGCCAGAAGCATTGTTAAACATAAAAAGAGCTGTGTCAATACTAAGGTTTGTATCTATGATTGTAGCATTAAAAGTTACGTTATTTGTAAAGTAGGTATAGTTTTGCCCTGCGTTAGGAGCAGTTATATTGATGTTAGGTGAGGTTCTATCAATCGTGAAAGTCAGTATGAGAGAGTTGTTTAAATTGTGTAGAGTATCATTTGCATAAATAGTTACTGATTGTGTGCCTTCAATTAGAGTTGAGAGGTTTAAAGAAACATTCCAATAACCAGAGAGATTAGTTGCAGTCCTGTTAAATGTATTACCAGAAGCATTGTTAAAGGAAAAGTAAACTGTGTCAACAGTCCTTGTTGAATCTTGAATTGAGAAGTTAAACATCTGTATCGTTGTTTGTGCACTAAAGTTAGAGTTATTTTGTGGAGAGTTAATAGTGATTAATGGAGCTGTTCTATCTATTGTGAAAGTAAAATTTTGTGTACTATTTGTGTTGCCAGCAGAGTCGTTAACAAAAATCGTGAGCAAGTGTGTTCCTTGAGCCAAGACGCTTGCATTAAGTGTTGTTTGCCAAGTTCCAGAATTGTTAGTCGGCGTTAGATTAAATGCATTTCCAGTTGCGTTGTTAAACATAAAGTAAACTGTATCAATATGAGATTCTAAAATAGAAACGTTAAACTCTTGATTTTGTGTTGAGAGATTTAAATCTTGTGAAGAGTTTGCATTAATATCGGGAATTGTAATATTTACAGCTGGGTTTGTTAAGTCAATAGTTAGATTTCGCCAAACAGAATACCCTAACGTATTTACTGTATCATTTGCTAAAACACGATAATAGTCATTTCCCTCTGTTAGAGTTGTAACTGTAACTGTAAATAAAGTGTCGTTGATCCTAGACATTGTTATGTTTCGAGCTGTACCATTGTTATAATACCATTCTACTTGAGAAGTGGAGATATTTACGTCTGAAGTAATGTTAATTGTTGCAGTTGTAATTACAGAATTGTTTAAAGGAGTTGGATTTGTAAAGTTTAGATATGGTTGAATTGCTGCAAGTATGTCTAAGCGAGCGTAGTAATTTCCTGAATTAGAAACGTCATCAACCTCTACACCTGTGAGTGCAATCTTTTGTTCTAGTTCGTTGGGAGTTGGAGTTCTATTGTATGCTGTTTTATAATATTGTTGTAATAGTGCAATTGCCCCAGAGACATGAGGTGCTGCAAAGGAGGTACCACTCCAGGTACTAGTAGAGCCTCCAAGATTGGGAAGAGTTAAACTTCTCGAAGGAGCTAAAATTTGCAAAATATTTCCTCTGTTGTAAAAGATGTTATCACTGCTGTCTACGCCCCCTACAGGAATTGCATCTCTAACACAAGCAGGAGCTGCAATCCCAGATGTGTATCCTTGATTACCAGATGAAATCACAACACTGATATTGGCGCTCACAGCAGTCCCAATAGAGGAAGCCATGGAATTACCATTACAGTAATTGTTGTTTTGTGATGTGTCACCTAAACTAAGGCTAATTACGCTGATGTTATAAACAGAAGAGTTAGAAACACACCGATCAATTGCGGCAATAACATCACTTGTTGCACAATCTCCATTTTGTCTACAAGCTTTGATTGCAATTAAGTTTGCTTGTGGTGCTACACCTTTTAGCCCATTAAAGTTTCCAAGAGCCGCTCCTGCTACTGCTGTCCCATGCCCATTATCATCTTCGGCGCTTGTGTCAATAGCAGAGTTATCTGGACAACAAGGTAGGCCATCACTGTTTGTAATTGAACAATAGCAGAATTGGTCTTTTATTCTTCCTGTAAAAGCTGTATGGTCGGTATCAATCCCAGTATCAATAACACAGATACTTTGAGTAGATCCAGTAATGTTGTATCCAGAAACAATTTTATTATGCACTTCATTGGCATTTACTTGTGGGATGCTTGTTGCAAGTGTCGTTTTAAGGATTTTATCTACACGGATTTCTTTTACATTAGGGTCTTGTCGTAGTTTTTGTAATCCTTGTTTTGTGATAGTTCCACTAAGGGCAGGAATTGTTGAGTATTCTTTTTGAACTGCAAAGTCGTGTGTTTGTGGTTTTTGAATAGGTGTTGTTGCTTGGAGGTTGTTTTTAGTTTTTGATTTTTGTACACCATTTTGTACACCAGGAGTATCTTTTTGTGCTGTTTCTTGTGTTGTTGCAATCAAACTAGGTTTGTTTTTGTCTGCTTTTTTGCTAGTTTGTTTTGCAAGGTATTCATCCCATGTTTCAAAATCTTCTTTTGTAATAATATCATCTAAGAATTTTTGTTGTGCAAGTTTTGCAGTTTGTTTTTGCTGTTCTACAAATGGTTTTTTATCAATTTTTTCTTGTAAAAGTTCTTGTTGTGGGTTCCAAGGACGTTCATCAATTTCATCATTTGTTGATTGAGAAGAAATTAGTTGTTCTTGTTGGGGTTGAATTTGTTGAGAAGTTTGTTTTAAGTTAGCTGATTCTATTTCTTTTACTGTTGGTTCTTTTAAAATAACGATTACAGCGACTTGGTCATCTTGTTGCAGAGCTTGTTGAACTTCTGAGTCTATTATAACTGCTAAAGAGGAAAAGGAGAGTAAAACTAGAAGTAAGGTTACTGTTAAACATCCTACCACCCTCTTCATAATCTTACACCATAATATTGTATTGTTCTTGTATTTTTAATTCCGAACCAATTCCCTTGCCTACACTAAAGAAGAAATTATTAAAGACACCAAAAAGGGCATCAAATAATGTAAGTTCAGATTCATAAATTACATATTCAAAGCGTTTTATATCATGTTGTTGTGAGAGATATGCTTCAACTGTATCTAAGTTTCCTAGCTCATCAATTAAGCCTAATTCTAGTGCTTCTACGCCAAGATAAAACTCTCCAGTTGCCACTTCACGCACTTTTGTTTGTGAAAGATCTCTATTTTCTGCTACTTCTTGAATAAAATAATCGTGAATCGTATCTAATTTCTCTTGTAAGATTGTTCGCTCTTTGTTAGAGAGTTGTTTAAATGGCGTTCCAATATCCTTATTATTTCCAGCTACAAGGCGCTCATAGCCCACACCATATTCTTCCATTAAGCCACTAAATTCTAAATAAGAAGAGATTACACCAATGCTTCCAGTAATTGCCATACGGTGTGCAACGATATGATCTGAGGCTGAGGCAATCCAATAACCTCCTGAAGCTCCTACTTCTCTAATCTGTGCAACCACTGGTTTGTCAATTTGTTTGATTACAGTACCAATTTCGTCTGATGCTACTGCAGATCCCCCTGGGGAATTGATTTCTAAAATAATCGCGTCAATGCTTGAATCTTGTGCAGCATCTTCTAAATAAAGGATAATTTCTTCTGAAGAGGCAACCTGCGCTGCTCCAAACCCAGAAGGAGCAGTTGTTAAAATTGGTCCTTTTACAGGGATAATAGCAATGTTGCCAAAGCTAGGCTGTGTATTTGCTGAGCTAAAAATTAAAAGCAACATAAACGGCAATAAGAATAGAACAGCAAAAATAATTACAACAGTGATTAAAACAGTTTTAACAGTAGTATTGTTTTTTTCCCCTCTTTTCATGACGATTAGTAAAGTTATGAGGTTTATAAAGTTTTGTGCATATGAGAAAAATAAAATACCACCGTGAACCTGCGAATGGAATAATTTTATTTGAACATTAGCTTGTGGAGGGTGACGCCCCATCCAGGTGAGGTTCAAGATACAAAAACTATTGTATTTGAACACAAATGAAGTCTTTGCTTCATTTATTGTGCCACATTCTGATTACAACGTCGAAGAGTGAGCCTCACGTGGTATTTTATTCTTACCCTTCCGGCTCTGTAGAAAGTCTCAATAATCTTTGTATTAGAGCACGGCGAATACCCTGAGTTCAACAAAAATTGAACTCAGTCGCCTCGGCAAGCAAAGAATAAAGCAGAAAGCTTTATTCTTGCTCTAAAAACCAATCGTTGTTGGTTTTTGAGTGCCAGGGCGCTAATACAAAAGAAAAAGAGACTTTCTACAGAGCCTACCCTTCCCAAATGTTTTTAAAGAAGCCGTATTTCTTGCTAGATATAGCGGGATAGGGAAGCTAGGAGTACCCACCGGGCTCATAACCCGGGGATCGGAGGTTCAAATGCCAGCTACACTAGGCGAGTCGTACTCAAGTGGGGTGTAAAACCCCACGACAGAGCAAATTAGTGTTGTTGGGTGAAAGTCCTCCTCCCGCTATTCTTTTTTTCAATTGACTTTTTTGTCTCACTTTTACCAAAATATTTATATCCACAGGACTCTTTTAAATTGGAATATAGACAATAATACGACACAATGGCAGCACCACATTTCAAGACAATCATCGCTCAGTTAAACGATGCAGGACCAGATGCAGCTTATATGAGACAGCTTAGCGGAGTACTTGGAAGTATGGCATCTAAAGTAGAGGGGCCAAGATCCCACCCTACATTAGGTTATACACCAATGTCAAGCGTAGTTAGTGAGAGGCAAAGCTATGGTCCGCTTAGGTTATCTGCAGCCAATGATGGATACCAAAGAGTAGGTCAAAGATCTCTTGGGAGCGATGTTGCAGATACAGTTAGAACACTTTTAGCACAAGTAAGTTACGATTCGCCAATGCCAGCAAATGATATGGGTTACATGAGCAATGTTGTGGGGTATAGATAGTTTAGTTTCTATTTCTTTTACTCACAAATTTAAGTATCCACCGATAGAAAATTATTAAAAGCTAGTTTTATTTCTAAAATCAATGAAAGAGATTATTGTTCTTGGTGATATTGAAATGGGTGCTGGAAATCTCACAGACGATTTTATTAGCGATAGAGCTCTTTTTGAGTTGATTACCTCTTTGAGTAAGAAAAAAGGAGACGTAGATTTAGTATTAAACGGAGACACATTTGACTTTTTGAAATGCCCATTGATTAAGAATGGAACTGTGAGGTATCCAAGACATATTACAGATGATATTTCTGTTGAAAAATTGCATAGTATTTACAAGGCCCATACAAGAGTATTTGAGGCATTGCGTGTTTTTGTAAGCAAAAAAGGGAAAAAAATCTATTTTATTATTGGAAACCACGATCAAGATTTGTATTATAAAAAAGTTCAAAGGGAGTTAAAGAAAATTCTGCAGACAACAAAGAACGTGTATTTTCCGTTAAAGTACAGACAACACAGAGTACATGTCGAACATGGGCACCAATATGATTTTTTGAACAAGTTTAATTTAGAAGAGATGTTGATTAATTATAAAGGCGTTTCTATTTTAAATATGTCTTGGATTACGTTTGGGATTATTGGAAAATTTTTACACCTAAAAGAAAACCACCCTTTTTTAGAAAGAGTTAAGCCATATTCTGCATTGTTTTCATTGTATGGACAAATTGTAAAGAAGTTAACATGGAAATCATTTAAATTGTTATTAGGGAGTATTGTGTATTATCCATTTAGATATTATAATGACCCAACATATTCTATCCCTAGGACATTGTTAAGGGAATTATATTATAGGTTTAAGAGTGTGAATTGGGATGTTGATGATGTTGTGCAGTCATTTAAAAAAACAAAAAAAGTACAACACAACAGAGTTTATGTGTTTAGTCATGTTCACCAAAAGTATATTGAAGATAATGGAGATTGGGCTATTTTGCAACCCGATACATGGAGAGATGAATATATTGTAAATCCCAAAACAAAGTTATTAACTCCAAAGGAGAAAAATTATGTGCGAATTGTGTTGGATGAGGACCATTTAGAGTGGCAAATGAAGGTGTGGCCAATAAAGAGAAAAACAATTCATTTCGATGATGCTGTAAAAAATGAGATGAAGCTTGTAAGAGACGTTGCAAAAGAAGAAGGATATAAGGCAGCGTATTATTGAAGATGGATCTTTTGACCTATTTTTTAGTGTTTATTATCACCCTAATCGTAGCTTTCATAGGTGCAATTAGTGGAGGAATTGGTTTAGTAT
The DNA here is from genome assembly GCA_964344285.1 of uncultured Methanosarcinales archaeon. Taxonomy (GTDB): domain Archaea; phylum Nanobdellota; class Nanobdellia; order Woesearchaeales; family GW2011-AR9; genus CAYFMM01. The sequence goes on along the minus strand of CAYFMM010000006.1, from coordinate 79,517 downwards.
TACGCCCTGCTCTTATTTTTCTAGGCATTCCTGCAGTTACAGTAGTTGGAACTGCAAGATTTTCTTCAATATTTACTGACCTACCTAAGATCTATGTTTTTAACAACCATAAAAAAATTGACTGGAAGTTAGCAGCTTTCTTAGTATTACCAATGTTCATTGGAAGCTTGCTTACAAGCATTGCAATCGTTTCAATATTAAAAGATTCATTTGAATTAGTTATTGGCGTTTTATTACTTATGGTAGGGACATATCTCTTAATTAAGAAGAATATTGGATTAGAGGAAAAAAAATTTCGTTATTCTAAGAGTAAGACACATACCATCAGCTTTTTAGGAACAGCAATTATTTCTTCCATTAACATGATTACTGGAGGTATGGGCCCTGTATTTTCATCTTTTTATATCGCAGTTTATGGAAAAACATATATTAGTGCCTCTGCGTTACACAAGACTGCTTCTTATATTGGAGCAGGAGTTGCTTCAATTGTGTTTATAGTGGCCAAGGTTATTGATTGGAGATTATTTTTTGTTCTTGTTCCGGCTGGAGCCTTAGGTTCTTATTTTGGAACGCATCACAGTTTAAAGAAGGGAAATGAGTGGGTTAGAAACTTGGTTATTCTCATAGTTTTTGCTAGTTCTATTAAGATGATTTTTTTCTAGATCAAATTACTACTTGTTGACAATAAGTAAGTTTTATATAAGAGAATTTTTTTAAAAAATGTAGGGGAGGGTTATTGTATGCAAGATTTAGAAGAGCGTATTTATAATAGTGGAATTGAGCATGTTTTGGCTCATTTGAGTTATGCAACAGATAGTTTGCTACAATTATGTATACCCAAAAGAGCAGAGAAAAGACAGGAAAAAAATGTACCCCCAATAGATAATCAGATTAATATTTTACAGCCCAAGGCATCTAAGAACGAAGAGAAAAAGGAAAATAAAAAAGTAGAGACATCTGAGTTAGAAGATGTAACTGAGGAAAGTGAAGAGTTGGAGATTTCTAAAGACAAAACAATTAATATTTCGTATTCATTTCATGAGGAAGAGTTTATTGCAAGTTTGTATGGTAGTAATAATGCACCTCTTGATTATGTAAAGATGTTTTATGGTGAGAGTGAAAAGAGAAGAGCAACATTTGAAGCTGAGGATTATTGGGCATTATTGTCTGAAGAAAAGGAAGAGACATCCCAGATTATGACGGATGAAGAGGCACAGCAAACTTTAGTTAATGCTCAATATGCTGAGGCTCTTGGAGATCGTGCTTCCATTAAAAATACAGATAGGGAGAAATTAGATTTATGGATTATGTTCAATAAAAGTATGTTTCATACATATGAGAAGATGTTTTCTGTTACAAGTGATGTTAATTATGCTCCTATGCGCTAAGAGATTAATGAGAACTTTGCATAATTCAACAATTTTACTTGCAAAATTCTAAAGAGACTTTGAAATAGTCGTAATTTAGCTTTTGAAAAGAGTCTGATTTTGTCAAAATTACTATTTTTCAAAGTTCTCTAATTATTTCCAAAGATCAAGCATTTCTTCTTCAACAAAGTGAAGTTTTCCAGGGATAATTAAACAATGCGGAGGAGCTCCAAAATCTAGTTCTTTTAATTCTTTTAGAGTTCCTGATTTAATCAATTGTGTTTTTGTACCAAGTCTTGCACAACCAATTGCTTTTGTGTCTTTAGAGAGAATATTTTCTTCTAATTTTGTTTCAATTTGCTGTAGGATTGTGATTGCTTCTGGCACAGTCATAAATTTTTGAAGGTGTGGTTTTAAGTCTAATAGGAATAGAGTGTGTGCACCAAGTTCTTGATTTTGTTTTAGAATGTGATATGGTGTTTCTAAGTTGGGATGGTCTTCAATAAAGGGGATTGATGTTGTTTTTCCGAATTTGTAGAGTTGAAGACCTGTTGCGCCAATTGCTGTAAGTACTGAGGCGTTGTGTACTACTTGTACGTCTACACCTTGCTCTTTTGCAAGTTTGAATAAGTCAATATGTGTTGTTGCAGAAAGTGAGTCGCCAATTACAAGAAAAGCTACGTTTTGCTTTTTTGCTTCATTGATAATTTTTTGATCACCATTTTCCGAAGTTGTTCTGTCTGCAATAATTAATTCCTTGTTATAGAATTTTGCAAGATCATGTAATGTACATTGAAGAAGTGAAGTGTAATTTTCAATGTAGACAATATCTGCTTTTTCAATTAATTCTTTACCTTTAAGTGTGATGTCTGTTTGGTCTTCAAGTCCTAAACCGATAATGTAGAGTGCCATTGTGAGAAATAAAAGTTAAGAGTGTTTGTAATCAACAACCTTTCTTTTTCCTGGTTGATTTTTAATTTGTTGATATGCATCAAACAGCTGTGTAACTACGGCTTCCATATTAACGTTACTACTTGGGACATTTACACCAGCTACTGCGTATTCTAAAAGAAATTCTGACCCACTAATAGCAGGAGAAATTCCATCTTCCAAAGTTGAGTTAGAAGACCGGTCATGAAAAATAATAAAACCTTCTTTTACTCTTGAAGTATAACAGGGATTAATTCCAGAAGTAATTCCATGACGTGTGATATTCTTGGCAGCAGCGCCATCTGGACTTTCTACAAGATAAACTGAAAACGGAACTGGATCAATACCATCTGCTGCATCTCTCTTATCAGAGTAAGTCTCGTGTAGGGTAGAAGCTACTCCATCTTTATGTTGAATTGGAATCTCTGTCATCTTAATCTTTTGGATTATTTTTATTTATTTTAAAGGTTTGGGAGTAAAATCATGATTTATTCCAAATTACTAAACTGAGTCACTCGATTTCTTCCTTGAGTTTTTGAGTGATATAAGGCTTGATCTGCTTTATTAAAAAATGATTCAGCATTGTCTTCCTCTTCATATGAAGCAATCCCTGAACTAATTGTTACTTGTAATTCTCCTTTTTTAGATGAAAAAGTTAATTCTCCTACAGCAGTGCGAACTCTCTCTGCTAGAGTATACGCTTCTTCTTCAGTTCCTAAGACTAACATTACAAATTCTTCTCCTCCGATTCTATAAACAGAATCTTCCCCACGTGTTTTTGCTTCAATTGTTTGTGCAACCTCTCGAATCACATCATCTCCGATCCCATGACCATACGTATCATTTACGTTTTTAAAATGATCAATGTCAAAAATAATTGCAGTTAAATTACCAGTATAATCTCCAGCTCCAATTTCTCTATTAGCCCTTGCAATTGATTTTTCAAGAGCAGGTTTGTATAAAGTCCTGTTAGGCAAGCCAGTTAATTGATCCTTTCCTACTTTTCCCTTTAATTCTTGATTTAGAGCCTCTAATTCTTGAACTCTAGAAGCATATTTATCCAAGTCAGCATCTCTCTCTTTAGTTAAATCTTCTAGTGCTCCTTCATAATACTTTTCTCTTCCTTCAGGTAATAATTCATACCCTAATCTCTTAGCACCATATTCAAGCCCTTTTGTTGCTAATTTTTTAGCTCCATCTCTAGCAGAATCATATAAAGTTTCTAGTTGTTTAATCCTATCTGTAAGAGCCATATTTACTCAAAAATTAGCCTTATTTATAAAACTTGTCACCCTTTTTGAGTGACATCAAGAATTGTTGATTATTTTAACCATATACGGTCCTTCTTTGTGATAGCCTAATTTATTTTTGTAATACTCGCGAACCCCAACACCAGAGATGACAACTAGCTTATTTTTTCCCCGAGAAATAGCAATTTCTTCTGCTTTTTTCATTAATTTTTGACCCCATCCTTTATGTTGAACAACTCCTGATTTTCCAATAGCTGTGGCTGTTCCATAGACATGTAATTCACGAAGAAGAGCACTATCTTTTGTGATCTCAGGACGCAGGAGTTCTTTTGGAAAGCGTAGTCTAGCAAAGCCAATTAAGACATCTGTAACAGGGTCTTCTGCTGTGATAAAAAATTCAATGCCGCCAGATGCTTCATATTCAAGGACTTTTAGTTCTACTTTATCCCAGTTTATTTCTTTTCCTTTTGGTTCACGTGCACGAATGTCTCTTGGAGTGATTGTATTGCCATCTTGATCAATAATTTGACGTAGATTAGTTTTATCTACACCTGCTTCCCAGTATTTTGTTGGAACATCACGTTGTACTCGTTGGATCCTACAATATTCAGGTACGAAGGTGTAAAATTCTGCAATTCGCTTTGCTGCTTCCTCTGTTGTAATTGGTGTAAATTCTCCTTTTTTCCATTGGTAGTACATTGCAGTACCAGGAGCAACCATACAAGGATAGAGTTTGATCATATCTGGTTTGTAATCTGGATCTGTAAACAGCTGACGCATGCCTGCCATGTCGCGTTCATAGTCAGTCAAAGGAAGACCTGGCATGTAGTGAAAGTTTATTTTAAAGCCTAAATCACGCAGGACCTGGATTGATTTTTTAGAATCTGCAGTGGTGTGTCCACGATGTACATTTTTGAGTACATCATCGTAGACAGATTGAATTCCAAGTTCTACACGTGTGCAACCTTGACGAAGCATTTCATTGCCGTGTTCTAAAAATCCCCAATCTGGTTTTGTTTCAATACATAAAGCAACACAACGTACAAAAGACGTTTCATTACGCTGTTGTTCTTGTTCTAGATTAGTTATAGTTCTATCTTTTAACTTGTAGAGCTTGTCTTTGATTCTCGTTTCACGTTCTTTGTTTTTGATTGTTCCTGGAAGTTCAAAAAAGGTTTTGAATTCTTCAAATTTGATTTTTCCGTCTTCATCAAAAAACATGTCCGAGAAGTCATTCATTGCTTTGAATGTGCCGTAGATAAATTCCTCTTGATACTCTTTATTTGTTGCTGTAAAAGTTCCACCCATAACAATAATCTCAATTTTATCGCATGTATGTCCAAGTAAAATGTATTGTTCTAATCTGTTAAAGACTTGTAAATATGCATCGTAATCGTTTCTAATACCACGCATAGTTGCTGGTTCGTGTCCTGTATATGATTGAGGAACATCACCCCAAGGAGAGCTTATTCCCCCTGGGCAAAAAGTGCATTTTCCATGAGGACATCGATCAGGCTTGGTCATAATAGCGACAGGAGAAACACCAGAAATTGTTCGTGTCGGTTTTGTAAGGAGCTTTGATTTTAAGAGGTGTAAGTCTTCTGGTTTTGCATTAAGAAGAATTTCAATATTTGTTGGAATTTTTTTGAGTTTATGTTTTAAAGATAAATCTCGCTTGATTCTTGCCCATTCATTTGGCTTGAAGTCGTTTGTTTTGAGTTCTTGGATGATTTCAGTGTAAAAGTCCATTGTAGAATTTGTTTAGGGGTTGCTTTAATTAGTTTGTGGTGAGGAATGTTGGAGTTCTCTAATTTGCTGTAAGTTCCCAGATGTTCGTGCGCCTAATTTAGTGCAAGCAAATGCACCACAGGCACTAGCAAAATGAATTGTTTCATGAAGAGAATAATTTTGTAATAAAGCATAAGATAAGCCACCCATAAAAGCGTCTCCTGCTCCTGTTCCATCAACACAATTAATCTTGTATGCAGGTGAAAAGATAGTTTCGTTTTGTGTTGCAATGTAGGAGCCTTGATCTCCCAGTGTGATTACAACGATTTTATTTGCTTTATTTTCTGTATAAGTCTTGATAAATTCTTGTATATCTTTTCCTTCTGCTAGTTGAAGGGAAGCTGCTTTTGAAAGTTTAATAACGTCAGCAAGATCAAGAAGCTGTTGAATCTCTTCTCTTGTACCAATATTTGCATGATTAAGTAAGTGTTCAATATCTCCATCAACGTCAATTAACACTTTTGTATTTGCTTGTGTTGCAATTTCTGCACCTTTAATTGCAGCAGCTAAAGGGATCACTGCAATTTCAGTGTGAAAATGTTTTGCTTGCTGAATTTGCTGTTTGAATTTTGTCTCTACAATTTCAGGTGTTAATTTGTTTGCAGCATTTGGAAAAACATAAATTTGTTTTTCACCTGTTTTATCAACAGCAATCCAGGTAAATTGAGTTTTGTCTAATTCTTGTGCAACTACTATGACATTATCCTGATTAAATTCTTGCAAAAGTATTGATGCTTCATTGTCTTTTCCAAGCACACCACACCAAAGAGTTTTTAGCCCTAATCTTGCGGTTTGAGTTAGATTGTTAGCAGTCACGCCCCCACCAAGTGCGATGTGGTTGTGCGAAGTAACTTTATTGTCTTTATCAGAAAATGATCTTACATTTGTAATATAATCTAGTGCACATGAACCAAGTCCCACTACATCATATATTTTATCTTGCATGTTTATTTAAAGTACTTTTAATGAAATCTAAAGCAGTAGGATCATCTAATGAATTCACCACATAATCTGCGCCAGCATTTTTCAAGGTTTTTTTGTTATTCACACCAGTTAATACACCAATAGCAATCCCTGCAACTCCTAAATCTTTTGCTACCTCTTTTGTTGCTTGCATATCAGTTGTGGCATCTCCAACATAAGCGAAAGTAGTTCTCCCATTTGCAGAGAAATATCTATCTACAACTTTAGCAATAAGTTCTACTTTTGTTTTTCCATCTTCTGCAAAGGCACAGAGATTCTTATCAATTCCCGCTTCGTACAAACCTGTTTCTGTAAGTAACCTTCGTGCGAGAGTACCAGAACTACTTGAAGCTACTCCCGTAGGTAAACCGATTTGTGGAACTTCTTCAGGTCTTAAATAAGGGGTCATTAAATCTTCTTTATCTGGCGATTCACGTAAAATATGTGTTCCTTCAGTCCCTAATGAAGAAACTAAATCGTTAATATCAAGCTCGTCAACTGAAAGGATTTTAGTCCCTTCATAGAACAATTCACCTGATTCAATAATTTGATCTAACTTATATCTCCAAATTTCGTGATTAGAGTGGTTTGCATAAAAGTCATCTGGCTTTTCAGTCAAAGGGTCTTTTAACATAGAAATATTTCTTCCAAAATTACGACTGCTAACAGCTTTATAAGCCGCATCATCTAATCTGCGCTTATCCCACACAGTATTATCTAAATCTAAGACTAAGAGTGACATTTTATCTCTAAAAGGTAGTATTTTTAAATAGTTTTGTGTGTTTATGAGAATAATTCTTATCTAAGGTTTAGCGACGATTAAGTAAGCATCGTGATTTCCTGCCCGATCATCTACCATCATTTTTCGATGAAAATACAAACCCTTTACTAAGCCAGCCAATTTGGTTGCATCGTTAAGGCCAGAATGGTTTTCTGTATTATCTTTTCCTATTGATTCGTGTTGTTCTGGTTGAACTTGTAATCCTGCTCTTGTAACAAGATCTAGTGCAGTCTGTGTGAAATTCAATATTTCCATGTTTTTGTGATCATATCTAAAGCGTTGGCCACTAATAATGATATTTCCTTGAGGTTTTACAACACGACGTGCTTGTTGTAGCATTGAAAATCCATCTTGATAATTTACTGAAGGTTCATCCAATACCCAATGAAGGTGTACTTCGTCAAAATTGTCATCACCATACGTTAGATTTCTTCCATCCATTTCTTCCATGAGAACACACCTTGAGACGTCACTTAGTCCTTGAAATGTTCTATATGTTGCAAGCATATCATGACTGCGAGAAATAAACGTATTTCGCATTTTATACCCTCTTCTGTCTTCGGTTCTAAGTCTATTTGGAAAGTCTACGCCAGTATAATGAACGTCGTCAGGTAGATTTTCTAGAAATAATGCAAAGCGGTGTGCACTACTCATTTCAAGAGGCAAATGATCTACACTCTCTCCTTTGTATGATCTTCTGTTATATTCTGTTTTAAGAGCTTGATTCCCTTGAGAGTGCCAGCTTGCAATGCCAATTGGGTCACCACCCATTCCAATCTCGAGAACTTTTGTATATGTCACAAGATAAAAAATAAGGGTCTTTTTTAAAAAAGTTAGTCTCTAAATTCCAACTACAATCAATCTGCCTCACATTCCAACGCAAAAACTTTATAAACCACTTATGAATTCAAGCTAAAATGGTAACTAGAATCGGTACAAAGCAGCGTAAAACACGCCATAAGTTCAAGCAACATTATAGAAATAAAGGTAAAATTTCTTTAAGTAGATATTTTCAACAGTTTGAACTTGGTGATAAAGTTAATTTAAAAATTAATCCAAACGTGCAAAAAGGAAGATTCTTTCCACGATTCCATGGCATGACTGGAACTGTAACAGGAAATAAAAAGGGTGAATGTTATGAAGTTCAGATCAAAGATGGCGGAAAGAAAAAGATGTTATTCGTACATCCAATTCATTTAAGCAAATAAAATAAAATGGCAGCTCCACAATTTATTGAAGAAAAAGGCGTTAGTATTGCTGACGTGAAGACAATTATGGCAAGTATCGAGAAACGTGATACAGAGATGAATTTTCGTTCCAATAAAACAAAGGAGTTCCTAGAGAATTTTGCAGCAGATGTTGATGCTAAAAAAAACGAGGAATTAAAGGAAAAATTACTTGGTTTGGGCTTAACGAGGCTGCGAGAAGAGCATGTTTCTAAAATCGTAGACTTCCTACCTAAGACTGCAGACGACTTAAAGGTTGTATTACAAGCATATCCACTAAGTATGCCAAAAAAGGATATGGATGCAATTGTTGATGCAGTTAAGGCAGTGATGGGATAAAAGCTGTAAAACAGCAATTTTTATTAACCCCTGACACATTTCTATATTAAAAGGTATAAAACTATGGAACAAAAACAACTTCGAGAAGAAAATGCAATTATTCTTGACTTCTTACCTCATGGCTATGCATATGAGAAAGGAAGCATGAAGACACCAATAGCTCAAGCTTTAGGGACAACGCATTTAACACTACTGGAGTTAATTCCCAAAAAAGATGTGTTTTTAAAACCACACCAAGAGGTGTATATTGGCGAGGGTAAAAGGGAAGAAGTACACCACACAAAAGGAAGAATTGAATTTGAAAAGCTTACAAGTACTGCAAGTAGTGAATTACAACATGCGATTGAACAATTAGTTGATAAAGACCAAGCAAGATTTGTGGCGTTCTTTAACAAAGCTCAACCACTAAGTATGAGGATGCACCAGTTAGAATTACTTCCTGGTTTAGGTAAAAAACACATGTGGGAAGTGCTTGAAGCAAGAAAGGAAAAGCCTTTTGAGAACTTTGATGACATCAAAGAGAGAGTAAAATTATTACCAAACCCAAAAGGGATTGTAGTAAAGAGAGTTCTTTCTGAGATTAAAGGTGCTGAGAAACACAAATTGTTTGTGGCGTAGATTTTTTATTATTCTAATTTTCTTCTTACATTTAGGTGATCATAAGAATTTAGTTGTTCTAAAAAAGAATCAAAGACACCCGGTTTATACCAACGTAACATACCATCTACTTCTGTCCCCTCTCGATAACGAGAATTTGAAATATTCCAAATTAAAGAAGGAGTAAATTCCATACCTTTAGGAAGAGCTGCCATAAAATCTGTTCTCATAGCACACTCAGCTAAAAGTCCACGTAGAATCGGAGACGTTTCATTATGCCTAACAAAATCATCAATTACTTCATGGGGTTTGTTTGCAGCCAAAATATAATCTAATTTTTGAGGAGCACTCGACTCTTTTCTAAAACATTCAGCCAGTTGATACTCAGGAATCCTTGCAATAGTTTCAAGTACTGCTTCTGGTGTTGCTTTGTAAGTCACAACAACTTCTGGAAAATTAGAATCTGCATCCGAGAATCTTGTTGGACCTCTATAATGAACACAAATACGATGTGTTAGAGGAGTTCCCTTTCCATCGGTATGGTCTGCAATTAAGCGTCTTTTTCCAATTAATTGAGCAATTTTGGTTTTTCTTCTACAACCCACCTCAACAATTCCTAAATTAAGGTTCCCAACAGATGTTGTTAGTGGCAAATCCAGGTTGGGCTCTCCTAGAAGAGAAAAACGGTTTCCATGGTCGTAAAGAGGTGACGTTGGGGGTTCAAGAATTCCTACGCTTATCACAAAAAGGGAGAAATCAAAATCATTTAAAACCTTTATGACATAAAAATATAGAGATTAAAAACAACCTGAAGCCTGAATTGTATACCCAGCTCACTTACCACTGCAAGCGCCATTTAGGATCTTTATTTTTTTCTTGCACTAAGTCTTTTAATCCTGCTCTTTTAGCGTTTACAAGAAATTGTTCTGAAATTTGTTTAAGACGCAGACCATTGATGTCAGCATCATCTTGAAAAGAACTGTAGTGATTAATTAACTCGTCAAGAATTTCTGCTTGCGTTTCAAGGTTCACCTTGGTAATTGTTTCATTTGCAACCCCACGTTCTTTTTCTAGTTCTAAGAGTTTTTCAAGTAAGGGAAGAATTTTGGATACATCATAATGTAATTCTTTGAGAAATTCTATGATTGCTCCTGTGTCCTTAAGGACTGGTACTTCTTTTTGTTTTTCTTTTGGCTTGAAGATTTTCTTCCACCATGCTTGTTGATAGATTTTCATGTTGTAAAGAAAAGATTTAGGGAATATAAAGGTTACGATAGCACTCACCCACTGGACCACTGGTCACATCCACAAAATACATTTAAAGTAGGCTTGTTTTAGACATTAAATAGTTCTTATGAGATGATAGAAAAAGTCTTACTTCAGAGACTAAAACTCTATACTAATCAGAAAATGATAGAATATATGAAAGAACCGTATACTGAACTGCAGACAAAAGCGATTTTGCATCCTTTAGTTAGTAGGTGGTTTTTTTCAAAATTTAAAACATTTACACCTGCACAGCAGTTTGCAGTATATCCAATTCATAGTAGGCAGAATATTTTGATTTCTTCTCCTACAGGAAGTGGAAAGACGCTGACTGGTTTTTTGTCTGTTCTTAATGAGCTTATTGATTCTGCAGAAAAAGAAATTTTAGAAGATAAAGTATATTGTGTGTATATTTCTCCGTTAAAAGCTTTAGGGGCAGATATTTTTGTAAACTTACAAAAGCCATTACAAGAGATTGAAGAAATGAGTGGCAAGAAATTTGGTATTCGTGTGGGTGTACGAACTGGAGATACTACAGCATATCAAAAGCAAAAGATGCTTAAAAATGCGCCACATATTTTGATTACAACTCCAGAGAGTTTGGCAATCATGATTAATTCTCCAAAGTTTAAAGAGAAATTACAAAATGTGCAGTGGACAATTATTGATGAGATTCATGCGCTTGCTGAAAATAAAAGAGGAGTACATTTGAACTTGACAATGGAGAGATTAGAAAGATTATCTCCTGGGTTTACTCGAGTGGGGCTTTCTGCTACAATTGCACCATTAGAAGATATTGCAGCATACTTAGTTGGCTACCGTGCAGATGAGATGCGTAATTGTAAGATTGTTGATGTTCAGTTGGTTAAAGAGATGGATTTTCAGGTTCTTAGTCCTGTTAGAAGTCTAGTTGAAACAGATTATATGTTGAAACATAAGAAGATGTATGAATTGATGAACTCATTAATTCAAGAACACAAAACAACAGTTATTTTTACAAACACAAGAAGTGCAACTGAGCGTGTTGTGCATAATTTAAAGGAAATGTTTCCACGTGAGTATCACAATAATATTGCAGCACACCACGGAAGTTTAAGTAAAGAAAACCGGTTTAAAACAGAACAGGATTTGCGTGATGGGAATTTGAAAGTTGTTGTGTCTTCTACTAGTTTAGAATTAGGTATTGATATTGGATTTATTGACTTAGTAATTTGTCTTGGAAGTCCTAAGTCTGTAGCTCGATTTTTACAACGAGCAGGGCGTGCTGGACACCAGTTGCATGCTACGGTAAAAGCAAGAATCATTGTTATGGATAGAGATGATTTAGTTGAGTGTTCTTTATTATTAAAATCTGCAATTGAAAAGAAAATAGATAGGGTGCATATACCTCAAAAAGCATTAGATGTATTGGCACAGCACATTTATGGCATTGCAATTAATCAAGTAATTAATATTCATGAGTTGTACCATATGATTGTGAGTTCTTATTGTTACCATGGACTTAGTTGGGATGACTTTTTTGAGTTGATAAAGTATCTTTCTGGAGAGTATGTGAGTTTAGAAGAGCGTCATGTCTATGCACGGATTTGGTATGATAAAGAAACTGGTGATATTGGTAAGAAGGGGAAGATGGCAAGAATTATTTACATGACAAATATAGGAACAATTCCAGAAGAGACATTTGTCACAGTTAAAGTTAAAGATCAAGTTGTGGGAATGATTGATGAGGGGTTTTTAGAAAGGCTAAAGCCGGGAGATGTGTTTGTTCTCGGCGGGAGTGTGTATTTATTCAAATTTTCTCGTGGGATGACTGCACAAGTAAGTACCTCTGTAAACCGACCGCCAACAGTTCCTAGTTGGTTTTCAGAGATGTTGCCATTGTCATTTGATCTTGCAATGGAGATTAATCGGTTTAGGAGATTAATGGAAGGCAGGTTTGAGCAAAAAGAGAGTAAGGAGAAAATTTTAGAGTTTATTTATGATTATTTATATGTTGATGAAAAGGCAGCAGAGAGTATTTATATGTATTTTTATGAGCAGTTTCATTTTAGTGCAATTCCAACCGATAAGAAAATTGTTGTTGAGACATATACAGACCGAGGAAGAACATATGTTATTTTTAACACACTTTTTGGAAGAAGAGTAAATGATTGTATTTCTCGAGGTTTAGCGTATGTGATTGGTAAGTCGCAACATCGTGATGTTGAAGTTGGAATTACGGACAATGGATTTTATCTTGCAGCAGAACGGCAGTTTAATACACAGCGCGCATTTGAGTTATTGCAAACAGAAAATTTCAGACAGATTTTAGAAGATGCAATTGAGCGTAGTGAAGTTTTGCAAAGAAGGTTTAGGCATTGTGCAGGTAGGTCTTTGATGATTTTACGTCAGTATATGGGAAGAGTAAAAAGAGTTGGGCGAATGCAGATTGGGAGTAAGATTTTATTTAATGCAGTTAAGAGGATTAGTAATCAGTTTCCAATTTTAAAGGAAGCTCGGCGTGAAGTGTTAGAAGATTTAATGGATTTTGTTCATTCCGAAGAAATTGTAAAAGGAGTGAGTTCTGGAAGAATTGATTTGGTGTTTAGACAAACAGATATGCCAAGTCCATTTGCATTTGGATTGATTGCATCTGGATATAGTGATGTGATAAAGGTCGAGGATAAACAGGAATTTTTGAAAAGAATGCATCAGCAAGTGCTGGCTAAAATTGGACTAAAAAAAGGTAAGCAGAAACTACGTGAGAAAAAAGAAGAGTTTTCATATTCACAATTTTGGGATGAGAGTAGAAAGAAAAAAGAAGAAGAGAAAGATGCGCATAAGGAGAAATTAAAAATGCAAGTGTGGAATTTGAAACAGATTCCTGTGTATATGAAAGATGAACTAGTAAAGCTAATTGAATTTGGTTCTTGTAGAAAAGATGTGATGCGTGAGCTTACTAAAATGGATAAGGAAGAGTGGAGTGATGAGTTGAGAGAATTTGTAGAGAGTAGAATATGAAAGTTTAAATATGAGTTTTAGTTTATTTTAAGGTATGACTTTTGGTGTTTTAAGAGCTAACTTTCAAAGTGAGAAATTGAAAAAAGAAGAAAGGTTCAAAAAGAATTACAAATTTTTTGCCATTATATATGAATATAAAAAAGAAGGCCCAGGGTTTGATTTTATGGAGCGACCACTTAAAAAATACATTAGAAAGTTTAAGGTTGATCCTGCTACAGGTTTGAATAATGTTAAAAATCCAGATAATTGGAGTTATTGGCTTGTTACTAACTTCCAGAATAAGAATATAATGGCATTTAAAGCAAATAAGGAACAATGGAGTCTTTTTGAGAGAAGAAAAGTAATTGAAATAATTTCTAAAAATTATAACCGTTACGAAGTTTGGGTTAAGAAGTGATCTAAGGGTTAAGTTTTTCTACAATTCTTGAGATATATGCTTTCCTATCAACCGCTCCTCCTCTCAATTTTGGAGGAATTTCAAAATCGTGGGCATAAGGTTCTTTTAGTCCTTGTTTTAAGTCATTTAATAACGATGAAGCACTCTCCTTTGGCATTAAAGCTAACCTTTTTGAAAGTGGATCAGTATAATATCCTTCTCGTGTTTTTTGATCTGCACAAGGTCTTTTGAAATGAGGTCCATTAAGAGCGTTTACTTGCATGATGTAGCTTGCTGCTCCTGCAAATGTGTTATGAGTTATAGGATCCCCGGATTCATATTTTTCTTCCCATTTAACTCTCCAGACTCCTGCATAAAATTGCAAAGCCTCATTGGGATTAAATACAAAAGGGACAGCGTAATGATTCTGCCTACTCGTTGCATTTTCAATACCGTTATAGACCCACACCAAACCTTTATCGCTTAGTTGGCTTACTAGGTTTGTAGTCAATTTAGGTCTTTTAGGGTTAGCTATCAGCTGTTGGTATAAATCTATTTCAACTTGCCTTCTTTGTCTAATATCAAGGCTTGCTGCTGCTACTTCATCTACAATCACACCAAAACCAGGAAGTGAGCTTCTTCTTTTGATATAATCTGTAAGTCTATTTTCGACAGTAGAACGAGTTGGTCTTCGTGGGGGCAATGCATCTAAACCAAATGTTAATTGTTCAGATCTAGTTGAGTGCATTTATTAAAAATCGCTACTTCTTTTATAAATGTTTTGACACTTTTTTTACTTGACAGTGACACATTAAACCAATTTTCCTGTAAATACATTGTGTTTATCACGAAGAATTTCAACTTTGATTTTTTTGTTTTCTTTGAATTTGCAGTTAGGAACAGAGATATTTCGGTTTTTGGCAACTGCAATTACAGAGTTACAAAAGCGATCAACTGATTTTATTGTTGCTGTAATTGTGTCTCCTTTTTTGAAGGGTTTTGGCAGTTCCGGTATTTTGCGAATGTTAAAATCTTCTTTTTGTAAGCGTAATTTGATATCATATTTTGTTTCAAGTTTTTGTAAAAGAGCATAGAAGTTATCCCAGGACATTTCTTTTCCCGGATTTCTTCCTGTCTTATAGCGAAGAAAGTTTTGTATTCCTAATATTGGCTGTTTAGAAAGTGTCTTAATCCATTTGATAATTTCTTCCATTTCATCTTCGTTATAACCAAGCGTTAGAACTGGCGCAACAATCACTTTGATTTTTTGTGATGCGTAGTCTATGATTTTTTTAACATGTTCGACGTTATAATTTTTTACACCTGCAACTTGTTTTGCTTTTTGTGGGTTAATTGCATCTAATGAGAGATTCATTTGTAACTTTGTGCTTTTTGCTAAGCGGTCGATTTTTTCTTTTGTAAGGAGAGTTCCATTTGTGTCTATTGAAATTGTGTGTACTAACGGCATTTTTTGAAGATCTTCAATGAGCTCAATCATGTCTGCATAGAGAAATGGTTCTCCTTGAACCCCAATGTGAATTTCAACTTTTTCGTTAAGGTCTTGTAGCATTTGTTCAAGTTCTTCAACCATGTAGTCTTTTTCTACAACAAAGTCATTTTTTGTACTTGATAGTCCTTCTGAGATTGAGCAATAGACACAGTCAAGGTTGCAAGAGGTCACTGGCTTGATTTCAATAATTGATGAGCCTCGGTGAACAATTCCAAATGCCACATTTCCAATTAATGGGATGCCTGAATTTTTGTGAATATAAGTTACTTTGTTTCCAGTTAGTTTGTTTGTTAGATGATCAAGATATTTTGCAAAGATAAATGAGAATTTTATGTCAACTTTTTCTTGATCTGGATGTTTAAATTCAATTGTGTGTTTATCTAAAATCTTGAATTTTGCAATTGACTCAAGTTCTTCTTTTGGTATTTTTGTGATAAATAGATTTAGTAAAGTGACAACTACTTCGTCTTTTTGTTCTTTGAATGCAAGTGTGCTAAAATTTAATGTTGCCATAGTTATAATTTAGTTGAATTTTTTATAAAAGTATGTGCATTTAAGAAATGATTCACTGAAAAGTGGTGATTAAGCGAAGTTTTATAAAAGACAAAGTGTATTAAGGTAAAATGAGAGAATTAGATTCAAATTCAGTCCCAGCATATGTGGAGAGCCCCATTTACGTTTCACCCCTAGATTTTGTTGGGAAAGAAGCAGATTATCTTAGAATCATACGTCAAGCTAACAAAGCCCAGCAAAGAACTATCAAAGGGTTTTTAGAAAATAGACTGCAAGATCGAGGCAATGGGTATGCTATTCTTACAACAGGAAGTGATGGAAGATTTGAAAAAGGCCCATACCACACTTCTAAATTAGAGTTAGTTCTTTTAGTAGATGAATCCGATTCACATTGTGATATTAAGCAGGTTGTAGGGGACTTACAAAGGATGTATGAAGGAGAAATTTTTGACGACTTAGATATTAGGAATGTGAATACAGATTGTATGAGCAGATACTTAAATTCGCCCGAGAGGACGTTTCCAAGTATTATTGGTGACTCTGTACTCCTTACCGGAAGTTTGAATTTAGCCCAGAAGGCAAGAATGAAAATGTATAGCGAATTTGTTAGTGAAAAGGGAAGGAGTATTTTGGGCAGAGTTGGAAGGAAAAGTAAAGAAGCAAGGAGTATAATTAAGCAAGAAGGAAAACAAAGATATAGGGGAAAAGATGTCCATCATTTTAAATTTGAGGATGGTAAAGTAAAGTCCATGTATGATCCAAATGGAGGGTTATTATCTTTTAAATCAGGCCCTTTACGCTTTGTACAATATACACTAATGCATGAGGCAATCAAACAACACCGAGCCACACCCACAGCTCAACAGGAAGAGAATGCTCACTTTATGGGCAACCTTCCAACAGCAATTGACGAACGCTTACAACACCTTCAAGATGAAGGTAGGTTGAACCTAAACCCTAGTGAAGTTAATGATTTGATTAACTCATACACTTATTTTGTGTGGGCTTACAATTTAGTTCAAGAAGGATATCAAGATAGAAACCAAAAAGTGGTTGTTTTTGATAAAGAAGAAGTAGCTCCAAGATTAGATGCAATTCAAAAAATCTTATCTCAAAAGAGTGAAAAAGTTCTAATTAAGTAGTTAGATTAAAAAGATATATTTTTGCAATTTTCCTGTCTATACAGCGATAAGATTTTTAAAATAATTAGGACAAGTTAAAGTATGGAAAAATGGTATAAGTCCTTGACAAGAGTAAAGGCAGGATGTAGTTTCAAGCCAACCCTAGAGATGTATTGTAGTGTTAAGGGAGTTACTTCTTCGCAACTTTTTGAGAGAAGTAATGGCATTTCATATGCAAATTTAGATTACATCAAAAGTGGTTATTTTAATGGACGCTATAGTGAGAAAATGTGGGACGATTTGATGAACCAAGATTATAGACATAATGTTTTACAAATCCTTAGAGAAAAGAGAGATATTCAAAAACGAAGTGGGAGTGGCAGAATTGCAAACATTACCACAAGTTTAGGAAGAAGAAGAGACCCTAACTTAGGATACCAAGGAGTTATTACTGCAGTACTATATCCAGGAAAGAGCCTACAAAGAGAAGATTTTGCAGTTGAAAAGAGACGCAATGAAGAAAGAAAGTTAGTTGGAACCACTGGAGCTGCTTTTACATTTACATTTGATGAAGTTGAAGAGTATGTAGATACCATGGAACAGATTGATCAGCTCAGAAGTGAAGATGGGAGATTGATTGGAGAGAACAGAAAAAGATTAATTAAAGAGTTCGGTCCTTTTGGAGATATTAGGTATGAGGGTAGAGGATTCAATCTATTTAGAGAATTTGGAGTAAATCAGGATAATTGTATTGTTGATTTAATTGAATTGGTAGAGCAAGATTGACGATACTTTTAAAAACTCATAACATTGGTGTATTGTAAAAAACTAGGGATAGCTAGGCTGGCGCGCTAGTCCTGCGTTGTTACCGTGAACGGACTTTACACGGAGCCGAAGCCCAAGGAAGGGTTGGTATTGTTTTGCTGGTCCTTATTGTCTTTGCTGACGGCTTGTCCTGTGGGATGGACTTGTATCGAATCAGGTCAGATCAGGAATGAAGCAGCCTTAAGGTTCAATCTTCATGTTCGCAGGGTTGCAAGCCCGAGAAGCCTTAAGGAATCCACCAGTAGAGCTTTATTGATTCGACTGCGGGTGTGCCCCTAATGGTTTTTTCTTATTTTAGTGGAGTTAAAGAATGTTTTCTGAAATTAATGAGCAGAGAAAAAGTTGGTAGAAAATAAAAAATAAATTAAAAAAATTATTCTAAAAGAGCATCTAATTCATCAAGACCAAGATCTTCTTCTAAAAGAGCGTCAAGTTCGTCTAAATCACTTAGATCTTGAGATAATTCGTCTTGCTCTGCAGAGTTTGCAGGTTGTTTTATTTCATCTTGCATGTGTTGATTTGAATCCTTTGCAATTTCAGGAGTCTGGCAAGCAAGTAAAAACACTGAAGAGATTAAAAACAGTCCAATTATTATTTTTTTCATAGTCATCACCTAATAAGATATACATAACAAAAAGAAAATAAAAAGGTTATGTGTCTCTATGCAGTAGCTTCAACCTCTACTTCGACTTCAGTTTCTAGCTCAACTTCAGGAGACTCTACTTCTTCTTTTAGTGAAAGATACTCATCCATAAAAGATCGAAGGAAATCTCTTGTTTCTTGCATTAAGTTGCGTAATTTACGTTGTTCTTCTCTCCATTCTGTAAAAGAGCCACTCTCTTTTGCTTCTTCTAATGCTTTTACAACAACTTCATGTTGAGCTTCTACTTCAATTACATGTTCTTGGTACTGGGCAAGAATTTCTTCTAAAGAGGACACATCAACATCTTGCTCTAAAAGAGCTTCAATTCTTCGCTGCATCCCATCTTCTAAAGATTGGTGTTTTTCAACTAAACCATCTAGTTTTGCATTTGTCAAAGATGCAACTAAGTTTTTTTGAATCTGTTTAATCTCTTTCCACATTTCTCGGAGTTCTTTGATTTCTTTTTTGAGTTCTTCATTAGAGATGTCTGTTGTGGTTTCTATTTTTTCTTGTTTTGCATCAATCTTTTCTTGCATTGCTGTAATTTCTGCAATTAAGCTTTCTTTTTTTGATTCATCTAAGTTTTCTGCATTTTCGATTCTATCTAAGATTTTTTCAAAAGAATTTTCAATTACCATTAATGTTTTTTCTAAGTGGTTTTTAACTCCTCTGCGAAGTTCTTTACGTTCTTCTTGACAATCGTCTGACTCACAAGCATTTGCTTTAATTTCAGATCTGATTTCTAAAAGTCGCTTTTTATTTTCATCATATTTTTGGCGAGCTTCTTGGTATCGTTCTTTTGTTTTTTTGTACTTTTCCCTTGCAATTTCAACTTGTCTCTTTGTCTCTTTGATTCGTTTCATTGCTTCTTTGTCATTAACACCAACTCTTTTTTGAATAGGTTCAACTTTTGTTTCTTCTACATCAACAGTTGATTCTTCTGTATCTTCACTGGATTCTTCTGCTAGAGCAAGTGGCACTATACTTAATACAAAGATAAAAAGCATCAATGTCGCTGTTATTTTTTTTATCATGGTTTTGCACCTCGTGTTTTGTTGTGGTTTTTAGTGCAAAAGTAGTTTATAAAGATACTTTACAAAAAGCTTTACGAAGCTTTATAGAAGGTTTTTTAGTAACAAATAGGCTTTTGGAAGAAAGGGTCTTTTTACATCCTCATAAAGGGTAACTGGAGTCACACTTTCAAACTGGCCACCAACTAAACAAGGATCTCCTAACAAGTACGCTAAATGGCCTTCATAACCCTCCCTTAGACTATGACGCTCAACTAAGCCTCTAACTGAATCACCATTATGGGAAGTTACTCCAAATGACTCTAAAGGTGAAGCCAGCACAAGGCAATCGTCTAAAGTGTAGAGTTCTCCATCTTTAAGAATTACTTCAACAAAGCTCAAGTTTTTCATACAACTAAGCATAAAAGAAGTACTTTAAAAAAATAACTAAAAAAAATCAATAATGAAGTAACACTTCTACATCTCTGCCAAAGATATTTTTTAGATCTTCAAATAATGGTTCTTTGACAAAGACACGTTTTGGAAATTTGGCTGAGGCAAGTGCTTTTTCAAATTCTTGAATGTTTGATAATTCTAATGTTCCAAGACTGCCATCAGGATTAAGTTGTGCTCGTTCAATTCTTTGTTCTTGTGCATCTATGTCATGAATAACGAATGCAACTTTATCCATAAGGAAAATTTCACCAAATGTTTCACCGTGTTTTACACGAACTCTTGCACGTTCTAGTTCTTGTCCACGCTTACGTTGCATGTATTCTACTAAGAATTTAATTAAGGCAGAACTTCCCTTTCGTGCTTTTTCAATATCTGATTTGCCAAGTTTCTTTTTATCGTATTTTGTTTTAGCTTCAACAATTTCATTTAAGTCACGAAGGAATTTTGCTGGGACTTTTCCAGTTGAGATTAATTCATCTTCAAAGAGTTTGATAATTTGTGCATCCTGTGCTCTTTCAATGCCCTCTAGTTTAAGGACATCTCTAATGATTGTTACAATTTCATCATAGAGAGTTAGAATACTTTTTTCGTTGTGACGTGTTTCAATTTCTGTGAACAATTCACGAATTCGTTTAAGGTAACTTTCTGCATTGTTAAGATATTCATCAAGTTCTGTTCCGCTAAGTCCTTTTTTTGTTCCATGTTCAATTTCTTTACGTAGCTGAACATTTTTTTTGAGAATATCAACGTATTTTTTTTCAAGCATCTTTTCTTTTTTAACAAAGATTTCTTCAAGGACTTCTGGTGTTTCCCTAGGTGTTGGCGGAGGAAGTCCATAAAGCATGATTGCTGCTTGACTTGGAGTTAGAATAGCGTAGTATGTATCTTCCATTCCCATTTCTTTGAGTTTTAGTTTTACACGTCCTAAACTTTGCTCTCCAGTACTCATGAATAGGTCAATTGCCTCTCTACTTGGCTTAATTCTTCCCATACGTAAAAGTTGTTTCCAAGGCATGAAAATTCCTCTATCGTAGAAAGGTACACCATCACGCAGGAGTGTGAAGATGATTGGGTTTGCTTCTTTGAGTGAATCCCAAAAGTCTGTTAGAATGTATACTTGGATATTTAACTTGTTTTTAATGCCAGTAAGCTCTCCTGCTTCAGCGCCCATTCCAATAATGATTGCACGTAATTTATCTTTGAGTTCTGCACGTGTCATTTTTTTGACATCCGTATCATCAATTACAATCCACACGTCAATATCAGAAGTAGGTGTTGCTCTTCCTTGTGTTAATGATCCTGCAAGAACGTAACTTAAAATATACTTTTCAAACTTCTTAATGACCATATTTTTGTGAATTTCTGCAATTTTTACTGCAGCTAACATCCCAGTATCATGGATTGGTGCTCCTAGAGCAATTAATTGGTTTAAGTCGTATTTTGCATCATAGCTATTTTGCCATAAATCTGTAAGTAATACACTTTGGGGTTTGAGGTTTTTATCCGTATCTGCTGCAATGTCGGTTACAATTTTTGAGAACTTTTGATGAAGTTCATCTTTAGTCATCTTTTCAGAGGTTGTATCATCAACAACAACAAGAAGGTTAATGTGATCAGGGTTAGGTTTTTCTTGTTTTTTTTCAGGATTCTCTTGAGGAGGTACTTTTTCCGGGGGCAAAAGAGTAATACCCACAATATAATCTCCAAATTTATCTAAAAGTTTATCTTTGAATTTGTCTAGTGTTTTTTTGAGTGATGCTAACTTTTTTTCCATTTCTGGTGTTAGCTTAGGAGTGTTGATTGGTTGTTGAGGTTCTGCTTTTTTCTTTGTTGTTTTTTTAGGAGTTGTTTTTTTTGCCATGTTAATAATCACCTGTGACGTTATTGTTAGTATTTTGTCAATATTGTTTTAAGTAGTTATAATGTTGTTGTTTTGAGTGTGACATTTTGGTCAATGATTCAGAGTAGAAAAGTATTTATAGTAGAGTTGTTGAATAAGAGGTATGGGAAAAGATGAGGAAAAAAAAGTACCTGGCCACATTGAAGAGTTCTACAAGCGTGGCGAGAAAATAGAAGATTTGCTGAACTCTACAGAGATAGGTCATGTAAGAGCATACACAGGAGCCTTAGACCATATAAAAGAAGAAGGCCAATCAGATGGTGATGCCCTTAAAGCATTAGAAGACGATAAGGTTAGGCAAAAATTTATTGATAAGATAATTGATAATTATATATCACATGCAGTAGACAGCCTTGGAATAAAGGAGGCACCAGAAGATGCAGTAGAGAGGGATATTATTTTACAAAGATATGTGGGAGTAACTTCCAAAGAATTAACTGATCGGATAAATAATCAAAAAAGTGGCTATACTATTAAGACCCATGAGGGAGAACGTGATAAGATCATTGAAAAACAGAAAAAAGAAATGAATCCTTTGAGACATAGTCATTTAGAAAAAAAGCACATTGGTGACATATTAGAACATACAGGAACAGCAAATTATTTCGACAAAGATAACCTTGAGCGTGTTGAAGATTTAGTCCCATTATTAGATGCATATAAGCTTAAAGGAGAAGCTCTAACTTTATCAGACCTTAAGCAGCTAGGCATGCCTAATGCATATCTAACTAAAGAAGCTGCAGAGACTACAAAGAAGTTAAAAGACAACTACAAAAAAGCTGCTTAAAATTATTCTAATTTTTCTTTTTCCACATTCTCAATTTCCTGCGCAACATCTTTCATTACGTCCTCAGTAGAAGTGTGTTTTTTATCAGCAGCATTGTAAGAGTTTAAGAGTTTTTTAATCTGACCATAAATAAATGCAGTGTCTCCTGCAAGTTCTCCTGGAAAGCCTTCTTCAAGAGGGAATTTAAAGAAATAATGGCCAATAAATGCTTTCAAAAAATAGGCCCATGGCTTCATATTCCATCTATTTTCATAATCTGACATTAGCCAAGAATCAAAAGAGACTACAACATCTCCTTGGTGAAATTTTTTTGAGATACCCTCTTTTTGTTCAACTGTCTCTGTTAGATTGTCTACATTGATTCTAATTTTGATTAGTAACGTCATGTATGCTGTTTTAATTTTGCTAGGGCGCAGTTCAACAAAAATTTTTCTTCCACTTTCTGTTACTAATTCTTCAGATTTTTTTTCATTTTTAGCATAACCTTTAGCTTCTAGTGCACGGTTGATTGCTTGATATAATTCGTCTATTCGAAATATTCCTTTGTACTTAAGCTCTCGATTGTTGATTATTAAGTTTTTTTCTACCATCTTATTGTTGATATGTATATTTGAACATATTGAGATAGTTTTTAATCTTGTGATGTAAATCATCAACATCACTCTTAATCCATGTGTCTAGTTTAGCACTATGACTTCTAAAAAAATATTTTTCTAGAATAATCGTTAAAAACCAGGTGAGAGGTTTGTTAACCCATTCTCCTTGTCTATCTGATGCGACGTAGCCATCAAAAGTAATGTGAATTATGCCATGATGCATTCTTAGGGTTTCTCCTTCGTGATCGACCTCAACTTCTTTAACTTCTGACATATGAACTTTGAGTTTCATCATTAGTTTATAGAATTCAGTTGTACTTTTCCAAGGTTCAAGAACCAAGCGCATGAATTTTCCGTTAGGAGTTACTTGTTCATCATTGATACGTTCGTACCAATCCCATCCTTTTTCAAAAAACCAGGAGGAAATTACATTATATACTTCTGCTGCATTAAAAAGTCCTTCATAGTTTAACTTAAGATGATCTACAACTAATCTTCTATCCATTCAGAAGAGTAATAATTTACGATTAATAAATGTATTGGGGTCAAGTGTTCTTTGCCAAAGTTATTTTAAAGCCGTTAGTTCTTTGATCCTTCGCTTTATTTGAGGTCCCTCTATAGTTAAATCTTGTAGAAGTGATTTACCTTCTTTTTGTCTTAACTCTAAACCTTGGAGTGCAAGGGACGTTATTCTTTGAAGCCCATGATAGAAGTGTGGAAATAAGTCTTCACATTCATAGTAGGAAACTTCTGCTAATTTTTTTCTTGAAACCTCGTGGCCTGCTTTCCACATTGGAGATAAGCAAGAGTCTTTTTCTAAGGATAGCTCATCTCTAAGAGGTTTGCCTTCAACTGAAAGTGTTTCTCCTGCATTGTACACTTTTACCTGATCATTATGATACAAGATTAAAAATCCACTCAGAGGCACTTCACTTTTTGAATGTAAATCTGCAAAAGTAAAACACTGAGTTTGATCTCCTTGGAGATATGTTTCTGTTTGGTGACGTAGGACATTGGCCGCTATATCACCAGACCCATCTTCTTTTATCTTACTTGGGCCAGTAACAAATGTTTGTTTTCTAGGGAGGTATAAAAGTCCTTCATAACAAGGAAAATGTGAAGGTAAAAAATCGTCAAGGACAAGCCCCAGATATTGTTCTCTTAAGCCAAGATTTTGTTCCCCTTTGTCTTTGAGTTCTTTGTCTACTTGAGCTAATGAGCTATAAACAGTAGCCATTTTTGAGCCTAATTTAGATAGCATAGAACTTCGCAGAGAAGTTTATTTTTAAACATGCTGACATATCTGGCATAGCAATGAACGTATGCCCAGACACACCAAGACATAGATGCGAGAAGCAATATCCTAAAAAAGATCTAAAAGACCCTCAAATCCTTTTTGAACTTGGTCTAACTTTTCAATTTCACCAGAAATCCCATCTTGGGTCTGTGTTGTTCTTTTTAGGCGCGTTTTATTACCTTCTATTGCTAAGTGCGTAAATCTTTTTAGTCCTTGGTAAAAGAGGTTGAACATAGAGTAAGAGATTACTTTTTGAGCATCTTTTTCTCCAAGGTCATCAATATTTGGTACTTCTATTAGCTCATCTCTTGAAACTTCATGGCCTGCTTTCCAATTTGAAATAACACACATTTCTAACAATGAAGGATTTAATGTGCTAAGAAGAGCCTCACCTCCCACATTAAGATCACCGTTTCCGTAATAAACTCTTGTTGTATCAGTATGGAGGATTAAATAGCCTCCGTGTGGTTTGTGAACACTAAATGCCATTACCCAAGAATCATTTGTTCTTGCATAAAGCTCATTTTGAAGACCCTCACTGTTCTCAACTGGAAACCAAGATTTTTGAGGATCATCATTAAGACCATATTCCCTAACAGAATTATGCTTAAGATAATTTACTCCTTGGTAGAATGAAACAACGTTTGGTAAAGCTCGATCTAGAATAAAATCAACAAACGTTCTTCTTTGTTCTAGAGTAGATGTGGTTAGATCTGCTACTTTCTGTTCTCTAGCTTCCATCTCTCCATAGACACTAGCAAGTTCTGGAAGTGAGGTTGTAAGATTGTTCATGTAAAAATAAGAAAGGGACTTCTTTTAAACCTAATGACACATTACCACTCCACTACCAAAAAGCTTAATAAGAAGTTTGCAAGTTATTTGTTTTAGTAAGAGGGGTGTTTATGGTAGCCGGATTTTTGAAAACAATATTAAAAAAGCTGAAGTTTAATCCTTTTAGTAAGAAGAGCAATATTAAGTTAGGATTATATGGGCCTCCAAATGGAGGAAAGAGTACACTTGCAAATAAAATTTCTTTAGATTGGTTGGGAGAAGAAATGTCTTCTACGTCCCATATTGCACATGAAACTAGAGAGATTACTATGAAAGAACAAGTGAATATTAAGAACAAAAAGGGAAAAGAGCTTACATTTTCTTTGGTAGATACTCCTGGAATTGCAACACGAATTGATTATGAAGATTTTTTGAAACGAGGAATGAAAAAAACTGAAGCAAAAAAAAGAGCAAAAGAAGCTACAAAAGGAGTTGTTGATTCAATTAAATGGCTAGATACCATGGATGCTGTTGTAGTAGTATTAGATTCCACACAAGATCCGTATTCACAAGTAAATATTACAATTATTGGAAATTTACAAGCAAGGGATATCCCTGTGCTTATTGCAGCTAATAAAGTAGATTTGAAGAGATCAAACATTGATGCAATCTCAGCTGCATTCCCACAATATGACATCGTAGGAATTTCTGCAAAGTATGGCAAGAATATCGAAAATTTTTACGAGGACTTGTTTAAGCTAGTCAAATAATAAGATTTAAAAACGAAAAAAGTTTACTGTAAAATAGAGGTTATAAAAGATGGTTACATTTCAATTTGTTCCGTATCACGATATTGAGCCGCTTTCTCCGGCAAAAAGAGTAAATAAGCTATTAAATATTGTAAAAGACGATAGGATCGTGATCATGGAAGGAAGATTGCGTAAACAAGAAGAAGCTGATTTAATTGAAATTACAATGGAAGAGATTTCTCCAAAATTTAGAGGAATTGAGTTGAGTGTTGTGTATCCTGATAAAAATAAACAAGATGCAATGCAAAAGATTAAAGGTGCGTTTGCAAATGTTTTACTTGGGGATAGACAAGGAATGACCATTATTGGTCCAGCAACTATTGTAAAGAAAATTGAACGTAATCCAGATAAGATTGAATTATTTACAAAAGAGACAAAGTCTAGTTCTTCTCGCTATAGAGGAAAGTCAAAGAAGAGGAGCAAGTAAGAATGCCTCATCAATGCGTTAGATGTAATTCCATGTATCCAGATGGAGCAAAAGAGATATTACAAGGATGTACGTGTGGAGCACGGCTATTTTTTTACATTAAGAAAAAGAAGTTAGAAGAAGCTAAGGAGTTGATTAGTGATTTAAGTGATGATGATAAAAAGCAGATTGAAAAAGATATCGTAGAGATTGCAAATGTAAAAGAGGACATGTCTTCAACTGCCCCTGTAGTGTTAGATATTGAAGCGATTCGTGTGTTAAAACCAGGAAAGTACGAATTAGACATTGTTCACATGTTCAAAAAAGATCCGTTAATTTTTAAGTTAGAAGAAGGTAAGTATATGATTGATTTACCGCAAGTGTTTAAAGAGAATTAGGTGATTATTTTTTTCCTAATTTCCATAATAATTTTGCATATTCTTTAAATGAATTTGCACCTTACAAATTAACTAAACAAAAAGAACACTTTTGTGCAGGAGACAAGTTTCACTTAATGATGTTTGAAAGAAGCTAGAAAAATCACAATTTTCCCTTAACAGCTCTTTCAGAGATAATTGCAGAATGTCCAGAAGGATCCTCGATTGTAACTTTTAGTTTTTCTCTTCCAAGAATTACTTTGTTTAATTTTTTAACAAGGTTTTTAGCTTTTTTTCTCTTTGAATCGTCATCTTCTGATTCTACTGCTGATTCAATAATTTTTTTTACTCGTTCTAAAAGACCTTCAATATTTGTTACATATCCAGAAGATGCTGGACCCGGCTCCATTGTAATTACATGGGGAATTTTTACAGTTGCTTCCCCTGATTTTACAACCTTAACGTTTAAGTCATCATCCGATGTAATTTCAAAGGTGTATTTACAAGGTTCTTTTTTCTCAGCAGGTTCTACTTCTGATTTATTTACACCGCATGCAGAGCATTGAAGTCCAAGAACAAAAACTCTTCCAAAGTGAGGCACATCAATTTCTTCCTCGCGAAGAGTTGCTTTACTTTTGCCACAAAATGGACATGGTTGATTTTTAATTTCTGACATAAGGATGAAAAAGTTCAATTTGTTTAAAAAGATTACGTTGTTACCGAGAAGAAGAAGTTTTTTAGACAGAAACATTAATAAATAAGATAGAATCAAGAGAGGTATGCGTCTGCGCTGGTAGTTTAATGGCTACGGCAGTTAATGTCGCCATAAAGAATCCCGGCCTTCCATACAAGGAATTAATTTCTTGCGAAGGGAGCCGGTGATCCGGGAAATTTAAAGTCTTACTTTGAATTCGGAAATTCGAATCCCGGCCGGCGCATACTTTTTATTCTTACAATTTCGAAAAGATTAAATACTAAAATTATTTTACAGTTGTAGCATTAACCGGGTTCGAAAGAAAAAGTTTAGCTTAGAAAAACCAGCTGGTTGTCGTTTAGGCGTAAAACTTGTCTCGAAAGTCTTGGTTTGTGCACATTTATTTTCTCTTTTTACTTTTCTTTCTTCTACGAATAAGGTTGTCTTTCATTTGAGCTACAGATACTCTACTTACCTTTAGGTCTTTGACACCACCTAAAAGATTGTCTATATATGCAGACCCTTGAGGCGCTCTTAAATATTGTTGCCAATCCAAAAAGCGTCGTATTGCTTCTGTATCACTAACACCTTTAAATGGGTCGCCGCCGTGTGCATATTGTAGAGCTCCAGTTGGAAGGGGAATTGTTGAATAATTACGATTTTCTCCTCTCCAATCTAAAGGCACTTCAATCCCAATACTTTCCAAAATTAATTTGTCTAAAATTCGATTTGCTTTTTCTGAGGTCTCACGCAAATTATTAAAGGTAAAACTTAATGTCATGTTGCGCGAAATGATTCTGGGATCAAGGTTTGCTTCTTTCATTTGAATAAGGTAGTCTGCTAGGTCTTGTTGTCCCTGGTTTGGACTTTGTGCACTTTGCAAGTATGATTTTGGTAAGTAAAAGGGAACTTTTTGAAGGGCAAACCATACAAAGTGATCATATTCGTGGACATAAGATGCAATTTGCCTTTCTGTAAAGTCTGCTGATGCAGAATGTTTAAACGCAGCAGAACTAATGTAGAATGCAACTGACGTTTGAACTTTTTTGTCTTTTACTTTCCCATCTTTTCCTATCTCGTAATTACCATTACTCAAAAAAATCATTTTATTACTTGCATCTTCTGACAATCTTTGACCTAAATTTTGATGAACTTGAGAAGGGTTGTCATAAAAAGAGTCAGTAGATAAAACTCGTGTTGCTACTTGACTAAGTTGGTCTGTAAGTGCATCTCCAAAAATCTCTCTGTATTTTCGATCAATAGTATCTTTAGCTTGAGTTACTTCCTTAGTTATTTCGGGTATATTTCCATGATAAATAAATGACATAACTGCCAGTAAAAACAACCCATTTAAAAGGATTCTGCAAGGAAACTTTATATACGTCAAAAATTTGTAATCTAGAAATGAAAAAAGGACAGGTGACTGTATTTATTATTTTAGGGATTGTTATTCTTTTAGTCATAGCAGGAGTAATATTTTTACTACGTACGCCAGTTGAAGAAATTGAGAATAAAAATATAGAAGAAATAAACACCAACCCCATTACTTTTTTTGTTGAAAACTGTGTTACAAAAACCACTACCAACGGAGTTCGAGATTTAGGAATTCAAGGAGGATACTACAAGGTAGTACCCGAAAATGCAGTTAAAGAATTTGCGTTTGACATCCCACGCTATAGTGCTAAATCAAACCAAAAGATTATTTCTAAAGAAGTTTTTGCACAAGAACTATCAACTTATGTCCATGACCATTTAGGAGAGTGTATTCAACATTTCAATGTTTTTGCTAAGGAATATAACATCAAAGAATTAGATGATTATTCCGCTGAAGTTGAGATTGTTCCAAAAAAAATGATTGTAAGATTAAACTACCCCTTAGAAATATCTTTGGGAGAAACTACAAAATCCATTGATTCATTTGATACTGAAATCCGCATGGATTTAGATAGATTTTTAGACTTAGTTTATCAATCATTTTTAGAGGTAAAAAAAGAACCAGAGTATATGCCTCTGGGAGTACTCACACAACTTGCATACACCAACGATTACCAAATAGAAAACACAAATATCGATGATGACACAGTAGTGTACGTTTATCTTTTTAATCCACAATTAAAGGACAGTGAACCTTTTGTATTTAATTATGCAGTGGACTATAACTGGGAAGGTGTGTTTAAGTGAAAAAAACAACGATAATTATTCTTTTTTGTGTAAGTATTTCTTTAGTATTAGCCCAAGAAACAACAGAATTTAATTACGACCAACTAAATACTCTTCCTGGAGAAGATGTTGCGCTAGCATTACAACAAGGAGCAAATCCTGCGTTGATTAATGATTTTCAACTTACAGAGGCGGTTCGCTCAGACATAAGTGTAGTCACATTACTGCAAGACCAAGACCTTACTCGCGTAATTAATCAAGACCTCTTATCATCACAACCCTCAGACATTCTTGTACAAATAGATGACAAAGACTTAATGCGGGCGTTAAATTTTGAAACAAAGCTGTTAGATGACATACAGGTAATCAACACGTTTGAAGGCAGAATGCAAGGAGAGGACGGTGAATTTTTTATTGATCAAGTAAATGAGCCCGACAATTCTGCTACCCGCATTGGTTGGTTCTCACATTATGGTATCAAAGCACATAAACGAGCTGCAGTCATCGGATTTACAGAAGGAATAGTCACCACAGGAGATATTAACAGTGATGGCGTTACAATCGCTGCTCGTTTTGACATCTCTGAATTTGAAGGCGCATCTGTTAATGGGGTTGGTGAACTTATTCTTCCAGATAAAACAAGAGTAAATGGGTTTGCAGCTAGAAAGTCAGATGTTCAAGGCCAAATTATTTTTGAAAAGCTTACATCTACAGAGACAGAGACAGTATATGGAAATTCGTTATTCATTGAAGAAAGCGACAGCCTTAGTGAAACTGATTATGTTTTTACAGACGGAGGGGTTGTTTTAGTTGGCAAAAAAAGGTATGAATTTTTAGGACCTGGAACCTACAAGAAAATGCCCGGATTTGTCACTATATCAGGAGAAGGGCTTGGAGTTGTTGTTAAAGATCCCCAAAAAGGAGGAACAGTTGAAGTCATTAACAAAGTTGTCGGGACTGTAACGTATCACGAAAGTGGACAAGTGACCTTATGGGAAAAGACAGAGTTCCATGATTTTTCAAATGGCTTAATTTATGACGTTGAAAAAATGACCCAACTGCTTAGTAAAAAGGGTGCTTGCGATCAATTTCCTTCAAGTTGTATCGAATATATACCAAACGAAGTTCAAGGAGGAGAAATGAATATTGCTTCAAGAGACTCAAACAAAATCAAGGTAACAGTTACCACACTCGATATTGAAAAAGGAATCAAAAATCTGAATGTTGTAACAATTAAAGATGAAAGTTCTGTTGTTATTAACGATCAGAACAAAGTGCTTCTTGAATTTGCAAATGAGCCTGTCAAAATCAAAGGACAGCCTGCTGCAATGACAATCCAATCATTAAGATATTCATTTGAGAGTAAAACTGCTCAAGGAAAAACACAAGAGATGAGTTATGAGATCAACAGAGGCAGAGTGAGAGGGTGCCAAGGGGCAGAAACTGAATGCAAAGAAGTTGGAATGATTCGATCAGAAAAATTAGATTTAACACCTAAAGAAATTTTACAATATTCTGCTATGTGGGCCATTAGAGCAGCAGACGATGAGCGTTATGCAGGTTCATGGGGAGGAAAAGGTGAAGTAACATATGCTTCATACCAAAATGATGTTCGTAGAGCTGCAGAGTGTGGTGAAAATCCTCGCTGTAAGATGCCCACAGAAGACTACTTTGCAACTCTTGATGACCATACAACAAAACGAGCATTTGATTGTGTTGGCTTTCAAGGAGAGGCAATTTATCAGGGAACTGGTAGAGGATATGGTTATGATATGAGCACCGAAGGATCAAAGACAAATCGACAGCTTGCAAGCAGAGAGGAAGGATTTACCCAAGTGCTATATTTCATTGGAACACAAGAAGATTTAAACAAAGTAATAAAAGCCGCAGCAAAAGATGAGATAGCAGCACCCCTTGCTCAAGAGATACGTGATGGCAAAGTTAGCGTACAATTGTTTAATAGCAATCAAGAACGTGGTGCTGCAATGACAAGTATTCCTGCAGGCGCTCCCATAAGTCAATTAGATGAAGAGAATTTACGCGATAAACATTCTATCCTTAAAGGGTTTGGAACAGACAGTATTGAATCTCACGTAGGAAGTAAAAAAATTTCAGTAGATCTTGCTACCTTTGAATTTGGAAGCGATAGACCATACCTTGTAACAGAGCCTAAAAGAGAAGAAAATATTCCAGAAGACACGAACTTAGTTAATGAATAAACTCATTCTTTTCTTCTAGTTACATAAAGAGCATCAAATGTGATCTCTTCTAATGGTTGCAAGCGAACTTTATCTCCTGGTGCAGCATGAAGCACATTTTTCTTGGAGCCACCAGCATATAAACCAGTGTGCCAAGTCCTATATTCAGAACCGCCTTGAACTAAAAGAGAGGTGTCTTGGGGATTATCATACCCTTTGATAAGGAAATATAATGCATCTCCTTTGTGCAATAGACTTGGATCTAAGTTTTCGCGTAATACCCCATCCAAACCTTGAACTGGCTTTCCTAAATAGCCAGAATCAACTACTTCTTTGTTATTATGAACGGGAACTTTTCTCCATGAAAAGTTAAACGCTTTTCCATAAGGAACAATAATTATTCCTTGACAATCAATACCCCTTCTAGATCTTCCCCCCAAATTGTAAGGAACACCAATATAACCTTCTGCTAATTCCATTGCTTTTTTTACCCTAGGTGGCATGCCGTGAAATTCTCTAGGCAAGTTAGCAGCAGGAGTAGAAGTATTTGTTTCGGGAGAATCTGCCAGTCCTGATGAAGACATAAGACTTCCAGCCAAGATTAAGGATAAAAGTGATCGTGAATGCATAAGAGCTGATATGGCACTTCCTTTATAAAATTACCCCTTTAAAGTAACGATTTGGTTATTGTTTTGAGGTAAAGAAAACTATATAAACCCAAAATATTTACTTTCTTTTAATGGCTGGGGAAATTAAGCTACAAGGAGAGAACGACGTTGTTGGAGAAAAGGTGGAAAAAACACCAAAAGTAGAGTTTTTTAAGGAAAAGGTTTCTAAAGAAAACGAGAAAAGAAGTTCTCCAAAAAAACCTTTAATTAAGGATGAAGTCCATATCTCTTTTAAGCCAAAGAAAATTTTTAAAGGAATTTTTATCATATTATTATTAGCTGTAGTATTTTTTGCTGGAAGATGGAGTGCAGATGTAAGTCAGTTGGATTCTTTAGACTTTTTCCAAAGCGATAGTGTTTCTGGTGCAGTAGTGGCAGACACTGGAACAGTTGAAGAGACGATAGAAGTTGAGACAGCTCCAACAGAAGCTGAAGAACAACAAGAGACCACGGAAGAGAAGATAGAGGAACCCGAAGAAGTTGAAGAAGAGATTATTACAGAATACAATAATGTTGAATTTACATTTGATGATGTGAAAATTGACTGGAAAGAAACTTGGGGTAAAGTAACATATGCAGGATTTACTATTAAAAATAATGAAGCTGGAACAATTAAGCCAAGTAAAGTAGTAATGACCATGGAAAAATACGAAAGAACCGAAAGAGAAATCCCTTTACCCCCGTCAGCTCAAACTGTTAAGAGTACAGAGACTTTGAGTAAGATGTTGTTGATCCCACACGGATTTAGTTATAGTAGGGTTACATTAGATTCTCTTGATGATGTGAAAGTCACCCTAACCTTGTATGATGAAGCAGGCAAAGAGATTGCTTCTGCTTCTAAAGGATTTAATTTACAAGGATAATTGTTTCTTAGAATTTTTATTGTGCATAAGTGGTAAGAAAATATTAAATAAGATTATTTTAACATTTATCTTGCTAGTCCTTTACGATAGCCGGGGAGTTTAGCTTAGAAAAGCCAGCTGGTTGCCTTCTGGGTGTAAAACTTCCCATCGTAAGAGAGGGCTAGTTTTTTCTTGAAATCTATTTTAAATCACCATAAAATGATATGTTTACCGACTATTCTAGGTTAGAGTTCAGAAACTTTTATAAAGCGAAAATAAAACCTTTTCTAGAGAATAAGAGGCTGGTTATATGACAAAAATAAAAGGCATTCGCATCCATGGGTTTAAGAGTTTTGCTAATAAGACAGACATTCCTTTTAGCAATGAATTTAACTGTATTTTAGGACCAAACGGGTCAGGTAAGTCCAATATTGGAGATGCACTTTGTTTTGTTCTTGGAAGGCTTTCTGCAAAGTCAATGCGAGCTGAAAAAGCTGCTAATTTAATTTTTAATGGTGGAAAGAATAAAAAACCAGCATCAGCAGGAACAGTTGAGATCACATTTTGTAACCAGAATAAATTGTTTCCTGATGAGGAAAAAGACATCACGATTAGTAGATCGATTACAAATAAAGGAAGTGTGTATAGATTAAATGGAAAGAAGAAAACACGTTCTGAGGTACTAGATTATTTAGGGCTTGCAAAGATTAATCCTGATGGATACAATATTATTTTGCAAGGAGATATTACAAAGTTTGTTGAGATGAGTCCTGTTGAGAGAAGAAAAGTAATTGAAGAAATTAGTGATGTTTCTGTATATGAAGAAAAGAAGCATAAGGCAGAATTAGAATTACAAAAAGTTGAAGAGAAGTTGAATAATGCTGAGATTATTTTAAAGGAGAGAAAGACATACCTTCGAGAACTTAAAAAAGATAGAGATCAGGCATTAAAGTTTAAGGGATTAAAAGATAAAATTGATTCTAGTAAGGCTACATATTTACATCATCAAATTGAAGAGCGACGAGTTGTCAAAGAAAAACATGATGCTGAAGCTGCAAAGCATCAAGAGAAGATTGATAAGGCTGAAAAAGAGATTTCTGAGTTAAAGGAAAAAGTTGAAGAATATAAAAACGAAGTCTCTCAAATTAACAAAGAGATTGAACAAAAAGGAGAAAAAGAACAAGTTAAAGTCCATAAAGATATTGAAGATTTGAAAGTTACAATTACAAGAGATAAAACACGAGTTTCTACATTAAAAGATGAGATCAATAAGATTGCATTACGAAAAGATCAGTTTAAAGAGGAATTAAAAGAGCTTGAGCAAAGATCTTCTAGTGCATCTAAACAGCAAAAAACATTAGAATCTGAACTAAATCGAAAGAAAAAGCAATTAGAAGATACACAAAAGAGCATTGCTGATTTTAAGAAAAAACATAAGATCGAATCATCTCAAGAAATGGATAAAGAGATTGAAGAAAAAGACAAGTTTATTGATACAAAGCAAGAAGAAATTCAAAAGTTACGTGCTGAGCAACAAGAATTATTACGTGAAAAAGATAAAATCGAATATCAGCTTGAAAGTCTTGATGAGCGAATTGCAAAGGTAAAGCAAGTTGAAAAAGAAAATAAAGAGCAAGTAAATACGTTGCAAAAGCATAAAAGTGATTTTAAGAATGCTACATTACGATTAAATAAGGTTTTAGATGAAGATAGTAGTCTTGCTTCTCAGCTAGGTAATGCGCGTGTTAAGTTAAATACTGCACGTGAAGAAGAAGCAAAAGCAAATGCTAAGGCTATGAGTGTGAAAGCAAGTATTGCAGGGAATATGGCTGTGCAAACTATTTTAGAAAATAAAAATCAGTTTAAGGGAGTATTTGGAACCGTTGCAGAGCTTGGACAGGTAAAAAAGAAATATGCTACAGCTCTTGAGACTGCTGCTGGTGGAAGAATGCAACATTTAGTTGTAGATAGCGATGGTACAGCTTCTGAGTGTATTAGCTATTTGAAAAGTAATAAGTTAGGTTCTGCTGCATTTATCCCATTAAATAAAATTAAATCACAAGATATTACAGCAGAGGATAAAAAGCTCTTAAAACAAAACGGAGTGCATGATTTTGCGCTAAATCTTGTTTCTTATGATGCACGATACAAAAAAGCGTTTTCATATGTTTTTGGAAATTCTTTAGTTGTTGAAGATATTAATACTGCAAGAAAAGTAGGCGTTGGTAGAATTAGAATGACTACGCTTGATGGAAATATGGCTGAGACTAGCGGAGTTATGCGTGGGGGATTTATGCAAAAGAGAGGCAGTGTTGGTTTTAAGGAAAAAGATTCTTTAGTGGAATTAGAAAATATCCAAAAGGAAGTTGCAGAATACGAAGGAGTTATTAGTAATATTTTACATAAAAGAGAAGGCATTGAAAAGGAGATTACAAGTTTACGCCAGGCCAAAGCTGAGCTTGAAGGAGAGATCATTAAGTTAGAGAAAAGCTTACATTTAGATAATGCAGACTTAGAAGCAACGGCTGGTCTTAAAAAAGAGTTACAAGCACAGCTAAAAGATATCGATGATAAGATGGAAAAAGTCCAATCATCTATTTCTAGTACAAACAGGGATTTGGCAATGTTAAAATCCAAAAAGCAAATGCTACGTTCACAAGTAAATGAGTTGCGAAACCCAAGATTACTTGCTCAACTTCAAGCGTTTGAAGAGACTAAACAAAAGTGTCGTGAAGAGTTAGTAAAATTAGAGAGTGAGTTAAAAAATAATACCAACCAAATGGATCAGATGTATGCTCCTGAAAAAGAGAAAATCATGTCAATTATGAAACAGCATGAAAAAGAAGAAGATGATTTCAAAGTAGAGATTGGCAAGTTGGATTTAAGTGTTGGTAAAAATGAAAAGGAATTGGTTGCAAAAGAGAAAGCAAGCAAGGAATTTTATTCTAAGTACCATTCATTATTCAATAAAAGGGAAAAATTAGGCAATGAAGTAAGTAAAGCAGAAAATGCAATTGAAGTATGCCGTGAGAAGATGAGAGGTAGTGAGCGCGAGATGAATTTAATTTCATTAAAGAATGCAGAAGTTAAAGCAAAGCTTGCAGGACTTGAAGAAGAATTTGCAAAGTATAAAGATAGAGAAGATATTCAAATCTTAAAGAATGTTTCAGTTGAGCAGCTAAAGCAAGAGATTAGTAAGTTTGAAGTCATGCTTGGACAAATGTCTGCTGTTAACATGAAGGCTCTTGAAGTGTATGAACAGGTTGAAACCGAGTATAACAAATTAATGGAAAAAAAGGACGGTCTTGAAAAAGAGAAGATTGATGTCCATACGTTAATGAATGAAATTGAGACAAAGAAAAAAGAACAGTTTATGAAAACATTCAACAAGACAAATGATAACTTTACAAGAATCTTTAATAATTTATTCAAGAAAGGAAAAGCACATTTAGAGATTGAAAATAAAGACAAGCCGTTTGATGGTGGACTAAATATTAAAGTTAAAATTACAGGAAATAGATTTATGGACCTTAAGTCTTTATCTGGCGGAGAAAAAACTCTTACTGCATTATCTTTTATCTTTGCAGTACAAGAACACCAGCCAGCTTCATTTTATATCTTAGATGAAATTGATGCAGCTCTTGATAAGCATAATGCAGAGACACTTTCACAGTTAATTAGAGCTTATTCCGATAGAGCGCAGTATATTGTAATTTCTCACAATGATTCTTTAATTGCAGAAGCTGACACGTTATTTGGAGTGAGTATGAAAGATGGTATTTCTAAGGTTACAAGCTTGAAAATATAGTTGTCTCTTTTTGGTAGTTAAATTTATAAGTGAAGTTTATTTTTAGAGTGTTATGAAATATGCTACTACATTAGCTGCTGGACTACTGGCTACAGCCACCATAAGCTGTGCTTCTCAACCAGGGTTATTTGATAAGTTTCAAAATAAATTTGGATTAAATAAGGGAGAATATTCCATACAGTGTCCAGATAGAGAATACTCTGCTGATCAAAGAGTCCTAGAGACCATGGTTACTCCCCTGGCTGGAGTTCAAACTAAGATGGGAGAACCAAACGGTGATTCAAGGTTTAAAGGCTTTGTATCTCCTTTTGCAGCCATGATTTACCCCATGGACAATGGAACTTGTGTAATTACCTATAGAAATGGTGGACCTGAAAGCATTTCAAAAGAAACCATGTGCAAAACCTTAGATGGCATTGATGCAAATAATGATGGCCAGATTTCGTCTGCTGAAGGAGAGTTTACATTAAATAGAGTATGTGAACGACTTCAAGAAAATAAGAGAGGATAGAGTAAAAATTTAAAATAAAATATTACATATTTTCCAATGCTTTTTGCATAATTGGAATTACTTTTTCTGCTTCTTCTTTTGTTAACCTTCCAAGTTTTGCAAAAGAGAGTTCGCCTTCTGCGTTTTTATTTTGTCTACCAATTTGTAATTTAGGAGCATTTTCATTGTATGAGAATACTGCAACTGTAATCACACTTCTTTCAAAATCAAGTGATTCTGAAAATAATTCTTTGTCTAAACTTTTATCAAATCCTGCCATGTTTTTTCACCTTTGTTTATTCTAATATATTTAGTTAGTGGGTGAGCAGCGCCCTGACGTTTCAAAAAGAAACAAAGATTTCTTTTGAACGCCAGAATCTACTTGTTGATTCTGATGCGAGTCGAGGGACACGACATGTAAAATGAAACTAATTCAATTAATGTCGTAATAAGTCCCGTGCTCTGCTCACAGGAACGTAACTAAATACTAGTTTAATATAAGAAAAAGTTTTAGTGGTCTTATAAAAAGGTATTGGAATTATACATCTAAATTCACAACGTCTTTTGCGTGTTTTTGAATAAACTCTCGACGCGGTTCAACTTCATCACCCATAAGAACTGTAAACATTTGATCTGCTGCAACTGCGTCTTCTACATTAACAAGCTTTAGTTGTCTTACAGCAGGATCCATTGTTGTGTCCCAAAGTTGTTTTGGATTCATTTCACCTAAACCTTTGTAACGTTGTACGCCCACATTATCTCCCATTTCAGCAAGCATTTTGTCTTTTTCTGCATCAGAGTAGACATAGTTGATGCGTTTTCCTTTTTGGAGTCTGTATAATGGCGGCATAGCAATATAGACATGCCCTTGTTCTACTAACGGTTTCATGTATCTGTAAAAGAATGTAAGGAGTAAGGTCATAATGTGTGAACCATCTACATCTGCGTCTGTCATGATAATTACTTTATTGTAACGTAGTTTTTCAATGTTAAATTCATCACCAATTCCTGTTCCAAGAGCAGTAACCATTGCAATGATTTCACGATTTTCCATCATTTTGTGAATTCTTGCTTTTTCTACATTGAGAATTTTACCTCGTAGTGGAAGGATTGCTTGAAATTCTCTGTTTCTACCTTGCTTTGCACTCCCACCTGCACTGTCTCCCTCAACTAAGTATAGTTCACATTTTGCAGGATCTCTGTTTGAGCAATCTGCAAGTTTTCCTGGAAGTCCAGCTCCTTCAAGTGCTCCTTTTCTTCGTGTTAGTTCACGAGCTTTTCGTGCAGCTTCACGTGCTCTTGCTGCATCTAGAGATTTTCCTACAATTAATTTTGCAACTTGAGGATGTTCTCCAAAATATGTTGTTAGTTCTTCGTGTAAAATAGAGCTAACGATCCCAAATACTTCGCTGTTTCCAAGTTTTGTTTTTGTTTGTCCTTCAAATAATGGTTCTTGTACTTTAACGGATACAACGGCTGCAAGTCCTTCTTTTACATCGTCACCGCTTAGTTTGATTTCTTGTTTGCTATTTTTTCCAGAGCTTAGCTCTTTTGCATATGTGTTAAGCACCCTAGTTAATGCTGTTTTAAATCCAGAGAGATGAGTTCCACCTTCAATTGTACTGATGTTATTTACAAAAGAGAATACATTTTCTTGGTATCCAGAATTATAACGTAGTGCAACTTCAACTGCTACATCGTCTTTTACTTTTTCTGTATAGATTACCTCATGTAAAGGGTTTTTATTTTGGTCTACAAATTCAACAAATTGTTTAATCCCCCCCTCGTATATGAACGTTTCACCTTTCTCTGCTCCTTCTTGTAGTTTTTCATCAGGACGTTCATCAACTAATTGAATTTCAATTCCTTTGTTAAGGAACGCCAATTCTCTTAGACGTTTTGCAAGAATGTCATAGTGATAGATTGTCTCAGGAAACATTTCGTGATCTGGTTTAAAGTGAACTGTTGTTCCAGAATCTTGTGTGTCTCCAGTGATTTCTAATGCCGTAAGTGGTTTTCCTCGAGCATATTTTTGAAAATGGACTTTTCCGTTTCTTTTTACTTGAACTTCTAAGTTTTCAGATAAGGCGTTAACTACGCTAACTCCCACTCCGTGTAGACCACCAGATACTTTGTAAGAATCTTTGTCAAACTTTCCTCCTGCATGAAGTTTTGTGAGTGCAACTTCTACAGCTGAGATTCCAAATTTTGGATGCATGTCAGTAGGAATACCCCTACCATCATCGTGAACCGTAATAGAGTTATCTTGATGAACAATAACAATTATTTTTTTACAATATCCTGCTAGTGCCTCATCAATAGAGTTGTCTACAATCTCCCAAACTAAGTGATGCAGACCTTTAATACCAGTATCACCAATATACATCCCAGGTCTTTTTCTAACAGCCTCAAGACCTTCTAAAACAGTAATAGAAGAAGCTCCATATTCCTTTTTTGGCTGTTGCTCTGCCTGGCTTTCTGGTGTGGGAGCTGCTGCTTGTGCAACTTCATTTTGAGGTTGATTTTGGGGAGTATTTGGATCCATTTTAGTTGTTGATTTTAAGTTAGTCAAAATTTGTTTTCTCGACGATAATGTATAGAGAAAAAGAGATTTTTAGGCTTTATAAAGGTATTGGTTGTGCAGTAGATAGGATAGGATTTAGTTTAATTTTCGTACTCATAAGAACGGATTATAAGAAAGATTACACTTCATCAGCACGCCAGTGAGGCAAGACTTTTTCATCGCCGTATTGTTTGTATCTTAGGTAGCCTTCCCACGCAATCATTGCACCTTGGTCTCCTGCAAGTGCCATTGGAACTTTGTAGAATGTTGCGTCTCGTTCTTGGCACATTAAATCAAGCATTTGGCAAAAGCGTTTGTTTGCACCAACACCACCCACTAAAAGAAGTTCTTTTTTACCGGTGTGAGCCATTGCTCGCTCGATTACTTCTGCAAGCATTGCAAAGCAAGTTTCTTGTACTGAAAAGCAAAGGTCTTCTTTAGTTGCTTTTTTTTGCTCGTAAAGTTGTTGAACTTTTGTGAGAATTCCAGAGAAAGATAAGTCCATCCCTTTTACTGCATATGGAAGTTCAATATAGTTAGTACTTTTTTTTGCTAGTTCTTCAATTTTAGGTCCTGCTGGAAACCCGAGTTCCATTGTTCGACCTAATTTATCTAGCATGTTTCCAAGACCAATATCAAGGGTTTCTCCCATTACATAATATTTACCTGATTCTTGGAAAATAATTTGAGTGTTAACTCCTGAAACGTAAAGGTACATTGGGTCTTGTAATTTGTTATAGATTTTTCCAATACTAAGATGTGCACAACAGTGGTTTACCCCAACAATTGGTTTGTTATGTTGTTCTGCTATTTTTTTTGTAATGTGATATCCTGCCCACAAGCAAGGATCTAGGCCCGGGCCCGCAGAATATGCAATTAAATCTATTTGTGAGAAATCAAGTTGTGCTTCGTCTAATGCCTGCTGTAAAATTTTTTCATAAACATCATTGTGATGTTGTGCAATTTCATGAGGGATCATACCAATGTCTTTAGAGGTATAGCTATCTTTAGCATTTGCAAGAACTTCTCCTTTATCGTTTACAATACCTACGCCAAAAGTATGTGCAGTTGATTCAATTCCAAGTATAATCATATCTTAATTAGAAAGCAGAGTATTTAAAAAATATACGGTAAAAGATAAAGAGATGAGTTTAGAAAGTAATACTAAGAACAAGGTCTTTGAGATTCTTGCAAAAGAAGGAAGGGCACGTTTGGGAAAATTGCAGACTGCGCATGGGAGCATAGAGACACCCTTTTTTATGCCTGCTGCAACAAAGGCATCAGGTAAGTTAATTACTACTGACGATTATAAGCAAGCTGGTGTAAAGACCATGATTTGTAATGCGTTACTTCTTAGTTTAA
The DNA here is from genome assembly GCA_964344285.1 of uncultured Methanosarcinales archaeon. GTDB lineage: Archaea > Nanobdellota > Nanobdellia > Woesearchaeales > GW2011-AR9 > CAYFMM01. The sequence goes on along the minus strand of CAYFMM010000006.1, from coordinate 37,828 downwards.
AGCCAGGAATTGAATTATTGCGTAAAGCAGGTGGAGTGCATAAGTTTATGAATTTTAAGGGAGTTGTTTTTACTGATTGTGGTGGCTTTCAAATGTCACGTTCTATTTTTGAGAAGAAGAGTAAAAAGGGATTACATTTTAGAGATCCTTATAATAACAGTAGAGTCGTGTTAACTCCTAAAAGAATAATGGAAATTGAGTTGAGTATTGATTCTGATGTAGCAATGATGCTTGATGACATGAGCGGCTGGGGCTGCACACGTGAGCAAGCAGAGATTGCAATTGAGAACACACATCGTTGGGGAAAGCAAAGCATTGAATGGCATAAAAAGTGGAAGCAAGAAGATCCTCGTTTTAGAGACTCAAAGCAATTATTATTTGGCATTATCCAAGGTAATTTTTTTGCAGATTTACGGGAGAAAAGTGCAAAGTTCATTAATAGTTTAGATTTTGATGGTATTGCTATTGGTGGCCTTGCAATTGGAGAGCCTAAAGAAGAGATGCACAAAGCAATTGATGCTGCTTTGCCCCATGTTAGAGAGGATAAACCTCGTTATGTGATGGGTGTTGGTAGCCCACTTGAGATTTTGGATTTAGTTGCAAAAGGAATCGATTGTTTTGATTCTGTATATCCAACGCAGGTTGCTCGACATTTTTCTTTATTTACACGAAAAGGAATTGTTGTAATTGATCAATTGCGTTATAGTGAGGATTTTAGCCCGATTGAAGAGGGTTGTGAGTGTCATACATGCCAGGATTATACAAAAGCATATGTGCATCATTTAATTAAGGTTAAAGAGCCGATTGGAAAAAGGTTACTTAGTATTCACAATACGTATTTTATGCAAAAGTTGCTTAGTGATATTCGTGAGGCGATTAGAGAAGGTAGATTTAGTAAGTTTAAAGCTGAATTTGAGAAAGGTTTTGGTAGATGTTTTAAAAAAATTGAAGAAAAAGTGTAGGAACATACTAAAATAATAATGACATTTGGATTTTCAAAACCTAGGCCAACAGCACAAGATTACGATGGATTTATCAAGGTATTTAGTTCTGGATTAGAGGAATTGGAGATTGATGGATTATCTTTGATGATTTATGGTTCTTATGTGCGTAACGACTATGTTGCAGGAAGAAGTGATATTGATGGAGCACTTATTTTCCCTGATGAGTATGTTATTGATAAGGAGAATTTAGCCAGATGTTCAGATGTTTTGAAAAGAGCATTATCTAAACATGAGATTCCATTTCAAGTTTCTGTAAATGAAATTGCAACCATGAGAGATGGAAGGTTTAACACCTATACTGCTGAGTTTAAAGATTATTTTGCAAGAGAAGGAAAAGTTTTTTTAGGTCCAGATTATAGGGGCAAGATGGGTTTTGAAGAAGAGAAGAGCGGAGATTTGCACGCTATGTCTTTTAATTTACGTAAGGCAAGGACAGGGTTATTATTTTTAGAACACGAATTAAGTAAGGATTATGAAAGAGTCGTAGGTAGATTTTCAAAGTCATTAGATGCAGCTTCAAGAGCATCAAAACAAGTATTTCAGATCATGGACGGGAAGGTTAAGGGGTATCGTTTTTCAGGATTACAAAGAGTTAAAGAAGAATTAAGAGTAGATACCTCAACGTTAGAAAGAATACAGGGATTGTATGAAGATCCTGGGCAGTTAGATTTAATATATCGCAATCGTCAGGAGATGATCTCTTTATGGAATGATGCAGTAACTTCTTTTGAGAGAATAGTAGGGGCATTTATTGAGTTAAATAAGAAGTAAGGTCTAAGAAAATTGGTTGTTAGTAAAATAAACTAAGTGAAATTAACATTTTAATTAAAAATTTGAAGAGAATAAAAAAGTTTGTAAAAATAATTATATAAAAAAGACTCTATTTACTACTTGCTGCTTGTCGTTCTAGGTCTTTTTTCTTTGCAATAGCATTACTTTTTGCATTTAACTGAGCTGCATTAATAATTTCATCTGCAAGTGCAGCTTCAACACTCATTTTTTTGTTAAAAGACCGTGTGTATGCACCTTGAGTCATGTATCTTAAAGCAAGGTCAATCCTTCTTTGCGGTGCAACATCCACTGCTTTAGGATATCTTGCTCCACCGTATTCAATTGCAATTACTTCTTCTCTTGGTGCTGCATTTTCAATAGCACGAACAAGGATTGCAAGCGGGTTTTCTTTTAATTTAGTTTCAGCGATTGCAAGTGCTGCTTCAACTACCTTTAGAGCTTTATTTTTTTTACCAGTATTATGACCTGAACTCATAAAGTGTTTTTTACTTTTGTGACCTGAGTTCATTAATTTAGAAGCAAGTCTTTCAACAATGAAAGTTTGAGATTTGTGGAATCTATTTCCAGCATAACGTGCACCTGTCTTTGGCATGATTTTTGGACTAATAACCATATAACGTTGTAATCCTGCGTCTTGAACTTGTACACCTTCTGCACTCCATCTGTTGAAAAATTTGATTTCGTCTGTCATTTTTTAAATATTAGTTTGTTTATCTTCTTGCTTTCTCTAACTTACCACGTAGTAATGCGTTTAAGCTTTGATCATTTACTTTTAGTACTTGCCAACGTACGGAAGGGATATCTCCTTTTGCTCTTCCCATCTTACCACCAATACATTCGATAATAACTTCATCGTGTTCGTTGATTAATTTTTGAGCACCATCACCAGGCATAAATGCAGTGATTTGCTTTCCGTTCTTTACCAATTGTACTCTTGCACACTTACGCATAGCTGAGTTAGGCTGCTTTGCTTCTACTTGGATTTTTTCTAAAACAATTGCTTTAGCTTGGGATGAACCAGCTAATGGATCTACTTTCTTCTTTAATTTTGTTCTATTTTTTTGTTTGAAAGACTTACGTCTTTTCATCAGCTTCTTTGCCGCTCCAAGTCCAGTTGCTTTATTTGCCATTTTTATGAATATTAATTATTTATTGTAATTACTCTGTGAGAAAGGGGGTTATTTATAAAGTTTTCCACGAGGGAAACTATATTCCTTTCTTAGAGCGTTTTTGTGATTATTCTGCTTATTTTTAGTAAACATCACGTGAGGCTCACTCCTCGACGTTGTAATTGGAATGTGGCTCCTCCCCGTAAGGGGCATCACCCTCCACAATTAAAGAGCAAATGAGATTGTACCGTTCGCAAATTCACGGTAATGTTTACAATTACTCTACTTTTACCTCAACGTTAAAGAATCTTTGTACAGCTCGATTAAGAGCCGCTAGATTCTTCCCTTCACGACCAATCAATAAGCCTTTTGTCTTTTTGTTTGAGTCTTTGATTACTACAGCATTATCTTGTAGTGTGATAGATTCTACTTGCAATGGGTGGATTGCATTTTTGACAAATGCTTCCACATTATCAGCGTAGCCAATTACTTTGATTCGTTTGTTAAAGCGCTCTTGAAGCTTCTTTAAATTCACAGCTCCTTTACCTAAAGCCTTGCCAACTTGAGCTTGAGGAACAATATAAAAAAGAGTATCTTCATCCTGAAAGCAGTCCTTTACTTGGACATGAGCAATCTTTTCTAGTAAAGAAGAATATGCGATTGCATCAGGATCAAGTTTGATTCTCATTTAATTTTATTCTCCTTTGATTCCAAGAACTGCTACAAAGAAGGCTTTTTTACAGAGAATACCTAATTCTTCGTTATCTTGTTCTGCAACTGTAACATCAACGCCCACTAATTTACCGTAGTGTTCAATGTCTGCTTTTACATCTGCAGGGCAGTTTGTTGCTAGTAAGACTGAAGATAATTTTTCTCCACCTTTTAGAGCTTTAAGTACTCTATCCTTACCAATGATAACATTGCCTTCTTGAATGTTTTTTTTCAATAATAGTTGTGACTTGCTTTCTTGTTTTTTCTTTGCCATTTTCTAATGATTCCTCCTCATGACTTTAATCATTTCATCTTTGTAACTAAACCAGGAAGTCCAGTTCCAAGTGGAACTGGTTGGTTAATCATTACATTTTCTACAACGGAAGTTAAGTTATCTACTTCCCCTTCTAGTGCTGCGTTGATTAAGTGTTTGATAGGTGTCTCGAATGAAGTTCTTGCAAGTACACTTGCTTTTTCACTTACAACTCCGTAACGAGTGATACCTTTGATTGTTCCTGATGCACACATGATATCTGCTACAAGCATGATGTGACGAATGTCAATGTTTAATCCTTGAGCCTCAATAACTCTGTAAACTTCGTTGATTACCGCTTGCCTTGCCGCTTCGATCCCAAGCACTGCTTGAATCTCGTAGATATTGTTGCAGAATGTTCGAGTAATGTCAACACCTTCTAATTCTAAAACATCCTTTAGGTTTGTTCCAGAAGTTAAGACGATGTATTCTTCTCCACGTTTTACAGGAAGAACTTGCTTGATGTCTTTTACACCACGGATTTTTACACTTCGTAATTTTTCTTTTAGTGCATAAAGTTCTTTGATTTCATCTGCCTTCCCTTTATGTGTGAAGACAATTGCGTTATCTTTAGTTTCAACTGCAAAGCCTTTAGCTTTTGTTTTGATTGCTTTTACTAAATCTTTTGGAGTTAACTCAAAGTCTTCTAAAGATTCAGTGTTTAGTGTTACAGTTAAGGTTTGATCAAAGATGTTTAAGGAATATTCAGAGATAACATCGCCAAATAATGTTTCTTTTACCTTTGCTGCAAATTTCTTAATATTCTCTAATTGATTGTGAGGACTTTTTAAGAAAATTTCTGTCATCGGTGTTTTGATGGTTTTTTGTGCGTCAAAGATTTCAATAATCCTTGGAAGACCAGTTGTAACGTTCATCTCTGCAACCCCTGCAAAGTGGAATGTGTTTAGGGTCATCTGTGTACCAGGCTCCCCAATACTTTCAGCGCTTACTAAACCAACACATTCTCCAGGGTTTACTTCTGCGTACTTAAACGCATCAACTACTTGTTTTGCAATTTCTTCAAATTGTGTTTTGGTAACGGAACTTGGAAGAGTTGCTTCTAGTTCTTCGTAGATTGATTCCGGAAGTTGTGGTTCTAATTTTTGTAAATATTCTTTAAATTCTTTTTTCATTTTAGACCTCCCACAACACTGCGCACGATTTGTTTTACATCAACAATGCCATTTTTGGTTTTAGAAACATCAAGACCATCTTCTCCGTATTTGAATTGTACAACTTTTCCGCTTGCATCACGCACGCTTAAGTCGTAGTCTACTTTTAGGTCTTGCATTGCATTAGATAATCTTCTATACAAGTAACCGGACTTTGGCGTCCTTAAAGCAGTATCCATTAGTGCATCTCTTCCCGTCATTGCACCAAAGAAGTATTCGTGTGGTTGCAGACCAGTTTTAAAGTTACTTCTAATAAAGCCTCTTGCTTTTGGACTTAAATCATTCTCTTTGAAGTAGGATAAAGTTCTGTTTTTGAAGCCTACATCGATTCTTTTTCCACGTAGAGCTTGCTGACCTACTACTGCTGCCATTTGCGCAATGTTAAGAGCGTTACCTCTTGCTCCTGAACGTGCCATGATTAAAGCATTACTCTCACCTACTTGACGCATTGCAAGATCTCCACTCTTGTTACGTGTTCTGTTTAGAACTTCTAAGATCCTAAGTTCAACTGTTTCTTGCATACTTCTACCTGGAAGTTGTTCAAGTTTTCCATCATGGTAGAGCTGAACGATTTTTTCAACATCAGCTTCAGCTTGGTCAATGATGTCCTGGATACCTTGATTAGTTTCACCGGATAAATCCATGTCGTGAACACCAATTGTAAATCCTCTTCTTGCAAGAACAGAGATCCCTAATTTAGAGATTTTTCCAAGTAAGTCTGCTGCATAAGAAGGACCATATTTTTCATAGATATTTCTAAGCATTAATCCACTTTCTTGACCTAAGTTAGATTTGTCCATTACTCCTGATTTAAGAACTCCTTTTTCGATTACAACATCATTTCCTGCTTTGTCTTTTCCAACAAAACTAAAGTCCTTTGGAAGTAATACTGAAAAGATTTCTTTTCCGTTTACTTTGTCTTTTTTAGGTAGACTTGAAAGATCATTTACACCACAACTAAACAGTAAGTCAGTTGCTTCTTGGCGAGTCATTACAAGCTCTTTTGTGAGTAAGTAGTTTCCAGTAATACCGTCGTGGATACATCCAACAACACTTAATCCGTATCTTGGACTGATAAGTTGTGTTTCTACTAACATCAAGATTTTTGCTTCTGCTCGTGCTTCTTCTGTTTGCGGGATGTGTAAGTTCATCTCATCACCGTCAAAGTCCGCATTATAAGGATTACATACAGCAGGGTTTAGTCTAAAGGTTCTTCCTGGGAGGACTTTTACCTTATGACACATCATACTCATTCTGTGTAGGGATGGTTGCCTGTTGAATAATGCCACATCACCGTCGATTAAGTGACGTTCTACTGTGTAGCCAACATCAAGTTCTTCAAGGATTTCTTCTTTTGTTTCTGCTGTGATGGATTTTCTTTTTCCATCTGGTTTAATTATGTAGTTTGCTCCAGGATAAACTTTAGAACCGTTTTCTACATATTTACGAACATGTTCTTTGTTCCAAGGAGTTACCCTTTCTGGAACAGTTAGAGTTTTAGCCATACTTTGTGGAACTCCTACTTCATTAAGTTCAATTAATGGGTCTGGAGAGATTACAGTACGTGCACTAAAGTCTGTACGTTTACCAGCTAAGTTGTGACGGATACGTCCTTCTTTGCTACTAATTCTATTTGAGAGTGTTTTTAGTACTTGACCACCCCTGTGTCTTGCAGGAGGCAGTTGTGCCACTTCATTGTCAAAGTATGTAGTTACGTGATACTGTAATAAGTCCCATAAGTCTTCAATAATAACTTCTGGAGCACCTGCGTTAATGTTTTCGAAAAGACGTTGGTTAATCCTTACAATGTCACCTAACTTGTGTGTTAAGTCGTCTTCACTTCTTTCTCCTGATTCTAGTGTAATACTTGGACGCATGGTTACAGGAGGGATTGAAAGAACAGTTAAAACCATCCATTCAGGACGGAATCCTGGAGAGAAACCAAAGATTTCTAAGTCTTCATCAGGGATCTTTTCAAGTCTTGCTCTTACTTCAATTGGACTTAAACGTACATCTTCCTCGTAAAAATTGTACGGTTTTTCTAGTTTGATTTTTCCTAATTTTTTACCATCGACGGTTTTTGTTTTTGCAGCGGTTTTACGAATAATTTCTTTGATTCTTCTTCTTCGCGCTTCAAAGCCTTCTTCTTGGCCAATTTTTTCTAATTCTGCTGCGTATTTTTTGATGTCTTTTTCAGGGATTAATAATCTGCCAGAGTGTTTATCTGTACATCGTAGTAAGTCATAAATTTGACGTACAAATTTGATATGTACAACAGGCCTAGCCAGCTCAATGTATCCGAAATGACCTAAACTTTCTTTTAGTTTTAAACCATCGGTTTTACATCGTAATCCTGGATCGATAACTCCTAGGCGTAGGTCCATTAAACCACCGTCTACAGGGTATCCCTCTCGGTCGTATAATTCTGGAGTTACAATTTTAACAGTAGCTGCATCTACAATTTGTTTAGGTGAGAAAATACCAAAGGTGATACTTTCAATTTTTTTGTGTACTTGTTGATTCATCATTTTGGTGGCCTCGAAATTAGTATTTTGGTTTAACATTCAGTTTTGCATAAACTCCAAGACTACGGAACTCGTCAAGAAGTAATTTGAATGCATAACTCATTTCAACGTTGGACATGTCAGAATTTTCTCCATGAAGAGGAGAGATTGCTCTTCCGCCACGCTTGTAATCATAGTAACCCATTAGACCAGATTGTTCACAAACAGGAACAACTACCTTGTCTGAGTTGAAACGTTCTTTGAGTAGTAAGGATGCACCATGTGCAATGAATGTGTCCTTTTCCATCTCTCCAAGTCTTAGACCACCTTCTTTAGCTTTCCCTTCAGTTGGTTGTCTTGTTAGTAATTGGATAGGACCTCTTGCTCTTGCCTGCATTTTGTTTGCAACCATGTGTCTTAAACGTAAGTAGTACATGTTTCCTACATAGATTTTAGCCATCATTTGTCTTCCAGTTCTACCATCGAAAAATGTTTCAGTTCCATCTTCTCTAAAACCTAGGCCAAGTAATTCTTTACGTAGGTCTGCTTCTTTTTCTCCTTCGAATAATGTTCCGTCAACATATCTTCCAGAAAGTGCACCTACTTTTCCGCCGAGTACTTCAATTAAATGGGAAACTGTCATCCTTGAAGATACCCCGTGTGGAGTGAAAATTAAATCCGGTACAACACCAGATGTTGAGAATGGAATATCTTGTTGTGGTACTAAAACCCCAGTAACTCCTTTTTGACCGTGACGTGAGGTGAATTTATCTCCTATTTCTGGAATTCTTTCTTCACGTAGTCTTACTTGAACAAGTCTATTTCCTTCTTCGTTTTCTGTAACAACAATAAAATCAGCAACACCACGCTCTCCGTGTTTTAATGCCACGGAACTTTCTCTTCTTGTTGCTGCAGATAAGTTGTATTCGTCTAAACTTGATAAGAATCTTGGTGGACTGGTTCTTCCAATGATTACATCTCCTTCAGTCACTTTTGCTTCTGGGTAGATTAAACCATCTTCTTCAAGATATCTATAATCGTGTTCGCTTCTAAAACCTTTTACATCTTTGTCAGGCACAGAAATTTCATCCATTAATCCACCAGAGTAACGTAATTCTTCTGCACTTACTGGTTTAAAATACGTAGATCTTGCAAGACCTCTTTCAACGGAAGCTTTGTTTAAAATAACACCGTCCTCCATGTTATATCCATCGTAACACATCACTGCTACAACCATATTTTGTCCAGATGGGTGTTCAACATAATCCGTAACATCATGAATTTTAGTTTTTACAATCGGGTATTGCGGATAATGTAATACATTTGCATCCATATCCATTCGTAGATGATAGTTTGCTGCGTAAAAGCCAAGAGCTTGTTTTTGGTTCTTACTTCCAATAATCAAACGTTGAGAAGGCATGTAATTTGCAAAGGGAACTAATGCTGCTGCATAACCACTGATTGCACCTTTAGCGATTTCTAAGTGAGTATGGTCCGGCGTTAATTCTTCTTCTTCGTAGGCAACTAGACAAGTTTCTTCTTCTGATGCATCTAAGTATTCAACCACCCCTTGACGTACTAAGTCATGCCAGGTAATTTCGTTTGCAGTTAATTGTTCAAGATGTTTTTCTGTAAGTAATGGTCTTCCTTCTTTTACAATAATTAAAGGTCTTCTAGCTCTTCCACCATCAGTCATTACACGCACTACGTTTGCTTGTTTGTTGTATGCTACGTTGATGTTTTCAGAGATAGTTCCATTACGTCGTTGGTCTTTGATGTTCTCAACAAAAGAGTTAACATCATCAATTGTTCCTGCGAAATTTGAGTTGATATACACGTCTGCCATTTTAGATAGTTGTTTTATTTTGAATTATTATTGTGCTGCTTGTAAGCCCATGTCTTTGAGTTTTTCTAAGACTTCTGCTTCCTCTACGTCTTGAGATAGTGAACAAAGCATTGCTAAGTTTTTACGTAAACCAATGTTTGTACCTTCTGGAGTTTCAATTGGACATAGTCTTCCTACGTGAGTACAATGTAGAGCACGTGCTTCGAAGTTTTCTTGAGAACTTGAAAGTGGGCTAACTACTCTTTGTAGATGTGAGACCATATCAAGGAAGTTGGTTCTACTCATTCTTTGGGAAACCCCTTGTCTTCCACCAGCCCAGTCTCCTGTAGCCATGGAGGAATATAACCTTGAAGTTAGCAATTTATCTCTGATGATTACTCTAATGGAAGGAAGTTTTCCACGTTTGATTATCCGTTGGAAGTTGTAAAGAATATCTCCAACAAGTACTTTGAAGTTTACCCTAAATAAATCAAGAATTAAATCTCCACTCATTCTAATTCTTTTATTTGCAAAGTGGTCTTTGTCGTCAGCAGGAAGTGTTCCGTTAGATACATCAATGAATTTTTTGAGCATCTTACAGATGTTTCTTGCTTTAACGTCTCTTCCTTCTTCTGTAATTGAGATGTTTGGCAATAAGTATTTGTCAAGAATTTCTCTTGTTCTTTCCATCCTTATTTCTTTTGCTTGTGCTACGCCAATTCTTTTTGCAATGTAATCAATTGCGTCTTCTTGTGTTTTAACGTCAACAAATTCAAATAAGTTTAAGATGATTTCTTCATAATTCTTTTCTGTTGAAATAGCACGCATAATGTCTTCATCTTTTACCATACCTAGAGCTTTTAGAACAACTACTGCAGGCATTTGTTTGATTCTTGTAAAGCTCGCATAGAAAAGACCATCTTTTTTACGTTCAAAAGTTAAAGGGATCTTGTAAGAACCTTGTGCTGCAAAAAACCTTGCTCCAACTGAGCCATCGTTACTTCTTTCTACCATAAAGTTGTTTGCTGCTAAATCTTCAACGTTTACAATAACTCTTTCAGTTCCGTTAATAATGAAATATCCGCCAGGATCTGTACCATCTTCACCATGCTTGATTAATTCTTCTTTTGGCAAACCATGTAAGTGGCAGTGTTTACTTTTTAGCATAATAGGCATTTTACCAACTTCAGCTACAAAATTTTCTCTTTGCACATCGTTGATGTAGGTGCTTACTTCTAAATAGATTGGAGCATGATACGAAATTTTACGCAGTCTTGCTTCCATTGGATAGATTGGTCTTTTACTCCCATCGGCTTCAGTAATCTCTGGCTTTCCAACAGTAATTCTTCCAAAACGAATTTTAAATTTTTCAATGTTATGAGGGATAATTGTTGGTTCTGCTTCTTTGTTTTCTTCGATAACTTCTTGTAATCCCTTTTCCATTAGGTTGTTGAAAGACTGAATTGTACTCTCCACAAATTTCTTTTCTTCAAAGTATTTTTTGATTAATATAGAACGATCCATTTTATCCTTTAATAACCCCCCTGTAATATGCTGATGTGCCTGCGGTAGGGCTGACACGTTCAATTTTGATCACATCGCCTTCTTTTGCATCAAGTTTTGCGATTGCTGCATCACTTGTGAAAATTTTAGGTAATTCCTTAAAGGAGATAGAATATTGTTCAAAGAGTTTTTCTTTCTGGGAATCACTCAGTTTCGTATGCTTTGGTACTAATTGATGGGTGCTGATGTCGAGATCCATTTTGTATGTATTTAGTTGATTATGAACGACGGAAGATTTTGTATTTGTATACTTAAACCTCCCGTCTTTAACGGGTCGGAAGATCTCAAGCATTTGCATGCTGGACCTTCCTGCCTCCTAACGGGCCGGAAGGGATTTGAACCCTCGACCGCCTGATAACTTTGCCATAAGCAAACTTCTGACCTAAAAGTCAGGCGCTCTACCAAGCTAAGCTACCGGCCCAAAACGCCCTGGCCGGGATTTGAACCCGGGTCGTTGCCTCGACAGGGCAACATGCTAGGCCGAACTACACTACCAGGGCAACCATTGTTGGCGTTAAGCGGAACATAGCTTTATCTAGCGGTCAATTTTTCCGACTAAATATAGAAATGCCCTGCCATTTCAGGCTAAAACTATGGTTTGTTTATAAAGGTTTCTAAAAAATAGAGTTCATTTTTTGAAACCCCAGAAGCTTTGCTTCTGTAAGGTTGCGGTGAGAAGTGAAAAGTCATAGCTACTACAACACATATTTTAGAGGAAATAAGAGTCCCCCCACCCGGATTTGAACCGGGGATCTCTCGGTCACGGCTGACTCTTTATCATCTTAGTCATTATGACAACTCAAAAGAGTATCTACAGCCGAGCGTTCTACCGCTGAACTATGGAGGGAATATACGACGGAGTTGCAGTTTGTTTATTAAGTTTTTGTTCTAAATAAGAAAAATTGCAAGTGAGAAAAACAAAATACTTATAAAAGTGAAAAATCTTCTTAAGAGTAGATTCAAGAGGATTATCCTCATTAAATCAAAAAAAAGAGGTAGATAAAAGATGGCAAAAAGAAGAAGTACTTCTAGAAGTAATAGTGTGCCTTCCCATATGTTAGGTAGTTGGTCTTTTTTAATTGGTTTTGTATTAGCAATTTTATTAGGATTAGGCTATACAGGAGCATACCAATCAGCTATGTTATGGGTAGTATTCTTACTGGGTATTGTTGTAGGTATCTTAAACATTACACACGACGAAGCTGGCGCATTCCTTACAAGCGGTACAATTTTAGTATTAGTGTCATTCCTAGGTGTACAAGTTGGTGTGTTTGACGCTGTAGCACCAGTTATTGGGAATGTATTAAGAGGAATCTTAACACTATTCGTACCAGCTACACTAATCGTTGCACTACGATCTGTTTTCGGACTTGCACGACGATAAAAGTAATTTTTTTTATTTTTTTATTTTGTTTTTTAACAAAGAATCAATTCTGCTTTTGACACATATAGGTCAGTTGATTTATAAGAAGAAAGAATAGTATTTTTTGAATGGTTGGAATGCCCAGATTAGAATATGGACCAGATTATATCCTTACTCAAGTTGCAATTGTGCAAGAAGGAGCAAAAAGAGTAGGTGCACAAGCTGACGAAGTAATGAGAGCTTTCAAGACACATTATTCTGCTGAATTTGGAAGAATATGGGATCAAAACCCAGACTTAAGAGGAATGGCATTACAAGATTATTTTCTTGAGAACTATCTTTTTCCAAAATAACAATAAACTTTATTAAGCACTGCTTTTTTTGTTGTTTTGCTATATGCGGTGGTAGTATAGTGGTTAGTATACGGCGTTGCCAGGTTAGCAATAACACAAAAACGCTGTGACCCGGGTTCAAATATCTTAAGGAGACCACAAATCCTTGGATTTGAAAGTCCCGGCCGCCGCATATTTTATTTTTCTAATATGTCATTAAGTTTATAACTCAAAAGAGTAGCAAGGGCCTATGAACAAAGATTACGCGCATAAAGTTGCAGACTTATACTTTACAGTCGGTGCACCACATTCAAGACAAGACGCTATTTTTATAGAACAAAATGCAAAGTGGGGGATCAAAGGCGATAGGTTAATTGGTGTGGCAAATCCAAAAACATTAATTTCTTTACGTTTTGACAACCCAGATACTCAAACATATGGCATATTAACCCTTAAGCCAAAAGGGCATGACCCTCATTATCCTGACGGAGACATGTTTGTAAGGATACAAAAAGGCATACCTCAAGCACGAGAATATGAACAACATATTGTGGACGAGTTTTATGACAGAAGCATTATTGAGGCAGAGGCAATTAAAAGAGGTTGGGATGATTTCAAACGCTTACAAGAATCTGGCCTGTCTCTTGCTTCTATGCCTGCATATAGTTGGACAGAGAAAACGGGCATTGGAGGAAAATACAAGACATTAGAAAGAGTTTCTAGAAATTCAAGAGACGAGAGTTTATTTCCAATACAAATCGAACATAAGCCTAAAACAACAGACGAGAGGTCTGCACACTATACAGCCACACTTAATGAAGACAGAGTCCTCTCGATTAATTCAAGGCACAGATCTCAAAGACCACAAGACAGAAATATTGAAGTAATTGTTCACCTATGTGAAGATACTGCCCCAGACATTGAGCTTGTAGAAGGATATGATTTGCACAATCTACCCGAACCTTAAATTATTTACTTGTTGCAAATTTTACAGAAAAGGCTTAGATTATAATTCTTCAACTGTTGCTTTAATTCTTCTAACACCAGCTGATGAACTTTGCTCTTTAACTATTTTGAATTTGCCAATTTCTTTTGTGTTTTTAACGTGAGGGCCACCACAAAATTCCTTAGAGTAATCTCCAACAAAATAAACAGATACTTTTTTGTCATATTTTGCACCAAATTCTCTTTGAGCTCCAATTTGAACGGCTTCATCAAAAGACATTTCTTCACGTCGTACTTCAATAGATGCTTGGATAACTCTATTTACTTCATCTTCAACTGCTTTTACTTCCTCGGGAGTTAATTTTCGATCAAAACTAAAGTCAAAGCGTAATCGTTCTGGAGTGATGTTACTTCCTCGTTGTTTGATTTCAGAAGAGATTACTTTTCGTAATGCTTCATTTAGAAGATGAGTTGCTGTATGTAACCTAACTGTTTGAGGTGAGAGATCTGCTAGTCCTCCTTTGAATTTTCCCTCTGATGCAGTTCTTGAGAGAGCTTGATGTTTTTCATATTCTTCTTTGAACACTGCTTCGTCTACTGAAATACTTTGCTCCATTGCAAGTTCTTGAGTCATTTCTAAAGGAAAACCATAGGACTGAAAAAGTAAGAATGCATCTTTTCCAGAGATTACATCTGCTTGGGCTGCCATCTTTTCAAATTCGCGCAGACCTTTTTCTAAAGTTCGTGCAAATTTTTCTTCTTCTTGTTGAAGTTCTGAGATAATCCGTTGTTTATTTTGTTCTAATTCTTTGTAGAAGTCGGCATATTCTTCAATGATTATTTGTGCTAGTTGAGTTGTAAAATTATCTTGAATGCCAAGGAGTTTTCCATAACGAATAGCCCTTCTAATTAACCTTCGTAGAATATAACCACGATCCACATTGGAAGGAGTCACACCATTTTCATCCCCAAGAACAAAAACTGCTGCCCTAATATGGTCTGCAATGATGCGCATTTCTTTGATATGATCTTTGTAGAGTTTACCACTAAGAGATTCAATTTGTTTTATGCTTGGTTGAAATAAATTTGTTTCATATGCACTTTTTTTTCCTGCAAGAACTGCTAGTGTTCTTTCAAAGCCCATCCCAGTATCTACATTTTTTTGTTGTAATGGTTGCAAAGACCCGTCTTCTTTTCGATCGTAGGTCATAAATACGTCATTCCAAATTTCTACCCACGTTTCATCATTAGGGTCGAATACTTCTGGAACTGGTTTGTCTGAGCTCCAATAAAACATTTCTGTACTTGGGCCACAAGGTCCAGTTGGTCCAGCACTCCAAAAATTATCTTTTCCAAAAAAAGCAATTCTTTTTTCAGGTACACCTTGTTGTTTCCAAAGCTCAAAAGATTCTGTATCTTGAGGTACTTTCTCGTCCCCTTCATAGACTGTAAATGCGAGCTTGTCTAAAGGAATATTTAACCATTCTTTTCCAGTTAAAAATTCGAAGCTCCAAGCGATTGCTTCTTGTTTAAAGTAGTCTCCTAAAGACCAATTTCCAAGCATTTGAAAAAAAGTATGATGAGTGTTGTCTCCAATATTTTCAAAGTCAACAGTTCGCAAGCATTTTTGTACGTTTACAAGTTTTGTCCCACTGGGATGTTTTTGCCCCATTAAAAATGGCACTAGGGGTTGCATTCCTGCTGTGTTAAATAATACTGAAGCATCATTTAAAGGGATTAAGGAAGCTGAGGTAATTTGAGCATGTTGTTTTTGTTTGAAAAATTCAAGATATTTTTGTCGTAGTTCCTGCGGTTGCATTCCTTGAGAAGATAAAAGGAGATATATAAGAATTTTGGAAGAAATGCAACTAAAGAACTACTAATACACTTCTACTTTAGGATCTTGTGATTGTTTTTTGACAACTTCACCACGTAAGTCAAAGGTTCCAGTTTTAATGACTTTTACTTCTAAGACATCTCCTAATTGGTAGTTACCTTCTACAATAACTTGTTTGTACGAATCGTTTCTGCCAATCCATTGATGTTCTTCTTTTCCTTTTTGATCAATTAGAATTGTACCTTGCCAATGTAGCCAAGCTTCGTTTTGTAGCCTGCTGATGTTGTGAAAAATATCAGTAAGAACTTTCGATCTATGTTTTACTACTTCTCCAGGGAGTCCTTTCATTTCAGCTGCTTTTGTGCCAGGTCGTGGCCAAAATCTGCTTATGTTAATTGAATCAGGCGTTGTTTTTCTCACAACTTCTAGTGTTCCCCAATAATGTTCTTCAGTTTCTGTAGGAAAGCCAACAATAATATCAGTCATAACATTTAGGTTGGGAATTTGTGCCTTAAATTTTTCAATAATGTCAACGTATTCTTGAACAGTATAAAGACGAACCATATTTTTGAGAGTCTCATCATGTCCTGCTTGCACCGGAAGATGTAAGAATTTAAAGATTTTAGGATGATTGTACATTTCAATTAGCTTTTGTTCAATCTTTGGAATATGATCTGGATTACCCATACCAATTCTAATTTTGAAATTTCCTGGAAGTGCTACTAAGTGTTCTAATAATTCTGGAAGGTTTGTGTTAATATCAAAACCATAACAAAAAGTGTCTTGAGAGGTTAACCAGATTTCTTTTACCCCTTCTTTGAGTGCAGTTTTTGCTTCTTGAACAATTTCATGTATTGGATATGATACGAGATTGCCCCTTGCTTTT
The DNA here is from genome assembly GCA_964344285.1 of uncultured Methanosarcinales archaeon. Classification (GTDB taxonomy): domain Archaea; phylum Nanobdellota; class Nanobdellia; order Woesearchaeales; family GW2011-AR9; genus CAYFMM01. The sequence goes on along the minus strand of CAYFMM010000006.1, from coordinate 21,472 downwards.
TTGGTTTTACAAAATGTACAAGCACCAAGGCAGCCCCTATTAATTGGAAGAATCTCAATGATTGGATTTTTTCTTACCCTTGGAAGATTTAAAGGAGGCATTTCATCATTGTTTAGAATTTGTAGTACATTATCATGAAGTGCTTCTTCAACGACTTGTACAATATTGTGAATTTGCTTTGTTCCAACCAAAGAATATTCTTTTAGTTTTTTAGGATCCGCTTGAGGGATACATCCAGAAATTACAATGATTTTGTGAGGATATTGCTCTTTGAATTCTGCGAGTTGTTTAAAGAATGCTGATTCAGAAGGCGATTTTACGGTGCAAGTATTGATGATTACAACATCTGCATCTTCAATAGAGTCTACTGGCGCAAATTTTGCTTCTTTAAGAAGGCCTGCCATTTGTTCTGAGTCTGCTAAATTGGCACTACAACCAGATGTTTGAATGTAAAAGGATGTCATAAAAGTCAGTTTTTTGAGTGTTTTATAAAATTTATTGCTTGAATGGAGGTTAAGTAAAAAAAACAGTGTCAAAAGCCCAACCGAGTTAGAATTTTTTCTTTGTCAAATTCTTCAAAGTCTTTGTATTCTTGACCTACTCCAAGGAAGAGAATTGGTTTGTTAATTGTGTAGGATATTGAAAGGGGAGCACCTCCTTTTTCGTCAACATCTGCTTTAGTTAAAATCGCACCATCCATTTCTACTAGTTGGTTGAATTTTTCTGCTTGTTCAATACAATCGTTCCCAGTAATACTTTCTCCAACAAATACTTTTAGGTCTGGCGTAGTTACTCGGATAATCTTTTCTAATTCTGCCATAAGGTTTGTATTAGAGTGAAGTCTTCCAGCTGTATCAATTAAAACTACATCAATTTTGTTTTTTTGTGCGTATTTGATTGCATCAAATGCAACTGCTGCTGCATCTGAACCGTAATCATGTTTGATAATTTTAACGTCTAATTTCTTTGCATGTTCTTCGAGTTGCTGAATTGCAGCTGCTCTAAACGTGTCACATGCAGCAAGTACTACTGAGAGATCATGCTCTTTTAGGTGGTGAGCAAGTTTTGCAATTGAAGTTGTTTTACCTGCACCATTAATTCCAAAGAATGCAACAACATACGGTTTTTCTGTTTTGTTTTTTACATTTTGAACAATATCAACTTTGTCAAAAGTAAGAATTTCATCTAAAGTGTGATGTAGAGTTTCTTGAATTTTTGCAAATACATCTCGTGGAAGAGGCTTGTCTACAAGTTCTTGTTTTAAATCTTGTTTGATTTTTTCAATTACGCCCACCGACACATTATTTTCTAATAGGACAAGTTCTAACTCCCAAAAGAGGTCTTCAAATTTATCTTGTGAGATTGTTTTTGTAGTAAGTGTTTGTTTGACTTTTCCAAAGAAACCTTTTTTTTCTTCTGATTGTTTTTGAGTTGATTCTTTTTTCTCTAAAGCTACTTTTGGCTCAGGTGTTTTTGTCTCTTTTTGTGGAAGAATTTCTTTTTCTACCTGAGGTTCAACATGTAATTGTTGAGTTTGTTTTTCATTTATCTGTGTTTCTTGTTTCTTAGACTCTACTTCTAGTTCCTTTTGAGGTTGCTTTTTTTCTTCTTTAAGTTCTTCTTTTGATTCTAATTTAATCTCTGGTGATGTGTCATCTTCTTTTTCTTTTTTAAAGATAGAAGATTTAATTTTACCAAGAAGGCCTTTAGATTCTTTTTTTGGCTCTTCTGATTGTAATACTGGTTTTTGTGCTTCTTCTTGCTTAATTTCTTGAGAATCTTCTTTTTCTTGCTGGGGTTCTTGAGGCTGCTCTACCACTTGTTCTTTTACTTCCTTTTTATCCTCAGGACTTTCTAATTTAATTTCAGCTTCAACTTCACGTTCAATAATTGGTTCTTTTTTGGGAGCTGGAGTTTTGTCTTTTGGTTCTTTTACTTTTTTTTCTTCTTCTTTTTTAGCAGGCTTTTTAGGAGTTTCTTTTTTCTCCTTAGGTTTTGGTTTTTCTTTTGCAGGTTCTGCTTTTTTAGAAACTTCTTTTTTTACTTCTTTTGGTTCTTCAATAGGTTGTTCTACAATTACTTCTTTTTGCTCAACCTCTGCTTCTTCTTCTGCTTTTTTAGAAAAGATAGAAAGTGACTGTTTTAACTTGTCTTTTAATTTACCAAACATTTTAGAATCGTGTTTATTGTTTATCGTTGAGCTTTTCTACTTCCTGATATAAGTTCATTGCATGATCGTTTAGTTCTTGAATCACAGATTCTCCTGCAATGATACGCTCTTGAATTTTTTGTTGTTGTTCTGCTAGCATCTCAACTAATTGGGGGACTGTTTTTTCCACTGTTGTGTTGTTGCCAACGTTAACAATCATTTTTTGGTTGTCTTCAAGTTTTGCTTTAATGAAGATACCATTAGCAATTGGCGCCAAGATCTCATTTCCAGTTTGGGTGTTTTGTAATTCTTGTAGTGCTCCTTTTGAAATTTCTAATTCTTCAACTTGTTCATTAAACATTTGTAAATGTTCTGATACTTTTTGCATTTGTTGTTGAAGCATTTGAAACTGCATGTACTTCTCCTGGATTTTTTCTTGAGTCATTGTTTATAATTTTTTTAGAAGTTCTTGAAGGAAGTGTTTGTAATCTTCAATGCTTTTTAAGAACGGAAGGTCTGCTTCATCTAATGCTTCTTTCCCTAAAAATGGTGCATTGCTTACAAGGAGTTTTTCTCCATCATGCTTAACGTGATTGAGTTCTTTTCCTACAAGCCCTTTTATAACATCTATTTCCTGTTTTGTAAGTTCCATATTGGAATTAGAAGAAAGGAGTTTTATAAGGGTTTTGGTAAATTAAAGAGATTTTTAAGATTTATTTATTCCAAGTCAATTTCTTGCGTTTTTTCATCAACAAAGACATGTGCGTCTTCGTTTTCTTCTAAGTATCTTTTTTTTGCATGTTCGGGCATATTATCTAAAGTTCCTTTGCCACTAAGACCTATTTGGGGAGTTTTTATAGAATAATCTAGTTCATTAAAGTTAGCATTAGAGTTGATAAGTTCATGCCACTTTGGAAAATTAATCCATGTATGCCAAACGCCATCAATCTTGTATTTCTTTTTTGCAAACATTACAACACGAGAGGGAATATGTTCTGAGACAATTTCATAACCGGAGAGGAGTTTAGCAAGTTGTTTTGAAAAGACCACTACTTCCTCATGAAGGGGCATGTTTTTTCTGCTAAGTCGTTGCATGGATGGTCCAACAAACATGTAGGCTTTGACTTCAATGAAATCTGAGTCTCCTTTTTCAATTAGTTTTGCGTATTCTTCTAAGTGGGAATCATTCATGTTTTTAATTACTGTTAGCCTAACGCAAGTTCGTTCTTTTTTTTGTGATAAGTATTCAAGTGAAGAATTTAGTCGTTCCCAATAATCTTTGAACAAAGGAACATCAACTTCTTTGAGGAGTTCTTTTGTTGGAGCATCTATACTCACATAGAGTTGTGTTACTGGTTTAAGATTTTTAATTTGGTCTGGATATTGTCCGTTTGTAACTAAAAATGTTGAGATACCATCTTTGTTAAAGAGCTCTAATGATTCATTGATTTTGGGATAGAAAATTGGTTCTCCTGTAAGTGAGAGTGCAACGTGCTTTACTTGTTGGGATTTTTCATAAGCTGCTTTGTTTGCTTTATCACTTCCTTTAAACCCAATAAGGAGTTTGTGATGTGCTTTAATTGCACCTTCATGGATCACTTCTGGACTATCAACATCCCATTTCCAATCCATACTTACTGGTGCTTTATAGCCCCTCCAACAGAATGTGCAGCGATTTGCACAGCTAATTGAAGTTGTCATTTGCATACATTGATTGCTCATAATGCCATAGAATTTGAGTTTGTAACAGCCACCTTGACCGTTGATCATGTTTTTAGTCCAACCACAGGTTTTAACTGCACTATGTTCCCCTACAATTCGATATTGTTGTTTTTCGAGTTCTGCTTTTGCTTGAGGTGTTAACATGTTTTAGGTAGAAAATGGGGTGTTTTAAAAAAGTTTAGGAGAATTGGTTTAGGATTGTGTTATGTCTTCAAAAAAACCGTTTTGTTCTTGGTTTAAGTATTCTCTTGCCCTACGCACAGTACTCAATAATTGACCATAAGTTAGTTCTTGGTTACGGTGCAAACCGGCAATTTCTAAGTAAATCCGATAGACTACTGTTTTTGAATATGTTTCAGGGTTGACTGTAACTACTGCATCAGAACCCGCTAGCATTTTTTCTATATGTAAACAACCATCTTGGCAGTCATATCTTATTTGAATCGGTTGCTCTCTTCCTCGCACAAGTAATTCTATTGTAGGTGGCTGATGTACATTATCCATTATTTTTTGAGCGTTTAGAGTTATATAAACCTTAAGACACATTTAGGAAGTATTATATAGAATTAGAGGATAAAAGAGATTATGGTTAGGTCTACTGAAGGGAAACATCCGAATTATTATGAAGCTATTTTACAGTTACGTAATGTGACTCAAGAGGTTGTGACATTTGTTGAAGAAGAGATCCATACCAAAAAGATTCCGATTGCAAAGGTAGTAGAGTTAAAAAACGGATTAGATTATTATATTGCAGACAATGATTTTACAAAAGCCCTAGGAAAAAGACTGCAGCAGAATTTTGGTGGGGAGTTACTATTTACAGCAAGTTTACACACTAAAAAAGATAATAAAGAATTGTATCGTGTAACTGCGTTATTTAGAGGTGTTCCGTTTAAGAAGCAAGAAAAAGTTGAATATCAAGGAGAAGAATATGTTGTAAAATTAATGGGCAAAGATATTTTACTGCAGCATACAAAGACTGGCAAAAAGATTCATGTGAAGTATAAGGATATGAATCAGATTAAAGCTTTGGAGTAGAATAAAGTTTATAACTTAGTTGAGTTTTATTTTTTAGATGAAAAGAAGTGGTGTTTTTGTGCTTGTTATATTTGTAATTTTATTTAGTAGTTTTGTAGTAGCACAAGAAGAATATAAGGTTACTTTATTAGCAGTGCAAGAGAGTGGCGAAGAGCTACGAGGAAGTGATGCTGATTTGATTTTAGAATTGCGTCCTGGGACTGGCAGAGTGTTTTTAGATACATTTCCACTTACAAAGTTAGACACACAAATATCTACACGATATGCAAAAGAAGTTGCGTGTAATCATTTTAAATTGGATTGTGAAAAGTATGATTTTATTTTTACAATTCGTGCAAAGTCAAATATTATTGGAGGGCCATCAGCAGGAGCAGCAGTTGCAGCGCTTACAACAATTGCTGTTTTAGATTTAGAATATGATGAGAGTGTTGCAATTACAGGCACTATTAATTCTGGCGGTGTTGTTGGTCCTGTGGGTGGTGTAAAAGAAAAAATTGAAGCAGCAGCAGATGTTAGTATTTCTAAGGTGCTGATTACAACAGGAACAGGAGTGCAATCAATTGAAGAAAATAACCAGAGTAAGGAATTTGATGTAGTTAAGTATGGAAAAGATAACTTAAGTGTTGATGTTGTCGAAGTTTTAGAGTTAGATGAAGTGATTTATGAGTTTACAGGTAAGCATATTAATGGGGTTGACGTTGAAATCAAGGAGAATAAAGAGTATTCTAAGATCATGCAAGGGTTAAAAGAAAGATTATGTGAAAGGCATGAAAAGATGCATAGTGAGATCTATGAGAATAAGGCTGTGATTAATGCAAGCATTCTTGAGGACATAAAGAGAAGAGTAAATGTTGCAAACAATGCGAGTAATGCGGAAGAATATTATGCAGCTGCAAGCTTTTGTTTTGGTGCAAATATAGATTTGCGTAGAGAGTATTATTATGCTAAAAAGCCTAGTGTTAGTGATGTGCAAAAGTTGTTTTTTGAGTTAGAAAGTAATACAAAAGACATGCAAGATACGATTGTAAATGAGAGTATTGAAACTATTTCTGATGTACAAACGTTAATGGTAGTACAAGAGAGATTGCATGATGTAGAAGAGCAAGTGAGATTGTTTGATGAATTATTGCTTGAGCAGAATGCAAGTGAGAAGATTAGTGAAGATACTAAAAGGCAGATGTATGGTTTGCTTGCATATGCACAAGAGCGATTTTATTCTGCTGTTTCTTGGGCAGAATTTTTTACAATGGACGGCAAGAAGTTTGTTGTTGATGAAGAAGTTTTAGAACAAAGCTGTGTTAAGAAAATTAGTGAGAGTGAAGAAAGACAACAATATGTGAATTTATTTATTCCTGCTGCAGGTATTGATGAGAAAATTGAAAGTTCAAAAAGAGCTAAGCAAGATGGTGAGTTTACACTTTGTCTGATTAGTGCTTCTCAAGCAAAGGCAGATGCTAGTGCAGTGCTTAGTTCTATTGGGTTAGGAAATAATACTGTTGAAAAATTTATTGATAGTAAGAGAAGAGCTGTCGAGAGAGTAATTGCAGAAAATAGTGCAGAGGGAATTTTTCCAATTTTAGGATATTCATATTATCAATATGCTAATGCGTTACGTGAAGATAATCCTTATACTGCTCTAGTGTATTATGAGTATGCGCTTGAGATGAGTGCACTTGACATTTATTTTCCCGAGGAGAAAAAAGTTGAAGTTTCTTATGAGATTGAAGAGAAATGGATGTATTTGATTGTTGGAATTTTAATTGGGATTACATTGATGTATTTGTATAATTCTAAGTATTTTGATTATTTAAGAAAATAGGATTATAAACCCCTTGCCAGCCCGAAAGCCGGCTTGGGGAAAAAGAGGTGATAGATGTTTACGTTTCTTAGAATAGGGGTTATATTTAAAGGTTTCGGTATTTTTAGTATTTGAAAGTAGTTACAGGGATTTAAGGTTGTAATGTTTATAAAAAAGAGGGAATTTTGAAAGAGTTATGGGTTTATTGAGTTATTTAGACAAAGGTCGTGTTAAAGCAAACCGGAGCGACTCTACATTAGAAGGGTCCATTATTAGATTTTATGAAGGAATTGGTTCAGATAGCATTATTGATCTAGCTAGAGAGTCAAAAGGAGTCTTAGGCATATATGGAGTCTCAGGAGATATTTCAAAGAAAAAAATTGGAGAGTATGAAGGAATAGTTAGAAAATTACAAAAAAAACCATATAGAGTTGAAGGAGATGGGTGGATTAAAAAGAAGTTATATCAATTATCTAATTGGGAAAGCGAGCGCCGTGTAGCTGTTTTGTTTGAAAATAAAACAGATGAAAAAATACGTCTTCATAAGTTAGTGGGGGGAGTGGTTTTTTTTGGGACATTAGTAAGTTTGGCTGTTGCTAGTTCTGATGATAGTGCTTTAGAAGCATTAGGAGCAATAGGAACCTTAATGGGTAGTTCATATTTAGGAGTGCGTTCTAAAAAATTTGAATTAAAAAAGGACACTTATTCATTTAAAGAAGGTCAAGCAAGAGATACAATTTTTAGACTTAGGATATGGAATGATTTTATGCAAGAAGTGGGAGATAAGATATCTGAAATAAGTTATTCAGATTGTGAAGAAGAAATTATAAGAGAGTATGGAGCAGAAAGGATTAGTAGGGGCATGCTATCTAGTGGTTTAGGTGACGAGAGAATTGAGGGAGAAGTTCTTAGTTTAGGAGGGAAGGAAGTTAAAGAGCAGATGGAGAATGCTAAGACTAAGATTGGAAAAATGACAAGAAGCATTGGATCTTTTTTAAGGGATGTAGGCACACCTGAAGAGGTATAAAAAAGATTTTAAAAATATATGCAGAGGATTAGTTTCCATTATCTTTTTATAGTTGCAATTATTAATTTGTGTTATGAAACGATTATTATTTGTTGTTTTGGTTTTATGTTTAGCATATGGAGTTAGTGCTGCAACGCTTACTGGTTCTGTGTATAATTCTCAGTTAGAGCTTGAAGGAGATGTTGTTGTAGAAGTGAATTCTATTCCTCCTCAAAAGTTACTTGCAAAGGATGGAAGATATAGTTTTGAGCTGTCTCAAGGCGAGTATGTTTTAAGTGCGTATAAGGGATTAGTTGAAGTTAAAGAGGAGATTGTTATTGAAACTGAAGGAGTTTTTGTATATGATATGTTTTTACTAAGTGATTTATCTGTTGAAGAAGAATTATGGCAAGGGACAGAGGAAGAGTTTTTTGTTGAAGGCGAGGAAGTTTCTACTGAAAATGATTGGTGGAAGTATGTATTATTTGTAATTGTTGTGATCTTTGCTGGAATGCGGTTTATTCGTGTGCGAAAGAAACTTGGACCATTAAAGAAGTTTAGAGAAGAAGTTAGAGCGGAGAGTAAAAAGACAGTTGAAGAACACAAACAAGAGATTGCAACAGAACCAGGTTATGTTGAGAAGGTGTTAGAAATTATTGAAAAGGAAGGCGGAAGAATTACACAAAAAAAATTGCGCCAAGAGATGTTGCCACTTTCTGAGGCAAAGGTGAGTTTAGTTGTAACTGAATTAGAACATAAGGGAAAAGTTGAGAAAATTAAGAAAGGCCGTGGGAACATCATTATTATGAAGTGAGTAACACCGCCGTGAACTTGCGAACGGCACAATTATTTTTGAACATTAGTTGTGGAGGGGGACGCCCCATCCGGGGAGGTTGCCACGCTACATTTTCAACATTGAAGAGTGAGTCCCACGTGGTGTTACTGGAAAAATGTGTCAAATTTGACTAAAATCAGATTGTTGTTTTTTAGATATGTTATTTCTGACCAGCATCTTTTTAAATAGTACATACATCTCGTCTGAGATGGCAAATTATCTGTGGATTACAAAGATTGTAAAACCGCTAACACACTTTTAGAGCGTGTTACTATTTGCCAGACTTCTTGATAAAATTGATTTGATTTTTGGTGGATAGAGATTTGTTTGTTGCGGAGGATGAAATAGAAAATGGCAAGTGGCTATGGAAGCAGTGGAAGGAGCAATTGGTTAGGCGGTGGACTTAATGCAAGTTTTGATGATAACTTAGGTTATTCTAGAAATCAGAAAGTAACCCCTTCGTTAGGACATGATGCTAAGGCTCAAAGAGATAAAGTATTTGGCAGATTATTCCCTGGCAAAATCCCAAGACATGTAAAAGACGCTTTTTTTAGCGGAGAATTAGGGATGAAAGAGTTAGAAAAGGCGCAGAAAGATCCCCAATATGCAAATGCCGTTGTTGAATATGTTCATGCCGTGGGAAGGGGAAGAGAAGGCCAACTCCGTAATGTTCCAAAAGTATTGAACGAAGACCTTTCTGCAATTTGTGGAAGAGTTGCTAAAGGAAGCGAAAGAGTCAGAAGGAAAGTAGCGAGGCGTCTATTTATTGAGGGTGGCTCAGAAGCCGTTAAAGGCTATGAAGCAGTTGAAGATCAATTATATGAGTTAGCCGGGGAGCGATATAGCGAGATGCCATTTATTACAGATAATTCAGTGATTATGATATCAGGAGACGCCCTTGGCGAGTTTAAAAAAGCCTATGAAGATAGGAGTTATGCAAAAATGATGGCAGCATTAGTTATTAGAAAAGATATTGAAGAGCTACATAGGCCTGAAAATGCTAGTGCAGTACAGGAATTGAGTGATTTTTTAAGTATTGAAAGCTAAGCCATAACAACATTTAAATAATTTTTATTTTCTTTACTTACGATGAAATTCCCAACGTATGACCACAAGCATATTGCAACTGAAATCTTGAAGTTTTGGCAAGATAATAATACTACTCAAAAGCTCCGTGACCGCAATAAAAATGGTCAAAAGTTTTACTTCTTAGAAGGGCCACCATATACGTCTGGAAAAGTTCATTTAGGCACTGCGTGGAACATGGGTCTAAAGGATATGACATTACGTTACAAAAGAATGAAAGGCTTTAACGTGTGGGATCGTATGGGTTATGATATGCATGGACTTCCAACCGAGCAAAAAGTAATGAAAAAGTTGGGTCTTAAAAACAAAGAAGACATTGATACATATGGAGTAAAGAAATTTACCGATGAATGTGAGAAATTTTGTAAAGAGATGATGGAGTTAATGAATCTTGACTTTGTTAACATGGGTGCAACACTTGATTTTTCTTATCCATATCAGCCGATCACAAAAGAGTTTATTGAAGGAGAATGGTGGTTTATTCAAAAGGCATATGAGAATGGTAGACTATATCAAGGACTAAGAACTATGCATTGGGACAGTGCAACACAAACTGCTGTTGCAAAGCATGAATTAGAGTATAAGCAGTTAAGAGACACATCTATTTTTGTAAAATTACAAGATTGCTCAGATGAAAATGTATTTTATGTTATTTGGACAACTACACCTTGGACAATTCCCCTGAACTTAGCAGTTATGGTTAATCCAGAGATGGAGTATGTAAAAGTTAAGGTTGAGAATGAAGAGTGGGTTGTTGCAGAGAGTCTGCTGGAGCAAGTTATGGAAAAGGCAGGAGTGCAAGAGTATGAAGTTGTAAGTCGTATGAGTGGAGCAGATCTTGAGGGCAAACATTATGTTCATCCATTAGGTGTTAAAGAATTTTTACCTACTAAACTACAAGAAAATCCAAAACTTTATTCTATTTTGGTGAGTAAAGAATATGTTGATGATTCTGCTGGTACTGGGCTTGTTCATTGTGCGCCTGGATGTGGTCCCGAGGATTATGAAGTTGGACATGCAAATAAAATCCCTCCATTTAATTGCGTAAATGAAGCTGGATATTTTGAAGAGTTAGGTAAGTTTTCAGGATGGAAAGCAAAGACTGACGATAATAAGTTTATTTCTGCAATAAAAGATGCAGATGCATTAGTTGCAAAAGAGAGTTATGTGCATGATTACCCACATGGAGAAAGGAGTCATGAGCCAGTTATTTTTAGAACAACAAAACAGTGGTTCTTTAAGGTTGAAGATTTAAAGGAGCAGATGCTTGAAAACAATAAAGAAATTTATTGGCATCCACAGGCTGCAAAGAATGCATTTAATTCATGGCTTGAAAATTTACGCGATAATTCCATTACAAAACAACGTTATTGGGGAACACCAGTCCCTATTTGGATGGCAGAAGGTCCTCAAGATAAGGATGCAAAGCCTGATGTAATTGTTGTTGGAAGTGTTGCAGAACTTGAGGAGCTTAGTGGACAAAAGGTTGAAAATTTACACATCCCAGATATTGATAAAATCGTAATTGAAAAAGATGGGAAAACGTATAGAAGAATTCCTGACGTGTTAGATGTATGGATTGATGCAGGGAGTGCATCATGGAATTGTTTGAATTTTCCACAAGACAAAGAAACGTTTGATGAATGGTTCCCTGCAGATTTTATTTTAGAAGGAAAAGATCAGATTAGAGGTTGGTTTAATTTGCTGATGGTTGGATCAACTCTTGCATTTGGTAAAGCACCGTTTAAGAATGTGTTTATGCATGGGTTTTTGAATGATTCTAGTGGAGTAAAGATGTCAAAGTCCCTAGGTAACATTATTACACCGGATGAATTATTAGAAAAGCATGGAGCTGATGTGATGCGATATTATATGTCTGCAACATCTGCTGGAGAGGATAATAATTTTAGTTGGGAAGAATGCGCTGCTAGGAGTAGAAATTTGAATATTGTATGGAACGTGCATAAGTTGTTAATTAATACATGTAAAGAAAATAGCATTAATCCAACACAAATTGATGATACAAGTGAGGCATGGCTTGAAGAAAAGTATATCAATTCTGTTTTACATTCCACAATTAAAAAAGTAACCGAATTAATGGATGTGTATAGGCTTGATGAAGTAATTAGCCCACTTGAAAATTTATTTTTAGAACTAAGTAGAACATATATTCAATCTGCACGTGATAAGCTAGCAACTGGTAGTGAGGATGAGAAGAAAGTCGTTGTAAAAACAATGTTTACTGTGCTTTTTGAATGTATTAAAATGTTTAATGTTGTTGCACCGTTTATTTGTGAGGCAATGTATCTTAACTTAAAGGAAGAGTTTAGTTTGAGTGAAGAGAGTATTGGACATTGTAGTTGGCCGAAGTTTGATTCTACAAAAGTTGATGTGGAATTAGAAGAAAATGTACGGGCAATGCAGAGTATTGTAAGTGGAATTTTAAATGCACGTGAAAAGGCAAAACTTGGGCTTCGTTGGCCTGTTAAAGAAGTAATTGTTGAGAGTAAAAATGAGAGAATTATGAGCACGGTTGCAGAGTTATCGAGCGTAATTGAGCGAGAAGCAAATACCAAAACAATTAGTGCAGTTGATACAATGGAAGGAGTTGAGTTTAGTGTTAGTCCAAATGCCGCACGTATTGGTAAGAGCTTTGGTAAGTTAAGTAAAGAGATCATGAATTTGATTAATTCTCAAGGAGAAGAGATATTGTCTGGAATTGAGGAGACTGGAACATTTAAATGTGAAGTTGCAGGAGAAGAAGTTATCTTGTTAAAAGAGCATTTGGTTACAGAGCGAAGTGTCAAAGAACCATTTGTATTTGCAGAGAGTAAAAATTTTGTGATCTATTTGAATACAGAGCGAAACACTGAGCTTGAAGCTGAAGGGTTTAGTCGTGAAGTGACACGAAGAGTGCAACAGTTGCGTAAGAATGCAGGAATGGAAAAACAAGAGAGGATTTCTTTAGAAATTAGTTGTGAGAAAGAAATGCAGGGAATGCTTGAGAAGTTTATGAAAGAAATGCAAGAAAAAGTTGGTGCTAATTCTGTTGTATTTGTCGAGAACGTAAGCTTAGAACATCAGGATGCGTTTAAAGTTAAAGGCAATGAGTTTAGCGTTGGCTTTGTTAAGGTGTAGAAACGTTTAAATACGTTGTAAGATTAATTCTTTTATGCCAAAAGATGCGACCCCTCCAGTAATTTTACGTTATACAGGACTTTTTGATTTTGATGGTTTATACGCTGCTGTAATAGATTGGGCCAAGCATTATAATTGGTGGTGGCATGAAAAAGTATACAAGCACAAAGTTCCAAACCCTCTTGGAGCAGAGCAAGAGATGAAGTGGGAACTAGAGAAGAAGATTACTGATTATATTAAATATGTAATTAAGATTGAAGTCATAATGCAAGATTTGACAGAATTAGAAGTAGAGGTAAATGGAAAGACAAAATCACTTTCTAATGGGAAGATTTTTATCACAATGAACGGAGTTTTAATGTGGGATTGGCAAAAAAGATTTGAGGGAAAAGGAAGGTTTGTTGAGTGGATGGGTAATTTTTACAACAAAGTTATTTTCAAAAAAGAGTTAGAGAGTGTATATGGAGATCAATTGTTTTATAGAATTTGGAACTTACATGCAGTAATGAAGAAATTTTTAGATATGCAGACCAAGAAATATGCATACAAAGGATACCTTGGAGAGGGCTAATCTCGATAATTTATTATTTTAACAATTAAATTTGTCTTTTTATATTCAAAAGTGTTAACATAAGCTTTATATATGTCAAAATGATTAGTTTAGTAAAATAAAGGTAGTTCAAGAGATAATTTTGAACAAGAAAAGACAATATGGACTAAGGTTCTAAGCGTCTTTTATACCTTAAAGAGGTGATTATAATGGGAGAAATGAATACAGTTGATTGGATTGCTGCAGTGTTAGTAATCATTGGAGGTCTTAATTGGGGCCTAGTAGGACTATTTAGTTTTGATTTAGTTGAAGCAATCTTAGGATCCATTCCGGTTCTACAAAGAATTGTATATGTACTTGTTGGTTTATCAGCACTTTATATGATCTACCACATTGCAACTAAGAAAGATTAAGTTCTTTTTTTTTATTTTTTAATTATTTTTTTCTAGAAAGCATATATGCTACTGGAATATCTGCGTGTGTACTAGGAGAAGATTTAGGGCCCTTTGTCATTACTAAAAAGCAGGATGAAGCAGGATCGTATTGTCGCCTTATTTTATCAGAGAGTTCAGCTTCTCTAGGTAACGCTTTAATTTGGCAGGGACTAATATATATTACGCCTCCATCATAACCACCAAGCAACTCTTGTAAGCCACTCAAGTTATCGTTAACATATCTCCGATCATATCCTTTTAAGTCACTCATTGGAAAATTAGATTTGAGTTATTTCCTTTTATACCTAATGACATATTTCATAGGTTTTATATGTGAGTTATTTTCTATAATGTCAAAGGAGGTAGTTATTATGACAACAGAACATTTAGAGTGGCGCTATGCTACAAAGAAATTTGACAATACTAAAAAGATTAATCCGCATGAGTTAGATGAGATTTTAGAATCATTACGCATGGCACCGAGTTCTTTTGGAATTGAGCCATGGAAATTTATTGTAGTGGAAAATCAAGAAATAAAAGAGAAACTTAGACCTCATGCGTGGAATCAAGCACAGATTACAGATGCATCGCATGTTGTTGTATTGTGTAGTTGGAAAAAAATTGATGGGAGCGATATTGAGAAATTTATGCAAAGAATTGCTACAACACGAGGGATGGAGATTGCAGATTTAAAAGGATATAAAGAGATGTTAAGTGGTTTTGTTAATGCAAAAAGTGAAGAAGAATTAAAAGTCTGGATGGATAAGCAAGTCTATATAGCATTAGGAATGTTACTTTCTGAATGTGCACAGCGTAAGATCGATACATGTCCAATTGAAGGTTTTAGTCCAAAGGATTTTGATGAAATTTTAGACCTAGAGGAATTAGGGGTTAAGTCTGTTGTTGTATGTGCAATAGGTTATAGATCTAAAGAAGACAAATATGCGAACCTTGCAAAAGTCAGACTTGATAAGAGTAATGTGTTTGTAAGAAAATAATTTTAATTTAATATTTTATTTCATTCTTTTTCTAAAATACAACCAAATAAAGAAAAATCCTACGAATATGAGAAGAGTTAATAGAATAAAGTAGTTGAATTCTGTGAGTAAGAAGAGGAGTAGAGCAAGTGATGCAGTAGCGGACCAGATGAGCTTTAAGTTAAGCATTGTTGCAAAGGATTCTTGATTTTTCTTATGCATTAGTAAAGAGTTTGTACCAATTGCAATAAGTGCTGCTGCAATGAGTCTTGCAAGAAGTGGTTGAGTGATTGCGATATTAAAAAATGCTAAAAATTGTGTGGGAAAGAAGAATAGAGGAATTGCAAAAAGGATGTCTATTGCAAAATGAATTATAAACCATGTTCGTAAAGAAGATGGAATTTGAAAGGAGACATTCTTTTTCATAGGCAAAGAAAAGAAACTACCGTATATAAAAGTATAGCAAAAAGATTTAAAGGAGAAGTTTATGTTTTAATAACGATGGATGTGAAAAAGAGACTCAAAAGAATTTCAAAATCTTTGGTAGTTGGAGTTGCATTAGCACTTTCTTTAACAGGTAAAATAAAAGATACAGAGATTAGCGTTAAAAGAGATATTTCTAGGGTTAGTCAGTCTCAAGATCCTGAAGAATTAACCCTTCTATTGAATAAAGTTACTGTTAAGATTCGTGAGCATCTTAGGTTTAAGAGAAGAGCCTCTTTGTTATTAACAGAAATCAACTTGAAATTTCAAGAGTTTACTACACTGCATGATGCTAGAACAAAAGAGAGAAATTTTTCTAAAAATCAATTGCAAGAAGTGAGCTATAGCCTTTTAGGATTCATTAGTCTTTGTGATGATTTTATGAGATTGTATAAAGAAAATAACCAGACTGAAATTGTGTTTGAGTTAGAGGAAATATATGACAAACACAAAAAAAGCTTAAGTTGGAAAACGCAAATAAGAGTGAGAGGATTGATCTCGGATCTTAAAAAAGCAAGGGACTTTCAAAAAGAAGAGTTACAAAAGTTTAATTTATTACTAAGAAAAATAAGAGAGAATCTTCTAAGTCGAAAGTTTGAAGAAGATTCTGAGATGATTAAAAGAATAGATAAAATAAGAAAAGATATTGAAGTGTTGAGATCTCAATATTAAGATGCTTTAGTAACTCTTACCAAAGTAATGCCATCTTACTGCATCTTTACCGGTAAGGAAACATTTCTTTTTGTCTTTTGGTTGCTCAAATGGAGCATTAAGAGATTTTGCACCTGTTTTTTCTTTGAATGCTTCTTCTGATTCTGCTGATCCACACCACGGTGCAAGGACAATTTTTCCTTGCTCAATTTGTGTAGTTGCATCTTTTTCATTATCAACAACTACTGTGTTTTCTCTAAGGAGAGTTGATGCTTTTTCGTATAGAGAGTTGTGAATCATGTCAAGTAGTTTAGGCACTTCTTTACTGATCTTGTCTAAACTTACTGCTACTTTTTCTCCAGTATCACGGCGAGCAAGCATTGCTTTTTTTGCTTCTAAGTCTTTTGGACCAAGTTCAATTCTAATTGGTGTTCCTTTCATTTCCCATTCATTGAATTTCCAACCAGGAGAATATTCTTCTCGGTCATCAATATGTACAGCTACACCTAAGTCTTGAAGTTCTTTTGCAAGTTTTTTTGTTTCTTCTAGGACTTTTGTTTTAGAGTCATCAAATAAAATTGGCACAATTACTGCTTGAATTCGTGCAACTTTTGGTGGCAGGACTAAACCTTTGTCATCAGAGTGCATAATAATCATTGAACCTATTGATCTTGTTGAAATCCCCCATGAATTTTGATGCGCAAATTTATCAGTTTCATCGTTATCTCTGAATTTGATGTCGTATGCTTTTGCAAAGTTTTGTCCAAGATAGTGAGATGTTGCTGCTTGAATTGCTTTACCATTTGGCAGATATGCTTCTACGCTATAGGTTGTAACTGCTCCTGCAAACTTTTCTGCTTCAGATTTTTGACCTTTGAGTACTGGAATTGCGAGAAGGTCTGAGAAAACTTGTTCGTAGAAGTCAAGGACTCTTGTTTGCTCTGCTACTGCCTCTTCTTTTGTTGCAAAGACTGTATGTCCTTCTTGCCAGAGAAATTCCCTGCTTCTAAGAAATGGAGTACAGTGTTTAAATTCCCATCTAACAACATTACACCATTGGTTAAGTCTTAAAGGGAGGTCTTTGTAGGAGCGAATCCATTTTGCATATGTATCACAGATAATTGTTTCTGATGTTGGTCTAACAGCGAGGCGTTCTTGAAGTTTTGTGTTTCCGCCTTTTTCAACCCAGGCTACTTCTGGTGCAAAGCCTTCTACGTGATTTGCTTCTTTTGTGAGTAATTTTTCAGGAATGAAAAGTGGAAAGTATGCGTTTTGTACACCATCTTTTTTGATAAGTGCATCAAAGTATTCTCTGATTTTTTCCCAAATATTAAACGCGTTGGGGCGAAGGACATAACAACCGGAGACGTCGGTGTATTCGATAAGTTCTGCTTTTTGGATCACTTGCGTGTACCATTCACTAAAGTCCTCATTTTTTGAGGCCGTTATTCCTTTTGTACCTTTTTTTGCCATTCGTTTAAAGAGTAGTCTTGTTTTTATAAAAGTTTGTGAGAATACTATTTTTGGTACAAGAATTTAAAAAAAAAGAGTTTAATTATAAGAATATGGTTTATTTGTATGACAGACCATCAACAGAAGAGATTTGTAGTTTATTAATGATGGGGCGTGAGAAAGAAATTGTATCATTTGGAGGGTATCCAGATAAAGTCCTTGGTTATTTTGGTGAGTGGAAAGAGACTGGTCCCATCAAGGCAAGTTGGAATAATGCCAGTTTAGACGTACAATTTCATCGAAGAAGCGATATTTTAGTCCACACTAACATTCACCACGAACCAAAGCCTTACACAGACAAACATAATTTTGATGCTGCATGTGCGGTGTTATATGTTTTGGGAAGACCCACCCAATTCCAACATACTTCTAGAACTGAAATGTGGCTACGCTATGACCATTTTAAAGATGGAAGAATGGAAGAGACAGTGATTAAAGTTCCAAAGATCAAAAAAGATAATAGATGGAGAACTAGTCGGGCTCCATTTTCACACAAACAAGTTATGGAATTTGCTGATGCTCAAGGTTTTGAATAAACACATAGTTTTTTAACCAATCATCTTTTCTTCCGTCTTATGTTTTGTAAAACCTGTGGTTCATTGTTACAATTAGAAAAGACAAGTTATGGAAGTTGGATGCGGTGTAGAGAGGGACACTCTCAGCCAGAGGTAAACCAAGAGCAGACAGTGATTTCTTCTGTAAATAATCAGAAGGTTGAAAAGATCACAGTTGGAGATGGTACAAATTTTTTAGCGGTGCATGACCATGTGTGTAAGAAATGTGGCCATGGAAAAGCAGAGATGCTTGAAATTGGTGCGTTTTATTCTGATGAAGATAGTGTTGTAAAAATGAAATGTGGAAAATGCGGTATTGTTGAGCAGTTAGAAGGGAAAGTGAAGTGAGTTAGTTGTTGCTAAATCTATAACCCAAACTTAAAGCGGTTGTTTCTAAGCTAGGATCTTCTCCTATTATCAAAACGTTTCTTTCTAAAGGAATATTTAAAGAGGCGAGATATTCTTTGGGCGGACCATTCTTATCAACACTATAACCTTCAAAGTCGATCCACAATGGATCATCAATCCTACTTGGATCTGGTACTTGCCCAGAACCATACAAAATATATTCTATACCAGGGAGGTCCATTTTAGAAATACCTTGCAAGTTGTTTTTTTATGCTCAAGAATTCAGAAGAATGGTCTTGTTTAATTGGTTCTTCTACAACCTTAGCAATATTAGCAATATCAGCATAATCAGTAGTAGGAAGATGTTCATTTACACATGCTATTTCATGAGTCCCATAGGCTGCTGCAAGACTTAAGCCTACAGAAACTAGACCAGTTGCTATTTTAGCCTTATATTCAATTGGTTTTACAAGCAAGTTTGTTAGATTTAACATAAAGCCTCAATTTTGAAATTATTTTTTAAAGGTTATGACTTAAAATCAAAAATGATAACTGTCTTGCCAAGCTAGAGTGTCATTACAATAAGTATCTCTTCTGACTTCTACAGGAAAGCATTTTCCTCCATTATAATCAACCCGACCCATTGGAACAACCATACAAGTGACATCAGCATTATGTGCATAAGGAGTTATTACAGATTTTTCAATTACGAGTGGTTCTCTAACTTCTTGAGTTGCTTCAAGTTGAGTCGGTTGTGTTGTTTGTTCGATACCAGAACAAGTTGCTCCCCTAAGAGCAATAGCAGTTAAGCCTGTTAATACAATGTTTTTTATCATAAAAAGAATAGTCTATTTTACGTTTAAAAGGGTTATGACATATTTTAACTAGCCCCAAACGTCTTTTACTAATTTCTTTATATCCTGCAAAAAAACAGGGTAGCGATTCATTACAACATAAATTTCGGCTTTTTTGTGAAATGCTTCATCAATTATTTTTAATAAACTAAGGCGTGATTTTTTTTCGAATTTTTCCTCAAAGGAATAGATCTTTTCTGCATGTTCTTGTGGATAAAAACAAAAAAGTTGCAACATAAAATTGTCGAAGCACAAAATATTTTGGTGAGGAATATCTACATTTGTTTTAACCTTAATTCCTAATGAACGATAAAATTTAGCTGCCCAGCGATCTGCAAGTCGGTCTGATTTACACATAATATACAATGTGTTTTTTTCCTGAAGTTTTTTTACCAATTGAATTACAGAAGAAGGGATCATTGGAGGAAGCCTTCGTACAGAGATATAAATATCTCCAGAAGAGTTATCTTGTAGGTATCCTTTAAGGTAGGACTCTAAGATAAATGTAAGGATGTCTTGTAACGTTGAGAAACGAAAAACCTGGATTTTACTCTGAGTATCAATTTGATTAGGATTATACCCAATGTTAAAATAAGTCGTATAAGCTCGGGAAAATAATTGTGCTTGCTTTGCCACCCAGCTTTTGTTTAAGAAATAGAGTTTATCCACATTTTCGACCATATCTTCTTTTACTAATTCATTGACAGCCTTTCTTACTCCTTGGTAAGTTACATTTTTTTCTTTTCTTACTAACTTAGATATTTGCATTAGAGTTAGAGGAAATTGTTTCATTAACACAGCAAGGATTTGATCTTGAGTAGAATTAACCATGGAATTCTTTACAGGAGACCTATTTTAAACTTTTTGTTTCTTTTTTGCACCATAGCTTAATTAGCAATTTTTAGTCTGATTTTTGTAATGAGAGTAGCATTAATTAAACCTAAAGTTACAGGAACAAGACCTTACATTGAAAAAGCAATCCATATGATAGGTGGCACACTTCCAGTTCTTGCTGCATATACACCAAGAGGAGTTAGTTTAGATGTGTATGATGAAAGTCTTGGAAAACTTGATGTAGAAAAACATTACGACCTTGTGGGAATTTCAGTAATGACTCCTGCTGCTCCACGAGCATACGAGCTTGCAGCACATTATAGAAGTAGAGGGACAAAAGTAGTGTTGGGAGGAGCTCATATCACAGCATTACCAGAAGAGGCATTACAATATGCAGATGCAATTTCTATTTTTAACGGAGAAAAAACTTGGCCTAAAATTATTGAAGATGCTTGGCAGGATAGATTACAAAGAGTATATAGAGCTGATTTTGAGGAAGGCAGTCCAAGCAGGTTACCAGTATATAGCCAAGAAACTGCAAATTTCCAAAGAAAATTTCCTAGAAGAGATATTTTACAACCTGAACCTTCTTCAAAAAAAATAGTTGTTGAGTCAGTTGCCACATCCGTAGGATGCATATACACTTGTAATTTTTGTATGATCCCTGTAATGTATGGAAGAAAACATATTGCTAGCCCAATAGATTTTGTTCTTGAAGATATTAAAATGGTTTCTGGAAAAAGAATTTATCTTAATGACGATAATTTTATGGGAAATCCCAAGGTAGCTGAAGAATTGTTTAGAAGGATGATTGAGTTGCAAGAAGAAAAAGAGTTTGAATGGTTTAGTCAGTCTACAATCGTGTTAGGTAAAAGGCCAAGATTAGCAAAAATAGCAAGAGAATCTGGTTGCAAAGGGATTTACATTGGATTTGAATCTGTGAATGAAGGGTCTGTTAGGGAAAATGTAGGCAAAGGATGTAATCGTGTCCAAGATTATGTAGATGCAGTACAAGTGTTGCATGACAATGGAATAAGAGTTGAGGGAGGATTTGTATTTGGTTTTGATAATGATGATAAAGGAACATTTGAGAGAACGTTAGAGTTTGCTGAAAAAATGAAATTAGATTCAATCAACCCCCATATTCTCACTCCCCACCCAGGAACAAGAGTATATCAAGACCTTATGAAAGAAGGAAGAATATTTGCGCATGGAAATTGGGAAAAGTTTTACACAGGAGAGGCTGTTTTTGAGCCTAAGTTAATGTCTGCAGCGCAGTTACAAGAAGGATATAATTGGTTTTGTAAAGAAGCATTTTCATTAGATAAAATGGTGAGACGTTCAATGAGAGGGATTAGAAAAAGTCCGCAAAGTAGTTTAGAGACTTTAATGATGAATATTATTGGGAAGCCAAAAGTAGGTTGAGGCTAATAAATTTTATAAAAAAGAGGCTACGTCCGGAATAAGTTCCGGACTACGATGATTATTACTTTAATCATCCTT
>CAYFMM010000005.1:106203-146444 GCA_964344285.1 uncultured Methanosarcinales archaeon | reverse complement strand
AAGGATGATTAAAGTAATAATCATCGTAGTCCGGAACTTATTCCGGACGTAGCCTGATAAATCGTAAAACTTAAAAAGGTGTAATATATATACTCCGATATGTCTAAAAAAAGAGGGGTTTTGAAAGCTACTCGTAAGAGGGCTAAAACTTCTGTTAAGAAAACGGCTGGTAAAAAAGCCGTGGCAAAAAGTTCTAAGGTTAGCAAAGGTAAAAAGGTTAGAGTTGCTAAAAGGACAAGTAATATTAAAGGCAGAATAGGCAAGTATTCCGAGAAGGAAAGAGTTAAAACCCATATCCAAGGATTTGATAGTGCTGTGCGAGGAGGATTAATTCCAGATTCCATGGTTGTTGTTTCTGGAGGGCCTGGTTCTGGTAAGACAATTTTTTGTTTACAATATATTTACAACGGCATTAAAGAGCATGATGAAAACGGATTAATTATTACATTTGATGAGAATGAAGAAACTGTGCGAGGAGATGCAGCATGTTTTGGCTGGGATTTTGAAGCACTTGAGGCACAAGGAAAGGTTGCAATTGTATCTTCAGACCCTTTTAAGTTTAGAAATATTGCGCATCAATTAGCTAAAAAAATTAAGCACGGTAAAATTAAAAGAATTGTTATTGATTCAATTTCAGTATTTTCTATGGCATTTCACAAAGACACATATGTATTACGTCAAGAGTTATATAAAATTGCAAGAGTATTGCGTAATTCAGGTTGTACAGTACTAGTTACTGCAGAGTCTAGCGGAGAACCATCTTTAGATATTACTGCAGAAAGAAGTTCAATTACACGTGAGGGATTTATGGAGTTCGTAGCAGATGGTGTTATTACAATGCACAATTCTGGTATCGGCGGTGAGGCAGATAGAGCACTGCGAATTGTTAAGATGCGAAGAACCGATCACAGAAGGGACCCTATTCCGATGAGAATTACAGACCACGGAA
Organism: uncultured Methanosarcinales archaeon; assembly: GCA_964344285.1. Classification (GTDB taxonomy): domain Archaea; phylum Nanobdellota; class Nanobdellia; order Woesearchaeales; family GW2011-AR9; genus CAYFMM01. The sequence goes on along the minus strand of CAYFMM010000005.1, from coordinate 145,495 downwards.
TGGTGCTATTATAGGGACTTTATTTTTTACTTATTTTTAGAGTTATTATTAGATGGTTTAGTTTCCTACTCACTCCACTAAATCTTTGAGAAAGAAACTTCCTTGATGAGGCCTATAAAACATAAATTGTCTAAATGCTTCTTCTCCTTCTTTAAAGAAGTCAGTCATGTTTCTAGCATTTATTTGTTGTTTGAATGATTCAGCCTGTGGAGTTGGATTTTGGTAGCCTCCATTAAAGACAGAAATGTAAAGGTATCTTGGATAACCGCTATCATATGCGTATTTTTGTTGTACAGTTTCCATAGAATCAATAAGTTCTTGTTCAGAATTATATATGATTAAATTTAACCAAGGTAATGCTATTTCGTGAGCCAAACATTCAACTTCAGCCTTATGTTGTTGATCTAAGTCTAAGGCTTTAGTTTGAGTAATAATAACTCCGGTGTGATGTTTTTCATCTTCCTTGCCATTGAATTGAGGCTTAATCACTTGACTATTGCCACGTTGTTGCATTATAGTTTGTGCTTTTTTCAAAATAGATGTTTCATAGTATGCTAGGGTAGTTGTGATGTCAAATAAGTCTCCTGCGCGAAGTTGTGCTACTTTTTGTTTGAATTGTTCTAGGAATTGTGAGAGTATATTTTGGGGAATCCAAACATTTTGTAAGGAAGTACAATCTGCTCCCCGTAATTTTATAACCTGGGTAACAATAGCACTTACAATTTTTTCAAGTTCTAATTGTTCTATTGCAATCTCGGAAGAAAGAATTACTGCTGCATTTAACGTTTCATTATACACTTTATGCCTTGAGAGGTGTTTTTGAATTGTAGATGTAATATTATGAGGTACTTCTTGTAGTTGTGTTATATTTAATGAGTTATTCTCATCACGCCCCAATTTGATTTTTGTAATGATCTTTTCATCTAATAATGGTGCTACATCTGGTTTTTCTAAAATGGCATTTAATACAACTTCGCGATAAACTTTAGCTGTTCCATAATAAATACCTCCTTGTGCTGCTTTAATTGAGTCGTGTAAAAAACCTGCGTCATATGTGTGATCCCAATATGCTTTTTGAATTAAAGAGCGTAAGCCTTTTTTGTTTTCTGGATCTAGTCGTGCAGTAATTTCATGGAAATGATGAATCATAAAAGAAAATACTAAATCAGATACACTTGGGCGAACATAAAGAGTGAAATTTTTCTGCTGTTGAGAAGTCATTTTTCCGAGCAGAATCTGAACAAAAATATAGAATGCATCGTAGAAATTTACATTAGAAGGTGTTACTAAAAAAAAGGGGGCTAGTGGTTTTTGTTGTTGTAGTTCATCCACTCCTTTTTTAAGCTCTTGTTCGGATAAATTAAAAGGAGCAAAAGAATCAACAAATGCACTATATGCAAGGCGTTTTATTCCTTTTCCATTTTCTTGTAAAAATGACTCTGAAATTAATTCAATTTGGTCTTTAATTTCTTTTAGAGGTAGACCTGTTTTTTTGATAAATAAAGAATACACTGATTCTTTTTGGTCAAGAGTTTGTTGTAATTCTTGCTGTAATATTTGGTGAAGTTGTTGTAAAATAGAAAGTGCATCATCAAAATTTACAGGTTGTTGTTGTAAAGTTGGCTTTGTATAATGTTGTGCATTTTCTAACATAGAAGTAAAGTCTCCCGGACAAATTAAGGGCATGGCGTAAAGATATGCTTCTTCTGTTTTTTGATTTACAACGACATTTTTTACTCTTTTTCTAACTGTAGGAGTTACAGCGATTGGGTAGCTTAATTGTGTTGATTTCCCAACAATGTTTTGTAAATATGCTGTGTTTTGAGTAGTTGAGAGAATTTCTAAGTCAGCCCCAGGGGTAAATAAGTTTGTATTTTTTACATGAATTGGAATCATGTTTGTAAACTTACCTCCATAGTCCATTTTTGCAGCAACTTCTAAGCGGAGTTTTGGTAACCACGAATAAGGATAGCCAATGATAACTGATGTCAAGAAATATTTGTGTGCAACTTCTGTGTAAAGGTGATGAAGAATAGAAAATGTAATTGGAGTGTCTTCAAGTAAACCAGACTGGCCGCATACATTTGTAAAGTGTTCTTTAAAAGAATATTGACCCTGTAAGTCGGGATCCCAAACCTGTTCTAATTCTGTTTTAGAGGAGAATGGTTCTTCACAAATTGAAAGCAAATCAATAGCTCTTCGCAGAGCATGATAAAACATTGTCCATGGAGTTGGTAACTCGTAACAAGAAAAGAATCTGTCCATGACAATCCCACCTCTTCGGTTAACATCAGGATTTCCTTTATGGTCCCGCACAAGACTGCCTTTTTCATTAACAACTCTTGTAAAGGTTGGAAAAGGTTGCTGATATCCAAAATGGGGATACAGAGATTGTTGAAAAGTTATGTTCCCTGCAATATTGAGCATAGCTTGAGTGGAATTTTCCAGACAATAATCATTTGGTTTTGTATCGATATAGGATATTGATATTCCTGCACTAAAAAGAGCTGGAAACAAGACATTTGAATATAATTCATCCGATTGAGAATCTGAATTTACTGGAGAGATATACACTTTTGGAGGCAATCCCTCTCTTGATATTTTCCCTCTAATTGCAATCGATGCTGCCCTTTCATCTGCTTTTGTGAAAGGAATTTCGACAATTTGGCGACGTTTTTTCTTAAGGTCTCCAATAATAAGCTTAGCTATTGGTTTGATGTCTGAATCTGAAGATAAAACAAAGTTTGGTTTTGCAAGGTGGAATTTTTCTTTGCCAATTTCTTCTATTTCTTGAAGTGTAATTCCTGGAAAAAGAGTGTCATAATCCTTAAAGCAGTTGATTTGTGACGGTTCAAGGTTATACTTTTGCATGATTTCTTTAAAGCCAGCGATATGCTTGTAACCGAATTTAACATAGAAAGGAACAATTAAATCAAGTACTTGTTCTGCTTCTGCCCAAGAAAGAGGCTCTTGTCGCAGCATAAGATTTAGGATATAAGTGGAAACCTCTTGGGGATAGTAAAAACTTGCTCTTTGTATGTTTTTCATTTGTAAAAATTCTTCTGGTGACATTTCAATTATTTACCTTATTTTTAGTTTTTTGTTATTTTATTTTTTCCAAGTAAACAGTATATTCTTAAGGTATATCTTTGATATATTTTACCTTTAACTACCATGGGAGCAATAGAGGATCCTTTTTAACCTTAATGCTTTGGAACTGTATAGTTTAAATCCCCTTAAAAATCCAAAAATAAGAAAAATTGAAGTTCGTGTTTGGAAATTAAGGTAAGAAAAATTAAGAAAAAGAAAATCCATGATGCTCACTCAGATAGTAATTTATCAAAAATGACAAGAGACGTAATTGTCTGGCTATGGGACCTTGCCGAGTTTGTTCTTGTGGACCCAATTTCACTAAAGGAGTAAAATCCAAAGACCGGGAGTTTAGGATACGATTTTTTGAGTTGCTTAAAGTCTTTTTTCTCAATTCCCTTTAAGACAGGTCTTCTTCCAGAGCAAGAGCAAAAAAGAGCTAGTGCTGGTTCTTTTCCTTTTTGTTTTTTCATCTTTTGAATTGCATTAGCTGATGTTCGTACAATTTCTCTTTTATCTAATTGTAAGACGTTTAAAATAGAGTTTTTATGCAATTTGAGTGTTGAGTGAAGTGTTTTTTTATCTGGATTGGGTACTGCTTCACGAACATAGGTTGTTCCGTCGTGCTGAACCATTCCCAAAGGACATGCATAGGAATATTTGTCTTTTTCTTTGAGGTATTTTTGCTTACTAACGCCAATTAATCTTGCATATTCTGCAACTGGTTCTTTTCCATTTAATTTTAGAATTTCATAGCCTGTTTTATCTAGATCCGTTACCACTGCAAATTTATCAGTTGCTTTATACCCGTGTGATACCATTGTTGCAAAGTGTAAGTTACAAATTACAAAAACAACAATTGCTGCATCATGGTACATTTTCCCATTTGCAAACTGCCAATTGTCTGCTTTTTCATCAAAATATTGATCTAGGTCAGAACTTGCTGAGCCTCCAAAAACAGGAATGTGCGGACCAGTGTAATCGAGAAGGCCTGATACGAACTCAACTTCATTTCCCGGAGTTATCTTTCCTTTTTTAGCCTTTACTCCACTAATAAAAGAAAGCATGAAGTAAGGGGGATTTTTAATGATGTTACCATAGTCTTTTTTCTTAGTTCTGTGAAACTGAATGTATGCATCTACATATTTATCACCTTTTGCTCCAGATACTGCTTCCATTGCCGCTTTTTTACCTTTTTCAAAAGGATTTTTTCGATAGTTATCTGCTACACTTACATTAAAGTGCATATATTGTGTATCAAAAGACAAAATTGAAATTGTAAGTTCAGGGTCAAAGCCAGTTTCACTATTGAATATTTTATCTGTTGAGATCCCTACCCAATTTTTTCCAAGGACTTTATTGACCCCTTTAAGAAATTCTTTTTGATCGTACATAGAATTTGTATACACAACACTAAATTTTGCTTTAGGTGTTTTTTTAAGAGCCATTTGGGCAGCTTCAACTGCTGCTGCATACGCTTCTTTTTTCTTAGAAAAACCAATTCCTAAGTTTAAGAGTTTTTTTTTGCTTACCATTATGCCCTAATCCCCTTTATTTTATGCCAATCCTCAACGTTTAAAGACTTGTCTTTTTCATCTTGAACTTCTAAAGATTCAATCATCATTCCCGTTTCTGGATTTTTTGGCAAAATATGTTTTAGTGTAGCTTTAAGAGCTTTGCAAAACTTAACAGCTCTTTTTCTATCAGGGAAATGAGCAGTCATTGCAACAGGGTTTTCTACCATTACCTCAAAGAAGCCAGATCCTTTAAACATAAAACGTTCATATGATTTTTCCCCAATAACATCCATGCCAATGTACGAGAGAGGTTCACTAAATTTTTTTTCTAGTGTATTAATGAATGTAATAAGTTCTTTTTTTGCTCTGTCCTGTTCCTCAAGACTTTTTTGAACCTTTTTCTTTTTTGCAGTTGCAAAAGGTAAGGTTTCATTTACGTCCAACAAGGAAACAAATATGTGTTTTTCTTTCATATGACCACCTTATTTTAAGCTCACCTCTAAAAAGCCAGATTTTTTTCGTACATTGACGTCTTTTTGTGTGAGATTTTTTTTAAATAGAAATGAAAATAGCCCCCCGATGATCCCAGCTATCACGTTAGTGTTTTTAGTTTTTACACTTTTTATGCGTAGAGTACAAGATTTTTTTTCTTGATCAAGTTTAATTACTTGCATTTTTCCAAGACCCATTGTTTCATAGATTTCTTGAACTGATTTAATCATACCATCAGGCGAAGTTCCAATCTTTTTAGCATAATTTTGCATAGAACTTTTCATTTGTTTGCTCATTGCAGCAAACACTTTAGGATTATCAATCATACTCAATGCTTCAATGGGAAGAAGAATTTGTGTCTCTCCTAAGATTTCAATTTTCCCATCTGTCATAAAAAATTGACGTACAAATAGTAATTTTTTTAAAAACGGTGATAGCATGTAAATCCCTTTATTTTTGTAAATTTAGATTTCTAAACTTGAAACTTATGTAAGTTTGTAACTGCCTTGCATTTGTTGCATCTTTACTTCTTTTTCAGTATTGATTACAAACCCTTTTTTATCAACAACTTCAACTTGAACAATCCTTCTATCGATGTTAGTACCTCTCATCTTAAGGACTTCTAGTGCCCTTCCCCTTCTACCACTAAAGTAAATAACGTCGTAAAGAACGATAATTCCATCTGATAAGAAGCTGACAGCCTCTTGTTGTTCTGTGTAATTTGAACCGATGTGAGTTGGATGTGAGGTTTCACGAATCAAAAAAGAGTTGATTTTGTTATGCTCTAAATATCTGAATAATTGCTCCATGTATACTCTAAAACGTGCATCTTCTCCTGCAAACGCAGAAGCAATTGAACTTAAGGAGTCAATACATACAACGTCTGGTTTGAAATCTTCTGGAATAAGTACAGGTTGAATATCAATTAGTAATTCCTTTTTTGCCTCGGAAAGTAGAGCCTCTACACTTCTTGCAACATCCAAGGAGTTAAAACGTTTAACTTTAAGCAATCCTTTCTTTTCATATTTATCAACATCAAAGCCGAAGCTTTTCATGTGATCTCGTAGTTTTTCTTCTGATTCCTCAAATGTCATAAAAAGTGCTTTCATACCTTTTTTACATGCTTCATATGCTGTTTGTAAACAAAAAATAGTCTTACCTGCCCCTGGGCCTCCCTCAATAAGTACTGCTGCACCCTGTGGAAAACCTTCTGGAAGTAGCTTTTCTAAACCTGGCACCCCTACTGGAATAAATTTTTGCCCACTCGCTTTAGTTGTAACGAACTTGTCTCTTTTTACAGGGAGAGCTGTTTTTGATTTTGATTTTTTTGGTTTAAATCCATGTTCAGAAGGCTTTTTTCCAGCAAGAGCTCTTTCACGTTCTTGTTGCAATGCCTTTTTTTGAGCTTTATATTCTTGATCTATTTCGTGCTGTGCCTCAGCTGTTTCCAATAAGGAAGAAATGTCTGTTGTTTTTCCACCATTAAAAATTGGTTTTTTGAGTTTTGTAGAAGCCTTCTTTACAGCTCTTTTTTTGGTTGATTTTTTAACTGCTTTTTTAGAAGATGATTTTTTAGGTTTAATAGTCTTAGTGACTTTTCCTTTTTTAGGAATTTTAGGAGGCTTAATACCTAGCTCTGAAGTCAAGCTTGTAGATTTCTTAGCGTTCTTTTTTTTAATCCAATCCAACAAACTAGCCATACCTACTTACCTCTTTTTTTTAAAGAACGTTTTTTTGTTTTTGCTGAGCTCTTTTTCGACGTTCTCTTATCACTTAAAGAGTGAAATAATGTATTTAAACCTTTCTTTTTTTGACAAAATGCAAGCTTTTCCCCTTGGAGTGTGATTTTTCGATTAACATCACGGATTAACTCCCCATATTTACGGATTTTAATCCTGTATGTACTTTCACCAACAGTTCCTTTTTCAAAGAAATCTTTTTGTGCAACTTGAATTAATTTGTAGATGGAATTTCTTCTTGATTCTAATGATTTAATTCTATTTTTGATAATAAGAATTGTAATTGAATTGTGTGAGAGCAAAATAAAAACAGTAAGTACTATTACAACAATCAGTAATTCCAACCACCAGCGTGCAAGAAATCCTCCAATTGTTCGAGAAGTAGCATCATAAAAAACGCGCACTTTTGTTTGCAAAGCTTCTTGTTCTGATATTTTTTGGTAAGTGCTTTCAATCAACCTTAAACTTGAATCATATCTTTCTGAGTTAAATTCAGTTGTTGCTTGTTGATATAATGTTTGGACTGGCTCCTTGTCTATTCCTTGGATTTGTTCAATTGTTAAGCCAAGTGCATTAAGTTCATCAAGAGTAAGAAATGCTTTTCTACGTAATTCTTGAAGTTCAGCAATCCTCTCTTTAGCAAGACTATAGTCAGTTTCTTTTTGCTCTTGTTCTAATGCGACTTGAGAAGTATAGGTAAACTCTGCTTGCAGTAGCGTATCGTTGTAGCGACGTGTAGCAATACCTGCTTGCTGCATTTCAAAAATACTTTCCTCTGCTTTTAGTAACAGAGAGTAAACATCTTTTGCTTGCTCAGAAAGGTCTTGTGAAAAGACAAGATCAGAAGTGGTTGTTTTTTGATTTTCTTGAACTTGAGAACCATTTGTTTCCTGTATTTGTTGAGAAGCCACTAAAGGCAATAGTGACAAAAGTAGTAATAGAATCACTAACACCACTCTTTTTTTATTCTTCATCGTATATTTTTAAGTATCTACTTCTTTTTATGTCTTTGTTTTTTATGCTTTTTATTGTGTTTATGTTTAACACGAACTTGTTTTTTTGTATCCTTTTTACCAATTTGTAATTCTAAGGATAAGTCTGTTTGAGTTAAGGACTTTTTTCTTCTTTTTGCTTTAAAGAGTTTGAAGATAGCATAGACTATTAGGCTTGCTATGACAATTATGCTCACGAGTAAAGCAATTAATTGTTTTTGTGGTGTATCGTAGATGGATATGAGGAATGTGTCTACCTTTGCTTTAAAATAAATGTAGCTAAGAGCAATTAAAGCTAGAAGAATAACAATAGTGATTGCAGGAATTACTCTTTTTGGAAAGCTTCTATTTTTATGCGAAGTATTTGACTTTTTATCCTTCTTGTGACGTTTCTTTTTTGTATAATGTTCTTTTTTTGCTGCGTGTTTTAGTGTCTTTTTAGTTGCTATTTCGTTTGTAAAAGTCCTCTCATGAAAGTAAGAATCCCATTCTAGCTTCTGCTTGCTTTGCTTTTCTTCTTTTACAGCCCTGGTTTTTTTGTTTTTAAAAGACTTTTTACCAAGGAAAGAGAAAAAATCTCTCTTCTTATTTTCCTTCTTATCTTCCTGCTTGGTTTCTTTTTTACCCTCATCCATTTCAAGGTTTTTTGCATTGAGTGTCCCTTGGCGTGCGGCTTCTTTTACCTTATGTTGATAAAGTTCTAATTTGAATAATTTCTCTTGTTCTTTTTTTGTGGAGCGAGAGAGTTTTTTAATTGTATTCTTGTGGGGTCTCCAAAAGAAATGGACAACTAAGTAAAAAATTGCAATAAAACTAATCATTACAAGTAAAGATATTACTTCAACTGCTGCAATCACATAAAGAGTAAAAAGCCAATTTAATATTGTCTTTTTAAAGATGCTAACCGCTGTAATAAGGATTAACCCACCAAGTACGAGCAAAATTAAAGTAATATGCTTTGAAATTGCTTGAAGTGTCTTATTTGGATGCTTTGAGTGCTCTTGTTTTTTTACACCCTCACGTTTTTGTTGCAAAGATGCTTTTTTTGCTAAAGCTGCTTTTCTTGCTTTTGCTTTTTCCTCTTGTTCTTTGCGTTTTTTTTCTAAACGTGCTACCTCTTGTTTTTTCTTTGCTTCGAGCTTTTGTGATTGTTTTGCAAGTTTATGATCTTTTTTTCCTGGTTTTTTGCCTCTTTTTTTATGAATAATACTGCGTAGTAAAAATACAATAAATATTACTACTGCAATAATTGCTACTGTAAGTAAAATGAGTGAGATGTTTGTTTCCAAACTATTGTAAGAACCAATTATTATTGGAGCTAGTGCTGCACGCTGTATGTATCCAAGCACAGCAAGTGTGACAGCAACTAATATCTCTACAACCCAAGGCAATATTTTGACAATATCAATATTGTGTTTATGTTTTTTTGCTTTGGATTTTTGTTTAGAGATCTTTTCTTTAGATTGTTTACCCTTAGGTTTTTCCTGTCTTTTTGCTTTAAGAGCAGCAAAGATTGAACCTATACCTTTCTTTTCCTGCTTCTTTTGCTCTTTTTGTAAAGCTTGGTCTAAAGGAGCTTCTTTTCTTTGCTCTGCTTCCTTAATTACTTCACCTTTTGCTTCACTAAGTATATCTTGATCCTTTTCTTGTTTTGCAACAGCTTGTTTTGCCCTTTGTAAGGCCTTTGTTTTCCATTTTGTTATTTTAGCCTTACTACCTTTTTCTGTTGCCATTTGTGCTTCTTTGTTTGCAATTCTTTCCTCAATTTCAGATAAGCGTTCAGTGTAGCTTTTCATCTTGTTTTGATAGATTCTTGTTTCAATTGCACCAGCAGTTAAGTACATCTTTTGTGTTTTTTTAACTAAGTGAACTGTTCTAAGACGCTCTTCAAGTAAGCGCTCGTATTCTCCTTTAAAGAACTTGAATAAGTTTGATTTTAATGATTCTTGCCTTACTGTTTCTTGAATTATTTCATCCATACGCTGTTCATACTGCATTAAACTATCTAGATATTCTTTCATGCTTAGCTTACGCTTAACAAAACATTCTTCTTGAATTTGTTTAATTAAACCAAGCAATACAGATTCTTCTTTTGCAAGAATTCCTAATTTTCTATTGATAAGTCTATCTTTAATGAAGAGATAAATAAGTGTAGAGAGGATAACAAAGATGATAAATCCAACACTAACAGAGAGCCAATTTCCTTTAATGAATCCAAAGAGGTTGAATCTTCCTGCAGTCTCTAGTACATATGCTGTTCGTGCATCTTCTGCTCGCTGCATTGCTGTTGTGTAATCTCCTCTTTCAAGAGCAGCCTGGACTAATAATAGGAGTCTTTCTGTTTCTGGAACATCAAGGCCATTTCTTTTTGATTTTGAAATTCCAGTTTCTAAGTCTGCAAGAATAGAAAGAGTTTGGAACGCTTGGTCTCGCTGTAGTTTAATGGAATCGTGCGTTTCTTTAACAAGCTCGTATTCTTTTTGTGATAGATATGCGTTAGCCTGCTGGGCAAGTTCATTAATTTCTCTTACATTAAGACCTTGCTCTACCATTTCAGCAATGTATTTTTCAATGTCTCCGTTAAATTCTATTGCTTCTTCCTGAGAGATTTCATGGATTACCAATGTCACATCTCTTGTTTCTTGCATTGCTGTTCTGAGTAAACCTGGTCCAACGATTGTTCCATCGATAATGAATTGTAAATCATGTTTTCCTCTTGTGAAATATTCCGGTGCCTGAATTGAGATTTCAAATGTTCTTGTATCGTTTACTTCAATTCTCTCTACAACGTTGGGGGAGACTGAGAGATATTGAGCAAGGAACCCATTAATCGAGATTGTTACATCTTCAAGAGGATGACGGAAAGGGTTTTCCATCTTTAGTTTGAATACTTCTTGTCTACCACGTAAAAGCTCATATGAGTCTTCTGTTTGAAATAATCTTTGACGCTGTTCTGCCGTTGAACCACCAGTTGAAATGAGACTTCCACCACCGCCTCCACCACCTGATGAAGAGGATGTTGTTGTAGTTGTTGTAGTTGTAGATTCTACATAGTCACCATCTAAAGAGCCACACTCAGGAACTTGAATTCCATCTGAGACGTTATAACATTCTAGAAGAATTTGAACCGAGCTTGTAACTATTTGGTTATCTGAAGCATGTACGATAAAATCTCCTGAAGAATTTTTTCCTTGTGCTGTTACTGCTACAGTGACAAAACCAGGTGAGAGCGTATCTAGGTCGGTTGAGGAAAATGTAATATTGATGTTATTGTATTGTGCAGTACTGTTGTCCATGTAATTGTAGAATACTGCTGCAGTACCATTGCTAACTGTAAACCCAGCTGGTAAGCTCCAGTTGAAACTTACATTGTTGGCTGCTGTTTGAACACTGCCATTTCCTACTAGATTTCGTACGTACCCTTCCAAAGTAAATGGGGTGTTAGTTAAAGACACAGTAGTGGGGTAGGAATCTATTGCGTTGAATAGGTAAGCTCCCCCTTGAGAAGAGACAATTGTTGCAGAGATATTTGCAGCACTTTTGTTTGATCTTCCCCTAATCTCACTAACAGTTATTGTTTCTGTGTCTTCTCTTTGCTCTGCTAAGAACGTTGCGTTTACTTCAATTGTTTGGTTACTTCCTGCACTTAAAGAGTAAATTGAAGAAGGTTTTAGTGAATCACCATCAAATAAAATTCTTCCACTAGTCAGCGAGTATGAAAATCTGAAATCTAATGTACAATTCGTGTCACTAAATTGAGGGTCACCAGTATTGTTAAGATAAATATTTCCTAACGTTTTTGTTGTAGAGAATCCTGCCGTTGCACCCAAGTCGGTAGGTGAGGAGAGCCATGAACAATCCCAAGCCGCATTAATTGTTTGATTTGCTGAAACATTAACATTATTTATTGTGTCATTTGCAAAAACATTGAAAGTATAATTTCTATCTCCAGAAAGAGTGGTATAGTTACCTTGATAGATATTTCCACCAATATTTGTCATAGTCCTGTTGAGCCAGTCTGTGCCATTATAAACTTGAAGAAATACTGTTTGAATGGATGAAGTTACGTCTGAAACTGTTGCATTAAAGGTAAATAATGTTTCTGGATCCACATCATCTGAAACAGTAGGGGTGTATGTGACATTAACAACACTCGGGTTTGCATTATCTACAAAGATTGAAATATTATTTCCAATACCTGTGTTATTTGCCCCATCAACACATTTGATGCTGATATTATACTGTCCATCTTTGAGTAATGATGCTGTGAGGATTGTATTGGTATCGTTTTGAGTTAGGTAATTGGATGCATTATGATCATTGTCAACAAGAAGAGTACAGTTTGCTACAGCATACGAGTCTGTGTAATTAAATGTAAAGCTAGGGGTTGTGTCTGAAGTGTTAAAAGAAATATTTTGCATATTTACTACAGGTATTGTTCTATCTACTTTGAAAGTAACATACTCTGTTTGGTTTACCGTATTGGTTGTGTCGTTAGCATATACAGTTACATTTTGTAATCCTTCTTCTAAAGTTGAAATATTGACATTAGCGTTCCAATTTCCTGATACATTTGTTGCAGTGACATTAAACGGAGTTGTGTTAGTGTTAAACATAAAGATGACTGTGTCTGTGTTTGAACCAGGAACACTTGTATTAAAAGCACTAAAGTCAAAGCTTCTATTAGACCCATTTGTCGGATTGAGAATTGTAACTTGTGGGATTGCTGGAAGTAAACTTGCGTTATAAACATAGTTATCAGAGAAATTCAATGTAGCTGTATCTGTAGCATAGTTAGTTGCAGTTATCGTAATAGAATATGGGCTTTTGTAAATCAACCCATTTGATGTAATATTGTATTCTGTTAAGTTGTGCTTTCCTGTAACTCCTGTAGCATCTGTAAGAACGCTAAAGGCCTGACTACCATTTGCATAATTTACAGTTACATTAGCCCCGTTTACTGGGCTTCCTGAATCAGTTACATTTGCTCTAAAGTAGTTTTCCCATCTCCCTACAAAGTCCACATCATTAATTGTAAAGTTCTCATCTGAAGAAACATTTCTAAATGTGATTATACTACCTGCTCCAATAGACCCCGACACTGCTATGTCTGCAAAGTTTACTGTGCTAAAGATTAGGTCATAAAAGAGGAAGTTTGTTAGTGTCCCTGAGTTAAAAATCACTGAGTTTGGTTGCGATCCGGTAAATGTTGTTGAAGTTGAGGTCCAAGATCCACCACGGAATGTATTATTGTCAGAGTTACCTTGAATAATAATACAATACGTGTTAAATCCAGATGTAATTGAACAATCAAAGTCTTCATATAACCCATGTGAAGCAGTTCCGATTATAACTGTATTTATGTTAAAGGACCCTGTTGCAGTTATTGAAAAATTTTTAAAATGCGGGTAGTCTGAATTTGAAGCTAATTCAAGCCCGTTAAGGTTTCCATTACTGGTAGATACAGTCATATTCTCCACCGTTATATACGTACTAGATCGAGCTAAGAAAGACCCCGTAAGATCATTAACTAGTGAAACATCTGTGTTAAAGAAGTTAGCATAATCTGTATCAATTAAGGATATCCCATAACTACCTCTCTCATTCGTTGAAATAGAAGTGTCTCTAACTAGAAGATAATCAGAGTCTCTGGCATAAAGACCATCTCCGTCATTGGAGGTAATAGTGCTATTAATGATAGAAGAGTTTTCAGAGAAGTAAAACTGAATACCTTCACCAGAAAAATTACTGTTTCTAAAAGTTACGTTATCTGCAAAAACTACAACTACTAAGCCATACGTGCTAAAATCAATCCCCTCAAAAGTCCTGTTTGAATTGCCTACGCCTGAAGTATAATTTGCTGGAAGTCCTTCTACAATGTTAGTATTTCCAAAAACATGGGTATAGTGTGCATTTGTTGTACCATATAACCTTAAAGCACCAGCTCTCGAAGTAATAATTGTATTTCCCGAGAAGTTATTCATGGTACTTGAGGAAATGAAAATCCCCCTAGCTGTTGTGGATTCAGTTGACCCGGGAGTTAAAGAACTAGCATAGGTTGCAGCATTGATGTAGTTATCTGTAAAGAAATTATGGTCTGAATTGCTTGAGGCAACAATAATTCCGTCAGATGAGATACCTTGTGTATCAGTTTGGTGAAAAGAATTGTTGGTAATGTAATTTCCTGAAGAACCAGACATGTCTAGACCAACAAATTCATATAAATCTGAAAATGCAGAAGAATAGATTACAGAATTATTATCAGAATTAGTGAATATAATTCCTTTACTTCCTCTCCCATTTACAACTGAAATGTTTGTGTACTCAATAGAGCTGTTGCCTACAGCGTCAAACGTGATCCCGTGATCATTTCTGTTAGTAAAGTCATTTGACCCAAGAGTTGAAACTGTAACATTTGTGATATTGATTCCATCTGCATTTGAAACTTCAATACCATAACTGTTTCCACTCCCTGTGTTTGTTTCTCTAATATTAACGTTTTTAATTGTGATGTTATCATTTCCATCGATCGTGATACCAAAACCATTGGATGAAGTGGCATAGAGGATTTCATAACCATGGCCATCAACTATAATGTCATCTGCTGAAATAGTTAAACATGTCCCAGTTGAGTTAATGTTTGCAGTTAAGTTGTAAATTGCTCCTTGTGTATTTAATGTGCTACAGCTTGAAACATCAACGTTGGTGCTAAAAATGGTGTCATTTTGGGAGCTTAGTATCTCTGGTTGTGCTGTTGTATTCTGTGATGTTTGTGAAGTTGAATTCTGTGAGGTGCTATTTTGTGGGATTGAGGTTGGTTGGATAGTATTTACTTGAGACTGTTGGGAGTTATTTTGTTGTGTTGGTTGAGTGTTGTTAGTAGGGCTTGAGCTATTTGTTATTACTGCCCCAGTTAAACTATTATTTGAAGGGGCCGTGGTTAAATTTATTGGGTTTGTTGTGTTGGTAAAATTTGTAGAGTTAATTGTGGAATTATTTGTTGTCTGGTTTGTAATAATAACTGATGAGTTTGTAGAAAGAAGTATTATTTCTTGCGTATTATTTACTATACTAGCGTTATTATTTGTTGAGTTTTGTGTGTTTGAAGAGTTATTTGCTGTTTGAATTAGCGTAGTGTTTGTTGCAAGCTCTGGATCTAAGACTACTGCTCCCGTAATACTATTGCCATCTGCTGAAAATAAAGGAATTGATGCAACACTTGCTCCTGAAAAAACATCTACTCCTGTGATGTTTACTGTCAAAATTACGTTTGCAAAAAGAACTAAGACAATCAAAGACAGAATAAAAAGAAGGTTGTTTGGCTTTCTATTTGAGTGCACTGAAAATCTACTTGCTAAAAGTTCTCTTTCACCCTTTTTTTTGACGCTGTCCATCGTCACTGTTTGATTATTCTTTCTCATTATTAACCTTTTCTCTTTTTGCAATTTCACGACGCATAAATAGCTCTACTTGCTTTCCAATTTTAAGCCCTTCTTGGTCGCAGAGCTGTTTAAAAGAATCCTTGGTTTTTTTGTCCACTGAAACTGTGAGTTTATCGTGTCCTTTTCTCATTTAATACTAAATTTTCACCCTCTTTTTACTAATACGTACAAAAGAATACATATTCGCATATATAAGTCTTTTTACTCCAATCTACGTTTTTTAACCTAATTTAATGTATTTTACAATAATTTAAAGTATTTAAATGTATTTGTACGTACAAATAAAAGAAAAGAGAAAGTTTTTTTTAATATTGGAAGAAAAATGAAGTTGTGAAAATACGCTTTATAAAGGGAATATTTAAATAGTCGGGGTTTATTTATAAAGTAGGGTGCAGGTTATCGCATAAAACACCTATATGGCGAGGAGATATTATGGCGAAAAAAACAGGAAAAAAAACGATTAGAATTGTAAATATTGTTGTTTCTACTGGCCTTGAAAAAGACATTCCTTTAGAAAAAATGGCAGCAACATTGCCAAATACTGAGTATAACCCAGAACAATTTCCAGGTTTAGTGCTTAGAATTAAAGATCCAAAGACATCTGCATTAATTTTCTCAAGTGGAAAAGTAGTTTGTACTGGCGCAAGAAACATGGAAGAAGTAGATAAAAGTATTCAGAGTATCATTAAGAGTTTAAAGAAGTTAAATATCACTGTAACAATCAAGCCAGAGATTACCGTACAAAACATTGTGGCATCTGGAAGTATTGGTATGGACCTTAACTTAAACGTGCTTGGTATTAAATTACCACATACAGAATATGAACCTGAACAGTTTCCAGGTTTAGTTCACAAGTTAAAAGGTACAAATGCAACATTCTTATTGTTTAGTAATGGAAAAATCGTATGTACAGGAACAAAAACTGAACAAGAAGTTAATGATGCAACTGATAAGCTAATTGAGAATTTACGTAAAGTTCTTGATAAGTGATTTTTTCTTATTTTAATTTAGTTTTTTGTGTAATTTTTGAGTATTAGCATTTACCAAATATATACTAAAAGAGCCATTTCTTTTTGTATTCCCTAAATCTTTAAATAGGAGTACATGCCGTAGTTGTATGGGGGATTTTTGAGGCATGGAAGTAGATCAACAAATAAAGACATTTCGTGAATTTATTGAACAAAATTATTATCCGGAACTACTTGAAGCTGTGCGTAAAGGAAACCGCTCTATGGAGCTTGATTTCTCAGCCTTAATTAAGTTTAACACAGAAATTTCTGAGGAAATTTTAGAAAACCCTGAAGAAGTGTTAAAAGCAGCAGAACTAGCTGTTAAGGAATTTGATTTACCAAGAAAAGTTACAAAGTTTGTAATTAAGTTAACAAACTTACCAAGTTCACAAAAGATTTTGATTTCAGAGATTAGAAGCAAGCACCTTAGTAAATTGATTTGGAGTGAAGGTATTGTTAGACAAAAATCAGAAGTACGCCCACATGTGACAGCGGCAAAATTTGAATGTCCTTCATGTGGAAATATTTTAAATGTATTACAACTAGATAAAAAATACAAAGAACCCACAAGGTGTGGTTGTGGAAGGAAGGGTAAGTTTAAAGAGATTTCAAAAGAATTGGTTGATGGTCAAGGATTGGTGCTAGAAGAGTCTCCTGATGATTTAGATGGAGCTCAGCCAAAAAGGATCAATGTGTTTTTGAAAGATGATTTGGTTTCTCCAATGTCAGACAAAAAAAGCAGCCCAGGTTCTCGTGTAAAATTATGTGGTTGGGTAACCGAAGTTCCAATTACGCTTCGAACTGGGGGACAATCTACAAAATATGACTTAATTATTGAGGCAAATAATTTAGAACCTGTAAAAGATGACTTTACAAACCTTGTAATTACAGAAAAAGATCTTCAAGAGATTAGAAAAATTGCTACTTCTGGAAAAGCAGTAGAGATGCTCTCACAAAGTTTAGCACCGTCTATTTATGGCCATGACAGAGTTAAAGAAGCGCTTGTTTTACAATTAGCAGGGGGGTGTAGGAAAGTTAGACCAGATGGAGTTATTACAAGAGGAGATATGCATACGCTGTTAATTGGAGACCCTGGGAGCGGGAAGTCCCAACTATTAAAAAGGATGACAAAAGTTGCACCAAAATCAAGGTTTACAAGTGGTAAGAGTGCATCAGGTGCAGGGCTTACTGCATCCGTTGTAAAAGACGAGTTTTTAGGCGGTTGGAGTTTAGAGGCGGGTACGCTTGTTTTAGCAAACCAAGGTTTTGCAGTTATTGATGAGATGGATAAAATGGGTAAGGAAGACCGGTCTGCCTTACACGAAGCTCTTGAGCAGCAAACGATTAGTATTGCAAAAGCAAACATCCAAGCAACACTACGTTGTGAGACGACAGTTCTTGCTGCTGCAAACCCAAAATTTGGAAGGTTTGACCCTTATGATTTAATTGCAAATCAAATTGATATGCCTCCAACACTTATTAACAGGTTTGATTTGATTTTTCCAATTAAAGACATGCCGAGTAGAGAAAAAGACGAAAAAACAGCCGCATTTATCTTGAGTTTGCACAAAAACCCAGAAAAGGCGGTGTCTGAAATTGATTCTGATTTATTACGAAAGTACTTTGGATATATTAGACAAAACATGAACCCCCAGATGACAGACGAGGCAATTGAAGAAATTAAAGAATATTACATTACTATGCGAAACTCTGGGACTCAAGACGAGAGCGGAGTAAAAAGCATTCCAATTACTGCTAGGCAGTTAGAAGGTTTAGTGAGGTTGTCTGAAGCAGCAGCAAAAGTAAGATTATCAGACACTGTTTCAAAAGAAGATGCACAACGTGCAATTAGCCTTGTAGATTATTGTCTAAATCAAATTGCAAAAGACTCAGAGACGGGAAAAATTGATATTGATCGGATTGGAAGTAGAATAACTGCAACACAACGCTCTGGAATTAGTGTGGTAAAAGAAATAATTACAGCACTTGAAGAGCAACATAACGAAAAAGTAATTCCTGTTGAAGAAATTATTGAAGCTGCAAAAGAGAAAAATATCAAACAAGAGCAAGTAGAAGAGTTGCTTGAAAAATTACGTAGAGCAGGAGATGTGTTTGAGCCAAAACGAGGGTTTATACAGAGGTTATAGAAATTTTAAAGTTAAAATCAAAATAAGTTAGAAGAGCAGGGCACGGCACCTATTACGACATTAATTTATTTTTGTTTTTCATTTACTATGTCGTGCGCCTCGATGGGCGCTGCTCTTCTTTGATAAAACATAAATAAAATGGAAAATCGACAATTCCTACGACACACAGCACAAAAAGTACGGTTAGCGCAGCTTTTGCAAGGTGAATTTATTGAAGGTAATGAAAACCAAGCGAGTTTTTTAAAAACAAGTAAGGGAGAAGAATTATTTAGATTAAATGTAATTGCAATTGTTGTAGATATTGAAAAAGTTGGTTCTATAACCAACATTATGTTAGACGACTCTACTGGCAGGGTAATGGTGCGCTCATTTGAAGAAAGCCAAGCAGTACAAGATTTACAAGTAGGGAATGTTGTATTAATTATTGGAAAGATTCGACAATATAATCAGGAAAAGTATTTATCAGCCGAAATAATTAAGCAAGTTGATCCTTTGTGGTTGCAGGTTAGAGCAAAAGAACACCCCGCCGAGAAAATTGTTGTACAAAAAGTAGAAAAAGAGAGTTCTAAGGTTGAGGACGTAGACATAGAAGTTATAGAGGAAGTAAAAGAGAATAATGTACAGGAAGAAAAAGGAGCGGCAGGGGGTGCTGAGGTTATTGAAGAAGCTCCGACTAATTCTGAAGACGAGGAAATGTTACCTGTGCAAAAGATTTGTAAGATTATTCAAGACAATGATTCTGGTGACGGCGTTCCCATTGAAGAAGTTATTGAAAAGTCTCCAATAAATGATACAGAAGACATTATTCAAAGGATGCTTGAAGCAGGCGATATATTTCAAAACCAACCTGGAAGAGTTAAGGTGCTGTGAGATTAATCACCTGCTATTTTCCAAAGAGTGTTAAATTGTTTTTTAAAGTTGTTAGCTACTTCCTTGCTTTCGATTGTAATATTAATTATTTGTTCTGTGAAAATTCCAATAATTGTTAAATTATCTATGATACCAATAGAAACTAATGAACCATACGGAAGATATTTTACTTCTGCTTTTCTCTCATGATAAAACCTCTCTTTCTTAGCCTCTTTACTCAATAGTTTTTTTATTTTATAACCTTTATTATCCCTCATTTTACGATGAATATTCGTAAAGTAGTTCCAAACTGAATGAGGGTATTTTGCTGAGGCCGTAACTCCTAAAACATAAATTGTTTTATTAGTAGGGTAATTAAACTCCTTTCTCCATGCCGTTCTTGTTCCCTGAATTCCCGAGAAGACTTCTATTTTTGCCTCTGATTCTATGGCTGAGATTTTCTGTAAAAGTTCAGGTAGAATTTTATTATAATCTTGTTGTTGTTTCTCGACTATCTGTCTTTTTTCGTTAAGATAATCATTCACCCTTTTGGGATCTGCTGGGCTAAAAAACTTAACACCGGATTTTACAATAAATGAAACAAGACCTTTCTTTTGGAGTGAGTCAAGAATTTCATAAATTCTTCCTGAGTTCAGACCGGATTTTTTTAGTATTTCTCCTGTTTTTGATTCTCCTAAGTCTAAGAGAGCGAGGTAAACTTTGATTTCGTTTTGTGTTAGTCCAATTTCTTGTAAGACTTTTTCGATCATATACTATGTAAATTATTGCATTTATTTAAATTTTATTATAACTCCCCACAAAAAAGGGGGAAATAAATAAATAAAACTTTTTTGGTAAAATGAAAATGAAACCAATTAGTAAAGAAAATTTAGACCAGAGAACAGTTGACTTAGGGAGAAGTATGGCAACGACATATGATAAGTTCTCTATATTTAGGGAAAAAGTTAAGCCAAGCTTAGAGGAAAAATTAAGATATTACGGTTTACGTGATTTAGAAGATGCAAGAAACGTAGCTAAGAAACTAGAAGAAAAGGGGCTTGGAGATTATGCAAAAAAATTAGCTAAAAACCTTGATTTTAAATGGGAGGAAAAAGAAGGGTTGGTTTTTACCCCCGAAGACATAAAGATAGAACTCCCAGACAATAACTTTGTACATCTATTGGGGTATTCTGAAGAAGGACATCTTTATACATCGTGGGGTAAATTTGTCTTAGGCTATAAAGAATGTGGGTTTGGCTTAGTTTCACAAAAACATTGTAGGCACCATTCTTTGCTTGGAGAAAATCAATTAAAGGGATTTAAAATTATAGAGGGGGGATATCTTAGAGTTAGTAAACCACTAAAGATGGTACCCATTGGGGGTGGGAGCAGAAGTTATGATACTTTTGCAGGACAAAAATCCGTATTAATGTTAATGCAAGCTTTCCCTAATTATTTCATAACAGGAGATAGGTGGGGAGAAATAAAATAAAATCAATCAGGCAAATAGCACAGGCGTAATATATACTTCCACAAACGCACCAACAACAAGCAATCCAATGCTAATTAAAATAAGATCTAACGCGTCTACTAAAATTTTTTCTTCTTTTAAGTTGTGTTTAATTAGTGCAATTGAAATAATTCCTCCTGCAAGCCCTGCAGTAAAGTATGATAGTATTTCAAAAATTCCGTGTGTCATGTAACGAAAAAAGCCAAAGGCAGCAATACCAAAATAGCCAGTAAGAGAAGTAAAGCCTACAACTGTTGCAGCGTGTGCAATTTCTGTTTTAATTAAACCTCCGATTGCTGCAGCAATTACTGAAGCATTCCATGCTAAAATAAACATTGCCCCCGTTCCATAAAGTAAAGAAAACAAAATACAGAAAAAAAGCACCTTTAGATTATTTAACATAATTTTTCCAAATAGACCGCCGTTTGTTAAATTGCCAGTGACGCTTCCTTGAGTATTTGCGTTAACTGTCCCAATAGCTTGTTCTTGAAATGCAAAAATAGTGTTAGTTGCTTCTGCAGGTAAAAAAATATACGCTAGCACAAACGCGGTTGTAATGCCGAAAAAAAGAAACATTAAAAATACAATAACTTTGGTGTGCTCCTTTAATAATTTCCACTCGGTGATGTTGCGTAAATCGAGTTCTTCTTCTTTTTTAATTGTTATGTAGAGTGTGGGAAGAGTTGCAAGCACAACAAAAAACACCATTAACACCCCAGAAATTTGTTTGAATACAAAGTATGCTAAAAACATCCCAAATAAGGAATAGAGAAAACCACCAACAAACATTTGCCATGGTCTCGTTTTTACACTAAACGGATTAAATAATGATTCAAGAACCATGGCTTATGGAACTTTTTAAAGGTTTAAAAGGTTTTCTTTGAGTGTAAACTTTTTTTTAAGTGGTTCTTTTAGTCCGGTTTTTGTAATTGTAATCAAAAACAGCACATATATTATTACGAAGACTCCTTGGTTTCCTTTGGAAAATAAAGAAAAAGAAAAAACAAAGAACGTTTGTGAGAAGAAGTTGCGTATTACCTACTTCCAAAGACATTGTGTTTCTCGTTGATTTACGTGAGTTGTAGCAAAAATATAATTTAAAGGGCTCTAAGCTGTATTTCTAGTGGAAATGAAATTGGTTAAAATATTGCTTTGTTTCTGGTGTATGTTTTTTGTAATGAAGTAAATAAAAAAAGATACACAAGAAAGTATGTTGTTAAATAAGTAGTGGGAAGTAAGGCTCTTTTATAATATAATAATAGTTTATTTTTATTATATTATTATTACTTGTTACTTTGTTTTTTGTTCTTGGATTTTTCCATTTGTTTTTTGTTTCAATTTATTATTATTATTATTTATTTTCTATATTGAAAATAATAATATAATATATAATAATATATAATATAATAAAAGAAAGAAGAGAAGAAGAAAGAACCTAATTTATTCTTAATTTAAAACTAAACCACCTTTTTCCTGCTTTTTCTGTTGGTGTATTACTTCATTTAGCTAATTCTTTTTCTGTTTAGATTTTATTTACCTTATTATTACTGTTTTTTACTTGATTATATTATTATTATTAATGTCTTGAGGCTGTTTACTTTTTGTTCTTTACATTATTATTGGGCGGTTTTGTTTATTTATCATATCAACTCAAAAGACAACACATTCACAGCACCAAAGACCGATTTTTACTACTTCTAAATCTAACCATAACTATAAATACTTGTGTTCTTATTTCCATCTGCAATAAAGGGGTTGGTACATTTATCTTTCGATTGTTATGTTGTGTCGCAATATTGTTTATATAATCGCACGATTCAGGTACAATTAACAAAAAAGAAAGCAAAGAGCACACATTAAACGGTGTTTTTTGTCGCTAAAAAAGAAAAGTTCCACCAGAAATTAACGGGTGTCTCTTATATGGGTATTAATGCATTTTTTGAAAATTACTTGAACAAGGAGTCTTTTTTTAAAGATAAGAATGTTCTTTTGTCTTCTTATATCCCGGGGGAGGTCTTATATCGGGAAGAACAAATCCAAGAGGTTGCTAATGTGCTTGCTCCAGCACTAAGAACAGAAAAACCATCAAACTTATTTGTATATGGTAAAACTGGAACAGGAAAAACACTCTCTATCAAACACGTTCTTGATTCAATGGTGGAAATTTCTTCGAAAAATAGTTTGTCGTTGAAGTTTATTTATGTTAATTGTAAACTAAAAAGGGTTGCAGACACAGAATATAGGTTAATTGCACAACTAATTAAAGAATTTGGGCATGAAGTGCCCTCAACAGGCCTACCTACAGACGAGGTCTACAATATTTTTTACAACTTACTAGACAGACAAAAAAAAATAGTGGTGCTTGTGCTTGATGAAATAGATCAACTTACAAAAAAAATAGGTGATGAGATTTTATACAACCTAACAAGAATTAATTCAGAATTAAAAAATTCTCAAATCTGTTTAGTGGGCATTTCAAATAGTTTGGTGTTCTCTGAAACACTTGATCCAAGAGTTAAGAGTAGCCTTTCAGAAGAAGAAATCATCTTCCCACCCTATAATGCGCTTCAAATTCAAAAAATTTTACGACAGCGTGTAGACGGCGGTTTTAAAGATGGTATTGTTGAACCAGGGGTTGTTGAGAAGTGTTCTGCGTTTGCTGCAAGAGAGCATGGTGATGCAAGAAGAGCAATCGATCTACTTCGTGTAGCAGGAGAGATTGCAGAGCGTTCTGGATCAGAAAGAGTTTCAATTACACACTTAGACGAAGCAGAGTCTAAAGTGGAATCTGATAAGATTATTAATGCAGCAATTAACCAACCTAAACAGTTTCATGCTGTATTGTACGCTATTTTACTTATTTCCCCTCAAAAAAGAAGTTTTTTTACTGGAGAAATTTATGAAGTGTATGAAAAAATCTGTAAACAAACCAAACATAATGTACTAACCCAAAGAAGAATTTCTGATATTCTTGCTGAGTTAGATATGTTGGGAATTATTAACGCAAGAATTATTTCCAAAGGACGCTATGGTAGGACAAGAGATGTTACACTATCAATAGATGAGAATATTATTTTGAAATTAAAAGAATTACTTGAAAAATCACTTAACATTTGATGTTTTGTTGAAACTTTATTGGTTATCGTTAACATGGAAGAAAAACAAAAAATGACAAAGGAGCGCATTGAAGAGCTCTTTGAAAAAGGCATTTTAGTAAATCAAGACATGCTAGAAAAAGGAGTAGATGAGGGGTTATTGGATAAAGTTGAGACTGAACAGGATTTAGTTGTGCTTAATGACGATTATGCTAATATGATTTCTCAACAGACTTCTTTAGTTAATTGGTATGATATTGACAAATATCGGGTGGACGCAGAAAAAGATAGGGATGAAGAATTATATCAATCACACCTACAAGATATTCAAAAAACAACATTGCAAGTAGAAAAACCCGGCGAAATTTTAGCAGATAAAGAAGAAGCGGTAGATGCACCTACTTTGCAACCACAAACATACGCTAGTTTAGAAACGGCACTCGGGATAGAAGTGGGGCAAGCAAGCAACTTTAGTACTGAAAGTGAATTACAACAACACGAAGATGAGAAATTTACAGCATCCACAAGCAAACTTTCAGAGCAAGAATTAGCTGTTGCAGATTATGGTGTTACTGTTGTAGAGGTTCACGAAAACAAACCCAAGAAGTATGAGATTAAAGACTTTACAAATTTCTTTTTGTCTCGCTATTATTACCTTGAAAAAATGTTGCGTGGCAGACAAGAATTACAAAACACAACCACGATCAATAGACTACAAGGAAAGCGCGAGCGTGAACAAGTTTCTGTAATTGGAATTGTAGAAGATATTGCTGAAACAAAAAATGGAAACTTAATTATTACACTTGAAGACCCTACAGGAAGTATTAAAATTCTTGTGAGTAAAAGCAAAAAAGAACTATTTATGGAAGGAAAAGATTTGGTGGTTGATGAGGTGATTGGTGTTTCTGGAGTCTCTGGCGATAAAATTATTTTTGCTGACACGCTTGTGTGGCCAGATATTCCACGCTCTAATGTGCTAAAAAAAGGACCGGAAGAAGAATATGCGGTTTTTCTTTCTGATGTGCATGTAGGTTCAACTTTATTTTTACATGATGAATTCATGAAATTTGTACAGTGGATTAATGGACAAACAGGAACTGAAAAGCAAAGAAGTGTAGCACTAAAAGTAAAATATGTGTTTATTGCAGGTGACTTGGTAGATGGTGTGGGGATATATCCTTCTCAAGAAGAAGAGCTCAACATTCCCGACATTAAAGGACAGTATGAAGAATTTGCACGTTTAATTGGCTTAATTAGAAAAGATATTGGCATCATTATTTGCCCTGGAAACCACGATGCAGTCCACTTAGCTGAGCCACAATCAGTATTTGCACAAGAATTTGCAGGTCCTTTGTTTGAAATGGAAAATGTTACTCTGGTTACAAACCCATCAATTGTTAATGTGGGAAAAACTGAACAGTTTTTGGGGTTTGATGTACTACTTTACCACGGCTATAGTTTTGATTACTATGTTTCTAATGTAGAGTCTATTCGTCAAGGTGGTGGGTATCACAGATCAGATTTAATTATGAAGTTTTTATTAAAACGAAGACACCTTGCACCTTCTTTTAAATCAACCCCTTATTATCCAGCACATAAAGAAGATCCATTATTGATTAAACAAGTTCCTGATTTTTTTATTACAGGACACATCCATTATTGTAGTGTTGCAAATTACAAAGGGGTTACAATGATTAGTGGGTCTTGTTGGCAAGCAAAAACAGACTTTCAAGAAAAGCTTGGGCATGAGCCAGAACCAGCAAGAGTTCCGGTTGTAAACCTTAAAACAAGAGAGATTAAGATTTTGAGGTTTGGCTAATTGTGTATTAAAAAATGAAAACATCACCAAAGATAGCACAGTACTTTAAAGACATTGAAGCAGGCGTGCAAAAAGCACATAAATTAGCTACTGCTGCACGTCAAAAAGGGCTTGATCCTGAAAACGAGGTTTCTATTCCGCTTGCAAAAAATATGGCAGAGCGTGTAGTTGGTTTAATTTCTGTTGTATATCCTAAGATTACAGAAACAAAAGTTACACAAAGAATTGAAGAGTTAGAAAAAGAATATGGTATGCTTGATTGGCGTGTTGGGTTTAAAATTGCAGAAGAGGTTGCAAAACAGCAATTTTGTGAATTTGAAAATAAACAACAAGCAATTGAGATTGGTATTCGGGTTGGTTTTGCGTACCTAACATTGGGGATTGTATCTGCACCTTTAGAAGGGTTTATTGGACTAAAAATTAAGAAAAGAAAAGATGGTAAAGAGTACTTTGCATTACAATACGCTGGACCGATTAGAGGAGCAGGCGGAACAGCTGCTTCTACTTCCGTTATTTTATCTGATTACGTACGTGTAAAAATGGGGTACGCTCCATATGATCCAGATGAAAAGGAAGTAAGCCGCTATACTGCAGAGGTTCACGACTATCATGACCGAGTTACTAACTTACAATATCACCCTTCCGATGACGAATTAAAATTTATGATAGGACATCTTCCTGTTGAAGTTGATGGTGACCCTACCGAGAAAATTGAGGTTTCTAATTATAAGGACCTTGCAAGAATTGAGACTAATTTAATTCGTGGGGGGGTGGCATTAGTAATTGCAGAAGGTCTTTGCCAAAAGGCACCTAAATTGTGGAAAAGACTTTCCAAATGGGGAAAAGATTTTGATTTAGACTGGGAATTTTTACAGGATTTTTTAGCATTAAAAGAAAAAATTCATGCTGAGCATGCTGCCAAAAAAGAAGAGAAATCAACTGTTGGTAAAGATGAGGGGGCTAAAAAGCATGAATTACTTAGTCAAAAAAGAAAACATGTTACACCAAATAACACATTTATTATGGACCTTGTAGCAGGAAGGCCGATTTTAACACACCCTGTAGCAAAGGGGGGTTTTAGATTACGCTACGGCAGAGGTCGAACTTCTGGATTTTCAGCTGCTGCAGTACATCCCGCTACGCTTGTTGTTTTAAACAAGTTTATTGCAATTGGAACACAACTTAAAATGGAGCGTCCAGGAAAAGCTGCGACAATGACATTGTGTGATACAATTGATGGACCTATTGTAAGATTAGAAAATGGTAATGTATTACAATTACATACAGAAGAAGAAGCAAAATCAGTGTTAAGTCAAGTCGAAGAGATTTTATTTTTGGGAGATATTTTGTTTAATTATGGTGATTTTTCTGAGAATGGTCATGCTTTGGCTCCTGCTGGTTATTGTCCAGAGTGGTGGGCACTTGAAGTTGAAAAAGCATTGGGAATTAGTTTTTCTCGTAAAACAGAAGATTTGCTTGAAATTATTAAAGATAAATGGACTAATCAAGATGCTCTAAAAATAATTTCTGTTGAAAGGTTAGTTGAAATTTTACAAAAGCCTTTGAGTATTTTTCCAAGTGTAAAAGAAGCAGTTGCAATTAGCGCAATTTTGGATGTTCCTTTATTCCCTAATTATATTTTTTTCTGGTCATTAATTTCTTGTAAAGAGTTTAAAGAATTAGCTATTTGGCTACAAGAAGCGAAATTAAAACGTGATACTCCTTTACAGCAAGAGGTTGAAATAACGGGGAACAAAGGGGTTTTGGTTGAAAGACCTGAAATATTGGATATTCAAAAAATTATTTTACCTTACTATGGAGATAATGAAAAACATCAACAAGGTAAAAAAATTCTTGATAAGTTAGGGATCTCGCACGAGATTGTAGGAAAAGAAAATATTGTGATCCAAAAAAAGGATGCAGTCGCACTTGCACTCAACTTAGGTATAATATCACAGCAGCAACTCGCAGGTATTGCTTCAAAGGATTGCCTTGTAGGCATGAATGTTGGTGATGGGCTTGATGTTATTGTAACACTTGCACCCCTTACAATTAGAGATAAAGCTGGCACGTTTATTGGGGCACGTATGGGAAGACCAGAAAAAGCAAAAATGCGTACACTAACTGGCTCTCCCCAAGTAATGTTTCCTGTTGGGGAAGAAGGAGATCGGTTGCGCAGCTTTCAAGCAGCGATGCAAAATGGGAAAGTGCGAAGTTCATTTCCTTATTTTTATTGTGAGAACTGTCAAAAAGATATGGTGTATAGGAAATGTGATGAATGTGGTAAAGAATGTGTGCAGAAGTATAGTTGTAGGTTTTGTGGAGATTTAGATAAAGACACTTGTAGACACGGCAAGGCTAGTAAACACCGGACAGTGGACGTAGATATCAAGTACTTTTTTGACAAAGCGCAAAAAAGAGTTGGTGAGCGAGTAGTGCCTGATTTGATTAAAGGTGTGCGAGGAACATCAAACAAAGACCATATTGTTGAGCATCTATCTAAAGGTATTTTGCGTGCAAAACACGGTATTTATGTTAACAAAGATGGCACAACAAGATACGATTGTACAGAATTACCTATTACTCATTTTAAACCCAAAGAAGTAAAGACATCTGTTGCAAAGTTAAAAGAAATTGGCTATGATGTTGACATTTATGGCAATCCCTTAGAAGATGAAAACCAAGTTCTAGAAATAAAGCCACAAGATGTTATTCTCCCTGGGTATGATTCACTAACAGAGGAATCGGCACCAAAGGTGATGAAAAAGGTCGCAAATTTTGTAGACAATTTACTTGTTTCATTTTATGGTATGGATCCATTTTACAATGTGGAAAAAGAAGAAGATTTAGTGGGGCACTTGGTTATTGGTCTTGCACCCCATATCTCAGCAGGGATGGTAGGAAGAATTATTGGGTTTTCAGAAACGCAAGGATTGATTACAAATCCGATGTTTCATGCTGGTCTTAGGCGCGACTGTGACGGAGATGAAGCAGCAGTGATGATGTTAATGGATGCTCTATTAAATTTCTCAAGACAGTACTTGCCTAAAACAAGAGGTTCAACCATGGATTGTCCACTTGTACTTACATCTATTTTAAACCCAACAGAAGTAGATGATCAAGTGCATGGGGTAGATGTGATGTGGAGGTATCCTCTTGAGCTCTATGAAGCAGCTACTGAGATGAAAAATCCGTGGGAAGTGAAGTTTGATAGTGGAAAGGAAGAGAAGCAAAAAATAACACAGTTAAGCGACAGACTTGGAACAGAACTACAATTTGAAGACTTTGGTTTTACACATTCTGTTGATAATTTTAACAAAGGGGTACAATGTTCTGCCTATAAAACACTACCTTCTATGGAGGAGAAATTAGTTGGACAAATGGATATTGCACAAAAAGTTAGGGCAGTTAACTTAGACCATGTAGCACAACTTGTAATTCAAAAGCATTTTTTAAAAGATATTAAAGGAAACTTACGTAAGTTTTCAATGCAACAATTTAGATGTGTAAAATGTAATGCTAAATTTAGGCGCCCCCCACTTTCTGGAAATTGCAATCAGTGTTCAGGTAAGTTGCTATTTACAATTTCAGAAGGTTCTGTTGTCAAATATTTGGGATATTCTTTAATGCTGGCAGAGAAATATGACTTTTCTCCATACCTAAAACAAACACTTGATATTTTAAAAAACGACATTGAAACAGTTTTTGGAAAAGAAAAAGATAAACAGGTTGGGCTAGCTAGTTTTATGGGGTGAAGGACCTACACTTTGCAACACTACTTTTTTCAAACTTCAACACTTGATTTACTTCTTTAATTCCTTTATCGTGTAAAATATTTAACATATTATCTAAAACACCAACTGTTGCATGAACGTCAGCAAGAGCCCTGTGTGCTTGTACGTTTTCTACA
The DNA here is from genome assembly GCA_964344285.1 of uncultured Methanosarcinales archaeon. GTDB lineage: Archaea > Nanobdellota > Nanobdellia > Woesearchaeales > GW2011-AR9 > CAYFMM01. Next base: position 115,883 of record CAYFMM010000005.1, on the reverse strand, counting down.
TCAAAATGCGCACATAAATCCTGCAATCTTTTTCGTGGCAGTTCTGGAAGCAATCTATTAGCAAGTTTTTTTGTGCATAGTGTTTTATTTTGCATCTTTATCCTATGGTGTTGCCATGTATTGTGTTCAATAAATCCAAAATCAAATGTTGCATTATGTGCAACAAATACATCGTCAGCAAGAAAATCTCGAAATGACGGAAGCACTTGCCTGATTGTTGGAGAATGTTCAACCATCGCATTATTAATGCCTGTAAGGCGTGTAATAAATGATGGAATTCTAACTTGTGGGTTGATAAGTGTTTGAAAAGAATCTACAACTTTGCGATTATGAAATTTTACAGCAGCAATTTCTGTAATCTTGTGCTGATGCTTAGAAAGACCAGTTGTCTCTATATCTATCACCGTAAACATGAATTGATAGAAAAAAAGGTTGTTTATATGTTTTCTTGAAATAATACATCCAACTAGTATCCTTTAACCAATTACTCATCAAAAATTGCAAATAAAAACTTATGCTCTTCACGTACGTATAGGGTACTGTAATTAGTTATGATGTCGGAAAATTTTTCTTGAATGGTATCTACGATTTTGTAATAATCTTCATGTCCTTTTGATTCAATATCTAATTCAAATTGCCATTCTCCAAGAGATTCTTGTGTATTCCAAACACGGGGATATGCTTGAGCAAATTTTTTGAGTTCATTGATTCTTTTGATACTTGGATTTTTAAGGTAGAATAAAACTTTATACAATTCAAAACCGAATAAGTCATATCTATACTGCACATTTGAAAATAGTGCCTTTTTTCGTAAGATTTCTCTAATTCTATATTGAATTTTTTGAACAGGTACATCAAGGTTATGTGCTAGTTCAACTGCGGTAATTCTTCCTTGTTTAGCTAATCTATTAATTATTTTTTTATCTAAGGCATCAAAGTGTATGGTCTTGCTATCATCAACGATATGCCCTCGTAATCCTCTTGTTTTTTTCTTCCCACTAAAATCGCGGGCAGGAACGACAATATCAATCATATGTACAAAACCGTAGTGGGCAATATTTTCAGTAAATGTTGACACAAAATCATAGAGCATTGTTCTAAACTCTTTAAACGTAGTTGATGCAAAACCCACCATTAAATCATGAATTCCATCGCAGGTTACAACCCACACTGTTCTTTTTTTTGAGATAAGATAATACAAGATTTCTTTTTTTCTTGATTTTGTTATGTGTTTAAATTTAATGTGAACTCTGTGATATACAAAGCCAAGCTTAGGTAGATTAGCAAGCATTCTATACTGGAGAATTATTTTTTTATCCTCCATAGTTCTAATCCTATAATCTACAACTTGTCTTGATAGCCCTAGCTCTTTTGCAATTTTTTTGCTTCCTGCTCGTACGTCTTCATCTAATAGTTCTAAGATTTGTAGGTTCTTTGTATCGATAAGTGCCATTTATCTCTAAACATTATTTTTCTTTTTAAATTTTGCTCTAAATTAAAAATAACTCTCTTGTTTGGGTTTTATGCAAATAAAATGGTGATAAATTTTATATTTCTATGTTCCAATGGTTATAATTATGGCAAAAATGACAGAGAAAGCTGCACTAAAAATTACTCTTTTGATTATTATAGTTGTTAGTCTAGTTCTTGTTGGTTGTTCAACACAAGACATAGTTTCGACAAGGAATAATCAAAATGAAAAACTGACTGTAGGTTTTATTGCACCATTAACAGGCGATTTAGCTTCATTTACAGAACCTATCAAAAGAGGGGTTGAGCTTGCAGGTAAAGAAATTAATGAAAATGCAGAATTTGAAATGGAATTACATTTTGAAGATGGTAGGTGTACTGGAAAGGATGGACTCTCAGCGTATCAGAAGTTAAAGACCATTCACAACATTGACGCGGTAATTGTTATGTGCTCAGCAGAAACTTTAGCTATTGCACCAGAGGCTGCTAAAACAAATACGTTGATAATTTCTCCCTCTGCAACGGCGCCAAAAATAACCAATGCAGGTAAGCATGTATTTAGAGTTACTACAAGTGATATGCTTCAAGGCAAAGAAGGAGCCAAATTGATCCAGGAATTGGGTTATACAAGAGCAGCAATGTTATACACAAATAATGACTATGGTAAAGGCTTATTTACAGTTTTAGATAATGACTTAGGACAAGGTCTAGTAATTGCAGAGTCTTTTTTACCGAATACAAAAGATGTCCGCTCACAAGTAACAAAAATTAAAGCAGCAAATGTAGACGTACTATATCTTGCAGCTCTTCCTAATGAAGCTGTAACAATATTCAAACAATTAGAAGAGTTAGGTCTTGAAATCCCGATCATTGCAGCAGAAGCAATAAAAGATCCTCAGATACTGGAATATGCAAAGAATGTGATAATTACTGTTCCTAAAGCAAAAGGAGAAAATTATGGGTTGTTTGCACAAAAATATATTGCTGAATTTGGCCAAAAACCAAAACTTTACTCTGCAGAGGCATACGATGCCACCCTTTTAGTAGCTGAAGCTTTTACACGAAATAAAAATCTTGTACAAGGAATGGATTCAATTACTTCTTACAATGGTGCTGCAGGAAAGATATCGTTTGATGCAAATGGAGATATTACTAAACCCTATGAACTATTTATCGTAAAAGATGGTGATTTTGTTAAAGTAGGTTAACTATGACACAAAGTCCCATAATTCCTAGCTGGGTTCCTTACACAGGATTTAATCTAAAAAATCAAAAATTCCCAGATATTTTGTACTTTCAAGATTCAAGTAAACCTTGTTCTGATGTAACTGAATTTCGCGACTTAAGTGCATTATATAGGACTAATGTAATTGGATTTAAGCCACAAGAGCATGAGGAAGTTCTAAAAAAATTTCTAATAAGAACATTTCAAGAAGATGAACCGTACTCTTCTGTCGCTTTTGGAATGCAAACAGAAGAGGGACAAGCATTAGCTTCACGTTTGCTTGAAATTACAAATTTACTTGAAGGTGGGGTAGCTCCTTCTACATCTGGAAGCATGGCAGTAACAAATGCCATTCACTGTGCCTGGGCGTATCATTCAATAAAGGGAAATAAAAAGACAAGCGAAAAAACAAAGATAATTTCTTTAGAAAGAAGTTATCATGGTTCAACCCCTACTTGTTTATCAGCATCACATTACTCAGTTGCAAGAAAAAATATTACGGGTAAATATATTCCAGAGGATATTAAAAATATATTTCAACATATTCCTTCGCCTTATAAATCAGCATCAATAGTAGATACACTTCGAAAAAAAGTAAGTGATTTTAGTCAAGTAGCTGCCATAGTTGTAGAACCAATACAAGGGGCAGGGTCTGTTGTTCCTAATCTTGATTATTTTAAAGATTTAAATGAGTTTGCAAGGGAGAATGATTTTTTAATAATTGCTGATGAAGTTGCCATGTTTGCACGAACAGGAAAATGGTTAGCATCACAAACATATGGCTTCAAACCAGACATAGTAACTTTAGCAAAAGGCATTAGTAATGGTTTTTCTCCCATGAGTGCTGCACTTTTTTCAAAAAAAGTTAGAGATGTTCTTGACTCAGATGGAAATTCAAAAGAATATGGAGAGACAAATGCATGGAACCCATTAGGTGTTGCTATTGTAACAAGTACATTGGATACTATATCGGAAAATGATTTGCTTACTAAGGGCGCTGAACTTGGAACGAATTTTAGAGCAATGTTGGGTACTGAGCTTACGGGAAAGGAAGTAAAATATCCCCCAACTGTAAATGGAATTGGTGCACACACACAGTTCGAATTTAAAACAGCAAGCCAAGCAAAGGCAATAAGTGAAAGATTGAGGCAGCAAGGTTATTATGCTTATGCTTCTCAAGGAGCAGTGCATGTGGATTTTCCATTAGTGGAGGTAAGTTATGATTTAGAAGAACTTGTTGGCACAATTTTTGAGGTGTGTAGAAGATAACTTACCCTTCAATTACAACTTGTGCATGAGGCACACCAGCAATAACTAAGATATTTTCTTGCTCAACTAATTTTTTCTCAATTAAAAAATCAATGATTTGCTTTCCAGTTGCATGAATATGTCTTGCAGTTGGTAGCATTACTTCAATTTGCTCTAAGGTTTTTTCCTCTCCTTTATAGAAATCGTTTGTAAGATCTAATTGTTTATTTCCTTCTTCAAACTTCTTACCAAAAACATCTTTGTCTGTAATAACTAATAGTAATCCATGTTGTGAATTTTTTGCAGCAAAGATAAATTCCATTTTTCTAAATTCTTTTTACGGGTTTTTTTGCTCCACATGCTTGGCACTTAAGGTATGTAACACCCTTTTCTTCTTCAAGTGTTGTATCTGGCTTACTGCACTCAGCGCAGTAGACAAACTCACTAATATATTTTTTAATTTTTTTATTAATTTTTGTAGCTGAAACCTTTGTTCCAAAAATTGCTCTATCCCTTACATATTTTCCTGGCGTTGCTAGTTCTCTAAGAAGATATTTTAACAAATGCTCTGGATCTCGTTGTAAGTCTTTTGCTATTTTTTTTAGGTTTACAAGAACTGTTTTATTTCCTTCTAAATGTCCTTTCACGTTTTCAATTGTAAAACGATCTCCTTTAGATGTGTTCTCAGGCAATTCTTCTTGTGCCTTTTGTAATAGCTGTTCATAATCCATTTTATACTAATGAAGAGGAGTGTTTTATAAATGTTCTCTCTCGTAACGAAGAACACTGCATGAGGCTCACTCTTGGATGTTGTTAATTTCATGCGGCTCCTCCCCGTAAGGGGCATCACCCTCCGCAACCAATATACAAATAAGGTCCTCCGTTCGCAAATTCACGGTGGTGTTCTTCTTAGCTTTCTAATATTCCAAAACGTTTATATATTCTAATCTACTTATCAAAACTATCAAAAAGAGGTTATTAAAATGGCAGGCTTAGAATTAACTGAAATTATTTTAGCGGTAATTATTGGAACACTCCTAGCGATTGTATATTCTTTACGCGTATTAATCTTAATGGAGAGAAGAATGGCATCTGTTGAGATGAATATTGAAAGAATGACACGTAAGGTGTTAAATGAAGAGAAGGTAATTGAAAAATTAGTTAAGAAATCTAGATCTTCAAAAAAGAAATCTCGTAAGAGATAATTTTATTTTTTCTTTTTCGTTGTTGTTTTTTTAGCAACTTTTTTTGCTACAGGCTTTTTAGTTGCTTTCTTTGTAGTTGTCTTTTTAGCTGTGGTTTTTGTTGTTGCACGCTTTTTTGCTACAGCTTTCTTTTTGACTTCTTTTTTCTTGGCAGTTGTCTTTTTCTTTACAACTTTTTTAGCTTCTTTTGTAGCAGGTTTTTTTGCCTTAGTTGAAGTCTTTTTTGTTGTTACTTTCTTGCCTGCCTTTTTTGCAGGTGCCTTTTTCTTAGCGGCAGGTTTTTTTGCTTTAGTCACTGTTTTTTTCTTTTCTACTTTACGCTTTGCAACTTCTTTTTGTTTTTCCTTGATAACAATCCTACGAGCTTTACGTGCTTCTTCTAATTTTTTAAGTTCTTCACTTGTTTCTTTAATTTTCTTTTGAAGCATAGTAATTCTTTTTTCCTTGTCATCTTGGGTAATTAATTCACCACATTCTGGGCAGTGGAATTCAAACTCCATAGACTGATCAAAATCTAATCGTACACAATTGTTTGGACAAATAAAGAAAATCTCTTTTTCTTCTAAATCTAGTTGTCGTTGTAACCTTTCAAGTAAATTACGCTTCATCTTAAAATAATTAAAACGAATACTTTCTGCTTCTAAAGTCCAATAGTAAATATACCACCCTTTTTGCTTGTCTTTTTTACGTGTAAAAGAAACTAAATTTTCATTATAAAGCATGTATAATAGCTTACGGATAATTTTGATGTCGCTGTTTGTTTTTTTAGCTAAATCAAATTCAGAAACGTTTTCTTTCCCTACTAACTCTCGAATTAAAGGTAAACCTGCTTCTCCAAGGATATTTACAAGAATTTCTTCTAATTTTTTTTGAGTTAGGCGCATTGTGAGTGTTAGGTAGATGTTCTATTTATTCTGAGTGATGACACTTTTAAATCTTTCGTTGAATTAAAAGTAAAATAAGAAATTAGATGTACATAGATAAAATGTCACCTAATGTGTTTACAACACCATTTGCTGTATCTTGTCCAGCGTTGTACATTCCACTTAATTGACTTTCTCCTTGTCGAGCAAGTCCGTCTAGACCTTCATTTCGAACAGGAATATAGTTACCTAACACTTGTGCTCCCACTGAAGCAATTAACCCAAGCGGTCCAGCTACAGCATAACTACCTACAATACCTGCTAATGATGCAGCACCCATTGATTTTCCAGCTAAACTGTCAGTCATACCTCCAATACTAAAGTAAGTTCCTGTCACTAATCCTATACCTAATGAAACTAAACTAAGATATCTAAGAGGTTTTAAAATTGAAGTTAATCCAGTAGTTTTAGCTGGTTTAGGTGCAGCTGGTGCTCCTTCTTGAGGTCCAGCCTGTGGTATTTGGGGTTGTCCATTTGCCATATGTAGTCACTATGTAGTGGTATTTATAAATCTTTTGTATAAAAGATTAAGAATTCTATAGGGCAGGTTGAACAAGTTCCTCTGCAAGCAACCCACGTCTTTTGGCTATTTCTAAAGAAGCACACCAATGCTTGCCAGAGCTTTCCAAGTCTTCTAATGTTAAAAAATACCACGGTTCATCTGGGAAACGTACGCCAACCCACGATTCTGCTCCAAATTTTTGTGAAAATTCTTGTAATTGAGCTATTTCTATATCTGTAAAGTACTTCTTTTTATCTTTTGTCACTTTACACTCTATTGCTACTCTTCTAATCGCATTTCCTGCTAAAATATCAGGCGATGGGTATTTTGAACTTCCACTACCAGCAACTCTAATACAACTCCAATTATTCTCGTTAAAGAATTTTACAAGCTCTCGCTCGCCCTTTGTGCCTTTTGCTTTACGGTTCATAGAAAAAGAGAAGTAATGTTGCCTTATATATTCTCGTCTCGTAGTTGACCAGTGGGTGTGTGCTAAAAGCAACCTAGATTCTTTCTTTCATAAAGTCATGTGCTACAACTGAATTTGGAAAATAGCTTTGCGCTTCTTCAATAATTTCAGAATCAGACTTATAACGTTGGCTAATGTGCGTAATAATTAACTTATCAACTCCACTCTCAGACGCAATAAGTGCTGCTTGTTTTACAGTAAGATGCTTTGTCTTAATTGCATTTTTTTTGAGATTATCAAGAAGAGTTCCTTCTAAAATTAATACGTCGGTATTTTCTGCTAGTTTTCTAGCACCATCACAGTCTTGAGTATCTGTAACATACGCTACGCTTTTTCCTTCTACAACGGTGCTTACATCGTCAGGAGAAATTGTTTTTCCATTTACAACAACGCTTTTTCCTTGCTGTAATTTTCCAAGCTCAATACCTTCACTTAGCCCAAACTTTTTTGCTTGTTTCATATCGATTTTACGTTTTGGTTTTTCCTGTAATTTAAACCCAACACAAGGTACAGAGTGTTCTAAACTTTCAGCACTTAGTGTAAAATCATCATTTTCAAAAAATACGCCAGAGGAAACTTCATGTACTTCATACTCAATAATATCCTTTGCTGCAAAGAACTTAAACATATGCTCAAAATATTTTTTAGTGCCTTTAGGGCCATAAATGTGTAATTTTTTTGCAAACTGGTCTGCTCCCATAGAACTCATGAGCCCTGGAATACCAAAGACATGATCTCCATGCCAATGGCTAATACAAAGCCTCGTAATCTTTGCAGGTTTTACTCCAGCTACACGCATTTGGCGCTGAATTGCTTCTCCACAATCAAATAGAATAAACTCCTTTGTATGTTGAAGTAACACTCCTGCGTGATTACGTGTCTTTGTTGGCTGCATGCAACCAGTTCCAAGAAATGTGAGTTCCATTATAATTTAGACTTTAAATCACGCAGATTTTTAATCTTTTCCTCAAAATCTCGTGAATCCTTGCGATCAAGAAGGATTGCTTTCATGCCAACTTTCTTTGCAGAACTCATATCACTTTGGATACTATCTCCAACAAGAACACAATCTTCAACTTGTAATCCTTGCTCATCAAGAATTGTTTTTAAGAAATTTTTATCAGTTTTAATAAATCCTTTTTTACAAGAAAGGTTAACACTCTCAAAATACTTAGCTAAATCAAATTTTTCAAGAACCTTAGGGATACTAAAGCAGTCTGTATTAGATATCAAAATTAAAGTATATTCTTTTTGAAGTTCTTGTAAAACTTCAACTGTCTCAGCGTAGGGTTGTGCTAACATCCAAGACTTATTCCACATTCCAACAAGTTCATCAAGCTGTTTTTCATCAGGAGTAATTGAAAACTCTTTTGCTACTTCAACAAATGCATCTTTTAAGGTTGGATGCTCTTTTGTCATCATTGCTCGCTCCATACGAATAACATACTCTGGAAACGGCATTCTCACATCTAGGATATTGCGAACTTGCTTAATTGGGCTCCATACACCGTTTTCAACTAAAGTTCCCCAAAAATCAAAAATGACTGCCTTCATTTTTGGTCTTTCCTCCGGAAAAAATCTAATAAAATAGCTTTAATCATTATTTTCTAGTAAATTTACTATTACCTTACCCCCTTGTATGGATTTGGTCTGGGCATATTTATATTTTACTGTGCTGGAATAAGATTAACCACCACTAACTATTTATACAATAACTCATTTTGAGCTAAAATGAATACACAAGACCGCATGAAATTACTCCAAGAGGTTGGAGAGGAAATTATCAATACAGAAGAATTACAAAAACTTCTTGAAGAAAAAAAACAAATTATTGCGTATGATGGATTTGAACCATCAGGTCAAATTCATATTGCACAAGGTCTTTTAAGAACAATTACAATTAACAAGCTTGCAAAAGCAGGAATTTCATTTAAGATGCTTGTTGCAGATTGGCACGCCTGGGCAAATAACAAGATGGGCGGAGATTTAGAAAAAATTAAGACTGTTGGAAAATATTTTATTGAAGTGTGGAAAGCATGTGGTCTTGATCCAAAAAATGTAGAATTTGTGTGGGCGTCTGACTTGCTTGATAGTAAAGATTATTGGAAAACAGTAATGCAAATTGCAAGATCTGCAACACTAAAACGTATTTTAAGAACAACACAAATAATGGGAAGATCAGAGCAAGACTCCCTACAAGCATCTCAAATACTCTATCCTTGTATGCAGACAGCTGATATTTTTCATCTGAAAGCAGATATCTGCCAATTAGGCATGGACCAACGGAAAATAAATGTTCTCGCACGAGAAATTGGCGAAAAATTAGGTTATTGGAAACCAGTTGTTGTTTCCCACCATATGTTACTTGGGCTAGGAAAACCACCACAAACAGACTTACAAGGAGCAGAGCGTGCAATTGCACTTAAGATGTCTAAGTCCAAACCAGACACCGCAATTTTTATGACAGACTCAGCAGAAGCAGTTATACGAAAATTCAAAAAAGCATACTGTCCTGAAAAAGAAATTCAAGATAATCCAGTGCTTGAATATTGTAAATATATTGTCTTTGAACGAGTTGAAGAATTTGTTATTGAGCGGCCTGAAAAATTCGGTGGCAATGCTAGCTATGATTCATATC
>CAYFMM010000005.1:0-106103 GCA_964344285.1 uncultured Methanosarcinales archaeon | reverse complement strand
TTTATAAGAGTTGTGGTATAGTTAGGTTTTGCTATATCTTATCTGGAAAGGGCTTTTTGTTATTGAGCGGCCTGAAAAATTCGGTGGCAATGCTAGCTATGATTCATATCAAGACTTAGAAGCAGCATTTGTAAAAGGAGATATTCACCCTGCTGATTTGAAAGCTGCAACAGCAAAATATATTAATCAATTACTTGAACCAGTGCGAGAATACTTTGCAAAAAATAAAGAAGCAAAGAAGTTACAAGAACAAGTTGAAAGCTTTAAGGTTACGAGATAATTTTATTACTCAAACTTTCTTTTTAAAAATTTTGTCAATTCTTCTTCAGCAATAACCTCGTCCATAAGTTTTTTCACTTTATCATATAAGGCGTCAATTTTTCTAGAAATATTCTTTATTCCTGTGGTATCTTTCTTTTTGCCTTTAAAAATTGTTAAATTCTCAATATCTTCAACAATTTCAGACAACTCTTGTTCTATATCTCCGTTCTTACTTACTGCTTTAATTAGGTCATTATTATAAACTTGAAGTTTGGAAATAGTCTCTTTCAATTTTGGAGTTTCTCTAGCAGTATACTTTTTTTCTAATATCCCAAGAAACTTTTTAATCTCTCTATCTGCATTTTTTTCTGCTCTCTCACCACCAAAAAGCCCTTTCCATCTTTTTAAAAGAGTTTTAAATTCTTCTACAAAATTTTTTTTAAGATAAGCTGCTACTCTCACGTTTGCTCCTTTGAATGCATCTTCAAATAGATACCCTTTTAGACCTCCCTTTAACTGAAGCAAAGCAGCATACACTGCCATCTCTTTTTTGTAAATTGCCATTTTATTTTCCCTCCAATACAACAATTGTTTGGTTCTTAAAATACTTATTTACAACTCGTTTAATATCTGCAAGAGTTACTTTTCGTATTTCTTTGATGTATGTATCCATTAACTTTGCACTTTTAACTTGCTCCCAAAATAATACTTGGTCTGCAATTTTTTGTGTGTCTTCTAAGTCAAGAAGATAGTCTCCTTCCACAAAGTCTTTTGCTTCAATTAACTCTTGCTTAGTAGTATGTTTTAATTTTTGTAATTCTTCTAAAATCACCTTTGTTGCTACAGAAATATTTTTTTTATCTACACTTGCATAGACTGCAAAGTATCCAAAAGTAACTTCTGCTATATGTTGTGTTCCTACATCATAGGCTAAACCTCGCTTACTTCTAATCTCTGTAAACATCTGTCCGCTTTGGCCTCTTCCTAAAATACCATTAATTACCTCAAACACATATGCATCCTTATGAGACCTTGGGACTGTTTGGTATCCAACAACAAGGTAACTGTTTGCGATCTTTCTTTTTTCTTTTTTTGTAAGAACTCTTGTTTTAACTGGCTCAATAGGAAGACTTCTTTTTTGTACTTTTTTGCGTTTCATATTAAATGCGTCTTGTACAAGCTTCTTCCAATTTTTCACGTCTCCTACAATACAAAGAGTCATATTATTCGGCACGTAGTATTTTTCAAAGTAGGTAATAATTTTTTCTCGTGTAAGGTTTTTAATTATTTTCTTATCGCCATATGTTGGCCTTCCACAAGGATGAATCTTGAAGAGATTTTTTTGTAATAGCAACCATTGATAGAATCTGGGTTCATCATTAATCATATCAATTTCTTTGAGTACAACATTTATTTCACGATCAATATGCTCTTTTTTAAATAAAGAATCTTGAAAGATATCAGCCAACACATCTACTGCTGTTTTTGCGTGCTTCTTAAGCACTTTTACATAAAAACATGTTCTTTCATTTGTAGTGTACGCGTTAAAGTCCCCACCAATCTTTTCAATCTCATTTGAAATAGCTCTATTAGTGGGTCTTTTTGTTGTTCCTTCAAATAAAATATGCTCTAAAAAATGGGAAATACCAAGTTCTTGGGGATTTTCATCGTTACTTCCGACATTAATCATAGCTTCTACTACAACAGCGTTTCCTGGCTTATGTTTGTAAATAACCTTCATCCCGTTAGAAAGCGTAAACTTTTGCATACAAAAAGCATTATTTTAGGGTTTATAAGAGTTGTGGTATAGTTAGGTTTTGCTATATCTTATCTGGAAAGGGCTTCATCCGGAAAGGAGGCTTTCTGTATACTGGCGTAGAAAAACAAACAGAGATTTGTTTTTAACGCAAGAATGAAATCTTTGTTTCATTCTTTGCGCCCTGACAGAGTCGAGGCGCATGACGCACTAATTGAAGATAAATTCAATAAGCGTCATAATGGGCGCCGTGCCCTAGTATACGTTTTTACTCCTTTCCGGACAGAGCCTCTGGAAAGAAAACTTTTATATCTCATCAAATTCTTTCTCACACATGAAATTAACACAATTTCAAAAAATTCTAAGGCAAAAAAAGATTGATATAGTGATTCTTACAGCAGAAGACCCTAATTTTGTTTATTTTACACAAAAACAATTTTCTCATGGATATTTAGTTATAACTCCTAAAGCAGCTACATTGTTTATTACAAAGCTTGACAAAAAACCAAAAATCAAAGGGATTATGGTTAAGGAAGTTTCAAAAGATTGGTATAAAGAATTTGTAAAATCTAAACTGGTTGGAATTAACAAATCCTCTTTAACCGTAGGGGAATTAGAACGTTTCAAAAAACACTTTAAGGCAAAATTTATTGATCTCTCAGCGGAACTACAACAGTTACGACTTACAAAAACAAAAAAGGAATTAGTAGCTATAAAAAAGGCTTGTGCGATTACAACTGCTGCACTAAATACGTTAATTAAAGAATTACCAAAAAAGAAATTAAAGACAGAACTCGATGTTGCCTTTTTTTTAGAAAAATATATTAAATCACAAGGGGCAGAGCTAGCATTCCCCACAATTGCAGCATTTGGCAAAAATGCAGCTATTCCACATCATGTCACAAATCAAACTAAACTAAGCAAAGGATTCTTACTACTTGATTTTGGAGCAAAGTGGCAAAATTACTGTGCAGATATGACAAGAGTTCTATATTTAGGAAAACCTAAACAAGAAGAATTGCAAGCGTATGACTTACTTTTACAAGCACAGCTAGAAGCATGTAAAAAGGCACAGCCAAATGTGACATTTCAAAAACTAGCAGAAGTTACAAAAAAGAAGCTTGGAGCAGCACAAAAAGCTTTCATTCACTCTTTAGGACATGGCATTGGCTTAGAAGTTCATGAAGCACCGGTATTTTCAGATAAAAAGGCAAATGTTGCAAAAAACGTCCCATTTACTATCGAGCCAGGAGTATATTATCCGGGTAAATTTGGTCTAAGAATAGAAGATACTGTTGTGTGGGATGGCAAAAAATTAGAAATTTTAACTAAAGCAAGCAAGAAGTTACGGGCTATTGCTTGAAATTATACACTTATTCTCACCACAAATCTTTTAAACAGACTACTATTTTAGCTCAATAAATCCACAGAAGATTTATAAATAGACGGGACCGTGTTGTAGCTTGGACTATTGCTGCTGTGTAGCGTAGGAGAAATCTAGCATTAGAGGTTTGGGACCTCTGGACCCCGGTTCAAATCCGGGCGGTCCCATTTGTTTATAATTAGGAGAAAATTACAATGTCATCAACAAAGCGTTTTGGAACACGATACGGTAGAAAACCAAGAACAAAGTTTGCAAAAATTGAGCAACAACAAAGAGCAAAGCACAAATGTCCATACTGCAATAAGCAAGATGTAAAGCGAGTTGCGATGGGAATTTGGAATTGTCAAAAATGCGACACCAAGTTTGCAGGAAAGGCATACACTATTTAGGAGCGTACAAAAATGTATTTAATCTGTTTTGATTGCGGGAAAAAAGTAGAGGACGAATATACAAGAACTAAAGTGAGATGTCCATACTGTGGTAGTAGAGTATTACACAAAGATAGAAGGACTGTAAACAAAATTAAAGCGAGGTAAGAAATGTCCTCAGAACATATTCAGCAGTTGCAGTTGTTACAGCAAAACCTAGAGGCTCTACAAGCACAAAAACAACAGTTAGAATCTCAAGTTGTGGAGCTTGACTCTGCATTAAAAGAGATTACTTCTACAGATAAAGCCTACAAAATTGTTGGCAAAATCATGATTGCAACAGATAAAGAGCAAACTCAAAAAGAGTTGCAAGAACAAAAAGAAGTAATCAACTTACGATTAAAAAGTATTACACAACAAGAAGAGCAACTGCAAAAAAAAATTGAAGAAGCACAACAAAAAATGATGCAGGGGTTAGAAGATGACAAATCCACAAGTTCAGGAAGTAATTGAATTCTTACAAGGCTTACATGATGATCAAGATGCAAGTAAGCGCTTTAAAGAAAAAACCACAGCAGTAATGAAATTGCTTGGCAGTGATGAACAGCTAGCAGTAGAAAAAGCATTACTAGAATTAGAAGACTTACATTCTTTAGACATTTCCTCATATCACAGAACACAAGTGTGGGATGTAATTAGTATGCTTGAAACAATTAAAAATTAGGTTTATTCTCTTTTATGAATCCAAAATTTAGTTTTTACAAATAAAGAATTAGGAACGTATAAGATGTCTCCACGATCGGTTTTAATTTCAGTTTCTAAGTAGCCAATCTTTTCAACAATACCTGAAATCTCTTTTACATTTACATGTCTTCCTTCTTTGACCTTATCTTTTTGTTGAATAATTAACCATGCTACAAAGTTTGGAATAACATCTTTTAGTCCTACTAGGAACGTTAAAATAATTAACATTAACACTGCTCCAAAAATTAAGTAAAGTACAATAGAACGAATATTAAAGTGATCTAAAAAGAAAATAATGGTGATTAAATAAATTACATAGGAAATAATGTTGCTCACGCCTTTTTCCAAATTAGTAGTAATCCCTAAAGAACTAAAAATATTATTGAGCTTAATCTCTTTAAAGATTCGATATGTGATTTTTTTTGCCAGTACTCCGATTCCAAACCCAATTAAGAGAATAACAATCCCAATAACTACTTTTACTAAGTATTGCTCTACGAGTTGGAACACGTTTACTGCCATCTTCTCAAAGCCTTGAAGATTGTTTATAAAAGTTGCGCTAGTGGTTTTAGTTTTAGCTATTTCTCCAAAACAATTAAAAAACAATTAGTTCTCAAGGTAAGTATGCCTGATTATAAAGACCAGATTAAAGCGTTAGAAGACGAAATTAAGAAGACAAAATACAATAAAGCTACGCAAGGCCACATTGGTATTTTAAAGGCAAAAATTGCACAGCTTAAAGAAAAACAAGAACAACGATCTTCTAAAAAAACAGGTCAATCTGATCATGGTTATTCTGTTCGAAAGTCAGGTGATGGGACTGTATTATTGTTAGGGTTTCCTTCAGCTGGAAAGTCGACCCTATTAAACAAACTAACAGGGGCAAAATCTGAAGTCGGAGCGTACGCATTTACAACGCTTTCAGTAATTCCAGGAGTGATGGAATATAAGCAGGCTAAAATTCAAATTCTAGATGTTCCAGGGATTGTAAGTGGAGCTGCTTCTGGAAAGGGAAGAGGAAAAGAAGTTTTGGCAGTTATTCAAAATGCAGATCTTGTATTAATGGTAATTGATGTAACCCATCCTGAACATTATCCTGCAATTCTTAAAGAAGTCTGGGAGTCAAGAATTAGACTTAATAAAAGAAAACCAGAAGTGTATATTACAAAAAAGGCACAAGGGGGAATTCAAATTGGAAAAACTGTGCCACTTGATGTTGACGATGAAACACTAAAACGTGTTTTACGTGAGTTTAAAATTGTTAATGCTGATGTCTTAATTAGGTCAAAAATTGATGTTGATGATTTTATTGATTGTATTGAAGGAAATAAAAAATACTTGCCTGCAATTACGTGTTTAAGTAAAGCTGATTTAGTTTCTCAAAGACAACTTGCAAAAGTAATGAAACAAGTCAAAGGAGACATTGCAATTTCTGCAGCAAACAATCTTAACATTGAAGAACTTCGTGATGTTATTTTTGAAAAACTAGACTTTATTCGGATTTATATGAAAGAACCAAGACAAGAAGCTGATATGAAAGAACCAATGATTATTCAACGAGGTTCAACAATAAAAGATGTTTGTGATAAAACCCACAAAGACTTTGCAAAGAAGTTTAAATTTGCACGAGTGTGGGGAAGCTCTGCTAAGCATCCTGGACAGACGTTTAAAAAAACATTGCATAAATTAGAAGATAAGGATATTTTAGAAATTCATTTGAGATAGTTAAAGTAATTCTAATTATCTGCTCTTGGGTTTTCTTCTTTTAAGTAACCGCTCTAAATTCCCTTGTTCTTTTGGAGTTAGTCTTCTTTCAACAAAAACTTCATCATCAGTAGGATCTGCAGGAATGTAATTTCCATCAAAAGTAACTCCTTCGTCATAATTGGGTGCTAGCTCTCTAACTAACTTTCTTAAGTTTAAAACTGGAAAAGGTTCTTCCCCTGCATCATTCCTATCATCTATCATATACACTTGAGAAACAAAATATAATTCTGGTCTTGGAAGTGGTAATGCAGCGCTAGAAGGAGCAGGACCCATATAACACTTTGATTCATCAATTTTATGGCCAGTTTTTGCCGCTTCTTCTCTACTCAAATAAAGTTCTCTTATAAACACAATGTAGCGTTCTTCACTCATAAAATACTCTCATAAATCTTTCTTTAAATATCCTGTGACTTATTTTACAACCTTGTCAATATCAATCCATCTCTCATAACCACCAGGTCTGCAATCAATTAGTTTTTCTTTGCCTGTAAAAAAAGGATATTTACGACATACATCTGGACGCTTATCATAAATAGAACACACAAAAACCAAATCTCCCTTCTCATTTACATCTCGCTTGAGAAACATACATACGCCTTTGTTTTGTTTTAATACATAAGAATTAATATCTTTATCAAAATCTGTAAACTCTTCTTTTTTAATTCCTGCTTTTTCAATTTGAGAAATCTCTTCTTTACAAACCTTTACAATTGGCCTACAACACTCGCCACACTTTGTGCATTCAAATGTTTTGGGATTGATAAATGTCATTTTAATATGATGGTTGTGTTATGTTTCAGTGAGCAGGGCACGGGACTTATTATGGTGCATATTGATTTTTATTTTTCATTTACTGCACCATGTCCCTCGACTCGCATCAGAATTAGTATACTAATTCTGGCGTTCAAAAGAAATCTTTGTTTCTTTTTGAACCGTCAGGGCGCTGCTCACCAACATAACACAAAAGTAGCATCTTTTTATAATAGATTATTCTCTTCAAAATATGCTAATGCTTTTAGGACTGCTTGACGTTCGTGGATAAATTCCATTTCTTCTGACTTTGCAATTCTTTTTGCTTCTTCTACACTTACAACAAAAGGAATAATAGACTCACCACCACTTAAATTCTGTCCAACTTGCTCAACGTCCCATGCAACAAATTTGTAAAATGTTCTCTCATACCAATTTAGAGGAGGTGTTTCTTGAGATAATAAGGTTACTTCCTTAGCTTCATACCCAGATTCCTCTTGTAGTTCTGCTAGAGCTTGTTTTTTGATTTCTGCTATATCTGCATCATAAACTTCTACTTTGCCACCTGGAATAGTAATGATTTGCTTATCATCTCTACCAATGTGCTCTTTTGTTAATACAATTTTTTTATCTTTAGTTAAGGCAATTGTTGCTACGTGCGGTGCTCTTATCACAACCCAAAATGTCCTTTTAGCGCCACTATGTGTTACAACTTGGCGTTCTTCTACCTTAAAGATAGGGCATTCATATGCAACTTTACAAGATTTAATTTCCATATTTTTTACATTGAGATTTTGTATATAAATTTTTGGCATATACTCTCTATTTTTCCTCTTTGATGAATCAAACTAAATCTTTAAATAAATAGACTAAAAATAATTACGTATGTGTGGTATAATTGGAATCTTTAACAAAGAAAATGCAGTAGCTCAAGTAACAGCAGCTCTAGCTTTACTTCAAAACAGGGGAAAAGATAAAGTTGGGATTACAAATGGAACTACAATAACTCATGCAAAAAATCCTAACGAATTACCACTACTTTCTGGAAAAAATTGTATAGGTCATGCCCTACATGCAATCGTTAACCATATCCCACAACCACTACAAAAGGAAAATCGTTTCTTTGTAGCGAATTGCGAAATATATAATTGGCAGAAATTAAATCAAAAATATGGTTTTAACGCACAAAATGATGCACAACTTCTCTTTGCGTTTATTCAAAAGTTTAAATTAGAAAAATTAGATGAACTTGATGGTGTCTATGCATTTGCATATTGGCAAGATAACACTGTTTACGCTGCAAGAGATTTACTTGGAATCAAACCATTATGGTTTTCACATTCTAAAGACGACTTTGTATTTGCATCGGAAAAAAAAGCTCTTGAAAAAGCAGGCTATCTAAACGTTCAAGAACTTCATCCTAGAACTATTTTAGAATATGATGTTAATACAAATGCACTAAAATCATCACAACAAGAGTTCTTTACCTATCTTCCAGAGTATACAGAAAATAAAGATACCATTCAGGAAAAAACACAAGATCTATTAGATACAGCAATTGCAAAAAGAATACCAGATGCAAAATTTGGGCTCTTATTTTCGGGTGGCATTGATTCAACGTATTTGGCAAAGTACTTCAAAGACCAAGACAAGGATTTTACATGCTATACAGCAGTACTACAAACAGATGAAAACCAAGCTCTTCCTTCAGACTTACTTGCAGCACAAGAGGCAGCAAAAAAACTAGGGTTAAATCTCAAAGTTAAAAAAATTGCATTAGATGAAATCCCGACGTACCTACAAAAAATTGTACCACTTATTGAAGATTCGAATGTTGTTAAAGTTGGAGTTGCACTCACATTTTATCTTGCGTGTGAAATGGCAAAAGAAGATGGCTGTAAAGTTGTATTCTCAGGCCTTGGAAGTGAAGAAATTTTTGCAGGCTATGAGCGACATAAAAGGTCTGCCAACATTAACCAAGAATGTGTATCAGGGCTACGTAAGATGTTTGAGCGAGACCTTTATCGAGATGATGTGCTTACCATGGATAATAATCTAGAACTACGTCTGCCATTTTTAGATAAAAATTTAATTGAATATGCACTTAAAATTCCTGTTAAATACAAGATTGCAGAGATTGATGGAGAAATAAAAACAAAAAAGATTTTGCGAGATATTGCACTTACAAAAGAGATTCCTCAAGAAATTGCACTGCGTAAAAAAACAGCAGCACAGTACGGGTCTAGGTTTGATCATGCCATTGCAAAACTTGCTAAACGTGAAAAATTTGATTCTAAATCTGCGTATCTTGAGCAATTTTACCCTCCACGGAATTTGAAGCTTGGTTTACTATGTTCTTCTGGGAAAGATTCAATGTATGCTGCATATATTATGCAAAAACAAAATTATACTATTTCTTGTTTACTTACAATGAAATCAGAAAACCCTCATTCGTATATGTTTCAATCAGCAGGAGTTGAAATGGCTAAATTACAAGGAGAGGCAATGGGAATTCCAGTATTATTTCAGCCAACACAAGGAGTAAAAGAAGAAGAGTTAGAAGACTTAAAGGAATTGATTAAGAAAGGAAAAGAGCAATTTGCGATTGATGGAATAATTACGGGTGCTGTAATGTCTGTATACCAGCGTGATAGGATTGAAAAAATTTGTGATGAACTTGGGCTCAAAATCTTTTCACCACTCTGGCACAAAGCACCAGAACAAGAGATGAGGGAATTATTACAACATAATTTTAAAATTATCTTTACGTCAGTTTCTGCAGATAGTCTTAGTGAGAAATGGCTAGGTAAAGTTATTGGAGAATCAGAAGTTGAAGAGTTAATTGCGCTGCAAGAAAAAATTGGTTTACATTGTAATGGAGAGGGTGGTGAATTTGAGTCACTCGTGTTAGACTGTCCATTATTCGATAAAAAAATTGAAATTATTAAATCAACAAAAGTAATGGAAAACGAGTATACTGGAGTGTTGGAAATACAAAAGGCGGAGTTAAAAGAAAAATAACCACTTAACAGTGGTTAAATTAGAAATATTTATAAATACGCTTTCTATTTGGGGTTTTATGCGAAGAAGAGACTCACCTCAATATCAAAGTTTAGTGCAGTTAATGGAAGGAAATACACCAGCTAGGGATATGACTCCTGCAGCTAGAAGGGCAGCATATTGGGATAATACAGTGCAGGTGGAAGTTAAAGTTAAATATAGAAATGGAAACTTTGGAACTATTAAAGGTAGTGGTGTCTTATTAACAGAAGATGGTTATTTTGTAACTAATGAACACGTGTTTCCTCAAGGAACAAAGGGAGAAACTATAACCCTTTATGATGCTAGAAATGATACATACAGTGTATTTCCAATTGAAAAGTCTTTAGTCCGTTCAAAAAAAATGGATTTAGCTCTTGCTAAAGCAGATATGGGAAGTTCATCAAAACCAACTCCGGTTATTTTTGCACAATCACAACCAGTTCAAAATGATCAGATTAGGGTGTATGGATTTAAGCATGATGTTCCTGAAGAGTTATCTGGGGTAATGGTTAAGGGGGGAGATCTTGAATATACCCAGACCCTAGCCCACTTAATAGTACCGGGAAGGATGCAAACAGTAAGAGATCGGTTTTATGAAAGTACTTGTGGAAAAGTAGAACCTGGTTGGAGTGGTGGACCAGTTGTAGATACTAATTCAGGTAAGCTTATTGGCCTTACATATGCACGGGCTGAAAGAGATGAAATATCTACCCTTCTTCATGGACAAGGGAGTAACCATTTTTTTGTATCCGTTAAAGCATTACGTCAGGGGATTACTCATTTTCTAAATAATCATGAAAAGTGAGTAGAAAAATATTTGAATACTTGACAAAAATAAATTATAATGACAACAGTTCTGTGCTTTGGCACATTCGATATCTTGCACCTTGGACATTTGCACTATTTTAAATTTGCAAAACAATATGCAGATAATTTAATTGTAATAATTGCAAGAGACTTTACAAGAGAAAAATTAGAGCGTAGTGCAACGTTTGATGAGCATGAGCGTTTAGAAATGGTACAAAGTTTAGAGATTGTCGATGATGCAAAACTTGGGTATGAAGGCAACCACTTTAAGATTATTGAAGAACTAAAACCAGATGTAATTTGCCTAGGCTATGATCATGAAATTACAGAAAAAGTATTGCAAGAAAAACTAGCATCAATGCATCTATTTCCAAAGATAGTTAGGTCAACAGCATATAAAACTCATCAGCATAAGAGTTCTAAGATTAAAGAATCTTTATTACGGCTTTCTTGATTGAGTAACTCCGTGATAGATATCATATAGAGCTTCAAAAACTGTACGAACTTTATCAGTAAGGCAAGGGGGCTCTTGTAATATTCTTTCTGTTTCGTAACCTACATATCTTGAAACTCTGCCAAAGACCCAATCCTCTAATTTTTCCCCCTTAACTCCTTTAGGAACTTTATTTTTTAAGAAAGTGAGGTGTTTTTCCCTTCTTGCATAAACAGCAATATCCCCTGGAAGAGCTTTAACTAATGCATCAAGATTTTGAAATGCACGACGAATGCTGCCTCTTTCATTATCCCACTGCGCTACATAAGGTGCATTAGAATTAGGTAACTTGTATATGTGGAAGTGTTTGATAACCATGAGTAAATTATTAGCTAATTCCTTTTAAGTCTATTGACATAGATTTCTATAATCCATAATCTTTAAATACGTTTGATAACTGGAAAAAATATTATTGAGGTTATTAAAAATGAAATTATTACAACTAGGAGTAATTACTATTATGGGCATTGCTTTACTTTTAATGGGTTGTGCAAGTTCTGCTACACCTGAAGAAGTTGAGTTTGCAAAATGTCTCAGCAAAAATGAGGCAACATTCTTTGGAGCATATTGGTGTTCTCACTGTAAAGATCAAAAAAGTGAATTTAAAGATGCATTTAATGAAATTAATTATGTTGAATGCTCACTCCCAGGAGGACAAGGTCAAACTGCGGTATGCGAACAAGCAGGAATTACTGGCTACCCTACATGGGAATTTGCAGATGGGGAACGTATTTCTGGAAAAGTGAGTTGGGAAGAACTTAGCTTAAAGACTGGATGTCCCCTTCCAAACTAATTTTTTCTTTTACTTTTCTCTCATTTTTTCTAAACTCTAAAAAACGTAGTATAAACGGTAATAAACAAAAATTTTGGACTTTGAGCTCTTTTACATGCTTTTGTTTATGCCATAATTTATATATAGGTAGCTACTCTTTCAATCTCATTTAAAACGGAGGTTTATACTATGGAAGAAGAACAAAAACAACAAGCGCCACAAGAACATCATAGTGAACATAAAACACATGAGCACAAAGCTCACCATAGTAAAAAAAGTACAATGGGAAATGATGTACATAAATGGTTAATTGCTGCAGCAGTATTACAAATTGTATTACTAATTTACATTGCAGCGCAAGTTGCAGGAGGAGTTGCAGCTGCACCAAATAACGGAGATAGCGCACCAACACCAACAGCACCAGGTGGAAATGACGCACCAAGTGTTCCAATTGATATGGAAACACTAATTGATGACGATTCAATAAAAGGAGACCCAGATGCTCCAGTGACAATTGTAGAGTTTAGTGATTATGAATGTCCATTTTGTGCACGATTCTACTCACAGACATACACACAAATTGATGAACAGTACATTAAAACAGGAAAAGTAAAACTTGTTTACAGAGACTTTCCTTTAAGCTTCCACCAAAATGCACAAAAGGCAGCAGAAGCAGCAGAGTGTGCAGGTGAGCAAGGAAAATACTACGAAATGCACGACTTACTTTTTGAAAACGGCGTAAGTGGTGGAGTTGCTCAATACAAACAACTTGCTTCACAAATTGGTTTAGATACTGCTGAATTTAATACTTGTTTAGATACTGGCGCAATGGCAGGCGAAGTACAAAAAGACTTTGCAGATGGTCAGCGTGCAGGAATTCAAGGGACACCTGGATTTATCATAAATGGTAAAATCATCTCAGGAGCACAACCATTTAGTGTATTCCAACAAATAATTGAAGCAGAACTAAATTAGGTATTTTTCTTTTTTTATTTTCTTTAATTAAATTATTTTCAACACAAACGTAGCGCAAGCTACACAAGAGGTAAAACAAAAATGGTACAAAAAGAAGATTTGAAAGGATGGAGTCTACTTGGGCTTCGCGCAGTAATCGTTGTAATTTTCTTATACCACGGTCTTCCAAAAGCACTTCAATGGGGAATGGCAATGGATAAGTTTGTTGCAATGGGCTTTCCTGGGTTTTTAGGACCGATTGTTGGGATTGCAGAAGTAGTTGGTGCAATCTTAATTATTGTGGGAATTTGGCATAAATGGGCAAACTACGCACTTGCAGCAATCATTGCAGTTGCAATTATTGGTGTGCAGATTCCAGGTGCAGTAAAAGCTGGGAAATTTTTAACAGCAGGACTTGAAAGAGATCTGTTAATTTTAGCAGCAAACTTTGTGCTTGCATGGCATGGCCCAGGTAAGCTTGCAAGAAAAGAATAAGCCTTGTTTCTTTTTTTTCTTTTTTTCTTTTAAACAAAATTTGAACCATTAACCTAAAGGTATAAAAGGTAGTCGGGGTTTTAATTACTATGAATAAAATTACTCAGTATATTGCGCGCTCAAAACAAAATTTACAAGGAGCTTTGCCACAAGTATATGAAAAAAAGTATTATTATGCAATTACTGCAGTCTTTGCAATCTTAATTTATTCTTTTAACGCATTTGTACATAATTACAAATTACTCTTAAAAGAGTTCTCATTTAAACTCTTATTTAATTTAACAGTTGGACTACACGGTGCAATGTCAATTCCTTCTCATGTGTTTTTAATTGTGACTGCAATCACTGGTGGGATATTACTAGCGATGAGTATTTTTTTGATTAAAAGACAAATTACAACTGGACTCTATGCAGGTAGTGGTGGCCTTATTACAAGCCTTCTTGCACCAGCGTGTCCATCTTGTGCTTTAGGTGCTGTGGGTATTTTAGGTATTGGAGGATTTCTTAGCTTTTTACCATTTAGAGGATTAGAACTTGGAGTGTTGGGAATTGTGATTATTGTGCTTACAATTAATTATATGGCAAAAAAGATCATGACAAATGTTTGTGAGATAAAGAAGTGATTGTTACTTAAAACCCAACAGCTAAATGGATTGCAAGTGTTTTTTTGTGCTGCATTCGTTTGATAAGGCCTTTTTTTTCTAAGCTGCCTAGAACTTGACTAAGTTTTGCTTTTGACATATCTACACGCAGTTTGAGTGTGTTTTGTGTGATCCCATCTTGCTTGCGAATTTCTTGAATTACCTGCTTTTCAAATTCATCAAGTCCTTGCAATAAAATAGAGAATTTTTCATCATTTGATGCTTGTTGTTTTTGATCTTCTAAATGCCCCATAATTGCTTTTTCGCCTTTAGCGAATACGACCATGTAAAACCCAAGGGCTAAAATAAACCCAAATACACCAAAACCAAGATTAACTAAAGAAAATGAAACTTGAACTGGTCCACATCCTTCTGCTTCAAAACAACCAAGTTGCTGACTTTCTTGCTGTAAATTTTGAAATGTTACAATAAAGATGATCAAAAGAACAATACTTGTTGCAAGAATAACTGCGCCTACTTTTTTTGCATCCATTATCTATTTAAGATTCAAACTTCTATTTAAATCCATTGCTCTTGATTGTTAAAATAAAGTTTTGAAGTGGGCTAAACCAGTAAATTATTGTTTCATGCAATCTAATATATAATCATAGTATTTTTTCTTTGTTTCTTCATCTAAAACATCAAAGGTTGAAATTATTTTTCTGCACTTTGAACTGCCACAATGGCATTGCATAGTCCAGTCATCGATTGCAACCATAGCATAATCAAATGTAATTTCATCGCCTTTCTTAATTGGCTTGATGGCAACGATGTCTCTGTTATTTTTAATACCTGCATTTGGGTCACATGAGTGATTAACAAATTCCCATGGTGGATTTGGAAGGACATACTGCACCTTTCTTCCTTTCTGATTAATTGGAAAACAGTGGTAATATTCGTACTTTGGTAAAGAATCTAGTGAATCTGTTTCAATTACATCTCCTTTAACATACAAGATTAATTCATCTTTTTGAAAATCTCGCAATGCAAAGACTCCTCTTCCTTTTTTACCTGCATCTTTAACCACAACATCCATTTTACTTTTACCTGTTTTTAATAGTATAAATTATTTTTCTTTCTAACAATAAATCCAACATACTTATTTCATTCACTTACAACCAATAAATTTATATTCTATTTTAGAATATATTTACAATATGAAAATTAGAACAATCCTCATAATTATTGTAATTGTTGTAGGCTGGTACTTAATTTCCCCTGCATTTAAT
Source organism: uncultured Methanosarcinales archaeon (assembly GCA_964344285.1). Lineage (GTDB taxonomy): Archaea > Nanobdellota > Nanobdellia > Woesearchaeales > GW2011-AR9 > CAYFMM01. Next base: position 90,640 of record CAYFMM010000005.1, on the reverse strand, counting down.
GATATTGAAGCAGATGATACTTCTCCCTTAGAGTTTAATCAAGATGCACTAGATCATATGGACTCAGAAGAAAAAGAAGAGTTTATGCAAGAAATGCAGAAGATGAAAGACACAGAAATTATTGCATCTGAGTCAATGCCCCCAAGCTCTTTACTTGCAACAGGAATGCTTCAAGCAAAAGCACACGATGTAGAAGGTGATGTTTTACTTATTGAGGCCGATGGCAAAAAGATTTTGCGCTTTGAAGACTTTGAGACAATTAACGGGCCTAATTTACATATTTATCTTGCAACTGATACAAGCTCAGATGATTTTATTGACCTTGGAAAAATCAAAGCAACTAAAGGCAATGTTAACTATGAATTAGATCAAGATATTGATACAGACAAATACAACCATGTGCTTGTATGGTGTGTGCCATTTAAAGTGCTTTTTAGTTATGCGGAATTGAGTTAAGAATTATCTTTTTTTCCTTAAAATAAACATTAAATTAAAGAAAAAAATAACTATTATTGTTGGTAAGATAAATTCTATCATCTCTTTAAATGTAATCAATAAACCTACTGATATTGAACTAATAGAGCCAGCAATAAAATTTGAATGATATGAAAAAATGTCTTTTTCAGGATAGTATTTTTTAGTTAAACTCAAGCCTAAATAATATAATAAAAAGAAAGCAAACAATATTACTGAAAAAATAATTACGTTCTCCTTAATCTGGTGGTTAGGAGATACTTGTCCAAATACAAGTGCAATAGGAACTCCTGAGAATAACCCAGCAACAAAACTAATGTTGAACTCCCTAAATTTTTTTAGATTATTTTTTATTAAGGATTTCATGATTCTACTCTCATTCACAAATCTTCTTCCTACTAATCTCATTACTATTCTTACAACCCATAGCAGCAAGTAGTTGTGTGAAGTCTTTGTGCACATTTTTTACATAATTAAACACACGCTCACTCTTTTGCTCAACATCAAGCCCACGTTGTAGTACTGGGTCGTGTGTAGTAATTCCAACGGGACATGTGCCTTTATTACACTGTAGTGCTTGAATACAACCTATTGCCATCATAAATCCACGCGCAGAATAAATTGCATCGGCACCATGTGCCATTGCTCGAATTTGAGAACCTGCATTAATCAGTTTTCCTGCAGCAACAACTTTAAGCTTGTCTCGTACTTTTTCTTCAATTAAGATTTTTTGAACTGCATCCAATGCATCAAATAAAGGCATACCGACCATGTCCATAAAACTCTTTGGTGCAGCACCTGTTCCGCCTTCTGCTCCATCAACTGCAATGTAATCTGGAAATACTTTTTGCTTTTTCATTTCTTTTACAAGAACTCTAAAATCATCTTCACAACCAAGACATAATTTAACCCCTACAGGAAGTTTAGATACATCTTGTACATGCTTAATGAACTTGACTGTACTTTCTGGGTTATCACATTCAACGTGTCTTTCAGGAGAAACAACATCTTTTTCCATTGACACTTGTCTAATTTCAGCAATCTCCTTTGTAATCTTTTCTTTTGGAAGTAAACCGCCTTTTCCTGGCTTTGCACCTTGAGAAAATTTAATTTCAATCATCTTTACTTGAGGTGTTGCTGCAACTTTTTTTAGTCTGTTGTCATTTAGAGTGCCGTCTTCATTACGCACACCAAATTTTGCTGTTCCCATCTGAAAAATAATATCTGCTCCACCTTCAATATGGTATGGAGACAAACCACCCTCGCCTGTATTTGCAGGGATGTTTGCTTTTTTTGCACCTTTTGATAATGCGAGTACTGCATTTTTACCAAGTGAGCCATAACTCATAGCACTAATCATCATCGGGTTTGTAATCGTGTATTTCGTTTTTATTGCTCTTTCTTCTCCAAATGTAACGGAAAAAGGCTCAACTTCTTTATGGTTAATTGGAAACATAGAATGACGTAATTTCATTTCCTTGTTAGAAAAATCAGACTGTGAACCAAAACTTGTTGTAGAATCAATATCTTTTGCTTTTTGATACACTTCAGAGCGTTCTAGTCGATTAAATGGTCTTTCTTCAGTATCATTTGAAAAAAAATATTGTCGTAACTCAGGACCAATACTCTCTGAGAAGTATCTTGCAGTTGCAAGTAAACCAAAATTTCTAAGTAAGGCATGTTTATTTTGACCATGCTTATAATACAAATTTGCAAGACTTAATGGTGTTGTGATTGCTGTTCCGATGTGAAATAAAGGATGAGTAAAAACTCCAAGTCCAATGAACCCTAGATTTGCGACGTAAAGGAATTTAGCACCCCATTGTGCTGTTTTTTGTAAGTCAATTGCCAGTCGTTCCATATTGTATTTGTAGACCGCGTTCTATATATGTGTTGTGTTTAAATGTTAAAAGTGGAGTTTAAATAAGAAATAAAATTGATTATATTAATTTTTCTAACTCTTTTAAAGCTGAACTATAATTCCCTTTTTGTAAATATTCATCAGCCTTAGCAGAACCAAAGGATTCGTATGCAGTTATTATCCGTAGTCCAGTATCTGGTGTTATTGTATCTTCAATAATGGACTTGCCTACACACTCATACACTCTTGCTCTTTGTAAATCCTTTTGTTCATAAGAGTAGCCAGCAAAGGTAAGTGCATTTGCCGCAACTTTATCTTTAGTGGTGTATTCTCTGTCTTGTACTTTAATCATCTTCTTCCTCTAAACGCTTTATATGTTGGACTTGCTCCCATAAGTTTGACAAGAGTTCTATTTCTTCTACTTAAACTTCGTTTCTTACGTTCAGAAAAACTTTTCATGTGGTATTGTTCATCTAGGCCACTCAAATCTCTTGCAGCTAAACTAGCTTTTTTGCCTGTTGCAGGATATGTTTTTTTCCCAAAAGAAGAATTTTTTGCAACAAGGTCTGCTACATTTTTTTGTGTTCTTCTCTCATCACGCTTATACAGGATTGGTGCAATGCCTTTACAATGTCCGCTTGGTCTTGGATCTCCATCAACAAGGTACTTTGCAGTAACTTCCATTTTTCCTCTTGGACTGACATAAAAAGTATGGATGGGAGAATAACCTTCTCTAAAACCACTAGCACAATCATCAACAACACTTATTGCCTTTCCATTTGGACTTTCTCGTACAACAATTGCAGCTGTTCCTAAGTCAATGATGTGGTTTGCTTTAGCCTCATCTTTTTTAGCGTATGCAGGAGTTGCTGCTGCAATTAATCCTGCTGCTAAAGTCGCATATAATTGTTTCATTTTATTCATTTCCTCCGTGTAAAATTTTTTCTGTTGATGCTATCATTGCGTTTGCAATCTCTTGCTCCGTTAAAGGACAATTTTTGAGTCCAAGTAATAATTTCAATGACATTAGCACATCACCTCCTCTAATGTTTCTTCTAAAAACAAGTCACTTTCTTCTTCTAACTCCTCATCCCAAACTTGGAAATTTCTTAATTTTTGCATCAGTGTATTTGATGTTCTCATTTTTTTATTCCTCCTCTTCTCGTGTAAATTTTTAGAGGCGAAGGTGATACATTAAACTGATTACAATAAATTTTAAATAAAAGGGGATTTTTAGCCTTTTAATCTTTCAAAATTAAAAAATAAACTAAAATAAACTAAAATGAACTAAAATGAACTAAAATGAATCTAGATACGTATGATAAGGAACTTCTTTATGAATTAGATAAAGATTCAACTATTAGTATTGCTGCCCTTGCAAAAAAGCTTGCACGCTCAAAACCATTTGTAATTCATAGAATTAAACGCTTGGAGGAACGAGGAGTAATTGTGGGTTATCATGCACTGCTTGACATGTCAAAATTAGGCTATTTTACATTTAGAATTTATGTTGACTTACAAAATTCAACTCAGGAGGATAAGGGCGACATAATTGAGAGATGTAAAAGTTATCCTCATGTTTGGACCATTTCTACTATGAGTGGAGGATGGGATATCGCATTAGTATTGGGAGTTGACTCTATTGCAAAATTTCACACAGTGTGGGATGATTTAAAATTAAAGTTCAAACATAAAATTAAACATCATCGTATTGCATTGTATGCTCCAATTTATGGATACAATAAAACATTCTTTTTATCTAAAAATCGCCTTAAGCAGGAACGAGTTTCAGAGCAGGGAATAAAAGAGGATTGTGATGAGACAGATTGGAAAATCCTTCAATCCCATGCAGCTGCAGCAAGAAAGTCATCCTTAGAGCTTGCAAGGGAGTTAGGAATTAGTGCTGATACAATTAGAAATAGAATTCGAAAAATGCGTGATAAAAAAATCATTGTAGGCTATAAATTAGGGATGGATGTTACAAAGCTTGGATATCAATCGTATGTTGTAGACTTTGCACTTAATAATACTGAAAGACAAGATGCTCTATTTCGTTTTTGTAAGATGCATCCTTCAATTTTTCAAATCAATAAAACGATTGGAGGAGAGGACTTTGAAATTGAGGTGATTGTTAAAAACCCAACAGAGCTAATTGATATTATTGATGAAATTAAATTAAAATTTAAAGATATGATTCGTGATGATAACTATTATCTTTTTTCTAGCTTTCACGTTGTTAATTATGTTTCTCATTGATTTCCCACAGGGTTAATTCCAACAACTATTTATAAGAAAAAATATTCCTACTTGTATGGCTAAGAATTTTAATTCAGTTTTGACTTTGCAAAAAGAGGAATCAATTTATTCAATAATGGGTCGGATGGACACATTAATTGACTTTTTCACTCTTAAAAAAAATTTCTCAAAACATTTGCCTTTTCTTAAAACATACTACTTAGTTACACGAAGAGTCTCTGAAAAAAATGTAGAGAATTCATCTTATTATGAAAATAAGAAAAATTTGGAACGATTGGATATTCTCTTTGCATCTTTTTACTTTTCTCCTCTTAAAAATTATCTTATTTCAAAGACTAAAAGAACTCCTTGGAAAACATATTATTCTTATTTGGAAAAAAAGCCTGAATCTTTCATTTCACTTTTATTGGGTATCAATGCCCATATTAATGCTGATTTGTGTACTTCTTTGGTAAAATCAAATTATACAAGTAGGACAGACTTTTTGAAAATAAATAGGATTCTTCATAATCTCATACCTTCTGTGATGCATTTTCTTGCATTTGAGCAGCTTGATTTATATGGGATTGGAGCAATGTTTTTTCGCCAACTTGTGGAAAAAGAGTTTAGAAGAATTGTAGTTTGCTGGAGGGAAGATGCCTGGGAAAATGCAAAGAAGGTTAGAACAAATCAATCTCTTAAAAGAATACTACATAAAAAAACTGAGGACAATGCATTAAAAATTATTCTTGCGTTCAAGGAAAATAGTGGCACTACAGATCTTTTAGAAAAATTGCACCAAGCAAGAGTTCAATTATAATTTCCTTTTGAAGGTATTTGCTTTAGAAAAAATATCTTTTTTCTTGCTTTTATTCATTTTATCTAGTGAAGAGCAGATCATATTTAGTCGAGGATTTTTACTTAGCATCTTTTTGTGCTTTTGCACAAATTGCCAGAATAACCCATCCCAAATATCACACCACTCTCCTTTTGAAAAATCACCCATCTTTAAAAGATAATTAGATGAGCTAAAATAAGGTTTACTTGACATCATTCCACCATCAGCAAATTGACCCATGCCAAAGACATTAGGTACCATAACCCAATCATAAGAGTCAATGTACATTTCCATAAACCACTTATAGACCTCTAAGGGGAAAAACTCACAGAGTAACATAAAATTAGAAAGAACCATTAACCTTTCGATATGGTGTGAATATCCTGAGTCTAGTGCTTTTTTTATTATGGTATCTACTGGGGCAATATTTGTCTTTCCTTGCCAAAATGTTTTTGAAATCTTTTTTTTGTGCTTGAAAAAATTACTCTTTTTTTGTTTTTCTCCAACAAATTCATACACCCCTCGAATAAACTCTCGCCATCCAAGAATTTGACGTATGAATCCTTCTTTTGAGTTTAATGGAACTTTTGATGTTTCTACTTCTTTAATAATTCGCAAAGGGGATAGTAGGCCAACATTCAGCATAGGCGTAATTACAGCATGAAATAAGTAGTGTTCTTTTTCTATAATGGCATCTTGATAGGAACCAAATAATTTTAATCGTTGTTTAAGAAATAAAGTAAACCATTTTTCTGATTCTTTGTGTGTGATAGGATAATCAAGACTCTTAGATGAACCATAATTTTTTGAAAAGTGCTTTTCTACATACACAATAGCCTCTTTGACAAAATTGTCCTGTCTAACTTTTGGGATTTTTGGAATTTTTATGGTAGAAGGTAATTTTTTTCTATTTTCTTTATCAAAGTTCCATTTACCTCCTTTGGGGTTACCTTTTGCATCAACAAGAATCTTTTGTTTTTTTCGTTGCTGTACATAGAAATTGTGCAAAAGAAAATGTTTTTTCCCTCTAAAATAATTATCTAATTCTTTTTTTGAGTTAATAAAATTGGGCGAGTCATATATTTTTGTTTTCTTTGAGTATTTTTTTTCAAGCTCCTTTTCAATAGGATCGTAAAGATGAACGGTATTATATTTTTTAAGATACGGGTTGATTTTCTCTTTGAATTCGATATACTTAACTGAGTATTTTTTCTTTTTTAGAAACTGAGCATATGCTTTCATAGAAGCTCTGTGTAAAATGAGTTTCTTTTTATGAAATTTAAACCGTGTAAAAAAATATGGGTCTTCATAGAGAATAACATTTTTTGTCACTGTGAGTGGTTCTTTGAATAATTGGTGGGGTAATATAAGGATTACATCTTTCATTCTATGACCTCTTTTGTAAAGATTAAAGCAAAGATCTATTTAATTGTTATTCTTGTTAAGTTCTTTACAAGCAGCATAAATTTTTTCAAATAATAAAGCCAAGTCATCTTTTGAGATACATGAAAATGCAATACGAAGTAAATTTCCTGTTGCAATTACACCAATACTATATTTTTCTAAAAGAACTTTTCGTACAGTCTCTGCATTTTTTTGCAATTTAATACACATAAAATATCCTGAATTAAACGGCATTGCACTAAACTCTTCACTATATTCGGGATGTGAAGCTAAGATTTCTTTTATCTTTACGTAGCGTTGCTGTAATGTGGTGTATTTTTCTTGTTTTTCATGTTTGTAACTTTCACTCTCAAGTGTTTTAAGAACAAGAGATTGGGAAAGATGTGCTACGTTTGAAATATTACCACGAATACACCCAGCTGCTTTTTCTTCTAATGCTTGGTACATCTCTTGTGTTGCGCCTTTACATCCAAATGTGATAAAGCCAACACGCAGTCCCCATACATAATCTTCTTTTGTTGCACCATCAATTTTTACAGCTAAAACATTTTCATCTAGGTCACATAAATCTGCAAATAACGATTCCTGAATACAAGAAGTATCGTATGCAAGGCCAAAATATGCATCATCACAAAGTACAATTACTTTTTTACCACTTTGAGCAGATTTTTTGATAATTGAGACAATCTGATTTTTTTCCTCTTTGTTAATTGTGTATCCAGTAGGGTTATTGGGAAAATTAAACAAAATTATCTTTTTTTCCCCAGGCCCATTAAGCAATGTTTGTAGTTCATTGACATTGAATGTATTGTTATCGAATAATTCGAATTTGGAAATGTTTGTACTATGCCAATGTGAAAAAATTAATTTGTAATTGCCCCAAAAAGGTGTGGGAATAATAATTGAATCCTTGGATTCTGTAAATAAAAAACCAGCGATACTAAGACCGTGTGTGAGTGCACATGTGACAATTGGTGTGCTTACTGCTTTATGTTGCAATGATGGGTTTTTGCACAGCATTTCTTGTTGCCATCTTTTGCGTAGCTCTTGTTTTCCAAAACTAGGAGCATATGAGAATGCATCTTTATTTTCTAACTGTACATGCTTTGTTGTGCTTTGTAAACACATCAAATCTTTTGAGTCTTCTAATGCCACACCAAGTGTTGCATTAATCTGTGCACTTTTTGCCTGTGCTGCTTGTGCTAAGATCCCTTTTTTTGGAAAGAAGATGTCTTTGCCTTTTTGTGATAAAAATGAGAATAAACTTGGGTGCTGTTGTAATGTTTGATTGATATCTTGTGCGCTCATGAAATAATGGGTGAGGTAAGCTAATATAAAAAATCTATGGCAAAAATGTAAATTTCTTATACTCTTGAGACCAGAAGACTATTTTTCTAATCTCTGGAAATCTTTTGCGAAGCTCTTGAAGTAGTGATTCTAACGCTACTCTATCTTTTACTTCTACTTCGATTTCAATATCACATGCTCCAACGATTTTTTGCAGCCACACAGTATTGGGGTGTGCATTTGCAAAACTTTCAATCTCTTTTAGTCTGTTATTGTCCTCAAGATAAATTTCTAAAAAATAATTCATAAATCCTAATTTAATGAAATCAATTTCAGCCCTATAACCAAGAATGATTTTTTTCTTTTCTAGGTTACGAATCTTAGAAGAGACTGTTGTTTGAGGAAGTTTTACTTTTTTTGCAATCTCTGTTGCTGTTTTTCTTGCACCGTGTGCTAATTCCCTTAAAATTGTAAAATCTGTTTTATTAATTTCAACTTGAGAGGTTGCATCAAGGCTATAACTTTTTTCGTGATGCTTTTTATTAAATAAATAATCCTTTGGATATTGTCGAAATGTACAAAATAAAGTGTGGTCATATTTGATTAGACTTTTTCCTAGTTTTTCTTTGATTTTTACAATTGTATCTTGAATTTCATGAATGGACTTTACCCAAAATACAATTCCATATTTGTATGGATAATCCATTCTAAAAATAAGTGCAGCATTAATCTTTGTATCTAAAAAATCAATAAACTCTTTTTCTTTTTGTAAATTCATCTCTTCGATATCAAAATAAAAACGAGAAGTAATGTAGCCTAATTTTCCCATGTCAATAACTGGAAAGTAACGTTTGATAATGCCTTCTTTTTCTAATTTTTTAATTCGGTACGCAACTACGTCTTTGTTAGATCTTACTTTTTTTGCAATTTTATTGTTTGGAAGCCTTGCATTCCAGTCTAAAATTTGTAGTATTTTCGTATCTAATTTGTCCATAATAAGAAAAATAGCTTATTTCTTTAAATATTTTGTTAAAATTCTTGATTTTGGAGAGGAGATTTTATATTTTTTTAATTGGGTGGGATGGTAGGTTTCTTGAGGTTGGAGGATATCATGCACACAACAGAATGGAAAAACTTAGCTCCTGATTTGATTAGGCAGCGATTGATAATTGAAGCAACAACAAAAGAAATTGTAAAACCAGAGCAAATTAAAGAGTACCTCATTAAGTTAGCAGAAGTCTCTAAAATGGAAGTGCTTTCTGGCCCTTATACCTCGAACGCACATGAATTGGGTTTTAGTGGTTGGATTCATTGGAGGACATCGGGTGCTCATGTGTATAGTTATTACACTAACTTGCCTTTACTTACAGTAGATACATACACTTGTAAACCATTTTCAATTCAAAAAGTTGTTGATTTCACAAAAGAATTTTTTGGAACTGTGGAATTAGTTTGGAAGGAGGTAAAAGTATAATTAAAGGAGATTTATCATATGTTACCTAAAGCATACATAAAAGGACACCAAGAATTTTACAAAAGAAAATTTCAGGTAGATAAAAGAACGTATGTTCCAAATAAAGAAACAGAAAACTTAGTCTATGAAATTCTAAAAGAAATTGATGACAGTCAAATAGTTATTGACGTTGGAACTGGTTGTGGAAATATAGCTATTACGCTAAAGTTAGAAAAACAAACTCTTAAGGTCTTTGCTTGTGATATTAGTAAAGATGCTTTAGAAGTAGCTAAAGGGAATGTAAAGAAATTTAACGTTGATGTCAAAACTTTACTAAGTAATTTTGTTGACAATAAAAAATTACCTTGTCCCGATTTTATTATAGCAGATCTTCCTTGGGGCTCACCTGAAATAGTTTTGCATGAGGGTGGAATGGAAATGTTAAAACACATGCCTCAAATTTCTTTATTCCATTCAGATGGACCTCTTGGAGCACAAATAGAATTATTTAAGTCGATTGCTAAAAGAAAATGGAAGCCAAAAGTCTTTATTGAAACGGGTTTACTCTTAAAAGAAGAAGTAGCAAAAATAATTCCAAAAAATGTAGAATGGGAATATAGAAAAATAAAAAAGTATTCAATGGCGATATTACAATTTTAATGATTCTCACTAATAACCTAAAATTACCACTTTCCTCTATATGCTTCAAGAGAGCTAGGTAATTTCAATAAACGTAATAATTCAGGATTAGTGTCTCCGAGGGGTCTTTTTGAATATTCTGGGTGTGACGCATTAATCATTAATGTTGTAAACAATTCATTTGCCATAAGCTCTTTTGCGGCAGGGCTACATTCAACACTTTCTACTGAATATCTTTCATTTCCATTATTTTTATTTCTAGCAATGAGATAAAGTGCATTAGCAATTGTGTCCTTATTATCGACTAGTCTCGGGTTAACAAAGCAGGCACCAATCCTATTAAAGTTATGAGGGAGTATACTTCCTTTTAATAGGTGCTTTATGTCTCCTTTAGAATTAACAAAATAAGTGTCAATTACAGTACCATGACGAGAAGGAGAAGGACAATCATCTGTTATTCCTATAACCATATCTCCTTTTGGACTCTCACGAACACTAATTGCTGCTGAACCTAAATCTATTATCGGGTGACTAATATATTTTGGTTTTTCTGGAATTTGAATTCTCTTAATATGTGGTGCAGGTGCTTCGTAAACAACCCTTTCTTCGATGTTCTGTGTGGGATTCTCTGGACTAACTGCGTATCTTTCTATGGGCGCACAACTTAAAGCTAGATATCCTGCTCCTAACGTTGCAATTAAGTTCTTTTTCATTTTAGTGTCCTCCCATCTATACTTTATTTTCTGCAATTGTAGAATTTAAAACACTTACTCAACTCTTTTCGGAAATCTTTCGGTTATTAAATCACTAACTTCATTACAAAACCTTTATATCCTACCTTCTCTACTGAAAATGAATGAATGCCGTTTCTATTAATAATCTTGTAAAGACATACTCTAATACTCAAGCAGTTAAAGGGATTTCTCTAGAAATTAAACAAGGAGAATTTTTCGGACTACTTGGGCCAAATGGAGCGGGAAAATCTACAACAATTCAAATTATGACTGGCCTTACAAATAAAACATCAGGCACAATAAAACTTTTTGATAAGGATGTTGTAGATGATTACATTGAGGCACGAAAATTAATTGGACTAGTTCCACAAGAATTTAATTTTGATATTTTTGAAAGAGTGTATAATATTTTATATTTTAATGCAGGATATTTTCAAATTCCAGCAAAAGAGCGAGAAGCTAAAATTAAAAAAATCCTTACTGATTTAGGATTGTGGGAAAAACGTAATTCACAAGCAAGAGAGCTTTCAGGAGGGATGAAACGAAAACTTATGATTGCAAGAGCACTGATTCATAATCCAAAAATCCTTATTTTAGATGAGCCAACAGCAGGCGTTGATGTTGAAACACGTAAGGCAATTTGGGAATATATGGAAAAACTCAATAAGTCTGGAACTACAATTCTTCTTACAACTCATTATTTAGAAGAAGCAGAAGCGCTTTGTCAAAGAATTGCAATTATTAACAAAGGAAAAATAATCAAATTAGATAAGACAAAAAATCTATTAAAATTACATGGCAAAGATGCAAAACTTGAAGAAGTCTTTATTCACTTAACTAATGAGGGGGAAAAATAAATTACTATGGCACCGCTAATACCCTTACTAACATTTACCAGGCGTGAAGTAACGCGCTTTTTACGTATTTGGAGCCAGTCTTTAGTTCCACCTATTCTTACCTCAACACTTTTTATTTTAGTTTTTGGTTACTCTTTAGGTTCAAGAATTGAAAATATTGCAGGGGTTTCGTATTTAGAATTTATTGTTCCAGGTCTACTTATGATGGGAGTCATTATGAGCGCGTATGCTGCTACATCATTTTCACTTTACATTCAACGCTTTCAAAATAGTATTCAAGAACTACTTGTTGCTCCAATTTCATATTGGCAAATCATTGCAGGGCTGACCTTTGCAGGAGTTTTACGGGCAACAATGGTTGGGGCTGGAATTTTAGCTGTAAGCTTAATTTTTACCTCCATTAGTGTTCATAGCGTTTGGCTACTTTTACTCTTTGTTGTTTTAGTTTCAATGCTTTTTTGTTTTGCAGGAATTGCAACAGCTTTATGGGCAAATAACTTTGATCAAATGAATTTGTTTTCAACATTTTTAATTACACCTTTGACGTATTTAGGTGGTGTTTTTTACTCTATTTCAATGCTACCAGAATTCTGGGGAAATGTAGCAAAGTTTAATCCAATTTTGTATATGGTTGATGGGTTTAGATATGCATTTTTAGGAACTTCAGATATTCCTGTTATGTATTCAATCTTGCTTGTATCAGGGATTACACTATTTTTCTTTATCTTATGTGTAAGAATGTTTCAAACAGGGTATAAACTTCGAACTTAACCATACAACACAATTCCCACAACTACAACTAAATAGACAATAGACCATAGTGACCACATGGTAGCAAGTCGTTTATCTTTATGAACAACTGAATAAACAAGTAATACTTGCGTTACTAAAAAGAATAAAACCCACGTAAATAAAGAAACACCTTGAGCAGTCTTTGTAGAATAAATTTGAATGATCTGTGGCAAGCCTGCTAAAGGGTAAACGTAGGAGAGGACTGTTACAACTTTATCTAATGCACTAATCTTGGGATCAGAATGAGGAAATTTCTTTAAGTTTTGCTTATGTGCTCTTTTTCTTCTGTGTAAATGGATCTGTTCAGGATTCATAGTTGCCTCTTTTAGTAAAATAAATGTTTTAGACTTTAAAATATTTTTCATTAGTATATTTTATAAAAAACCGTTAAAATAAATAGTTCATGCAAGAGAGTACTATTTTAGATCAAAAGTTGCAGCCTTTATTAAAGCAAGCCTCACGAGTATTTAAAGAGAATTTTTCAGAGGAAGTATTTTTTGAAAGGTCTGTGTTTACAAATTGGACATGTGCTATTGCAGATTGTAAATATTGTTATCTATCCACAAAGCCAAAACATAACCCAGCACAGCAAACGGCAGCGACAAGAAGTCATGAATCCATTTTAGCAGAGGTTATTCTATGTAAATTAATGGGGTGGGATATTGGCTATATCACAGGTGGTTTGCGAGTAGAAAAAACAGAACAATTAATTCAACTTTTAGATAAGATTACTACAGTATATGGTAAAAAGATTATGATGAATTATGGCCCCTATTCTATGCAAACAATCCAAGAATTAAAACCTCATTTAATTGGAATGGGCAGTGCAATTGAATCATTTGATGAAGAGTTACATGATTATATTTGCCCTTCTAAACCCTTGAAATCTTTACTTACTTTTTTAGAAAATCTACAACAAGAAAATTTACAAAAATTAATTACAATTATCTTGGGGTTGGGAGAAAAAAAAGAAGACGTTGATGTTGTGATTGAAAATATCAAAAAATACAATATTGAAAAAGTACAACTCTGCTTTCTCAAACCACAAGAGAATACTCCTTTTAGTGAAGTTCCTTCTCCTAATATGCAGTATATGGCTTATTGGGCAGCAAAAATTAGAATTGCTTGCCCAAATACAATTCTTAAAGTGGCGTTGGTTAAAGATAGGGTTGATGATTTTTCTCTTCTACTCAAAGCAGGTGTGAATGGATTTAGTCGATTTATGATTTTTAATGATTTTGCAACAGATTTTGCAAAAAAGTTAGAAGAAGAATGTATGAAAGCAAATAGAAATTTACGAGGGAATTTTACGGCAATGCCCTCAATTAATATTGTAGAGCAAGCAAATACATGTCTCAAGAATCTTGAAGTGAGTAAGGAATCTAAAGAAAAAATTATGCATAAATTACAACAATATTGGAATAAGTTAGAAAAAAAAGTTGAATAAATAAAAATTACTACTCTAAAAAATTTCACAATTTCTTTGCACGCAATAACAATGAACTTGTAATTACACTTACAGAGCTTAGAGCCATTGCTCCTCCTGCAATCATTGGGCTAAGCAGCCAACCAGTCCAAGGATATAAAACCCCTGCTGCAATTGGAATTCCAAGGGAATTGTAAAATAACGCCCAAAACATATTTTGACGAATCTTAGACATTGTCATTTTACTTAACTTAATTGCTTTTGGAATATCAAGTAAATTATTACGCATTAATACAATATTGCCGGTTTCCATTGCAACATCTGTTCCGGATCCCATGGCAATACCAATATCTGCTTGTGCTAGAGCTGGAGCATCGTTAATTCCATCTCCTACCATGGCTACACTGCCTTTACGTTGTAATTTTTTTACATACGATGCTTTGTCTTCGGGCATAACTTCTGCAAAATAATTTGTAATGCCTGCTTTTTTGGCAATAGCCTCTGCTGTTCTTGCATTATCGCCTGTCATCATATACGTTTTAATTCCTAGTTGTTGTAACATCTTTACAGCCTTAGGGGAATCTTCTTTAATCTCATCTGCAACCGCAAGAAGTCCAATACACTTTCTTTGCTCTGCAACAAGCATAACAGTTTTTCCTTGCCCTTCTAATTGTTGTATTTTTTCATTAAAATTTGCACTAGAAATTTTTTGGCTGGTAAGTAATTTTGCATTTCCGATAAAATATTTTTTTCTTTGAATACTTGCAAAAACTCCTTTTCCAACAACTGCACTAAAACCAGTTATTTTTACTAATTTTACCTTAGCTTGCTTTGCTTTTTGCACAATTGCCTCTGCAAGTGGGTGTTCTGAATCCTTTTCAATACTTCCTGCAATTTGTAATAATTTATCTTCAGTAATTCCTTTGCTACTTACAACGTCTGTAACCTCGGGCTTTCCTTTTGTAATTGTTCCAGTTTTATCAAACACAACATACTTTAATTTGTGAGCAGTTTCTAGTGCATCTCCACCTTTAATCAAAATTCCTTTTTTTGCTCCTTTTCCTGTTCCAACCATAATTGCTGTAGGTGTTGCAAGACCCAATGCACAAGGGCAAGCAATTACAAGAACGGCAACTGCTGCAATGAGTGAAAAACCAACAGACTGCTTAGCAATGGAAAACCAAAACGTAAAAGTTGCAAGAGAAATAAAAATTACAATTGGTACAAAGTAACTTGAAACATTATCTGCAAATCGTTGAATGGGCGCTTTTTTTGTCTGTGCCTCTTCAATTAATTTAATTATTCTTGCAAGAGTAGTCTCACTCCCAATTTTTGTTGCTTTAAATTTGAAACTACCTTGCTTATTTATTGTTGATCCAATTACAGAGTCACTTTTTTTCTTTTCAACTGGAATACTTTCACCAGTTACCATAGATTCATCTATTGTTGATCTTCCTTCTGTAATAATTCCATCTACTGGAATTTTTTCTCCTGGTTTTACGATAAGAATATCTCCCTTTTGCACATCTTCTAAGGGTATTTTTACATATTTTCCTTTTTTTACAATAGTTGCAGTTTTTGCTCCTAGCGTCATCAGTTTACTGATTGCTTGAGATGTTTTTCCTTTGGCAATTGCTTCCAAGTATTTTCCAACTATAACTAAGGTAATGAGTACAGCAGACGCTTCAAAATATTGATGCCCTTTAACAGAAAAAAGCATTACATACACAGAATAAAAGTAGGCTGCATTTGTACCGAGTACAATGAGGGTGTCCATATTTGAAGTTTTATTTTTAAGAGCTGCCCATGCTCCTTTGTAAAATTGTGCTCCAACATAAAATTGAATTGGTGTTGCTAATGCCCACATTACATAGTCTTGAAATGGAATGGGGTTTTGCATAAAAAACATACCTAAAATTAAAGCTGGAAAGGCAAAGATAGTTCCAATAATCACTTTTGTTTTTAATTCAAATAATTCTTTTTTACGAATGATCTTTTGGGTATTTTGACCTTTATTGCCCTTGCTCTTATTTTCTAAAAGAATTCCGCCATAGCCTTTACTCTTTATTGTGCTTAATAGCTGTGTAACACTTACTTTTTTCCCATCAAAATCTACATCTGCTTTTTCTGTTGCAAAATTTACAGATGCACTATGTACACCATCAACTTTAGACAGTGCTTTAGTCAATATTTTAACACAGCTAGCACAATGCATCCCTGTTATTTGAATTGTTTTTTTTACCATCTTACTTTTTCCTCTCTACATAAGGTTAATACCCGCCGCATCCACACCCACCTTCTGCTTGACAATTCTGTGCTTGAGTATTTAATGCAGGCTCAGTGTAATCTGCAACTGCTCCATTTTGGTCAATTACAGTAAAAGTCCCTCTTCCCATATTCATAGAGCACACGATATTAAATGTTCCTGATTTTGTTGGTGTAAATTCAATAATGTCATCTCCTTTAGTTACATATTTGCTCACACCAAAAGCTGGAATACGCACATCACGCATACATCCAAATACACTTTGTAAATCAACATTCATTTTTACTGGAACTCCAGCTACAAGTGTAGAAGGCGTTAATTTGTATTCATAATTTTCAAATGATAATATTACCTCTTGAAATCCGTCACTAATCCCATTTACAGCAACAACATTACCTGTAATTGCATTGTTTTGATCAAATCCTTTTTGAGATACTTGTGCTGAAACAAATCCAAACAGTACTAGTACTGCTATTGCCATAATTATAATCCATATATTTTTCATTTTTTTCCTCCTTTTTAAAACCCAACTAATGCAGACTTTGGTCCATACAAGATAATCATAAGTAGTACAAAGTTTGCAATGATTGCCATACTTGCAATTGTTGAAAATTCTATGGGCTTTTTTACAACCTTTCTTCCTTCTACAACTTCTTCATACAACATATATGATAGACCCCAGACAATTGTCACATTAATGATGATGTAAAAAGGCATAAACCACAATACGTTATCAGAAAACATCATAACAGTTATCATTGGACCCATTGTTCCTCCCATGAGCCCGGCCATCATACCTTCCATAACTCCCATTACACCACAACAATATCCAGTGATTGCTCCAACTGCTGTACCAAGTAACATTCCCACCATTGCTCCTACAAAAAAACCATTTGTTGCGCCCATTACTGCACCAACCATCATTCCTGTTTGCATTCCAATAGTCATACCAATCATCATTCCAACCATACAGGTGACTTTTGTTTTGTAAGAATAAATATGCCAAATGCCAACACTAATTGTTGCAATACTTATGTTAAGATATAAAATCCACCAACCATAGTTAGATAGAAAATTTGGAATTTTTTGTAAAAATATTGCATATGCAATTGCTTCAAATAAAATTAATAGTAAAAAGATCCCTCCAGTATATTGCATAACTTTTGATTCTAACGTGTATTTGTGTTTGTTTTCTTTATAATGTCTATATCTTTCTTTGAAACTCTTTCTTTGAAATGGCTGTGTAGATGCTCTAAAATGTAGGCCCGTAATTGTTTGCACAAGATCATTTACACTCAAGGTATGTTTATTGAATTCAACATCTACGCCATCTTCTGTAAAATAAAAATTGTAAATACCTTGTTTTTTTTCAAAAGCCCGTGTAATTAACTTAGTACAACTATCGCATTCAATATCTGGCACGTAAATTTTTTGTTTCATTCTACACTATACTCCTCTTCTTCAATTACGTTTTGTATTTTTTGTAAAGAAGTCTTAGATTCATCAAATTCAATTTCTGCTTTTGCTTCTTTGGCAGAAATAAACTTAACTTTTGTGCTGGGCAGATCTTCTAACACGTCTGTAAGTAACGCCTCACAACTATGGCATGTCATACCATTGATTTTAACTGTTTTCTTCATGATTTACACCTCGTTCTTTCTTTTTTTGAGGTGAAACAGCTTATAAAAG
Organism: uncultured Methanosarcinales archaeon; assembly: GCA_964344285.1. GTDB lineage: Archaea > Nanobdellota > Nanobdellia > Woesearchaeales > GW2011-AR9 > CAYFMM01. Next base: position 72,685 of record CAYFMM010000005.1, on the reverse strand, counting down.
ATGTAGTGAAACTAGTTTCAAAACAACTAGAGAAAAATAATAATCAAGAATTATTGTAAAATAATAATATTTGTCATCCCACGACGTTTGCGCTCAATTAAACCTTTACCTTGTAATTTATCTAGCGTTCTACTTATTTTGACTTTACTCAGGCCAGTTTCTTTAATCACATCACTTTGATAAGCAGAACCTTCACGCATAACAATTTGCATAATACTCTTTTCATCTTCATCAAGAGAACCAATATCAATTTCTCTTTTTGGTTTATCTTCATTAACTTTATCTTCTGTAGCAATCTGAGGGTTTTCTCCCTTTTCTTTTAGAAAAAAACTAATGAATAAGCCAACTACGGCAATTAACCCGAGTAAACTATAACTTATGACTTTTTGTGTTTGTAATGTAATCTGCATTGGACAACTAACTCCATGTGTACAACTTACACTCACAATTTCTGCCAGTGCATTGTTAAATGACATTACAACAAAAAAGAATACAATTACAAGTCCTAGTAACAAAAAACCAACATGCTTATTTTTCATAAAAAAACTAAAACTAAAAAGAATTTAAAAGCTTTATCTATTAATATTTCTATTCCATAGAATGAACTGCAATCTTATTTCCTTCACTATCTCTTAAAAGAATCATAAACCCATGGCCTTCTGGAATTTCATATCTATCCATTAAAATTTCTGCGCCCATTTCTTTTGCTGTTTCTAATTCATTAGCACAGTTAGCGCTAGGGGACGTAAAGTACACAATTGTGCCATTTCCAGGTTTTGCATCTTTTCCTTTATACAAACAACCTCCAGCCCCAGGTAAATCTTTAGTAAAATCTGCTGGAAAAACAGCCATGATATCCTCACCAAAAGGAGTACTTTTAATGTCCCAACCAAAAAGTGCATTATAGAATTTTACTGCTCTATCCATATCTTCTACTGGAATTTCAAACCAACCAACAACATTTCTTGTAATCATTTTATTATACCTCTAACTTTTAGATATTTTTAAAATTGCAAGAATTCAAAAATGTTTTGAAAATAGAAAAAATTAATCATTATCTACTCTTGGTGCAAGAATAAAACTCATTAATAATCTGTCAGTTACTTTATACTCTAGCTTAAGTGGATAATCAGAGTTAAAGGATAAAGATACTTTTTCGTGTAACTTACTTCCGTTAATCATTTTCTTAAGATATTCAAGTGAATATTTTGCTTTACACTTATCGTCTGATTCAGATTTGATTGCAGTATTGTCATCAGGCTTAATTTCAATAAATGCCTTAGATAAATCTCCTTCTGCTTTAACAGATAATTGAGCCTTTTCACCTAGAAGTGTAACGGACTCAGCAACAACGCTTACGTCTTCAATTGCTTCTGTGAGCATGCTAGAGTTTGTCTCTACAACATAAGGGAATTGTAATTCAGGAACTTTTTGTTCTTTTTCTTCAATCTCTAAGGTTGGAATCGAAAATGATCTTGTTGTATTACTTTTCATCTGGATTTTTAATTTCCCATCTTCAGTAGTTTCTAATGTAAGAATGTCATCGCCTTTTGTTCTTCTAAGGATTTGCTTTAAATTTCCAAGGTTGATACAGATCTCTTCTTTTTCTTTTACATCAAATTCAGTAAAACTTGAGCTAAATAACTCAAATACAACCATTGCAACATTTGCCGGATCCATAGCAACAAGCTTTAAGCCGTTTGTAGTTGCGGTAAATTTGGCTTCTGCCACTAAATCAGAAACAATATTGATACTTTCTTTGAAATATTTTGGTTCAGCTAAGACTAATTTCATGGTTTTCCCTCAAAAATGCTAGCAGCGAAGTCTATTTATAAAATTTGTTGTACTGGATTGATACTCTAAGAAAATTCACTTCAATACAATTCTGCCGCCATCTTGCATCACATGACCTTTTTTAAATCCTAATTTGGCAGCAAAGTCAACAAGCATTTGTGCTTTTTCTTGTTCAGCGTGAATTGGCATAATCTCTTTTGGCTTTGTCATTTCAAATAAGTCTCTGTGGTCTTCTAATGCTCCATGGCCAGAGACGTGCACGTCTTTAAAGATTCTAACGTTCTTTTTACGTAAGTTATTTTCTAATTTCTCACGATTGACTTTGTTTACTTCAACTGGAATTACTTGACAACTAAAAACCACAATATCGCCATCATCAAATCTAAATGGAAGCTCACCACGTGTAATTCTGCTCAAAACTGCTTTTGGCTCTCCCTGGTGGCCTGTACATACAATCAAATACTTTTCTTTACCATTACGTTGAATACGCTCAAGCATTTTGACAACTTTATCACGGTAGCGCACAATTTGTACGTCGTTAGTAAAATGAACTAAATTGATTCGTTCTGCTGCATGTACATATTTTTCAAGTGATCTTCCAATAAACACAATTTTTCGATTGAGTTTTTTGCCCATCTCAATAATACTTTTGAGCCTTGCCATATGTGAAGAAAATGTTGTAACTAACATTCCTTTACCTTCCGTGTTGGTGTTTAACATTACGTCTTTGAGCATCTCTTTTGCAACAGACTCAGAAGGACATTTTTTATGTTCATGTGCGTATAAACAATTTACAATTAAGAGTTTAACTTCGCCAGAATCTCCAAGTTCTTTAAGGCGTTCATAATTTGGTTTTTTACCAAGAACAGGTGTGTCATCTAGCTTAAAATCATTAGCATACATTACTTTTCCGTATGGTGTGTGCACAACAAGAATTGCAGTATGGGCAATTGAGTGTGTGACATGTACAAGTTCTACTGTGATTTTATCAGATACTTTATATGATCCATTGAGCGGAACAGAAACTATCTCGTTTGGTAAATCAATTTTCTCATCGTGTAAAATACTACGTAATATTTCAATACTATACGGTGTGGATACAACTGGTGCTTTTGGAAAGAGTCCTGCAGCAAAAGGAACAGCTCCAACGTGATCTAAATGCCCATGGCTTGGCACAATTGCAACAACCTTATCTTGCCAATCATCAATGTGTTCATAGTTTGGAACAGCATTTGCTTTTCGAAGTGTCTTATATGTTTTCATACTTACATCTTCTAAATCTTCTGTAAAACGAATATAGTCTTCCATACCAAGACCCATATCAAGAAGTACAACTTCGTCATCTACTTTAATTGCAACAGAATTTCCTTCGGTTTTTGTAAAACCACCGATACTACACACTTCAATTGGCATAGTGATATGATACGTTCTTAGTTTATAAAACTATTGAAGAAACAAAAATAAAAAAGAAAAAAATTATTGTGCAGTCTTTAAAATTTGAATACTGCTAACTAAAGCCCAAACCCATGCACCAAATGCGATAGGAATTCCAATTAAGATAACTGAAAGTAGAGCTCCTACTAAAAATACAACAAGTTGAATCACTCCAGTCTTTGTTTGTCCTGCAACAATTGTTCCAAGTCCAGGGAGAACTAAGATGTTGAGCAAAAGTCCAACAATTGCCATTGTTTGTGTTGTTTGTTTATGTAAAAAATAGCCAGAAAACCATTGACTTTAGTCAATGGATGAATGGCACAGATGTCTGGCTATTTTGCATCCTAAAAATGCGTGGTCAATGAAAACCGCCTTTTTCCAAACCTCTCCTTTTAGGGCGGGGTAAGACGGTTTTACGCATTTTTATGATTTTCCATTAAGTAGAGTTAGACCCTTCTCTCTTTTAAAATTTTCTTATTAGAGGACTTTTGTTTACAGTAATTATTATAAACTTTAAAATTCTCTTTTGATTATGGTAACTATCAAAGAAGCATTAAAGTACCCTTTTGGAAAATTTGCACGTTTATTTAATTATTATTGGCTGCTTGTTCCGATTTGGGGATGGTTTGTAGTATATGGCTATATGATTAGGGTCATCAACGACATTTGGGCAGGAAATGAATCAGAACTTCCAGCAATTAGACCTTTTGGAGGTTTATTTAGTACAGGATTTTTTGTATTAGTAATTTCCCTTGCACTTTCAATCTTAGCGGGGATTGCATCAGTAATCCCATATATCGGCTGGTTAGTATACATTTATTTGATCTTAGTAATCCCTGTAATGATTATGCAATATGCTGAATCTAAGAGAGTTGGAGATGGTTTCAACTTTGTTCGTGCGTCTAAAATGGTGTTTATGAACTTTGGCAATTATATTGTAATGTGGCTTAAGGTTTTAGTTGTGGCGATTGTGTTCTTAATTGCATCCATACCGATTATCACACTAATCATTACAATTCCAGCTATGAGTTTTAGTCAATACTTTTTACTTGCTGACTTCTATAAGCAAGCAAAAGATAAGGCTGAAAATTAATTTTTTCTTTTTTTTCTCTATTTGTTTAAACGATTCTAAAATTAAAACAGTATACGCAGCAGACACGTTAAAATTTCAAAGAAATTCTCTGGCCTGCCTTTAAGAATTAGAAGAATGTGCGCGGCAGGACTCGAACCTGCGTAAGCACTAAGCTAATGGATAGCTCCGCATTTGCGAAGAAATGGTTTTAGCATTTGAGTCCATCCCGTAAAGTCGAATCAGTGATTCACCAACTCATTGACCACTCCGGCACGCGCACAAGTAGTAAGATATCAAGAAATTAGTTATTTTATAAAAGTAATGGAAAGAATAAGAATTTATTGAATGTCTTCAAGCTGCCCTTCAATCTCTTTTAGCTTAGATTCTAACTCATCTAACTCGGAAGGCAAGCTTTTGCTCTGCACGACACGTGGTTTTGTGTTTCTAGGGGGTGCTCTTGGCATTTCTTCAATTTCAATATCTTCTTGAACAACTTCTTGTTGTTTTTTCTTTGCCTCACGCATTTTTTCTATTTTTTTTGCTGCTTGTAGCTTTCCTTTAGGTAAGAAATGTCGTAACTTTCTATCAATTAAGGTGTTAATTTCCTTGACATCGTTTTTCAATTGTGTAAATAATGCAGTTTTTTCATCTTGGACGGCACGGAATTTTTCATATCCTTGCATAAAGATGATCACTTCCCGTAAGGATTCTAAAATATCTTTGCGAATTGCTTTTGGGTCATTAATATTGACCATAAACTCTGGTTCTCTAACTAGCTTGTTCTCTTTAGCAACGGGCTTACTTTTTCTTTTAGTGCTAGTCTTTCTTTTTTTAGCTGCCATAGTTAGAATTGGTCTGGTTCACTAAGACTATTATCGATGAAGTCTACCTTTTTCTCTACTTCAGTTAACGTATTTTGCCACATCTCTAATTGGTGGTCTTCTTCGTTTTTTAAGTCATGAATCTTCAATAATGTTTCTTTTGCATTTTCTAATTTTGTACGAACTGCTTTTACAATGTCTAACACATCATTATATTCATCAATTTTTACAAATACTGGCATTCTGTCCATAATAATCACCTTGTTTCTACGTTAAATAGCAATTCATCAACTTGTAGCAAGCGGTCGTGAATTGCTTTCATGTCTCGTTTTAATTTTGCAAAGTTGTTTTCTTCATTATATTCTGAATTATCAATTTCTGCTTGAATTTTGTTTAAATCTGAAACTTCTGATTTGATTCCATCAATTTCGCCAAGTAATCTTTGATATACGTCGATTTTTACAAATAAAGGCCCATCAACTCTTGGAGTAAAGCTTGGTTCTGGTGCCATTTCCATTTCTTGGGTCACTGGAGCTGGCCTTTTTGCTTCAATTGGGGGAGCAGGAATCTCTTCATGTTCTTCAGCGAAATCCGGAAGTTCTGGAATAGAGGGCATTTCTTCTGGCTGTGCATCTGTTCCTGCAGCTGCTTGCATTTGATCTGGTCTAATTACTCTTTCAGAATGAGCAGGGTTTGGAAAACGTAGCGCGTTCTCATCCATTGCGTGTGCTTTTGGAAAAGGAACTTTAGGTTCCTTTGCTTTCTTCTTAAACAACCATCCCATCGTAGAGTGGTAAAGCGGAAGTTTGTTTAAAAACTTTGTTTAGTATTGGACAATAGTGAAAATATGGTTCTTCGTCGATTAGTAGAACATATCAAGAAATGCATCAAAAAGTAGAGCGAATTTAAAAAAAAGATGCTTTTTACTGTTTATGGTCTTTGTAAATAAATCACTGCCTGAAATGTTAGCAGAAATTAACTGTGATTTAGGTAGCTCTGTGGATTATGTTTTAACAGCAGAAGATTCTTCAAAAACTCATTTTGTTGAATCATTAAAAGGCAAAATGACCTCTGATAAAGAATTAGAATTATTGGCTGGGGATCAAGATGTATTTGGGTTAGTTACTTCAGCAATTGAAAATTCATATGCAAGAGGATATTTGGGCTCCTTTAAACCTGTATTAGTTGAGTATTTTTTTGGGAATAATGGAGTGGTAGCACAAGTTACAGACAATGGAATTGGTTTTGATGTGGACTCCGTCGTTGAGGCATTTAAAGAGGGAACACAAAAGAAAGGGGTACATTACAAAAGCTTTGGAATAGGCTTAAGAGGGATGAATAATAGTTCTTGTGAGGTGAACATTACAAGCTCAGCAAAAAACCCGTCAGGAACAACGGTTACTATCATGTATAAGATCTAAATATATACTATATAGCCAAACTATAAATGTGATTTTTTTAAAATCAAGAATATGAAATTATTGTTGTACTTGTTTTTAGTTGTCCTTTGTTCTTTTTTTGTAGTTTCAGTTGAAATTACAGAAATAATGTATAATCCAACTGGGAGCGATACAAACCGAGAATGGATTGAAATTTATAGTTGGGACTTAGTTAATCTTTCTAGCTGGACATTTTATGAAGCAAATACACATCATAGGTTAACTCCTGTAAATACTTCAAACCGGACAGCTTCTTTTGTATTTCAAGGCTATGCTGTTATCGTTGATAACGCACAACAATTTTTGCAAGATTATCCTGGTTATAATGGCACATTATTTGATAGTTCTTGGAGTTCTTTGTCAAATTCTGGTGAATCTCTTGCTTTGTATAACCAATCGGGGGAGGTTGATGTAGTTGCGTATGATAAATCCTGGGGCGGCGCTAGTGGATATTCTTTAGAAAAAATTGAATTAGGGATACATTCTTCTTGGGTAGCTTCGTTGCAACAGAATGGCACACCAGGTATGCAAAATAGTGTGTTTGACAGCTGTGATTGGAGTCTAAATATTATTACAAAAGGCAATGTGGTAAATTTACAAAACCAAAGCGCTGTAGTTGCATGGAAAATTAATTTGACTGAAAGTAATAATAAAGGCAATACTTCTTTTTTGTATTGGGTAGAAGATGCTCAAGGCAATGTTATTAAAAAACCAATTCAAAAGTTTGCAAATAATTCTAGGGATTTTGGATGGTATCAAAAAACAATAAAAAATGTTGGGGGATATGTAATTAAAGCAGGGCTACAAAATACAAGTTGTTTTGATATCAATTTGGATAATGATGTAGTGATTTCTCCAATGGTTGTATCTGGTGTTGTAAGCGAAGAAGAACTGGGTTCTTCTATTAAAGTAAAAAAAGCAACTACAAAAGACGTATTCTTTGGAGAAGATCTCCCTGTAAATCTTGAGATCTTTCGTGGCGATACAGCAAAGTATTCTATTAAAGTATATGTAGAAAATTCTAAAGGTAAAAGAGTAAGTGAGGTGTCCACAATCCATGCTAAAGAAAAAAATACGGACTATAGTCTTAAAATTCCTCTTCTTTTGAAAGATTCTTGTTCATATGAAACTGGGAATTATTTCATTAAAGTTTTAGGATTGGGAACTAGGGAAAGAGAAAAAGTAAAATTAAAACAAAAAGATTGTGGTGGAGAAATAATAAAAGAGAAGCGACCTTTAACAAAATTTTCTTTTAAATTTTTTGAAATTCCCGCGTTGGTTACTTCTAGGGAAAAAATTGATGTACTTGTTACGTTACAAAATGATGGCCTTGCCCATAATTATTCTTTGTGGGGTTATGTGTATAAAGGAAGTATCTGTTATTCTTGTACTAACCAAACCTTGGCAAGAAATAGTACTTTACAACAAATATCTTTGCAGCCTAATGAAAAAGATTCGGTATTATTTGAACTACCTTTGGATGATATTATGAAAGAGGGTGAGTATAAAGTTAAGGTGAAGTTACGTAAGGATAGTCAAAAGGCGGTAAAAGAGATTATTGAGACAATTGTTGTAGTTGAGGGAAAAAAAGACCTTGCAATGGAGTTGCAACAAGACGTTTTACATGTAAACTCAAATAGTATTACGGGAGCAGTAGTCTATGAATCGACATCAGTAAAAGCAAGAAATATGAGTTGGCTTGTAGTCGTTGTTGGTTTTGTTGTACTTTGTGTTGTAGTGTTTAGAAAGCTATAATTGGCTTATACAGGAATCCATTCCATAACACTTAAAAACTGGGCTTTTCTTCAATAATAAATGGAAAAAAAGATTATTCTTAGATCTGTAATTGAAGTTTTGGGAAGACCAAAAGAACACGTGGAAGCATCACTTAAGGGTTATATTGATAAATTAAAAGCTGATGAAAGATATGGGGTAACTTCCTGCGAATTTGCAGAAATTAAAGAACAAGCTGAGCAAGAAGCATGGGCTACATTTGCTGAAGTAGAGATGAAAGTAGAGAAAATCGAGGATATTACTGCATTTTGTTTTGATTATATGCCTTCTATGGTGGAAATTATAGAACCAGCGGAAATTACATTCAAAGACGCTGAGGTTTCAGGATTCTTAAATGACTTGCAAGCTAAATTACATCAGGTAGATATGGTAGCTAAGCAGGTGAAAATGGAAAATGATCATTTGAAGCGAAATATGGCTGCACTGCTTAAGAATTATTTGATGTTATTATTAAGTAAAAAAGCACTCTCTTCTATTCAATTGAGTAGCTTAACGGGTGTAGCAGAAGATAAATTAGAAGATTACTTAGATCAGCTGATAGATGAAGGAAGGGTAGATTTAAAAGGAGATTTATATTCTCGCAAAGAGGTAGGTACAGATGAGCAACAAACGAGTTGAAGCGGTTTTATTTGCAGTAGGCAAGGAAATTACAGTTGAAAGAATTGCTAGTCTGTGTTCTCTTAAAGATGACGAGGTAGTTTCTATTTTAAAAGATTTACAACAACATTATACTAAAGCTGATAATGCTTTACAGCTTCAAGAACGTGATAATGGATGGAAGCTTACAGTAAAAGATGAATACGTCCCTTTGGTAAGTAATCTTGTGTCTTCTACAGAATTAGAACGACCATTAATGGACACACTCGCAGTTATTGCGTGGAAATATCCTGTATTACAATCAGAGGTAGTTAAACTGCGTAACGCCTCAGCATATGATCATATGCGTGAGCTTGTCGAGCGGGGCTTTATTGCCAAAGAACGCTCTGGAAGAACATATAAAGTGAAGCTAACTTCTAAATTCTTTGAATATTTTGATCTTCCAAGTGAGCAAGCAAAGCAAGCGTTTCTTAAATCTGTACCTCAAGAAGTGCTTGATGAAGCTGAGAATGTCGATAAGGAGGCAGATGAAGTAGAACGGTTAATTGATATTGATAAAAAGCAAGAAGATTCTAAAAGCGAGATCAAAAAGGCTATGGAAGTACAGAATTCTAAAAACTAATTTTTGATATTCTTTTTATTCCTGAACAACTGGCTCTGTAGAAAATCTCTTTTTCTTTTGTATTAGCGCCCTGGCACTCAAAAACCAACAACGATTGAACTTTAGGGTATTTGCCGTGCTCTAATACAAAGATTATTGAGACTTTCTACACTGCCTGAACAACCACAATCTTTATAAACTAATAAATTCTCTATTTTACTATAATTTATCGACGATAAGAGCACTTTTGTCTTGCCTTATATTTTGTCTTAAAATTATGGTTTAAATTGACTACAATGACAGATACACAAATAAATGACAATCAGGAAAATCAAACCTATGATAAAGTAGTTTCCCGCGTGATTGAAGAAGAAATGAAGACTGCATATATCAATTATGCAATGTCTGTGATTGTAGGAAGAGCCCTGCCTGATGTGCGTGATGGATTAAAACCCGTTCACAGAAGAATTCTTTATACGATGTCTGAGATGGGCATTTTTAATAACAAGCCCTATAAAAAATGTGCAAGGATTGTCGGGGATTGTTTAGGTAAATATCATCCACATGGCGATTCATCTGTATATGACGCTCTTGTACGTATGGCTCAAGATTTCTCATTACGTTATCCACTCATTAAAGGACAAGGGAACTTTGGAAGTATTGATGGTGATAGTGCTGCTGCAATGAGATATACGGAAGCAAAATTACAAAAACTCTCTGAGGAATTATTACGGGATATTGATAAAAACACTGTTAATTTTCGAGATAATTTTGATGGTTCTTTACAAGAGCCTGAGGTGCTTCCAACAAAGTTACCAAATCTACTTGTAAATGGATCTTCTGGAATTGCTGTAGGGATGGCAACAAATGTACCTCCACATAACATTCAAGAGGTGTGTGATGGAGCAATTGCAGTTATTGATAATCCTGAGATTACAACTGAACAATTAATGGAAGTAATTCCTGCGCCTGACTTTCCAACTGGGGGAGAAGTAGTTTGTGGGAGTGCTTTATTATCTGGTTATGCAAGAGGGAGGGGTAAAGTCTGGATTAAAGCCGTATGTAACGTTGAAGGTGACAAAATTATTGTTTCTGAAATTCCCTATCAAGTAAATAAAGAGGAATTGATCAAACAAATTGCAGATTTAGTACGTAATAAAACAATTGAAGGAATTCGCAATATTAACGATGAATCAGATCGTGAAGGAATTCGCGTTGTAATTGATTTAAAGAAGGATGTTGATGCACAAGTTGTATTAAATCAGTTGTATAAATACAGCCGACTAAAAATTTCTTTTGGTTTAAACATGCTTGCTCTAGTTGATGGCCAACCACAAACACTGGGCTTAAAAAATATTTTAGACTTACACGTTAAACATCGAAAAGAAGTAATTACACGAAGAACACAATATGACTTAGAACAAGCAGAGAAAAAAGTTCATATCTTAGAAGGGTTACTCAAAGCAATTGATAATATCGATCCTATTATTGCAGGGATTAAAAAGAGTTCTACTGTGGATGAAGCAAAACAATTTTTGATGTCTAATTATACGTTATCAGATGTACAAGCAAAAGCAATTTTAGAAATGCGTTTACAAAAACTCGCTGCACTTGAACAAGATAAGATTAGAACTGAACATAAAGAGTTATTAGAAAAAATTGCGTACTTTAAAGAAATCCTTGCGTCTGAGGTTAAAGTATTAGAATTAATCAAACAGGAATTAGCTGAAATTAAACAAAATTACGGGGATGGTAGAAGATCTACTATTGTTGTTGGTGAAGATGACGATGTTGATATTGAAGAATTAATTGAAGAAGAAACAATGGTTGTAACAATGACTAATTCAGGTTACATCAAAAGACTACCTTTAGACACATACAAAACACAACGTAGGGGTGGCAAAGGAGTAAGGGCAGCAGGAATGAAAGAAGAAGATTTTGTTGAGCGTCTTTATGTGACTTCAACCCATGATTACTTGCTTGTTTTTACTGATCAAGGTCAATTATATTGGATTAAAGTATACAAACTTCCAGAAGGAAGTAGACAATCTAAAGGAAGACATATTTCAAATATTTTAGAATTAAAACAAGATGAAAAAATTAATGCTATTATTCCGGTGCGTGACTTTAAAGAAGGTTATTTATTTATGGCAACACGTAATGGAACTGTCAAAAAAACAGAATTACAAGATTTCTCTCGTCCAAGAAAAGGTGGAATTCGTGCAATTAACTTAGATGAAGAAGATGCATTAGTTGGTGTAAAGTACACAACTGGAGAAAATGAAATCATCCTTGCGACACGAGAAGGATTTGCAAATAGATTTAATGAATCTGCTGTACGTCCAATGGGCAGAACTGCTCGGGGCGTTAGAGGTATTAAGCTAAAGAACGATAATGATTATGTAATTGGTATGCTTGCAGCAGATGAGAAAAAAAATATTTTGACAGTTACAGAAAAAGGCTATGGAAAACAAACTTCTGTATCAGAATATAGGTTATGTAATAGGGGTGGAATGGGTGTAACAAACATTAAAGTTACAGAGAAAAATGGACCCGTAAAAGCAGTAATGTTGCTAGATGGTAATGAAGATATTATGTTAGTGTCTAAACAAGGTATTGGGATTAGAATCCCTTGCTCTGGTATTTCTGTGATTGGTCGTGCAACTCAAGGTGTTAGAGTAATGCGTCTTAGTGAAGATGATACAGTTGCAGCTGCAGCAAAAATCGTTGTTGAAGAAGGCGATGAGATTGTAGAAAGTGAGAATGAAGAGACTGTTGCTAGGGAATCATCTAATGAAGTGAGTGAGAATTCTGAAAATTGATTCCTGTTTTAAAGTACCACGTGAGGCTCACTCTTTAATGTTACAATGGGAGTGTGGTGCCGTCCCGGATGGAGCGTTCGCAAATTCACGGTGGTACTATTTTAGATGTATTTTTCTCCCTCTAAATTTATAAAAAAACCTTATTTCTTACAGAGAATGGAAACATACGTGCTTACAAACCCTGGACTCGAAGAAATTGCAGTGCAAGAATTACAAGAGAAATTGAGTATTACCGCAGAATTAAAACATAATATTGCCTTCTTTGAGGCAGAACCAAGCAAGATTGCACAGGTAGCAAGATATGCACAGTCTATTCGAAGAATTTGTGCGTTTATTACAACTACACAAGAAGCAGAAGATGTTGATGTCTCTTCTTTTACATGGAAAGATTTCTTTACACAAAACTGTTCTTTTAAGTTAGTTGTAGAAAATGTCAAAGGGCAAGAAAATAGAATTGAAATTGCACGTATTATTGCAGGAAATATTTTTGATACGCTAAAAAAACAAGGAATTAACGCAAATCTAGAGATGAAACAACCAGATTTTTTAGTAAATATTTTTTGGACTGGAAAAGAATATGTTGTAGGAATTGATTGTACAAATAAAGAATTAAATGTACGACAATTTAGGGTTTTTCCTCACCAAGCTTCATTTAAAGGAGATTTTGCATATGCAATGTATCATTATGCAAAAAGCAAAACTGGAAATAATGTATTGTCAGTTTTTTCTAAAGATGGCGTAATTGCTATTGAAGCTGCTTTATCCCTTAATAGTGGGTCTGTACAACAGGAGGAAACTGCGTTTGCATATCATCATTTTCCAGCGTTTAAAGATGTTGTAGTTGAAAATTTAGACAAAAAAGAAGTAAAAGTCTTTGCCTGTGATGAAACACGCCAAAATATTATTGCTGCAAGAAAAAATGCAACTCTTGCAAATGTTAAGTCACTGTTAGAGGTACAACGTTATTTACATGATGAACTTGATACACGTTTTTCTCAAAAAGAATTTGATTCTGTAATCTGTCAATTAACTACAAAAGATGAATCTAAGATTAATGAACTGTATTACCAAATTGATTATATCTTAAAAGAAAAGGGGATATTATTATTTATAACAAGGTCTACTTTAGAATTATCTATTTCTGAGAAGTTTACATTAGTCGAGAAAATTCCTTTTATGATTGGTCAATCTCAACACGTATTGTGGAAGTTGGAGAAGGAATAAAAATGTCTGACTCTTATTTAGTTGTTTCCGTACATGATGTAACGCCAAAATTTAAATCAGAATTAGATGAGATTATATCAGGACTTAAAGGAATAGGTGTAACTAAACAAAGCTTATTAGTTATTCCTAATTATGAAAGAAGACATAATATTATTGATGATGATGGTTTTGTGAGTAGGTTACACGATTTAAAAAATAAAGGGGATGAGATTGTGCAACATGGTTATGAGCATGTATCCTCTCTTAGACAATATGATTCTTTACCTCATTGGTTTATGGGAGAAATATTTGCACAGGGATGTGGCGAGTTTCAAAATATTGGCTATGATGAAGCAAAAGAAAGAATTGAGGAAGGAAGAGATATTTTGCAACAAGCTGGTTTTACCCCCAAAGGATTTATTGCACCTGGTTGGCTATTAAATAATGATTCTGAGAAAGCAGTGCGAGATGCAGGTTTTAGTTATACAACAAGAATGAATTGGTTACATAGATCAAATCATGAAGATGAGTACTCTCCTGCAATGGGTTTTGCGCCCTTTCCAGTATTGGATGATATGGCACGTATGTATGATTCTGTTTTAGCAAATCATTATCTTAAAGATAAAAAATTAGCTCGTGTTGTAATTCATCCACAAGATGTAAAGAAAAAAGGAACATTTGAATTTGCATTAGAATTAATTAAGAAACTTATGAAAGAAAGGGAGTTAACAACGTATGCGGATTTTGTAAAAGAGTAATCACCACACATTCTCTTCGATCTTAATCTCTTCTTCTGGTTTTGCAGCTTCTTCTTCCATTTGCTTAACTACTTTTTTAAACACTTCAATCTGCTTTTCACTAAGCTTTTCATATTCAAGATATTTAATCTTAATATCACGTAAGAATGTATTTTTTTTATAGAATTCTTCAGGAATGTCAAACAACTTTTTCATCTTTGGATCTTTGATTTCTTTATCCATCTGTGCTTTTTGGCAATCGTAACAAACAGCATATTTATTTCTCCATGTTACAACAACAAAATTATCTTTACACTTACTACATTTCTGTTTGTATTTTACTGAAGGCATAACTTATGAAAAAAGAACAACTTATATAAATCTTAACCTCTTAAGTTAGATTATGAATTACAAAAGGGCATTGGGTATTGGTGTTGCATTCTATGCAGTCTCATTTGTTGTAGGCCTTGTTATTACAGCTTTATCTGGGTATTCTCCTGAAAACCCGCAAATTCCTGCGACTTTATGGGTAGCTGGAATTATTAGTTCTGCTGTTCTTGCTGTTTTTATGACTCATTGGTATTTTACAAAGGAAACACCTACTGCTAAAAAAGGGATATATTTAGGTCTAATTTTTGTTGCGCTTGGTTTTGTATTTGATATGCTATTTTTGATCCCAGTAATAGTTTTTTCGGAGTATGCAGGTGATTTCTTTTCATATTACTTAGAACCTTTCTTCTGGATTACAGTAATTGTAATCCTTGGTGCAGTGTATCTTTCTGCAGTTGCGCTGAGTAAAAAACAATAGGCACTCCTCAAACCCTTGTCTTGTGGTAAGAACTCTTTAAACTCTAAAATATCTTAGTTTTATGGCTTCTAAATATTTCACTGGTCCACTGGTCAGGTGCGCATAACGTATTTAAAGAAATCTTTCTGTAACAATCTTGTAATCAGAAATGGTTGCCCACGTCGCCTAACTTGGTTATGGCGGGAGTCTTAAAATCCCACTGCTCAGACCAGCGGGATGTAAGACAACTCTTGTCTTGCAGGACTTACGGGTTCAAATCCCGTCGTGGGCGTTATAGTGATTATTCAAATATTTAAACTTTCCGATTACAAAAATTCCACTCCCTCAGACAAGAAACCTAAGTCTGATTGAAACAAAACGCGAAAGCAAGGAGGTCTAAAAAATGAAACAAACAACTGTAGCGGGAGCTATGCAACATAACGTCCCGGAAAAAAAATTTAGGGCAGGAGCAATTTCTGCAACTGTGTGGAAAAACCAAGGTCAATCCAAAGATGGGCAATCCACGGAATATAGAACAATTTCTGTAGAACGAAGTTATACTGATGCTAAGGGTAAGTGGCAGTCAACAAATTCTATGCGCATTAGCGACTTGCCAAAAGTACAAGTCGTAACGCAAAAAGCATACGAATACCTTGTAATTGCACAAGAGGAACATAATTAATAAATAGGAGGAAATAAAATGACAGAACAAGAAGTAATTTTACAAATGGATGAAATTCAAGAAACTCAAAACGAGGAACCAGAGGTAATGGAAGAACCAAAAATGGAGAAAATCTCTATTCAAGATTTACCGGGTGTGGGTGCTGCAACAGCTGAAAAGCTTGAGCAAGCAGGCTACCATGATCCAATGTCAATTGCAGTTGCAACTATTGGTGAATTGGTTGAAACAACTGGTTGTTCTGAGACTGTTGCACGTAAAATGATTAATGCTGCACGTGACAGTATGAAAATGGGCTTTGAGTCAGGAATGGATGTGATGAAAAAAAGAGGAACTATCCTTAAACTAAAAACCGGAAGTCAGAATTTTGACACTCTTATGGGTGGCGGCTTTGAAACAGGCTCAATAACCGAGTGTTTTGGCGAGTTTGGATCTGGAAAAACTCAAATCGGTCATCTTTTGGCAGTAAACACAATTAAAGATCATCCTGGTGCAACAGTTGTATACATTGATACAGAAAATACGTTTAGACCAGAAAGAATTAAACAGCTTGCAGAAGGGATTGGTTTAGATGCAGAAGAAGCATTAAGTCAGATCATGGTAGCTAAAGCATATAATTCAGATCATCAAATGCTACTCGCAGAAAAAGTTGAGAGTCTTATTGCTGAGCAAGGAAAACAAGTTCGCTTAGTTGTTGTTGATTCCTTAACCTCTCACTTTAGGGCTGAGTTTATTGGTCGTGGAACACTTGCAGAAAGACAGCAAAAGTTAAACAGACATATGCATCAACTTTCTAAGTTAGCTCATAAAAATAATATTTGTGTTTACTTAACAAACCAAGTAATGGCAAAGCCTGACCAATTCTTTGGAGACCCAACCACAAGTATTGGTGGGCACATTGTAGGTCACGCATCTACGTTTAGGGTATATCTAAGAAAAGGTAAGAAAGGATCTCGAGTAGCAAAGTTAATCGATGCTCCAAATTTAGCCGACGGGGAAGTGTGCTTTGAAGTCCAAGAAGGTGGATTAAGAGATATTGCTTAGAATTTTTCTTATTTTATTTTACTTTTTTCCATAAGAACCAAAAATAATTTTTATAACTTTGTGCAATTTCTTTATCGTCAATAATTGTAACTTTAGTTTCTTTATCCCAAATAATATTTGCAATCTTATCTCCATAAATCCAGATCACATGGGGGCTGTTTAATTCAGGTGGAAGGATTTTAAACTCATAGTGAGGTACTTTTTTATCTCTATCATATAACTTGTCTAAAAGCTTACTATCAATTAAATCATGAAACATTACTTTATTTTTGACTCTTTGTGTGTCCCACTTTTTCCAATACTCTGGAAAGTATTTTTTAATTCCATCGTTGCCACCAATTGCAAACACTTCTTTACACTCAAGTGCTTCATCAAATACTGCTTTCACCCCATCTTCGCCTTGAAAAGAAAATGTAGTTTGTTGCCATAATGATTCAAATTGTTTTTTATACATCTCATGTACTTTTTTATTTTCGATAATTGTTGCAATAGGCTCGGAATCATTCCAATTGCTAATCACTACTTTATTACCATAAATCCAAGTCACACTCATATCACTAAATTCCTTTGAGATGCCAAATTTTGTTTTTGCAAAAGGGAGTGTGGTAATAAGATGCCCGCTTGCAGACACATCAACTATGTTGCGCATCGTAAACTTTTTCTTTTTTGCCTTTGGGATCCAATTTTCTTTAATATATTCTTTTTTATGATCCATGAAATAACCGCGTGCTCCAATAAAATCACAATGTCCGGCCTCAAGCATCTCTTCAAATAAGGATTGGATCGCATCTATTCCTTTTACAACTCGTGTTTCTTGATTCCATAACGATTCAAACTGCTTTTGAAACATACTTGTTACTTTTGCATTGTTGATGATAATTACTGTTGGTTCTTCTTCCTGGATTACAAGTAAAGTTTTATTTTTGTATGGGTGAATTGCAACAGGTGATTCTGTTTTGTATGGTAAAAATTTAATTTTTCCTTGTTTGTAGTTCTCTTTATTTTTTGCAATGATCTTTTCAGTTCCTTGTTGAAAAATCCATTTTGCAGAAATATTTTTTTGTAATCTGTATTTGTGAAACTCTGCAAATGCCTTTGCATATTGTTCTTCTTTTCCTTTTATTCCAAACGCTGTGCCAAGCGCATTAAATGTATCGCCCGGCTCAATTTCATCGATGAATTCTTTTAAAATACGAATAAGATTATCCATGCCTTTGACAATAATGGTGTCTTGGTTCCAAAGCACATCAAAATGTTTTTTGAAATTATCGTGCAGCTCTTTTGATTTTATTTCAAAACAACGAAATTCTTTATCCCATGTAAAAATATGGACGTTATCATCTCCGAATAGATTGATTTGAATAGGACTTGCAAGTTCGGGAGATAGGCTTTTGAGCTGTGTTAATCTTCTGTTAGTATCTCCTGCAGAGTTAGTTCTCTTTTTCATTTCTGCAAGGTGGTTTGAATCACACAGCATCATTGCTTTAACGCCTTTTTTGACCCTTCTTTTGTGGAAATTGTAAAACCATTCTTCCTTATACCCTTCTTCTGGTCCATTAATAGATAGTCCTAATGCATAATATGCTTCTTTTGGTTTTAGGGAGTTAAGCATCTTATCAAACAACTCTGTTGTTGCATCAAACCCAGTATACACCCTCACATCTTGCTCCCAGAGTGATTCAAATTGCTTTCGAAATGAGTTTGCAATCTTTTGATTGTTAATTGTTATTACTGTTGGTTCTTTTTCTTGTAGTGAGATATGTGCCTTATCTTTTTCAATGAAAACTTCTACGGGTGACTCTTCTTTATATGGGAGAAATTTTGTTTGGGCAAACTGGTTGTAGTTTGTAGGAAACGTATCGATGATCTTTTTACTATTTTGTTCAAAAAGAAGTTTGGCATTTGTTTTTGTTGCAATTCTATGTTTACTGATCTTATCAAAAAAAGCTTCATATTCTTTGTGATATTTGTTTTGGGCAACTCCTGCACCAAGAACTAAGTATTCCTCATTTTGCTTATGGATTTCTTTGATGACATTTTCAAATTCGTCAAATCCTTTTGAAATTTTGATTTCTTGTTCCCAGAGTGATTCAAAATACACTTTAAAATTTTGATGGATGAGGTCTGATTCAATTTCAAAACAAGTCATCTCTTTTCCAAACATAAAAAACAACACTTTGCCATTTGGGTAGAGATTAATCTGCATTGGGTTGATAAAATTTTTAGAGAGGAGACGTAATGCACCTAGTTTCATTTCTGGGTCACCAGTTGTAGTTAATTCATTATGTGTGTCTTTGTATGTATCGGGAGTCGTAAGTAATCTTGCTTTAATCCCTTTTTTGATTCTTTCTTTGTGATAGTCTAAAAACCAGTCCATTAACTTTTTTCCTTGTGTGCCGTAAGTTCCTCCTAATACCTGATATTCTTCTCCTGCTTTCATCTCATTAAGCATGGATTTGAATTTATTCATTACATTGTCAAATCCCTCGTAGGTATTCACTTTTTGATTCCATAGGGTATTGAATTGTTCTTTGAAAGAACGAGCCAACTTTTCGTTATCAATAACTACTGTTATGACTTCGTCAGAATTTCCAATTCGTAAACTTACTTTGTTGCCATAGATGTTGACTGTAGCGGGGGAAGAGCTTTGTCCCACAATCTTTGCTTGATAATTTTTTATTCCCTTTCTTGATTCATAATGTCTTCTTCCTGCTTCGGAAAAAATAGTTTTTGTGGTAATACCTTTATTCACACGTGATTTGTAATGTTCTTTAAAGAAATTATTTAGTTTATCGTCAACTTCGCCAACGAGAAATACATAGTTACAATCTCCTTTATGCATCACTTTGAAGAAATCGTTGTACGCTGTTTGTAGTCCCTTCATTCCTTTAAAGACAGTAACGTCTGACTTTTCTTTTGAAAGGTTTTGTTTTAATTCTAATTCAGGAAGTGCTTTTTCTAATTCTTTTGTTTGTTTTTGGAGTTGTGCTTCTTTTTCTTTCATATAATCTAAGATTCGTGAAGGTGGCGCTGCTTCAAAGTGTTTTGTGCCTGATTTGATTACAAAACTAGCAAGACCTTTTTGCATGAGTTTTTCTAAAATCTCATAGATCTTAGAAGAAGACACTTTTGATTTTTCAACAATAGGACCAGTGGTTGATGAGCCAAGTTCTAAAAGAGCGAGATATACTTTAATTTCTGCTTTTGTAAGGCCAACTTGTTCTAGCAGTTCTGTATATGAGCTCATATCCATGTAAAATGGATCTGTTTATTTAATTCTTATGCTATTTCTCCCCCGTTCGGGGTAGGTGACGTTTATAAAATACTCACAGCTCAAAGGAACTCGAAGAGGTTTATTCTTGAGGTGTTAGGAGGAAAGAGCATGAAAAAACTACTTACTGCAGCGCTAGCTTTAGGTATGAGCTACTTTACAGCAAATGCTGCACTTGCACAAGAGAAGCTGGAAAAGCCAAAACCAGCATCTGGCAGAATTGAGATGCTTGCTGGCCATAGATCAGCAACTCTAGATACAAAACTATCTGTGCCAATATTTGATGGTGCTTCATTGTTTAATAGAAATAGGTTTACGTACATTCCAGGAGAAGGCATGAGTTCTTTTCACGTTCTTGCTGCAAATTACAAGTTAGGGGCTGGCCTTGGGGTTGTGGCTGAACTTGATATTTTTACTGGGGTAAAGGGAGAAGACAAGTCTGGAAATCCAATCCCATCAGTTGCAACTGATCCTCGAGCAGGGGCAAATTACTTTACAAAATTAGGTCCAGTTGCTGTATTTAAGCAAGTAACATACGGCCCAAAAAACCACGATTTAACTTCTCTTACAAACATAGGCTATAATCAGGGTACAACTGGAGTAAATCCTGTTGCTAATGTGGAAAATATTTTGATTGTAGATTTTCAAGGGGAAAACAAAGGTTCGGTACTAAATTTACTTCGCTTGCGAGCAGGATTTGAGTACGGCGGATGGAACATTGCAGGAGCTCTAGACTTTACCTTTAAAGGTAAAAAAGGAGAAGAAGTAGGTTATAATGCAGGAGCAGTAATTGCAAAGAACTTTTAAGATGAAGCACACGCCATTTCAATCGGAAGTCTACAAGCTTTTATCTCCAATATATTACATCAAGATAGAATTCGTAAAATTACAGTTAATGGTCTAGAGATTGATGTGTTTCCTCGTGTCTTTTCTCCTGGCTATTTTACCGATAGTGCCTGGTTTGCAAAAAAGCTGCCGGGAATTGTTGGAACAAACTCTCTTTTAGAAATTGGATCTGGTACGGGAATAGTTGGCCTGAGTTGTGCACTGCAAGGAGCAAAGGTTACATCAACAGACATTAATCCAAAAGCTGTTGAAAATACGGTTTTTAATTTTAAACAGTATGGGTTTGAAGATCCAGATGTACACTGTGGTAGCATGTATGATCCAGTGCAAGAAAGACAATCTGATTATATCTTTTGGAATCATCCGTTTAATGATGTTGCAGCTCCTGTTGAACATATTTTATTTAAAGCAGGTTTTGACCCTGGTTATGTTGCTTTGGAAAGGTATATTGAAGAAGCAAAAGATCATTTAACAAAAGAAGGAAAATTATTGCTTGGGGCAGGAAGTAATGCTAATTTAAAGAGAGTTAAAGAAATTGCCGCAGATAATGGTTATACTCTTTGTTTGCTGGAAAAAAAAGTACTTGCTTTAACAGACAACAGCCAATTAGACAACGATTATCGAATCTATGCCTTTTGTCCCAAAACCTTTAAATAAGACTTCTTCCTTGAGCTTTATAGTGATTAAGAACAAATTACAATATTTCTGGAGAATTTTATGAGATCTATATTCACTAAAGATATGGTAGTTTGGAGGTTAAAATAATGAATGGAAATACAGCTCCTGTTTCAGAAGGAGAAACATATGATGTAAGCATTGATAGTGTAGGTGGCAAAGGTGATGGAATTGCAAGAGTAAAAGGGTTTGTTCTCTTTGTGCCAAACGTCAAAAAAGGTGACTACGTTAAAATTAGAGTTAAAAAAGTGCTTGAGAAAGTCGGCTTTGCTGATGTTGTAGGAAAACTTGAAGCACCACCTGAAAAGCCACGTAAAAGAAAGTTTGCAACCATCACAAAAGAAGAATTAGAACAAGCACCAGAAGAAGAAGAAAGTCATTACGATGATACAGAAGACTTTGGCGCTGACTTAGATGATGAAGAGTAAATATCTTTTTTATTAATTCTCATTTTTAATCCGTATTTTTTATAATAAACTCACATTTTTTCTATATTTATGTCACTTGTAACTACAATAAAAAATACTTGCAAAAAAGCATTAGCGGTAGCTACACTCTCAACGGCACTACTTTTTCCAACACAAGCTGAGGCAAAAAATCCACGCTACTTTACATTAAAAACGCCCAGCCAACCTTATATCTATGAAGACCACGATGGAAATACAAAAACAATAGAATCATTTTTAACACAACCAAATTTTGCAAATCCTGCAATTTATTCAGGCCATCAAGCATTAGATGCAGGTCTTGAAAATTTAGTCAAAAACCCAAATGAAAAAAGTACAGTTGGTTCTCGTGCGGGCCATGTTACACTTAGTTTTTTTGCTTCACTTCTAGGAGCATATGGTGTGCACGAATTGGGCCACGAGCATAGAATAGTACAAAATGGTGGGATTTTTGGAATACCAGAGCAAATCCAACCTTTTTTTGGATATTCTCCAAATAATTTTAGGTTGATTAACTCTTCACAGGCTCTACTTAATGGACTAAACGCAACAGCACAAGAGAGTCTTGAATTACAGGATGAGCCGTATAATCTTGCAGCAGATCTTTTGGGCCTTGCTTATGATTTGGACCTTCCTGTATATGTATCGTTACACGAACCATTTTTAATTGAAGCAGAGGACCGTTTAGGGGCATTAGTGAAAGGTCAGCAGTATAATCCTGAAGAAAGCAAATCAGGAGATCTAACACGCTACAAGTTATTTCGTGCAACACAACCAAATCATTTGGGCGATACGTGGGAGCAAAATCACTTAAACGCACTTGCTGTATGGAAAGCAATAAACACGCTTCCTGCACTTTACCGAATAGGAGACTATGTCGTACATGATAATGAACACAAAGACCGTTTTATTGGAGATGTAAAAGTAGCTACAACCGGGAAATTAACCTATGCAGGTCCTTTATTTGGATTAGAACTTGGACATAAGCTTTTTGATTTGAATGCCCCAAGTTACGTTTCTGCTCTTGCGTGGGTAGGCTCAATTAAATCAGATGAAAAAACTCCTTTTGGGCTCACACTTAAAGCACGAAGAATTCCAATTTTTTCTGCCGATGGTATTGGTGTAAATATAGGTGGACATATTGGGGCAGGGCGTTATCCAAATCCCTTTAAAGAAAAATTTGTTACAGGGATTACTGCTGGAGCACAATTAGAAGTTCAAACAACGCCCGTTACTTTTTTAATTGGTGGGGAATACACTACAGATCAGTTTTTATGGAGATCAACAGAAGGTAGACTAGGTCCTCAATTACATTTAGGTATTCGTATTCCGTATTTAAACTAGGTTCTAATTACCAAAAAGAATAAAATTAATTTCATCACATACCCACTGGTCAAGTATACAAAAGAGATATAATTTCTAAAGTATATTCTAATTGCATGAAATTAGATCTTTTGCATATTGTTCCACGAGAAATTTACACTAAAAGTGGAAATAAAGTTTACTCTTTGAATATAGCTAAATCGGGAGAAAGGGTAATTATTTCTAGACGAAAAGACAAATGGCATAATTTTTATCATACTAAAGAAATCACCGTCCCAAAAGATAACCTCTGCCTCTGGTATTTTTGGCCTACAGGGAGAAATCAAAACCAAACAAAAAATTCAGGCCTTCGTTACAAACACTTAATTATTCCAAGAAATCTTCCTTTAGATAAACTGTCTCTTAATGCTTTAGGTTTATTACAGGCTGAGATGACAAAAGGAAACATTAGAAAAAGTACTACTTCTTTTACTAATTCAGAGCCGAATCTGATAAATATCATTCTTCGGTTCTTCAAAAGATTTGGTATTAAAGAGGATGATTGGAGTTGGTCTCTTGTGTTTAATTTTAAGTTAAAAATTTTGAAACTACTAATCAAACTATCATTAGGGAAAAGGCTTCTTTATCATATTGGCTAAAGTTCTCTAATGTAAACCCTTTGAAATTAAGGAATAAGTCTTTTGGATATACTGGAAATATTAAATATCATAATTATAGAAAAACTTCTGCTGAAAATGGAAGTCTTAGGATGGATTATTCCAATATAATTTTATTTCAACTAATAGTTAACTTACTGGAAAAGATAAAATTAATCGTGATCTCAGATTATGCAAAATATTACCTTCAGGGAATATTTGCAGGTGAAGCATCTGTAAAAAGAACAACGTTTGGAAGCCTTGACAATGTAAATGTGGGCGCTGTAAGATATGATGAACAGAAATTATTTGCAGATTGTCTTACATTTTTAGGAATTAATTCGTCTCATGAGAAAAATTGTATTAGAATTCATAATCTCAAAAACTTTCTAAAGATCTATCGTAATCAGTTACTTATTCTCCACCCAGTAAGGTATAATAAGTTTCTAAAATATCTTTTGGGCTACAGGCAGATACCAAAAGAATTAAAAGTTGATTACTCTTCCCTTATTAAAGAGGTGGAAAATGATGCGCCATATAATGTGGTTTAAGGATATTTCTAAAGGAGACGTAGCTTCGGTAGGTGGCAAAGGAGAGAATTTAGGGATTATGTTTAACTTAGGAATCAAAGTCCCAAATGGTTTTGCAGTAAGTGCACAAACCTATAAAGAATTTATTCAAAGAACTGAAATTGAAGGTAAAATCAATCAATTATTAGAAGGGTTAGACATAGAAGATACACAAAAATTACAACAGACAGCAAAACAAATTCAAGATGTTATCACCTCAACAACTGTGCCAGAAGATATTGCAGAAGAAATTATTGATAATTATGAACTTTTAGGTGCTGAAAATAGGACTGCAGAAGAAATTGTGAGATCCTCAGATGTGTTTGTTGCAGTACGTAGTAGTGCAACAGCAGAAGATTTACCTCAGGCATCGTTTGCAGGGCAACAGGCAACGTTTCTTAATGTGAAAGGAACAGAAAATGTTGTCAAAGCGGTTCGTGCATGTTGGGCATCTTTGTTTACAGCACGTGCAATTTATTACCGTGAGAAAAATGATTTTGAACATAGTAAAGTCTTAATTTCTGCAATTGTGCAAAAAATGGTAAATTCTAATCAAGCAGGAATCATGTTTACGGTTAATCCAGCTACAAATGAAGAAAGTGAAATTATTATTGAAGCAGTATATGGCCTTGGAGAAATGATTGTGGGCGGAGAAGTTAACCCAGATTTGTACATTGTTGATAAACAGACAAGAGACATTAAAAAAACCGAGGTGCGCAAACAAGAAACGGGCATGTTTCGAGATGAAAATGGCCAAAATGTAAAACGAGAAATTGAGCAAAGTCTTCAAGAAAGACAAGTTATTCCAGATACACATGTTAAAGAACTTGCACGGCTTGGTAAAAAAATTGAAGAACATTATGGCATGCCTCAAGATATTGAGTGGGCAGTTGAAAAAGACAAAATCTTTATTGTTCAAGCAAGAGCAGTTACCACATTTAAGAAAAAAGAAACAACTGATTCTAGTGCTAATGAGTCTTCTACACAAGAACCTTCTTTAGATGCTGTAGCTGTTGACGAAGGAAAAATAATCTTACGAGGAGAAACTGCATCTGCTGGGAGCTATAATGGTAAGGTAAAAGTTGTAGGGGATGCTTCACAACTAAGTAAGATAGAAAAGGGAGATATTTTAGTTACTTCAATGACAACTCCTGATATGGTGCCAGCAATGCAAAAGGCAGGCGCAATTGTTACAAATGAAGGAGGAATGACATGTCATGCTGCAATTGTAAGCAGAGAGATGGGCACTCCCTGTATTGTTGGAACTGAACATGCAACTGATGTGCTTAAAGATAATCAACATGTAACAGTTGATGCAACACATGGAATAGTGTATGAAGGAAATGTAGCAGTTCAAGAAACTAAGAAAAAAGTAGAAAAATCTTCTCAAGGATCAGAAGTTCATAACTCAGGAATTATTACTGCAACAGAAATTAAAGTAATTACAGATCTTCCTGATTTTGCAGCAAAGGCAGCAGCAACAGGTGCAGATGGTGTTGGCCTTGCAAGATTAGAAATAATGATTGCTAACGGCGGTATTCATCCTGCAGAGTATATTCGACAAGGAAGAACACAAGATTATATTGAATTGCTTAAAGATGGGATTCGTAAAATTGCAAAAGCATTTAGAGGAAAACCTGTTTGGGTAAGATGCTCTGACTTACGCAGTGATGAGTATCGTAACTTAGAGGGTGGAGATAAAGAGCCTAAAGAAACAGATCCTATGATTGGCTGGCACGCAATTAGACGCTTACTTGATGAACCTGAGATTTTAAAAGCAGAATTTCAAGCAATTCGTGATTTGCATTATGAAGGGTTTAAGAACGTTGGCGTGATGCTTCCTTTTGTAATTCGTGTTGAAGAAGTCAAGCGTGCAAAAACAATCTTGCGTGAAGTGGGCCTTGAGCCGTGCACAGCAATTGATTTTGGTGTTATGATTGAAACACCAGCTTCATGTTGGATTATTGAAGATCTATGTAGGGAGGGTATTTCTTTTGTCTCTTTTGGAACAAACGATTTAACACAACTGACACTTGGGATTGATAGGAATAATCAAAAGATTGCACCACTTTTTGATGAAATGCATCCAGCAGTTTTAGGAGAGATTGCAAAGGTAATTAGGACATGTAAAAAGTATAATGTTACAACTTCAATTTGTGGACAAGCAGGTTCTCGTCCTGAGATGGCTGACTTTTTAGTTCATCAGGGTGTTGATTCAATTAGTGCTAATGCTGATGCTGTTGATGAAATTAGACACGTTGTTGCAAGAACTGAACGTAAGTTATTGTTAGAAAAAGGCCGTGGCGAGTTAGACATGAAAGAAGATGATGAAAATTATGTTTGAATAGAATTATTTTTTTGTCTTTACTTTTCTTTATTCTCTTTAACCTTCTTCGGACTTCTTTTTGATAATGAAATTCTTGTAATATAGCCACAATCTAGGCAGGTCAAAATAACTTTGCCTTCTCTAATACGTGATCTTGCATTCACACCAGACTTAAGGTAATTATTACAACTCTTACAATATTTTCTCTTAACTTCTTGAGGCATACGCATACGCATTTTCATACAGATTTTTCGTGCAAGTGTAACATAGCGCTTGGTAAGGGTTTTGTTCTTAGAAAAAGTCTCTGCAGCTTGTTCAAACAGAGTTTTGATCCGCTCTTTTGCAATCTCTTTTTGTTTATGCTTAGGAATCGGCGGTTTACTCATCTTTGTTGTCTGCTTCAATCATCTTGCGAATATCTTCAAATGCTTTTAATACGGATTTGTCCATAGTTTCTATGTAGAAGTCTTTGTATTTAATTGTTTTGTTTGTAAATAGGGCTCTGTCCGGAAAGGAGTAAAAATGTATACTGGGGCACGGCGCCCATTATCCAGAACAAAGAAACTACTTTGTTTGGATCCCAATAAAGCACTTTGTCTTTATTGTGGATGACGCTTATTGAATTTATCTTCAATTAGTGCGTCATGCGCCTCGACTCTGTCAGGGCGCAAAGAATGAAACAAAGATTTCATTCTTGCGTTAAAAACAAATCTCTGTTTGTTTTTCTACGCCAGTATACAGAAAGCCTCCTTTCCGGTTGAAGCCTGTAAATAAGAAACACATATAAATAACAAAAACTCTGAGATTTTATGCCTAAAGGACGCCCTGCAAAAAGTGAGATTCGACAAAACATTATTGAAATTCTTCATTACTTACAGCAAGGTTATGGGTATCAAATTGCACGAATGTATAACGAAATTTTTCCAACAGTTACACAACGTAGTGTATATTATCACTTGCGCAAAGGTGTACAACTTAAACAGATTAGGGTTCATAAAGTAGAATCAGAACAAGGAGAATATTCTTGGGGTCCAATGGTTGAAAAAGTGTATTATACGTTGGGAAAGGAAGCTGATCCAAAAGGTCAAGAAAGGGTAAAGAGGTTTATTGCTCAATGGAAAAAATAAATATAAGCGAATTTGCAAGGAGCGTATACGGTTTATGTTCTCAGATACCTAAAGGTAAAGTTACAACGTACAAGGCAATCGCTAATCAATTAGGCATTAAAAGTTCTCAAGCAGTAGGTCAAGCTCTGCGTTGTAATCCGTATGCGCCAAAAGTTCCTTGCCACCGGGTTGTAAGTAGTACGGGAAGTCTAGGCGGATTTAAAGGAAAGACCTTTGGTAAAGAAATGGATGAAAAAATTTCTTTGTTGCAGTCAGAAGGAGTTGTTATTTCTTCTGGGAAGATTGATTTAGAGAAGTATGGGTTTGTGTTTTAGATTTTTTTTGAATAAAAAAATAAAATAAAAGCTTACAAATTAATTTTCTTTGCAAATTCTCCTAAGATTGGAATATCTTTTTGTTCTCCAGAAAGTGAGTAGATAATTCCAATAATCCATAGGATTAGTAAGCCGATGTTTGCTACAAATGCTACAATTCCTCCAATAAATGGAATAAACGCAATAATCCAAATTACAAAGTATGCAATTGCAATCACTAAACCTTGCTTTGCGTAATACATTGCGTATTTGTCATCTTTTTTTCCAAAATAGACAATTAAGAATCCTAATAATGTTAGAAAAACTCCTAAGAATGCCCATATTTTACTGTCACTATTTTTTGCCATAGTCAAAACCTCCTTGATACTTGCTTGATTTCTTGAGTGTTAATAAGCTTTTCTTTCAAAAATTATATAAAGCAAGTCTCTAGATAAAACCCTATGCCTATTCAATCATTTACAGCTAAAGTTCTTGCTAAGGAGTATATCACAAAAGATGTGGTTGTGTTAAAAGTAGAGCGACCACAAGGCTTTGAGTTTAAGGCAGGTCAGTTTGCAAATTTTAAAATTGTAAAAGGAGAAGAATATAAAATGAAATCATATTCTATTTTAAGTCCTCCCTCACAAAAAGAAACATTAGATTTTTGTATTAAAATAGTGCCAGATGGATTTGCTTCTGCTATTTTTGCACAAACAAAAGTAGGGCATGAGTTTGAAATCAAAGGTCCTTTTGGGCATTTTGTCTTTGATGAAACAACTGACAATGAACATTGGTTTTTAGGGGCTGGGACTGGTTTGGCACCTTTGTATAGCATGATCAAGGAGTTTGTAGGTAAGACACAAAAGCCATTTCATCTGATTTTTGGCACTAAAACACAAGCAGATTTATTGTTTCACAAAGAATTTCTTATTCTAACTGAAAAATATGACCATTTCTATTATACTCCTGTACTTAGCAGAGAAAATTGGCAAGGGAAGCAGGGACATGTACAAGATCATCTTCCAAAGAGTCTAGAAGACAAAACTTTTTATATATGTGGACTAAAGGAATTAGTGCTAGAAACAAAAGATTTACTAGCATCTCAAGGTGTGCAAAAGGCGTGTGTTAAATTTGAGCGCTATTCTTGATACTCTAAACAAACAGATTTCTCTTTATGAGAAAAGAGGTAGACTATGAAATTAACTGTAACAACAAAATTAGAAACTACACAAGATGTAATTGTCTTAGGAATTACTGAAAATGCTAAAGATTACTACAAGGCATCACATAAGAGTTTACATGCAGAATTGCAAGACGCAATCAAGAAAAAATTATTCAAAGCAAGTTTTGGACAAATATTTTCTACAAGAGTTTCTAGTAAAGAATATGTTGTTGTTGGCCTAGGAGAAGAACAAGAGTTAACTCTTGACAAAGTACGTAGAGCAATTGGAAAAGCTGTAAAACATGCTAAATCCAAACGAGCTGAATCTCTCTCAGTAAATATTCCTTTTGTTACAAAAGCAAAATTCAATCCTGAACATTTAGGAAGAGCAACGGCTGAAGCATTATTACTGGCTGATTACACATTTGTTAAATATCTTGCAAAAGATCGTCAAGAAAAAAAGATGCCAATTAAAACCGCTTCCATTTTATGGACTGGGGATGCAAGATTTGAAAACGGACTAAAGGCAGGAAAAGTTATTAGTGAAGCTACTAACCTAACAAGAGATTTAGTAAATGAACCGGCTGGCGTTGCAAACTCTGTATTCTTAGAAAAAGTAGCAAAAAGTGTTGCTGCAAGTAGCAGTAAGATTAAGATCAAAGTACTTGGTCCTTCTGAGTTAAAAAAATTAGGTATGAACTTAATGCTTGGAGTAAATGCAGGAAGTAAAAACCCAGCTAAATTAATTTTATTAGAATACAACGGTGGCAAAGCAAAAGAAAAGCGCACAGCATTTGTTGGAAAAGGAATTACGTTTGATAGTGGGGGGTACAACTTAAAACCAACCAAATACATTGAAGATATGAAAACAGATATGGGCGGTGCTGCTGCTGTTCTTGGAACAATTAAAGCTGCAGCAGGACTTGGGATTAAGAAAAATCTTCTTGGTGTGATGGGTGTTTGTGAAAATATGGTAAGTTCTATGGCTCAACATCCTGGCGATATTGTGCGTGGTTATAATGGTAAAACTGTTGAGATTGGCAACACAGATGCAGAAGGAAGATTAGTTCTTGCCGATGCACTTGCTTTTGTTGAAGATAAATACAAACCTGAAGTAATGGTTGATCTTGCAACACTTACTGGGGCATGTGTTGTTGCTCTTGGCTATTACACTGCAGCGCTTATGGGTCGTGAAAAAGATACTGACTTACTGACACAACTGCATATTGCAGGAACACAAAGTGGAGACAGGGTATGGCAACTTCCGTTCTTTGATGAATACCAAGATTGGATGGATGGCAATATTTCAGACTTGAATAATATTTCACAAAAAGGTAAAGGTTACGAGGGAGGCTCAATTACTGCCGGTGTATTCTTAAGTAAGTTTGTAGAAAAAACAAAATGGGCACATATTGACATTGCTGGAAGTGGAGATTGGAGTGTAGATGGAGACTACATTGCAAAAGGACCAACAGGATCTGGAGTAAGGGTCTTAAGTTATTGGTTGCTAAATCAATAGTTGTTTAATATACAATTATTGGAATTTGTAATTTCTCTTTTTCCATCATTCTCTCTATTTCTTCTTTTTCTCTTTTCTTGATATATAACTGCGTAGCATGCTCAAGGTCTATTTCTTTTACTACCTCAGGGATCATATCCGATGAAACTGTCGCCATTCCTGGTCTTAACATCGTATTTTGTATTGAGATTTGCACAACTCCTGGAATTATTTTCAACCCTTCTCCTTTGGGTTGAGTGTATCTTTTTCCCTGCGCAAGATCAGGGGTTAGATAAACACATGTTTGTCGTTTGGCTTCTCCATACCTTAATTTATCTTCATATGGTACATCTAATAAATACCTTGATGCGCAATCAGCTAGTGCCTCATCGCCTAAATCAAGTATGTCTTTAAGGCCTAAGCTTTTCTTGATATCATCAACATTTCTTCTTGCAATTGAACTTAGTTTAGCTGTTAATGAGTCATATTGCTCTTTTTGAAAATCCCAATTGCTTTTACCTAGTATTAAACCTAACGCTAATATCTTTTTTCTCTTTATAATCCCACTTAGGTTTGTTGTTCCATGGTATAAAGTAACATTTTCCATTTAAGGTCAAAAGAATTCTCTTTTAAAAAATCTAACTTTGAGAATGTCAAAAATCATAAACTTCTTAAACAAGTTATTCTCCTAGATATTATGGAAGATGTAATTATTTTAGGAACTGGTATTGCTGGTTGTACAGCTGCCGTATATACTGCTCGTGCTAACTTAAATCCCCTTGTAATCTCAGGACCTGAGGATGGTGGACAATTAACACTTACAACAGATGTAGAAAACTTTCCGGGATTTCCGCAAGGGATCAAAGGACCAGAGCTTGTGCAAAAAGCAAAAGAGCAAGCGCAGCGTTTTGGTGCACGATTTGAAATTGACATTGTTACAGGTTTTGAAAAAGTTGAAGGCGGTTATGAACTAACTTTGATGAGTGAGAAAAAAATTCAAACAAAAACTCTTATTATTGCAACAGGTGCATCTGCAAGATGGTTGGGCTTAGAATCAGAAGAGAAGTATAAAGGACGAGGTGTTACAACCTGTGCAACATGTGATGGTGCATTCTTTAAAGACAAAGAAGTAATTGTGATTGGTGGTGGAGATAGTGCAATGGAAGAAGCATTATTTTTAACAAAATTTGCATCTAAAGTAACACTTATTCATAGAAGAGACGCATTTAGAGCATCAAAAATTATGCAGGACCGAGCATTAGAACATGAAAAAATCAATGTTATTTGGGACAGTGTAATTGAAGAAGTTGTAGGCGATGAACGTGTTGTGACTGGTGTAAAGCTAAAGAACGTGAAAACAAATGAAGTAAGTGACTTTTCATGTGACGGAGTATTTCTCGCAATTGGTCACATCCCAAACACAAAACCATTTGCTTCTAAGCTTGAATTAGATGATCATGGATATTTGAAAACTAATAGATTTATGCACACTAATATGGAAGGTGTTTATGGAGCAGGGGATGTTCAAGATACAAGATATCGGCAAGCAATTACTGCTGCTGGATCTGGTTGCGCTGCAGCACTTGAAGTTGAGAAGTATTTAGTAGAGCATGAATAATTTTCTAGTTATATGGTTTTTAGTTATTTATTTCTAATTATTTATTTTTAGTTAGTTTTGATATTTTTAGAATTATTTTTAAAGAATTCTTTCATTTTTTTGAAAATGAGTGATTTAACATTATATCTGAGCATTCCTTTAAGTGAAATATTAGGGGGTTTAAACACTGATGGACTATATCAAAGGTTTGTATCTAGGGCTTTTTTTGAGGGTTACTTACATGATTTAGGTTACAATCAGCACGTACCTACTGATTATGATCTTTGTCGGTCAGGTGCAAAAATAAAATTTTCGGATGTCACACGCGGTCTGATATCTGTAACTTTAGAAAAACACAACGACGACCTTTCACAAAATGCAGCAAATGCTCTTTCGGATTTGATCATGACTTTTTCCCCAGAAAAGATTACCAATAATTGTGATCAAGAAATGCTTTATTCCTCGACACCACCATATATTGTTCAATCTCAAAATGGTGGAGATCTGCTATGAGAGTAAATCTTACTATTAAATCAAACCTTTAATACAAACTTCTCGCACAATTCTTCAACTGCTTTTGCAACACTTTGTATATGTTCATTTTCTGCAACCTTTGCGACAAATTCTTTAAATTCTAAATCTTTGTATTGTGTACAAATTTCCATGACTTGATTAATCCATGCTGCAATAATATTCATCTCAGATTCTTTCATGCCTCGTGTTGTAAGCCATGGTGTTCCTAAACGAAGTGCAGATGGGTCAAGTGGACTTCTTGTTTCACCAGGCATAGTGTTGTAATTACATACAATTCCAGCAT
Source organism: uncultured Methanosarcinales archaeon (assembly GCA_964344285.1). Taxonomy (GTDB): domain Archaea; phylum Nanobdellota; class Nanobdellia; order Woesearchaeales; family GW2011-AR9; genus CAYFMM01. The sequence goes on along the minus strand of CAYFMM010000005.1, from coordinate 39,276 downwards.
AGTCAAGAGCGCGTGCAAACTTTTTTCCAAGTAACGGTTTGTTTGTTAAATCAATTAAAATTAAGTGTTTGTCAGTTCCACCACTTACAACTTTAAACCCATATTTTTGTAACTCTTGAGCTAAGTGTTGTGCATTTCGAACTACTTGCAAAGCATATTGTTTAAACTCTGGTTGTAGTGCTTCACCAAGACCTACACAAATTCCTGCAATGCTATGGTTGAATGGTCCACCTTGAAGTCCTGGTAGGATTGCTTTGTTAATTTTTTTAATCCACTCTTTTGACGATAAAATAAGTGCACCACGACTTGAGCGTAGTGTTTTATGTGTGGTCATTGTGACAAAATCAGCAATGCCAACAGGAGATTTCATTACACCAGCAGAGATAAGACCTGCTTCGTGTGCGATATCTGCTAAATACAATGCGCCAACTTTTTGTGCAATTTGTTTCATGCGTACATAATCAATTTCTCTAGGATACGCAGTACCGCCAGTGATAATTAACTTTGGTCGATGCTCGATTGCAATTCTTTCAATTTCATCATAATCAAAGAGTTGTGTTGTAGGATCTGTTTTGTATTGAACGGTTTTAAAAATTCTTGAGGTAATGTTAACTTTACTTGAACCACCTAAATACACAGGACTTTTGGCATCTGCAGCAACTCCTGGTTCATAGCTCCACCCATGGGAAAGATGTCCTCCATCTGGAAGATACATACCCATAATTGTGTCACCAACTTCTAAGCACGCAAGATACACAGCAAGGTTTGCAGAACTACCAGAAAGTGCTTGTACATTTACACTCCAATCTTCTGGTAAATTAAATGCTAATTTTGCACGCTCGATTGCAAGTCTTTCAAGTTCATCAACAACCTGACTTCCTTCATAATAACGACGTTTAATATTTCCTTCTGAGTATTTGTGCATAAATACACTTCCAACTGCTTCACGCACAGATGAGGAGAAAAAATTTTCTGATGGAATCATTGATAACTTTTTTTCTTGGCGTTGTTGCTCACGTGCAATTAAATCAAATACTTGTTTATCTGTTTGCTCTAATGTCATTTTTTTCTCTAGCGTGTATATTGTGTTAATGTAAATTTTTCATACTGTTGTAAAATTTCTTTATCCCATGCATTCTCACTAAATTCTGGAAAATGTGTATCTCCTTTTACGTCAAAGTTGATATAGGAAATACGTAGGCAGTTAGCATAGGGCAAAAATGCTTTGTATATTTTTGCGCCACCAATTACAAAAATTTTCTTGCCAATTTTTTTTGCTTCACTAAGTGCTTGTGAAATTGTATTACATACAGTGATCCCTTCTTGCGCTTGCATAGTTTTGCTTACAACAATATTATAACGATTAGCAAGTGGCTCCTTTAAACTCTCAAACGTTTTTCTGCCCATAATTACAATGTTTTCTTTTGTAACTTGCGTAAATTGCTGCATTTCTTGTGCGATATCCCAGGGAAGAGCATTATCTTTGCCAATTACTCTATCTTTAGTCATTGCAGCAATAATTGTTAGATTCATGTTAATTTATGCACATCCCCACCTAAATTTTGAAGTTTTTCTACAGTTTTTTCTTCTTGTTTTTTTCTTCCTTCTTTTCCATCACTCATATCAACTCGGATATATTGAGATAATACTGGGAGGTAGGGTTGAGCTACTCTAAACATCTCTTGACAAATTGTTCTATATGAGAAATGCCCTGTCGAAGCAGTTCTTAGTTCTGTTACATATGCTAATTGTCGAGGATCCATTTGCCATAGAATTTGTTGTTTATGGGCAAACATTACAATGTAGCATGCTAACTCTGGATGTGTATTTAAAATTTTAAGATGTAATTCAGTAGTCTTTTGAGCAGATTCTTCAATTAATTGTTTTACTCTGATTAATTCTGGGGCATCCATATACTCTGGATACTCAAAACCTGCAAGTGCAGTCATTGGAGCTGCTAAAAATAAATTTCTTCGATGTCGTTTGAGATCACGATACGCACCATAGTCCATTGTTACTTGAAACAAAATTGCACCAACTTCGGTGGGCATTGGAAGTGCATCAAATTTCCCTCGCTCTTGAAGATATGTTGCAAGGACCTTACTCACTATTTCTGGATGTTCTTTACAATAAATGAGATATTCTTGGTATGAATTTCCTTTCACACTTTGTTCAAATAAAATTGCTGCAGCAATTCTTGACTCAATATCAGAAGTAGCAGCTACTACTTGCACAGCATCACTACTTCTTCCTGCTGTCTTAGGATGTCCTGGCAGTGTGATCTCTTGATGAAGCTTCATTATTGCCTCAGTACGTTGCACTTGGTATTCATTTACTGCAACATGATTTAGTAGACCTGGAGAAATTTTCTTTCCTTCTTCTAATAATAACTTGCCGATGGCACGTACTTCTTCACGTGGATCGGATAACAGTTTTGAAATATGCCTTTCTGCTTCTCGTGTTGGCCACACTACCCCTAGAGAAGTAAGCATTGTGCTTGGTAAAAAATATCTAATTACATCAAACGTTTTTGCATTAACTGTTCTTTCAAATGCACCGCGGCTTTTAAATTCTGATTCATCTAACTGCGATGCGATATAATTCCAGGTCAAGTCACGACATGTTTCATAATTATCTAATAAAAAATTATTCCACGCTGTAATCTCTTCTTTGTATTGTGCTAAATCTGTTGGCACAACAATATGTTCTCGTGTAAATTCAACATACCTAGTAGACTTTTCTTGGTAGGCTCCAAGCCGTGCTTCTTCAATTGGGATCGTTGCCCATTGAGTAATATTTTCAATTGCAAAGCGCACAACATCTGAATCTTTAAGTGAATCATGGCCGTATTGCACCGCCCATTTACGCATAAACTTCTCTGCCTTTTGTAAGAAAAATGACAAATTAATGCTGCCTCCTTGTTTAATCTGTAATGCAAATTGTTCAACTGTAATTACATCTTCAGCAGCAATTTTTCCTTTTTCTACATCTTTTTGCATATCATCAAAAATCTCTAAAAAACGCATACGCATTGACTTTTGACTCCTACTATATCCTCCTTCTAAAAGAGCCCACAAACTACTGGGCATAGTATCTTTTGCAGCATAGATATTCTTGTCAATATTTGTAAAAAAGTACTCTAAAACGGCTTTTTCATCCTCGCTAAATGGTCTTGTCTCTAAGACTGGCCCAAAAGTCCCTGTAGAATTAAGATTATTTTGTTCTTCCAATTACAACCACCCTTATTTTTCTATTCTTAGAAGTTTAAATAGATTATGGTGGGTGAGCAGATAGGTTGATATATCTATGATTTAAAGAGATTAGTCTCTGATGTAAAATATTTAATTACTTCTCAAATCCATCCAATTTCTTTTCTTTTTTTTGCCCTTACAGCCTGTCTCACATCTTTTGTATTTCTTCTTCCAGCAAAACGTGTCATTTTCATTGTTAACTTGTACATGGCTTCAATTTCTACATCGCTTTGCCTGTATTTACTCATCTGACCAATAATTGTGTCTTTGTGGCGTTGTAACACTCCTGCTAAATGGTTAGCCTGTACATTTGAACCATTTGATTTTACTGGCGCGGTACTAAAAGCAGGATGATAATCAAGTAATCCACAAGCCAAAGTCACTAAAAAAGAATTTTCATTATATGCCACAATGCGTGGAGTATCAATTGGATCTACAAAACTAAGCCTACTAAGGTCTTCTTCAGAACTTCTACGTCTAACTGGATTTACAAACAAATCAAAAAATCGATCTACAGCAGCAGACTCAACTGTTATAGGGTCAGTCTCTAATATACCAGCAAGATTATTTCGCACAACACCATAGTGATCTCTATGCTTTTCGACGAACTTTCTTCTTTGAAAGGTCCAAACTGCATTTTTGAAATCACGGGATTCAAAGTCAGTTGTAAATCTATTTAATGCTGCTAAAATATATAAATCAGTAGCGTTAACTGCAACTTCTTCTTTCATTTGGCTAACATCCTTACCAATAACTCTACATACTTGTCCTAACGCCTCCATTTCTTTTTCACTAAGGCGATTTTCAAGCAATTCTTCTAATAATGCAACACCTGATCCATGATACCCATTACCTTTATATCCAGAAAAAATAGCAGCATATATGTAATTGGGGATTGATTTTACAATATTCTCAGCTCCACTCTCTCTTGGAAATCTGTCTTTATTCTCATCATGTAATCCCATAATATCTTCAACATCACCTTCTAAATCACAGAATTGTTTTTCTCTAACTTTGTCACAAATACTTTCTTGTAATCCTAAAATTGTATATAATAATTGAGATTCCTCATTTAGACCAGATCTAGTTAAACCGTTGGCTTTATGTGGCCTTTGTCTGGATGATCTTTCCCAACGACCGTAGAAGTCACTTTTACCTTGCTCAGGCTTAAAACCACGTTCAAGCCCCTTGTGTCCATATTCATCATATGCTTTCCTTTTAGGCTCATCTCCTAAGACTTCATATGCTTGTGCAATTTCTTTAAATCTATTTTCTGCATCAGGACTTCTATTTACATCAGGGTGAAACTCAGCTGCAAGTTTTCTGTACTGCTTGCGAATTTGATCAGATTTGGCATTTCGAGCAACCCCCAGTGTCTGATAAAAATCTTTGATGTTAGCCATATTTCTATATATTGGGCCTTTTTTTATAAATATTCCCTTAAAAATGCCACTTAAAAGTGACGACAGTAAAATTTCTTCCTTGCCCATCATTCTTTTAAAGAAACCAACTCTTAGAAGCATAATGTCACAATTAGATTACCTTTATGGTTTGCAACTGTTTTCTCCAAAGTACACGTTAGAGAACATGCAAAAGTTAGTTGAGGTATTAAGTAATCCTCAAAATTTGTTCAAATCAATTCATATAACTGGCACAAATGGTAAAGGAAGCACGTCTGCAATGACTGCCGCAATTTTACAACAAGCAGGATATAAAGTTGGGTTATACACAAGTCCGCATTTAATTTCATTTAATGAGAGAATTAGGATTAATGGTAAGGAGATTTCAAATCAAGAATTAAATAGGTATATCAAAAAGATTAGAGATATTATTGAGAAACAAAACCTTACTACGACCTTCTTTGAACTTACCACAGCCCTTGCTTTTCTTCATTTTGCAGAGCAAAAAGTTGATTTTGCAGTAATTGAAGTGGGTTTGGGAGGTAGACTTGATGCAACAAATGTGGTTATGCCAAAGGTAAGTGTAATTACTAATGTCAGTTTGGATCATACAAAAACTCTTGGCTTCTCTTTACAAGAAATTGCAACTGAAAAAGCAGGGATTATTAAAGAACATATTCCTGTAGTTGTGGGAGCTGAGAGAAAAGAAGTACTGGATGTAATCAAAAAAGTAGCGCAACAAAAACAAGCACCACTACACTTAACTTCAAATCAAACGTATGAGCTCTCTTTAAAGGGTGAGTATCAACAAAAAAATGCACGTTGTGCAGCTCTTGTTTGTGAATTATTGGGAGTCAAAAAAGATGATATCCGATTAGGACTCAAAAAAACTATTTGGCTGGCAAGATTACAATGGGTTACAAAAAACATTCTTGTAGATTGTGCACATAACGTTGCAGGGATCACATCTTTGGTACACTATCTAAGTACAGTTAAGCAACGTAAAAAAGTACTTCTTCTTGCATTATCGCATGATAAAAAGATTGACGATATGACAAAAGAGATTGTTCCTTTATTTGATATTGTTGTTGTGACACAAGGAAATCATAAGCCAATGAATGCAGATGAGATTGCAACAAAAATACAAAAATTTAACAAAGAGATAATTGTAATTAAAAATCCCAAAAATGCTTTTACTAAAGCAAAAAATCTAGCAAAAGATGATTTACTTGTTGTAGCAGGATCAATGTATATGGTTGGGGATGTGTTACAAGAAATGAAATCCTAAAACAACCCAGCTAAAAATGGATAAAAGAGATTGAGTAATAACACAATTAAAAAGAATGCACTTATGTGCCTATACCACTTCTCTCCTTTTTCTGCACCACGTAATTTATGTAAAAACACTTGTGCCATTCTTCCACCATCGACAATTGGTAAAGGTAATAAATTAAATAATCCAATTCCAAAACTAAGTAAGAATAACCAACGCAATAGTCCAGCAGTCCAGTCAACAATAAAATAGATTGGCTTCCAAATCCCTGTTGAATATTTGCCTTTAATGTCAAATTCATTTCTAATACTCTGAATGCCTAAATATGCTTGGGAAGGATTATCGGGATGCTTTGCAAGAACTACATTATATTCTTCACTATCTGCAGTTACACTAATTTCTTCTCCAGGACGACTAAAGGAAAGTTCATCACTAAATGTTTGAAATTGCATTACCTCAACATCATTGATTTTTGTAATTACTGCATTTTCTGGGATTCCTGCTTGCGCAAAGGGTAAGTTTTCATTAACATAAGAACCAAAGGTAAATCCTGCAGGTTCTACCATCGCACTTTGCATAGGGGTAAAGACAAACATCAATAACACAACGGCAAGTCCAGCAAGTAAAATGTTTGAAAATGATCCTGCTGCAAGTACAGAATATTGATTGATGTCAGAATCTTTCATCAACTTTTTTTCATCAGGTTCTACAAATGCCCCAAGGATGGGTCCAAAAAATACAATTCCTGTGTTTTTAACTTTAATATTATGCGCTCTTGCAACAACTCCATGTGCAAATTCATGCACTAACGCAATAATAAAAATTCCTATGATCCAATACCAAAATGGTAATACTCCAAGTCCCGGCACCTCAATTCCGGGCAAAACCAATTGCACTCCTGAAACAGTTTCAGGTTGTAAGATTAACTTAATTAAATTTTGAACTAACACAAATGAAATAACTAACATGCCAATAAAGCCTACTCCAGTTCCAATGTAGCCAAGCAAGATAACCCACTCACGAAACTTAGCAGCATATTTGTCCATCCATTTCAATCCCCATTTCATACGGTAGAGAAAAATGATTTTTGCCTGCACATCAATTCTCTTTCGTTTAATGTAGAGAAATGCAATTACAATTGCGTAAAAGATGATGATATATTTGTATTGTAAAACTGATTCTAGAAATGCCATTGTAAAAAGGAAATTTTTAGGGTTTTTATGTGTTTGGTTTTAGAGTAGTAATCTGCTGTAGGGACAATTATTTAAACTAATGGGCATTTGCTTTAATCATGAAGTTAACACATTTTGTAAAAAAGTTATCTTTCATTATCGCAACTTTAAGCGCATTAACAATAAACTCGCCTCATAAAGAAAGTGGGACTAATTGGCCTAATCAGCTAACTCAATCTTCTACAAATGCTACACAGTTGGAAGAAATTTTAAGAAAACTACGAGAATTACAATCGTGGGTGAAAAATCCAACTTTTCAGTTGCTTTCAAGTAATCTATATTCAGAGATAAAGGATTTAAGAAAGAAAATTAGCTCTTTGGAAGTTTCACAAGAGGTTAAATTAAATATCACTTTAGAACTTACTGAGTTGGAAGAATTTATTTATTTAATAATGGAGTTGATGAGCGATATTAGGTCTAGACTTAAGTTTATTGCAGGTTCTCAAAAAAGATTAAAAAATGATTATTCAGTAAGGAATTTTAGAAGATTTGATGAAGCCTATGCGATAATTCAAATCAATATTAAGAAATTAGAAAAAATGGGATTTGATGTCACTGCACTTAAAAATAGATTTAACGCATACAAAAAAGAATATGATGGATATAAGAAAAAAGAATCAATTTGACTCTATTTTACAATTTATTATATTACTGATCTATTAAAGAATAAGTTAAAATAAAAAAAGTTTATTTCTTTCTTTTTGGTCGTAATTTTCTTGCATCGCAACTTCTGCACTTAACTTTACCTTGGCTTACCTTTAAGCTAGGTGCACGAATTTTAGATTTGCATCTACGACAAACAAAAATGTTCTTCATGAATCTGTTCATTGCTTCTTCGAATTTTGCCATTAAACTTTTACTAAGTTTAATCAAAAGGCGACTGCGCTTGACAGCTTAGTCACCACTTGAAACTTAGATCCTCCGTTATTATTATTTTACTTGTTTGATAACCTTGGTTCCCATGATTGTCCAATAAAGAACTTCTACGCCTTCTTTAACTTCAGCTGTAAATTCTTCTGGAACATCCATATCAAAGGTTTCATAAGTCTCCATATCCATCACACTTGCTGTTTTTCCAGCAACAGATAAGACTTGTGCTGTTTTTTTCTCAATGATTGGTGCTTCAACCTTGTCATGACCAGGCATAACTAAGTTTCTTTTTTTACCATCTAGTAGGCCTGTTGCCATCATGTTTACTTTTGCATGACCGTGTTTTCCTGGACGGGAAGTTGATGTGTCTGTAATTTTACAGGGTGCACCATCAATAATGATTGTATCTCCTTTCTTTAAGGATCCTACACTTACTAATTTTGTTTCACTCATTTAAACCACCTATTGAATTTGATTAATATCTATTTAGAGTAAAATTGGGTCTGATTTTTAAAGGTTTGCAAACTTTTGGGACTTTGTCTGTAAGGTTTCTATTGTTCATCCTTATGGTATAAATCCAGAAATATGATCTTTCCTTCTTCAGCAATAAATGCATATGATAGCCTATAGGGCGAAATATATACTTCTCTTGTTCCTTTCCTCACATTTCGCATTGGTTTTCCAATTTCTGGATTCTTTACAACTTTGACAATTTGTTTTTTAACTTTATCTTTAAGGTCATTACTCTTAATTTTCTTTACTTTCTTCTCAAATAAAGAATCAAAACTAACTTTTACCATTGTTCTAATTCTTGTAAAAATTCATCGGACTCCATAGTTTCGAATTTCCCTTGGTCATGCCTTTTCCATGCTTGCTCAGTTCTTCTTGCAAACTCTAAATCCTGCTCTATATTTTTATCAAAATCTTCAACAGATTTCAAAATTAATTGTTTTCCTGCTTTGATTACAACAAATTTTTCTCCCTTATGAAATCCTTCTCTCATTTCTACTGGGATTACTATTTGCCCTTTAGAGCTCATTTTAGTAATTTCAATTTGTGCCATGGACGGGTAAGATATGTCTTACTTTATAAGCCTTCCTACATAAACTCCCACCACTTCTTCCTACGTGAGCCTCTTCTATGATTTCTGATAATTCCCTCAATTTGTCGCTCCATTTCCTTTTGATGAGGATATTCTGATTCTGCTCTTCTAAATGCTCTTGAATGATACGAACTTCTGCCGTTTTTGTTCTCAAACTTAAAGTGTTTATGTAACATTTCATGAAACATTAGATAATCTAGCACTTCCTTAGGAGCTTCTTTGAATAATGTAGAAACAGTAATTGAATCATCATGAAAATTATAACATGCAAGTTTTCTAAAAGAAGCAGTCCCCCATTGTAAATTAGGCTTTTCTAATTGATCTAAAAAAAAACGCTCATTCATTCTATGAAATGATGCTTCTAAAACTTCATCGGTCTTAGTTTTTGGAGTAAGTGTTGGGATTTGTTTGATAAAATTATTGTATAAAATGATATTTGGGGTATCTTCTTTTTTCTTTTTTAAAATCTTGAGTAATAATGATTGCACAAGGCCGATTTTAATTTCATCTTCAATATCTTTCCATTGCAAATTCATATTTACAGAAAGAACATTATAGTGCATTTTGATATTTGCATTAAAACTGCTAAGTCTTCGATTATATTCTAACTTTGTTTTATATGTAAACTCTTTTTCTGGAAATAAACGTGTAAAAGATTCTTGGATAAGGTCCATACTTGTTTTGAGAAAATTATCTTTTTAAATTTGCCTCTTCTGCACTATGTAAGAAAAAGTTTCTCTCTAGATACTCTTATATACTAGAAAATCATTCCTACACTCATGAAACGACAACTGGGAATGTTCTTGCTTATGCTAAGTGCTGTTTCTTTTATTTTGTATGGCGTATTCTTTTTTACAGCTCTTCTTACTGGAAGTGCACTAGATACTACAAATGGAATTTTAGCTTCTTGTAGTGCAGACATTCAAACTTTTTGTATCTTTTTAGAAGGTTCAATGAGAAATATTATTATTAGTTTAGGCTTAATGTTTACTGCAATTGGTGTTTCTGTTGCGCTTTTGACAATGACTCGAATTAAACAAGGTGTAAAGTGGGCATGGTGGACATCTCTTGTCTCTTTACTAATCACAATGGCAGTAGCAGCACCGATTCATATTCCTAATAACGAGTTTGTACCTCTTCCTGCAGCTGTTCCGCTAATTTCTACGTTCATTGCATTAATTGGATTTTTGTTGATGTATTCAGAATTAAAAGATGAAGATACGGAATATGTTAAAAAGGGAGAAGATAAAGATAGTTTGTCTTTTTGATATTACCCTTCAATTTCAAATCGTAAAATCGCAGCAACCCCGCCTAGATCTTTAAGTTGTGTTCCCTCTCGGGTTTCTATGGAAATAATCTTAACTTCAGAGCCGCCAAGTTCTGCTTTTTCAGTTAATTGATCGATAATCTCTTCTGCAAGTGTTTCAGATAATAATAAGATATCTACTGCATTCATCTCAAGTGCTTTAAGTACTTCTTGCTGACCGTAGGCAATTTTTTTTGGGTTGTCACGAAATTCCATAAAAAAGCGATTCATTGCCTTTTTTTCTCGTGCAACTTCTTCTTCTGATAATAGGTCTTCAGATTTGTCTAATAATTCTTGCAAACCAAATTCTCCAGTGTATGACAAATCTTTTGTACCAATAATTTTTTTCTTTAAGTCCCCTGTAACATAATCCTTATTCATAAAATCATTTACAGTAATTCCAGGACCGCCAAGAATAATTCCTTTTAAGTTATTTCCAAGGGATAAAAACTGCTCTTTCATATAATCTGCAATTTTTTTGAAATGTTCTTTTAGAGCACCTTCTCTTTGACGTGCAAATCTTTGTGCGGATTGTCCTCCTGCCTTAAACTTCCCTGGAACTTCAGAATGTGTTTTTTGTAACGGCACAATTGTTTTTCCTTTTAGGAGTGCAATTGCAGCGTCTCTTTTATCAAGCACAACAAGTCCATAAACATTGTGATCAACAAGCATGTCTTCTAAAAGATCTGTCATAAATGCTTTATCACATCTATAAATACGAGTGTTGAGCGGAACTGGTGGCTCAATACTCCATGCCTTAAAGTCTTGCTTCCCTTCACCTGCAGCAATGTTTCCAGCAAATACCGCAAGTCCATGTGGTGGTGTTTTTTTGAAATTGCGCAAGTGTTGAATCATCTTTTCAAGCGCTCCTTGCACGTTTTTTCGTGTAGATGCTGACTTGATGTTTGATGCAGTTCCTTGCTCTTCAGCCAGATGTTGAATAATCTTAATTATGTCATAATCTGCAGGAATATACACTGTTACAAACTCGGTATGTGGAGCCCTATGTGATTTTAACTCCTTTACAAGACGCTTTAATTGCAACTTTTCCTGTGCTGTAATTGCCATGGTATTTCTATTAAGAGAGTGCTTTATAAAGATTTGGGAGTGAGTTAGTTACGTAAATCTTTCATAACAGTTAATTCAACAATTAAATAATCTTTAACGGGAGATTTAATCAAATTAAATTCATCTTCAACTCCTTCTTCTTCTTTTCCAAATCCCCAATATAATTCAGTAGTATTCTTAAAATTTCTAGGATGGAATTTTTCTTCAGTAGCACACTTTTTTGCTAGTTTTCTTGCAATCTCTTGCTGTGCTTTTCTGTTATTCGTGCCATAGGCCCAAGCAAGGTAATGAGCTGCAACAAAGCTATTATTGAAATCCATCTCTCTCATAATTCTATCATAGGCTCGCTTAGCTAACTCTTGGTGTCCCATAACGCCTTCTAATGTTATCTCGCTAGGAAGTCCAATTACTCTTTCTCGAATCCAGTTATAATCTTGATGTAGGTTTTCTCGCCATAAATTAGTTATATCTCTTTGAGCTGCAATATACTCTAATGCAGTAATCCTTTTACTTAAGTTAGTTAAGGGTGTTTTCCTAGCAGTACTAAAGCTCATGTCTTCAGCTAATAATAACATACTAGAATTCGCTAAGGGTCGGTTTATAAAGCTTATGTCTCTATTTTAAGTAACCAGAAATAAAGCTTGCAATTTGTGTCTTATTCACTCTTTTTGCTGTATCTACAACTAATACTTGATGGCCTTTTTCCTTTGCTTCATGCAGACATATTTGAAATATTTCAACATCTAAATTTTCTCTAATCTTTTGCTTTGAATACTTCCGTTCTTGTAATCTCTGTTCTAGTTTCTTGAGATTTGAACAAGTGGTCACAATACATAAGTCTACTAATTTTTTGGGGAGTAAGTGTGTGATATGTGAATCAATGATCAGTGCACGGTACTCTTGGTTTTTGGAAACTCCTTTGATTTTTTCTTTAACTAACTTCTCAAACTTTTTCATATCGATATCATAGCATTGTTTTTTCTTATCGTACTTAGTAGAAAGTTCTGTGTAATAATCGTGAATATCAACACGCATACCTTTAAGCTTTTTTGCAAGCCATATTGCAAGGGTAGACTTGCCGCTGCCAGGAGTTCCAGAAATAATAATTAGTGGTTTTTGCATGGTATTATAATTATCTAAACACATATAAACTTATTTACTCTAACCCTATTATGCAAGAAATTGAACGAAAATTCTTTGTGACTAAACTTCCTAAACTGGAAGGTAAACCTATTTCCTACGAACGACATTTCTTAGAAATAACTCCAACTTTTCAAAAACGTATTCAGCATAAAGGAGAGAAATATGAACTGGAAACTAAAAAAATTCAATCTTCTTTAAACTCTACAAAAGAAAAAAAGAAGTTAACAAAACAAGAATTTGAGACATTAAAAGAACAAGCCATTGCTTCTTTGAAAAGAGAAAGTTATATCTTGTCGGATGGTGCTACAATTAAAGTTTACAAGGGAAAATACAAGGGCTTGATACGCTTAGAAGTTGAGTTTAGTTCAGAGTCCAAAGCAAAAAAATATGTCCCTCCTAAATGGGCAAAACAAGAGATTACTAATTCTCCTTTAGGAAAAGATGCTACTCTTGTAATGTTAGAACCTGAAGAATTCAAAAAAATAATTAAAGAATATTAAATTCACTTCTTACTCTTATCAGTTTTCTCCTTTTGCCTATGCTTCATGTGATGATGTCGCATGTATCTACTGATTAAATGTTGGTGAAGCACAACTTCTGCAATTGTCATAATTACAAATAATACGATTGCATAGCCCCCTAGAATTAACAGCTCTGTTGCGATATCTGCGATTGGTGCACTAAAAATAAAGACTTCTCGAATCATATTTTCTGCTAATACAAATGGATTTAAGTCTACAATTCCTCTAGTAACTGGAGATAGTCCTTCTAATGGGATAATAACACCAGAAATAAACAGCAAGATACTTCCCAAAGAAATAGAAGCAAGCACACCGGTTTCCTCAGAGTTGAAAATATATCCAATACCCATTCCTAGGAACGTAAACACGGACGCTGCAAGGAATAAGATTAAGATTACTAATGGTAACTGCCCTAAGGTTCCTTGAAGGAATAATAGTGAGATCCCTAAGATGACAATTAATTCTATTAAAATCAAAATTAAGTTTGTGATGTAAATGGAAAAAATGAATGCTATCCTTTTTACTGGCAAAAAGAAGTTTCGTAAAAATGCTGGACTATTTTTTTCCATTAAAACTAATGTTGTTCCTAATAATAGAGAACTAAACATTACGACTAATACTAAGATTGCTGGAAACAAATAATTCAAAAAGGTTCCATCATCACTTACTTTTTCAATCTTAGTAACTAATGGTGATGTAATTACGCCTGCTTCTGTTACTTGTTGTGATGCAAGCTCTTCATTAACTTGATTTAATGTTGCTAATACTGAGTCAACACTTTGGGTTGTTTCTTGTAATGAGGTTTTTACACTATTAAGGTTTTGATTTGTGTTGCCAATTGCAGCAGACGCAGCAGTTAACTTTGTTTTCATTGCATCTAAGTCTGCTTGAAGTGTTGTTAAGCTTGCAGATAATCCAGAGGAAGTTCCATTACCGTTGATGTCATCAAGTACTCCTTGCATTCTTGTTCGTGCCCCACTAACTAAGCTTCGGATGTTATCTCTGTCTGTATCACTAATGCCTGCAGCACTATTTAACGCATTAATTGCATCATCAAGTCTCTGGTTACTCGTTTCAATTGTAGTTCCAATATCTGCTAAATTAGAGATTGTGTAATTACTTGGAGGCACTGTTGTGTCTAATCCACTTAGTCCAGAAAGCGCAGAATCTGCAGTACTGGAAGCAGAAGTTGCTTTTTCTTTAATTGAGTTCAGTTCTCCAGTTTTTTCTGCAATTCTTGATTGTGTGTTTGATAATTTTGTAATGATGTCTTGGGTGATTTCTTGTGATAGTTGTTGTGCTTTAAGGTCAAACTGGCTTTGCACGGATTCTTGAATTACCCATACTAAGTTAACTCTACTTGGATCAATATAAAATACAACTTCTTTTTGCGCATTGCCTTCTACTTGTAGGCTTTCTGGAAGTAAGACACAGGCGTGTGTTGTTCCAGATTTAATATCATTTACACACGTATCAATAGAATCTTCATACTTTGTAACAGAAAACTCGGCTTGTTCTAGTGTGGAGATAAATGTATTTACATCATCTGTAAAAGAAGTTGCATGTACCCCTACGTTAATGCCGTATTGCCCTGTACTGTTAAAACTTAATCCTAAGACAAGGATAATTAATAATGGGGCAAATAAAATAATTAGCGCTGAACCTTTAGAACGTAATAATAATTTTAGATTCTTTATAGTAAGTAACCATAGTGATTTCATCTGTACAACCTCTTTTTTAACACAAGACTTATTCTTGCTCGTCTTTATTCAAGACAATTTTTTCAAATACTTCATTTAATGAAGGTTTTCCCACACTCATATCATGGAAATTAAGATCATTATCTTTTATGATGTCTAATAATTGTGCTGTAGTTTGGTGCATGTCTTCTGGATATACTACGATGTTATTTCCTTTATCTATTATTTTTTTAATTGGGCATGCTTTTAGCCTTGCAATAATTTCTTCCTTTTGCTCTCCGGGCTTCATGGAAATTGTAAAATGGTCTCGTAAGTACGGCTTGCGAACATCTTCCATATGGCCATGGCTATGGACTTTTTTATTATGCACAATTGCAACTTTATTACACATATGTTCAATACTATCTAAGTGATGGGATGCAATTACAACTGTTACTCCTTGTTTATTTACTTCTTGCAGTAAATGCACTATTTCTTTTTGTAAAATTGGGTCTAGGTCTGCTGTTGGCTCGTCTAAAATTAACACTTCTGGTTTATGCACCAGGCTACAAGAGATATCTAGTCTTTTTTGCATACCTCCAGAGAGTTCTTCAGCCAGCTTATGTCTGTGATCATATAATTGTGTAAAATTAAGTAGTGTTTTGATGTTATTTTCTAACATGGTTTTTTTTAAACCATACATCTTACCAAAATGCCATAGATTCTCTTCAACCGTTAACTTTGGATAGAAAGAATTATGTTGTGGGGTAAAGCCTATTTTCTTTTTGAATTTATGTAAATTGTCGTTTAAATCTTTACCTTCATCTTCATTATTTGTTGCAAAAAGGACTGCTCCTTCAGTCGGCTCAACAAATCCTGCAACCATATTGAGTAATGTAGTTTTACCACTGCCAGATTGCCCAATAATTCCAAACACATCACCCTCATGAACAGTAACATTAACATCACTTAGAATTGTGCTCTTTTTATACTTCTTTGTAACCTCTTTTAATCTAATCGTTGCCACGTAAAAATGAATATGTGGAGGTTTATAAATTTTCTGTTGGTTCTGGCTCTGTAGAAAGTCTCTTTTTCTTTTGTATTAGCGCCCTGGCTTGCCGAGGCGACTGAGTTCAATTTTTGTTGAACTCAGGGTATTCGCCGTGCTCTAATACAAAGATTATTGAGACTTTCTACAGAGCCGTTGGTTCTACATTCTAACTTCTGCTGTACAATAAAATACTTAAACCAAGTTGAACCCCAAAAATATACAGAAAAATAATTAGCTAAAAAAAGTAATTATTTTTGGTATATACAAACAGGACTAAAAGTTCCTGTTTAGTATAAAAACCGGGGTGGTTAGAAGTGGAAAGTTCTTCAGAAATGCAAATAAATGGACCGTTGTATATTTTTGTATCAGGTGGTGTGATCTCAGGAATCGGTAAGGGTGTGTGCGCGGCATCAATTGCTGTTCTTCTTAAAAAACGAGGCTTTAATGTTGGGAGCATTAAATGTGAAAATTACCTTAATGTTGATTCTGGTACAATTAACCCGATAGAACATGGCGACCCATTTTTATGTGCAGATGGTCTTGAGGCAGATATGGATTTGGGGACATATGAGCGTTTCTTAGGTGATGAGATGGGAAAAGCTAATTTTACTACCATGGGGCAAATCTATAAAACGGTTATTGATCGTGAAAGAGCAATGGGATATCATGGTGAGGATGTTGAAGCAATCCCTCACGTTTCTGATGAAATTATTTCACGTATAAAGAAGGCTGGTGAAGGCAAGGATATTGTTCTTGTAGAGCTTGGCGGGACTGCAGGAGAATATCAGAATATGCTTTATTATGAAGCAGCCAGAATTATGAAAACAACAATGCCTGAAAAAGTGATTAACATTCATGTATCTTATTTACCAATGCCTAAACATTTAGGAGAACCAAAGACCAAACCAACACAACTCTCAGTAACAACATTAATGAGTATGGGAATTCACCCTGATTTCTTAGTTCTGAGGGGTGAAGTCGGTCTTGATGAGAGGAGAAGATATCTATTGGGTCTTCGAACAAGTATTCCTGGGGGAAATGTAATTAGTGCTCCAGATGTAGATACTATCTATGAAGTACCTCTTTTATTTGCAGAGCAAGAATTTGATACTAAAATATTGCATCATGCTGGTTTATTCCCCTCAAAATCAGATTTAGCTGATTGGAAGGAGTTAGTACGTAAGATTAAATTAACAAAACAAAAACGTGTTAAGATTGCAATAGCAGGAAAGTATCTTAGTAAGAACAAAGGAGATTTTGAGCTTGTTGATGTGTACAACTCGCTTATTGAGTCCATAAAACACGCTGCTTGGAAAGAAGAGGTCGATGTTGATATTGATTTTATAAGTACCGTTGCAATCGAGGAACAGGGAACTTCTTTATTAGATGGAGCTGATGCAATTATTGTACCCATTGGTTGGGGAGCCCGTGGAGCGGAAGGAAAAATACAAGCAATTCAATATGCTAGGGAGAGAAAAATCCCTTATTTGGGCTTATGTTATGGGATGCAACTTGCTTGTGTGGAATTTGCACGCAATGTTTGTGGGCTACAAGATGCTGATGCTGAAGAAAAAAACCCTCAAGCAGCTCACAAAATCATTCACAGTATCCCTTTTAATGAAAAATACCAAGTAATCAAGGGAGAAGGAACTTCTATGCGACTTGGTTCTTTTGATTGTAAGATAAGACCAAATACCTTAGCTTGGGAGTTATATGAGAAATACGGTGGATGGAAGAATGGAGAACCAGGGATAGTGTCAGAACGCCATAGGCATAGATTTGAGTTCAATAATCAATACAGAGCTCAATTAGAGGCTCAAGGATTCATTTTTTCAGGAACAAGTCCAGATGATTTTTTTGTGGAAGTCTGCGAATTGCCTAAAGACCAACATGAATTTGCAATCTCAACTCAAGCTCATCCAGAGTATAAAAGCAGTCCACTAAATCCTCATCCTTTCTTTTTAGGGCTAATCAATGCAGCTTTAGAATATAAAGAAAAGAAAATACATTGAGGTTATTTATCGCAAATTTTTAATATCCTCTTCTTTTTTTGATTTTATGAAGAACAACCCTCTTAATGATTATTCAATTCCAACTTTGGTTGAGGATACAAAGCTTGGGATAAAATTTACTCTTAATTATCGTGATTCTAAAAATGGAAGAATTTGGATTCCTCTTTACAATGAACAACTGCCTTTGAAATTTAAAGTGGCATTTACCTATGTCTCCAAGATTTTTGAGAAAAATAATGAATCTGGAAATCACTATCATAAAAAGAAACAAGAAATTATCTTTCCAGTTTTGGGCTCTTTTGAGATTTACTTAGAAGATGTCCACTCAAAAGATCGGGAACTTATTGTTCTAGATTCTAAAGAGAATCAAGCTCTTTTTATTCCTGTTAATACTGCACATAAAGTAATCTCAAAGGAAGATCAAGGGATTTTTGTAATTTTAGCTTCATCTCCAAGTGCTCCTGAGGATGAACTAAAGTATGTAGTTAAGTAAATAATGCTTGCAATCTTAGATCCTATCACAATCTTTATATAGGACACAGCTTCCAAAGTGCATAATGGGGATTAAAGAGTTTTACGAGAAGAAGTACAAGGTGTTGTTGATTATTCCTTTAGCACTTTTACTTTTAGCATTTATTCAGATTGGAACACAATTTGTTACTACTGGAGACTTTGTAAACAGGGGGATTTCTCTAAAAGGTGGATCTTCTATTACTCTTGAAGACACATCTTTAGATATTGTCGCGATTGAAAATAATCTAGCACAGCAATTTCCTGAGGCACAAATTAGTGTACGTTCCCTAGGTTCTGCTGGATCTGTTGCAGCGTATGTAATTGATTCTGCATTTCAAACAGAAGAAGAAATTGCACGTGTAACGCAAGCCTTAGAACAACAGTTTGGAGTTATGGAATATGGGGTAGAAATAGTTGGTTCTTCTTTAGGAGAAAGTTTCTTTAGACAAACAAGTATTGCCTTGCTTCTTGCTTTTGTGTTAATGGGTATTGTTGTATTTGCCTACTTTAGAACTCTTGCACCGAGTGCAGCAGTAATTGTTGCGGCATTTTCAGATATTGTTGTGACACTTGCAATCTTTAACCTTTCGGGAATCAAACTGAGTTCTGCTGGTATTGCAGCATTCTTAATGTTAATTGGGTACTCTGTAGATACAGATATCTTACTTAGTTCTAGGATGTTAAAGAGAACACATCTTTCTGTAATGCAAAGAGTTTATAGTGCGATGAAAACGGGTCTAACTATGAGTTTTACAACAATTGCTGTAGTCTTAATTACCCTCATTTTTGTACAAAGCGATATCATCAAACAAATTATGGTTATCCTCTTAATTGGGTTACTTGTAGACCTTATCATGACGTGGTTACAAAACGTAGCAATCTTACGTATGTATGTAGCTAAAAAGAAATTATAAACAAATTACGTGGTGTCAATGAAACAAAACTTCAAAAAAATCTTTACGAGTTGGCGTGTACTCTTACTTGTATTCTTAATAGTATACTTTTTATTCTTTCAAATCTATAGTCCTTCACATCTTCCATTCACCGATGCTCAGGGAGTTGTAATAAGAAATGTGCTTGCAGATTCTGCTGCTTCTTTGGGTGGAATGACTGCTCCTGATGGACATTTAAAACCATTGCAGCGTGAGAGAATTCTTGCAATAAATGCATTTGATATTAAAACAGAAGAAGATTATTTTAACGCGGTCTCAGAATTAGTTGAAAATCAAACTGTACGTGTAGAAACTGATCGGGCAACATATACATTACTTACAACAGAACCAGGCACAATTGGAGTAACTATTTCAGATGCTCCAACTTCTAACGTTAGAAAAGGATTGGATTTAGAAGGAGGAACACGAGTACTTCTTAAACCAAGTGAAACAATTTCACAAGAAGATTTAGATTCTACTATTGCAAGTCTACAACAAAGACTAAATGTATTTGGGCTTAGTGATGTTATTGTACGAGCAGCATCAGACTTATCAGGCGAGCAATTTATTTTAGTTGAACTTGCAGGTGTTACAGAAGATGAAGTTCGCTCCGTCCTTGCAAGTCAAGGAAAGTTTGAAGCAAAAATTGCAAATCAAACTGTCTTTTCTGGTGGAGATAAAGATGTAACGTATGTGTGTAGGAGCGCAGAATGTTCTGGGATTGATCCACGCTCTGGATGTGGACAAACTGGCGATGGATATGCATGTGGATTTTTCTTTTCTATTTCCGTGTCCCCTGAAGCAGCTCAACGTCAAGCTGATGCTACAGATAAATTACAGATCATCAATGATCGAGGAAATCGATATTTAAGTGATGATATTGTCTTATTTTTAGATGATGTTGAAGTAGATAGACTGCGTATCGGTGCAGAATTAAAAGGAAGAGCAACAAGTGATATTCAAATTTCTGGTTCAGGTGTAGGGCGAACACAAGAAGAAGCTGTGAGTAATGCTCTTGCAAATATGAATCAATTACAAACAGTAATTATTACTGGGAGTCTTCCTGTTAAGTTAGATGTAGTAAAGATGGATACAATTTCTCCAACACTTGGAAATGAGTTTTTGAATAACGTATTATTTGTTGGTTTACTTGTTGTAGTTGCTGTGTCTGTAGTTGTTTTTGCAAGATATAGAAAAGCTAAAGTTGCAGTGCCAATGGTTCTTACTTTATTGTCAGAACTTGTATTAATTTTAGGTTTTGCAGCCCTTGTTGGTTGGAACTTAGATTTGGCAGGTATTGCTGGTATCTTAATTGTTGTTGGAACTGGTGTAGATCATTTGATTGTCATTACTGATGAGACTGTACGTGGAGAAGAGGAAAGTAGTTGGAAACAACGGATTAAAAATGCAATGTTTATTGTTGTCGGGGCATACTTAACAACATTATCTGGGATGCTTCCTTTACTTTGGGCAGGGGCTGGGTTATTAAAAGGATTTGCGTTAACTACAATTGCCGGTATTTCCTTTGGTGTCTTAATTGCGCGTCCAGCTTATGCAAGAGTAATTGAGATTTTAATGGAGTAAAATGGGTATACTTTGAAAACACAAAATATCAAATTCAAAAACAATCGAGGACAGACACTTCAAGGAGTACTGCACTTTCCTGCAAAATATTCTAAAAACACAAACGCAATTATTTTTTTACACGGGTTTCCTTCTAGTCACGAAGGATTTAGTGCATCACATACAGCTGCTGCTTTGCAAAAAAAGGGTCATATGGTACTGCGTTTTGACTTTAGTCACGGCAGATTTTCACAAGGAAAATTTGAAGATAAATTAATGAGTAAAGAAGTACAAGATATTAAATCGGCAATTGATTTTTTACGTGGGAATTATCAATTTAATAAACTAATTTTACTTGGTCATTCTACTGGAGCAATTAATGCTGCACTTTATGCACATCAAGACAGGCGTGTAGATAAAGTTATTTTATCTGGAATGATTCATGACCTTAAATCAGGTGTACGCTATGATTTTACAGACTCTCAAGTACATGACTTTTGGACAAAAGGATTTGTTAAATATACTCGACCTGGAAAATGGGTGCATAATAAAAAAATCAAAAAAGCATTTTATGATGAGTTTTTCACATTAAATGTACCTAAAGCAATTAGTAAGTTCAAAAAACAATTATTATTTGTGCACGGATCTGAGGATGAAATCCCAGTTAGTGAGGCAAAGAAGTTATTTGAAGTTGCAAACAAACCAAAAAAATTTGTTATTATCAAAGAAGCAGATCATCAATACTCAAAACCAATTCATTTTAGAAAGATGATTGTAGCAGTAGATGAGTTTGTGAGAAAATAGCTAGTTTCTATCAACGATGTTTTAATAAATCGTTTTTCTTCTGAGTAAGTTATGGAAGATAAATCTTTAATTCCCTATGCTACCGTGGCTCTTTCTGATGATAGAATAGAAAATGTTGTTCTTTATGCAGCAATCCCGAGGGCAGTTTTAGGGACAGCTTTATTTGAAACAATTCTTTCTCAAGCACCAGATGAGATTCAGACTCGTGAAGAACAAGGAGCGCTACATTTAGAGAATGGTTCTATAAGGATGTTTTATTCTGATGGTCGTGGTGATTTAGGTTTGATTTTTCATACTGTCTTCCCTAATTTTTCATATGGAAGTAATCGTTTAAGTCATAACCAATTTTCAAATGAAGCACTTAAATGCGAGGATATTGGTCTTTTAGGTCAGTTTAGCTTACCTCAAACTCGTCCAGGAGGTATGGGGCTGATCACCTCTTCAATTCATATCTCTAAACCAAATGAAGAACTTAGGACTTATGCTATTCCTGGTCAACAAGACTGGTATGATCAAGGTACAGAATTATTACGTATGGCTGCTGAAAAATATGATTTGGAAAACATAATTCGTAGGAGAGGGCAGAAAAAACTAGGGTCAGGACCTTTCACAAAACTACTCAGTAAATAATCAAACCCTCAGCACGTTCTTCTTCCTTGCCTTTAAAATTCTATCAATAACATACGGCAGTAAAAACACTACTGCAAACAACACAGCAATTACATACGGATTTTGATAATTTTGATTCTGTAAAGATTGAACGTACCTGTTAGAAAACCCGGCGATAAAAAATATATTAGCTACTGCAATTAATGGTATTAACACACTACCAATCAAATGATGGTGGCTTTGTAAATGTCTAATGTCGTTAATAATAAAATTATACAAAAATCCCATGATGCCTGCAAGTATAGTTATTAGGACATAAAGAATTACATTATTTAAGAATAATAAAAATGGAATTAATACTAAAGAAACAACTGCATTTCCTGCAACAATTAACACTAACGCGCTAAAAAACAATAAGTTTGCAATGATTGTGTCATTACCTCTAGGATGTTCAATTACAGATTCTGCTTCTTTAATCTCTTGCTGTGTCCAGCCTTTCTTTTTTAGAATGTGTTTTGTCTCGTGTTTCATTGTAGGGCTAAGTACTCAGCTATGTTTGTATATTCTTTTGCAAGTCTAGAACGTGGATATAAATGAGGAAGAGGCATTTGCTTATGCAATGCTTTTCTAATCTTGTTATGTCTTCTAATATTTCCTAAAACAGGGTGGCCTAGTGTTCTTTCAATTTCTTCTGTGCTAAGCTCATGTCTTCCATTGTGGCTCATGTTAAGAACAACGCCTGGGATGATGTTTTTATACGATGTTGCAACGTGAATTGTTTTTACTGCATCCATTACAGAACTAATTGTAGGGTTTACAACCAAGAGTGCTTCATCACAATGTTTAAGGACTTGGTTTAATTCATATCCCACGCCGCTCGGAGCATCGACAAGAACAAAATCAGCAGCATCTTGTAAATGTTCAAAAATTCTATTTAATCTTTGAATATTTGTCTTTTGAAACTCACTATATGATGGTGAGGATGGAATGATTGAAAGTCCGCTTTCGTGAAGATATGTAATCTCCTTTAGGCTTTTTTCTTTTCGTAAGAATTTGTTTAATGTCCCTTCTGGATTAATAAACCCTAAGTTAATTGCAATATTAGGTGTCATTAAGTTAGCGTCAAGAATAATTACTCTTTTTCCAAGATTTGCGAGTGCTTGCCCTAGGTTTAGTGTGGTTGTAGTTTTACCAACACCTCCTTTTCCAGACACAAGTGCAATAAACTTTGTCATGTTACGATTAAAAGAAAGTTAGTATATAATCTTTTTGTTGGTCTAGAGATAGCAATTCACAAAAAATATCTCCTTTCTAAATAAGGGACTTAAAGAGGCATATTTTGGAAACTAGACCATAACTCTTTTATAAAAACACACAAAATAACATGTTGGTAGTGGCACCAGTGAGCAAAGGGTCTAACCCAGGAAAGTCCGCCCATCTATAACAAGCTGCTCCTCGAAAGAGGGATGGAGAAATTCCATGGCTCTGGCGCAGAAACGGTACGTCCGCATCTGCAGAATGATGATGGCATGATTTGTTTCGATACAAATCTAACCTTTGACGTTGGATGCGGAGCGATGAAACGGCGAATCCCAGCTGATGCAAGTCAGTATGACGCATAGTAGAATGCTCACATGGGCTATCGTTGTTCTTTAAAGAACAATTTGGGCCCAACAGAAGGCGGCTTATGGTGCTCTACCCAACTTATTAAAGTTGAATCAAACCGCGAGTTAATCAAAGATTAACTCATTACCTCTTCTAAAACAAAAACCTTATAAAATCCTTCTGGAAACAGATAATTATGGCAAAAGATAACAAAATCTCCTTACCTTCTGGGCAAGGTGGACTGACACGATTTTCCGAAGGTGGCGGAGGAAAAATTGAATTATCACCAAGTTCTGTTATTGTACTGGCAGTAGTTATTATGGTAATTGTAATTCTTCTACATCAGTTTGGAGGGAACTTTTTAGGATGATTCCAGGAATGAACCCTCGTAAGATGCAGCAGATGATGAAGCAGTTAGGTATGCAACAAGTAGATATTCCTGCAACTGAAGTTATTATCAAAACAGCCGAAAAAGAAATTGTCATTACAAATCCGTCTGTTGCTAAAGTAAACATGATGGGACAAGAGAATTTTCAAATTTCAGGAGAAGTCCATGAGCGTGAATTAGATACAACTCCTGAGATCTCAGATGATGATATTAAAACTGTAATGGAACAAGCAAATGTTGATGAGGCGACTGCACGCAAGAGTATTGAAGATTCTAATGGCGATTTAGCAGAAGCGATTATGAAGTTAGCACAGTAATTTTCTTTGATGTTTTTGTTGAGCAGGGCACGGCGCTACTCACAAAGTTATTTATCCCCAATACCTTTTTATACTCCATTCTCTTTACTACAATATGGATAATCTTTCTCAAGCATCTGAGCGTTATGAAGCAGCACGTTACTTGCTAAAAGTCTCTTTTCCAGCAGTGCAAGACCCTAAATTATTCATAGGGATCCTTACAAATTTGGATTTGGCACTGCAAACAGCTACAGACACATTGTTAAGGCATACAAAAGGGTCTTTTGCAGATAATCCTGCCTGGAAGTCACATCTTTTAAAGACAGAGTTAGTGGCAAGGTATAAGATTAATCCTCAACTACCTGTGATGTCAGATGATATTCGACAAATCTTACAATTACACAAAGAAAGTCCGGTAGAATTTCGGCGGGATGGTAAGATGGTTATATGTAATGAGAAATATGATTTAAAGATTCTTGCGGCAAAAGATATTGAGGCGTATTTATCTTTAACTGATGAATTTATTGCCCAAGTGGCACAAATCACGCAAAAATCATAGAAAGACATAAAAAGAATAACTCTACTAAAAAGTTACAACAATGGAAGAATACTTATTTGAAGCAAAAGAGGAATTAAAACGCCTTGAGCACATAATTTATGTGAGTCTAAAATACACTAGGACTGTAGATGTTATTACAAATGCCCTACATAGGATGGTGGGTATGTTTGACCTTATTGCAGAAGCGTTTATGGAGCGTGCTTTAGATGAGGGAAAGATTGAAGCAATTCCTAAAAGCCCTGCTTTACGAGTAAAACGCTTACGTGGTTTATATCCAGAAGACGCAGAATTACAAAAATATCTTGCATTCTACGAATTTCTTAAAATAATCTTAAATTCTGACTACAAAAAACGTGAAGAGTTTAGACGTCACGTAACTTTAATTGTTAACTTTGAAAATTCTACTGCAGAAATTGATATTGACAATTTACTTAATGCAGAAAAGTTTATGCACAAATTCTTTGCATATGCATGGCGTGTAATTATGGGCAAAGATATTGATGCTGAAGATGATTAGATTTTAATTACAATGTCCATTCAGACTCTTCTTGGAATTCAAGGGATCAAAACTCTTTTTACAAAAACACTTGAAAGCAAACAGAGAAAATTATATACTATTCTTACTAACAAACCTTTGGTGTATTTAGCAGGACAAGAATTTGCAGAGCACTATATGCAACAGCGTATAGAAAAAGAAATTTTCTTACAATCTTTACGTTTAACAGATAAAGAAATAGACCTACAACATCACAAAGATTACGTTAAACTCTTTAAAGAAATCAAAACATCTAAAAAAAGAATATTTGAACACTCTCTAGTTATTTGGGATGAATTTGTTGCGATTGTTGATGTAGAAAAAATCTCTTGTGTGTTAATTGAAAATAAAGAAAATGCAACTTTAATGAAAGAGCTATTTGAAAATTTATGGCATGAAGCTAATTAATTTTTATACTTCTCTTCTACTTTAAACATCTTGCCATGTCCAGGAATAATATAATCTGACATTGTTAATACTTTTTTTCTACTCTCAATTAATTCTTGCATGTTCATACCTTTTGCTTGAGAATGGTCTTTTTGCTCTAAGTTAAAAACCTGCTCCTCGCTATCTAACCACCAAATAACGTCTCCCACAATGCCTACTTTTCCTTGTTGTGTATTTACGATTAAAGAAATATGTTCTAACACGTGCCCAGGAGTTTCAATAATCTCAATATCTTCTCCTAGCTCATGTTTATCAAATTCTGTGATGAGATCACTATTAAACATTAAATTTGTATCATATGTAATATGCTTAGCATTCTCAAAAATTCCTGCAAGTAAGATGTGGTCTGGATGTTTATGTGACATAAAGACGTAATCGATTTCTTTTGTAGAAAGTCCTTCTTTATTTAGCACTTCTAATAATTTTTCTCGATTACATCCAGGATCTGTAATTATTTTGTATTTATCTGTTGTAACTAAACACACAGTAGCATTAGCCAACCAACCCTTGCCTTGTTGTTTTGCATATCCTTCGAGTAAAACCTTAACTTCTGCCATTTTTTCTTTATTACGCTCTTTTCCTTTAAACTTTTCCCATTGCATCTAACATCTCAATTGCTTGCCTTGTTTCTTTAACATCATGTACGCGTAATATTTTAGCACCATGTAATACAGCAACAGTCTCCATTGCTAATGAACCAGCAAGCCTTTGTCCTACATGAGCCCCAGTAACTTTTTCAATAAACGACTTTCGAGAAATACCAATTAATACTGGATATTTGTCAAACTGATCAAGATTTTTGATCAACGCCAAATTATGTTCAACTTCTTTGCCAAAACCAATTCCAGGATCGATAAACACCTGAGGTACACCTGCTTGTAATGCCCTTTTGGTTTGTAGGTACAAATAGTCTTTAACTTCTTTTACCACGTCTTTATATATTGGATTTACTTGCATGGTTTTTGGTGTTCCTTGCATATGCATTACTACAACTGCCTTTTTGTATTGAGCTGCAATTTCTATCATTTTGTCATCACGTAGTCCAGTAATATCATTAACAATATCAACTCCAACTTCACAACATGCTTTTGCTACTTCTGGTTTCATCGTGTCAATGGAAATGGGGATATCTAATTCCTCTACTAATCTTTTTACTACAGGAACTACTCTTTGTAATTCTTCTTCAACTGTTACAATTTCAGAACCTGGACGTGTGGATTCTCCTCCAACATCGATGATGTCTGCTCCTTCTTTTACCATCTGCTTAGCATGCTTAACTGCTTTTTCAATGGTATTATACATTCCTCCATCGCTAAAAGAATCAGGGGTAACATTCAAGATCCCCATAATCAAAGTTTTTTCTCCTACGTTAATCATTTGATAATATCAACTCGCAATAATAACTCTTCCATTCCTTTTTTATGACCAGCTCCAACTACTGCTAAAATTTTAGCCTCAGGTTTTGCGCGCATTAACTTTACTAATTTTCTAACCATATATTTATTTCGTTCTTCTACTAATGTGTTGTACACAGAAGGAAAGCGTCGTTTAAGATGACTCATCATTGTAATAATTACTTTTTCTTGAGGAACTTTTGCTAAATCAAATTGAGCAAATCCCATTTCTTTCATTTGTTTTTTAGGCATAATAATTCCTTTTACAATATCTACTACAAAACGCCATTTCTCTTTCCATGTTAACTGTTTTGAAAACCTCTTTAATGTAATTTCAATTGGCTGGTCAATTAAGGCTAGTTCTAACTTATGTTCTCTTGCCTCTATCATTGCTGTTTTCATATCTTCTCCAGGTGAGATTCCTACAACTTTGCCTAGTTTTTGCTGGATAAACTGGCCTAGCTTTACAAAGACAAAACCTTTTACTCCTATTTTAAGAATATCTGATAATGATGCACTTCTTTTTACGTTTTGTAAAAGACCTTTTGCTCTTTGTATGTCAAGCTCTACAGCAACAATATCTGGTTTGAATTCTTCTACTGTCTTTTTGATTTCTTGTACACTTTGCCTTGCGATATGTGACGTTCCAAGAATTTGGAGGTTATTCATACACTCTCGATAACAGAAAACTATTTAAATCTAGCTTGTTTCGTATTTTTCACCTGGTGAGGTGGTTTATTATGTTAAAAATGAAGAAAATTTCAGAAACGTACGATTTACGTGTTTTTACAGATTCTGGTGATTATTTTGGTGATATTGAAGATAGTATTGTGACATCAAACAAAGTCTTTGGTTGGAAAATTAAAGCGACTAAAAATTCCTTTTTAAGTAAAGTCTTAGGCAGTGCAAAAGGTGTAATTGTACCACACCAACTTGTAAAAGCTGTTGGAGACATCTTAATTATCTCTCGAAATGCTGTTCCAAGTGGACAAACAGAAGAAGGAGAAGAATAAAATTGGTCCGTAAACAAAAATATTTTAACGATTTATTCCATTATCAATTTACTCAAGGAGAAATGGAAGAATCTGAATTTATGTTTCGTGTAGCAGCTTAAGTTTGGCTGTACTATTTCTTTGATATTATTTAGTGCTCTTGACCACAACCTATTTAAACAAAGATTTCCTTCTGATTATTAATTAAGGTGATTTTATGTTGGATGTTGTAGAAATTTTACTTGTAATTAGTTTGGTTTTATTCTTCGGCTTTTTTGCAGAATTTATCTTTCGTAAGTTTAACATTCCAGATGTGTTATTTTTAATTGCACTTGGGTTTGTGCTAGGCCCTACGGTTTTAAATTATGTCTCTCCAGATAATATTGCAGGCTTTGCTCCGGTTTTTACAACATTTACTTTACTATTCCTTTTGTTTGATGGCGCATTTAACATTAATTTGACTTCTTTAGTTCGAGAGTTTTCTGAAAGTTTTGTTTTGACACTTTATAATTTTATTATTTCAACAATTGTTGCTACTGCCTTGGTATTTGGCATTGGGTATTTTATTGGTGATGGTATTCCTTTTCTTATAGCGCTACTTGCAGGATTTATGTTGGGAGGTGTTTCTTCTTCATTTGTAATCCCCATTTTAAAGCAAGTTAAAGTAAGCCCAAGGCTCTATTCTCTTTTAACATTAGAATCAGCATTAACTGATGTCTTTTGTATCGTATTTTCTTTAACAGTAATTGAGCTATTTAGATTGGGAGGTTTTGGACTACAAACTACTCTTACACAATTAGCTTCATTATTTGCAGTAGCGGGCTTAGTTGGATTAATTAGTGGAGTAATTTGGATTATTCTTATTTTACGCGTGTTTAAAGAACATAATTATATTATGACTATTGCGTATTTGATCTTGATTTTTGTTATTACAGAATTCTTAAACGGGAATGGTGCAATTGCAGCATTATTCTTTGGACTTATCTTGAATAACTCAAAACAATTATCTTCTATTATTCGTGGAATCTTAACAAAAGAAAAACAAGAGAAAAGAAAAGCTCTAAAAGGAGAGCTAGGTGTTTCAGTTACAACGCCTTCTGAGGAATATTTTTATCATCAGATTTCATTTTTCCTTAAGACCTTCTTTTTTGTCTATATTGGAATTTTAATTGATGTTTCAGATTGGAAAGCAATTGTTCTTGGTGCAGTATTGTCTGTGGCATTAATGTTTTCAAGAACAGCTTCAGATTTATTTACACAAAAAATGTTGCCAGAAAGCAGGTCTCTTGTAAATAGTATGTTTGCTCGAGGTCTTGCAGCAGCAGCAATTGCACAACTTGCATTACAAGCAGGACTTCCAGGAGCAGCATTTATTGTAAAAGTGGTCTATGTGACGATTACAGGAACGATAATTTTAAGTTCGGTACGCGTTTTTATTGTAAAAAGTAAGATGGAAAAACTTCATCCAACGGTTAAGAAGAAAGGTGCTAAAGCATGATTGTAGATACAATAATTGATTTTATGAAAACATTACCTGGGGGACAATATTTGGGTAATCAATATGTTCTTGCAGCTTTTCTAGTTGTGCTTTTTGTTATCTTTGCAAAAGTCGTTGTGTTTCTTTTTTCTTTATACTTAAAGCGAGTTGCACAAAAAACAAAAACACTTTTTGATGACCTATTATTAGAACATACAAAAAAACCAATATTTTATTTGATTGTCTTTTATGGATTTAAATTAGCATTACTTGCACTCCAAATCAATGGGACAGTGGGTAAGGTTGTTAACTCTATAATCTCAATTTTCTTACTATATGTTTTCCTGCGTGTTGTAGATACATTTATTGAAACGTGGGGGGCTGAGCTGGCTAAAAAAACAGAAACAAAAATTGATGAAGTCTTAATGCCTTTATTTCAAAAGGCAGCAAAAGTTGTGTTTTTTGTTATTGGGTTTATGTGGGTGCTTAGAATATGGGGGATTGATATTACACCGTATTTAGCGGGAGTAGGGTTATCAGGTTTGGTTTTGGGTTTAGCATTACAAGATACACTCAAAAATGTCTTTGGCGGGATTTCTGTATTAATTGATAAGAACTTTAACCTTGGTGAGCCAGTTCAATTGGAATCTGGAGAACTCGGAAAAATCAAAGAAATTGGGCTACGTAGTACAAAACTTATGACATTTGATAATGAACTGATCTTTATTCCTAACGGACAGTTAGCAAATATGCGAATTCGAAATTATATTCGTCCAAATTCTAAAGTGCGAAAGCAAGTTGATTTTAGTGTAGCATATGGAACAGATGTAGAAAAGGTACGAAAACTTGTTCTTAGTGCAATGAAAAAAGTTAAAGATGTATATCAAGAGCCTTACATGGATGTTATCTTTACGGAAATGGGAGACTCAGGGCTACACTTTAAAGCACGATTTTTTGCAGATTGGGATAATGCGTATAGTAAGTTGTTAGAGATGACTGATGTAATTCATAGTGCGCTTGTAAAAGCAGGTATAGAAATACCTTACCCGACGAGGACTGTGTATATGAGAAAGGAGTGAGTCATGTAGGGAGTTTAACCAAGCTCCACTTACACAATTATTATATATTTCACCTAATTTCTTTTTAGTATGGAACCATTAACTACAATTGGTATTATTATCATTGGAATTTTATTGTTCTCATTTACAAAAGTATTTTCTGTTTTAGTAAAAGTAGTGTTTTATGCATTACTTGTAGCATTATTTGCTGTTCTTTTCTTTGATGTAACATTACAACAAGTGATGGATTGGGGCCTTGGTGTAGTTCTTTGGGCATTGTAATTCTAAATATGTCAGTAGGTATATAACTTGAGCCAAATCCAGAGGCAATATGTTTTCACCTCAAACTATTCCCTTGCCTTTGGATGTTCCTATGTTCTCAAATGTAAGCTCTTTAGACCATTTGCTTAAAGGAGGGGTTAGAAAAAGAGACTTTGGAGAGCTTAATGCCATTAGATTGATCAAAGGTCAAGTATTAGACCTTTACGTTATTCCTCCAACTCATGTAAACTTAGTTTCAGTTATTGGTTATCATCATCGCCCAGCAAGAGAGGTTGTATTGCTTGGGCAAACGCCCTTTGAAAAAGATCCTTACATTTGGTCTTCTTCAAAAGATTCTCTTCTAGAAGCAATGGAGGTATTAAAAGATCAAGTTAAACATAGGATTGCATGTACAGAATATGAGATTTTAGCGATAATGGGGTAAACCTTCTTTTGTGTCAATATCTTTAAATATTCAAAAAATCTCATTTTACCATGTCTTATTCCTCTATAGCAATGGATTATGGTTCTGATTTTATTGAACAAGATGAACCACGTCATCCAAGTTCCCCTTTGACTAGTCGTATTGTTCGTGACCAATTTGAAGCTGCAGGGTTTAGAGCTGTTAGTGCTGGTAACAATAAAATAGAATACCGGCCTTCAGATGGGTCTTTACTCGTAGATGTAGTTAGGGGAGAATATGATATCAAAACTGGAGATGTAACTGTTTTTGCCTCTAGGGGTAGTCAAGATATTGTTTGTAGTTCTAAGAGCCCTCTTGTAGCTTTAACTGAAGCTGAATTTAAATTAACTGACACTCACTTAGAAGGGTCAGGTTATAGGTTATGGGCTGTTACATCATATGTTCTTCGACACCCAGCTTCTCATGTTGCAATTGGGCGCAAAAACCTTCTACAAAATAACTAGGGTATTGAGATTTTAGAATATCGTTTGCCCTTAAGCAAAACTTATAAACTAGCGATTATCAAATTATTCTATGACAACAGGATCTTCTATTTGGACAGAGAAATACAGACCAACATCCTTTGCAGAAATCAAAGGACAAAAGGAAATTGTAGAAAAAGTAAAAGCATTTGTTGAATCTGGGAGTATGCCTCATTTGCTCTTCTCTGGTCCTGCGGGTGTTGGAAAAACAACACTGTCTTTAGTTATTGCAAAACAACTCTTTGGCGAAAATTGGAAACAAAATACTTTAGAGTTAAATGCATCAGATGAGCGTGGAATTGATGTTATTAGGGTTAAAGTAAAAGACTTTGCAAGAACACGTGCAATGGGTGATGTACCGTTTAAACTGATTTATTTAGACGAGAGTGATGCTCTTACAAGAGAAGCACAGCAAGCTCTAAGAAGAACAATGGAAAATTATACGAAAACGTGTAGATTCATTTTATCATGTAATTATTCTTCAAAAATTATTGATCCTATTCAAAGTAGATGTGCAATCTTTAGGTTTAAACCGTTAAGTGAAGATGAAGTAATTGAGGTCATTGATAACCTTGCTCAAAAAGAGAATCTAGAAATTTCACAAGAATCAAAAAAAGCGCTATACGAAGTTTGCAATGGAGATTGTAGAAGACTAGAAAATGTAATGCAAAGTTGTGCTGTTTTGGGTAAAGGTATTACGCCAGAAATTGTCTACTCTATGGCTTCAGTTGCCAAACCTAAAGAAGTAAATGAAGTCCTCACTACGGCAGCACAAGGCAATTTTTTAGAATCAAGAAAGAGATTACTTAACTTAATGTTAGACTATGGTCTTAG
Source organism: uncultured Methanosarcinales archaeon (assembly GCA_964344285.1). GTDB lineage: Archaea > Nanobdellota > Nanobdellia > Woesearchaeales > GW2011-AR9 > CAYFMM01. Next base: position 6,156 of record CAYFMM010000005.1, on the reverse strand, counting down.
TGGAATTGATATTATTAAACAAATTCAAAAAGAGATTTGGAATCTTTCTTTAGATGACAATAAAAAAGTTCAACTCGTTGATAAGTGTGGTGAGGTTGAATTTAGAATGGTTGAAGGTTCTGATGAGTATATTCAACTTGAAAGCTTTTTAGCGTATGTTGTGCTTGTTGGAGAAAAGTAAATAATAAATAAAAAAAATATCAATAAACTTATTGACTTTCTTTAATTACAAGTGTTTCTTGAATTAAGTCTCTATACACATAATTTAGGGTTAGCTTCACTTGCTTTGTAGATAATGTGTCTGGAGCAAGAGGTTGTTTTAATCTACAGATGATTTCTGCTGCGCCGTTAATTAATCTTGCTTCATTTACTTGACCAGATGATTTACATTCCCAATCGGGATCGTCAATTGTATATGCTAATGTGTCACGTACACCAAACTCAGTACCTGGCTTTGTAACCTCTCCATTTCCTACATTTGCAACTGCAATTTTAAGGGCCATAATTCCTCTTCCAGCTGTACTTTCCTCAACGTTTCGAATAGTAATTGGTGCTCCTGAAACAAAGAACTCTTTATTTTCTGCAACCTCACACACTCTGTCGTCAGTTAAGTCTTCTTTTAAGCACACTTCAGGAATAATTACCTCAGTTTGATAATTATATTCTACATTTGCAAACCAATTTCTCTCAATCACACCACTTGTTGGTGTGTTAAATTTAGCATCTCCTGAAAAAGAAATGATCTCTTCTCCTCCTTCTGGAACTAATTCAGATACTTTGTCAATAATGTCTTGGTTGTTTAACACATATGTTGGAATGCCAGAGATTTCACTAGTTGCTGGACCAATTAATTCTACGCGTACATCACCCACTTGTAATTCGTATTCTCCTTTGTTTCGCACAGTAACTTCAATTGGAAAAGTTTCTGTATCAAAAATAGTGTATTTGCCACTTTCTTCTACTCCAAAAGGTTCAAATTCAGCACTTAATCCTTCTGTACCTCCTAAATATGCTCCTCTGTTGCCTGTTGTAGGTTCGGTAGTTGTGGTACAACCTACTAGAAATAAAGCTGTAATCAACAATAACGCTGTAATATGTTTGAATCTCATAACTATCCCTCTTTATGTTTATACTAAAATCAATAGACTTTTTGTATTTAAATGTTACTGAGGTGTGAGATTTGTTTTAGAAGCTATTTTAGAGTTACAACCACCGTGAACTTGCGAACGGAATAATCAACTTTGGTACTCGGTTGTGGAGGGTGACGCCCCAATCAAAACGAAGAATATCGTTTTGGTGTGCCAATGAAGTCGTTGCTTCATTTAGTACTTACGGGGAGGCGCCACAATAAATTATCAACAGCAAGGAGTGAGCCTCACGTGGTTGTGATCACGAAGACAAAAATTAAATACCCCAAAATAATTCCACTACTATGTCTTTAACAACACAAGCAGCTCAGATGTACAAATATGCAAGGGAATTAGAAATCCTAAACAAAAAATTAACAAAGCTTGGAAAGCACGTTGAAAAACACAAAACAAAGTATCATAAATCAACGGATGATAAAAAAAGAAAACGGCATAAAGCAAAACACGCATATTATTCTAAACATGTGCATGAATTGTTAAAAAAACATAATCAGCTTTTACTAAATCTTAAAGAGCATCACAAGTTGTTTGAACATAAATTAAAAAGACAGCAGAAACTTTAATCTCTCTTTTTCACATGAATGATATTTACTGGACAACAATCGGCTGCTTCTTGATTGATTGTTTTTTCTTCTAACGTATCTATGTCTAACTCATGGTGGTTTTCAACTTCTAAAGAACCTTTTAATTGTGCTAGTCCTTCATCATCCATTTCCCAAAATTCTGGAGCAATAGCTGCACATGCACCACAGCTGATGCAATCTTTTTTAAAATGCACAACTTTATTTTTTTCCATTTATGGTGGCGAAATAAAGGTTATTTATAATTTTAACTCACCAAAAAGCTTATATAAAGAATTGGCATTCTTTTAAGCATGAAAAAAGGTGTGATTGTAGTATTATTAGTGGTGTTCTTATTCGTTCTTACAGCGTGCGGTCCAAGAGTCCCTGCAGGAGATGATCCACAAGATACAGCAGCTGCTCTTAGAAGGGCAAGTACGGGCACACAAGGAGTACAATTAAACTTATTTCCTGATATCCCTCCTACAACAATTTATGATCAAAATGAACTAGTGGCTCTTTTAGAAGTTCGCAATAGAGGAGTTCATGACTTAAATCAAGAAGATTGTTGGGTACAAATTACTGGATTTGACCCTAACATTATTACGGGTGGCTTTGGTCTACCTAGGTCTTGTGGGGAAAATGTTGGTGTTCTTGACGGCAAGGATATTTACAATCAAGAAGGAGGATTTAATCAACTTGAATTTTATTCTTCTAATGTGCGTTTGCCAGATGGAGTGTTTGAATATAGTCCTAATTTGAACTTTGTAACTTGTTATAATTACCAGACGAGAGCTAATCCTTCTGTATGTATTGATCCTTTACTTTACCAAATTGCTCGGGAGCAAAAAGCATGTGATTATAGGAGAGCAATTGTTACTGGAGGAGGTCAAGGTGGCCCAGTTGGTGTAAGTAATGTAAATGTTGATATGATTGGTGGACAAGGTGCAAGCAGAGCAATCTTTGAGATTAATATTAGAAACTTTGGAAATGGAAGAGTTCTTAGCCCACAAACAGATATTAGGAGCTGTGGTGATGCACAACTCCGTTTTACTGATTTTGATAGGATAGCATATTCAGTGAGTCTTAGTGGAGGAAGTTTAATTGATTGTAAACCTTTAGATGGTTTTGTAAGGTTAAACAATAACAATGGAAAGATTATTTGTACTTTTAACATCAATCAAGCGTCTGCATTTGAAACTCCATTGCTTGTCGAGTTAGACTATAATTACCTTGAATCTCAGCAAAGAGAAATAAGAATTATTAAAACACCTCAATAAGTATTGTAGTGGTTTTTTTCTTTATTAGTAAAAAGTTCATGATTTTTTTTACATTAGGGCACGGCACTCATTACGAGTAAAATTAGTTTTCCTCGTGTGCCTCGTCTTCGACAGGGCGCTAATGTAAAGTTTAAAGAAATTTTTCACATTGCCTCATTAACCTAAACAATTATAAATTCTATAATACTTCTAACACTCATGAAAGAGGTGGTACGAGTAGAAGGTTTGAAAAAAAGTTTTGGAAGTCATCAAGTTCTAAACGGAGTTAACTTGCAGGTAAACCAAGGAGAAATCATTGCTCTTCTTGGCAGGTCTGGTTGTGGGAAATCAACGCTCATTAAATCTCTTGTAGGCTATCACCAAGTAGATTCTGGCAAGATTTTTTTTAAAGGAAATAACGTTGCTAAAAACACATTAGAAATGCGCAAAGTTGTAGGTTACACAACACAAGACAACTCTTTTTATGAAGATTTAACAGTCCAAGAAAACATGAAGTATTACGCTTCTCTCTATAAAATTCCTAAAAAAGAACAGCAAGAACGAATTGGGTCTTTATTAAAATCAGTGGGCTTACACGAACACACAACAACACTTGCAGGTTCTATTTCAGGAGGTATGAAGCGTCGTTTAGATTTTGCTCTTTCCTTGTTGCACAAACCAAAATTAGTGGTCTTAGATGAACCAACTACTGGCCTAGACCCTGTGTTAGTAGAAATATTTTGGGATGTTGTAACATCTATTGTAAAAGAACAAAGAATTGCAGTATTAGTTTCTTCACACCATTTACATGAAGTACAGCAACATTGTACAAAAGCAATTTACATGAAACAAGGCAAAGTAGAAAAAATTACTACTATTACAGCCAAAACAAATATCGATAAGGAGTTTACAAAATATACTTGATTCAAATAATGAATTGTCTAAATTAAATATTATCAAAATACCATGCAACAATTAATCTCAGAAATCAAAAAGAACTTTACACTTATCTTTAGAAATTGGACTTCATTACTTTTAATCATCATTGCTCCTTTAATCTTAATCTTACTTGTGGGCTATTCTTTTAGTGGTGAAGATTTACATGATATCAACTTAGGTATTGTTGCACAAAACTTGGATTTTTCAGAACTACAACAAAACGTAAGTTCTTTTGCAATGATTACAGAATTTAGTACAGTTTCCGATTGTATTTCAAGTATGCAAGCAGCAGTAACACACCTTTGTCTTGAAATTACAGGATTTGGAGAGCCAACTCCAGAGGATCAAATTCCGACGGGAGAAGTCGTTTTTCATTATGACAATACTCGAAACAAAGTGAGCTTACTTTTACTTACAGGAATAAAAGACTATTTTGGTTTAACAGCACAGCGTATTAGTCTTGCTTCTACACAAGAAGTAATTAACAATATTCAAGAATTACTTGGTTTTTTAACGGCACGAATCAATGATTTGGACGAAATTGAGACAAAAGCAACTGAGATTAGGACTGACTTATTAGACCGACAAGCACAACTAATTGAATTTAGGGATTCTTTTACACCACGTTATGAAGCAATCAAATCGTTACAAGCAGAGGTGCATAATGCAACAGATCAACTTAACGTAACAAATACACAGTTTCAAGCTGCATTACAAGACGTAGAAATTACGGCAACTGCTGTACAAAGTTTTATTGGTTTTTTACCATCTTCTACACAGACACAATCAGCAGATAAAGCAATTACCATCCTTTTAGATAGAATTGATATTGTGCAAAACACAACAAATACAACGCAACAATCTGTACTCAATTTAACCTCTTCACTTGATGAAACTGTTGCCGAATTAGATTTACTTAATACAATCCTTAATGATGAGATTAATCGTACAGAAGAATATGTTGCAACAATTGATCAAAGTTTAGTGCAAATTCAAAATCTATCCGCAGAAGCAAGGTCTCGAATTGGAGAATTAGACAAAATTGATCCAGCTTTTGCATCAAAACTTGTAAAACCAATTTCCCAAGAATTCAAAACTCTTTTAGATGGTACAACAACAATTCAAATTGCGTTTCCAATTTTACTCTCGACAGTAATTGTCTTTATTTGTTTACTCTTTGCAAATATCATTACTCTACTTGAAGTACACAACAAAGCGTATGCACGAAATATTTTAGCTCCTGTAAATGACTTGCTCTATGTTATTGGTTTAGTAATCACTAATGTAATTATTGTCAGCTTTCAAGTCTTAATTTTACTTCTTGTAGCAGAAATTCAATTCAACCTTCCTGTCTTTGCACAGCTTGCAACCATAGTTCCGGTAGTGTTACTATTGATGCTAATCTTTATTGCTATAGGTATGGTCTTTGCCTATACTGCAAAAAGTATTCAAACAAGTATTTTACTTTCAACTTTTGTTGCACTTGGCTTCTTTTTATTTAGCGATGTACTTAATGCATTAGAAGTTATGCCAAAACTCGCAGCAATGCTTGCACAACTAAATCCTTTGGTTATTGTAAATGCTGCGTTACGTAAAGTCTTATTTTTCCAATTTGGACTATCTCAAATTTTAGGAGAATTAATCGTATTATTGCTCTATGCAATTCTTGCTCTAGGATTACTTATTTTTATTGCTAAAAGAAAGAATAAGAAACGATTGTAATTATTTTGTTTTAATGTTGTATTTATTTGTAGGTTGGGCAACAATTGCAGCCATTCCATCTTTAGGGATGTACACAAATTTACATTTTTGGGGTATGAGAGAACTGCAAATTGGGCTTACATTTCCTGTGCTGTAATTACAATCACCAATCCTGTTGCCATTTGCATCAAAAACTTGTTTTCCTCCATCGTATGCACCCATTGGTTGGGAAGTAAATATTTTCTGGCCGTCTATATCACATTCAGCAATTCCCGCAAAGTCTTGCCAGGGTGATTTATTGTAAATATCTTGAACTACGCCTGCGCTCTTAGAAGGAATTGTGGCGTCTTTAATGGCAACGGCAGTGACTCCTTGGTCTTTACATCCACCCAAGGTTGCTCCAATACCAAGCATTGCAAGTGGTAATAATAGTTTTCTTTCAATTGTCATTTTAGTAAGAAAAAGCATTCTACTTTAAATTGGTTCTTATCCCGTAGGCTCTGTCCGGAAAGGTAGAAAAAGGTATACTGATTTCTGATAAGCATGCAA
>CAYFMM010000004.1:0-174461 GCA_964344285.1 uncultured Methanosarcinales archaeon | reverse complement strand
TTTGCATGCTTATCAGAAATCAGTATACCTTTTTCTACCTTTCCGGACAGAGCCTGTTTTGAAGAAAGATGTTATGAGCAGCTTGACTATTGCTCACTTTCAAGAGCCGTCCTTATATGCTCGATTTCAATAGTAAATTGTTGTTGTTCTTTAGAAGGAAGAGTTTTTACGAGTTTTTCAACCTCAGCTAAATTCTTTTTACGTTGTTCAAAAGACCCTTGCAACGCAGTTTGGATTTTCTCTTCTAAGAGTTTTGCGTTTTTGAGAATTAATTCTAATTTTTCGCGTAACCTAATGAGTCTTGCATAGTAGTTTTGCTTTTCGTTTGCAGAGAGTTCCATATAAGTGTTGTAAATAACATCATAGTGCTGTTTTAAGACATCAATTGTTTCTGTATCTAATGCTTCTTTTGCTTCTTGTAATTGGCGTTTGATTTTAGTTGCTTTTGCAAAGAGAAAGTGAAAGACTACCTCAATGAGTAAGCTGATTAGAAGGACAAGCGCAATAATCCCAGTTATAATCCTGATTATTGTATTGTCAAAATAAAGGAACAAACCAGAAGCGATAATAACTCCTAAAAGTAAACCAATTACAGAATATGCTGTTGCACCTCTTTTGTTCATGGAAGTAGGAAGAAAATAAAGGTATATAAAATTATTGCAGATACAGGTCAAATAGTTTATTTTTCAACTCACTGATTTTGACTCTTTGTTGTTGTGTTGTGTCTCTGTCTCTAATAGTCACACATTCATCTTCAAGTGATTCAAAGTCTACAGTAATACAATATCTAATTCCCATTTCATCTGCTCTTGCGTAGCGTCTTCCTACAGAGGATGCTTCATCATAAAGAGGAGAATAACTTTTGAGTTCTTCCATGACATCATCTGTTTTTGCAAGAAGCTCAGGTTTGTTTTTTACAAGTGGGAAAACTGCACAGAAAAAAGGAGTAAGTTTGTTTGCAAGATGTAGTACAACATTACCTCGCTCTTTATCCTCGTTATAATTTAAATCAAGTAAAGCATATACATTTCTGTCAACACCAAAGCTTAGCTCAAGTACGTGAGGGATGAACTTTGTGCCACTTGGTTCATCAAAAATCTCCATTTTTTCTTTAGATACTTCTTGATGACCTTTTAAGTCATGATCAGTTCTGTAATGTAGTCCACCCACTTCAATGTAGCCGTGATCATGTACGTCTACTTCAAGATCAAAATGGTATTTATTGTAAAACGCTTTTTCTTTATCATTTAATTGATAGAGTCTGAATTTTTCTTTAGGAAGTTTTAGGATATCTAAATAGAATTTTTGAATTATTGCTAGATGATAGACATAAAATTCTGGAAGACCACTGTCAACTAGTTGTTGTGCAGTTTTTTCGACAACGCTATTTTCGTCTCTATTTTCAACAAGCAGTGTTCTAAGTGCGTAGTCTTTAATTGTATCAAAGTGAGGATGTTTGTTAATTGTTGCAGGGTTAAAGAATATTTGTAATTCTGCTTGCGTAAACTCACGTTGTCGTAAGGTTAAGTTCCGAGGGGAAATTTCGTTTCTGTATGCTCTTCCGATAAGTGCTAGACCTAACGGTAATTTTTTTCTGAGGAGTTCGTATTGTAATTTGAAATTCACATAGGGAGATTGTGCTGTTTCTGGACGAAGATATGCACGTTGTACTTTTCCTACGCCTGTGTCAACAGGAAACATCATATTTACTGTACTTACAGGATTATAAGGTGATTTACAAGTAGGACAAGTGAGATTATTTTCTTGAATAAGTTGTGTTAGTTCTTCGTTAGATAATTCTTCAACACGTTTACCAACAGCAGCCTCAACAAGATGGTCTGCTCTTTCGCTGTGATCACATTTACTACATTTTGCAATTGGATCCATGAAATTGTCTAGGTGCCCTGAAGCTTTGAAAACATTATTGTGCATAATATTTGCAGTTTCAATCTCATGAAAATTTCTATGTAAAGCTAAGAAGTAAGATCTCCATGCGTTCTCAAAATTGTGTTTTAATTTTGTCCCTAAGTGCCCGTAATCATAAAACCCTGAGAGACCACCATAAATTTCGCTGGAAGGATAAATAAAACCTTTCTTTTTCAAAAAGGATGCTAATTCTTGTGCTGTATGTGACATAAGGAGGTAAGATTAGAATGGGTTTATTAAGGTTTTTGTGGGAAATGTTCTGGAAAGTAGGAGTATTTGTAGATTTGTAAGGCTTTGTAGTAGAAATAGTGACGGATTTTTTCGGCAAATAATGTTTTGAGTTGGTTAATGAGAACATAAAAATCTTGTTGAGAGGGCAGCTCACAGTCAAATTCAAAGTCTGAGCCTCCAATAGTAATGTTTCTATAAATCACATTGGGATGTTGTAATATGAATTGTTGTAGTGCAGGAAGAATGGAGATATCTTCAAGCTCTAAATCAACTTTGAAATATTGGTTTCCTAGTTTTTGTGTGTCTAAAAGAAGTTTGTAGGCAACAATTACTTTCTTTTGTTCAAGGTTTTTTAATTTATATTTTACACCAGTTGCTGTCATCTTAAGTTTTTTTGCAAGTTCTAAAAGAGAGATTCTTGCATCTTCTTTAATGAGGTTGAGAAGTTGTACGTCTTTTGTATCATAGTTGTACGTTTTATGGCTGCCAGTTGAGATTGTTGTCGAGTCGTATTTCTTTTTTTGCGTTAGGTAATTTCTAGTATAATGAACATAGTCTTGAAATATTGAAAAGTTTTTTTCAGCAATATAGCGACGGAATTTTTTGAGAAATGATGCGTAGAAAGTTTGGTATGTAATAACGTCTTTTGCTAAATACCCAACTGCAATGTCGTATCTTCCGTCAATTTTATAGACTGTAAATGTATTTTGTTGTTTTGTTAAATAATGAATTATTTTTGTTTCAATTTCGGGAGTAGTGTTTTGAAGTTTTAAGTACAAGCGAATTATTTGAAAGCCAAATTTAGTAAAGTCTACGATTGTAACATAATTTTTGATAATTTGCTTTTGTTCTAGTTGCTTAATTCTATAGTTGACTACATCACGACTAAGTTTTGTTTTTTTCGCAATTTGATTGATTGATTGACGTGAATTTTTATCTAATTCGAAGAGAATTTTTGCATCTTTTTTGTCTAATTTAAGCATGTTTTACTATTATTTTAATTATTTTATATAATATTTTTGTTTTTTAAGGAAATATCGAGAGTGAATTTTATAATAAGTTGTCTTGCTACTATTTAGTTATGACGAATAGGTTAGAAGTAGAATTAGAATCATTTAAAGAAAGATATAGAGGCTTAGTAATAGATGCAAGGCCAACTGACCTCACTGAATGTTTTAGAAATAAACAAGGAGAATTTAATGGGCCTAAAAGCTATGGTAATTTGGAAGAAAATGTGGTCTTAGGATATGTAGTCCAGGGAGCTACATTAGCTCAAAAATATGTGCTCAATGGAAAAGGCAAGCCAAGATTTGGCAAAGAAGGATATGAAATTCGACCATTAGATAATGAGAGATTCATTGCAAGCGTTCTTTGTGTTGCTGATATGAAAAGCACCTCACTACACGAAGTTAAAGTTAGAGGAGACATCCAAGGATACAAGAAATGGATTGTTAAAAATATTGAGAAAGCATTGCAAGAATACAACCCGAAATTTAGTGCTACAACAGATACCGCATTTATGTTTGCTGGAAGAAAACAAGAAGTGGAATGGAAAATATTGCTTAGTGTATGTTGGCTACAACAGATAATAAAGTATGGGGCTAATATGCCAGACACCATGAGTGAAGAAGAAAAAAGAGTTATGAAAAAAGTCTTTCCAGAACAAGTCTTGAGAGGAGATCAAAGGACAATTAAAGAGAGAAGTTACATGCATGGCAGGAAGATCCATATACCCGAATCAGTTGAACTTTTAACTAGGAAAGTTGAAGCATTCAAAAGTAGATCACTTCATTAGCCAATCTACTTCGTCATCAGTTAGATCTAAATCGTGTGCAATTTGTTGTGTATTGCCATGTTTGATGATTGATTGTAGATAGGGGATATGTCTCATTGCTGTTTTGGATGAAGTGTGCAGGTGAATAGCTAATTTTTTTGCAATTTCTTTTTTCTTAGCATTTTTGATATTTGATTGCCAAATTCGAAGTAGGCGCATTGTTGGCATGTAGTTTACAAATGCAGGGTTGCGCTCTTTTTTTGCAGAGGAAATTCCAGCTGTTAGTAGATTGTTAATGTATACTAAAAAACGCCAATGTTGTCTTCTTTTAACTCTGCCGCGAAAGACGTCTGCTCGTGCTAAGTGTTCGTAAGCTTTGGCTAAGGCTTTTGGAGCAGTATATTCTTTTGGTAAGTTATTATCGATCCAAAAGATGATGTGATCTAAGTCAACATCAACGTCATCTAAGGCAGGAAGAGCATTTTGTACAGAAGAAGATTTGAAAATAAGCATAAGTGCGTTTTTAATGGATTCTGTTCTTTTTCTATCTGATAAAGAGATTACATCAGAGTATTCTAATTTCTTTTTTGCAGCGCAGATGTGCAAGTCAAGAAGAGCTGCTCTTGCATCTCCGTCGGCCTGCCTTGCAAGAGAGTTTAGCGCTTTTTCTTCGACTTTGATTTGTTCTTTTGTACAAATTGTTTGAAGGAGATTTGCAATAGTCCTGTGGTCTAATTTATGATATGCAATTTGTTTTGTTGCTTTTTTGATTGCTTTGAATTTTGAGTCTTCAATATCGTTTGCAGTAAGAATTACTGGAAAGGCAGATTTATCTATTGCTTTGATAAGAGCAGGAATGCAGCCACGGTCTTTTACCCCAGAGATGTTATCAACTTCATCAACTAGAATTATTTTTGGTTTGAAAAAAAGTGATTGTTGTCCAAGAGCTGAGCCAAGAAATGTTGAGATTGAATCAGCGTTTCGAAGGTCTGAGGAGTTAATCTCTAGAATGTCATAATTAAGCTGTTTTGCTAGTGCATAAACTGATGCTGTTTTTCCAACACCAATCGGACCCACTAATAGAGCTGCTTTTTGTTTTTGTTGTTTGTAGGTTGTAACGTATTGTTTTAGTTCTTGTACTGCTTTTTGCTGCCCAAAGACTTCTTGTTCATTTTGAGGAGCGTATTTTAGAGTGAATAATGACATAGAATTTTTTGAAGATTGGAAGTATTAAAGGTTTGTGGTGGTAAGGAGGTTAACCCACAATATCAACGCGGAATTCCTTTTCATTGATTGGTTCTATTAATACTTCTTGACCTTTTTTTAGCTTTAAAAAGTCAACAATTGCTTTAGGTAATTTGACATCTAATGCATTACCAGAAGTTCCAATTTTTGTCCTTGCTGAAAGACCCCAAAGACCTTTTTGCTTTGCTTTTTTTTCAATAAGGGTTAATGCTTCGCCAGTAAAAATCTTTTCATCACACTTACTGCAGATTAAAGCATCAAAAGAGCCCAGATTTTGACCTAAAAGGATATAATCTGTTTTCTTTTTTTGTAGTTTTCCGGTTTCACACTCAGGGCAGGCTTCCATTTTATTTGTTGAGGAATACAGTTTTTATTTTGTATTTATTTTTGAATTTTTTCCAAGCTACGGAAAAATAGGTGTAAATACTTAAGTAACCTTCAGTTTGAGTAAAACGAGACCCTTTTTCTAAAGCTTGACAAATTTGTTCTACTGAAATGCCTTCAATAATCATTTTATCAAATGCATGTTTTGTAATAAACAAATCATCTTTAGTTACCAATTCGAACACCTACGAACTTTAACGTAATAATGCGTATTTTTTTAAAAATGTTTTGTAAAATAGTCATTTGTTTTCAATAGAAAAATTAAAACCAATAGTATATAAGTTAGACGCCTATACCAAATATATACTTTACAACCTTTTCATTTCATACAGTACAAATAAGATTGCGATAAAAGAGAAAAAAGCAATAGTATAATTTTCAATGTAGGAAGGTAGGCCAAATTCAATGAAGTTGAAATTGGGGTTGAGAATAGTTACTAAAAAGAGAAGTGAGAACGTAAAGAGTAAGATGATAAGAAGTGCAAAGAGTTTTTTTCGGTAGTATTGAATCATAGCTTTGTAAGAGAATTCTAATTTATAAGAAAGATTGTAATGGAAAAGCAAGGTTAGAGTTGATTATTATTTTTTCATATTACGCATATCCATAACTAAGTCATACTCGTCCATGATCTCGCCTACAATCTCTTCAAGGACATCTTCTAAAGTGACGATTCCAGAGACTTGTTTTTTATGGTTTAAAACAATAAAAAGGTGTAGTTTTCGTTGTTTGAAATGCTTGAGAACTTTTTCTAAAGTGTCTGAATCCCTAATGGAGTGCACAGTCTTACGCATTACTTGCTTGACTAAGATTCGTTGTGAAGGATTAATGGTGAGTAAGTCTTTAGTGTAAAGTAGGCCAATTACTTTTTTCTTGTCTAATCCGAAGACAGGAATTCTAGAGTGCCCTTGTTTATGAATGTCAGCTAGCTTGGTTCTGTCAAGAACATCATTTACAAAGAGATGGTATGTGTTTTGTAAAGGAGTCATAACGTCTTTTACTTTTCTGTCTGCAAAGACTAGGCCGCGTTGCAATATTTCTACATCATGATTTGAGAGTTCTGATTTTTTAGATTCTTTTTGCTCTTGTAAGATGAGATTAAGTTCTCCTTTAGAGTAAGTTGTTGGAAGCTCACCCCCTAAAAAGAAATCAAGTAGCATGGCAATAGGTTTTGAGATTGGGTAAAGAACGACATAGAACATGCGAACCAACCAAGTCAATTTTGCACCATAGCGAAGAGCGTGTCTTGAAAAGGCTGCTTGAGGAATAATCTCACCAAAGATTACAATTAAACCTGTAGAGAGAATTCCTGCCAAGACCCCAAATGTAATTGAGCCTAAGAAGATGGCAAGAATTGAATTTACAAGGACATTTCCAACTAAAAGAGTTGTTAGAAGCTGGTTTCCTTTTTTTCTAAGAGGATAGATCTTTTGAGCACTCCTACTTCCAAGCCGTGCTTTTCTTTTGAGCTGAAAGACATCAAGGCCCATGAGTCCTAGAGTAAGACCTGAAAATAAGCCTGAAAAAAGTAAGAGTACAACAATAATTGCGTAATTGAGCCACGCCATTTGATTGGAGGAAGAATTTAGTATTTATATGTTTGTGGGTTAATAAAAACCCTATTTCTTTTTTTTTTCAAGTTTCTTTAGAAAACCTTTAATTCTGTCACTAAAGAAAGTAAATTTGGGATAAGTCTTCTCTAAATCCTGAGTTATTTCATGTTCCAAGTTAAAGTCAGAGGTAAGTAGCTCTAGTTCTCCACTCAAATAGATGCAATCTTCCAACAACTTTTCGAGATTAACTTGGACTAAGGAAGAATCTCCTCCTTCAATAACCGATTGAATTCCTAATAAGACCCTCTTGAGATCTTGTCCTAGTGTTGTTAATTTTTCCCCTAAAGAATCTTCTTGAAGAAGAATTTGCTTTAGTTTTGCATTATATTTGTGAACTAAAGCTAAATTTTCATTTAAATTAGGATTATGTTTTGCTTTCCATTGCTCAAGTGCAGTTGTTTTTGCTAATGCTTGATATAGTTCTCGATTTTTCTTTTTTAAGAAGGTAAGAAGATAACTTAGCTGAGTATGCAAACTTTGAGCAGAGCTCAAGATCTCTTTAATTTTGAGAGGTTCAAAATCATCTAGAGGATATAATTCAGTTACTTTTTCTGCCACCTTTTTAGCTAATTCTGCTAATTCCCTAAGCACCATAAACTCATAAAGTTCTTGATCAACTTTACTTCTTTTAGCTGTTTTTATGTTACCTAAATTTTTAAGATCCCCCATACTATATTTAGTAAAATGCAATCGTTTAAAACTATTTCTAAAGCTCAAGAGCAATTACATTTTTAAAGAACTAGCTACTCCACTTAAGAGTAATGGAATTAGCAAATAAATACAACGCACAAGAAGTTGAGAGTAAATGGCAAAAATACTGGGAAGATCAAAGTACATATAAGTTTGTAGATTCTAACAAAGAGGTTTTTTCCATCGATACTCCACCGCCTACAGTTTCAGGAAAAATGCACTTAGGGCATGCGTTGTCATATTCACAACAAGATTTTATTGCGCGTTACAAGAGGATGAAAGGGTTTAGTGTATTTTATCCATTTGGTACTGATGACAATGGGCTTGCAACAGAGAAATTAGTACAGAAGAGCAAAGGTGTTAATTTGCGAAAGATTCCACGGGACGAGGCAATTAGAATTTGTCTTGAGTTTTTAGAAGAGGAGCGCAAAACGTTTATTGCAGATTGGAAGCAAATTGGAATGAGTTGTGATTTTTCACTTGCGTATTCTACGATTGATGACCATTCACGAAAGATATCTCAAAGAACATTTTTAGAACTTGCAAAAAAAGGACTTGTTGAGCGAAGGAGAGGACCTGTGATGTGGGACCGACAATTTCAAACTGCAATTGCACAAGCAGAGCTTGAAGATAAAAAGCAAAAGACAGTTCTTAGTTATGTAAAAGCAAAGTTGTTAGATTCTAATTTTGGAGATAGTGCGTATATGATTTATGCCACTACAAGACCTGAAATGTTATTTGCATGTGTAGGAATGAGTGTCGAGGAAAATGGAGAGTATGTTAAGTTAGAGGTTGTAAAAGATAAAGAGTATTGGATTACTGGAAAAGCAACACATAAAGAGAAATTTTCTGAGTATAAGGTTGTTGCAGAATTAAAAGGCAAGGACTTGATTGGGAAAAAAGCTAAAATTGCAATGTCTGGAAATGAGGTAGAAATTAGCCATGATGAATTAGTTAAAGCTGATTTTGGAACTGGAATCGTATATTATTGTACTTATGGAGGAGTTGAGGATGTGGAATGGGCTCAAAGACATAAGATTGATCCTATTGAGATTATTGAAGCTGATGGGAAAATGAACTCAAAGGCACAAGAGTATGAAGGAAAATTGGCAGCAGAAGCTCGTAAAGAGATTATTGTTGCACTTGAGGAAAGTAAAGATTTAGTTCGAAAAGAAAATATTGAAAATACCGTTAAGGTTGGTGAGCGTTCAGGCGTTGAAGTTGAGTTTATTATTTCAAGTCAATGGTATGTTACATACATGGATAAAAAGGGGGAATTTTTACAGGCTGCAAAAGAATTGAAGTGGCACCCTGAGTTTATGAAAGAGCGATTAGACAATTGGATTAATGGCCTAAACTGGGATTGGGGATTTTCACGGCAAAGACATTATGGAATTCCAATTCCTGTGTGGTATGACAAGCAAGGAAAAGCGTATTTTGCAGAGGTTGATGAGTTGCCAATTGATCCAACAAAAGATCGTCCTAAAAGTGTTGCAAAAGAGATTGAATTAATTGGGGAAAAAGATGTTTTTGATACATGGTTTACATCTGGAAGTACTCCTTTATTATCTACAGAATTGGTTAAGGACGAGAAAGTTAGAAAAAAGTTATTTCCAATGAGTCTGCGCCCACAAGCACACGACATTATTAATTTCTGGTTATTTTATACACTGGCTAAAACAAGGTTGTTATATGGAGTAAATCCTTGGAAAGATGTGACAATTTCTGGTTGGGCACTTGATCCAAGAGGAAAGAAAATGTCTAAGTCTAAAGGCAATGTGATTGCTCCGCAAGTAATGATTGAAAAGTATAGTGCAGATGCACTTCGCTTTTGGTCTGCAAGTTCTAAGTTAGGGAGTGATTTACCCTTTCAAGAGAAAGATTTAGTTACAGGTCAAAAGTTAGTCAATAAGTTATGGAATGCATCTAAGTTTAGTCTAATGCATTTAGGAGATTATGAGTTTGCAAGTGGAGATAGTAAAAAAGATGTTATTGAAGTTATGGATCAATGGCTATTGAGCAGGTTGCAAAAATTAGTTGAAGTATGTAGTGCGAGTTTTGAGAAGTATGAATATTCAAAAGCTAAAGCAGAAGTTGAGAAATTTTTCTGGCAAGTGTTTTGTGACCAATATTTAGAAATTGTAAAAGACAGATTATACAATCCTGATAAAAGAGGGGCTGCTAGTAAAAGGAGTGCACAGGTTGCATTGTCTTATACATTAGATGTGCTGTTAAAGCTATTTGCTCCATTTATGCCGTATATTACTGAAGAGATATTCCAAATTTATTTTGCAAAAGGTCAAAAGAGCATCCATATTAGTGCTTGGCCTGAAGTTGAAAGCAGACTAGTTAATGAGAATACAGAAAAAACTGGAGACTTAGTTGTTGATGTGATTAATACGGTTCGAAGATATAAGTCTGCACAGCAATGGTCGTTAAAAGAAGAACTAAGGCAAGTTATAGTTGAAGGAAAAGAGAACGAGTTAAAGGAAGCTGTTGGAGATTTACAAGCCGTGTTGAACACAAATGAAGTTGTGTTTTCTGGTAAGAGTGAATTGGAAAGTGAGAAATTGAAGGTAAAGATCGGGATTAATAAGTGAGTTCTAATTAGTAGTAAAACAGACCAAGTTACGCTTATTTAGGTTCAAAGTTACGAAAGGTTTTTAAGTCCAGATTGTCTTAGATCAAACAGAGGGCGTGATATTCGTTCTTAAAATACTATTGAGGTGTCTAATAATGACTGAAGCATATTGTGTTAAATGTAAAGCAAAACAAGAGATGAAGAATGGTAAAGAAGTTACCATGAATGGAAAGGGCGGCGTGAAAAGAAGCGCTATGAAAGGCGAATGCCCTAAGTGTGGAACAACCATGTTTAGAATTATGGGTAAGAAAAAATAATTTTCTTTTTCTCTTTTTATTTTATTAATATTAAATTAGTATAACAAAACATTCTTAAACTTACATCATATACTTAGTTGGATGGTAGAAGTAACTCTGGCGCTATTTATGGCGTTAATGGTAGGTGTTGTAGAGTATTTTAGTAAGAGTTTGCGATTAAAAAAGAGAGGATATTACAATAAGATCGTATCTTTTTCTGCAGGGATTTCAATTACATACATTTTGTTAGAATTATTACCTACGTTTACAGAAGCTGCATTCGCAATTAACAAATTTTTATTTTTAACATTACTATTTGGATTTATCAGCCATCATGTGGCTGAAAAAGAAATTTACAAACATACAAAGAGCCACGAATTAGTAAAATTATTGTCATTAGAAGAAAGTATTTTTTATTATGTGTATCATTTAATCCTGGGGTTTATTTTTATTTTATTTATTCAACAAAACTTAGTTAATGGAACATTTTTCTTTGTATCAATTATTGCATATACGCTAGCAAGTAATTTGCCAACTACGCCCCATAAGTCTAAGGGAAGAATGATTTTATTTTCTAGTTCTACATTTATAGGTGCGGTAATTGCATCTTTAATTCCATGGACAGTCCCACTATGGTTTGAGTTTGCGTTGGTGGGCTTGGTTACAGGAGTTTTATTGTTTACAGTAACAAGACACCACATCCCATATGGAAGAAAAGGGAAAATTATGTATTTTGTATTGGGATTTACAATTTATACAATTTTTATCATAAGCAAGTGGGTGTAAAATGGTAATTAAAGCAGTTGGGTTTGATTTTGACGGCACATTGATTATGTCTGAAGATAAGAAAGGCAAACAGATGGCAGAAGTCTTTAAAGAGAAGTTCAATGTTAAGCGTGGCGTAAAAAAAGCGTATGAAGAGATGATTGGCAAGGGACTTAATCGTGACGAGAAAGTAAAAAAGTTATTTGAGCATTTTTTGAAAAGAAAACCAAGTAAAAAAGAATTGAACATGGTGGCAGATCATTTTGGAGTGCATTATGCCAAAGGATTAGCAAGTTGCCCATTGTTTCAATGTACAAATATTGTAAAAGAGTTACGGAGTCAAGTGAAATTTTTGTTTTTGTTATCTTTGGAAAATACAAAAGAGGTTAAAAAAGTAGCAAAACATTGTGGTGTTGCAAAGTATTTTGATGAAATTTTAGGAGGGCCTACAAGTAAAATTGCAAATTTAGAACATGTTCTTAACAAGCATGGTGTAAAGAGATCTGAGGTGATTTATATTGGTGATGCACATTCAGATGTCGTTGCAACTAAGAGATTAAAGATGAAAGTGTTGTTGTTAGGAAAAAAACATACTGCTGAAAATTTAAAGGAAGATTTAGAAGCTGATTTTATCTTTAGTAATCTATGTGTAATCCCAAAAAGTATTAAAAAACTCATAAAGGGGCAAATAAAGAGAGGAAGAAATTTAAAGAAGTAGTTTATTTTAAGAGTGAAAATGAGAATTAAACACATATTTTTTGCAACCATGATTATCTTGTCAGTTTTGGTATTAGGATGCCAAACTGAAGAGCAGAGCAATGAGACTATTGAAGAACATGACAAAGTAGCTCAGGAGAAAATAGCGCCAAACATTGTAAATAATGATGAAGTTAGAGTCCTTGGAGAAGAAGGATTTGATAAGTATGAAATTAGAGTCAAAGTAGGAGAGAGTGTGCGTTTTATTAATGACAACCCAACCAAACAGATTGTTACGTTAGTATTTAAGAAGAACGTGAAGTTAACAAATAGTGGCCTAATTGAGTATAAACAAAGTTATGTTAAAGAATTTGATGAACCTGGTGCATATGATTTTTGGACTGTTGGACATGGAATTGAGGGAAAGATTATTGTTGAAGAGTAAGCACATGGACAATAGAAATGAAATAAAAAATTATTTTCTTTTTACCTTTTATACACTTCGGGATTAACCGTTTTCTTAGATTTTTTACCAGAAAGTATTGCAATTATACTATCTGCTGCATCTCGCCCCATAGCTTGTCTGACTTCTACTGTTGCAGAGGCAACGTGAGGCGTGAGAATGCAGTTGTCTAATTTATGAAGAGGATAGTTTTTACTTGGTTCTGTTTCGTGAACATCTAGCCCTGCTCCAGCAATTTGTTTGCTCTTTAATGCTTTAACTAACGCTTTTTCATCTACTACCGGGCCTCGAGATGTGTTGATTAAAAATGCAGTTTTTTTCATTAGCTTAAACTCTTTGGCACTAAGTAAATGCTTGGTTGATTTGAGTAACGGTACGTGTAGTGTTACAAAGTCTGCTTGTTTGAGTAATGTGTTTAGTGGCACTCTTTTAGCTTTGTATTTTTTTTCAAATTGTTTGTTTGCAACAACATCATAATAGATCACTTTCATACCCATACCATGTGCTGCACGTTCTGCAACACCTGAGCCAATTTTTCCTAGTCCTACGATACCAATAGTTTTGCCAATTACCTGTGTTCCTAAAAGATAACTTGGAGCCCAACCTTTCCATTTACGTTTTCTAACATGGATTTCTCCTTCATGCATACGTTTAGATAGTGCTAAGAGAAGTGCAAAAGTGTGCTCTGCAACAGCATCAACTACTTCTTGACTTGGTGTGTTACAGACAGGAATACCTTTTTGTGTGGCATATTTTACATCAATGTTGTTAAAACCCACTGCGTAGTTAGAGATTACTTTTAGGTTAGGATTTATATCAATTATTTTTTTATCAATTTTTTCTGTGAGCAGACTAAGAAGTGCATCACACCATTTTACTCCTTTAATCAGTTCATTTCTTGAAATAACTTGATCTTTGGGGTAAACTCTTACAGTGTATTTTTTCTTTAAGCGAGAGATTGCATCTCCCGGAATATTTCGTGTAACAAAGACTTTGGGTTTTGATTTTGTAATTGCCATACTTGATTTAGAGTTTTGGTGTATTTAAAGATTAGTTACTATTGTTCAAGGGGAAATTGAAATTTTTTAGTCATATTTTAGTCATAAGGTTTAAATGAATTAAAAGATTATAAAACACATGAGAGGCGCAATTCCTAGAGGTCAGATTGAAGAAGGTTCTAATTCTAGAGGCAGAGATTATTTGGTTAATCAATTAAGAAATCAAGGAAGTTTAACCACAGACAATGAAGGAAATCTTGATATGTTGCTTTTTAATTATGAGTATCATGAAGATCAAGGAGTTTATGTAAGGGAGGGAAGCCACGGCGTTAATTTGTTTAAACGAGGTAGTTTTTTAGATGATGAAGAAACTAAATATTCACACATTTGGTTTATGTCCAAGAGTAGTGCTAATGATTTTCTTGAGAGATATAGAAGAGTTGAATCAGGAGCAATTATTGTTAATAATAAAGGGACATATGGCTTAGGTGCACTTGGAGTAATAACAGGAGAAGGTCTTGCATATGTTGCAAGCGAGGCTTTTGATGCAACAACTATTTCTAGATCAATATTACATGGAGTTGTTTTAGCTGGAGGGGTATTAATAACACAAGGGGTAGCTAAGCTTAAGTCTAAAGAAGCAAGAAAAGATTTTGAAGATGAAAAAAGAGAATTACCAAAAACTTACGCAAAAAGGATTCAAAAGAACGATTCAGCCCTATTACATGCTTTAGAAAAACCAGATAATTATCAGAAAGGAAGAAATGGTAAACTAACAGTGCCAAACAAGAGAATACTTCAAGTCTAACATCCACAACACACAGCACAAGATTTGCAAGAGGCACAGGATTCTATTTGTTTCATTTCTTCACCACACGTAATACATTCTTTCATTGTAACCACCTTAGAATTTATTTACATAATTTTACTGCTTGTTTGTAGATGTTATCAGCACTAAAACCAAATTTTGTAAGAAGTTCATTTGGACTTCCAGATTCCCCATAATGGTCTTTTACTCCTATTCTTTGAAGTTTTGTGGGGTGATTTTCTGCAAGAAATTCAGAGATTGCTCCACCGAGCCCTCCTGTGATTTGTGCTTCTTCAACTGTGATAATTTTTTTACATTTTTTTGCTGCCATTAAAATTGTTTTTTTGTCTAATGGTTTTATTGTATGACAGTTAATAACCATGGCATTAATTCCTTTTTCTTGAAGTTTATGTGCTGCAGCTAAGCATTCATAAAGAGGAGGGCCTGCTGCAATTAGAGCAATGTCTGAACCATCTTTAAGGATTTGAGCCTTTCCTATTGTAAATGGAGTTTTAGCAGTTGTCATCTGTGGAGTTTTTTCTCTTGCAAGCCTAAGATAAGATGGGCCTTTGAATGAGGCAATGGCTTTAGTTGCTTTTTTAGTTTGTTCATAATCTGCAGGAACAACTACGATCATATTAGGAAGAGAGCGCATAATTGCAATATCTTCTAAGGCTTGATGTGTCGCACCGTCTGGGCCTACAGAAATTCCTGCATGTGCTCCAACGACTTTTACATTTTGATCGTTATAGCAGATAGTTGTTCTAATTTGCTCCCAACATCTTCCTGGACAAAAAGCAGCATAGGATGAAGCAAAGGGAATTTTGCCAACAGCTGCAAGGCCTGAGGCAACAGTAACAAGGTTTTGTTCTGCCACACCCATTTCTATGTAGCGCTTAGGGAATTTTTTACGAAAGTGATGTACTCTTGTAGATTCTGCTAAGTCTGCACAAAGAACTACAACATTTTTGTTTCTTTTTCCAATATCAACTAGCGCTTCACCATACCCATTTCTGGTAGGAACTGCCTGTCTAAAGAAGTTTAGATTTAGCTTTGCATTTAATTTTTTGAGTTGTTGTAAGTTCATTTTGATTATGTTTTTGTATTAAGTTCGTTCCTGTGAGCAGGGCACGGTGCATAAAAACTAACAACGATTAGTTTTTAGCACTAAAATAAACTCATTGTTTTATTTTATGTGCCTCTTATTACGTCTTCTTACTTAATTTTTATCTGGCACGCAATGCACCTCGATGGGCACTGCTCACCCACTTAACTTAATACATCCTCATTTTTTATTTTTCTTTTTTTCAAATAAGTGAAGTGGCTTATATTTTTGATGTAGCAAGATCCAGTCTCCACGTTCGTTTACTTCTTGAGCATGAATTTGTGCAAGTGCTACACTTGCTTGATCTTCTTTTTCTGGAGACCTCTCAGTTTTATTTCCTCCAGGAGGAGCTCCATGCCAACGGTAGTCATTTTCCATAAATGCAACTCCTTTTCCAGGAACTGTGTTTGCAATAATCATAAGTGGTTTTTTTCTCTTTTTTGTATTGCCGCGTGCTTTTTGTAATGCTGTAAGGATTTGTTTCATATTATTGCCATCAATCGTAATAACATCCCAATTAAATGATTTGTATTTTTCATCAAGTGGATCTAAAGGCATAACATCTTCAGTATCTCCATCAATTTGAATATAGTTTCGATCAGTTATTGCAATAATATTATTGAGTTTGTTTTTTGCAGCAAACATTACTGCCTCCCAATGGTTACCTTCATCTTGCTCACCATCTCCAAGCATACAAAAGACAAGATTTGACTTTTTATCCATTTTAAAGCCTAATGCCATACCTGCTGCTTGAGATAGACCAGAGCCAAGTGGACCAGAGGTTGTTTCAAGTCCAGCAAGTGCTGCTCTGTGAGGATGACCCTGCAACCTTGTGCCAAGTTTTCTTAGAGTCAGAAGTTCTTTTTTAGGGAAATAGCCTGCATTTGCCATTGTTGCATAAAGTACAGGACAAACATGGCCGTTAGAAAGAATAAAATAATCTCGTTGTACCCATTTTGGTTTTTTAGGATTGTGTTTGAGTACATTGAAATAGAGTGCAGTAAAGATATCTGCTAAGCCCAAAGGACCTGCAGAGTGGCCTGATTTTGCGTGAACTAAAGAAGTAATGATATCTTCCCTAATCACATCTGCCATAAATTGCAGTTCTTTTACTGAGTTTAGTTTTTTCATCTTGACTATTTTAACAGTTATTACATTAAATTTGAGGCTTTGTTTTCATCTGCAGTAGTACAATGATTGTAATTAAAAAACCATAGCCTAGGAAGATGTATTCTATAGGAAGTACTTTTCGTAAAAGTAAAACCACACCTACAATTAAAGAGAGTATTCCAGTTAGAATCAGTACAGCTTCAACAATTGTTCGCATAAACTCTCGCTTGAATGCAAAGAGTGCACGTAGTACGCCAAGTTTAACTTCTTCTACTTTATGACGGATTTTGTAGCGTTGGTCAATGTAGTCCGTGATTAATTGAGAAAAAAAGTCAATGTAATTAGCTACAGAATCTACTTTTTGTCTTGTTTTTTTCTCAGATTTAGTAGATCGTTGTTTTTTCTTTGCCATTTTATTTTCTCTTTTTGAGTAATGCGGCAACAGATGCCATCGCTACACCTAAACCTGCTGCAATGGCAAGTGCTTTTTCAGGATTTTTTTTTGCATATGCTATTATCTCTTTTTCATGCTTGATAAAGCTCTTTTTTGCTTTTGCTAACTCTTTGTGTGCTTTATCTTGATATTTCTTTAGATCTTTAGAAACTTTTTGTGCTGTTTTTGTTGCTCTTCCAACTAAGGACGGCTTAGCTTTTTTAGAAATTTTCTTTGTTACTTTTCGTGCTGTTTTTTTTGCTCTTTTTACTGGAGCTTTTGTAATAGAAGATTTTTTTGCCATTTGTCCACCTCTTTATAGAAGAGGTTTAAACAATAGCTATTTTCTAACCTCTTTACGAGCAGAATGATTTTTATGTTTATTAAAGTTTTGGAAAAGAGAAGAAGAAAAGAAAAAATTAACAAAATTCACAGACGCCCTTATTCTTAATAACTTTTTTTGCAGGTTTTTTAGTTGTTTTCTTTGCTACTTTTTTGGCGGTTGTTTTTAATTTAGTTTTTGTTGTTGATTTTTTAGTTGTTTTTTTTGCCATTATGTACCTCAATTTATTTCACACAGTAATGTAATAAAGCATAAATGCCCCAAGCGCAATAAGGAATAATCCAGTTGCAAGTCGCATCACACCACGGTGCTTTTTACGCCATGCTTCAAGTTTTTTAGAGGACTTTCCAAAGTATGCTACTACAATGATAATGAATAATGGAAGGATAAAAATAAGATTATAAAGCAAGAGTAAGGGGATTCCTTCAGTGTAATTACCCTGACCAAGGATTGCAAGAACAGCCAAATAGGGAGCACCAGTACAGGGAAGCTCTACAAGTACAACAAAAATCCCAAGTAAACCAGCTGCAAGATAACTTAGGCTTGGATTTTTGCTATGAATTTTTTTAAGACGTTGTGTGTACATCTTAATTCTTTGAGCAGCTCCAGGGACCATTTGTAAACTGAATCCTTTTCCGTACCAAAAGAAGTCTTTAACTTCTAAAAGCCCTGCAATAATAGCAATAATTGCTGCAATCCAGTACACTATCTGAGAGAAGCCAAAAGAGACCGTAAACTTAAGGAATCCTACACCAATAAAAAAGTATGTAAGATAAACAACAATTGTATAAATTGCTCCTGCTAAAAGCATTCTCCCTGGGCTTTTGTAGAGTTTTGTCATAAAGGCAATAAGAAAGATTAACACACCAAACACACAAGGGTTGATACTGTCAAGAAGTGCTGCTCCAACCAAGATAGGGATTGTTAATCCTTGTGGTAACGTCATTGTAATTATTTTGTATCAAGTGTGTCTTGACAACCTGCAAAATCAGCTAGTTCTTCTACTGTAAGAAAGCCAACATGCCGTTTGAGTTCTTCTCCATTTGGCCCGTTAGGTTCTAAAATCCAGGTAGGAGTCGCCTCAATTCCTTTTGAAAGACATAGTTCTGTTTGTGCGTTTTCTCCTTGTGGATGACATTCTATCTCGTTAATATTTTCAAATGCATCTCCAAGCATTGCTCTTGTTTTTGTACATATAGCACACCTAAAAGAACCATACATGCTAACTCCATTGTCAGTTACACATTGCGTCAATTCAGTATAATCTTGAGTTTCTTTTTCTGGAAGATTGAAAAAAACGAATGTTGCGATTGTAAGGATTACAAAGATGAAGAGGAGAGTTTTGTATTGTTTAAAAAATGTTAAAGAGTATTTTTTGTCTTTAGTTGTAAGTTTTTTATATTCAATAAAAGAATACACTAGCGCAAGTAAGATAATTATATGTACGATTGTGCATAGTGGGCAGATTGCTCGGATGATAATTTCTCCAATAATAAGATAAATTACCGAAATTAAACCAAGTAGGTTCCATAAAAAGAGTGCTTTTACATTATTGACTTTTTCTTGTACTGTTTTGTTTTTGTGCATTGAACATTGTCTTGCCATTAAAACCATGAAGAATACAAACCACAATATCCCTAGGGCTGCCACTGGCACACCAAGGAGTTTAGAAAAAGAACTTGAGTTTACAATTGAACAAGATGCAGCTTCTGTGATATCACAAAAAGAACCTGCTGCTGATGTGTCTAAGTGACTTTTTAATAAGTAACCAGAAGTAATGATCCCAATTATCCCAAGAACCATAAACAAAAGTACAACCCACGACATCTTTGCCTTTTTCATAGAGTAAAGGAAGTGATAAGAGTTAATAAAGATTTTGTTGTCTTTAATTTTTGTTATGTCTTATTTTTTCTCACAACTAATATATCCCTTGAGTAATAGACTACCCAAATCAGAGAGTTTTACAAGCAAGTTTTTGTTTTGCTCTTTTACTTCTACTAAACGCAGGTTAAGCAATCCTTTATATTTAAGTGTTCCATTAAGATGGTAAGAAAGTAAAGAGATAGAGAGCCCTGTTGCTTTACTTAAGTCTTTTAGTGAAGTATAATCTTCTTTTACAAGATTTGTGAGAATTTTAAATTTGCTATCAGTAAGCTCATTGTAATACGAAAGTTTCATGATAGGCAGAAGCATTGGTTTACCACCCATTATCCCAAATGCTTTTAGACCGTTTGCAAATGCTGCACTTAGTGCTGCACATGAACTAAGTCTGTCTCCTGTTGCAACGTTTACAATGATTTCTTCTTCAGAGTGTGATTCACAGATCTTACCAAATTGGTAGAACATAGATTCCATAAGACCTTCTTTCATTTCTTTGATGATTACTGGAATTGAAAATATTTGAAGTTTTTTTTCTAGTTTTTTTGCTTTGCGTAGGTTGTTACTTGGCGTAATTAAGTAAACTTGTTCTGTTGCAAATTCCTTCATACCCACAAAAAGGGCATCTAAATTATCCCCTACTGGAGCAATGACTGTGTATCCCATAATGTTATTTTTTGTCTGAGCTTATATAAAATTTATTCTTGTTTATCAAAATTTTGTTTGAATGATAATAAGATACATATTTAGTTGTTGGGAAGTGTTTTGTTAGTTAGAGTGGTTTGCACAAGGTGCTTTTCACTACAAAATCATTTAGTTTAAGGAGGAAAAAGAAAATGAAAGAAAAATGTGATTGTCGGGCGTATGCACCATCTGTATTACGTTTAGGACTAGGTTTACTATTTGTAATCCCAGGCCTCGATAAGTTATTTGGAATGCTTGGAGGCGGACATATGCTTGCAGGCATGATTGGAGCGGGTCTTACGTGGATTGTGCTTCTTGCAGAAATTGTCTTTGGTGCAGCATTACTTGCTGGATGGAAAACAAAATACACTGTTTGGCCACTAATTGTAATTATGGTTGTTGCAACGGTAATGATGGTTATTCCAAACTTAAGTCAACCGATGGGCATGATTAACTTGTTGTTCCACATCTTAGCAATCACCGGGCTTGTTAGTGTGTATTTCAGTGGTCCTGGAGCAGTAGCAGTTAAAGAAAACTAAGTTTAGTTTTTTTATTTTTTCTTGTATTTTTCCCAGATTCGTTTAAAAAAAGGCAAAGAGAGCGTAGAAAGTATGAACCCTGTTGTAGGCACAAGGGAGTTTAAAAACGGTTTTGGTAAACCCGCTCCATAAAAAAAGAGCACCACTACAAAATACGTTAAAACTGCAACAAGTATTTTTCGTGTGACACTTGTTTCCCATGCTTTATCCAATTCCACACGCTCGTTTCGTTGTTGTATTTTTGTAATCTCATTTTTAATTTTTTCAAGTGATGTCATAATAATTATGAAGTATTTTCAATTTAAAAACATTTTCATAATCCTTATATAGACTTAATCTTTTGTAATTTTATGGCAACGATAATATTATATCAATTTGAAACGTGTCCCTTTTGTGCAAGAGTGAGAAGTGTTTTAGATGCAAAGGGACTTGAGTATGAAAAAGTGAATGTTTCCCACGATAGGGAAGATGTACAACGAAAAGAGATTGCAGAGAAGAGCGGTGTTGGAACTGTGCCAGTCATTAATATCGATGGCAAGTGGATCGGTGAGTCTGCAGATATCATTGCATATATTGAGGAGAATTTGTAAAATGAAAACTAAATTACTGATTGGAGTTGTTTTAATTACAAGTTTATTTTTACTAAGTGGATGCTTGTTTAACAAGGATTATGTCGCAGAAGAGGGCAGTTTGTGTTTGGAAGACAAGGATTGTAAGAACGTAAATTGCTATCATGAAAATCCAAATATTCCAAAAGGAGAAGCATTGTGTGAATTTAATGAAGAGATCAATCAAGGGCAATGTTGGTGTTCTTATAGTTATTA
Organism: uncultured Methanosarcinales archaeon; assembly: GCA_964344285.1. Lineage (GTDB taxonomy): Archaea > Nanobdellota > Nanobdellia > Woesearchaeales > GW2011-AR9 > CAYFMM01. The sequence goes on along the minus strand of CAYFMM010000004.1, from coordinate 153,078 downwards.
ATTTTCTTTATTTTTTGTCATAAAGTTTTTAATGGAACAGATTAGTTTTTGTTTTATGAGTAAATTACAAGTTTTAGTATGTGAAAGTTGTCCTGGTAATGATGAATTATATCAAGGGTTATTAGATGGGACTAGAGAATATGCTGGAGTTTCGGTTGAATACGTTTATTGTAGGGGCACATGTCCAAGCGGAGATAGTTATGGCAGTAGTGTTGAGTTTACAGATGGCACCCAAAAGATTATTTGCTAGACCAGAAGAAGGACACAGAAAAACTTCACTACGTGAAATTGAGGGAGACCCATTAGAATACCTAATGCAAATAATTACAACAATTGTTAAGAAAAATGACCTTTAAAATTCTTCCATTGCATTTCTTACCGCATTTCGTACAATTTCTGGCAGGGCTGGATGAATATAAATCATGTTAAGTAAGCTATCAGCTGTTGCACCATTGGTTATTGCATAAATTAAAAGATGAACCATGTTAGACGCTTCTTCACCCAAGATATGTGCACCAAGAAGTTTTCTTGTTTTTTTATGGAATAATAATTTGACAAATTCATCTTTGCTAAGCCTAGCTGATCCCATCGCACTTTTTTTGTAAGGATTAAATCCAACCACATAAGGAATTTTTTTCTCTTGAAGTTGTTCTTCAGTTAGACCAACACCAGCAATTTCGGGGTGTGTAAAAACCGCATGAGGAATTGGAGGATATTTGATGGGTGTAATTTTTCCTTTTTTATAGTAATGTTCGTTAAAAAGATATTCTCCTTCAAAGTTTACAGAATGGCGAAACATGTAATTGCCAACAACATCACCAAGAGCATAGACATCTTTTACTGTTGTTTGAAGATAAGAATTTGCTTTAATAAAACCGCGTTTATTAGTTTTAATAGAAGTGTTTTCTAATCCAAGCAGCTCAGAATTTGGTTTTACTCCAGTTGCAACTAAAAGAGCATCACCAACTAGTCTTTTCTTTATTTTTTGATTGCCCTTTGTTGTTTCTAGAGTTAATGTGAATTGTTTTGTTTTTTTGTTGTAAGATACGTTTGTAGTATTTGTGTTAAAGTGAACTTTATGGTTTTTAGCAAAGATTTTGGTAAAAGTTTGACTAACTTGAGCGTCTTCTCTTCGAAGGAGAGCTTTGTCTCGTACCAACCAGTGAACTTCTGAGCCCAAAGCTGAGTAAGCGTAGCCTAGCTCACACGCAATATATCCGCCTCCGATTACAAGGAGCTTTTTAGGAAGTGTTCTACTTCTTAGAGCTTGTGTGCTTGTCATAAATGGAGTCTCTTTTAGTCCTGGGATTGGAGGAACAAAAGGTCTTGCACCAGTAGCAATAAAGATTTTTTTTGCAGTGAGAAGTTGATTATTTACTTTGATTATTTTATCTGAAATAAATTCTGCGTGTCCATGGTAATATCCAAAGTTTTTACGGGATTTATACCATGTTTCAATACTTTTAGAATCACCATCTGTCTCTTTGTTAATTCGTTTGAGAAGTTTTTGTATGTCTGCTGAACTAAATGTTGCATTGATGTTAAATTTTTTTGCATCTTTGATAATTGTTGCAACATTTGCTGGATGGATTAGCATTTTAGAAGGAATACAACCTCGGTTAAGACAAGTCCCACCTAATTTTGCTTCTTCAATGATTGCTACTTTTTTTCCTAGTTGATAGGCAGGTGATGCAATTTTTGTGCCGCCACCTGAACCGATAACTATTACGTCATATTGTTTTGGTTTTTTTGTAGTTTTAGAATTACGAGATAGAGAATTTTTCTTTTTGTTAGTTAAGTTTTTTGTCATGGATAACCTCTTTTTGTAAAGAGTACAAGTTGGAGTTAATAAATTTTTGTTTGTAGGGTTCAAAGAAAAACAAAAGAGTTATAAATTTAGAAAGTATGGTTAAGATAAATCAAATAATATTGTGATTATAGTTTAATTAAAAAAGAAGGTGATTAGAAATGGCAATTAAAATATATACTACACCAACATGCCCATGGTGTGCTAAAACAAAGGAGTTTTTGAAAAAGAACAATGTTGCGTTTAAGGAGTATGATGTTTCTGTTGATGTAAAGGCGCGAGATGCAATGATTGAAAAGTCAGGACAGATGGGCGTTCCAGTAATTGAGGTTAAAGATAAAATTTTAGTAGGATTTGACCCTAAAGCATTACAAGAGGCAGTTGGCACTAAAAAGGTTGCTAAGCCTACAAAAAAAGTTGTTGTGAAAAAGACTGCAAAAAAAGTGGCTACAAAGAAGAAAGCAACAGCGAAGAAAAAGGCTCCCGCTAAAAAGAAAGCAGTTAAGAAGGTTGCAAAAAAACCTGTGAAGAAAAAAGCAGCAGCAAAAAAGAAACCAGCAAAGAAGGCTACAAGCAAGAAGAAAGTTACCAAAAAGAAAGCTCCTGCAAAGAAAAAGGCGGCTACAAAGAAAAAAGTAGTGAAAAAGAAGGCAGCGAAGAAGAGAGTAACAACAAAAAAGAAACCTGCTAAAAAGGCTACAAAGAAAAAGAAAAGATAAATTTTTCTTATTTTTTTTTAATTCTTAATTTGTGTTAACACTAAAAGGGCAGTATATTATCAAAAATATTGTACTTCTTGCACCTGGGAGGCAATAGGTAGCCAGGCTAAAGACAAGATAAGAAAAAGAGAATAGTTTCACTTAAGCATAAATGTACCGACGTGACATAACCAAAATTACTCTCTTTTAAAAATTCTTACTTGTACTTTTCAATATTCCTGCAAACATGCTCACCAGATTCAAAGCTCTTTTTTGCTTCCATAATAATTTTCATTGCTTGTGCGTTTGTGTTTGTAAAGTAAATTGTCTTTAAATCTTCTTTGTTGAGAAGTTTTTTTCTTAAGGGTTGTTTTTTTACCCAGTCAATTAGTCCTTTCCACATTGACCCCACCATAATAATTGGGATTTCACAGGTTTGTTTGACTTGAATAAGTTGCCAAGTGTAGAAAAATTCTAAAATTGTGCCAATTCCACCGGGAGCTACAACCACCACATTTGAGAGTTGCATAAATTTATCTAATCTTCCTGAAAATTTTGCAAAGTCTTCTTTGACATCTAAATGATATCCATCATGTTGCTCGTGAGGAAGTTTAATTGTAAGACCTAGTGAGTGAGCATGATTACCTTTTTTTCTACCTTTGTGATGACCACGACTTGCAGCATCCATTAGACCTGGCCCTCCTCCTGTTACAACATCAATGTTTTCTTCTGCAATCAGTTGTGCTAATTTTTCAATTTTTTTGTATTCTGGGTCATTGCGTTTAGTTCTTGCTGAACCAAAGATTGCAACTCTAAAATGATTTTTATTGATTTTTTGTTTAGGCATCTTTTTCTTTAATAAGAATGTTCTCTACTTTCTGTTTAAGAGAATCCAGTTTGTTTTCAATAATATCAACTATTCTAGCCAAATTAATCTTCCAATAGCGGTGTGCAACTACGTTTCTAAAATCCTTAATATCCCTCCAAGGGATTTCTTTATATTTTTCTTTGATTTCTTTTGGTAGTTGCGATACAGCTTCACCTATAATCTCAAGATTACGTAGAATAGCGTCGGTTCTTAAACGGTCCTTTAAAACATCTTCAACATCAAGATCTCCAATGTACTCTTTAACATTTTCTATGGCGTTAAGAACATCTTTAAGGTATAAATCAAATCTTCGCTTCAATTTTTTCTCCCCCTAAGATATAAGGCTTTAATTCTTCTCTCAATAATTTCTCTTCACCTAAATCAATTTTTTTCTTGAATAAATCTTCCAACAAATGAAGTAGATGAACATAATCATTAAATAAACCCCTCCCATCGTCAAATTCTACTAATAAATCAATATCACTATTTTCTTTTTGTGTCCCGTGAACATAAGAGCCAAACAAAATTAATTTAGTTACACCAAAAGATTTTATTTTATCTTTATTTTGTTCAATTTTGTGTATAATTTTTTCTTTAGTTAACATATTCACAGATAGTACAAGAGATTATTTAAGTCTTTTGAAAGGGCTCAGCCATATATTTTAGTGTTAGGGTGAAATGCATACCACGCATATCCTCATTATCATTCGGGACACGTGGCACTTATTGTTGATTAGTTTGTTGATAGAGTTGTGTATTAGGGTGGAAAGCGTACCACGCGTCAAAGTCACTCCACCTCGTTACGTTCGTGACACTTGGTATGCAAAGGATATTTCATTGTGCACCATATAATTGCGTATTAGGATGAAATGCATACCAAGCGAACCAAAAGTCGCGTTCTTTGACAATTTCTTCCCCTGTCTGCTGATTTATAATTTTTACAACACCATCATCTCCTCGCTCCACAACAATATTAACGTCATTGACCACATCTTTAATGATAGGAGTTTCAAGCAAATCTTCCTCTCGATATGCTTTGTACACACCGCCAACTTCAGTGCCAAAGATTACTGTTTTAGGGTGAATTGAATTATCTTCATTGTCTACCGGAAAAAAGAGAAATGAGTTTTCATAGTATCCTGGGTAAGGGTCATTTCCATATGGGCGATTCATACCTGTTTTCTGTGATAACACTTCAGATTCCGGATGAGCTTTTTTCCAATCGCGCCAAGCAACAGTGTCAATAGATATTTTGTTGAGTTCTTGACCTGTAAGCTTGCCAACAATTGCTTTACCATCAATTTGTTGCCAATAAGTGTCTGTTGATTCATCATACATTACTAAGTTAGAGTTATAGAGTTTGCCTGACGTTCCAAAGCGTGTTGCAACTTTTTGCCCATTTAGTTCAATTGTGCGTTCATAGGCAATGCCTGAACCGCAGAGTGGGCAATAGGTAATTAAAATTGGTAGACCATTAATTTCATCGTTAACAATTTCATGAAAGACTAAAATTTGCAGAGGATATACTCTTTTTACGCCATCATATTGTAATGCAAGTACTAATTCTTGGTCTTGTATCCACTTATCTGCAACTTGTACCGTCACAAAGTCAATGTTTTTTTCTGCCAAAGCAGGAATTCCTCGATCAAAACCAATGCCTCCTTTTGGAGGACCTCCAGAGAGAATCTCATTTGGATTTACAATATATTTTGTGCCATCGCTAGTTGTTTGAATCTCTCCATCTAAAAGAGGTGTTGCACCTGGGTTTTGCTCAAAATCAGTTGGTGTGTCAGATTCTGTTGTAGGTGGATTGTCTTGTGTAGCATCATCAGTATGTTGTGGTGTTTGGCAACTGACTACAAAAAGCAAAACAATTGCAATTGTTGTAAATAATAAATAATTCTTTTTTTTCATTTTTTTCACCCAAAGATGCGAAATACAAATACAAGGTAATATATTGAAATACCAAGCATTATGATTCCTGCAATTAGATTAATTAATCTTTTTTGTTTTGTTAAAAAGCCAATCACTTGTTGACTTTTAGCTGCAGAGATGAATGCTAAAATCAAGAGAGGTAGCCCCATCCCTAAGCCAAAAAGCATAAAGTTGATGAAATTTGTAATGAAGCTAACTGTTGATGTGCTTACTGCAAATAAAACTGCGAGTGATGCTGGATTGCAAGGAAGTACAATTGCACCAAATAAAAATCCAAAGACATACGCACTAAAGTAAGGATTTTTAAGAACTGGTGCGTTTAGTTTTGGTAAAAAACGAGTGATGTCTACATTAAAGATTAAGAGTAGACTAATGATTGCTAAAATGCCAAAGGCAATCGGTGAGATAATGCCAATTGCTTTTGTGAGTGATGCTTTAAGAATTGTTGAAAAGATTAGCCCAATTAAAAGCATAGAGGAGAGAACGCCAAGTACAACAATTACACCATACATGATAATTGTTTTCTTAGAACTATCTGTAGATGTTTTGCTTGCTAAATATGAAAGAAACCCAGGATACAACGGTAAAACACAGACTGCGCCCAGTGGAGCAAAGAGTCCTGCAAGAAAGGATAACCAAAAATTAACAAGCATGCTTACCATTTTAACACCCTGCCTTGATTTCTGCTTTGAGTTTATCTACTGACTTTACACCACGACTAAGCATTCTTGACTGCGTTGGTGAGCAAATTAAAACCATGGGAACAGCCGGTGCGTTTACAATACCAACCCCAAATTCATCAATAAGGTTTTGTGTTACTTCTTTAGGCGAGATTGCATAGGTCCAATCAAAGCCAAAACGCTGAGTATGTTCAATTACTTTTGCTGCGTCCTCGTTTGGATCAGTGTTAAGTGCAATGGAATGTACAGTGTCACCGATTTCTTCGTGAAGTGCTTTTGTTTCTTTTTGTTGTGATGTACATTTAGGACACCATACTGCAAAGCTTTCAAGTAGAACTGGTTTTTCTTGTGCAATTTCCTCTATTATAAATGTCTCTTGAGTATTAACGTCTGTGAGCTGCGCTGTCATCCAAAGAGGAAGGTTATTATCTGAAGATGTTGGTTTTTCTGTTGTTTCTTGCATTTCTTCTTCATTTTTTTCTTGCATTGCATCTATCTTTTCTTCCATGACTTCCATTGATTCTTCCATGTGTTGCTCTTGCATTTGCACTTCTTGTTGTGTTGTGCATGCTGCAATAAAAAGTACTGAGAGTAAAAGTAAGGGTAAAAAAATCTTTTTCATAATATCACCTTTTAATAGTTTATGAATGTAGTTTTGTCTTATATAATTTTTGTTAACAGATGTTTATTAGAAAATAGTTTTGTTTGATTGTTTAAAGAGAGTTTTGAGAAGTAAAGTATTTTTCAAGATTAAATTTATAAAAAATTAAAGAAAATTAAGAGAAGGTGTTTGGAGAGAAGGAATGTTTACAGAATTAAATTTTATTTTACAGCAAAGGCCAATTATTGAAGTATTAGAAGGAAAATTAGGACCAGATGAATTTAAAGATAAATTAAATCACCACATTCATGGATATGGAAGTTGGGGCTATGAAGACGCTGAAAAAATGAATTTAAAGGTTTCTGAAAAATACACTACAGAACAAGCGCAAGAATTATTACAACAAATCAAAGAGAGTAAAGAAGCTACATCTATAGAAATTAAAGAGATTGACAAAGTCCCTTCTGGCATTGCATACAAGCTCGCACAGGAAGTTGGAGGAGGCTCCACAACAGTAGGAGATGCAAGATCTGGAGATTTACATTATGGTGCTTTGAAAGGTCATGAGCTCGTTGGCTTTGTAAGTGGAGAACCATGGAATAGCTTTGTTTCAGTTGGTGGACTTTTTGTATACGAGAATCATAGGAAGGAAGGACTTTCAAGTCGAATGTTCGAAGCACTTTATAGGCGTGCCAAGACAGAAGGGCTAGAAGGTTTTTGTTTAGGCAATGCATCATGGGCAGGACAAGATGCACTTAGAGGTTTCCATAGGTTCTTGAAGAGAAAAGGCATTGAATCTGAATATTCTTCTGGAAGTGAAGACCTAAAAAATTGGGCTGAGTTAGAGTTTTGAACTCATTTTCCTTTTATCTCAAATCCATCCTTTCCATCTTCAACAATAAATCCTTTAGTAGCGATTTTATCGCGTAGCTCATCTGATTTTTTCCAATCTTTGTTTTTTCTAGCAACGTCACGTTCTTGTGCTAGCTTAATTACAGCTGCAGGGACTTTTAATGGTTTTATGTTACCAAGGTCTAGTCCAAGAACTTTGTCGAATTCTAAAGCCAGTAAGTATTTGTCTTTATTGGATAAATTATCATCTTTTAACATTTCCCAGAGTGTTGCAAGAGCTTTTGATGTGTTTAAGTCATCGTTAATTTCGTTTGCAAAGCGACGGGCGTAAATGTTTACTGTTTCTTTGTGATTTGGACCTTGTTTATCTTGGATTTCAAGGATTTTATCGTGTAGTTTTTTACGAGCGTTTTGTGCACCTTTTAGTGCGTCCCAACTAAACATAAGTGGATTTCGATAATGAGTTCCAAGGCAAAAGTATCTATAATCGAGTGCGGAAAAATCATTTTCTTCTAAAACTTTGATTGTCAAAAAATTATTTCCTGACTTTGCCATCTTCTCGCCTTTACCAATAACTAAAAATTCTCCATGCATCCAGATATTTACCCATGGTTTTTTTCCGATTGTTGCCTCAGATTGTGCAATTTCATTAGTGTGATGTACTGGAATGTGATCTATCCCCCCACAGTGAATGTCAAACTGTTCACCGAGAAATTTTGTTGCCATGGCAGAACATTCTAAATGCCATCCTGGATAGCCGACTCCAAATGGAGATTGCCATTTCATTTCTTGATCTTGAAATTTTGATTTTGTAAACCAAAGCACAAAGTCGTGTGGGTTTTTTTTGTTTTTGTCTTTTTCAACTCTTGCTTTTCCCTCTTTTGTTCTATCGAGCCTTGCTAGTTTGCCATAATCATCTAATTTTGATGTGTCAAAGTAAACATTGCCACCAGCAGCGTAGGTAAAACCTTTTTTTTCTAATTGCTCAATCATTGCAACTTGTTCACGAATGTAATCTGTTGCTTTACACCAATGCGTTGGTTTAATGATATTTAGTTTTCGTAGGTCTTGTTTGAACGCATCTGTATAAAATTCTGCAATTTCCCAGACTGTTTTTTTCTCACGTTTTGCTCCTTTAAGCATTTTATCTTCACCAGAGTCAGCATCTGAGGTTAAATGACCAACATCGGTGATGTTCATCACGTGTTTTACTGGAAATTTATTTAGTAGAAGTGTTCTTTTGAGAATATCCTCAAAAATATAAGTTCTAAGATTTCCAATGTGTGCGTAATTGTAGACGGCATGCCCAAAATCTCTTACAAGACTTTGTTTGGCCCGCATGTATATAAGCCCACGGAATCTTTTTTCAACGGTTTAAATGGTTCTTTTTTTCTTGTTAATGTGTTGTACAGCCTTAACATTGCTACCTCCAACAAGGCTTTGTAGTTTTTGCCTTTTGTGAGTAAGAGAAAAACTAACTTCTTTATAAAATTTCTTTAAGCTGAAAGTAGAAAAAGTAAAAATTCACCTTGTATCTTCTAATTCAATTACCTGCTCGCTATTTAAGCTTTGAGGTTGTGTTGGTTTTATTTTTGCAAAGCCAGATTCTTTTTCAAGGTTTTTGAGCTCTTTTTCAGTTCTAGGCATTATTGCACGAATAATTTGTAGTTGTGTTGATGAGTCTTCTTGTTGTATTGCTTGTAGTGTTGTGCTATCCATTTCCGTAACATGTTTTCCTGTAATAATTACATCTGCTGTTTCTTGTTGTGCAATTTTTTCTATTTTTTTGAGGTTTGTTTGAAAAGAAAATGGTTGCTTTAGAGGAACAAGGTATAATTTTACTGCCCCCATTGTTTGGGCTAGTTGTGTAAAGTATTTTCTATCAACTTGTTTTTCAAAGAAATGAATTGCAATAACATCAAAGCGATAACGCATGGAATAGAGTGCAAGAGCACTATTTCTAGTTCCATCTATCAATGCCAAGGCTTTTTTCATAGTAAAAAGAAGTGAATTTAGATATTTAAGGTTTATGTATGGCTAGTTAGAGATAAACTTTATAACTCTCAAAATTTTCTTTTTTTGTATGAGATTATATTCAGTTGTGATTTTAATTATTTTATTAAGTGGTTTTGTTGTTGCTGAAAGTTTGTATTCTGCAGATTCTTTATTGCTTGAGATTACAACTGCTGGGAACTTTGAGCTGATAGCAGAAGAAAATAATGCAAGAGTGGAATTAGTGCAAGCTGAGCTACTATTATATCCAGAGGAAGATTTTAGACAGAGTATTAAAAAAATAGATCACGAAGGAAAATTAAAAGAAGATATTTTGTTGTTTGAATGGAAGGGCCGATATTTAGGAGAAAAAGATTTTGGATATACAGCACTAATTGAAACACAAAATGTACAAAAAGAAGTGCGACGTAAGATTGCATATCCAATAAAAGAGATCACGGGCTTTGAAGACTATTTAGCTCCAACAGAAAAGATTGATTCTAGTAATCCTGCTATTAGAAAAATGGCAGCAGAGCTGGCAGAAGGCGAAGATGATTTGTTTAAGGTTGCATTTAATCTAGCTTCTTGGGTAGATCAAAATGTCGAATATGATTTGAATACACTTACTGCTGAGGCGTCGCAGAGTGCAAGTTGGGTTCTTGAAAATAGACAAGGTGTGTGTGATGAGATGACCTCACTTTTTATTGCAATGGCAAGATCTTTAGGGATCCCAGCAAGGTTTGTTAAAGGAGTTAGTTACACTAATTCTGAGCTATTTGACGAACCTTGGCAAGCACATGGTTGGGCAGAGGTGTATTTTCCAGAGATTGGTTGGGTAAGCTTTGATATTACATTTGGCCAATATGGATATGTTGACGTTTCACACATCAAATTACGAGATGGGTTTGATCCAAGTGATGCAGACACAAGATATGAGTGGCTTGCACGAGGTGTAAGAATTGAGACTAGCCCTTTGGACTTAGATGTTGTAGTAAAAGAGATAGGAGTTACTGTTCAAGATCCAATCTCTATTTCGGCTGAGATAGTAGGAGATACCATTGACGTAGGGAGTTATAATTTAATTCGAGTAAAGGCAAAAAATAATGTTAATTATTATACAACTACTACTTTAAAACTTGCAGTTCCAACAGAATTAGAGATTATTGGAAATAATAGAAGAACATTACTATTTGGACCTGATGAAGAAAAGGAAACTGATTGGGTAATTTATGTTCCTAGCACATTAGAAAAGGGATTTTCATATACATTTCCAGTCACTGTTTACTCTGAACGTAATCTTAGCGCACAAGATAAATTTAGAGCAATAGCTGGAGAACAAAAGTTTAGTTTAGCAGAGATTGAAGCATTGGCAGTAAACGGAGATGAAAAAAATTTCCAGAACGTGGAGTTAGAATGCTTTACACAGGAAAAAGAGGGAAATGGTGTGATTGTAAGTTGTAATGTTGAGAACTTTGAAAACAAAGTGCTTAAAGATGTTGAACTTTGTATTGCAGATGAATGTATGATCAGAGATATTGGAATTAATGAGAAAGTAAAACAAGAATATGAATTGGAAACAAGCGCAGGCTGGAAAAATATTGTTGCTAGCTTGGAAAATAAAGAATTTAGAAAAACAACTAGCATACAGCATAAAGTAGGAGATGTGCCAATAGTTGTGTTAGATGTTAAAGCTCCTGACGTTGTTAATTTAGGAGAAGCATTTGAAGTTTCTTTAGATGTTACAAAGGATTCATTTATCCAACCAAAACATGTTGTAATCATAATGAAAGGAATGGGAATGGAAAATTCTTGGACAATTGAGTCCTTGCAAGAAGATCAAGAGATTAACGTGGTGTTACGGGATGTTCCTCTTGCAAGTAAGAGTAAGTTCAAAGTAATTGCAAGATGGGAAGATGACAATGGAGAGATGTATGAAACAGAACAAGAAGTTATAGTCAGAGCAAAGGCAGAATATTTTTGGGGAAAAGTACAGTTATTTATTAACGGAGTGTATAACTTACTCTAATTTATACAAAGAAACCCAGAAACAGAAAAATCCCTAGATTTTTAGTTCCAGAAATGAAACATTTCTCGGAAACTCCATGCTTTAGTATTGGAGATGAATGGGATAGCAGTTGGGTTTCTTGTACGTAAAAGGTTTCCCTTTTGTACAAGAGAACTTGGTTCTCTTTGTATCATAAAAATTCTTATGTAAGCACTGATCAAACCCCACCATTCATGGTGGGGGTAAGTGCTTACCAAAAATTTTTCTTGATTTTTATGATTTAAAATATTTGAGAAATTGGAAAAGAGAAAAAAAATAAAATAATTATCTTCTTTTCTTAGTTGTTTTTTTCTTAGCTACTTTCTTTTTAGCTGGTGCTTTTTTCTTTGCTGCAGTTTTCTTTTTTGCTGCTGTTCTTTTCTTTGCAACTGCCTTTTTCTTAACAACTTTTTTCTTTGCTACTTTCTTTTTTGCTGCCGCTTTTTTCTTTGCAGGAGCTTTTTTCTTTGCCGCTGGTTTCTTTTTAGCTGCTACTTTTTTCTTTGCTGCTGGTTTCTTTTTTGCTGCTGCTTTTTTCTTTGCAGGAGCCTTTTTCTTAACAGCTGCTTTTTTACGTGTAGCCACCTTCTTTCTTGTTGCGACTTTCTTCTTTGCCACTACCTTTTTCTTAGCTGCTACCTTCTTTTTTGCAGGTGCTCTTTTCACAGCTTTTTTCTTAGGAGCGGCTTTTCTTACAACTTTTTTAGCCATCATTAGTCACCTCTTTAGTGTGTGGTCAAAGAAAAGCAGTTTGCCTTTTTAAAGGTATCGGAAAGACAACAAATTTTTCTGACGAGAAAAATGGTTTCATGTTTTTTATTTTTTAAAAAAGTGAAAAAAGTTATAAATTAACGACGAGAAAAATGATATTTGAAAAAAAATGAAAAAGTTTTCTGGTTTACTTTTTGTGTTTTTAGTTTTATTTTAAAAAAAAAGTTGAAAGAAAATATTTGAGATTTTTTTTTACTTTTTTAGAATATTTCTACACCCTTTAGAAACTTTTTGTAAAAAAAAGTCGTCTTTTTCTATGACGAGAAAATTATCTTTTTGAATTGTTTTTTGATCTATTTTTGATTGGGAAGAAGGAATGAGGAAGAAAGTTTAAAAAGAACAAAGAAAAATGCATCAGAATGGCAAAAGATGACTTAACAAAGAAAGTTGTGTACTCACAGACATTCCAACCGTATGGACAAGATTCTGAAAATAAAGATGAAAAGGATTTTGATTCTTTAGTTGATGAAATGGAAAAGTTACAAGAAGAAAACAAGATCATATCTCAAACTGTTGGAAGATTACAAGAAGAGGGCATGATGCTTAAAGAGATGTTTAATCGTGCAAGTAATGAGTTAGAGGATTTGAAAAAACCAGCTTTGCTTGTAGCTGATGTTGTAAGTGTCCATGAAGACAAAGCTGTAATTAAATTACCGAATGGAAATAAATTTTATTGTAACATCGCACAAGACGTATCGGACATGGAAGCAGGAGATAGTGTGCTTGTTGATCAAAAATCACTTAATGTGGTAAGAAAAGTAAGCTTAGCAAGTAATTATGATGTTGAGAAATATGTGATTATTGCAAAACCCCAAGAGAGTTGGAAGGAGATTGGAGGATTAAAAAGAGAAATCCAAGAAGTCAAAGAAGTTATTGAATTACCACTAAAAAAACCAAAGTTGTTTGAGAAAGTTGGAATTTCCCCGCCAAAAGGAGTATTATTATATGGTCCCCCAGGAACAGGGAAAACATTACTTGCAAAGGCAGTAGCACATAGCACAAATGCAACTTTTATTCAAGTGGTAGGTTCTGAGTTAGTGCAAAAGTTTATTGGAGAAGGTGCAAAGTTAGTAAAAGATATTTTTGAATTAGCACGGCAAAAAGCTCCAGCAGTTGTATTTATTGATGAAATTGATTCACTTGCTGCTACAAGAATGGATACTGGAACTTCAGGAGAACGAGAGGTTAACAGAACATTTATGCAATTACTTGCAGAAGTTGATGGGTTTAAAGCGTTAGGAGATGTAAAAATTATTGGTGCAACTAATAGACTTGATATTTTAGATCCTGCAATTGTACGACCAGGAAGATTAGACAGATTAATTGAAGTTGGTTTGCCTGAAAGGAATGGAAGATTAGAAATCCTAAAAGTGCATACAAGTAAAATGAGTTTGGAAAAAGTTAGTTTAGCTAAGGTAGCAGATTTAACCGAAGATTTTAGTGGTGCTGAGCTTAGAGCAGTGTGTACAGAAGCAGGTTTTGGTGCAATTAGAGATAATCGAGATCATGTTGTAATGGATGACTTTGTTAAAGGGATTGAGAAAATCAAGTTAGAGGAAGAAGAAGACGAGCATCCTGGATTTTTTGGGTGAAATCTTAGTTAACTTTAATTATTTTATTTTTATTCTTCATTATCTTTTGAACATCAAGAAAAATGAAATTAATAACCATTAATATCGAGGGAGATAACCATCTTTCGCGTGTGAAAAATTTTCTCAAAGAGGCTAATGCAGAGGTTATTTGTATGCAAGAAGTGTTTGAAGATACTGCACTAATGCTGGCTAGGGAACTTGGGTTGGAATATTTTTTTGCACCTATGCTACATAAGACAGCTCCTTATCACAAATTTGATCGTGATAGAATTGATGGTGTTGTTGGAATTGCTATTTTTTCTAAGCAACCGTTAAGAGCAATAAGTAAATATTACAAAGGAGATGGTGATGTGACCAATGAGCTCCGTGCTGGAGCAAAAGACCGAGTTGTAATTATTGCCGATACCTGTTGTAAAAATAAAGAGAAGTTTAGAATTGCAACTACTCACTTTACGTGGACACCTGATGGAAGTGTAACTGATGAACAGCACGAGGATCTAAAAAGGCTATTTGCAATTTTAGATAAAATCGAACAAGAGGATAAAGGCTTAGTGTTATGTGGTGATTTTAACGCCCCACGAGGAAAGGAAATTTTTGAAAAGCTTGCTACTAAGTATAAGGATAATATCCCTTTAGGGATTACAACCACGTTAGATGAAGATCTACATAGGGCAGGACCTCTACCTTACGTTGTTGACGGACTTTTTACAACTCAAAGTTATGTTGCAAGGAATGTTAAAGTAGTAGGTGGAGTCAGTGACCACAAAGCAATTGTTGCAACGATTAAGAAGACATAAGCAAAAATCAATAGAAGGTTACTGAGTGGTCTTTTAGTTCTGGACCGACATATGTAAATTTTGCAGAGAAAAAGTTGTAAGTTGGATCTTGATCAAGTAACCAAGGAAAAAAGATCTTATCTCCTTGATGTGTAGGCAAGTGTAATAATTCTTGATTTTTAATCCAACTAAGTTTCCCTTCTGGAGAATCAATCAAATTACCAGAATATTCTGTTACCGTAAAGATATACACATGACCGTTGTTTGGCCCATCCTTTTCAAAAAAGGTAATTCTTCCTTTTAGTGTTGGGTTTGTGATAGTTAGGCCACTCTCCTCAAAGACTTCGCGTTTGATACATTCTTCCGGTGTTTCTCCTGGTTCGAATTTTCCACCCAAACCGTTGTATAGACCATGATGAATTGAACCTGGTTTGTTAACATGAAGCATTAGGGTTTTGTTGTCTTTTTGAATGTAACAAAGAGTCATGAGTTTCATGGATTCTTACTAGTAAGAGCCAATTAAAAAGATTATGGAAATATAGCAAATATTTGGTAAATAGCATAGAGTTTTATTCTCCTTTCGTTAAGATTAGATATGGATGATTTGAAGAGAATCAAAAACATTTTAAGCCAGATAGATATAAAGGAAATTAAGTTTAAGCAACATTTCTTTGAGAGAATACAAAAAAGACCGATTAATCAAGGAATGGTAGTTAAAGCAATCAAAGGAAAAGCATTGCTAAGGGCTGAAAAGCAAATTGCAAGAAATGATGAAGAGAAATACAAGTTATGGTTCAAATTAAGTAATAAATATGAGTTAATCATTATTGCAATTATTAGCAGGAAAGTTTTATATATCGTTACAGGCTGGAATAAACAAAGAACATGGCAGAAATAAATTATAATCGAGAGGAAGATATTCTTACTTTATCTACAGGAAAGAAGGTAAAGCATTCAATGGACGTAGGAGATTTTATCATAGATGTAGACCATGATGATTTAATTACAGGAGTTGAGATACTAAATGCATCTGAGAATCTGAATATTTCTATTAAAAAACTTGCAGAGCTAAAACACGCTGCGATGAGAGTTGCATACAAACCAAACCATGTTTACATTACATTTGTAATGAAATTTGAAGATAAAGAAAAAGATATTAGTATTCCCCTTACAGTTAATTTAGGCCATAATAAAGTTCAGCAAGCACAGTTTGCCTCTGTTTAGATTTGTTCTCTTATTTTTTCAAGTAAAAGGGGGAATGTTAAATAACCATCATTTCGATTTAGATGCTTTGCTCCTTTGATTAAAATTAATTCTGAGTCTATGTTTTGAGAAAGTCCTTGTGCTTGTTTTAGTGGGATGTAGGGGTCGTTGTCTGAGTGAATTACAAAACGATATTTACAGTTTTGTTTAATTTTTTTCCAGTTAAATGGATAATGAGAGAATGTACTAATAATTGCGTCAGCATCGTGTTGTAATGGTCCCGGGACGCCTGCAACAAAGAATGCTGCTTTTGCCTTGTGATCTTCTAAGAAACGAAGCAAAAATGCAGTTCCAAGACTATGTCCAATGACAATTGATTTTTCATCTACAGGATATTGCGTGAAGAAATTAAGCCACTCTTGTAGCTGTGGTTGATTTGAATTTGGAAAATCTGGAGTTATAACTGTATGGTTTAGTTTTTCTAATTCTTGTTTTAGCCAAGGAATCCAATTAGATTTCGAGGATGCTTGTAGG
Organism: uncultured Methanosarcinales archaeon; assembly: GCA_964344285.1. Classification (GTDB taxonomy): domain Archaea; phylum Nanobdellota; class Nanobdellia; order Woesearchaeales; family GW2011-AR9; genus CAYFMM01. Next base: position 136,725 of record CAYFMM010000004.1, on the reverse strand, counting down.
CCATGGATAATATAAATTGTTGTCATTTTGTAAAAGTCTGTGTGTGCTAGGAAGTTACTTCCGTTAATCATTTCCCAGAAGGGATCATCGGGTGTTCACATCCGTCATTGCACATTACACCAATTGAGATATGTCTCCTGACTGTTATTTATGAGCATACTTATAAATTTTTATACTTAAATCTAAAGGTAAATTTCCACTTATCAAAAGTAAAGTTTATATAAGGAAAGCGGTTAAAGGATTAAAAAAGAACGACGGATGCTTGAAAGAGAGCATCGAGTTGGAGGAAAAGAGTAAAAATGGAAGGAGACGTAAAGTTTTTTAACAGAAAAAAAGGATTTGGATTTATTAGTGGCGAAGATGGCAAGGATTATTTCGTACACTTTACAGCAGTGCCTAAGGGCGTATTCTTACGTGATAATGACAGAGTTTCATTCGAACCTGCAGAAGGAGAACGTGGATTAAAAGCAGAGAATGTTCAACTTTTAGCTAAGGGTAGCGAAAGAGACGATGTTCCTCAAGAGAGTTCTGAAGAAGCAAGTGAAGAACCTGCTCAAGAAGAAGAAGCACAAGAACCAGTTGCACAGGAGACTGCTCAAGAAGAATCAAGTGAAGAGCAAGCTGAAGAAGAACCTAAACAAGAATAATTTTATTCTTATTTTATTTTTTATTTCTACTTACTTTACCAATCACCTTAAGATCATAACATACTCTAAATGTGCCTGGAGAAAATTGACCACATTTCACGCTTCTTAGAACTTTGACATCATATTTGAGTTTATTACAGCTGGCTTTGATTTCTTTTGCATGGGGAACGATCTCTTTTTCATCTAAAAAAGCGTAAAGATGAATTATTCCATTAGGAAGAACTTTTGGCAGAGCAACATCTAAGAATTCTTCGCTAAGTTTTGGTAGGGGCATTGCAATGCGATGAAATTTTTTTCTTATCTTGGGAAGGATTTGTCTGACGTCCCCTTCTTGAAGAATTATTTTATGTTCAAGTTTATTTAAGGCAACACTATCAATTGCATATCTATGTGCAAGAGGGTTGATTTCAATGCCAATTATTTTTTTTGCAGGAGTATTTTTTGCAAGAACTAAAGGATAAGGTCCAGCGCCCGAAAACATTACAAGAATATTTTCATCTTTTTTGACTTGTTTTGCAACTCGAAGTCTTTCATTTGCAGATCTAGCAGAGTAGTATGTTCGTTCAAGGTGTAAAAGAAGTTTTATTCCATTTTCAAAATGCATAGTTTCTTTTGATTTTTTTCCAGCTAGGATTTTGACTTTTCTTGTTCTAAATACTCCTGAGTGCATGGCTGTTTTTTTAACAACTGTTTCAATTTGAGGATTTAGTTTAAGATATGCTTGTGCGATGAGTGTTTCTTTTGATTGAAGCTCTTTTGGTACTTCTAGGATCATTATTTTTCCAACAAGCTCTTGAGATCTTGGAAGAAGAGTTAATTCTTTAGGCGTTAGTTTTCCTTTGAGAAAATCTTCTACTCTTTTGGGTTTTGGTTTTTGAGGAAATGTAAATTTTGTAGTTGTAATTTTGGCAGGGGAGATTCCTGTTACTTTTTTGGTTAATGGAAAATAGATTAGACCAAGTTCTTTTACTGGAAGATATTCTTGATGCAGTACTTTTTTTGCAAGAAGTTTTTGTTTAAGTTGTTGTGCATGTTCTAATTTAGTATAAGCTGCAAGCATGAGTTATAGGAGATGAATTAATGTATTTAAAGATATCTCCTCGACAAATTAGAAAAGTTGCAAATTCTAAACATATACATTTAAAAAGGAGAAATATTTTCTTTCTTGTATGGGTGTTATTGAGGAATTGGGAAAAATCAAAAAGGAATTTGCAGGTATGCTCCGCAAGGAATTCCCATACATGACTTCTCTTACTCTAAATGCATACACTAAGGCAACATTTGCCAGCAGTCGCGTCAAAGTACTAGATGCAGAAAAAGTTGATGCTTTGTTAGTTCAAAGCCAAGTGGTTTATAGAAAGGTAAAACTTTTAGGAGATAATCTTCGAGGCGTTTTGAAAGGTACAAGATTACCTGAACATGCTTCTGGAAAATTGTTTAGAAACAGAAATTTTAGAAATGTATTTGCAGTTATGCAAGACTGTAAAGAAGCTGCTGAGAACGTGACTATTAATGTGGATAGAGTTATTTCTAGTACTGAAAATGCTAAGGAGATCTCAAGAGAAATCGAAACCACAGTACACCAAAACAGAGAATATATAACTAGGCTTAATAGAGTGCTTCAACAAGACATGAACACAAGCAAAGAAGCTACTGCCAATATTTTATTCCTTCTTGAAAAAATAGCAAAAGATATGTTAAACATTCAAGCACTTATAGATCAAAGTCTTGCACAAAAGCCTAGAAGAGAAATTGAAGTAAAAGCAGCATAACGATGAAAAAGCGAACTAAAAAGAAGCTTGTGCGAATTGTTAAGGAAACGTTAAAGTGGATTTTTAAAATTTTAATTCTTTATCCTATTAAAGCAATTTCTTTTGTAGTACAATTAATTTATTATTGGACAAAACATAAAATTGTGGGTGTGCAAAAAAAGCGTTCGAAGAAAAAAATTCAGGAGAAAAAGCCAAAAGTAGAGGCAGAATATGATGCATTTAAGGTTGTAAAAGCAATTGAAGGAAAAGTTGAAAATTTCGAGAGAAAATTGTATAAGAGCTCTAGCACCATCGGAATTATTTTGGGAGCTAGAGGAACTGGCAAGAGCGCGATTGGGATGAGACTGCTTGAAAATTTTAAAGTAAAGGGTAATAAAAAAGTGTATGCGTTAGGTTTTCAAGAAGAGGCAGTGCCAGATTGGATTAAAGTAGTAGAAGAGATTGAAGACATCCATAATGATAGTGTGGTGTTGATTGATGAAGGTGGAATTACATTTAGTAGTCGTAATGCGATGAGTAATCCGAATAAGTTATTATCAGAGTTACTTTTAATTGCACGGCATAAAGATTTGAGTGTTATTTTTATCACACAAAATAGTAGCAATTTAGAGATTAATGCAATTAGGCAAGCTGATTATTTGATTTTAAAACCAAGCTCATTGTTACAAAAAGATTTTGAGCGAAAGAAGATTAAAGAAGTCTATGTAGAAGTAAAAGAGGATTTTAAAGAATTAAAAGGAACTGTTGGGCTTACGTATATTTACGCTGATTCTTTTAGAGGTTTTGTGCAAAATAGTTTACCTAGTTTTTGGAGTGAGAAGGCAAGTAAAGGATTTCGAGGAAAGTAGAGTTTCTAACATGGATTTCAGAAGGTAGAAATCAATTAAAGAAAGTGGACTCAGTTCAGGTCATGAAACGAAAACTAGTACGGCAAGGTCAAAATGCGCTAACGATTACCGTTCCTTCGAAATGGGTAAAAGATCAAAATTTAAGTGCAGGTAATGAAGTGCTAGTTAAGATTAAAGATGATTCCCTTCTGTTGCAAACAAATGAGCCTAGAAAAGTAGTAGAAATTTCAGAAATTAATGAGTACAATTATAAATCCATAAGAACTTTAATCTCTGCGTATTATAAAGCTGGATTTGATTTGTTGAAATTGAATTTTAATTTTGTAGTTCCTGAAGAAGAATTATTTAGAGCAGTTAATTCATTTACTGGACTAGTTATTACCTCTATGAAAAATAAAGTAGTGGAGATTGAATGTATCTCATCGCTTGAAAAATTTGAATTTGAAAAATTGATGAGAAGAATGCTTCATTGTGTCTCTTTTATGTTCTCTCAAATTTGTGAAGATCCAAAACAAAGCATATATCCTAAGCAGCTTGAGATGAAAAAAGAAGTTATTAAAATCAGAGACCATTTGATTAGAGCAACTGCAGAACAAGATTTTGGAGCAAAGCAACAGTATAACTATTATGAGATTATTACTACCCTAGAAAAAATTGCTTCACATCTTGTAAAGTTTTCTAAAGGCATAGATACTCTTTTGCATAAAGGACTTGTAAAAGATTTGTTTTACGAATTCAAAGAGATTACATTATTATTAATTACACCTGATTTTTCCAAGGCACAAACATATTGGTTAGAAAGTGAAAGATCTAAAAATGAGCTAACTTCTGAAAAATTAAATAAACTCCTCCCTATATATGGATTTGAGGTAGTGTATTATTATTCTTTGCGACAAGAGATCCATCGTCTTGTATCTCGTATTTTGAGTAACTGTTCGGAAGAATTCTCCTCTCTGGAGGTAGGTCATGAAAACCATAGATTTTAAACCCTCTTGAAGTTAAGTAAGCACAATCAAAAGTGTTAAGTTCAATGATTTCTTCCAATTCTTTTAATGATTTAACACCAAGATCTAAAGTTCGTGAAAGAATATTATAAGCTGCTTGGTGTAAAGCGTAAACTGGAGCATATTTTCTAAGGTGTCCTGCAAAATCCGGTTCTTTTTTACTGGAAGCTTGTAGATAAGTATTAATTACATCTTCTGTATTTTTTGGATCAGTACAAAGAATTAAGCCAGCAACATCTCTTGCAACTGGACCCCAAGAAGCACAACCCCAATCAATGATTTTATCATGGAGATGTTCAGGTTTTATATCTCCATTAATAATAGAACAATAAGGATCTTGTTGCTGTTGTTGGTAAATTGAGGTTAGAAGTCCATTCCAATCTAATCTTATTACTTGGTCACATTGATCTGTTAAAACACAAAGTTCAATAGGGACTGGTTCATCTTCATCAAGCCTTTCAGGAGAATTTTGAAAAAGAGGCATTAATCCCCTTCTTGGCCTATTTGCTCTTAGCAAAGATTTGTCAAAGAGCGAAGGTAAAGAGTCGTGTAACCCAGCAAGGTCTCTAACATGTTCTTCTAGAGGTTTTTCTCCTTTTGGAACGAATTCTTGAGCAATCCACACCATTGGTTCAAAAATCTCCACGTCAGAAAGCTGTGTTGGATTTGTCTGAATTAAACTCGAATGTACTAAGTTTGGAAGGGAGCCTAAGTTATTTCCAGCATGTAAAACCGCAAATTCAGAACGAGCATCTTCTAAGTCTTTGCCATCAGCAAAATAGCCTTTGAAAAAAATCCCTTTTTCTGGAACTGGCAAACATAATGCTTTACTAGTCCATTGATAAATAGATGTTTTTTGAGCAGCTGAGACTAAATCTCCCATTAAGGGAAAATCCTTAGTTACAAGAGGATACATGTTTTATTAAAGAAAAACCACTTTTATATAGCTTTTGGCAAATAAATATAATTATTTTTTTGAAGAACCCCTATTCTTTTTATCTCTATATTTTCGTGTATCGAAAGGAGGAATAAAATGAAAAGAAAAATGTTTTTGTTGGTGTTGAGTTTAACACTAGTTCTAGCTTGGGGTAGTTTTGCACAAGCTGCATGTGGACCTAATGCGGACTTGATTACGCAGACAGATTTTGTTAATGAGCAGTTAGTAATTTCCACTAGCGGAGAATATTGTTTGGTAGAAGATATTATTGTTAACCCAAGAGTAACTTCCGCTAACGTCACATTACCACCCACTACAAGCATAGTTGTCACCGTGCCAGTTCAAGGAGATGTTGAGTTAAATTTTAACGGACACAAATTAAGATATCAAGACCCATTAAATTTTGCCCCTGGTGTAAAACCAAATGCGATTGAAGCTACAGGAGATAAAGCTTCAAGCAGAATAACCATTCATGGTGGGAGTATTAAAAACTTTAACCTTGGTGCACATGTAAATTCTTTATACGAACTTATCGTAGAGGACATAACATTTGACCAAGTTACTGAGGGGATTAATTCAAATACACAAGAGGCTTCAGTACAAGATAATATCGTAGATGGAGTTGGAAGTGGAAAAGGATTTAACATTATTGCTGAACAGAATGCTGAAGTCCATAACAACATTATTTCTGACACAAATCACGGGATGATAGTTAAGTCTGTATCAGGCAATTATGGCAACAACAAAGTTACCTGCGCAGTAGTACAAGCATATTCAGTATTTGGCTTAACAGACGTAGGAGGAAATGTTGAATATTGTTAAATTTATTTTTTTTATTTTTTTATTTTTCAAAGAACAATTCTGGATTCAAAAAAGAGATTAATGCCATAATTACACCAGGTACGTAGAGATCGGTTCTTGAGACGACATCTTTTGTAAAAACTCCAACAGCCCCCGATGTAGTTTTGATATCGTGCTTTGCAAACATTTCTGCCATAACTGGACCTAATTCGCCACCTGCAAGTACTTTTTGCATTATTTTAGAAGGGAGAGGGTATTGTGGAGAGGAGCCAAAAGATTCTTTTCCATTTTTATCAAGAATGTAAATTATCCCATATGTGAAGTAATTATTGAATGTTTTACTAATTCCTGCTTCTAAGCCAACATAAAAATCATAGTCTGGGAATTCTATTTTAAGATTTTGTGCTCTATTTTTTGCACCCTGGTAGGTTTGTTCTTCAAAGGGTTGATCTGGCACATTTGAAGGGACCTGTTTTCCTTCTACCTCAACGTCGCCAAAGTAGTGGGAGAATGCTTGTTTAACAGAGTTTATCTTTACAGGATTTTTTGATCCAACAAGTATTTTTACCATTTTATCCCTATCAATTTAATTATTCTTAAGTTTTTCCAGTGAGCAGGGCACGGCGCCCATTACGACATCAATTAAATTAACCTTAGCCTAGAATGTCGTGCGCCTCGATGGGTTCTGAGAAATCAAGGATTTCTGGAACAGAAAAACAAAGTTTTTAGTTCAGAAAATTTCCCATTTTCTTGAACCCCCAGAAACTATTCTGTTTCTGATGGGCGCTGCTCACTTACCAAACTTCAAATGCTTTAAAAAAAACTAGAAAGACCTTTTTGTGTTCCTTTGCCTCTAAGTTCACGCAACTTTTCAAGTTTTGATTCCACTCTTTCTTTTGTAAAGTCATGTTTTTCAATGAGAATTTTTTGTACTTGTGCTTCATCAACACTTTTCCATTCCAAGTTAAAGTCGTTTGTAACTGGAATGTCTTTAATAGTTGAAAAAATTTCTTGCCACTGTAACTCTGGATAATGAGTACTCCATTCTACTTTTGTAAAGAGTTTATCATAATTGTCTTTGTATTCTTTGACTAGCTTAATTCCAGTCTTGGGACCAATTCCTTTTACGCCACCAGGATTATAATCAGTTCCAACTAAAATTGCAAGAATAATCAGTTGGTCTTGATTTATATCAAGATTGTTTAGAACGTCGTCAAGAAGAATCATTTCTGGTTTTACAGTTTGATAACCAAACTTGCCTGTTTTTTTTCTTTTTCCAGCAATGGATAAGTTTCTAATGAGAAGAGGGCAGCCAAAAATAAGATTGTCATAATCTTGACTAATGGAAGCATAAGCATGTTTTTCTTTTACCATGAATGCAGTTTGTGCTTCTCCTTCTGATGGTGCTTGAACGATTGGTAGTCCTAAAGCCTGAATGAGAGCTTTTGCATCTGCAATCATTTCTTTTGTGAGAACAGAAGTTCGTGATGCAAACTTTTTCATTTCTTCTATGTTCCCATCGTCAGTTGCTTGTTGTAGTTTTAATGATGCTTCTTTTTTGATTTCTTTACGTTTTTCCCACGTTTTTTGTTTAATTGCAGGTGGTTTTCCATCAAAAACAAAAACTAGTTTTAATCCTGATTCCATTAACGTTGTTGTTCTGCTAAATAGCCCAATTAAGTGTGAAGTCACATTACCTTTAGAATCAGTAAGCACAGAGCCATCTGCTGACCTAATAGTTGTTAGAAATTGGTACAAAAGATTCATTGAGTCAATTGCAAGAATTTTATCTTTGAGTTCATGGATAGCAACTTCTTTTTTTACAACTATATCACGAAATTGTAAGCCCATTTTATTCTATTTTTTTAACTAAGATATTTTCAAATGCTTCTGACTTGAGCATCTCTTTTGCTTTTGGAGTAATGTCTTTTGCATAAAGGAAAAGTAAAGGTAGTTTTTTAATTTGTGCTTCCATGTACGCAACTGATAAATCTTTTTCATCACAACGTGCTTTACTTTTGGTTTTACAATAATATGTTGTTTGCCCTACAACCGAAGGAACCTTGACAACTAAGTTTGCTTCTGAGTTTTTTCTAATTACTTCTTGTGAGGTTATGAGTATGTTGAGCTTCTCCAAAAATTCAGATGTTTGTGTTACAAGCTTGTCTGGAGAAGCTACTTTAGGTTTTTTTGTTGGTTTAGGTTTTTGAGCGATAGGTGTTTTTGGTTCTTTGGTTTCTTCAGGCTGCTTTTCTTTTGCAGGTGCTTCCTGTGATAATGTTTTTTGTGATTCTTGTTTTGTTTCTTTTGGTTCTTGTACAACTGGCGTAGATGAAACTTCTGGTGACGATTCAGGTTCTTTTGGAGTAGAAGATTCCACAATTTCTTCTTTTGGTTGTTGTATCTCTTCGGGGATATCTTTTGGTGAAGGAATATCAATTGTAGAAGATTCCTCAACTTTGGGAGGAGCAGTTGTTTTTTGAGGAGGATTTAAAATTGCACTAATCATCCCTTTTACTTCTTGTTCTGGGATAAGATGCCATTTCCAAAAGACTTCTGTTTTTCCTTGAAAGCGAACTTGTAAAGGGATTGCAAAGTCTTTCATATTTCTAAGCGCTACCCTTGGGAGTAATTCTAAACTTTCCTCACGTAAGACTTTGTTCTCTTTAAGACGCATCAAGACATCATAGTCTTTTGGATTAAGGTTGCCTTGTGCAAATTCAAGAAGTTTTTCTTCTTGCCCAGTAATGTAGTATAAAGGAGATGCTCCAACCTTGAGGTTAGAGACTACAAGTTTACGTTGTGAAACTAAGTCTGCAAGATGTGCAGATGTGATTAGTAGTTCCTGTTTAATTACTTTGGCAACTCTTGCTGGCAGAGTTGGTCCTGTTTCTTTAATAAAATCGAGAATTTGATCCTGTACGAGCATGTTTTTGATGTGAGATTAGGCTTTATTAAGATTGTGGAAGTGTAGAAGGTGGGATTATGAAGAATCTTCTTTAATTTCAAATTTAAATCTTTGTTTATTAGAAAATCCTGCAATAAGACTGACAAAAAGTCCTATCCCCACACTTAAAATTGCTGAAACAACAATCAAAGTTGTATTCTCAGTAAGGTTTGCATAAATAGAGAGAGGTAACCCTATGATTAAAGATAAACTGATTGCCATAAAAGCACCATTGCTGTTGAGCCTGTCCCAAAATAAGCTAAAGATTGTAGGAAAAAATGCTGAAGAAGCTAGAGCCCCATAAATTAAGAATACCCAAATCAATTTAGGTTGTAATAATGCAATCCCAGTCCCAATCATTGCCATGTAAATCATAAACCAACGAGAAATTCTAAGCAGATTCTTGTCATTGGCATTTTTGTTAAAATATTTCTTGTAGATGTCAACAGTTCCTAAGGAACTAATTGCACAGTAGGCAGAGTCTAGAGTAGAAGATAGACCTGCAAATGCCATAAAGAGAAATAATATTAATGCAGCCTTAGGCAGGAAAAAGCCGATCACTAAAGGGCCAACCATCTGTGGGTCAGTAATTCTAATAGCAGAATTTATCGCTGGATTTGCAGCAACAAAACCAAGTAAGCTAAGAGCCATTGGTACAAGCCCAAAAAGTAACCCCCCAACCACAAATGTTTTTACGATATGTTTTTTTTGTACTGCAAAGCCACGTTGAAAAAACATCTGATCTCCAATAGGGCCAGATAAAAGACTTAAAGTCACTGCAATGCCAAACGAAAATGCAATCCATGGATTAAAAATATTTGAATATTGGCCAGAAACTCCCCCTAAACCTCCAAAAATTGAAGATAAACCACCGCTATTAATTAAGACCCATGGAACAAGTATAAATGCAGTTACAAGGATTAGTAACATCTGTAAAACATCAGTTAAGATTGAAGCTTCAAGTCCACTAACAATAGAATAGATTAGTGCTACTAATGAAAGAGATAAGACTGCTAATTGAAAATTCATCCCAGTTAAAATATGCAATAATATCCCTCCTGCTAATGAATTGATGATAATTGCTCCAAGTTGATAACCAAAAAAGACTGTCACAAAGGCAAGGTGTGTTTTTTTGTCATTGTTATAACGTTTTAAAATAAATTCAGGAAGAGTGTAACCATTTGGCATTAATCTTCGAAGACGTATTGCTAATGGGGCAAAGATGAAAAAACAAATGATGTTTGGTGCAATAAACCAAAATGCACCTGCAATTCCTTTTGTGTAGGCTTGCAATGAAGCTATAAAAATTGCAGGCGCCCAAATCCAACTTACTGCAATACTAAATGCACCTCTAAACCAAGATACTTTTCTGTCTGAAACTAAAAATAAGTCAATTGTGTGATGTCTCTTTTTTGTTAAAAAGTACACTAATGAGACCATAATTATTGCAAATAATCCAAGCATTACAAATCCTTGTGTTGGTGTTATTAATGCCATTTTAGAGCTACTGCTATGTTATTACCTCTATTAGAACCTCTAACACATCCACACCCTACGTACAATATAAAACCTTGTGGTGGTAAAAACCACCAAAAATTACTTAAAGTAAAAAGTTAGTTAAGATTTCATGTACGAAGAAATTCTACGCGAAGTGGGACTTAGCCCAAACGAAGCACGAGTTTATGAAGCGTTATTGCAAATAGGGCAAACTTCTGTTCAAAAAATTTCGCTCAAAGCAAAAGTCCATCGCAGAAATTCCTATGATTCTTTAGCTAAGTTGTTAGAGAAAGGATTAGTGTCAGAAGTTTTTGTTAAGGGTGAGAAGAATTTTAAGGCAATCAATCCAGAAAGACTTCTTGCATTACTAAAAGAAAAAGAAGAGAAAATTGAGAAAGTGCTTAAGGAGATGAAAACTAAGTACAAGGCAGTGGAAGAAAAAGAGGAAGCATATGTGTATAAAGGAATTGAAGGGATGAAAAATTATTTGCAATTAATTTTAGAACAAAAAGAAACAGTGTATTTTATTGGAGCAAAGGGGATGTGGTTAGACCCTAGATTAAAACACTTCTTACCGCATTTTCAAAGAGAGAGAAAAAGATTGGGAATTAAATTTAAACATATATTTGATTATGAAGTCAAAGATCAATTACCTGAGATATTGAAGTTTGTTGGAAAGCCGTACAAATTCTTACCTCAAAATTATTCCGGACCAACGATGATTGATATTTTTGGAGATTATGTTGTAACTTTTATTAGTAGCGGAGAAGTAGGAAAATTACCTGATGAACCAATTCAATTTGTAATGAAGAATAGAAGGTTAGCTAATGGATATCGCAAGTTTTTTGATTTTATTTGGGACAATTGTGAATAAAAGTTATAAACAATTCTTGTATTTATGCACTTATGCGTAAGATTTTTTGGACCATTGGAATTATTGTACTTGTTTTCGTTATTGGTTTTGTGTATTTTTCAGCAGAGTATTATTCAGCTGTTGCAACTGGCAAGATTGTAGAGAAAGCTGTAGATCTTCCTCAAATCCAGGCGCCTAATGAAACGTATCCTTTAGTGTTATTGCATGGGTATAATCCAAGTTATAGCCCAAGCTTATCGCAACAACCAATGAAAGAACTTGCAAAACATTTGGAAGCTGATTTAAAGTATCAAGACAAGGGGATTTTTACCGAGGCTACAAGTTGTGCACAGTTAGTGTACGCACAAAGACCAATTGTAATTAGGGCAAGTTATTTTGAAGGAGACAGTTTTAGTGAAATTCCAGAGCATGCAGAAAAATTAGCTGAAGTTATTGATAAAATTAAAGATTGTACTGGAGCAAAGCAAGTTGATATTGTTGCACATTCTATGGGCGGTGTTGTATCAAGAGATTATATTCAAGAACATGAAGGTAATGTGCGAAAGCTTGTAATGCTTGGAACTCCAAATAAAGGAGGTTTGTATAATCTTGGGAGTGTTGCGTCTTCTTCTTTTGTATCTAAAAAGCTAAGTCCACAGACTGATTTTGTGTCATTAACAAAAGACCATCCTTTTTTACAAGAATTAAATTCTAAGCAAGAAAAAGAAGATCAAGTGAAGATGTATACAATTGCTGGAGAAATTGATGCAAGAGGAGATGGGTTAGTAGAAATAAATGCTGTGCAATTAAAGCATGCACAGCAAAATTGGATTGTAGGTTGCGATCACTTTGCTTTGCGTGATCCGCTAAGATGTCTTAATTCTTATGAACATATTAAGGATGCACTGCAAAGTTAAGGATTTCTAAAAACCACACACCTACGAGAAATAGAACATTTCTGGAGGTTTGCTACCACAAACCCACTGGTCAAGTCCAGATAAAGTATATAAGCTAATTTCAACATAGAAATGTATGGCTTTGCGAGAGTGGCATATTTGGGATTTTCCAGATAGTATTTATGTACTTATTGAGGATGAATTTAGAATTAAGTTACTTGAAAGATTGTACAAAAGATTCGGCTCAAGAAGAAAATTTTGTTTAGAAATTGAAGAAGAGCCAAAGGGCTTTAGAAAATACCATTGCGCCAAATTCAAGAAAAATGGCAAAGAATATGTCCAATATATACCAAATAAATTATTAAAAAAAATTATCACTTATATCAGTAAAGAAGAAAAGTTAAAGCTTGAAAAACAGATTATTAAGATTAGAGTAAGAGCAGGAACTCCAGTTAATCTACCAAAACTACCATTACTAGAAACTCCCAAGTTATATTCTATAATAGGACATCTTATTGCCGATGGTTGTCAATCTGGGCACCATACCCCATATTATGCTAATTCAGAAGCACTATTAAGAAAAAATTTTAGCAATTCATTGAATATGTTTGGAGAATTTGAAAGTAGAGAAAGAAAAACACATTCAACATACATTATTGAGTTTCCAAAGGTAATCACAGATATAATTCAAGGTGTTTTTGATTTCCAAATTACACATCCAAATAGAATCCCTCAAAAAATATTTACTTCAACAGTTGAGTGTAAAGCTGCATTTATTGCCGCTTTGTTTGATGATGATGGCTCAGTTTCAAAAGGGGCTGTTTTAACAATCCATTCTCTTAGTTTAATGAAACAAGTTAAAGAATTGTTGTGCACGTTAAATATTGAGACAGGTAAAATTTCAATATTTTCCTCAAAAGGAAAAGATAAAGTATCATTAAACGTCAGATCTAAAAGTCTTCCTTTTTTCAAAAGATTAATTCCATTAAAACATCCAACTAAGAAATTTAATTTACAAAAGATGATCGAAACAAAATCTAGAATATTTAGAACTAGGAACCCTATTTTGATTGAACAAAAAATCTTTTCTCTTTTAGAATATAGAGAATTAACTACTAGAGATTTTGCAAACGAGCTTTTGTTTACAATGAATGGCGTTACACCTCACCTTAACAGGTTATTTCAAGAAAATGAAATTGTAAAAAAAGGTTACAAAAATAAGGTTATTTGGGCTCTTGTTTAGGGTCTTATCCAAGAAACTTGGTAGTAGGTCACATCTCCTTCGTCGTCTACAATACCTAACAAAAGTTTCTTTTTTGTTGAATGTGCTACCCGATTCTTTGCTGAGAACTCGTGCCATGTGTACACACTTCCTTCATGTACTGGAAAGACAATCCAACGTGCGTGATCTTCACCAGGTTTTACACCCCTGTCATAGACTCTAAAGTCTGCTCCGAATTTAAGAGCTGTTTTGATAATGTATCCACGGTTACGCATGTCTTTGAACACAGAATATCTAATCCAAAAATTAGGTTCAATTTTACGTGCTTTTTTGACATAGGATTCAAAGGTTACTTTTCTTCCAGCTTCACTCTTAATAGTTAATCTTCCTTTTTCCATTAGATAGAGTGCTTCTAATAGAGATAGTTCAACTTTGCCATTATCAGCCATTGCACCAAATCTGCTTTGATTATAGAATTCTCTTGCTTCGTCAGAAGATTCTGTAATTACACGTTCTCCTGCTAAAATTCCCATTACAAGCTTTTTTTTGGTTTTGTTTTCAGTTTTTTCTGAAGTGGTTTCAGTCACTGCTGCCACGTCAGATTTCTTTTTTGTAGTTTTTTTTGCCATTTTATTTTTAGTTATTTTTTTTAAGGAAAAGATTATCTTAATTCTTCTTTAAATTCATTGATGTAATCTGTGAGTGATTCTGGTTCTTCTCTAAGACCTCTTTCTCTTCTCCATTTTTTCTTTCTACGCTCATTTTCTTTTTCTTTGTGAATTGCATCTTCAGCCATCCTTTTAAGGTAAGGATGTTTTTTTACACTTTCATCTTCAATTCTACGAATTTCTACGCGAAGATCTTTTTTATAATATCCCTCTGAGTAACTGTAACCAGCTGCAGCCATAAAGGTTGCAAAAGCCCAGGCAGCTCCTTTTTTACTTGAAAGAGCGTATGTTGCTGCCGTTACTATAGGGAGCGTGATCGCTGTGCATAGACCTTGGTAGAAAATATTCTTATTCTCAATATACATTGGTTGTAAAAAACCAACTGCAGCAGGGGCTAACAAAACAGCTCCTGCTTTAATTGAGTGAAGTAATGAACTTGCTGAACTTTCAGTTTTCTTTTCTTCATATTCTACCATAAGTGTTATTTATAAAGCGTATTTTTAAGAGTTTCTGCTTAATTTGGATTAACTACTATTTAGTGAAGAAAAAGGAAAGGTTTATAAATATGGTTTATTCTGAGTATGGATATGGTATCTGAATACTTACAATCGGGAGGACATAAAAAATTATATGACAACATAGTTAATTGTAGTTGGGGAGCTAAAAAGTCATTATTAACTGGAACTGCAGTAGGAGTGGGTTTGGCTGCAGCACCGTTTTTATATAAAGGAGGATCACTGGCCTCAGGAAATTTGCCAGACCCTGCAACCTTAAGTACGCTTCAAAATTTACAAGCACATTCCGTAGATATTGGGAGTGGAGTTGCATTATTCTTAAACTCAGGCAGAGGAGCTGGGCCATTAGGCGTTATGATAAATTCAGCTTTAGCAACAGTTGCAGGAGCAGGTTTTGGAACTGCATTAATGGAAACTGATTATCTGCCAGATTTAAAAAAAGCATATGCTGAATTAAATGGAGAAGTCAATCTATCAGGTACTGTCTTAGACAGGTTTACAGGCAATGCAAAATTAGGTGCTGCCCTTGGTTTACTAGGTGGAGCCACATATTCATTTTTTGATAGTAAAGGACATTTTGACAGAATTAAAAAATCTGCACTTTGGGGAGTTGCAGCGGGACTTGCCACAAAAACCCTAGTGCCAGTGGCAGGAGTAATGACAAAAATATTCGCTCCAGAGTCAACACATGAAGGGATTGATGATGTGGTCAAAGGGATTGGTGAAGCTACTGTACCTTTTGGGACTGCTACTGCCTACCTTTCACATACATTTACGGAGGGGAAATTCAATTTCTTTGATTATTTTGCAAATGTAAGTTATGGTGTTATTACAGGAGCATTTACAGGAAACTTTTTAGCTGAAAGACCAAATTATGGATTATTGAATGATATAGTCGTGGGATTAAATAACGGCGCAAAAGAAGTTTTAGGAGAAGGAAATATTACCAATGCAGTAAAGGGAGATGGTACAGGCCTAGGAATTTTAGGTGGTCTCGCTGGAATCGCAGGAAATTTGTATAATAGAGCAAAATACAAACTTCAAGAATAAACACTCACTTCAATTTCTTTTTTAATTCTTTAATTGCTTTTGTAGAATCATCTGATTTTGTGACAAAAGATCCTGAGACGTAATAATCTGCTCCTGCTTTTTTTGCATCAAGAATTGTAGTTGGATTCATGTGTCCATCAACAATAATTTTAATTTTAGGATGTAATTTTTTGAGTTGTTTAATTTTTTGCAGTGGCTTTTTTTGATACGGACTGCCATAAAACCCTGGTTTTACTGTAAGGATTAATATTGTATGGATCTTTTTAATAAAAGGCTTTAACATATCAATTTTTGTTTCTGGTTTTAGTGCAAAGCAGGGTTTGTTATTATGTTGTTTGCAAAATTCCAGATATTTTTTCACATCTTTAATTTCTTCTAATTGTACAATACATTTGTTTACTTTATGCCCATACTTAGTTATCCACACTTCTGGTTTTTTGACCATGAGGTGAGCATTATAATTAAATTTTTTAGAAAGTTTAAATGGAAAATGTAGACTAAAAGAGGGTGCAAATTTGCCATCCACGATATCAAGATGTAGAGTCTTTGCAACTCCGTGTAATTTTTTGAGCAATTGATTTAGTTCTTTTTGATTTTTTGCCATTACAGAAGGAAAAATTTGTTGTGCCATTATTGTTGTAATTTTTTGACTTTTGCAATTCTTCTTTTGTGTCGAGCAAGATTAGAAAAAGGCGTTTCGAGCCACAAAGTAACAATTTTTTTGATTTCTCTAAGCGTTAAATAGTCAGAAGGGAGACAAAGAATATTTGCATCATCATCTTGCCGTGTGGATTTGATCATTTTTGTTGAAAAACCAGTTACTGCTCTTGTCCCTTTAATTTTATTTGCTGCCATACAAATACCTTGACCGTTTCTGCAAAGAAGAATGCCAAAGGAGTTTTTTTCTTTAGCAACTTTTTGTGCTACTTTTTTTGCATAGTCTGGATAATCATCGTGTGGATTTAATGTATGAGGACCAAGATCTGCAATAGAGTACTTTTTTTTATATAAAAAAGTAAATAGCTTTTCTTTAACTTTAAAACCACCGTGATCCGAGGCAATAAAGATTTGTTTGACTTTGTTATTTTTTGTTACCATTTTATGCTTTATTTTTACTACCAAATGTTACAATTCTTTCTTCTGCAATTTTTTGAATATTTTCTCTAGCAGGTCCTAAGATGTGACGGGGATCAAAATCTTTAGGCTTTGTTTTGATTACTTTACGAACAGCAGCATCAAAGGCAAGGCGTAAGTCTGTGTCAGTGTTTATTTTGTTAATACCATTTTTGATTGCAAGTTTGATTTGTGCATTTGGAACACCATAAACACCAGAGAGTTTGGCTCCATATTTTTCTGCTTGTTTTACAACCTGTTGAGGCACGCCACTTGCGCCATGTAAGACTAAAGGCATTTTGACTTTTTGTTTAATTTTTTTGAGTAAATCTTGGCGTAAATAGGCTTTACCTTTGAATTTGTATGCCCCATGAGAGGTACCAATTGCTACTGCAAGAAAGTCGCAGCCAGTGTTGTCAACAAATTCTTTTGCTTGCTCTGGGTCTGTATATTGAATTTGTTTTGCTTCAATAGTGTCTTCCTTTCCACCAATTGTTCCAAGTTCTGCTTCTACAAAGACTCCATTTTTATGAGCGAGATTTGTAAGGCGTTTTGTTATTTTGATATTTTCTTTGAACGGAAGATGTGAACCATCATACATCACAGAAGAGTAGCCAAGTTTAATTGCATTTTTGATGACGGTAAGGTCTCTGCCATGGTCGATGTGTAAGGCAACAGGAATCTTTGTTACGTTTGAGGCAGTTTCTGCTAAATTAAAGAGAAAATTCATGCCAGCGTATTTAATTGCTCCTTCTGATGTTGCAAGAATGAGAGGAGATTTTTGTTTAACGGCAGCTTGTACAACTCCTTGAAGAATTTCCATGTTGTTGATGTTAAAATGGGGAACTGCATAGTGGTTTTTGTGTGCTTTTTGTAGGATTTTTTTTGTTGATGAGAACATTAGACTTCTTTCACCTCAATTCTATGTTTTTGTGCAAATTGTGTTGCTTGTTGTACTGAAATCAGACCATTTTTTGCTCCAAGTTTTTGGATTACTGAAGAAGCGTTGGCTTGTCCAAGTTGGAGTGCCTTTGCAAAGGAATGTTTTTTGAGGATTGCAGCAAGAAAACCAGAGGCAAACGCATCTCCTGCTCCAGTAGTGTTTATTATTTTGACCTTAGGAGGAAATATTTTGTAAATTTGCTTCTTGTTTAGTGCATAAAATGGTTTTGCTGCATTGGTAATTATTACTTGTTGTGGACCTAGTTTTTGCAATTGTACAAGGAGCTGTTTTTCATTTGTTTTTTTTGTATTTAGAAGAGCTTGTGCTTCTTGTTTGTTAAGGATTAGAGTTGTTGTAGACTGTAAAATTGGTTTAAGATACGTTTTTGCTTTTTTTGCAAGATAAAGAGAAGGGTTGAAAAGAAGATTTATTTTTTTGTTTTTTGCAATCTGAGCTATTTTTTTTGCTGTGCTAAAAGAAGGTCCTACAAGACTGCCAAGATAGAACCACTTTGCGTTTAGTTTTTTTACGTTTACATCTTTAAAGAGTAAGTCTTGTGATGCTCCTTTATGTGTGAAGATAACACGATCTTTGTCTTTAGGTGAAGAGATTAGAGCTGAGTAGTCAGTTGCTTTTTTGCTGCGGTTTGTAACAATTGGTTTTACGTTTATTTTTTTTAATTCTTTGAGAATAATTTCTGCGTGTTCATCGTCTCCTAGTTTTGTACAAATTTTAGTTTTAAGTTTTGATTTTGCAAATGTTGCAGCAACGTTTGTAGCACTTCCCCCAGTATGAATTTTAGTATTGTTTACAAGAATTTTATCGCCTAGTTTGATAGAAGAAAATTTTGGTGTGATTTCAAGGAATTGATCTACTGTAGCTGAGCCTATGCAAAGTACATCGTAGCGTAACATCATTTAACCTCTTTGTATTTTGAAGATTTTTAAGGTATATAAAAGTATTGAAGAGGAAAAACATAAATAGATCTCAAGAGTAGTATCTCCATGAGTATTAAAATCGAAATAAAAGGCAGTTATGATATTTGGCGCGTGAAATTTTATCTCTCTCGTAGAGGACCTTTCGTCAAACAAGTCGAAGCAAAATACGGTGCTATCCTCTTAAAAGGTGATGAGATTGCAATCTCCCAGAATGAAGCAAAGATCGCTTTTGGTAAAGCTGGGCACTTTGGGCACGATAGAAAAGATGCAGAATTTATTAAAGAATTATCCAGATTCCTAGAAAGTGACGAAGAAGTGTTTTTCTTTGAAGTACTTGAAGTTGATTCCCACAGAGCGGCAGTTGCTGTGAAAAGAACATTTTTCTCATCATTCTTGAGTCCAAAAGTATATTCAATTGACCTTAGATTTTTGTGTGTCATTGCGTTGGATGATATTGAGATCACGCAGAAAAATATTGCAGAATGTCTAGATAAAATAAAAAAAACTGAATTAAATGAAGAATTTACTGAATTTTTACAAGAGTTACAACAACCTATTAAAACACCACTTGCAGAACCTAAAAAGAAAAGATGGTTACGTAGAATTTTTCGATTCTAACTTATAAAATCGATGAGTTTTATCTATTAATATCCTTAAATTTGGCTTAATTTTATCATAACAAAGATATGTGAAGGGCAAATACGGTTCGACAAAGTTGCTGATTTGTTCTTTGCTCATACCTTGTCCTTTTTTTTGTTTTAATTCTTCTTCTTGTTGGTTACGCCACTGTTTGATTGAACTAACAGAGTCTGGCTTAAGCATTATGGTATAGTCGATACATTTCCAAAGTTTTTGATAGGATTTTAGGTAGCGCAAAACTATTTTGTGGTGCTTTAATTCAGGATCTAATATTTTGAGTTTAATGCGATGTTTTTTACAAGTATTTTGTAGAGACTTTGAAGAAACCACTGGCATACCTACACACCAGCCTTCAAAGAAAATAAAATCCTGCCTTCCAGTTACATGAATGGAATTTGGCAAAATATCACCATGTGCTTCGTGAATTGATTTGTCGAAGATTGGGATGTCAAAGCTTTTTCCTTTCCTTATTTTTTGTAGTGTTTTGTGAAGAAGAGTAACTCGATGTGTGCCAGGCATACCACGTGAAATTTGGTAAAAAGGATTATTTTTGTATTTCTTTTTTAGCCCATGGCGATGTTTGTCAGAAGTGTAAAAATCGTCGATAGAGAAGCGTTGTACTTTGTATCCTATTCCAAATAAATAAGCCTTAAGAAATGTACTTAAAACTGATTTACCTGTGCCTTGGCCTCCTTGAATTGCAATAATTACTGTTTTGTTTTTTTTATAAAGTTTTGAGATTTTTTTTGCTAAGGGAAGAATAATTGTATGTAATTCTTGTTCAGAATAAACGTTTTGCATGATAAAAGAAAGTTTTTAGGGATTAAAAAGGTTTGGATGTGTCAATTTAATTGATTTTAAGTCCAGTTTTGTTTTTTGATACAGAATATTTAAATAAGTGGCAAATTATTCTTTTAAGTATGGATCAAAGAGCGTATTTTGAAGGGCTAGCTTCTCCTGTTGTTTCAAGTTCAGGTTTAAGAAAACAAGATAAAGTAATTCCCGATGCAGTGTATAAGGTACCAATTGAAGGCAATGCGTTAGGATGGTATGCTAGAACAAACAGGGATTTTAGAGATTTTTTGTACGATGATGAGAGAGGAGAGATCCCACCAGATAAATTACCTGAGATTGTAGTGACCTTTTACAATGCTGAAGTCGGGCTTCATGTCGAACAAGAAAAACCTGGAGATTGGGTTAATGCTCTTTATGGCGGATATACTGTAAGTGACATAGAAGCATTAGCAATGGAAGCAAACGATGCTTTAAATGAAGTTTCAAAAGGCCGACTTTCAAGAGGAGAGCAACTGTTGGGAGAAGAGAGATTAAAGTATTGTCTTGGTTATGTTATTGCTTCATTGACTGGAAGATTAGAAAAATAAAAATCCCATTGGAACAGAGCATCGGGGTATTAGACCCAAAATGGAATAAAAAATTACCCTTTAATTTCCATTAATGATTTGTGAGCTTCTACAAGATTTTTTTCAGTAACATAGAGTAGTACATCTGGCATACTATAGATTACGTTTTCTACGTTGATATTACGCAGAGCAAGTTCGCTTGCAACTCTTGCAATTATACCTTTAATTTTACTTGCATCTTGTGGAAATTGTAGTCGTAACTCAGAAACATTTTCACGGATTTCGATAATATTTTCTTTATTAAAAATTGAAAGTTTTTTATCAAGCTCTTTTTGACTTACAATGAGTTTGATTGTTTCTTTTGATTTTACAATACGTGCGTTTTCTTTTAGCATTCTTTCTGCTAAGAAATCTTCACAGATTTTTTGAAACGCTTTATCTTTTAGAATAATAATTGCTACGTTGTCTTTTGTGGATACTGACATTCTTGCAAATGCAGTTTGTGCCTCTGTCATTGTTAGTAAAGAGATAGAATCCACATCATATCTTCGTACAGCCGAGATCACTGCATCTAAAGAATAAGGCAAGCTAAAAGTTTTAACAAGGTAATGGGCCAGGCCACGTACGTTGACAATACCTCGTTTTAAGCATTTTTGCAATGAGATATCTTGATTAATTAAATGAGCTACTTCTTGGTTTACGCTTTTCATAAAGGTGGTTTTTTATGCTAGATTTATAAATTTTTGGTCAAATGGATAGTTTTTGAGTCCTTTTTACCACGTACCAGGGATGTATGTCGTTTAGTTTAAGAAGAAGATTGTGCTGAGAGGAGAGATGGCAAGGTATGATGTGAAGAGGTTACTTCCAGCAGATTTAGAGAGAGAACATCAGGCAATGCTAAGGAGGAAAGGACCTCTCCCAGAACAACCTCAAAGAGATGATGGGCCTAGTGTAAGAGGTTATTTTTCTCAAGGAGAATCCACTGGAGATCGTTATAGACACCACCCACAGCTAAGAAGAGTTATTCTTGAAGATGATATGTATGCAGGAAAAGTTGATGTTAGAGGATTAGTAGAGTCTAAGACTGACCCTTACGACTTAGGAGATGCGTTAGTTAGATTATACGAGTTGGCTGTTCAGGAGGCTAATGACACACCAAATGCACAACTACAAAGAGTTGCATATGAAGGAACTAACCCCACAGCAGTGCAAAATATGGCCCATAGAGTAATTAAAGGAAGTAAAGGAGAACCAGAAGAAAGAGTTCGAAAGTCTTTGGCCTCTTTAATTAATGACCTTACAGGGATTAAACCACTACATTTATCAATCTTTAATTCTTTCTTTGCTAGATGCTGTTTGAATTTTTAATCGTAATTATCGGTGTCATTATTGTATTACTTTTAGCAGAAGTGATCATTAAAAATTCAATTGAGCTTGCTAAGCACTATGGCGTTTCTGGAACGTTTATTGGCCTTACCGTTCTTTCTATTGGCACAAGTATTCCAGAGATTATGACACATGTGATTGGAAGTATTACTATTTTGCGTGACATTACTCTTTTGAATACAATGTCTGCACTTGTTGTGGGAACAAATATTGGCTCCGATATATTTCAACAGAATTTTATTTTGCCAATAGTTGGGATTTTGGGAACGGTTGTTGTTGTAAAAAAGAATTTGTTTACAGAGATGGGCGCATTAATTTTAGCTGCATTGTTAGTGTGGGTTTTTTCTTTAGGAGGGTTGATTACACGTCTTGAAGGAGGGTTATTGTTGCTAGCATATATTGCGTATTTGTTATATTTGAAAAGAAATAAGGTTCGAGAAAATGTTAAAGCATTAAACCATTTATCAAAAAGAGACGTGTGGGTTGCAATGTTGTTAGTGTTAGTATGTTTTATTATCATGGCAGTTGTAGCCGATGAAGTGTTAGGCGCGTCAACTGTTTTAGTTGAATCACTTCCAATTAGCGCATCATTTTTTGGTGTTATTTTATTGGGGGTTGCTGCTGGATTGCCAGAATTAACCACCTCTTTGATTGCAATTTTTAAGAAGCAAAAAGATATTTCTGCTGGTATTTTAATTGGAAGCAACATCACAAACCCCTTGTTTGGAATTGGTCTTGGTGCATTGATTTCCACATATACAATCCCAAATGTAATTGCATATTATGACCTTCCAATAAAGATTGCAACGGCTGGACTATTGTATTTCTTTTTGATGCGAGGTAGGGATTTACGCAAGTATGAAGCAATTATTTTGATTGTGTTATTTTTTGCATATATTGTTGTGAGAAATGTGCTGTTTCCAGTTGATTTTTAGTTGATTTTTCTAGTAAATCTTTATAAAAAAATAAACTCATTTTTAACCAAATGGAGCCAAGAGAATTATTTGAATATAACGGGAAAAAGATAATCTTATCAAATGGGCCAGTCTCTGCCCTCAGTCTTGAAGGCCTAGTTATCCCTATGACGCCTGACCTTGGTGTTTCAATGTTTGATCCGTTTATAGGAAGAATGTTAGAGGAAGCGAGAATTTTAAATGAAGACCTATTACATCTTCCTGACACATATGCATCTCACTTTGAAGAGCAATATGGAATAGTTGAGAAGGAAGGTTTGCCATTTCAAGTGCCCTCCAGATCTGCTCATTTAATTGAAGGCCACAATGGGAAGTTAGCTCAAAATTTAATTTATTCTTGTTCAATGGATGTTAAGGGTGGCCAACCATATTCAGACTTAGCTATTTTAAAAGAGACTGTAAAAAATGTTCTTGACGTTGCTGAGCAAAATAATATAAGAACCATTGGCATTCCGAGTTTGATGAGCTCCATGTTCTATGATGATTTTCAAATGAAAGAGATTATGCAAAGTACAGAGGAAGTAGTACGAGAAGAACTAATGAATGATTCTAAATTAGAAACAGCATATCTTTTTTGCCTACCAGAAGGATATTCAACAGACTTGAGTTTAATGTTTGCAGATAGTAAATCTATGCATTAACTTCAATCCCATTTGAAGTTATGCAAAATTATTTATAAGAAGTTTTGTTTTAGAGTAGTATGAGCAAAAGCAATTTTTTACTTGTAGATTTGAATGAGACAAAGACACAAAAATTAGCAGAAACAATTACAAGTACTACAAGTCGTAAAATTCTAAATTATTTAACTGAAAAAGATCACGATACAGAGGCAAGTATTGCAAAGGAGCTTGGCATGCCAATTTCAACTGTGCATTACCATATGCAAAAGCTTGTTGAAGCAAAACTGATTGTTGTAGATGAGTTTCATTATAGTAAAAAAGGTCGTGAAGTTAACCATTACAAACTTGCAAATAAGTACATTATTATTGCTCCAAAAAAGATTTCTGGTTTGCGTGAAAAGTTAAAAGGAATTTTACCTGTGTTTATGGGAGCTGTAGGGATTAGTGCAGTAATTAAGTTTGTGTTTGAACAAGATTATACGTTTACCGTTAGCAAAAGTATTGAGTCTGACATGATACAAGCAGCACCAATGGTTGCAGAAAAAAGTGCAGATCTTGCAAGAGGGGCTGCTCCAATGATGGCTACTGAAAGTACAGAAGTGATTTCTAACGTTGGCTCTAATATTGTTGCAGGCCAGCCAGACATTGCATTATGGTTTTTACTTGGGAGTTCTGTTACGATTATACTATATCTAGTATTTGCAGTAATTCGAGAGAAACTCAAAAAGCAATAGTTTCAACTCAACTTGAAGCTTTTAGAACATTTATATACTTCTTTATTTTGGTATAATTATCAAATGGAGGTTTTACCATGACATTAAAAAATCAATTTAAGAAAATAAAAGAAAACTGGTTGTTGTTAGTAGTTGTTTTAGTCATTGTTGTTTTTTTGAGTTCTGGCAATTCAGTTGGAACTAGTTTTAACAAAGTTATGTACCAAGAAAGTGCAACATATGACGATTTGGGAGGATTTGCTGAACCTGCAATTGCACGAGTTGCCACAAGTTCATTTTATGGTGAGCAAGATTTTGCACCTGACGTTGAAGAGCGTAGGATTACAAAAAATGCAAATGTTGGCGTAGAAGTGAAACGTGGTGAGTTTAAAGAAAAAGAACAAGAGTTAAAAGATATTGTTGATGCAACTGATTCTATTTTAACAAGCGAAAATTCTTATCAACATGGAAGAGAGGGTTATAAAGTATTTAGTGGGAATTACCAAATCAAAGTTGAAGCAGATAAAGCAAGTTCTGTTATTGAGCAAGTAAAACAATTAGGGGAAGTCACTAATTTTAATGAAAATGCACAAGACATTACTGGTAGCTACATTAGGCTAGAAGATCAACTAGCAACAGAACGTGCAAGACTTGCAAGATATAAACAGTTATTTGAAGAAGCTGAGAATTTACAAGAAAAATTAGATTTAACTGACAGATTATTTTCTCAAGAAAGAACAATTAAGTATTTAGAAGATTCTTTATTAAACAAAGATAGAAGAATTGAGTACACAACAATTTCAGTGCAGATGAATGAAAAGCAATCAAGTTATGCAGGTGTTGCAATTGTGAAGTTCTCTGAACTTGTAAGAAAGTTAGTTAACAGCTTTAATGAACTATTGAGCTTAGTATTCTACATCTTCCCGTATGCAATTGTAGCATTACTTAGTTGGATTGTGTATAGAAGAGTAAGAAGATAGTTTTTTTTTATTTTTTTAATTCTTTTTTGCAATTGCTTGCACAAAGTAAGATTTGATGTTTCCTTTATCCATGGTTAAATGATCTTCTACTGTTTCTTTAATTTCAATAAGCTCAAATTTAGCTAATTTTTCTTTGAGATAATCTATTGAAAAAAGATGTTGTAATTTACCATTATTATTAAAGAGACCAGTTTCGATTTCTGTACCAACGCCATAAAGAGGGTCTTTAGTTGATTTACAACGAACAAAAAGATAACCATCTTCATTTAATAAACTGTGGAGTTTTGTAAAAATAGCTGTTGTTGTTTTATCATCAAAATAATGGAGGCTTAAGTTTGCAAATATGGCATCAAATTTTTGATTAAGATTAAGCTGTGTAATGTCTTGATGTAAAAGCGTGAGATTATCAATTCTCTGTGAGTCAATTGTTTTTTGCAGCTGTTTTAACGCTTCTTTAGAAAAATCAAGAGCAGTTACAATTAGACCTTGTTTTACAAAAAATAAAGAATCTTCCCCATCCCCACAACCCAAATCCAAGATCGTCTTAACGTTCTTATTTTTTAGAAAAGAATAAACTTCCCTTGCAAAAGTTGTTTCTTTAGAAGGGTTTTTTTTAGTTTGATACAAGTTACCCCATTTTGTATCCCAAAGTTCTTGTTGGTTTTTGAATTTCATGTAGAAAAGTAAAGAAAAGAAAAAACTATAAAAATTATTTGTCAAGCTTAATGTTTGCTTCTTTTAATTTAGAATCTGCAATTACAGATGGTGCATCTTGCATTAAGTCTTTTGCATCTTTGTTTTTTGGAAAGGCAATTACTTCTCGAATATTATCTTTGCCTGCCATAATCATTGCCCAACGGTCAATTCCAAATGCAAGTCCACCGTGCGGTGGTGCAAACTTTAATGCGTCTAAAAGGAAGCCAAATTCTTGTTTTGCTTGTTCTGGTGTAAAGCCTAATGCTTTAAAGATTTCTTGTTGTAGTTCGTTGTCATGGATTCTAATGGAACCACCACCAAGTTCAAAGCCATTTAAGACAAGATCGTATGCTCTGGAGCGAACATTTCCTTTATCTGTGTGAAGTTTGTCAAGATCATCTGGATGAGGTGAAGTAAAGGGATGATGCATAGACATAAATCTGTTTTCCTCTTCACTAAATTCAAACATGGGAAATTCGGTCACCCATAAAAAGGAAAACTCTTTTCCCGTATCTTTACGTGTGTCTGGTTTGTCTGAATTATATTTAGACATTGCATCAGCATAACTCATTCTTGGAAATGGGATTTCAATATCTTTATTAAGTACTTTTTTAAAGACAAATTGCATAAGCTCTTCAATTAACGCATAGATATCTTCTTCTTCAACAAAAGACATTTCAAGATCTAATTGTGTAAATTCAGGCTGTCTATCTGCCCGTAAATCTTCGTCACGCATACATTTTACAATTTGAAAGTATTTATCAAATCCAGCAACCATGAGTAATTGTTTGTATAGTTGTGGAGATTGTGGAAGTGCAAAGAATTTCCCTGGGAATGTTCGTGCAGGCACAATATAATCACGAGCACCTTCAGGAGTGGATTTACCAAGGATCGGAGTTTCAACGTCGATAAATTGTTTACTATCCATAAATTCTCTAATCGCTTGATTTAATTTATGACGCATGATTAAAGAATCTTGCATTGCTTTTCTTCTTAAATCCATGTACCTATAGGTTAATCTTGTATCCTCACTTGATTCAATTGATTCGTCTAATTCTAAAGGGAGAGGAGGAACTTTTTTGAGCACTTTTAGCTCTGTTGCACTTAGTTCAATTTCTCCTGTTCCTGGCCCTTTAACTTGATTTTCAGGTCGTGCTTGAACAACACCTGTAATTTGAATAACATCTTCGCGAGAAAGATCTTTGTGTGTTTGTGCAAGGTCTTTATTTAAGAAAACTTGCGTTTTTCCATATCTGTCTCTGATATCTAAAAAACCAATTTTGCCGCCAATTCTGACGGAATCAACAAACCCTGCTAAAGTAACAGTTTTGTCTGCATCTTTTTTTGATAATTCTGCGCATGTGTGTGTTCGTAACATTGTTTTAATCTAGAAAAAGAGGTGGTTTTTAATGATTTTGGTGATAAGATTATACTTCCATGAGCACGATACTCGTCTGTGTTTTATCTACGCCTAAAACATTGCGCATTTTTTCTGTAACAATTTCATTTAATTCCATTATATCAGACGCTAGTACTTTAGCCAAGATGTCTGTGCCGCCAGTCATGATTGTGACATCTTGAACACCAGGGATTTTTTTAATAGAAGTTGCAACATCTTTTTGACTGATTTTTTTATTTGCACCTGCAGCCTTATAGTCGACAGTAATGCCAATATAAGCAAGAATTGGTTGTCCTAATTTTTTATAGTCTAAATTTAGAGTGTAATTAAGAATAATTTGCTCTTGTTCTAATTTTTTAATTCGGTTATGAACAGTAGTGATTGGAATGCCTAGTTTTTTACTTAATTTACTTGTTGTAAGTTTGCTATTTTCAAGTAATTCTCGAATAATTGCACGATCTTTTTCATCTAAGGCCATAATTATGGAATAATAATAGAAATTTATATATTTTGCGCTTGATTTTTCCTAATTTAGATTTTCCATTTGGAATTTTATTTCATTTTTTAGAGATTATCTTGTTTTTTCTGTAAGATATTTCATTTTTGTTTGAAAAGAAGCGTTATTTTTCTAGTTAGAAAAACAGTATTTTCATTTTAAGAGATTAAAATAAAATATTTTCCAGATTCAAAGCAGATTAATGGTTTTTATGAAATATTTTACGACTATTTTTGGAATATGCTAAAATAAAAGTAAATTCTTAGAAGAGGTATGAAAAAATTATTACCACTAGAAACAAGATATATTCAAGAGATTTTAGATGGCGAGATTAGTATTAAGAAATTAAAAGAACATACCAAGGAGGAAAAGAAAAATGTTACAAGGATTTCAAACAGGATTTAACATAGGGAGTAAAGCAAGTCATTTTATCGTACCCACAGCCTCTGCAGTAGCTGCTGCATACGGAGGGTATGAGTTGTCTGATTACCTAATGAGTGCAAACGCAGTTGGAGTTCCTGAAAATATTAAGACAATTGCAGAGTATGGGAGTGGAGGAATTGGAGCTCTTATTGGTGCTGGAGCAGGAGTAGTAAGCAAATACACGTTTGTTCCTCAGATTGTATGCGGCACGGTTGCAGGGATGATTGGAGCATCATTAGAAATTGGATTATATGCTGTCGCCATCCCAATTGGAGGTACTGTTGAAGGAGTAAAAGCCATCCAAAAGTGGAAAAGCAAGTCAAAAGAATAAGGTTGATTAAGTGACCAGCATAAAATTATTTGTTACAGGCGGAACGTTTGATAAAGAGTATAATGAGCTAGAAGGTTCATTGTTTTTCAAGGACACAAAAATTAGAGAGATGTTACAGCTAGGAAAATCAAAAATAAAAATAGATATTCAAACGTTAATGATGATCGATAGTTTAGATATGAAAGATAACCATCGAGAGATTATTTTACAAAATTGTAAGAATTCAAATTGCAATAAAATTGTAATCACACATGGAACTGATACAATGGAGGAAACTGCAAAAGTGTTAGCACAAAAGATTACAGATAAAACGATTATTCTTACTGGAGCAATGATCCCTTACAAATTTGGAAGCTCAGATGGGTTGTTTAACCTTGGGAGTGCACTTGCATTTGCTCAATCGCTTGAAGCAGGAGTATATATTGCCATGAATGGAAAGTTCTTTAGTGCAGATAACGTTAGAAAAAATAAAGACACAGGAGAGTTTGAAGTCGTACACCCAAAGTGAATTAATACCACATCAACGGTTAAATTAATAAAGGATTTTTTCTTCTCTGAGAAGAAGAGGTGTTATGATGAAAAAGAGAGGGATACGTAAAAACGTAGAAAAACCACATATTTTTGGAAATATTCCGATGTATGCATACATTGCAATCATCTTAGGAATAGTTATTATTGTTGCAATATTCTTTACAGCTAGTCCTCAAGAACCCATTGATTTAAGTGGGAATTTAGCTGGACAAGCGACGTTATTTAGGTACGCACAACAAAACCAGGTGCAAAAAGCAAACCAAAATCAAGGACTGACTAGTTGTTTTGATGCTGATCAAGGATCTAACCAATTTGTGCAAGCAAGCACAAGACTTGTACGTAATGGGAGAACAATTCAAACTGAAACTGATGAATGTACAGGAAAGTCTACAGTGATGGAATTTTTCTGCGATTCAAATGCGCAAGGACCTTTTGTAAATAAAGGAGAGATACAATGTTTAGGACAATGCGTCAATGGAGCGTGCGTACAGGGAAACAATGTCAATACTGGTGCGAGTAAAGCAATCGTTTCACAGCAAGCAACACAGACGAGTGTTTGTGGAAATTCCATTGTAGAAGGAAGAGAGCAATGTGACGATGGGAATAAAGATAATTTCGACGGATGTACACAATCATGCATTGAAGCAGAGATGTACAACATTACAACTACAATGAACACAACAGTAGGAACCAACCTAGTTGACTTTTTTGTTAAAAGAGAACAAACTCAGCGTTGGGCCACTGCAGAACAAGCGATTTTAGGTATACGACAAATGAGAACATTTCAAAGTAATAGCTTAAGCCAAAGAGGAGAGACATTAACATTAAATTCAATCACTGTTCAACCGCAAGGATTTAGTGGCCATTCTTATTTGTTTACAAGCCCTTTTTGTGGCAGAAGCTTTGTAATTGAGCCAAGAGTAGAACAGTTTAGAGGAGATGCCGCAATTATTGTAAATGGCAAAAAATATGGATTTCAGCCATGGCAAGAAGTTATGATTGACAAAGACCAGCACATAAGACTTAATGGCGCAGCCAGTAATAATAATGGAGAAATGGAGGTAAGTATTAGCCTAGTATGTAGTTAATAGAAGTGTGAATATGAAACAAAAAATTCCAAAATATGCATATGTTGCAGTTATTGCTGCAGTTGTAGTTATTGCTGCAATTTTTTTCTTTGCAGAACCAAAAGAGCCAGCAAATTTAGCTGGAGAGGCGTTTAGGTTTAATCAAAAACAATTTGAACCAGCTCAAAAAGTAGAATCAAAGTACCAATATGAGATTAAGGCAGAAGAAAAAGATCCACTCAAAATTGAAGATAACAAACAATTTGAAGCAAACCAAGGAGGAGTTATCGAGAATAATCCTTCTGTTACATGTACAGACACAGACGGAGGAGTGGATAGAACCATACAAGGAACTGTATTTATCACAAGTAATGGACAAACAGTTGCTACAGAAACAGACGAGTGTAATGGCAACACATTAACAGAATTTTATTGTGCAGGAAGTCCAGGAAATGAATACAGCACAAAACAATTTATCCCTTGTTTAGGAGCCACTTGTAGTAACGGTGCATGTGTTACAGTAATGAATAATTCTCACCATTTTGCAGCATATAGTGTTCAAGGTAGTGGATTGTATCAAGCAGAGATTAGATACAGCGGACAAACAATTCAGCTAGGAGGCACTAGGAGTCTATCCCAAACTCTTCCTACAGGAGAAAGATTCACATTAATGGGAGCAACCAATAGTTCAGTTGACTTCTTTTTTGAGAATGTTTGTACAAACGTTGATAGAGCAAATATAACCGTAACTAGTAACTCACAACCAGCAGAATATAGTTTCTTCCAAAATATTGCAAGAAGAGGAAGCGTTACAGGGACGAATGCAATGGGCACATTAAATACAGGAGAAAATGTCCGAACAGGACGGGCATTTTATCAACAATTTGCAGGCGGCCTAGTGGGAGGAGATTTTACAATTACCTGTAATTAGGTTTTTTCTTTTTTATTTATTTTAATTCTTGAAGTTTAGTATTTTGGAAATAGTAAGAGAAGAAGATAATAAAAAGATAAATTAAGTTATTAAAAAAAGTTAATCGTTGCAGAGCAACGGAGTATTAAACCCTACGAGGAATAAAGACTACAACCTTCCTCTTTTCCTTTCAGCATCAAGAATTTTCTTTATAGCATGAATATACGCTGTTGTTCTAAAGGTGTAATCTTTTCCTTGATGTGCATGCCAGAGTTGAGTGAATGCTTCAACCATTTTTGCTTTTAGCTTTTCTTTAACAGCATCTGCTTCCCATTTCTCATCGTGTTGGTTTTGATACCATTCAAAATAACTTACAGTAACACCACCTGAATTTGCAAGAATATCGGGAATTACTAATGTTCCTTTTTGATGTAAAATTTCATCTGCTTCATTACTTGTTGGGCCGTTTGCAAGCTCAAGAACAATTTTTGCATTAACTTTTGCTGCGTTATCTTGTGTTAAAACTCCACTCAAAGCAGAGGGGACTAAAATATCGACATCAAGTTCCAAGAGTTCTTCGTTGCTCACTTGTTTTGCATCCGTGTAATTAATTACTGAGCGAGTTTCTTTTTTAACATCCATTAATTTTGCAACGTCAAGACCACCTGGATTGTAAACTCCTCCTTTTGAGTCAGATACTGCAACAATCGTATATCCCCGTTCTGCTAAAAGGTGTGCTGCGTGCATTCCAGCATTTCCAAAACCTTGGATTGCTACTTTTTTAGATTGTAAATGTAGTTTTTGTACTGCTTCTTCTAAGATGTAAACACCACCAAGAGCAGTTGCAATGTCACGTACAAGTGAACCACCATGTTCAAGAGGTTTTCCTGTAATTACTCCTGGAGCTGGATGGCCCACTATTTTTTCATATTCATCTTTCATCCACGCCATGATTTGAGGTGTTGTGTATACATCAGGGGCTGGAATATCTTGTTGTGGGCCGATAAACTCATGGAACTTGCGTACAAATTCTCGGCTTAATTCTTCTAGTTCTTCAGCTGATAAATCTTTAGGGTTTACGGTCACTCCGCCTTTTCCGCCACCTAACGGGATGTCTGCAACTGCTGTTTTAATTGACATCCAAAACGCAAGTGCTTTTACTTCATCTTCGGTAACTTCAGGGTGAAACCTAATTCCTCCTTTGTAAGGGCCCCGTGCATTATTCCATTGAACTCTGTATGCTGGGTATGTTTTACCGTTTACTTCTAATTGAGCCTTACGGATATGTTGCGGAGTTGAGAGTAGCTCTAACTCTTTTTCATTAAGATTAGCAAGTGTTGCAATTTTATGCAGAAATGTTGTGATTGTTGTAAATTCCATAACAAAATGAAGAAAGTAAGAAGAATATAAAGATTGTGGATTTAGAGTTTTGCAATACTTTAAAGTTATGCGACAATGATTTCAATGACGTCATTTTCTTGTGGCACGTAGTTTGCAAATTCTGTTGATTCTTCTCCATTTACTGTAAAAGTAAGCTCTTCTCCTTGCTGCCCACAATAGTTTTGGAGCGGAGTTACAAAGCACTGTTCTGTAAATCCCATTTGAAACTTTTCTAAGATTTGTTGAAGATAGAGCCCTCTGGTGTGCAGGTTTATTTGATTTTGTTGTGCAGTAATAAATGAGTTTTGAGTGTTGCCATATAACTCGTAATTAAGAGGTTCTTGATTTACAATAATGTTTAGTGTAAATGAAGCTGGCTCTTCCCTATAAGTGAAATAAGACCCTTCTTCGCAACTATTTTGCATACATAAGTTTTGGGTGCATAATACTGGAACGTTAGAATCACCGCAACTTAAAGTACAATCAGCATCGGTTTGACAAAGTTTTGGTTCAGCTTGATTTTGATTATGTGTTGATTCTCCTTGAAGGGGTGAGTGCAAAAATCCAGGAATTGTAAACCCAAGAATAATCATCACCAAGAAAAATATCATGACAATTTTACTAAACAGTTTGTTGTCCTTTTTACGCATTTGGAATTAAAAAAAGAAGAAAGTTAAAAATGTTGTGTTTTTGAGATAATTGAATTATGTTCTTGTGAGTACAGGGTAGTACCCACTTACACACAATTATTCCACAACTAAAGTCCCAGACATGCCCCTCCAAGATTCACAGCTAGTACAAGTGAATGGAAAGTTTCCAGTTTTATCTGCAGTAAATTCAACAACTGTTTGACCATTTACTTGTTGTTCCACATTAAGCTCAGGAACTCCGAAAGTAAATTGATTTAGAGCAAATGTTGGGTTGTCTGAATTTGGAGAGATTGTTAATCTTACAAGATCTCCTTGCTTAACTCGCACAACATCTGGAGTAAAAGACCATTTTTTGGAAACTAAAGTGAAACTTTTTGTCTCTGTTACAGGAGTTGTTTGAACTGGTTCTGTTACAACCTCCTGTGGCTCTTGAGTTTCAGTCAGAGTTGTTTTTACGTTTTCTTCAATTGGCGCCTCTTCAACTGGCATTTCAACAACTTCTTCTGGTGTTTCTTCAACTACCCCTTCTTGAATTGTGTCTTCAGATTGTTCCAATTCCACAACATTAGGATCTTCTGTTGGAATTAAGGAGATAGAAGTGTCAATTCCTTGTGGGAAGAATGTTTGTCCATCTTTTGTTAAATAGGAATCAACCTGCTGTCCAGCAATTGAAAGTGTTACTTTGTATAAACTACCAACATCTTCTGAAGAGATTATGGTTGCCTGAAAAGGTGCTTGCAATAGATTTGTGTTTACAAATTCAAGTACTTTATTTTCTGCTTGTACTAATGATAAGTCTGCTACTGCACTTGTTGTCACTACATCTTCTGAAAACTGAAATCCTTGTGTAAATACTGAAAATACCAGTAAGATTAAGATAATCCCAGAGATTGCTTTCCAAGTAGAAGTTTCTCTAAAAAAGCCAGCGTTTTCATTTGTTGATTTTTCAGCTTCTGCTGTTGTTTGAGCCTTAATTGTTGTTTCTTTTTCTGATTCAGGCTTAGCCTCTGATTTGACTTCTGCTTTCACCGCTTTTTGTTTGTTTTCACCATTCCAAGGATTTACTGGAGAAGAAACTTCAACTGTTTTCTCATCTTTTTTTGCCACTTCTTTTTCTAAAGGTTCTTTTTTTACTTCAGTTACTTTTGTAGCAACCTTTTTCTCTTCTTTTACCTTAGAAGCTTTTTTTGTAGCCGACTTAGTTTCTTTTTTTGCTACCTTTTTAGTCTCCTTTTTAGAAACTTTTTTAGCAGCTTTTGCTGTAGAAGTATCTTTTGATTCTGTTTTCGGCTCAACTCTAGCCGGTGTTATTACGACGGAATCTTCTTCAATGAATTCATCACCAAAGTAGGATTCGTCTAACTCATCTAATTGTTTTTGTTCCATTAATATGCACCTCCTGCATTATTAATGGTCAAAAAATGTAAATCATTTTTTAATTCCATAAATACCACCCTTTTGATAGGATTTTTGGGGTTAGCAAATTTATAAAGATTTAGGTTGTTCAACAGATATTTTTAGAGAGAAAGAAAAAAGTATATGCAGAATATAGTCAATATGTTTCGAAATAATTTTATGCAGGATGAGGCTTACCATTCATCGATACTTTTTGGACAATTCCATCCTTGAGGTGTACAGTTTTTTGTGCATAACGAAGTAAGTCTGTATCGTGTGTGATTAAGATTATTGTTTTTTTATCTTGGTTATGAAATCTAGTGAGCATGTCCATGATTTGTTTTCCAGATTTAGAATCTAGGTTTCCCGTAGGCTCATCTGCAAGAATAATTTCTGGATCGTTAATTAAGGCTCTAGCAATAGCAACACGTTGTTGTTGACCACCTGAGAGTTCAGTTGGTTTGTGATGCATTCTTTCTTGAAGGCCTACAATTGTAAGAAGTTCTTCTGCTCTTTTTTGTCGAACTTCTTGAGGCATGTTTTGAAAAATAGTAGGTAAGATTACGTTTTCAAGCGCAGTAAGTGTTGGAATTAAGTTAAATTGCTGAAAGATAAAACCTATTTTTTGTCCTCGGAGTTGTGCGAGTTCTGATTCTGTGAGGGTGGAAATATTCTTTCCTTCTAAATAGACGTTGCCTTTGCTTGGAGTGTCAAGAATGCCAACTTGATTCATCATTGTACTTTTTCCACTACCAGAAGGACCAATGATTGTTACAAAGTCTCCTTTGTTTATTTGTACATTTACGCCTTTAAGTACATCTAATGAGATCTCTCCTATTTTGTATGTCTTCCATACGTTCTTGAGCTCGATGATTGGTTTTGTCATAAACTTTGTAAAGTTTGATCAAACGGCAACGTGCGCTTTCTTTGAAAGCTTAGTTACCAATCTGAAACTTATCCTCCATTTGATTATTTGTTGTTCTGCTTCTTTTTAATTTTTTCTTTATACCTTGTACACTGAACACCATACCCTGCTCATTCATACCTTAGACTTTCCACTGGATCTAATTTAGACGCCCTCCACGCTGGAGCAATGCCAGATAAAATCCCTACAACAAAGGAAAAGGTAAGCGCAAAGAAGATTAAGGGTAAGCTAATTTCTACGGAGAGAAAGGCAGGACCAACTGCAAGAATAAAGGCTGCTTCTACTGCCTTTGCAAAACCTAGGCCTAAAATAGTCCCAATAAGTCCTCCTCCAAGGCCATAAAACCCTGATTCAACAAGTGTAAGAGCAAGAATGTGTTTATTTTGTGCACCAATAGCTTTCATAACACCAATTTCTTTTGTTCGTTCTAAGACTGTAGTATACATAGTGTTCATAATTCCGATACCGCCTACAAGTAAAGAAATTGCAGCAATACCAATTAAGACAATTTGAACAATATCTAGGATTGTAGTAAAAGCCCCCAAGAGTTGTTGAGGGGTTTCAATGTTTAAATCTTCTTCTTCCTCGGATAAACCTCTTGATTTACGGAGTTCACGAGACAATTTTTCTTCCATTTGGTTAATGTCTTCTCCTGCTTGAATTTGTGCTACGATAAACCCATATTCATCTTCCTGTCCAAAGATTTCCCAGTATGTTTCAATAGGAATGGAAATGGATTGGTCATCTGGAGGACTGCCAATTCTTTCCCAAAAGCCAACTACTTTAAATTCTACATCTTGAATTAGGACTTTAGAGGAAGTTGTAATTTCTTTGTCAAAGAGAGTAGGTTGTGTGTATGAGTAACCAAGAACTGCTTTATCTTTGTCGCCATCTTGTAAACTTCTGCCTTGGCCAATTTTGAATGACTGAGCTTCACCTAGCAAAGCACGATCCTGTGGATCTGTTGGAAATCCAGCAATACTAAAGTAGCGTACTTGGTCGTTGAATTCAATTTTTGCTGTTGAAAAAATAGAACCTGTTGCTCTTTTTATTCCAAGTGTTGATTGTACTACTTCAAGATCTTTTTCTGTTATTTTAACGGAATCTGTGGTGAGTCCTGGCGTAAATGTATTTGCTTTTGCTGTAATAAAGAGTTTGTCATTTCCAAGAGCATCAAACTGACCTTGAATTGCATTTTGAAGTCCCTGACCTAAAGTGATAAGAGAAACAACAGCAGCAATGCCAATGATTACACCGATTAGGGTGAGCCACGACCTAAGTTTTCTTCTGCGTACTTCGTTAAATGGTATTTTAAGATAGTCTTTGATCATTTTTATGTATTTATTTCCTTAGCGCATCTACAGGTTTGAGTTTTGCTGCTTGTTTTGCTGGAAAGGCTCCTGATACTGCCCCTACAACAAATGCAAAGAGGAGTGCTCCGATGAGTAAAACAGGAGGAAAACTTGCTTTGATGAGTGGACTTTCAAAAATTTGAAAAGCAATTAACTCAACAGCCTTACTAAAACTTGCACCTAAAGTTACACCAATTAGTCCTCCAAAAAATCCAAGAAAACCAGATTCAATTAAGAAGAGGAGTAAGATTGTTTTATTTTCTGCACCAATAGCTTTCATAATTCCTATCTCTTTTGTTCTTTCAAGTACTGCAGTATACATAGTGTTCATAATGCCAATACCACCTACAAGTAAAGAGATTGCAGCAATGCCCACAAGGACTCCTTGAACAATTGCTAAGATTGAATTTAGTGTGCCAATTACTTGTTGTGGTGTTTGTACTGTAAAATCTTCTTTTCCCTCGTCTACATCTCTAGATTTACGTAATTCTTTTTTGACATCTTCTGAGACCGTGTCTACAGACAAACCTGCTTGAACTTGTGCAGGGATGATGTCAAATTCATCTCCTAAACCAAGGATATTTCTAAGAGATTGATCAGGTATAACAATAGAGCTATCTTTTTGAGGGTTACCTGATTTTTTGAGGATTCCAACAATTTTGAATTCTTTTCCTTCCAAGAGAACTTTGTCACGTAATTCTAATGGCTCGTCAAATAAATCTGCTGCGTACCCACTGCCAATGACGATTTCAGCAGCATCTTCTTTATCAAGAAATTTTCCCTGGTCTATTTGATAATCGTTTGCAGAGATGATCAAATCTAATTCCTCAGGATCTTCTGTTACAGTTACAGCAAAGGCATAACGTATTTCTTTATCTCTTCTTACTTCTACTGTACGTATCAGTCTACCAACAGCACGTTCTATGCCCCTAGTTTTTTCAATCACCTTTTCATCTTCCTTGGTAAGTCTTACGGGCACACCTGTTCCAGGAGGACCAAAGCCACCTCCTGCAGCCTGTACAATAATTTTGTCAGTTCCAAGACCTACAAATTGATCTTCAATTGCAACTTTTAGCCCTTCCGATAAGGAGATGAGAGAAACAACTGCAGCAATACCAATGAAAATGCCAATCATAGTTAACCAAGAACGAATTTTTCTATGCCGTGCACTTCTATATGCTAGTCTAAAGTAATCCTTAATCATTATCTACGCTCCTGAAGTGAATCAAGTACATCTTTCATTTCATTGACAAATTCTTTTGCTCGTTGTAGCGATGTTGTTGCCTTTGCTACTTTTATTTCCTCATTCATTTGATATTGAAACTTCCCCCTCTTTGCACGTTCTTGTTCAAAATTCATAATAAGTTGATCCGTTTTATTTGAAACTAATTCTAAAGCTTCTTCTTTAATTTCCTCAAAACTTTCTAAAAGAGACTGCAGTAGCTTATCACGTACAAAAACAATAAGCGAATCACTGGTGATTTTATGACTGATTTTATCTCCAATCTTATACCCAAGTTTGTAAAGGACAGCATTGCTAATGTAATACATAGAGTAATAAGAGACTACAATTACCCATAGGTTTGAAGCTTTATTTTCAGAGATTAAATCTGCAACTCTAAGACTTTCCTGAGAGTTTGTGATATATGTATGAAGGATATCTTGATTATATTCAATTTTTTTCATAAGACCATCCTGTAGGTAAGATGTAACATTTTGTTCTGCTTGTGTAATTTTTTTAGAGTCTAACATTCTGAAGTAAGTGATAATAATTTTCTATGCCCATCAAGATAATATTATTTTTTTTGGCTTCCTCTACAACACTGAAATCACGATCATGTGCCATTTTGAGGAAATCGACGGTTGGAATATGAATCGCATGAATCTTAAAAGGTAAAAGAGATAGTTCTTTATCAATGTTTTCAGATAGTTTTTTATCATCAGCTATAAGAAGAAGGTCAATATCTGATTGTTTTGTTTTATTTCCTTTTATTTGAGAGCCAAAAACAAGAACAATAAAGAAGGGATTATCTAGTTTTTTTAACTCTCTATAAATAGAACGAAAATTCTTGTTACGTAAAATTATTTCCCTTCTTTTGGTTTCAACTGCAAAAACTAAAGGATCTAAAATGTAATTAAAGGAGCACAACGTGGCACTAGCTAACTTCTCTGTTTTAATAACACCTCTTTGTCGTAGTTTAAGGATGTTTTGATATGCTGATTTATAGTTGATATTACGTGCTTTTGCTAATTGGTTAATACTAAATTTTTGTTCTTTATGTTCAATTAAGTACTGTAAGATTGCTTTTTCTTCATTAACCATTTAAAACCATAGCTTTATGGTTTTAAACCATATTTATAAATTTTTGGTATTTATTGTGAGAGTTAACAGAAATAAAAACCCCATCGGAGCAGAGCTCCGGGGTATTTTAGTCAATCTTGAATTAGGAAAAGTAACCGATGCAAAGCATCGGGGTATTATACCCAAGATGGAATGAAGAATTTATTTGTGCTTAGCTGGCACTTGTTGTTTTTGCTGCGTATGTGAACTTTGCCTTTTTTTCTTCCAAGGAAAGATAATACCTTTTTTGTAATATTTTTTGTACCAGAAGAATCCTAGACCTGCTAGAATGATTAAGAAGAAAATTGTGCCTCCACTTCCACCCGTAATAATACCATATTTTTTTAGCTCCGAGGAAGAATATAGTTCTAATTCCAAGTCAAATTGTTGCTGGAATGGCTTGTTGTTAGCATCCATGTATTTTAGGCGTACAGGAAAACTAAGTAAGTCAACTCTTTTATTTACGAAGATATCAATTTCTTCTGTTTCTGTGTCATCAGAATCCACATCTCCAATGTAATAATAATCGCTAGTAGAGATTAATTCATAGTCCTCTGAAGGGAGGATAAATAGTTCTAAGAATTTGACATCTGTAACTCCTGCGTTTGCAATTGCAAGTGTGATTACACCTTCCTTGTTTGCTTGAAGAACTGTACTTCTTCTAATAAATGGTTTTACTGCAGGAGTGTCTCCCACTACAATTGCAAGAAGGTCATCTACAGAATAAGAGTTCCCTTTTTCATCATAATAGGATATTTCCATTGGGACCTTGTACAAACCAGAAGTTGCATCTGGATCTGCAATAATTTCAAAAGTAAGTGCATTTTGAAAGTCTGTTTCAAGTAAAGAGAGTCTTCTTTCAGAGGATGATTGATGCGGAGCCAAGGGGATTGTTGTGTCGTCAAAATCTAAAGAAAGTTTGATATCTCTAAGTAAAGAGTCTGCAAGATTTTTTACCATTACTGTTACTTTTGCTGTTCCTCCTGGTGGGACTTGCTGTGGCTCAATTTTTACTTCAGTAATTTCTAAAATCGCATCTTGTGTCTGAATGTCGATTGTGTACTCATTGTTGTTATATACTCTTGTGCTAGTGCCTACAGTTACCTTTAAATCTAAACCAACATCACCTTCAACAGCGGCAGGGTCAATTTTTAATTCATATTCAATGATTGCAGCATCTGCTCCTGTTTTTGATGCAGGTAATTTACCAAGATTTAAGATTGGGCTTTGGCCATACATTGAGAAAGGAAAGCTTGGAAGAATTTCAATAAGAACATCATCTTTAGTCTCTCCCCCTGTGTTTTCAACTTTTAGTTTTAGTGTAAGAACATCTCCAGGTTCCACTGGATTTGGAGATTGTGAATGAATTGTTACATTAATGTCTGAGATTTTGACCTGATCATTTGTTGCTGCAAAAGCTAGAGGGACAATAAGTAAGATTGCTAATAGAGTTATAACCAGCCTCATTTAAGTCTTGAGGAGCATGGATAGATATTTAAAGGTATTGGTGGAGAAAAGAGATACATGAATATAATTATTGTAGATCAAAGCGACAAGGAGATTGGAGTGAAAGATATTACAGAAACTACAACAGAAGACATTTACCGTGTTTCTGCATTATGGATTACAAATTCTCAAGGAGAAGTTCTATTAGCAAGAAGACATAGGAATAAGAAAAAACATCCTAATATGTGGGGACCTGCTGTTGCAGGAACTGTTGAGCAAGGAGAGAGTTATGAACAAAATATCATAAAGGAAACAAAAGAAGAGATTGGTTTAGAAGATGTTGCATTTGTTATAGGTCCAAAAACAGAGACAACAGGAGAATTTCACCATTTTACACAATGGTTCACATTGCAGATTGATAAAGAAGCAAAGGACTTTGTAATACAAGAAGATGAAGTCGAGGAAGTGCAGTGGTTTAAAGTAGGTGAATTGAAAAAAAAGATGCAAGAGTCTTCTGAGAAATTTTTACCAACATTACCTGAATATGTGAAGTTATTCCACGATTAATAGAGCATTTTAGTAAAGTCCTACTCAACAGTAATTATAAAAGCTTAATAAACGTGTTTCTCTTTTTAGATTTGTAATGGAATTTAAAATACAGCGCAAGCAAAATGAAAATAGTATCAAGTACCCAACTGAAGATTTAGCGATTGCGCAAAAGTTTGCAGATCATTTGCGAAAGGAGCTACATGATTTTGTGCTCGGTGTAGTAGCATTTGGCAGTTCTGCACGTAAACAGACCACAAGTAAAAGCGATATTGATGTGCTTGTGATTACTGACGATGCATCATTTATTATTGATGATCCGCTAGTAGAAGGGTATAGAATTATTATGGAAAATTTAATCCCTAAGATTTCATTAAAACTACATATTACTTCTATGACATTTACCTCTTTTTGGGACCATGTAAAGTCAGGAGATCCAGTTGTAGTAAATATTTTGCGCGATGGAGTACCATTGTATGACACTGGTTTTTTCCAACCATTGCAAAAGTTATTGAAAATGGGAAGAGTGAGACCTTCAGAGGAGAGCGTATGGAGATATTTTGGTAGGTCTCCTAGAACGTTGATTAATTCTCGTTGGCATGTATTGCAAGCGACACTAGATTTATACTGGAGTGTAATTGATG
This sequence comes from uncultured Methanosarcinales archaeon, assembly GCA_964344285.1. Lineage (GTDB taxonomy): Archaea > Nanobdellota > Nanobdellia > Woesearchaeales > GW2011-AR9 > CAYFMM01. Next base: position 94,869 of record CAYFMM010000004.1, on the reverse strand, counting down.
CAGCTCATGCTTCTTTGATGCGTGCAAATCAAGTTCCGCCTACCCCAGAGCATGTGGCTGATTTGATGGATCGTGTGTATGTAAAAAAGAAGCTGCTTGAAAAAAAATATGTTGATACTATGCGTAAGTTTTACAAATTAAATAAACAGATTGTGCACCGAGATTTGCAAACAATTACAGGGCAAGAGTATGAGAAATTGTACAAAGAAGCCGAGGACTTTGTAAAGCGTATGCGCAAGTTGATTGAGAAGGGAAGATTCTAGATTTTTGTCAAAAGGATTATAAAGTAGTATTTGACTATTTTGAGAATGGGGGTTTATGAAGGAGTCAAAGCTTTAGAGAGATTTTATGTTGCCAGATGGTCTAGCGGATTGGAGTTTGATGACTTTTCAGATTTTAGAAGCATTGTAGATGAAGGAAATAAGATTTCTATGCAGGATTCTCTTGGAGAATTGTTAGAGACTGCCAATTATTATTCAGGCACATTAGAATCACCTCGATTGGAAGAAATTGAAACCAAAGGAGAGGTTAAAGATATATACCACCAGAGAGGGAGCCAATTTAGAAGAGAATATAATCTACAAGGATTATCTTCCTTACTAATTGAAGGCGATGCAATTTCACTTGGTAATTTTGTAAAAGAATGGCATCAAAGTAGCGAAGGAAAGATATGGGTACCTAATTATGTTAAATTGCCTAATTTGCCTAAAGTATATGTACAGGCAAAAGACGATAAACCACAAACCCTAGTAGGAAGGTTTGGCGTAGGAATCGTTGAGACATTAGGAGAAAAAACAACACAGACTCTTGCTTTTCCCTTTGATGGTTTTGTATTAGCAGAGTGTTTACGTCTTTCTTACGAAAATAAATAAACTACCAGAAACTTTTAATAACCATTCTTTTCTTTAAGCGATTATGACAGAGTTAACTGATTTACAAAAAACAATTTTGAAATTTTCACTTAAGAATGCGCTTGATTTTAAAGGTAGTGTAAACCCCAAAGTTGTGCTTGGAATGACACTGCGAGAGAGTTTAGAATATAAAAAAGATGTTCCAAATGTAATGAAAGAGATTAATGCAACAATTCAGAGTGTTAAAGATATGAGTGCCGAGGAGATTAAATCTAAGTTAGAAGAAATTGCACCAGAATTATTACAAGAAAAAAAAGTTGAGAAAATCAAAGGCCCGCTTAAAGAGTTGCCTAATGCAGAAAAAGGAAAAGTAGTGGTAAGAATTGCGCCGTCTCCTTCTGGACCCCTACATATTGGACATGCATATGGTGCGTCCCTTAATGCAGAGTATGCCAAAATGTATGAGGGCAAGTTTATTGTGAGAATTGAAGATACAAATCCAGCCAATATTTATCCTAAAGCATATGAGATGATTGAAGAAGATGCAAAGTGGCTTACAGATGGCAGAGTAAATCAAGTAGTTGTACAGTCAGATAGGATTGAAACATATCACCGACTGGCTAGACAGTTAGTTGAAAAAGGTCAAGCGTATGTATGTTTGCTTGATGCAGATACATGGCGTGAGATGAAAGCAAAGGGAGAGCCTTCCCCATATAGGGAACATGATGTTACTCAGCAGATGGAAAGGTTTGAAAAAATGTTTACATCATATCGAGAAGGTGAAGCAGTCTTACGTTTGAAAACTGACATGCAACATAAAAACCCAGCGATGAGAGATTTTTCATTGATGCGAATTTCTGAACATGCCCATCCTAGAACAGGAACAAAACATAAAGTGTGGCCGTTAATGGTGCTTTCTGTTGCAATTGATGACCATGAACTTGGAATTACGCATGTGTTGAATGGAAAGGACCACATGGACAATGCAGCTAAAGAAAGAATGATCATGGATTGTTTTGGCTGGAAGCATCCAGAGTATAGACATTGGGGAATTATTAACTTTATTGGGTATGATCTAAGCACTACTAAGACTAAACTTGCAATTGAGCAAAAAGAGTATAATGGTTGGGACGATATTAGAATTCCATTCTTACCTGCACTGCGTAAGCGAGGGTATGTTGCTGCTGCGTTTAGAAAGTTTGCAATTGAAATTGGACTGAGTATGAATGATAAGAAAGTAACAATGGAAGAGTTCTGGAAGATGGTAAATGCATTCAATAAAGAGATTGTTGAAAAGAGTGCAGATAGATATTTCTTTGTCGAGGATCCTGAGAAGATGGAAGTTAAGGGAATGCAGAGTAAAAAAGTTGTATTAAAAAAACATCCTGAAATGCCAGAAAAAGGTGTGCGTGAGTTAGAAGTAAGTGAGTTATTTTATCTTGCTAAAAGAGATGTTGATGAGTTATTAGAAGGCCATGTGCATAGATTAATGGATTGTTGTAACGCGATTATGAATAAGGGCATGTTAGAGAGAATAGAAGGAGGACATGAAGAATTTAAGAAATCCGAGAAAAAAGGAAAGATCATCCATTGGTTACCTGTTGGGAAAGTCGTACGTGTTGAAGTTGTGGGAATTGATGGGAAGAGAGTTGAGGGTTATGGTGAAGCTGAACTAGCATCTCTTGATGTTGGAACTACAGTTCAGTTTGAGAGATTTGCTTTTTGCACACTTGAAGAGAAAAAGGAAGATCGGCTAATCTTTTGGATGTTACATAGGTAGAAAGTAAAGACCATCCATTACATTACTCAAGATCTTGAAAGGCAACATTATGTTCAAAACCACAATTTACTAGCACATTAGTTCTGCTTGGATACCGGCCTAAGGCCCTAAGAAATTCTTCATTAATTAGACTATTCCAATGATCACCTATTTTTCCAAATAATTCCTTTGCATAAGGTGATATCCCCTGATAAATCAATTTGTTTGCTAAGTCTAAGCTTACATTTAAGTCTCTTGCTACTCGAGAAGGATTTTTTCCACTCTCCTCCATCCCAGGACCATCAAAGACAAAAGAATAGAACGAATGAAAGTAATCCTCTTCTGATAATCCTGACCTTTCAAGGATTATTTTTCTAGTTTCATCCGTAAAGAGACTTGGTTGAGTTGCGTCTAAGATAGGAATCTTTTTAGGTTTTGCTACTTTTGTAAAATAATATCCAATGGGATTTCCATGCACCTTATTTGTAGGCCCATCTTCTAAGAAAAAAAGCCAAGTGTCTGGATTTTTTCTAACTTTGCTTTTTAAGTTTTCCCTATAATAATCAAATGGAGCACGAGAACCATGAGTCTCTCCGAGGACATAAATTTCCCGGTCCCTTACTTTATGAAATTCATAATGTAGAGGTGCATCAATATTAGGATCTCTTTTTTTAAACTCTTTTTCTACTTCCCTTACAAGCCTTGAAGGTTTAGATTTTACCATAAACCTTGATTTTCAAACGTATTTTATAAAAATTATGGAGATAATGACATTAACTTTCAAGCATTATCTACTGCATTTAAGAAAGATTTAAAAGAAGCAAAGTTTTATTCAAATCACACAAAGGGGATTACATATGGGCAAGATTAGCAGAGATACACCACTGGCAGAAATTACGTTACGTAGGTATGAAAAACCTACAATGAATGAGCGTGATTTAGTGCGTAAGTTTTGTTTGTCTGTTGGTTTATTGCAACCTGGTGATTCTCGAGATGTTGTTGTTGATGTATTGCACCAGTTATTACTGGCAAAACAACGTAAAGAAGAGCTACATTCTGAAGAAATTAAAAACCACGTGATGGGATATCGTAAGGACAATAAATTACCTATGCTTGGAATTGCATCCTCAAATATTAGAAGGCAATTAAAAAGATTAAAAGACTTACATTTAATTGAAACAAATGCCAATTTGTATCGGATTACTGAATGGAGTTCACTTTCTGAAATTTTTGAAGAAAAGGTTGAGAATTTCTTATTAAAATCTGTAATGAGTAGAGTAAAAGATTATGTTAAAGCAATGGATAAAGAGTTTAAAGCTAAAGAAGAAGCTTAAACTGTTGCAAAAACTCTTAAAAATGCTCTGATTAGGGATCTGTGAAATTCTTGTGCATTTTCTTGCTTAATATCGCTTGCTTGTAATATTGGGATGATTTCTTGCATTACCAAAACAGACAGGCGGTTTGCTAACGTTTTTCTTTTCTCTGGAGCAAAATAATGAATACTTTCTTCTTTTAAAGAAAGATGACTTAAGGCTACCCTAACTTTTTTTATATCAGCAAGTAAAGAAGCCCTGGTTTTATCATCAATGAGAAAGGATTTTTTAACAGTTGCCTGGTAGCTTGCAATTATTAAATCTAACACCATAAATTTTGAGAATAAAAGAGACTATAAAAGGAAGACGATATATAATTTAAGAAAAAAATAGTATTATTAAAAAAAATCAAACAATATCTTCTTCTGCAACTACAATAAAGTCGCCAGATGCAATTACAGCTGAGAATGGGATTAAGATTTGACCTTCTTTGGTTTTTTCTAACTCCATTTTATCTGTGTAAGAAGTTGGATTTCGTAATAATAAGTGGATTAGTTCTCCAGAGCCTGCTTCAAAGATTAAATCTCCTACATCTCCGAATTTTTTTCCTGATTTGGATACTACTGTTTTGCCCAGAAGTTCTTTTGAATATACCTTGTCTTTTTCCATGCCTAAGTCACCCTCATTTAGTTGAAATTTGATACTAAAAATGTACCGTAGATTAGTATTGAATACTGAGTTTTAGATAAGGAAGTGAGTATATAAAGTTTACGGTGGTGGATTATAATGGCTGGATTAACGTAAATAATAATTTAAAGTTACTTAGAATTCTCAGATCTTTTCTCAATACTTAAATCCATTCGATTAAAAAGCTTGCATAATTTAGGGTAAAAAACAACTCGCTCTTTATGATCTTTAAACAACTTGGATTCCATAAATTTAGCGTAAGTCACACCTATTAGGCTTCCAAAATAATCTAAGAAAAGATCCAAATTAACTTTATTTCTAAGAACTAAGATTGCAACATATTCATAAAAATCAAAGAGGTATTCGTCTGATTCATTCTCCAACTTCTCTTTGACCCTCAGATCTTTTTGTTTAGAGATTATCCCCTTTCTTTTAGATAGAGTAGACTGAATAATCCGTTCATCCCTACATAAATTTGTAAAGAATTGAGTTTTGTTAAGATCAGAGTTGTTCTGAATCGACCTGTAAGAAAGATAGACCGAAACACACATGATAACTGCAATCACAATTTGAATTAAATCAGAAACATTAATATCCATAGCGCTTTTTCACTCCTTTCTTTGAACCACCTCTTTTATTTGTTGGAACTTTTATTGTCCTTGTGTGTTCCCTCACTCTTGTTGGAATTAGACCCTCAAATTTCCAATACCCTTTTACTTTTACCTTTTTTTTGCTATATGCCACAATAACGGAAAGAAGACATAATATTTAAACTTATCACAAAAATCTCATTTTTATTCCAGTTCTGCTAAATGTTGCTCGATGAGCTCAACTTCTGTTAAAGGAATGTCTTGTCTTTGATTTAGCTTTTTTAGTCTCTTACGTAAAGATACTTTTTTTCCACTTGTTTTTGTTGATGAAGGAAGAGCAGAGATAACATTGCTTTTGATCTGCGTATCTTGTTGTGCCATCTTTTGTTTTGCAAGTTCTATTTCATGGCGAAGTTTTTCTGCTTGCTTTTTGAGGGCCTGTTTGTATGGAAGCTTTGCAACATCTTTTGTTTTTTTGATTTTTCGTAGTTGATCTTCTTTTCCAGTCACAAGGTTGTAAATTCTTTTTTCTACTAATTTTTGTTCAATTAGTCTGTGACATTTCTTGAGTTTTTCTAGGATTTTAGATTGACCTGGGAAAATAACATAACCACTACCTGTAAGTGTTTTGAAGTTGTGTAACCTAAGCTGAAGTTGTTTGAGCTCTTGAAGTAGTACAGTAATATCATGATCGGAGATTACAGAAATATCTTTTTTAGAGATTTGTTCTATTTTTTCTGTGAAGTTTGTCACTTCTTGTTTAACTTTTTCTGGATTGAATGCTTTTTCTTTTACAGCAAGAGGTTCTTTTTTGAAGGAAGGGAGCTCTAAAGAAGGCTCGGTTGCAATAGGTTCTTTTACTTGAGTGATTATTTTACGCAAGAGTTGTTTTTTTGCTTTTGATTTCTCTTGAATTTCTGACTTAGAAACATTCAAGATCGTTCTTGCACCATGTGCAACATGAACTGGTTTTGGTTCTGAAAAGTGTTCATCATCTTGCTCTAATTTAGAGATGTTTTTCTTTTGTTCTTTTTGTAATTGTTTTTCTCTTGCAAGAGCTTGATGCCCTTGTGTATCTAAGAGTACTAATTTTTTTACTACATCTGCAAGAGGATCTATTCTTTCTCCAAGGTTTGCAAGTTGTTGGTGAAATTCTTCTTTGTTTAGTTTTTTTGCTGTTTGTTTCCTGTGTAATTGTTTGGCTTGTGCTGCAAGCATGGCTAAGGAATCACTTGTATTGTGTGCCATTCTAATTAGGCGCGTAGCTTGTTCTCGAGGAAGGTCCTTAAGATGTAATTTGTGAATTTTATGTTGCAGGGCATGAATTCTTTTGAGTAACGCTGCAAGGTCTTTGTCTTTATGTTTCCATATGTAGTACAAGATGTAAACGAGCAGTAGTAATAGAGCAAGCACTAAGAGTGCTAAGAGAAGAAGTGAAGTTGGTAAAGGTCCAGAGATTTTGACTAATTCTTTGTGTTGGCCAACTACTTCTCCATTATCTGAGGCAAGGACCTCAAGAGTATATTCGCCTCTTGTTAGACCTGGAATTGTATCTTGAATAGTTGCTGTTTTATTGAGTAATACAGGTGACTCTGTAAACCACGCTAAAGAGTTATGTTTGGTTAGCTGTCTTTTAACATCTAGTGAAGAGATTTTATCCTTATTACTTTGTAAAGTAGTTGTTAATTGCCATGCATTGTTTGCAGTAAGATTTTGCTCTCTTTGTGTAATAATGTCAATATGTAACGGAGCTTGACGCACTACTTCTATGTCCCTATGAGCGGTGATTTCGTAACCATCAAAGTAAAGAGTGATTGCAAAACGGTGTTGTCCAAGAGGAGTAGAGGAAGGAAGTGCTAAGTGTCCTTGCTCCGTTTTTTGTTCAAACGTTCCAACAAAAATGATGTCTCTTCCAGAGGTGATCTTGTTTCCTTGTACGTCTTCTAACCAGAAGTCAAGAGTTACGTCCCCTTCAATTGCAGCAATTCCTTTAATAAAATAACTGAAATCTAATTGGTCTCCTGGTTCAATTGGTGAGTCAGCATGCACTATTTTAAGATCAAAGATTTTGAGACATTGATGATTTACACAGTATTTTCCAACAGGACAGTCTGCATTTGTTCTACATTCAAATATAGTTCCGCCTCCACCACCTGAAGAACTAGAACCTCCACCACCACTACTTGCTGTAGGAGCAGGTGTTGAAACAGCAGCAATAGTAACGTTAATCCCAGTTGCATTTCCTTGATTACCAGAATAATCTGTACAGCTCACATTTACAGGATAGATGCCTGCAGCAAGAGTTGTGTTTACGGGAAGTGAGGTGTTCGTGTTATTTATAACAGTTGTAGTGCTATATGTCGTTCCTGCCAGATCTAAATCACAAGATGTAACTGCTGAAAAATTATCAATTACATTAACCCAAATATTTGGTTGTGTGTCTGTTGTGCTAAAAGAAGTATTTAGCAAAGTTACATTTGGTGCATCTCGATCTACAATGAAATTTATGAAGGAATTAGTATTGGTATTTGCTAAGGTATCATTTGCAAAGACTCGCATTTGATGTTGACCTTGAACAAAAGAGTCTACATTTAGTAATGTATTCCAATTGCCAGAAACATTTGTTGCAGTGATGTTAAAATTATTTCCAGTTGCATTGGTAAATTGGAAAATGGCCGTGTCAACATTTGTATCAAGTACAGAGGCATTAAAAGCTTGGTTACCCGAACTGAGGTTTGAATTGTTTGCAGGGTTTGTAATAACGACAGTAAGAGGAGCTAGGTTTACTGTTAGAGTAATCGTAGTAGAGTTTCCTTGATTTCCAGAGTAATCAGTACAAGTTACATTTGTTAGATAATTCCCATCTCCTAAAGGCGTTGAGGCTGTAAGCATTGTCGGGGTTGTGTTAATAACTGTTGAAGTATCATGTAGGGTTCCTGCAATAAAAAGAGAACAGTTTGTCACAATAGAAAAGTTATCAGTTGTGTTTATCCAGACTGAAGGAAGAGGGGAACTTGTAGTCAAAGAAGTGTTTAATAGAGTCACATTTGGTGCGTCTCGGTCTACAGTAAAGGAGATATTTTGAGCATAGTCTGTGTTTCCTGCAGAATCATTTGCAAAAACTCTAAACAAATGTCTTCCTTGTGTAAGTGTCGAAATGTTAAGACTTACATTCCAATTACCTGAACGGTTTGTGGGAGTTTTGTTAAAGTCAACTCCCGTAGCATTATCATAAACAAAAATAATTGTGTCAGGGTTGGCCTCTTGAATACTAGCATTAAAAGACTGCACTTCCGTTGAGAGATTAGAGTTATTTGCAGGACTAATGATATTTACAAAAAGAGGAAATAAGTCTATAGTTACAGTTATTGTTGATGATGTTGCCGAATTGTTTGAGTAGTCTACACAAGTAAAGTTTGTAAGATATGCTCCTTCAGTTAAAGCTGTTGTTGGTGTGAGAGGCGTGTTGGTATCGGGCGGGATTACAGTATAGTCTTGTATAGCACCATCCATAAAGAGACTACAGTTGGCTACTGCAGAAAGTGTGTCAGTGAAATTTACCCAAAGAGTCGGAGTTGTGTCTGCTGTAAGGTATGATACATTTTGATTATTTACAACAGGCGGAGTTCTATCTACAATGAAATTTATGTTTTCTGTGTCATTTAAGTTTCCTGCTGGGTCTAAAGCATAAATATACGCAGAGTGCGTTCCTTCTACAAGTGCTGAGATGTTTAGGTTGTTATTCCAATTGCCAGAGATGTTGTTTAGAGAAAGATTAAAATCTCTTCCAGTGCTATTGTCTAACCTAAATAAGATTGTCTTAGGGTTTGCTTCAAAAATAGTTGCGTTGACATCTTGTAAACCAGAACTAAAGTTTGAACTGTTAGTAGGATTAGTAAGGGTGACTGCTGGAACAAGTGTATCTACTAAGATGGTAATAGAAGAATTACTTGCCAAATTACCAGATGGGTCAATACAAGTCACAGTTGCGTTGTAATACGCGTCGTTAAGGGCTTGCGATACAAGATATACATTTGTGCCATTTGGTGTGAATGTATTGGTAGTGTTTAAAGTGTTGTTGATGTAGAGTGAACAATTTAGGAAGCGATGTAAGTCAGTTACATTAAAGCGAATTCCTACGGTTGAATTTGATGTATTAATTGCAGGGTTTAAGATGTTTATAATTGGAGGGGTCCTATCTACATAGAATGATACATTTTCTACTTGGTTTACGTTATTAGAAGTATCATTTGCAAAGACAAAACTCATATGTAACCCTTCGGTTAATGTGTTCATGTCAACATTTGTATTCCAATTACCAGAGTTATTTACTGCAGTTTTGTTAAATGGGGTTTGGTTGTTTGGAAACATAAAGATAACACTATCTAGCGCAGTTTCATCAATTACAGATGCATTAAAAGCCTGAATCTGTGTTGAGAAATTTGAATTATTAACTGGGTTTAGGAATGTTACTGCTGGCGCTGCTCCATCTACCAAACCAATGCTTTGAATTGCAAATGCACTCCAAAATGGTACAGTAAAGGAGAGAGTCCCAGCATTACATTGAATGTTTGAACAGACATTGTTGCCACAAGATCCTCCGCCTGCATCAGCTTGTGTTGCTACAATATTTGTAGTAAGGGCAGTAGTATAATCATTAATGAACGAATTGTTGTGATAAATATTATACCCTAAACAATCTTGGCCGTAAAAAGAAACATTCATGGTTTTATTGAAATCTAAAATAAAATCTGTTTTTTCTGTTCCAAAGGAACTTACGTTATTTTTGAGGTAGAGGTTATCTTCATTGATTTCATACCCCATAGATCCATTAAAATTCAAATATCCAGGGAAAACATCTACTGTGTTGTCAAGGGACCTAAATGTAGAGTTCAAAAGCGTAAAGTTAAATCCATCTACATCAATTCCAAAATCTACAAAGATGTTATTTGTAAATAGTTGCGTAGAATAATTATTACCTCCACTTGCTGCTTCTATTGATCGTGCATTGGATGAGCCATTTGATATACCAAAGTAGTTGTTGTTAAAGCTGTTATTTTCTGCATTAAAAGCAATAGTTAGTTTAGTTTGAGTTTCTCCAATTAACCTGTTATGGGCAAAATATCCATTCTTTGAAGAGGATAAATAAAGCATCCCAGTTGAGATATATGTTGCCCTTGAAGAAGAAAGATTATTGTAAATAAATGTAATATTATCAGAGTTAAAAATTTCTGCTACTGCTGGACCACCCCCAGAATTATTAATAATGTTATAGGCAATAGTAACGTTATCTGGTGCATTTATTGCAAGTGTATCTGAAACAGAGCTATTTCCTTCTAAATAGTTATAAGAGACATTAGTGAGTGATTTACCACCTTCATTCAAGCTTATTGCTGAGCCAGAGCTAATAATTCGGTTATACGCAAAAGTGTTATTGTTTGAAGGAGAAATTGTTTGAATCCCAAATGAGCCAATGTTTGTAATGTTTGAGAATAAAACATTATTTTTATGAGCATTGGAAAAATAGACTGAGGCTCCAAAGGAATAAATTGTAGAGTTTAAGACTTGATTACTTTCTGATGATACAAAATACAGTGAACCTGCGCTTTTTGATTCAAAATTTGAATTTCGAATAGTACTATTTTCTGTAGTATCAAAATAAACACTAAACGCTCCTCCCTTGTTAGTTAGTGTAGTGGTATTTTGAATTGTTACATTATTTGCATTATCTAAATAAATTGCCTCAATATTAGTCTGATTTGTGATATTAACTAAAGAGCTCTGAATTGAAATATCATCAGCAAATAAAACTCGAATTCCATCTACTTGATTCAATGTGACATTTTTTAATGTAAACCCATCTTTAGCAACATAGAGCTGTTTGGGGTTTGAGTGTGAGAATGAAGAGCTTGAATCTTGAGGTCCAAAATAATAGATCGGATCATTGTTATGTGTGTTATTGAAAAAATAATGATGCTGATGTGTATCAAAAGCTGCAACTACATAAAGGCCTAAGTTTTCTCTTCCTAAATTCAGAGTTGTGTTAATAATGTTATGAGAGAAATTGTTATAGGGAGAACCAGAAATCCTAACTCCAGAACCCGCTGTCTCAGAAAATGTATTTCGAGCACCGTATATTTTATTGTATGTGAATGTATTATTTTGTGCAGTGTTAATCAAAAGAACTGGATTATTTCCAGATGTTGAACTCTGATTAATTACATTTGCATGAAGAGTGTTAAAATCAGCCGCTGATAAAGAAACAGCATTATAATTTGAGCCAGAGGATTCTAAATAATTATGTGAAAAATAATTATTTTGATTTGAATTACTATTTGTATTATACGCTGCGTTAGAGGAACTTACCCTACAATAAGAGACATTATTACTTGTTGCAGTAGTTAGTTCAACCCCATCAGCAGAGCCCGTTGAAATGTTGATATATTGAATTAAATTGCCATCTCCATTAAAAATAACTAACCCATCTGCGGTAGTGGAAGTAGTAGTAATTCTTGAGTTTGAGATTGTGTTGTTATTTGCATCGTCAAAATAAATTCCCCTCCCAGTAGATCCTGAGGTTTGAATAGTAACATTATAAATAGTGTTATTAAACGTATCTTCAAGATAAATTCCCTCAGAAGTGGTTTGAGAAGTTGTAAGCCTAGTGTTGTTAACTGTTGTGTTTACTGCTCCACGAAGATGTAGTGCTGCAAGGCCAGCTCTTTTTTGAGGAACAAAAAAGGAATCATTGATCACTACGTTATTTGCATAAGCTACACGCATTCCATCAGTGTGATTTACAGAAACATTATTTACAGTAAAATTATCCTTTGCAATCCAAAGTAGCCTTACAGTGGTATGATTAAAGACAGTTCGATGATCTTTTGGACCAATGTAATAAATGGGGTCATTGTTATGTGTATTATTGAAAAAATAATGATCATAAAATGAAGCTCCAATCCCTCCAAAATAGAAACTTTGTTGGTCAGTATCGCTTAAAAAAATATTATGAGTGACGTTTACCCCACTTATTCTATTACCAAATATAGCTGAACTATACCCATCTGCTGTAAAAGATGTCCTTGCCATATCAAGTATATTTTTTTCAAATGTGTTATTATCAGCGTTGTTATCTAAGTACACTACAGGGCCCCCAGAAGTTCTTGTCTGGTTCATAAGGTTGTTATAAAAAATATTATTATCAGCTGACGATAAACTTACCGAAGAATAAAATTGATTTGTTCCAGTTGAGATTAGAGTATTATTTTCAAACAGATTAAAATCACCATCAGCATTAGCAAAAATTGTTGAATAAAACGAGGTAATTCTAGAGCGAGTGATGTTATTATAATAAGCTGAAGAGATGGTTAAACCGTAACCACCAGAGGAAACATTAACCCTATCAATCGTATTATAATCACTGTTTAAGAGTTGGATTGGATTGACCGTAGATGTTGTTACTAAAGTACTATTTAAAAGAAAGTTATTGTCAGATGCACTTAAATAAATTGCTTGACCTGACGCGCTTCTAGAGTATAAGCTTGAATTAAAAATAGTGTTGTTTAAAGAGCTTGTTAAGTAGACACTTACACCAAAAGATCCTGTGTTATACAAAGAAGAGTTAATAATCTGTGAATCGTTACTTCCAAGAATATTAATTGCCCTTGAAGATGATCCCGTAACTGTAATGGTTGAATTAATTACTCTTGAACCTATGGACCCTGTGTCAATTTGAATCCCATGGTTTTGTTGGCCCGTACCCCCATTATGGATCTCACAGTTTATAGCAGTAAAATTATCCCAGCCTAAGGTATTTACCCCATATTGTTGTGTTGCTGAAGTTGTACCATAGGTAATGTTGTAACCTTGACAATCAAGAATAATATGATGTGCACTTAATTCAAAACATGTGTCTGTGTCTGTTACATCTTGTGTTAAAATATTAGGTTCTGTATTATCTGTAAGTGTTCCACACGCACTAATTGAGGGGTCAATAATGTGATCAATTTCAATAAAGTCATCTGGATTTAAAGAATTTAATTTTACATTAAATGTAGATTGATTTTTTGTAAGATCTTGTAAGAATAACTTATGATATTTTTCTTTAGCTGTTATCGGCAAGGTTGTAATTAGGTTGTTTGTATCAGGATCATAAAGTTCTAAAGTTGCATTAGGCAAAAGATTATTTTTTGTATAAAATTTGATATCTTTAGTTTTGTCTAGTTCTTTTGTAAATTCTATTTGAAGTGTTTGATTTGCATAAAATGTAATCCAAGAATTATCTTTTTGCAGGAGTTCTTTTGAGTAATCATGAACTTCTTTTCCACCTGTGTCAAGAATTGTTGCTGTTTTTAGCTCAATTATTTCTTTTGCGTTGTTATCTGGCTGTTCTAAATTAAAGAATGTAAATAAGAGAAGTACAAATAGAATAAATGCTATTGCTAATTTTTTAGGCCTATTAAATAATCCAGAGGTGTTTCGTTTCATTTTTTCTTACCTCTTTGTTTTTCAAGTAAAGAAAGCGCGTTGTGAATGATTAGGTCATTGGGTTCATATCCAGATGGTTTTAATTTTTGAATTTGAGAGAGAGTTTTTGCAGAAATTTTGGTAGAAGAAGTTATTTTTTGTTTTGTTGAGACAAATCCAAGAGGCTTGTTATGTTTTTCTAAGAGTTGTAAAGCTTGTTGTAAAATATAGTCATTTGGTTCATAACCTGAGCTTTTGAGCTTTTGAATCCTAACTAGATTTAGTTTAGAAATTTTAGTAGTACAGGTTAGATTTGCCTCTTTTTTGCTCATGGTATACTGACGTATACTTTGGAAGTCCAAAGTAGATTTAAGTTAACTTAAGTAGACTTTAGTATACTTAGTATATAAAACTGTTGGTTTATAAAAAGAAATCTTTATATGCAAAGAGTCTTGTTCTAATTATATGTACATACACAATCTTGACCCAGTAATAATTAATGTAGGGCCAATTGCAATCCATTGGTATGGTTTAGTATATGTCCTTGGGTTTTTGCTTGCAATTTGGTGGTTGCAAAAGTATAGGGCACGAGTAGGTCTTAGTAAGGATCAAGTATGGGACTTGTTATTTTATGTGATTATAGGGGTGCTTGTTGGAGCACGTTTGTTTTTGTTCTTTTGGGAACCTGCATATTATTTTGGCAATCCTTTGCGAATTTTTGAAGTATGGAACGGAGGAATGAGTTTTCATGGCGGTTTTGTTGGGAGTGTTGTTGGAGCATGGTATTATTGTAAACGTAAGAAAGTTAATTTTTGGAAAGTTGCTGATGTTTTAAGTGTGCCTGCTATTTTTGCACTAATGCTTGGTAGGGTTGCTAACTTTATTAACGGTGAGCTTTGGGGCAGAGTATGGGATGGAAGTTGGTGTGTTAATTTTGTAAATGCAGATGCTAGAGCAGGAGATGTGTGTCGTCATCCTTCTCAAATTTATGGAGCTGTTAAAAGATCAATTGTCTTTGGCTGGTTGTTTTTTTTGCAGTTACACAAGGAGTTTACTCCTGGATTTATTTTTTGGAACTTTGTGTTTTGGGAGGGACTTGGTAGAGTAATCGTTGATTTTTATCGTGAAAATTCACTCTTTTTGAATTTAAGTCTAGGACAGTGGTTTAGTTTGGCCATGGTTTTTGTTGCAGCTTGGGTCTTTTACAAGAGATATAGAGATGATTGGAAGAAATTGTTTGGATTTTAAGAATTTACACGTTGCTTGCTTTATAGTAGTTTTTACCCATAACCTTCTTAAAGTAAGCTCATTTTAAGCATATATGGAGGATTTGACCATGAGAAATGTAATTTTAGTATTAGTTTTGGTGATGGCTGTTTTTGTGGTAGGTTGTGCTCCTGAAGTTTCAAAGACCATGGAAGTGGAAGATGAAATGATGGAAGAAGCAAGCTTGTCAAATGGCATGTACCAAATGGTATTTAATGATTTTAGAATAATGCCTACATCTGTTGAGATTCTAGCTGGTGACAGTGTAGAGTGGGTGAATACAGACAATGTAGCATACACTGTTGTAATCCCTAATGCAGGAGTTGATTTTTATCTGCCACCTGGAGCAAGTGCAATACATAGATTTAATGAGAGAGGCCAGTTCTTTTTCTCAAGTAGCATACCGTCTTATGGTGAACGTGAAGACGGAGAAAGATTACGAGGAGCTGAGCGAGACTTTCGAGAGCTACATGACAGCGATGAATTTGAACTTAACGGAGATCGCGGCAATCCAAGATACTCTGGAGAGAACGAAAGACTTGTTGAAGGGATTGTTTTAGTACATTAATTTTTTATTCTTTATTTTCTAATTTTTATTTAGTTTTGAGAAATTGGGTTTAATTGCTTGGTTCCAAAGCATATTGAAGTATTGTTTGTAAGAATCAGCCACTTCCTTATTTTTTACCATAAAACATAATTTTTGTTGTTTTGTAAAGACAATTGTGCCTACGATGTTACCAAAGATGTAAATAAAAGCAGGAGTCTTGAAGCCTTTAGGGAGATAACGTTGTTGTTCTAATCTTCTTTTATTCCTTTGTTTGAGTTGCCATGTTTCATAATCATAGATAACTTTAGAGGGAATTTTTAGTTTCAATTTCTCTTTAAGATGTTGCCTAAAATAAGCATGATAGTAAAGACTGGCATCTTTTGAATAACCAAGGATTAAGATTTCTTCTTTTTTTGGGTTCTCATGCAGCGACATTTCAAAAAAAGCTTTAATTCCCCTTGGTCCTAAAAGAATTTCTGCAGATGTATTTTTTGAGGGTGGTGTGATCTTTTCTAATTGGGGAATTAGGTGTAAAAGAGTTTCTTCACGTTGGGTTAACTCTTGTTGTTGTTTGTTAATATATTCAGTCAGTTGTTTTGGTTGAAAGGCGTTGAATTTTTGAATTTTGCCTTCCTTGACAAAAGTCACAAGTCCTTTTTGTTGAAGCCTAGAAAGAACGTCGTAAATTTTGGAACGTGAAATTTTTGCTTTTTTAATGATTTTACCAACATTGCTAGGACCAAGTTCTAATAAGGAGATATAGACTTTGCTTTCTCCTGTAGTAAGTCCAATTGATTCTAATGAAGTTAAGTCCATAGTAATTCATAGCATTAGTGTTTGGAATGTGAATTAGATTCATTCTTTAATAAATTTTCCATAAAGACACCCTAAGGGGGCTGACATATATTTAAGAGCAATTTAGAGGCGAATGTACTATGAAGTGGAAAAAGATTATCAGTAGAGAGTATTCAGTACAATATTGCCAGATGGCACTTCTTGCATTGAGTAAGAGAGTAAGGCAATTTTTACCTGTGTGTACTGAGTTTTCATTTATTATCCCTGAGCATAATAATCAGTGTTTTTATGTGGAAGAGAATGAATTTCAGCTGTTAATGGAAGGCATTGTTGAGAAGTACACAAGTAGCAAAGAGAAATTTGTTGAGTTTCAAAATTCGTTCCATAATTTGGGAAAAGAATATGTTGATTTTTGCAGAGAGGTTAATGAACAAGATTTAATAGGGAAGAGTAATGCAGAGCTTAAGGAGTTTTATGTAGAGTATCAAAGAAGGCTGTTAGTGTATTCTTGTGTAGGTGCATGGATAGGACATTTGTTGAGTGAGTATTGGACCGATAAGGGTAAGGAACTTTTAGACAGGAGAGGAATTAAAGAGGATAAAGTGAGAAAAACGTTGTTTAGACCAAGTAAAAAGAGTACAGTACTTGTAATGCAAGAAGAAGCAAGAAAGATTAAAG
Source organism: uncultured Methanosarcinales archaeon (assembly GCA_964344285.1). Taxonomy (GTDB): domain Archaea; phylum Nanobdellota; class Nanobdellia; order Woesearchaeales; family GW2011-AR9; genus CAYFMM01. The sequence continues at coordinate 77,917 of CAYFMM010000004.1, read as the reverse complement.
AGAATGGAATGAATGATAAAGAGATCGAAAATTTTCATTCAAAGTATAGTTGGATTCAATGTCTTGATGTGCATAAAACACCATGGAGTTTGGAAGAAGTTAAGGATTATATTAGCAATATTAGAGAGATTGGAAATTATGATGCTAACGGGAGGTTACGTTTTTCTGATGCTGTTGTAAGAAGTGGATTAAGTGCCAAGGAAGTTGAGATGTTTGTGATGATTAAAGAACTTGGTTATATTAAAGATGCAAGAGATGACTACAGAAGGCAGGGGATATTTTTAATTCAAAAATTGTTTAGGGAAATTGCAGTTAGAATGAAGATAGGGATTAAAGAAATTGCATATCTGAGTGAGAAAGAGATTGTTGGTTTTCTGAATGGCAAGGAGATAGATGTTAGTAGGGGAAGAGAACGTAAGAGAGAAGGGTTTATGTTATATCTTAAGGAGGAAAAAGGAGAAGAAGAAAGTAAAGAAGTCGTACTTGTAGAAGAGAACTTTGAACAGGTGATGAAGGAGCAAGGATTTGTAATTGAAGAAGAAATAAAAAAAGAGATAAGAGGTACGGTTGCATGTCAAGGAAAAGTGCGAGGAAAAGTTGTGATTGTACGGACGATCCATGATATTTTAAAAGTTGAGAAAGGAGATATTTTAGTTGCTGTTGTAACACATCCAGATTACGTGCCGGCAATGCAAAAGGCAGCTGCGATTGTAACGGATGAAGGAGGGATGTTATCACATGCTGCAATTGTCTCAAGAGAGATGGGAATCCCGTGTATTGTAGGTACGGGGAATGCTACCAAAGTATTAGATTATGGAATTGAAGTTGAAGTGGATGCAATAGAAGGGATTGTGAAGGTGATTGAGAGATAGCAAGAAAAGATTAAAACTAGGTAATAAGAAAAGTAAAGAAGACTTTCTCAATTATAATACCATCTCCCACTTTCTTTTTGCTCCCTGTCTTTAACGGATCCTGGCTTGTTAATTCTTGGGCGATGAGAGTGCATATCCCTTCTAAGAGTAATTCCTATCTCTTGCAGGAATTTATTCATACCCTCCTCTTTTGAAAATGGACCTTGAAGTAATCCTTGTTTTGCAGGTTGTCCAGAAAACACAATGAGTCTACTAGAAAGATAATCCAAAAACATTAAGTCGTGATCTACAACAAGAACAGTTACATCACGTTCATTTGCAACATTTTTGATAACTTTTGAAACAATTAGACGTTGTTCTACATCCAAGTATGCAGATGGCTCGTCTAGTAAGAACAATTCTGCATCTTGTGCAAGGCAATGTGCGATTGCTACACGTTGTAGCTGTCCGCCTGAAAGTTGAGATAATTTTGATGAGAAGAGTTTTTCTAAGTCTAGTGGCTTGATTAATTGATTAGAGTATTTTGCAACCGCTTCTGTGAGAAATTCTAATACTGTTAGTTCTGATTCTGATTCAAGATATTGAGGTTTGAGAGCTACTTTTATTTTTGTGTCTATTTCTCCAGAGTCAGGATCAAAGACACCTGCAAGCATTTTGATAAAAGATGTTTTTCCAATTCCGTTTTCTCCAAGAACCCCAATGATTTCATTTTTGTACAAAGAACCAGATTCTGCTTGTAAGTTGAAATTACCAAGCTTCTTTTCTAATTTTTGCCATGAAATTAGTTGTTGAGGAAGAGCTGTGCTTGAGTCTGAGCCTTGAAATTTAATTGCATGAGATCTAAAACGAATGTTTTCTTCTCTGAGGTAGCCTTCTAAGAAAGCATTAATTCCTTCTCTGTTTGATTTTATCCCAGAAACTACACCAAAGACGTTTTCTGTTCCGTACATGATGTTTAGTGCATCAGTCATGTAATCTAAGATTACCAAGTCGTGCTCAATTATCATTACAGAGGTATTGTCTTTTGCCAGTGAGCGTAAGAAGTTTGATGTTTGAATTCTTTGTTTAATATCTAGATAGGAAGTTGGTTCGTCAAAAAGAAATAAGTTTGCATCTTTTAAGACAGTTGCAGCAATTGCAACACGTTGGAGTTCTCCACCAGAGATGGAAGAGATATCATTGTCTAAAAAATGAGTTAATTGTAATTTTTGCGCGAGTTGTTGAATTTTTTCTAAGTCATTGTTTGCAAGTTTTGCGAGTAGCTCTGAAACTTTTCCGCTAAATTGTTTAGGGATTAAGTCCACTTGTTGTGGTTTGTAAGATAGACTGACTTCATTTTTTTGTAGTCGTTCTAAGAATTTTTGTGTTTCTGAACCTTTGAAATATTTAATAACTTCTTTGAACTCTGGAGGGTTATCCCATTTTCCCAAGTTAGGTTTGAGAAGATTTCCCATGATTTTTAGAGCAGTGGATTTCCCAATCCCATTGGGACCTAAAATACCAGTTACTTGTCCTGGAACAACTGAAGGTAAAGAATAGAGCTCAAACATGTTTTGCCCATAACGATGAACTGGGGCTTTGTTAAGAGATTCTGGAAGGTTGATAATTGTAATTGCGCCATAAGGGCAACGATTAACACAAATCCCACACGAAGTACAAAGAATTTCGTCAACCCTAGCTTTTTTGCCAGAATCATCTCCAGGGAAAATACAATCAGCCCCCGTTCGATTAACAGGACATAATTTAGCACATAAATAATTTCCACAGGCTGTAGGTCGACACTTATCCCTATCTATAACTGCTATTCTCTTTCTCATTTTCTCCACACATCATTCCAATTACAGAGGAATTGCTCCTCTTCATCATCATTTATTGCTTGCCAAGCAGGTTCATATATAAAAATACTCCGTAAATAGCTATATACTTTTTTAGATTTAAAGTAATAAAGATTATTTGATGCTTGTCTAAACTCACAGTTAAACAGTTTTTTCATGATATCATTGACGTTTTGAACAGGTATTTCCTGTTCTTTCAAAGCAGACGAATTAATCCTCACCCTATATCCGTTCCTATCAACTTGTAATAATCTATGAATTCTACGTAACGCATAAGGCACATTGTCTTTTTCCTTTATTTTTAGTAATTTAAATTTCGCTCCTTTCTTAAGTGTCGTTAAGAATTCTATTTGTTTTCTAGGATGAGCAAAGCCAATAGAAGTCCATTCTTTAAGACTCGGAACTGGAATTCTAATGTTTTTCTTACCCAAATTTACCTTTATTCCCAATGATTTAAGGTAATCATCACACTGACTAATTAAGTTCTTATCAGAAGAACAAAAACCAATGGAGCGAACTGCACTCCCATCAGTATCGAAACATCCCCTCCAAAAGTATTTTTCTAAGTTTGAACCAGAATATTTTAGGATTAATGGAACCCTCAATATTTTCTCTTTCTTTGACCCATAAGGAAGCCCAAAAAAGAAATTTAGAAACCTACAAAATAATTTATTATTCACTTTTAACTCATATTTCGTTTTGTGTTTTACAATCTTAAATGCATCAATATAATCACTCAACAGATTACTTAAATTTGATACAAATTCTCCTGAAAGAATTAATCTTTTTGGATCAGAGCTTCCATCAACCAATACCCACCTTTTACCGTTTTTATCAATATGTCCATCTCCTACTGAACACCCAACAAAGTAAACAAGCTTATGACTTAACAATTCAGACAAAGTCTTCGGAGAATAGAGTTTAGATTTACCAAGAAAATCTGTAAAATATCTTATTTCAGAAATCCAACCTGAAAATTCAGTATTATTTTTAGATAAAATCCTAAGGAGAATGAAGGGAAAAATACCTGACACAAACCATCTGTTAACAGCGTCTCTGCAGTTAGTTCTTCGTTTGGTATAAGTTTCAATTAACTTTTGAATATCGTTTGTTTTGTTGCATCGATTTCTCAAAATCCTAATTAGTTCTTTACTTACCTTGACATAAACAGTCTTTTGTAATGGTTGATTAAGTTTATGATCTTTAATAAAATCACTTTTTTTTACAAAAGCAGAAAAAAGATTTAATATTTTAGACTCTTTATCGAGAAATAAAATGTTTTCATTCTTTTCTCCAATTAGGTCGTTGAATGTTTTCTTATCCAACAGTAAAGGATCATTTTTGTAGTCTAACACTTTTCTCACCTCAAATTGGAAAGTGTCATACAAAAAAAGATAATGTTTTTTTGGAAAAAGAATTGCATACTAATTAGGAAAAGACATTTTATTTAAATTTTGCTACAACCAGTAGTATTAATTGTTGCCCCATCCGTCCCTCATTTCATCTTTTAGTTTCTGAGTTAGTACCTTAATCTTACATATACCACGAATAAGAGAAAGTTCCTTCTCTATGAAATTGCAATCCAATACTTTTAAAAATAAGGTAGAATATGAAAGTATATGGCAAAATGCAGTATTTGTAAAAACGAGATCAAAGAGTTGTTTTTAGGAAAGCTAAAGGGGACTGTTGTAAAAAAAGAAGGTTCTTCAAAGCAGCATACCATATGTTTTGCGTGTCAAAAGAAATTTTTGACAAAGAAAGAGTTGTTAGAGCAAATTGAATAGTTCCCTTGTGATTTAGTGATATTTGCGACCAATTACGGTTTGGTGTTCGTTGTGCATCTGCGCAAACGAGTTTGCTTGATAGCTTACATTACTGCCTCTGTAGCTTAGCGGTAGAGCGTTCGCCTCGAGTTATGATAAATAACGGGCAATAAGCGAAAGACCGAGGGTTCAAATCCCTCCAGGGGCTTTTTTCTAGATTAAGCTTATATAAAAAGCGCATCGTGAATAAAAAATGCGATCAGATTTAAGCCACCTAAGAAGAACAGTAATCCCAAGAGGCAGTAATACAATCCCAGTATATGTGGAGAGTCCATTTCATGTTTCTCCCAGAGATTACCCCCTAAAGAGTACTATCATTTCTTACAATCAAATAATCTTGCATTTCAAAGAGAAATTGCGACACGCATTAGAGCAATAGGCGATATTCCCACAGGAGCAATCATTACTACAGGGAGTGATAGTCGCCTAGAAAAAGGACCGTATCGTACTTCTAGAATTGAAGTTTTTTTAATACCAGAAGATAAAAAAGACCATGACCAATGGAGAGAGGTTGCAAAGAGAATTAGTTCCATGGATGAGGTAGAAAGATCAGAAATATGGGCCATTGGAGACCCAATTTGTACTTCATACCAAGGCTCAACTGCCTTTCCAAATAGACTATATGAAACAACAATCCTCTATGGAAATGAAGGAACGCATCAAAGGGCTGTTGAATACATCTTAAACAAATTCAGATCCGAAGAAGGAGGAAGTTTAAAGAGATGGTTGAATGGAAAATTTAGAGCACATAGGAGAGCAACAGTAGAGGGGAAGAATTCAGTCCAGAAAGAAGAAAGGCGGCATTTTGAATTAAGAGGGAATGGAGTTACCTCTTTCTACGATCCAGATAGAAAAGTTGAATCTTTTAAGATTGGTCAATTGAGAATGATGCAATATGGATTACTTGATCAAATGACAACACTTATTAGAAGCTCAGCAGAAAAGGATTTAGAACAGACCATAGATGATTTAACCGTAGCTCCCCGAAATGTTGTAAAAAGGTTGAAGTTTTTTGAGAGTAAAGGACACACAGTAGATCCAAGAGAAGTTGGAGAGTTGATTGAAGCATATGAATATTTCACTTGGGCCTATAACGTAGCTCAAGAAGAGTTCCAAGACAGAGGACTTAAAGAGTTAGAATTTGGCAAAGAAGAATTTGAAACGCATCAAGAGACCATTTTAAGAATCTTTAGCCCTAAGAGAAAAAGAAAAGTCTTAAAATTTTGATTTCCACTACTTTTATAAAAGAGGTTTAGCTTAAGAAAAATATGAAATCGGTTTTTGTTGCAAGTTCTAGAAAGTACTATGATGATATTAAATTGATTAAAAAAGAGCTTGATAAATTAGGTGTTAAAGGCAATTACCCTTATTTTCACCTTTTAGATGAGGGCATGTCTGATGAGAAGAAAATTGAGACTACACTTAAGCATTTTCCTGAAATTGATGAAATTGATGTGCTTTATGTTTATGCAAAGCAAGGATATGTTGGTAATTCTGTAACAGTTGAAGTAACGTATGCGTATGCTAAAGGAAAAGAGATTATTAGTTCTGAACTTGTTGATGAGCTTGCTGTTAGGGCAATGATATCTAAAGTTATGCCTCCAAAAGAATTTACTAAATACGTATCTAACCAAGAATAATCTTAATCTAACTGTTTATTTCATTACTTTTATAAACGATAATCTTGATTAAAATTACATGAAAGTTTTACTTATTGGAAATTTACATCCTGATGCACAAAAATTGTTAGAGGAAAATTCAACAGTCACACAAATGACAAATGAAGAGTTTGCGAGTTCTAAGAGCCTAGCTGAATTTGAAGCTATTGTGCTACGGACATTTACTCCCTTACGCAAGGTAGATTTAGATAAGTTGTCTGGATTAAAATATGTTGTAAGTTGTAGTACTGGAATTGACAATATTGATGTGGAAGAATTAAAAACAAAAGATATTGAATTAATTCATATGCCAGGCTTAAACGCAAATAGTGCAGCAGAGCATACATTATATTTGATGCTTGCAGTAATGAAAGAATCTAGTCCTCCAGCTGAAATCAAAGGAAAAACAGTAGGAATTATTGGTTTTGGTATGATTGGAAAAATGGTGGCAAAAAAGTTACTTGGTTTTGATGCTAAGGTTGTTGCTTTTGATGTTATTGAGCAAAAGCCAGAAGTTCTTGAGGAGTTAAAAGTTGAGATGAAGTCTTTTGAAGAAGTACTGCAGCAAGCAGATGTTGTAAGCATCCATGTTCCTCTTAATAAGTATACTAAAGAGTTGATTAATGAAAAGGCATTTAGCTTTATGAAAGATAATGTGTTTTTTGTTAATGCGTCAAGAGAAGAAGTTGTTGAAGAAAAAGCATTGTTGCACCATGCAGATAGATTTAGAGGGATTGCCCTGGACGTGTGTAGCAATGAAGTAAAGCAAGAATTGCAAAAGCATAAAACAGCAGTTATTACAGATCATGTTGGCGGGAAAGGCGAAGATTCACTGCGGGAGCAAAATCTAGAGCCTGTAAAGAAGTTGTTGGAGAAAGCTAATTAGACAAGTACAATAGGCAACGTTGGTCTATTCTTTGTATCAAGCCATCAGGGTTTTTTCCTTGTCCCATTAATTCTAACAAACAACCATTTAGCTCGTTTAATGGTTGCTCTGATCTAGGCAAAGTTTGTTTTAGATATGCTTGTTCTAAATCCCTTAGTTGAGCTTGTTGGGCCGATATATCCCTTCCTTGAAAATAACCTTCTGCGATCTGAGAAGTTACATCACCTAGAAGAGGAGTCGCATTAGGTGCATAGATTTTTCCTGATTTGTTTAAAGATGTAACAAGAATAGGAGATGTGAGGTCTGGCAGACTTTGCGTGAATTCAGTAGCCATGGTTTCAAGCATGCCAAAATGGTTGAAAGCAAGATCTGAAGGATCATTCATCCCAGGGATCATTTCTTTTAGCATATCTAGAGTTGCACCGGGAGAAGTAATTCTTTTAGCCTCAGCCAATTGGTAAAGACATTGACCTAAGCTCTTGTAATCTGGTTCCATCCTTACTTTAAGACAAATATCCTTATTTAAAGGTTATGACCAAAAAAAAGAGAGATGTGACCAAATTTCTTTATTACAATCATCTTAATTCTCCGGCTTCATCCGGAAAGGAGTAAAAATGTATACTAGGGCACGGCGCCCATCATCCAGAACAAAGAAACTACTTTGTTTGGATCCCAATAAAGCACTTTGTCTTTATTGTGGATGATGCATATTTATCTTATCGTCAATTAGTGCATCATGCGCCTCGACTACGCAAAGAATAAAGCAGAAGACTTTATTCTTGCGCCAAAAACCAATCGTTGTTGGTTTTTATGCGTCAGGGCGCTAGTATACAAAAACCCTCCTTTCTGGACAGAGCCTAGTTCTCCATAAAGCTTTTAAATTGATTTACTTGCTAAGTTCAAATGGACGATAATCTGAGCACAGAAAAGATTGAAGTACAAGAAATGGAAGTAGCTCCTTCTATTAAGGAGATTGAAGAGATTAAGCAGTCTAAGAAGAAGCAGGATGAAAAAGAGGACGCTAAAGTAGAATCTGATGTTGCTATTGAAAAGAAAGACAATTCTGAGAATAAACAATCTGCTGATAGTAAAAATTTATTGATTATAATCGCAGTTATTATAGGTATTTTTGCGTTAGTATTTATCGGATCTTATGTATACAATAATAACAATGTAGAACCAGAGTTATTGGATATTGAGGCGTTACATGCACTAAATTATGAAGGCGAGCTTTCTGAGGAAGAAGGTATTATTTACAACGGATTTAGTTCAGTTTTCGCAGATAATTTATGGTGGACAGATATTCAAGTAGGGAGTAATGTGAAAAGAATCCCCTTGCATTACAATCCTGCACAAGTTGAGGATGTACCAATCATGGGAAGTATTAATAGTTCTTTTAATCAAGGAGATACAGTCTATGTAGCAATTGATCCAAGCATGGCAGATGGAAATTATGTTGTAGCAATGGGAGAAATTAGTGCTAATGTCGGTCAGGGAATTGGAAGAAACTCCCAAGGAGCATGTGTTAAAGAGGCCGTAGGATGTGAAGAGCGTAAGATTTTGAGTTGTGAAGATACTCAAGGAATGCCAGTAATTGAATTAGTTGGGAAAGGAGAAGCAAAGGTCGAGTTGTCTGGTTCTTGTATTAAAGTTTCTGGAGAGGGCAAAGAGATTATAAAGGCTGCAAATAGGTTACTTTATAGTTGGTATAAAGTAATTGGAAATTAATATACTGGAGGAAAAAGCAGATTTTATTAATGAAGTTATTTTCTTTTTTTGAATGAAGATTAGTTTTTTTGAAGAATTCCCAGATGATAAAGCGTTTTCTAAGTTACGCTATGTAAATTTCCCTACAACGGTGTATGTTGCTGCAAAAGGTATCAAAGAGTTTGAGAGGGTTAAAAAAGAGATTTTAGGTTATTCTACTAAGCAGAGAAAAATTGATGTTGGCTATTGGCCCGTATTGGAGAATTCACAAGGATATTGGCTTAGTCCATTTAGCAGCCCAAAGGCCGTGCGGCAAGTAATTGATGAAATTAAGAAGAGTGCAGCCAAGTTAAATAAGAAAGAAATGTTTAATGTAATGTGGGATGCTGAACTCCCTTTACGACATCCAAAGCTACTTTGGAGAATTGATCATTTTTTGCGTAATAAAAGAATGATTAAAAAATTCTTTAAAGAGAGTAAAAAAAGTAATATCCAGATTGCAACAAGTGAATATGGTATGCGCAATTGGTTTATTCAAAAGTTGTTTACATTTTTAGGAGTTTCATTTAATCCTAAGAAATATGGGAATAGGAAGATTGTGATGTATTATACTTCAATGCACAAGAACGTGCGCCCTTTTTTGCTTAAGAGCATTGAGAAAATGATTATACAACACGGAAAGAGTCTTCATGTAGGCCTTGGCACAATTGCAGTTGGCATTTTAGGAGATGAACCAATACTTTCTGCTAAGAATTTGGAACGTGATTTAGTGGAAATGAAAAAGGCAGGTGCAAGTGAAGTTGTAATTTTTAGACTTGGTGGAATGAATCGTGAGTATAAGCGAGTGCTTGAAAAGTATGTGGAATTAAGAAGATAATAGCTAAAACACATATTTCAAAAAACCTAAAAATCTTGGTTCTGCAAATAAAGCGTGTGTGACTAAAGGAATTGGGTTATCACGTGTGTAAGTCTCAAAGACAGTTCTTACTTTTGGTTTATTAACATAGGAAACAAGTTTATCCCAATCTTTGTCAGAGAACTTATTAAAAGTAAGATGGATTTTTCGATGAAGTTTCATTTGTCTTGTAATTGGTTTGAGTTGTGTTTTGTAGTTTTTATCATTGAGAATTGAATCTACTAAAATTTGTGCTTGTTGTAGAGCTGGGACAAGTCCGCCAAGCGTTGTTGCTTTTACATATCCTGATGCATCACCAACTAGATAACAGTTTTTGTATTGTAATTTTTGTTTAGGATGATATACAGGAATTGTGCCTGCTTGCATCTGGCTTGCAGTAAAATTATGTTGTTGCATGAATTTATCAAAGTATTTTCTTGCATCTTTTTTGGTGGCAAGTCCAATTCTAGCAGTTGTATTTGATTCTGGCGTTACCCATGCAAAAAGACCTGGACAGACATCGTTTCCAAAGTAGGTTAAAATAGTGTTTGGATCAAATTTTCCATGAACAGTTGCTTGTACGCCGTAGTAATTTTCACGTTTTTTGTAATAAAATTCATAGGCTTTAGCAGTTGGTGAAAGTGGACCGTCTGCAGCAATTACAATATCTGGCGTGATGGATTTTTCTTGATTGTTTTTTGTGTCTTTGATGATCAGAGTTGGTTTGTCTGTGGTTGATAGTTCTTGTGCAGTTTGTTTGAGTTTTGTAAAAGAGTGAGAAGTATGGATTGTTACTCCTTTTCCTTTTGCAAGATCTGCAAAATAGTTGTCAAATTTGTCTCTGCATACAATGTAGTCTTTTTGTGTAACATGTGTTTTATTATATGGTGAGAACACTTCAATGTCCGTAATTGTGTTAACAAGAAATGAGTCTTTAGGAATATTTAATTTATCAAATTCTGCTGTTAAAATACCTGTACATTGGATTGGTGCACCTACTCGCGGATGGTTTTCAAATACTTCTACTGTATGCCCTTGCTGTGCAAATAAGTACGCAGTGTAACACCCAATTGGGCCTGCTCCGATAACCGCAATAGTAAGGGGTTTTGTTGTAGATTGTGTACTAGAATCCATAGTTTAGAGTCGCTAGAGTGAGTTTAAAAAAGTTGTTAAACAAGAAAAAAGTTAGAACTGACCTATTTCAGAGCGACCATCTAAGACCATAAATGGAGCATAGCAGGGAAACTCTTTTGCAAGCTTTGATCCTATTTGCTGTAATTCTTTTGCTGAGAGGTGGCCTTTTCCATTAGTAGGGAGAACGTAGACCATTGCTGATTTATTTCCTGTGTAAGAGTGAGCTCCAGTCATAATTGCATTTCCTGCTTCTAATACAGTTTTTTCTAATGCTTTGTAATCTTTTTTGGGTAATGCAGTAGGGCTTACACTCAATTGGTGAGGTAAGTCCTTTCTTGAGTCTTGAGGTTTAGCTAGATAGTTGTGTACCATTTTTGTAATAAAGTATTTGTTTTATAAAAATAGTTTGTCTATAAATTATGCAAATGGACTTTTAAGAGTGAATCCAAAACGGTTGTTGGCGTAGTTTACTGCTTGTTGTAAGTGATCTTGTAGAGGAACACGGTCATAATAACCACTTTTTTCAAGCATAGGCTGATATTCTTTAGAAGGACCTATCACCACCAGTTTTAGTAAAGGGGAAGGTTCTACTTTTGAAAAGAATGCTTGTAGAGTTTTAACATGTGCGAGTGTGCCAAATCCATTGCCACTTTTCATATGTGGCAAATTTCTCTTAGGAAAAAATTCATATATTTTTAACAGAGAAGAGTTAGGGCAGTACTGTAAGCTTCCATAACCAGTTTCAAAATTTTCAAGAGAATAGGTTACATCGTAAAAGTGAATTATTTTACCTCCCCTATCTTTTGAGATTACAGCCTTAAGAAGGTGTTCAAGCTCAGAAGAATTAAATGTTTCCCTAGTTTCTTTTTGATTTTTGATTGCCATGATATACTACCATCTGAGAGTTTTAAGAAATATAAAAGAAAAACTTCCAAAAAAAGAAAAGAAAAAAAAGAAATGGAAGAAGATAAAACCATACCTTAATAGTATGTTTCGTCGTCTTCGCTTCTTCGTAGTCTGCTAAAGCCAACAATTAAGCCGATGATAACAAGTAAAACTACTAAAACGATTAGAGCAATTTCTAAGCCGTTTCGTAAGTCTACATTGTTGCTACCTGCTACAACGTCTGCGTTTAGTGTTACGGTTTGAAGTACTTCGTTTCCAGAAGCTACAGCAACTGAAACTGCATGAGTTCCAGCAACAGCATTGTTTGCAACATCTACATTGATGTCAACAACTTTGCTTTTTCCTGCTTCTAAAACAACTAGTTTTTCAGCTACTTGAGCGTTTGCCCAGTCGCCTGTTACTGCACTAATTGTGTATGCTTTGGATGTTCTTCCTTCGTTTGTTAATGCTACACCGTAACGTGCTGTTTGACCAGCTGCTACTGCTTGTGATTCCGGACCAACTGCTAAGATTAATTTGTCGGATGAGCTACCGTATAGAGGGTTGTCAGCTACTCTAATTGTGTAGGTTTTTGTAACAACTTCTCTTAAGTCATCGTATCTTGCGGATACTTTAACTGCGTACTCACCAGCTTGTGCAGTTGCTGGAATACCTAAGTATAATTCAGGTACGTCTTCGTAGTCAACGTTGCTTCCTCCAGTAGAAGGATCTCTATCTGTTTCTACTTCATCAACAACTTCTGTTGCGATTAATCCTAATTCAGGGATTTCAACAGACACTTTTACGTCGTCTTGTTCTTTGTCACCGTAGTTTTCTAATAGAACGCTTGTAAGTAAGGCACGACCAGCTTGAATTGTGTTTCCTGGTGAGAAAACAACATCTGCGATTTCAATACCATGTCTTGTTGGTTCTACTTGTAATGCTACGTAATATGTGATTCTTGCTGAAGCTCTGTCTTCAACGTCGATTCTTAAGAAGTATCGGTCATCTTCTAATCTGTTTGGTAAATCGATGTTTAATCTAACTTTTTTCTGAGCAGCACCGTTTACACCGTATCCATTTAAGTCAAAAAGGTGTGATCTGTCAGTTAAGTCTTCATAGTCACCGTATTCGTATCCACGTAATTCTGCGGAAACTTCAATGTCTCTTGCATCAGTTCTTGATTCAATTAGAACTTCAATTTCTAAGTTTTCACCTTCTTCAACAACAACTGCACCAGTAAAGTCAATACCGTCTTGGTTTGCTGTTTGTAAGGTTTCTACATCTGCTTGTGTCAAGGTTGTTGCTTCAATATGGTTAATTTCTACTTCAAGAACGTCTAGTTCTCCAGGTGCATATTGTGCACTTACCATTGATACACTTAGTAGGCTAATTACAAAGATAGCCATTAAACTCAATAGTTTTTTCATTTTATCTTCCTCCAAATCTTATGATTCGTTTTTTGAGTATGATAGAGGTTTTCCTCTATTTACTCGTCCAAAACCCCCCTTTATATTTAAAGCTTTCGTTATTTTTAGTATTCTTGAGTGATTACACACAAGCACTATTTTAAAATAACAAAAACAAAGTTCTTTACAGAACCTATCGCACTACCACTTGACGGTACGCTGTGTCGTGGAAGTAGTCATTTCCAACCCAAATCTTTAGGTCGTAAATGCCCGGTTGTGTTTCGTATGGAACAAGAAAACCAAAGTTTTCAGTTTTCTCATCACCATGGTCAAGGTCGAATTCGCCACTGGTTCTTCTTAGGCCGTATTCATACCAAGTAGCTTTAACTTGTAAGTCTTTTACATCTACGCCACCTTCATTATCTACACGAACGTTGATAGAAACGTAATCTCCAGGAGAAACTACTTCTGGCAAGATTTTTGCTGAGGCAATTTCTAAGGATCTTCTTCCTTGTGCTACAACGATTGTGTATGCTTGCGTTACTGTGTTAATACCATCTGTAACCGCTACAACAACCGGATAGGAACCAACTGCATCAGGCGTCCATGAGATTACACCTTGTTGGTTAATTTCCATAGTTGTATCTGCTGCTAATTGTAGACTGTAGCGCAGTACATCTCCTTCTGGATCAAATGCATCCACATTGTATTCGTAGTCTAGCCCAACTCTCCCAGTAGTTACTGGAACTGTTGTAATAACAGGCGGTTGGTTAGGTGACGGTGTTACTGTCACAAATACTCTTGCTTGAGTAGCTGTTTGTCCATCTGTTGAAAGGAACAAAAATTCTCTTGGAGAGGTAGAAACATCTGTTGCTGTAGGTGTCCAGCTAAATCTGCTTTGCACAAACCCTACTCGCGGAGTTGGTTCTTGGAATACTGCTCCTGCAGGTAAAGGCGTGATACTAGATAAACGTAGATTAACTACATCAAAGTCTCTATCTGCTACCATTACATCAAATTCAACTGATGTTCCTGCTACAACGTTAATGTTAGTGTTTACAGGATTAAATGTGATTACAGGTGCACTGTTTCCACCTTGAATAGGGTTTACTGTAATTGTTGTAGTTACTGGTGTGACTCCACCATTACCATCATCCCCAATGATTTCTACATTGTATGTTCCAACTACTGTGTTTCCCCATGTTAATCGTCCGGTTACAGAATCAAATGTAGTTACAGCAGTGGCCGGTAGATTTGTTGTACCTAGTGAGAATGTTACTGTATCTCCATTAACATCTACAACATTTTGTGGAACTAATATTGCTGTTTGGCCTTCTGTTACTGTCACAGAATTTAGTGTAAAGTTTGGCGCAATATTCTGATTACCTAAATCTTGCACGGTAATGTCCCATGATTCTTGACGAGAGCTACCAAAGCCATCTTCCACAATAACAGTTACTGGGTATACACCCGGTTGTCCAATTATAGGAGATGTTTCAACTGCATCGATTGCAGGCGTCCAAGTTAAAAGACCATTTGCATTAATTACCATTCCATTTGGAACAGGTGCTTGAATTGTGTATGATAATACGTCTTCAGTATCTGGATCTTGTGCAACCATTTGATAAGTATATTGTTGTAGCTCAGTTGCTTGTGTTGGAGCAGTTGATGTGATTGCTACGTTTCTATTTGTATCTGCAATGTTAAAACTTGCTTCTTGCCACGCTGAGCATACGTTTAATGAGTCACAAACTCTAAATTGAATTGCTTCAGGCCTGTTTAAGTTAGGATGAATTACTTTAGTATAAGGAATTGTCCAACTAAATTGTCCAGTTGTTGCATCTAGGGTTGCTCCACTTGGGAGAGTTTGAATAGTTGGGTTTAGACCAAATCTTCCAAGAAATGCATTACGTACTAAAGTTAGACCGGGGAATCTTCCCGGTTGTCTTCCCTGTACATGTAGAGTTTGTCCTGCATTCCCATCCATCGGATTTAATTGTGTGGTGTATGTTTCTCCTTCTGAGACAAAAATAATTCCTTGAGGTACAGTGATTGTTGGAACTGTATTTTGTTGTACATTTACTGTAACGATTTCAGAGTCAAAATTCCCATTACCATCACTTACCATAAAATCTAATTGATGAGTTCCAATTTGTGATGTAGTAGGAGTCCACTCAATCAGACGTACCAAAGGATTAGGTACGTTGTTAATTGTTACTCCACTTGGAAGTCCAGTTCCTGTAAAAGTTAAAGGATCATTTTCTGGATCAGAAAATGCCACATAAAATTCTAAAGTTTCTCCCTCCACAACATCATATGTTGTTGTCGGTTGTTGCCCAAGTTGCCATACGTGTGTGATTACTGGAGGCTGGTTTACAGGAGTGTCTGTAACACGTAAGGTTAGCTGTGCTACTGCATCTTGTGATTGAATATTTTGGTCAGGCCTTCCTTCTTCAATTTGGATGTCTACTCTGTAATCTCCTGCTTGATTTCCAAAGTGAACGGGATCGATATCAAAAGAATAATCTAAATAACTCCCTTGTGGAACGGGAACAATTTCTTGGTTTAAAGGCCGAGGCATTAAGACAACCGGAATTAGATTCCCATTGGCATCAAGCTCGTATAATTCCACAGTAAAGGCAACATCATTTGCATTAGGAAATGTTGTAGAGATATCATTTACATTAACTGTAGCAGATTGTGTTATATCAATTGTTAAGTCTGTAGACCCATCTGACCATGTCGGATCTCCACTGTTTAAAAGAACTCTTGCATCAACCGTGCTTGTCAGTAACGCAACGAGTACTACAAAAATGAAAAGGTGTTGAAATTTCATTGTTTTGCCTCCCTATAAGGTACAAAAACTAGTCCTACACTAGCTCCACCAGCTACACCGTCAAATCCATTAGTTCCTGAAACATATCCATCTAGAGTTACACCCAATGTATCAGTTGGAAAGAAAACTCCTCCAAGTCTACCTATTGGAGTAACATTGCGATTACTGCTTCCTGGAAGTGTTTCGCTGAATTGATCATTCACTGAGCCATCGGCCCGTTTATACACAGCTGTTTCTAATCGAAAATTTGTATCAGAACCATGAACTAAGGCTCCTGCTCCTGCTGTAATGCTAAGGTAGTCTGAAAGAGGAACTCTTCCAACAAGTAGAGCAGCTCCTCCTGTAGTATTTGTATCATCAACCTGATATGTCTCTTGTCTTCTGATTTCTCCATCTCTTTGTCCTACTAGAGTTGTTGAGGATGAAGAACCAGGTAAAAAGCCCAATCCCTGTACACCAACAGACATTTTTCTTCCGTTAACTTCAACAGGAATTGCATAAAGGACAGTTGCACCAGCCATACCAGAGGTGGTGCCGTTAATATGATAGAATCCTCCGTTTGCTTCTACTGTAGCTCCTTGTGCAGAAACACGTTTGATAGGATCAACTTTTTTTAATGTGCCATAGCCAGTAACAGAACTATGTGCCTGCGTTGAAGTACCAGCTGTCACTGAAAGTAGTTCTCTTGAATCCACGCAAACAGGAATATTTTTTAATCGCTCAGTACAATCCTTTTTTAATGAAAGGCCCAATCCACCGTCAGCTCTTGCAACCAATAAGCCACTTGGCATTTCAGTTACACTATAAGAAGCAACTTCAACAGGATCAAATCCTTGTGCTTCTAAGATTTTTTTTCTTGATTCAGCCACAGAAGCTGTATCTGCTGGATAAGCTTGAGTTACAAGATTAGCTAAAAGAGTTCCAGCTAAGCTAGGAAGGGAACTATTCAAATCACTTGGTTTGTCTGGACCTTGAACATAAATTGTCTGGCCATCTTTTTGTAAAGCCCAATATTTTAATTCAGTTGTTTTTGTTGGTTCAGGACCTTCTACAACTGGAGCTGGTTTGCTAAATCCAGCTTTTAAATCTGAATGAGAATACACAGTTGATTCAAGACCTAATGTCTCTACTGGAAAAAGATCCTTAGATCCTGCTGGTGCTGCTGGGTTTTGAACATTAATTACTTTTGTTCTTCCCCCTCTAATTCCTTTTTGTAAATCGATAGAAACACCTTTATCATTAGGATTAGCATCAATTCTTCCATAACAAGCTGCTTCTCCAGAAGTAACCTCAGCTAAGTTATCTGAAATACCGCCGTCAACACATTCTTGAACTGCATTGTATAATGTTTCATTCTCGGCAGATTCATCCTTGTGTGCCCTTAGATGAGTTGCTAATCTTTCCCAAACACCTGGAGCTGTTACACTCACAGAATCCATTTGAGCTGTTGGTGTTGAAGTTTCTGTTAAAGTAATGTAATCTTGAGCTAATGCAGATGTTGGCATGTAACCCATTAGAGCTGTTCCAGCAACCACTACTGCTTTTTTTGCTTTACCAATCACGGTCTCTAAAGATGATGTTATTGACATTTTGTTTCCCCCTTGTAACGGTTTTAGTATAGTCTTGATTCTAAGTACTACTCTCAAGTAAACACTCTTTTATAAATCTTTTGCAAATATTACTTACTTTAGAGTAATACAAAACTATTCTCTTAACTTACAATGCGGTGCAAGGCGGTCTTGAGTAGTTGGCAAGTCAGCCCTCATATCGATGTAGTCACCACAAATCCCGTCTAATTTTCTATTCGAAATTTTAAAAATTGCATCAGGACTTGGAGCATAAGTAGGTTTACCATTGTCAAGACAAGCAGTAAGTTGTGATTTTACGTTCCTATAAACAGCTGAGTGAGTACAATCAACACTCTCTTTTCCATCTTTAAAACCAGCTTCAGATCTATCTTGAGCCTTTTTGTTTGCAGCCAGGGTTGCTTCAACATACTTAGCGTCCGCATCTTCTTTGGCAATATAACCCTGATCTTCACACGATTTTGTTTTTGGTTTTTTAGAAGATTTTTTGGAAAATCCAGCACTTCTACATTCCGCTTCTAAGTCGGAGCGAGCGATATAATCTCCTGCATCTGCTGCGCCAGCATCTTGCGGTTGTGAAGCGTCAGGAGAATATGCAACAACAGGAATTGGTTTAGCTTTCACTCCAAAATGATTCGCAACATAAGCATTGCCTGCAACACCGCCAGCTGCCCCTAAAAGAAGTGCTAGAACAGTTCCTGCCCTCCAGTTCCTACGAGAATTTTGTAAAGATTTAATTTCAATTGCGTCGGCTCTTGCTTCTGCTGCATAGGTTGCCATTTTTTGGTAACCTAAAGCCACCAAAGTCCTAAGATTCCGATTATCTCCCATAACAGCTAAATTTACTTGTTGCGGATCTAATTTATTTAGTGCTTCATCAGTAAGACGCCCATTTACAGCTTGAAAGATTAGTTCATCTTTTGCCTCAAGATCTGCTTTTTGTGATTCACACTTCAGTTCTAATTCTTCGTAAGTTGGTTTTTCATTTGCCATTTTTATTTCTCCATTATTGTAATTTTTTTACTGCTCGCTTAGCAGAGATTTCACCATCCACAAATTGGTTACACACCCTTTCAAATTTGTGAGTAGGAATTTTTGGTTTTATGATTTTAGTTTCTGTAGGACATATTTTTGCAGCTTTAGCTTCCTGTACTTTTGCATCACATGTTTCTTTAGAAACTACTGCAGTATACCCATTTTCTGAAAGGAATGAGTTTAAAGAATCTAAGCCATTTTTTCCAGTCAAGTTACTTTTAACTGTACCTTCAAACTCAGAAGAACTTTTTTGCAAATCTTCATAACGCTCCCACCCTAAATCTCTATCTTCAATTAATTGAGGTACTGTGAAATTCCTATCCATTGTACTATATACAACTAAATTGGGAGGGATACCTACATCCTGACATTGAGTAGAAGTGTCTGGAGAAACATCATCTTTGAGAGATGTACCATCAAGACATAATGAAATTCCAGCACCAGTTGCAAGAACAAGGCTAGCTGTTAGTAAAGCTGTTGGAGCATGGTCCACAAACCAACCTGGAAGAGATTTTTTAGACTCTCTACGCACAAGCTGAGTTCCTTGTTTATATTGTTTTAATGACGCTTCTAATTCTCCAACTCTTTTTGCTAATTCATCTTTTTTTGCTGTTAATGCATCTACATCAACGTCTTGATCTGCTATGTATCCATCTATTTCTTTTTCTAATTGTTTAACTCTTCTTTGAGCAGCAAGATATTTGCCTGCAAATCCAATTCCAGAACTTTTTCCAGTTTCAGCTTCATATTTACCCAACCTTTCAGTTAATTGCTCAATAGTTTTATCTTTATTTCCATTTTCACGTTGAAGAGATTCATATTCTTTTTCTGTTTGAGCAAGTTCTTTTTCTAACCCTTTTTTTTGAGCAGTTAATCTTTGATACGCAGATTTCTCATCAGTAAGACTTTGTTCCAAGTCTCCTTTTTCTCCTTTTAAAGTTTTAACAGTAGATCTTAGTTGTTCAGCATACGCATCTTTTTCTCCAAGCGTAGTTTGATGTTCTGCCTCTTGTTCCCTTAAGGTACTCTCCAATTGTTCTCTTTTATCCATCCCCTTACGCACCATTTCACCATATTCTCTTGCCTTTTGATTGTACGTACCAATAAGATTCTCAAGTGTATGAACTAATCCATCATAATCATCTAAGTTTGCTAAAGAAGAAACATCCTTTTGAGCAGCTACAACTTTTTCGTATGAATCACTAGAAAGGACAGTAGCGCCGATTCCAAGGCTGTGACCTATTTCTTCAAGTGTTTTCCCATCTTGAGTCGCTAATTCATCTTTTAACGGACTAGATTTTAGAGGACCAAGTGCTTTTTGAACAAGAGTGCCATAATCACTAATACCATTCTCCTCTCTTTTAACATCTAAAAAATCAGCTTCAAGATTCGCTGCGCTAGCCAATCCAGAGCCAATAGAGTTTGCAGCAAGAGCTAAATTAGAAGGATCCAAATCAGTTTGATAAATAGCTTGTAATGCATCATACACCATTTGTGCAGGTTCTGATAATGCAGCTCTCGCTTCTTTGTAAGAGTTAATCATTATACTACTTTTTAGTGGCTAATTTATAAATTTTACTAGGAGAAAAAGAATTTTGCAAAAAGTTGTTGTAGCACACCTAGTAGGAATACCAGGATAATGATAGTTCCAATAAGCTTGTGTTTTGGTAATTGGTATTCTGGTTTTCTATCACCAAGTAGTTTAGATTTCCAATACATTAAGACGATAAGAATTCCTTCCAAGCCCCCAGCAATTGCACCCGTTGCGCCAACTACGGCAATAAAAGAAGTGATGTCAAATAAAACTATAATGAGAGGCAGAGAAATCAAGGATAAAGAGGTAGTTTTAGTAATAGAAAAATCGTAATGATACATTTGAAATAATGCCATCCCAATAGTTAAATATGAAGTAAACATCGCAAGGACCGCTAGAAAGTTAGCAAGAAGACCAAGTAGAGGATGAGAGTACATACTTAATGCGACTGTTGCAATCCTCTCATTTGGAGCAAGTAATTCAAAGTTAGGTAAGCCAATTACACCGACAATAATAATTGTAAAAATAAGGTATAAAACAACCGGCGCAATAGAGCCAAAGACAATTGCTTTTTTCATGAGTTTTTTGTGTTTACCAATTTCTTCTTGCATCTCTGGAATTGCAGGAGCTCCAAGGTAGGCAAAGAGAACAACACCATATGGGAGGAAAAGATAGGCTGGATTAAATGCGGAAAAATTAGAAAATTGAATTTTGTCAAAGGAGAAAATTCCGATAGCTGCAACAACTAATGTTAGAAGAAGGATAAGATATAGCTCAGCTTTTCCTGTCGCTTTGATTCCAGAATATATAATTATTGATGTGATAATAAAAAAGACAAGCGAATAGAGCAGAGGAGATCCAAATTTAAAGATAGAAAAAAGTGTTTGTCCTTCTCCAATAAGATATGCAGTGAGTGCTCCATAAAGAGAGATAAGCATTGAAAAGAGCATAATTCGCTTGCCCCATTTACCAAGATATTTCTCAGCATACCCGGTAAGTTGGTGTTGCTTTTTTGTTCTTAATACTACTTCACCCATAAAGAGATTTACAAAGAGAATAACTACACCTAGTGCCACAATAAGACCTAAGCCATAGAGAAATCCTGCTTTTGCAATAACATAGGGGATTCCTAAAATTCCTGCTCCAACGATTGTACCAACAAGCATTGTTGTTGCAACAAGAAGTTTACGTTTGCCAATCCCGGTTGGAACATAAGGAGTGCCTCTTTTTTTGTACATGATTTTTAGAAATAAAATTGGGTTTATAATTGTTTGGATACGTAGCATTAATATAGAGGTAGAAAATCCTAAGGATATGAAAGGAAAGTGGCAATTTGTAATTGTTGTAGGAATGATTTTGTTGGCAGTTTTTCTTGTGTTAGTATTTACTGAATCTAAGCAAGAAGTTTGTATTAGAGATCAATGTTACGATGTAGAATTAGCAGAGACACCGGAGGAAAGGCAGCAAGGATTGATGTATCGAGATCATTTGGCAAGAAATTCGGGGATGCTTTTTGTGTTTGAAGAATCTAAAGCGCATCAATTCTGGATGAAAAATACATTAATCCCATTAGATATTATTTGGATTAATGCGGAATACAGGGTTGTTGAAATCTTACAGAACGTACAACCATGTGAAGAAGATCCTTGTCCAGTGTATGGAAGTTTAGACACAGAAGCATTGTATGTATTAGAGTTAAATGCTGGAGAAGTGAAAAGAGTTGGGTTAGAAGTAAGAGATAGTGTAGAGATAAAATAAAAATATATCCACTACCCACTGGTCAAGTTCAGCTAGAATTTATTAACCATTAGATTAAGTTTATTTTCTCTTTATTATTCAGAGTGAAAAGAGAATATAAAATGGAATTTAATGAAAATTTAGCTGAGATTGTTGGAATCATGCTAGGTGATGGTTGTCTGTACAAAGAGAAAAGGAGCAACAAGTATCAAGTTGCAGTTTGTCTAGATAAAAAGGAACAAGATTACCTACATTATGTGAAAAAATTATTTGAAGAAGAATTTAGTTATAAATTTTGTATAACTAATTTAGGCAATGCTAATTTATTAAGAAATGGCAGTGTTAAAATAGGAGAAATATTAGTTGAATTAGGATTAAAGCCCGGCAATAAGGTAGCCAATGAGGTTGAGATTCCTCTTTGGATTTTCTTAAAAGAGAGATATGTAATTAAAGCGATTAGGGGTCTTTTTGACACCGATGGATGCGTTTATAGAAAATATGACAGATATGCACAGATCCACTTTAAGTTTGGATCAATTGGGCTTATTTCTTCTCTCCATGATGCTCTTGAAAAACTAGGATTTAGCCCTACAAAAATAGAAAGAGGAGTAAATAAAGACAAAAATACAATGTATTGGAAATTTTATCTTTGTAGACAAAAAGAGGTTGATGCATTCTTCAGGAGAGTAAATCCAAAAAATCAAAAGCACATTACAAGGTTTAAAGAGATTAGAACAAAGAATTAAAAACATCTCAGAAGTGAAAAAAGTGGGGACGCTGGGACTTTCGTGGTAGAAAACCTTTCGAATTTCTGAGCAACAATAATGTTACTTCCCAGATCTGTCGGTTTCAACCGCGAACTTCATTGGCATGCGCCTCAGCGCTCCATGACTGGAGCCGACCATTTTGACTAGCAGCCTTAAAGACCACTTCTAGCCAGGATGTACATCATCGCAAAGAGCGAGTGAATTTATACTACGTCCCCACAAGAAAGTTGAGAAAGAACGTGATTTATAACCTTTTCGTACATAATTAATATAAAGCAACCTGCTTCTTGCAAAGAGATGATTTTAAAGCGGGCAAATGCAAGCCTTCCAAGTACGTTTGGAGAGTTTAAGATTTATTGTTTTTCAGATGGCAAAAAAGAACATATTGCATTAGTAAAAGGAGAGGTTTCTGGAAAAGAACATGTGCTTACAAGGATTCATTCTGAGTGTTTGACCGGAGACGTATTTGGTTCTTTGCGCTGTGATTGCCGTGCACAATTGGAAAAGGCATTAGAAAAGATCAGTGCAGCAAAAGAGGGGATTGTGCTTTATTTACGACAAGAAGGAAGGGGCATTGGATTATTAAATAAGATCAAAGCGTATAAGTTACAAGAAGAGGGAAAAGATACAATCGAGGCAAATATTGATTTAGGGTTTAAAGAAGATGAACGTGATTTTACAATTGCAGCAGAAATATTAAATCAGATGGGAGTTAAATCAATTAGGTTATTAACAAATAATCCAGAAAAAAGAAAAGTGATTGAACAAGCGGAGATTAGTGTAGTCAGAGAAGAACTAATAACAACAGTTACAGAGCATAATCACAAATATTTAGAAACAAAAAAAGAAAAAATGGGGCATTTATTGTAAACCTAATTTTGAGTTAATTGTGTTTGAGTAAGCTTGAAAGAGTTCGTGTTGTTTTTGCATTATTGACCTTCCAGTCCTTCTATCGTATGTGGCGTTTGATGTTGTTGCAGTTTTTATTTCATCTAAAGAACCAAATGGTTTATCATCATAAAAAATCATTGTTTTATCTGGACATGTCACAGTTATTTCTTCATACACTGGATCATCTTTAGCCCCAGAACCTTCTTGAAAACGTTGCACATAGCAGTTATCAATCTGACCATTAAAGTCCCTAGAGACATCATATGACAGTCGCGATAAATGCGCTAGCGTAGCACCCGCAGCAAGGAGTCCTGCACAGATCAAAGACAAGAGTTTAGTATTTGGCCATTGTTTCATATTACCTTAAGGAAACAAAACTTTAATAACATTCTGACCAAAATCAAAAACTATGATAGAAATTGATGGTAATTATGGTGAGGGAGGAGGAGCCTTAGTGAGAACTGCTTTAGCTCTTTCTGCATTAACAGGCGAGGAATGTAAAATCCGAAATATTCGAGCAGGCAGAGAAAAACCAGGATTAAAGGCGCAGCACCTTACGGCAATTAAGGCATTAAAAGAGATTTGCAGGGCAAAGACAAACGAGGTTGCATTGGGAAGTGAGTACGTTCATTTTATCCCAGGAAAGATTAAGCGAGGAAAGTTTAATTTTGATATTGGCACTGCTGGAAGTATTTCACTATTTTTACAAGCAGTGCTCCCTGTATGTATGTTTGCTCCTGGAAAAGTTACATTGCAGGTTACGGGAGGAACTTGTGGGAAATGGCAGGCATCAGTAGATTATATTCAAAATGTATTATTCCCACATTTGAAAAGGTTTGTAGAAAAAGTAGAATTAAAGGTAATTCGCCGAGGCTATTTTCCAAAAGGACAAGGAGAAGTTGTTGTTGAGGTAACACCTAGGTTTCACATTACAGAATATGGTTCTTTAGGGGAATTTTGTGAAGAATTAAGATATAAATGTGCACTAATTAATTTGACTAAGAGAGGAGAATTACAACAAATCAAGGGAGTAGTGAATGTTTCACAGAGTTTGTTAGAAAAAGAAATTGCACAGCGAGTTGCAAAAGCTGCTAAGGGAAGTTTACTTAACTTAGATGTGCCAATAATGATTAGGACAGAGTATAGTAATAGTTCTTGCAATGGAGGAGAAGTTGTACTATGGGCAATGTTTAGTGATGTTGATGGAAAAATGAGTTTTGATAACCCAACGATTTTAGGAGCAGACGCATTGTTAGAACTAGGAAAAAAGTCAGAAATAATTGGTCAGGAGGCTGCACATCAGTTACGTGAGAGAATTGAGCAAGAAGAGGTAGTTGACGAGTTTTTAGAGGATCAACTTGTGGTATATATGGGATTACTTGTTGGTTCAAAGATTAAGGCGAGTAAATTGAGTAAGCACACAGAGAGCAACATCTATGTTACAGAGAAATTTTTGCGTGTTGGTTTTGTGTTTGAAAATTCTGTTTTAGAGACTAAGGAAAGATAAAGATGAGGATAAAAGTCCCTAAAGCATTTTTTAGTTACGATGAATTTATAAAAAGAGAATTTCTATTTTTGTTAAGAGAACTTTGAAAAAGAGTAATTTGACAAGACCAGAATCTTTTCAAAAGCAAAATTACGACTATTTCAAAGTCTCTTTAGGACTTTGCAAGTAAAATGATTGAATTATGCAAAGTTCTCTTAATACACAATACGAGGTGTTTTATTATGAAAAAAATATTTTTAGGATTGATGTTAGTTTTTATAACAGCAGTGTTAGTTGTGTCTTGTACCCCACAACAAGATTCAATGGCAAAAACAGAAAATACGATGGAAACTAAAGAACTTGTAATCGGGTTTATGGGTCCATTAACAGGAGACGTTGCAACGTATGGGCAAGGTATCAAAAAAGGAGTAGAATTATCAATTGATGATTCAGGAATTGATTCTATTAAAGTGATTGCTGAGGATACTAAGTGTGATGCAAAAGAAGCAGTTACTGCAATTAATAAACTTGCTACAATTGATCAAGTAGATGTTGTGATTGGAGAAGTATGCTCAGGTGCAACATTAGCAGCAGCACCTATTGCAGAGCAAAACGGTGTAGTAATGATTAGTGCATCTGCAACAAGTCCACAAATTAGTAATGAAGAGTGGGTTTTTAGAACAGTTCCTAGTGACGCATTACAAGGAGCATTTGGTGCTGAGTTAGCAGCAGAGATGGGTTATAATAAGATGGCTATTCTTTATACTAATGACGATTATGGATTAGGGTTTAATAATGTGTTAGAAGAAGAATTTCCACCTCAAGGAGGAGAAGTTGTTGCAAGTGAAGCATTTGAGCGAGGGAGTGTTGATGTACGAACCCAATTAACCAAGATTAAAAGTGCAGAACCTGATGTAGTTTATGTGATTGCTAACTCTGTTGATTCAGCAGTAGCTGTGCTAAAACAGATTGAAGAATTAGGAATTGATGCAACAATCATTGGTTCTGAAGGATTAAAGAGTAAGGAGATTATTGAGGGAGCAGGAGAAGCAGCCGAAAAGTTGATTCTTACTTCAGTAAGTTCTGGAAGTATTGAATTTAATGAAAAACATGTACAAAAATATAACGAAGAGCCAGGACCATTTGCAGGACAAGGCTATGATGCATTTAAAGCAATTGCACTTGCAATAAATCAAGGTGCATCTAGCGGTGAAGAAATTAAAGCGATGTTGCAGCAGATTGAGTTTGAAGGTGTAACTGGAACAATTGGCTTTGATGCAAGTGGAGATTTGACATCTGGAAACTACGAAGTGTTTGTAGTTGAGAATGGAGAATTTGTTATACAAGAGAATTAGACTATTTGTTTTTTAGTCATTATTTTTTTCTTTTTATTTCTTTGCCTAT
Organism: uncultured Methanosarcinales archaeon; assembly: GCA_964344285.1. Taxonomy (GTDB): domain Archaea; phylum Nanobdellota; class Nanobdellia; order Woesearchaeales; family GW2011-AR9; genus CAYFMM01. The sequence goes on along the minus strand of CAYFMM010000004.1, from coordinate 51,537 downwards.
ATTTTTGAAAATTTATTTAGAGCATATTTTGATTCATTTCTTTAAGTAGGAATAAGCTTAAAAAGGTGTAATTATTTTAGAATATATGTCTTTATTTGTGCAACTATTGTTTAATGGATTGATTGCAGGTTCTATTTATGCATTAGTGGCTTGTGGGTTTTCATTAATTTATTCTACAAATAAGTTTATGCACTTTGCACATGGGGCAGCTGTTGCATCAGGCGCATATTTGTTGTTTACATTTTTTGCCATTTCTGGATTGCCATTTTGGTTGTCATGTGTCTTGACGTTGGTTAGTTCTTCTTTGCTAGGCGTGTTAATGTATCGCCTTATTTACATTCCTTTATTAGCAAAAAAAGCATCGAATATTATTTTGTTAATTGCAAGTATTGGGCTACTCATTTTAGTTGAGAACATCTTGCAAATGTTTTTTGGTGCTGATGTTAAAACAATTGGATTGATTGAAGTTTCTCGTGGGATCGATATCTTAGGAGCAGTTGTAACACCTTTACAGATTGTTATTTTTTGTGTGTCAATTATGTTATTGATAGGACTTTATTTGTTTATGAAAAAAACGAAATTAGGAAGAGAAATGCGTGCTGTTGCAGATAATAAAAATCTTGCAGACATCATGGGAATTAATAGTAAAAGGATTGCCTATTATTCTTTTGCCATTGGTTCTTTTTTGGCTGGTATTGCAGGGATATTAATTGGATTAGAACAAAATCTTGAACCAACCATGGGAACGAATTTGATGATTAAGGGTTTTACAGGTTCTGTAATTGGAGGAATTACATCTGTACCAGCTGCAGTAGTTGGAAGTTACTTACTGGGCTTAGTAGAAAATTTTGGCGTGTGGTATTTGCCTTCTGGTTATAAAGATGCAATTGCGTTTGTGTTATTGTTCTTATTTTTACTGTTTAAACCAACGGGTATTTTTGGGATTAACAAAGGGGTGAAAAACACATAATGATTTCAGCGTATCTAATTCATCTGTTGATCCTAGTGGGAATTTATGTAATTTTAGCAAGTAGCTTAAATGTAGCAATTGGGTATACTGGACTGTTAAATTTAGGTCATGTTGCATTTTTTGGAATTGGGGCGTATACATCTGCGCTACTTGTGGGAGCGGGAGTTCCATATATTGTTGCGCTTTTGTGTGCTGGATTACTTGCTAGTATATTTGGATATGTTTTGGTGTATGCAACGGGAAGATTAAAAGGAGATTATTTGGCTCTTGCAACATTAGGGTTTAATTTTGTGATTTATTCTGTTTTATTAAATTGGACTTCCCTTACTAGAGGGCCACTGGGGATTCCAGGGATTAGTAAGCCTAGTTTTTTGGGGTTACAAATTAGCAGCAATTTTGCATATTTACTATTTGTGATTGTAATTGGTGTGATTTCCCTATTTGTGTTAAATAAAATTGTACGCTCACCTTTTGGAAGGTTACTGCAAGCTACACGAGATGATGAAGTTGGTTTGCGTGTATTGGGAAAAAATACATTTAAAATTAAATGGAAAGCAATGATGATATCTGCATTTTTTGCAGGGATTGCAGGAAGTTTGTTTGCACATTATATTAGTTACATTGATCCAAGTTCATTTTCCCTTACAGAAATTATTCTGATTTTGACCATTGTAATTGTCGGGGGACTTGCAAGTTTGAAAGGGAGTATTGTTGCAACATTTGTAATTATTATTATTCCAGAACTATTGCGGTTTGTGGCTTTGCCAAGTTCAATTGTTGGACCTGCAAGACAGGTGCTATATGCATTAATTTTGCTAGGGATTTTACTGTTTAGACCACGAGGATTATTTGGGAGGATTGATTTACAATGAGTTCTAAAGAGAGAAAAGTGGTTGAAGAATCAAGACAGATATTGTTAGATGTGAAGAACATCAGTAAATCGTTTGGTGGTGTAAAAGCATTGCAAGGCACAAGTTTTAGTATTAAGAAGGGCAAGATCACAGCATTGATTGGGCCAAATGGATCTGGGAAATCCACTATTTTTAATATTATTTCAAGAATCATTCCCGAAGATAAAGGAGAGATTATTTTTGGCAATTCTATTGTATCAAAGCAAGCAGCACATATTGTTGCAAAGGAAGGAATTTCAAGGACATTTCAAGAGGTTCGATTATTTCATAATTTAACGATTCGGGAGCATTTAGCAATTGCCATGAATCAACGAGATGAAGGAGTGTTGTATAATTTGTTTAAGCCAGAAGAAGAGAATGAAGCAAAGATGAAAGAAGTATTAGAGATTGTAGGTTTAAATAAACCCATGGAAACATATGCAACAGATCTAAGTTATGGTCAACGAAAATTACTAGATTTGGCAATTGCTATTGCAAAACCACATCATTTATTGATGCTTGATGAACCAGTTGCAGGAGTCAATCCAGCATTGCGTAAAGAGATTAAAAAAATCATTAAGAACTTGCATGCACAAGGAGAGACAGTTTTAGTCATTGAGCACGACATGAACTTTGTAATGGATTTAGCAGAGTATGTGTACGTAATGGATAATGGTAAAGTTATTGCAGAAGGTAGAGCAAAACAAGTACAGAGAAATAAAAAAGTATTAGATGCATATTTGGGAGAATGAAAAAATGAGAATAAAAAGATTACAGATATTAAGTTTAATGGTTGTTATGGCCCTAATTATTGTAGGGTGCACAAACCAACAAAATGACGTACGTCAGGAAGGGCAGGAACAAGAATTACGCATTGGTGTTCTTGCAACACTTTCTGGGGGAGCAGCTGTGCATGGCACTCATGTTGTGATTGGAGCAAAAGAGGCAGCAAAAGAGTTACATGAGCAAGGAATTGAAGTTACGTTGATTGTAGAGGATAACAAGAACAATCCTAAAGAAGCAGTAAATGCGTTTCATGCAATAATGAGTCAAAATCCCGATGTTATTTTTACCACAATGTCTGGTGCGTCTGCAGCAATTATTCCGTTAGCAAAAGAAAAAGGTATTCCAGTTGTTACATCACTTACGTATGCAGACTTTCAAAATTATGAAAATGTGTTTCAGTATTTTCAGACAACAGAAGATTTAGCCAAAATTGCAATTGATTTTTTCGTGAACCAAGAAGTAGGAAGTGTGGGATTACTTGCATTAGACATTGAAGCTGGTCATGCACTTATGGATATTGTAGAGCCTGCTTTTGTAAAAGAGGGAATTGAAGTCGTGGGATTAGAATATTTTGATGGTGCTGCAATTGATGCACGAACACAAATTTTGAAATTAGTAGAAAAAAAGCCAGAAGCAATATATGTTTTTGATTTACGTCCAGACAGAATTATTGGACAGATTAATGAACAGTATGAAGGAATGGTTGTGTTTACTGATACCCCTGTTGCAACAAATCAACATAAAATAATTGCAGAATTAGATGGTGTGTATATTGCTGCCCAAGAATATATGATACCTAGAACTGTAGAAAATAAGAGGTTTGATGATCTTTTTAGTGCAGTAGACGGTAATGCCGAAGCAGGTATGGGGTATGATGTTGTGCATTTAATTGGTGAGGCATATGTTACAGGAGGAAATAGTGTTAAAGAGTTTCCAGCAAGTATTCAAGCATTACAAAGTTATGAAGGATTAGCAGGAAAGGTTGATGTAGGAGAATCTAGAAAGCCAAGTATTCCGATTAGAATGGTACAAATCAAAGATAAGACATTAGTAGAAATAGAAAAATGAAAATTATTTTGATGAGAGTGAGCAAGGCACGGGACCTATTACGGCGCGTATTGAATTTGTTTTTTAATTACTGCACCGTGTCCCTCGACTCGCATCAGAACCAACAAGTTGATTCTGGCGTTCAAAAGAAATCGTTGTTTCTTTTTGAACCGTCAGGGCGTTGCTCACCACCATTGCAGAGGTTGTAATATGTTAACAATAGCAGGATTAGATGCAGGATATGGAGAATTGCAGATTTTACATGAAGTAGATATTCATGTAAAGCCAGGAGAAATAGTAGCACTCATTGGCCCAAATGGAGCCGGAAAGAGTACCGTGCTTAAGTCAGTATTTGCAATAGCAGATGTACGCCAAGGAAGAATGTCTTTTGAAGGTAAAGAGATTAATGGATTAAAGACACATGAGCTGCTGCAGATTGGAATTAGTTTTGTGCCACAAGGAAAGATTAATTTTAGTGAGCTTACGATCGAGGAGAATTTATTATTAGGAGGCAGAGAAATCAAGGATAAAGAAGAGCTAGAAGAAAATTTAAAAAAAGTGTATCAACGTTTTCCTGCACTGAGAATGAAGAAAAAAGAGTTAGCATTTTCTTTAAGTGGTGGGCAGCAGCAGATGTTAGCACTAGGAAGGGCTTTAATGCAAAATCCAAAGTTATTGTTAATGGATGAGCCTTCTTTAGGACTCAGCCCTAAGTTACAAAAAGAGTTGTTTTCTATGTTAGTTGAGTTACGCAAGGATGGAATTTCAATTCTAGTTGTTGAGCAAAATGCAAAAAAGGCAATTGAAATTGCAAATCAGACGTATTTACTTGAGAATGGAAGAGTTGTATTGCACGGTGGCAAAGAGATTTTAGAAGATAAGAAAATCAAACAAGTGTATTTGGGCGGAGCTTGAGCACAAATCTTTATAAATAAGGGGCTTTTTGAAGTGTGAATGGAAGCTAAAGTTTGTATTTCAACAAAAAAACGGATTGATAACGATCCTGGAGCAGTAGTATTCCCATGCCCAGAGTGTGGTCATGAGATTACAAGAAGTTCTTATGCAAGAGCAAATGCAATTAAGTACACGTGCCCAGAATGCGGTTTTACAGGTCCAAATTAAAAATAGGAGGTAAACAGGAATCATTCCTGTGACACTAAGCTTGCACAAGCACACGTGACACAACCTGAATGATAGACTGGTACAGTTTATGTCAAAAGCAATTATTACATTTAAATTGATGCCCGAGTCCCCTGAAGTGGATCTTGGAGCAGTTAAAGAAAAGGCCGAAGCTATTGCAAAAGAAGCTGGTTCTATTGGAGATATGCAAGTAAAAGAAGAACCTATTGCATTTGGTCTAAAGGCAGTTTTAGTTCTTGCAATGTATGAAGTTGAAGGATCTGATTTTGAAGCAATCGCTGCAAAGATGCAAGACTTAGAAGGTGTGCAATCAGCAGAAGTTGCTAAAATGGATCTAGCACTCGGTTAGAATCTTTTTCTTTTAATTATATTTTTTTATGGCAATTAAACAAAGTTTATTAGGGCTTGTTTTGGCACTTGCGCCGTTACAAAAATCAAATTGTGACCCAGAAGTTAATTCCCAATATTTGCAAGCAAGATATGGTGTTGCATTCGAGGGAAACGACCCTTATTTCCCAGGCTTAACCAACAGAGGATATTTGTTAGAGCATATTGTGCATCGAGGAGACGAATACTTTACTTTGATAAGGGTAAAAGATAAACCAGAATACGAATTACTTAGAATGAAAGATGGTGTTGTAAGTAACGTAGGTTCTGCATCCCCGGTTGAAGTTGGAAATGTTATGATGGACGGTGGCACTAAGACTGTTTCTTTTATGTATGAGGGGAAAAAAGCAGAGATTGATTTTGTTGCCAAAAGAAGAGGAGAGGTTGAGTTCAGGCATGGTGGCAAAAAAGGCACGTTGTCTTACAGAAAAAGAGGTTAAAAGGTTTTATTCCTTAATTACTTTTTCAACATCTTTCAAATTCTTTTTGGTTTTAATTCCTTGTACAGAGAAGTGTGTTTTGACTGCCTTAAGTTGTTTTAAGATGTTTTCTGTTTTAGGAGCTTTGATTTTGTGTTTTTTTGTAAGAGTGTGAATATCATAAAACCCAACTTGATTAACTTTTGATTCGTTATAAAGTAGTTCTAAGAATTTAGTTTCTTTTGGATATGATTTTTTAGAATGTAAAATCATCTTTTGAAGGATTTTTGCATCCACCAAATCTCCAGTCCACATTGGCCCATGGAATTGATATTGTTTTTTGCAGGAGCAAGTTTCGTTATTGTACATAGAGGTTTTGAAGTGTAGACAGTTTGAACAGTATAGGAAGTATTGATGTTGTTTGAGAAGTGCATCACACTTTTGTTTGCCATTTTGTGATCTAAAGTAGATTCTAAAATAATGATCTTTGTGGTACGATAAAACTGGCGTTAGTGCTTTATCAAATTGGATTCCTTGAAGTTGTACTTTGCGAATTAAGATGCGAAGACCTAGTTCATGCATAAGGTAATTTTTGTGTGTTGTTGCCCAATATTTTCGCTTAGTTACATTTGCATATGTTCCAGTAAGTGCTGCTGTATCTGTTGCAGTAATTGCAATAATTCCGTTTCTACTAATTTTAGACACTGCTGAGGCTAAAAATGGATTTGGTGAGCCGAATGGATCAAGGTCGATGTAGTCAAAGTAGCCAATGAAGTCTTTGATTTGATTTTTAGGGTCAGGATTTAATAAGAAAATATTTGCATCTTCTGTAGAAAGGTGAACCTTTTGTTTATTTGTTGTTGTGTCTAATTTATTTTGTTTTAATTGTTGTTGGAAATAAGAGTAAAACTCAGGCTTTTTGTCGTTAAGGAAAAGAAATTTGAGTTTACTTCTCTTTAGTTCTTTTAAGAAGCGAAGTCCACGAATGCCAGATCCTGCTAGAGGTAAAGCAAGCTGCATGTTTTTGTTATCGATGGAGTTAAGGAGGAGAATGGAAATGGATCTATTAGATTGCATAAGTGGGTTGTAAAAAACATCCATTTTTGCATGCACATCTTTTTTTGGAAGTGTGATGCTAATGCTTGTTGAATACTCTTGAATTTGAGAGGACTGTTTTACCATTATAGAAATATATGCCAGAAGATATATAAAAATAGTGGAAAATAATATCGTATGGATAATTTAGCAAACATTATTGATGCGCATGTTGGAGACTTAAACGTAAGGGATGTAACTGAATCTGCCAAAACCCTTAGAAACCTTTATTCTAGAATCACACAACTTAGAAAAGGAGAAGTACGATCTTTAGATCTTGCTGCTGAGTATCATCAATTGTTTGAAGGTGATGTAATGCTTGTAAATGTAGATCAAAGATATGGAATGCGTGTAATATTTGAAGGTGGGACTATTAAAAGAGCAACTGTTGTGGATGTGAAACGTGATATCAACTATCAGCTACATGGCAATGGTAATGAACTAAGTCAATTTTCGATCAATGGACCAGGAACCAATTATGAACAGTTTAAAGGATTAACTGGAACTAAAACAAGAGGAACTAAAGCAGATTTTAGAGGCCATAAAGCATTATATCGTAAAAAATCATGACGATTTATTTTAAAAAAATTACGCGTTGAGTTTTCTATACATTTGATAAAAAGTATTGAGTAGTGCAAAGATAACTGGTCCAAAAAATAATCCTAAAATGCCAAAAGCTTGAAGACCCCCAATTACAGATAAGAAGATGATAAAAGAAGACATCTTGATTTTGTCCCCAATTAATTTTGGTTTTAAAATATTGTCAATGTAATTGAGCACGGTTAAAGAGAAAATTGCGAGGGTAATTGCTTTTACAAAACTTCCTTGAATTGCAAGAATTACAACTGCTGGTACCCACACAATAGGAGTTCCAACGGCAGGGATGAATGCAAGGATTGCCATAACCATTCCCCAGAAAAAGGAAAGAGGAATTCCCAAAATTGCAAACATAATTCCCCCTAAAAGGCCTTGTAATAATGCAGTACTGATATTTCCGCGTACAACTGCATCTAGTGTACTTTTAAGCCTTGCAATAATTGCCTTAAGTTGTTTTTTAGGTAAAGGAAGGGAATTAATTGCATCTTTAGATAGTTTTTGGCCATGCCCAAGGAAGTAGAAAAGAGCGTAAATTAAAATGAATAAAGAGAGTACAAAAGAAAAGACACTTGAAGCAACTGAGGAAATACTTTGAAAGAGAAAAAGAGATGCTTTCTCAACTGTTTGTCTACTTTTTTCTTGAAATTCAGGAGTACTTGTGAGTTCCTTAAAATCTGTTACAGCATTACAATAAAATGTTGCATCTGTACACTCTAAACCGTTGTTAAAAAGTGAAGAAGCATAATGCTCTGATGTCTGATAAAGAGTTTGAGTTTGTGATGCTAAGGGCAGAATAATAAGAATTGCTAATGCAACGAGGATTAAAACGGTTACAGCAGTAATAATTGCTTGTGCAAAAAGAGGTCTTTTGACTTTAGTTAGAAGTTTGTTATAGGTAGGGTGAATAAAGTATGCAATAAGTGCTCCAACAAATAATGCACTTAGGTAAGGGCGCACCATATAAATGGAGATAATAATTAGAAATGCAAAGAGTACAACAAACACCCACTTTTTTTGGTCTTCTGTAAAGGCCATAGGTTAAGAGAGATTTTTAGGATATATAAAAGTTGGGATTTGGTTTTTGGGGAAGAGAAATCTATTTAAACTCTTAAAAAATGCTTAATATATGAAATATGACCCAGAAATTTTAGCTGAAAATATAGTTTTGATGAAATCTAACCAAGAAGGAGGAATGGAACCTTATTTATATGGAAAAGATCAACCTTTAAACGTCAGCATAGACGTAGAAGTTTATGGGTATTGCGATATAAATGGTAAAATAAGATTCTTTTCCAGAAAAAGAGAAAAAGTTGAAGAGGCCTTATTGAGTTTAAAGTCAAAACTCGTTCACCTGAAGTAAGGTTCATAAGAGAAACAGATCAGGCGGAAGTTAAACACATATCTAAATTAAAACTTTCATCTCTCAAGACAGGACTTACTGAAAAAGGTCAAAATACCCTTCAAATGAGTATTCAACTGTTCAATAAAGAAAATGTTGGGAAGTTTACTCCTAGGTATTTGTAGTCAGTAAAATTGTAAAGAGTAGAGGTTCTATAAAACAACGCGGCAATAGTGTTCTTGCATACGAATATGATCCCGTCGTATATTACATAATTAGTTTTCCAGTAGCTTAGGCTCTGTAGAAAATCTCTTTTTCTTTTGTATTAGCGCCCTGGCACTCAAAAACCAACAACGATTGGTTTTTAGAGCAAGAATAAAGTTTTCTGCTTTATTCTTTGCTTGCCGAGGCGACTGAGTTCAACAACGATTGAACTCAGGGTATTCGCCGTGCTCTAATACAAAGATTATTGAGATTTTCTACAGAGCCAGTAGCTTAGATAAGTTTAAAAATAGGTAGAAACCTAACTCAGATAATGGCGACTCGAAAGGTTCTGGTGACTGTTGTAGGTCATGTTGATCACGGAAAGACTTCTTTATTAGATAAGATTAGAAGAACTGTTGTTGCAAACCGAGAAGCAGGAGCAATTACACAAGCAATAGGGGTTTCAATTATTCCTATTGAGACGATCAAAAAGATTTGTGGGAAGTTATTAGATGTTTTTAAAAACGGCTTGACTGTCCCTGGACTGCTTACAATTGACACGCCTGGTCACGCAGCGTTTACTTCTTTACGTAAAAGAGGTGGAAGTTTAGCTGACATTGCTATTTTAGTTGTTGATATTCGCGAAGGATTTAAGCCACAAACAATCGAGTCTATTGAAATTTTAAAAGCAAACAAAGTTCCGTTTATTGTTGCTGTAAATAAAGTAGATCTATTACCTAATTGGAGTTATGATTCTAACAAATATTTACTTGATAATCTTAATGACATGAACCACCAGATGCAAGGTGAGTTTGAGAAAAAGATGTATGAACTTGTGGGTCAGTTCCACGAGCAGGGACTACAAGCAGAACGATTTGATCGTGTACAAGATTATACACAACAAGTTGCATTAGTGCCAGTGTCAGCACATTCAGGCCAAGGGATTCCAGAGTTATTAATGGTACTTACTGGACTTGCACAAAAGTACTTAGAACAAAAATTACAAATTGAAGAAGAGGGACCTGCTAAAGGAACTATTTTAGAAGTTAAAGAAGAAAAAGGACTGGGCATGACAATTGATACTATTGTGTACAATGGAACTCTTCGTGTTAATGATACACTTGTTATTGGTGGAATTGATGAGCCTATCGTAGTAAAGATTCGAGCGTTACTTGAACCTGCAGAGCTTGCAGAAATGCGAGAGAAAAAAAGCAAATTCAAACATATGAAAGAAGTAACTGCGGCAACAGGGGTAAAAATTGCAGCTCCTGGACTAGATAATGCTGTTGCTGGAATGCCTGTGCGAAGTTGTAGTGGAAATAGCGAGGATATTGAGCGCTTAAAGCAAGAAGTGCAAGAAGAAGTTGGCGAAGTCGTTATGGATGAAAGTGAAGAGTTAGGAGTAATAATTAAAGCAGATACAATTGGTGGTCTTGAGGCATTGCGAAATTTATTACAGGAAAAAAATGTTCCTATTGCAACCGCATCAATTGGAGACATTAGCAAAAAAGATATTTCTAAATTAGAGACGATGCGTGATAAAGATGCTACGTTCGGGGCAATTTTGGGATTTAATGTGAAGATGAGCTCTGAGATTGAAGAGCTTGTTAAAAATAAAAAACTAAAAGTGTTTAATCATGATGTTATTTACCAAGTGATTGACGATTATGAAGAATACGTTGAAGGATTGAAAAAAGAAGTTGAAATGAAAAAGTTGGCATCTTTAGTGCGACCATGTAAATTTGCTGTGCTTAAAGGATATACGTTTAGGCAAAGTAATCCAGCAATAGTTGGAGTAGAAATAGAAATTGGCAGAATTAAAACTGGAGATCCCGTAATGAATAAAGAAGGAAAAAGAATTAGTTCTGTTAAAAGTTTAAAGGAAGGTCAAGACAACGTGAGTCTTGCTGAGCAAGGTAAACAACTTGCAATGGCACTTGATGGCGTGACTATTGGCAGGCAAGTTGAAGAAGGTGATTTTTTGTATGCAGATATTCCTGCTGATGACTTTGTAAAATTAAAAGAGCTTAAAAAATACCTTTCTAAAATGGAAATTGAAGTTTTAAAAGAAGTAGCTGAGATAAAAAGGAAACAGGATCCAGTCTGGGGAGTTGGTTAGAAAAATTAAAACTCTTCTAAATCTTTTTCTTTATATAATAATTCTTGTCCATAATATACATCAGTTGGACTTGTGCCTTCATACAAGTTAGGGTTTGTGTCTAAAAGATAAACAGGATTACGTATACTCATTGTTGCCATAATTTCGCCTTTCCAAGCATCTGGAGAGCCAAAAAAACCTTCCATGAGAATTTCTTCTATTACGTTTGGGTCTACATATTCAGTAAATCGTTGTCTATCAAAAATTAAAGTTAGAGGTGCTACTGGTTGAGAAAGGACATTAAGAGAAGGATTAGGACTAAGTCTAGTTCTTCTCTCATCCAAATAAATCACATCTGCTAGACCATTTGACATTTATGTACTATTTTATGAGTTCTTATTAAGATTTGTGATAGATTTATTAAAAACGGATAATTCAAATTGATTATGATTCATATTAAAGATAAAGAAGAAGTTAGAGAAAAGATTGCAAGATTGCATAAAGAAAAAATCCACATTATTGCGGATTTTGATGCAACACTTACAAAACGATTCTACCATGGTAAAAAGGTCGGCTCATCGTATGCGCTGATACGAAATAATGGTTATTTGGGCGAGGAATACACTAAACAAGAATTCGAATTATTTAATAGATATTATCCGATCGAAATTGACCCAGAAATTAGTAGTGAAGTTAAGTATAAAACAATGGAAGAGTGGTGGAAAAAACACTTTGACTTAATGGTTGAAGCAAAGATGGGAAAATGGATCTTTGAAGATATCATTAAAAAAGATAGAATTCATATGCGTGAAGGGTACAAAAGATTTAGAGAATTGATTAAAGAGAAAAAAATTCCATTACTCGTGTTTTCTGCTGGTCTTGGTAATATCATTACAGAGTTTATGGGTGAAAATTCTGGTGTGCACGTAATTTCAAATTTTTTAACGTTTGATAAAGAAGGAAAAGCAAATGGATATTCACAACCGCCAATTCACACATTTAATAAGAATGAATATGCGCTAAAGAATACTCCGTATTATGAAGAAGCAAAAGAGAGGTCCCAAGTAATTTTACTTGGAGATAACCTTGCAGATGCTGGGATGAGTGAAGGATTAAAACATGATGTGGTGCTCAAAATTGGATTTTTGAATGAGAAAATTGAAGAAAGGCTTGAGCAATATAGTGTTGTATTTGACATTATAATTACTGATGATGGGCCACTAGACTATGTGAATGAGTTATTAGAAAAGTTGTAATCCACACAAAGGTTTATTATAAAATACGATAATTGAAGTAAGATGCCACAGTTAACATTTTTGAATACAAGAGAAGTAAAGAAAATTAAACAAGTTTTAGATAATCAATTTGGCTACCATTTTCAGGCAGATTATGCCTTTGTGCTTAATGAGCGTAATAGACTTTTTGTTGTAAATAAAGATGTTGCAAAAATTGAGCTTAAGAATTTGCGTATTGACAAACTTGGCTTGTATATTGGCGAGTATAAAGAGAATTTCTTGAGATTAAGTAAAGAGGGAGCGCAAGTTCTTGTTCGGGAAGCTAGAGAGCATAAGCAAAAAGTAGAGAATTTGGTTGAATTATCTAAAGAAGAAGTTGAAAAGTACTTTAAGGGAGAAAATGTAGAGAAGGATTTAGGTGAAAAGAATAGATTAGTGATTTTAGAACACAATGAGCATATTATTGGTTGTGCGAGTTATAAAGAGGGAAATATCATTAATTTCTTACCTAAAATTAACCGAGGAACTGTGATTGTTTGAAACCTCTAAGACTAGTTGTTACTTGAAAGTAACAGTTTCCACAAAAGATTTATAAAGTAGGTTCATTCTGAAGGTATAAAACAAGTATAAGAGGATATACTATTAAGAATGGCAATTCAAAAAACAAATTTAATTATGAGCGTATTATTCGTTCTATTACTAAGTTTTGGTGCAGTTGCACAAACAGCACCGACAACCCAAGAGATTTATGATGGTCTTAACACAAGATTAATTGCAGAACAACAAGATAAAGCTGTGTTAACAACTGCAATTAACAACCTTATTGGAAATTCTGGAACTGTAGATGAAGGACAAGTATTGATACAAAATGTTGATGCTGAAAGTGTAGAAGCTTCTGTATTATCAAATGATATTGTCACTCAGCTTAATGCCATGGCTGTGAGTGATCCTCTTTATGCAAGTTTTGTAACATTAGAAAGCGATGCTCTTACTCTTGAAAGAGAATTGTCATTAGAGCAAGATAGAATTGAGGGATATATCTTTATTGTATTAGAACCTCAAGTTACAGCACTTGAGACAGAAACAACAACATTAGCAAATAATGTTATGAATATTGCTTCAGGTGTAACTCTAGTTTCAGACATGCAGACTTGGAGAACACAAGCAGTTACTGCAGAAAGTACAATCCCTGGAGTTGAAAGTGAGATCCAAGAGACACTAGCATTATTAAATACAGGAGATACAGCATATGCACAGTTTACAGGATTACAAACAAGAATGAATCCTCTTGCTGCGTCTTTAATTCAAACACAAAATGCGATCAACCAATTTATTGATATAGAATTAACAAGAATTGTTACAGTTGGAGAACAAGATAAAGATACATTAAGAACAGATGTAAACAATTATGTTTCTTCTACAGGAACCGTTGATGATGGCCAAGTATTACTAAACAGATTCAAAGCTATTGCAACAACTTTACTTGGAGCACAAGTAGATATTGTAAATGAGATGAATTCTATTCAAAACTATGACCCTAGATATAGAACACTAAGTACTTTAGCAGCTAATACAGGAACTATTTTAGGAGAATTACTAGTTGTAGAAGATGATATTTTAACATACATTCATTCAGATTTAGATTCCATTCTAACACAAGCAGAAGCAGATTCTGCAACTGTTACAAGAAAAGGACAAAATGTTGTTGCAGGAACTTCAATTTCCCATGTGCAAGATTTAATTAATGGCATCCACGGACTTCAAAATGTATTAGCATCTATTGATGCAGAAACTCAGGAAACATTAGATATCTTAAATGATGCAAACAACCAAGCTTTTACTACATTTGTTGCAACCATGGAAGTAATGAGTCCAGGTACAACCAATAGAGCTGATTTTACAGCACTACAAACAAGAGTAACTCCATTACCCCCTGCATTATTAAATTTAGAGAGAAGCTTACGTACATTTATTAGTCAAGAACAGAGTAGAATTGCTCAGCAAACTCTTGATCTTGCAACACTTGATCCAAGAACCACAGCTCTTGAAAGCGATGTCCAAGCAGAAATTGCTGATGCAGTTGTAGTTGGACAAAATGCGCAAAGAGCAATTGTAAGGATTACAAGCCCTTTCTTTGGTAGATCAAGAGTTGAATTACAAGATGTAACTCTTGCAAGGCAGGTATTAGCACAAGCACAAGTAGAACTCCAAGACGTAGCAAGACTACGTGCTGATCGTGATTCTTTACTTGTTATGGCTACAGCTTACCCACAAATTACTGCAAGACTTCAAGCATTAGATGATGGATTTTCAAAAGCACAGGGGTCATTACAAGGCACAGTTTCATTATTACAACCTTTAATTGCTGAATATGATGCAGAAATCGCACGTGAAGAGGCCCAAAGACAAGCAGCATTAGATGCACAGCAAGCTGCACGGGATTTAGAACAATTAAAGATGGAACAAAAAGCTAATTTAGCTGCAGCAGAGGCTGCATATCCAGGTTTAGAAAATGAACTTAATTCCCTTGTAACTGAGGTAGATACATTACTTGACAAAGCAAATAAAGCAGTTGCTGATAAAGATGAGAGCAAAGTAGCAGCATTACGTCAAGAGATTGCAAGCGTGTTAGCAAAATTAAGAACTTTAGAGCAAAAAGCAACAACTACTCAAGGGACAGTATCAGCTCTTGATTTAGGAAGCAAGATTCAAAGTGTAATTTTAGACCCAATTGCTACTATGAAAACAAGTTTGAACACAGCAGATAATAATTTGGCAGCATTAGTACAACCGTTACAATGCGAAGTTGACCTTGCTGACCTAGAACAAAAGTATGAAGACTTCAAAGATGATTTTAGAAAATTTGAAGATGATTACGAAGATGCAAAGGATGATGATGACGAAGATGATTTAGAAGATGCAAAAGACGATCTAGATGAACTACGTGATGATTTAAAAGATCTTCGTGATGATGTTGAAGACTTTGAAGATGATGTAGATGATGACAAATACGACGATTGTAATATTGACTTAGATGATGAAATTGAAGATCTAAATGATGACATCGACGATTTAATTAATGATATTGATGATATCATTGGAAGTAAGTCCGGTAGAAGTTCTAGCGATAATCAGGATTCATCTTCAACAAGAAATAGAAACACAGAATCAACAACTACATCAGGAGTTTCAAGTACTTCTATTAAAATTGTTGAAGATTTACTAAAACAATTTTCACAATCTGGTACAACAAATAATAATGTAGAATCAAGTATTGAGTGGGAAGATACACGTTACATTGCATGGCTTGTTGCAGGAATAATTATTGTTGCAGCATTTGTAATTTTTTTACTTGGATTACTGATTACAAGAAGGTAGATAAAATGAAATTATTTCAATCTTTATTTTTTGTATTTTTAGTGACAGTACTTAGTTTTGGTGCTGTTGCTCAAGGAGTGGCACAGACAGTTCCAAGTGGACTAACTGGCTTGCAAGCACAAGCAACAACTAGTTTGAACTTAAATAATGCTCAGTCTCAGTTTACAACAGTTGTACCGCCGAGTCTTAGAAGTGACGTGGATTTAAGTCAAAATGCTGTTCTTGATGCATCTACCCCAGAGTTAAAACTTAATATTCCTTATGTAGATGAGTTTAATGCGTACAAAAATGAGTTTGATGACCTTGACGATGACTTTTCAGGTTTTAGAAGAGAATATAGAGATGCTGTGCGTGATGATGATACTCGTGATATCCGTGATGCAAAAGATGACTTAGAAGAATTAGATGAAGATTTAGAAGATTTGTATGAAGATATCGAAGATCTTGAAGAAGATGTAGATGATGAAGACAATCTCCCTAGATATTACAGGGAATACCTTGAAGAAGGTATTGAAGATTTACTTGATGACATTGAAGAATTACGTGACGATATTAAGGTTACGTTAAAGAATACAGAGATCCAAAGAGCACAAGAAAGAACAAATGTACCATCATTTATTCCAAGTAAAACTTCTTCAAAAACAGAGAATGTTGCAGTAAGTGCACAGCCCGCTGTTGAGCTAGTAAGGTTTGATTCATTTCCTACAACAACTACAACAACCGTAGAAGAAAGCTCAAGTAACTTAGGAATGATTGCAATGACAGGTGGCGTAGTAATTCTTCTTGCAGCAATTATTATGATGCTTGCGTTACTCTTTAAGCAATAGAACAATTTATATTATTTCTACTATTTTTTTATTTTATATGATTACAGAAAAAGTTTCAGTCTTAAATTCTCGGGGAGAAAAGTTAATTGGCTTGTGTGAATACCCAAAGATTGAAGAGATTAAATTTGCAACAGTAATTCTAGTACATGGATTTGGCGTTACAAAGGAAGAATACACCGTAAAAGAAAAGCCAGGAATGTTTGATTTACTAGCCAGAGAATTAGTACAAGCTGGTTTTTGTGTTTATAGATTCGATTTTTCAGGTAGAGGAGAAAGTGAAGGAGATTATAGTGATACTTCTTTGACAAAGCAAAAAAATGAATTAGCAACAATTTTAGATTTTGTGAAGAGTCAGGAGAAAGTGGATGTTTCAAGATTAGGAATTGTTGGACAATCTTTTGGGACTGCTGTGACAGTTGCACTACAGCCTGATGTTAAAGCATTGGTATTAATGGGAAGTATTGCTAATGTACTAGACATTGCAAGTATGCTTAAGAAGTGGAAGGTTCTAGATAAGGAAGGTATCTCAATTAAAGTGAAGTCTAATGGAGAAGAGATTAAAGTTAAACCTCATTATTGGAAAGATTTAGAACAGTACGAGTTGTTGAGTTCAATGAAAAAAATCACTTGTCCAATCTTGTTTATCCATGGTTCATTAGATAGCCGAGTGCCACTATCTGAAATGGAAGCGTATACAAAAGTTGCTAAGGATTATAGAGTTAAAATTTTGGAAGGTGCAGGTCATAGTCTTGAGCCTAAAAGAGAAGAGATGTATAAAGAAATAACTACATGGTTTGAAGAAAAATTGTAAAAATTTCAAATAAATAACAACAAAAAAGATTTAATTTAATACATCTTCAATTGGCTTTTTGCCTTTTAGCTTCTTTGTTGCACTCTTTGCCTCTGCTGCTAAATCAACACCAAGATCTTTGAGTTCTTTGATGTGCATTTGCATTAGCTGCTCAACGATTTGTAAGATACGCATTAGTTCTTCACGTTCTTTGGTTAGAGTTGCTAAAGAGCCTTTATGAAAGCCAACTTTTTCGTCTTTTGATTCTGTCATATATGAATAAAATCAAGTGTTCTTTATTAAGCTTTTTGCCCTTATTTAGGGAGACATTAGAGAAAGATTTAAATAAAAAGATACCATTTGATACCAAATGAACACACAAATTAATGTTAGAATCCCTGATGAACTTTTAGAAAATGCCAGAGATTATGCAAAGAAACATGGGTTTGGTAACGTACAAGAATTAGTAAAAGAGTCTTTGCGAGAAAAGGTATTTGAAGAAAAAATAATTACAAAAGAAGAATTAAAGCTTGTACAAAAGCTAGCTGAGGTTTCTAGAAAAAATAACTTATTTTCCTCAGAGGAAAAATTATTTACTAAGCTAAAGAGGAAGTAAGCATGGAGTATGTGCTTAAACCTTCACATTTCTTTTTAGAACAGATTGAGGATTTGAGTGATAAAGGAGCAAGAATTGTTGAAGATAAGTTACGTTTGCTTAAAAAAAATCCATTTCGTTTTAAGCGAATTGAAGGTTATAACTTATTTTTGTTTAGGATTCGTTTTGAAGACAAGAGAAAAGAGAAAAGAATTATTTATGCTGTTGATAAGCCGAATGTAGAGATACTTTGTATCCTTGATAGAGATAAAGAGTATAAAGATTTACAGAAATACTTGAAAAATCTAGGACAGTTAGATTAAGAAAAGTTTTAAAACGTGAATGCTTTCCTATTTGATTATGAGTATATTTGACAAATTAAAATTCTGGAAGCATGATGAACTAGATTTTGATGCATTAGCAAATAAAGAGCTACATCAAACTCTACCCAATGACCCGATGACACAAGATCCATTGCAACAAGATTTTGGAAAACAAAAAAGTGCATTTCCAGAGCAAGATCATAATTTTGAAAGTTTTAGCCCTGCAAGAAATCCCATTTCTGATGAGCCAAGAAGTAGTGAAACGAGAGCCTCACAAAGTGCAAGTAGCCAAGGTGCTAGTTCTAATAAAGACATGGAATTAATTAATAGTAAACTTGATACAATTAAGGCTGTGTTAAATTCATTGGATCAAAGACTTGCTCAAGTAGAGCAGTCAATGGGAATTGAGCAAAGAAGAAAGTTGTGGTAAGATGAAAAAAGCGTATCTTTTTGGCATTATTTCTTTATTCACTGTAATTTTAGATCAGTTAAGTAAGTGGATTGTGTTTTCTATAAAACCATCTATTGTGTGGGGTTTTTTGGGGATTGTCTATTCAGAAAATACCGGCGCTGGTTTTGGGATTTTACAAGAACAGACATTATGGTTAGGAATTATTTCGTTGCTTGCAGCAATCGCAATTTTAGCATATTACAAGAGAATTCCAAAGGATAAAAAAGTACAGGTTTTGTTTGCACTGTTACTAAGTGGGATAATTGGCAATATGATCGATAGGTTGTTTAGAGGTTTTGTTATCGATTTTTTTAAAATTGGAAGTTGGCCGTTATTTAATATTGCAGATGCTGCAATTACAATTAGTGTGATTGGACTTTTAATTTATTTTTGGTATGAAGATAGAGAGGAGAAAAGGAAAGAGAAAAAGAGTTAAAATAAAATCAGTTCACGCATTTGTGCGCTTTGTAACTTTTTTCCCTTGCTTTTTTGCCTTTACAGTAGATTTTTTAGAAGCCCGAGCCTTTGTTGATTTTACTTTTTTTGTGGACTTTGGTTGGGATACTTCGGGAACAATATTCGTAGTTCTTTGTGCATTTAACAGAATAGAACCTTGAGCTACCGTTTGTGAAGTGCTTTGAGGCGTATCAAAAATAACACTATGCGGCTCTTCAATAAAAGACTCTTCTATTGATTCTGAATCATGGTATGTTTTTTTAGGTACACTTAAAATTCCTCCCAAAAGAGTAATTAAGAGCAATACAAAGTAAAGATCGTTTTTGAAATACCATAAGAGTACAAGATTTCCTAAGTAAAGTAGAAAAAAGAAAAAGAGAACTGTCTCCCCCTTTCTTGAGTTGTAATTTAATAGACCAAATGTTGCAAATGCTAAAAGAACAACAAAACCAAGCAGTTCTAATTGAAAAAATAGTGCAGATCCATCGATAAAGATCTGAATTATGCTTAATAAGAGCACAAAAATAATGAGAGAATAGGCAAGTAATTTTCCTGTGTTATTGTGACTTTCCATACTATTTTTGAGAAAAACAGCTATATAAGTATTTAGAGCTTAGAGTTGTTATGATAGAGAATATGGGTAAAATTAGATTTTATAGGGAGAATAAGCTTCCATTAGATTCTTACATTCTCGGTTGATTTCATGTAAAATCCTTTTTCTCTCTCTTTTGCTCTTTTCTTGAATAAAATCATAATTCTTCTTTTGTAAACAAATTATTGCTGCTTTTGTAGAATCAGAGAGTTTAGAAGGCAAATTTGCTCTAACTAAATTAAGCATTTGGATAGAACTTTCAAGTAGCCTAATCTGTTCTTCAAGAGACGAGAAATTAACCCAACGGTTAGCAGTAATATAAAGAAATGAAAAAGAGAAGAACACAATGAGGAAAAGGTAAGGATCTAGGCCACCAAGCAATATACTTGCAATTAAACCAACTAAAATAGGGTACATAACATTCGAGAAATTTGACTTGCGATTATTCAAGTCCATCATTTGACTTAGCAATACTTCTAAATTTTTAATCACTAAATCTAGCTTTTCTTTCATACAACACCCAAATAAATACAAAATTATAAACACTTCTATACTCTAAAACTCTTCTTCTAGACTCTTCAAATACCCTTTACGTTTTAAGAATTCGACTTCAGCTCTTCCTCGGTATTTATGCACAATATCACCTTTAGTGTCACCACCAAGTTCCCACGGTTCAACAATAACAACATCATTTTCCCTAACCCATAATGCTCTTCTAAGTCTCCCTGGGATTCTACAGATACGTTCTTTTCCATCTAAACAATTAACACGCATTCGGCTTCCCCCTAGGCGCTGATCAACAATGCCGAGAACTTCGTTGTCTTTAGGGATTCTAACTCTAATCACTTGTGGTTGATCTGAAGGTTGTGGTCTTGCCATTTATGTATAAAGTATAGTGGCCTCTTTATAAAACTTTAGTCTAAATTTCTTTAAGAGATTACCAAATCCTTTATATACCATTATTTGTTCTTTAAGACTATGGTTAGCATGCAAGAACTTGTTTCGCGTACAAAGGATTTTTTTAGATTTCAAAAGCAAGAACTTGTAGGGATCATTGGCGCAGTTATTGTGACTGCATTTATTTTTTCATTTCGAGATTGGGGCATTGACAAATTTAATCCATTAGTTGGATTTCAAAATTTTATTGCACTGCTTTTTGTAGCAGCAATCAGTATTTTTTTTAGAATTGGATGTCAAAAATTATATGCACTCTCACAAGGTTTTCGAGCTGATTTTAAGGTGTGGTGGTTAGGACTTGGTATTTCAGTTGTAATTACTTTTTTATCTTTTGGATATGTGCCAGCCATCTTCTTAGGGAGTATTTCTCTTGCATTTATGGTAAAACAAAGACTTGGAGAATTTAGATATGGATTTTCGTACACAGATAATGCACTTACAGCAGCGTGGGGGATTTTAGGAAATTTAATTGCTGCTTTGTTATTTGCAGTTGGTTGGTTTTTTGTGCCAGAAAGTTATGTTTATAGTAAAGCAGTAATCATTAATTTAGTAATGGCGTTTACATCATTATTCCCGTTAAATTCACTAGATGGGTTACATATCTTTTTTGGATCTAGAACAATGTATAAAGTGATCATCGCTGCAGTTGTAGCAACATGGGCATTAATTTTTCTGACGATAGGGACCGGTTCAGGAGTCTTTTTAGTATTTGGTATTGTTATTGGTTCATTAATTGGATTATGGTATTGGTTAACAGGTTCAGAGGTGTAAAATGATTACGTGGCATGAAGATTGGGCAGAAGTATTTGCATTATTGTTTGTAGCAATTGGGTTTATTTTATCAATTTTATTATTTAGTCCTTTTTTTAGTTATTTTACTGTACTTATTGCAGCAGGACTTGCTGGAAGATCGTTTTATATAAGAAGGTTAAAGCAACCCATACTACCTGTGGTGTTAATGGTGGTAGGTTTTTTAGTGGGATATCTAGTTGGTGGATTTTGGATAAATAGACTTGTAGTGTTGATTATATTCTTAATTGGCTTTTTTACATCATATTATTTACATAAGAAAAAAATCTTCACAACATTTAAAAGTACAGGTTACATCAAGTAATCTATGAAACAAAGTTATACTGCAAAGAGCGTAATGATTAGCAGAAAGCCCGGAGCTGACAAAGAAGGACTGTGGACAGCATTTATTGGACTTTTTGAAGAGAACAACCCACATTTAAAAGGCAGGGCACCATTTGAAGTTCTTGAATTTAAGGAAACAGAAAAAGTTCGTATTAATGGATTGCAAAATGTTTCGTATTATCTTATGGGTAATGATATTGTAATCAATAATCTTATCAAAATTAATTTCGACCCTGAAGGAAATATTCTAACGATTACAGGCGAGCAAAAGCTATAGAGTGGCAGAAATTAGTGCACACATTAAACTCGACGAGGTTACAACGTATTCATCTAGATTGGAAAAAGTTTTATTTGTTGCAGACACGGACGTTAGGGCCAAAACTACCTACAAAGTCAGAGTTGATTTTGAAAGAGAAAAACCAGACCTAAAAGCCAATATTCAATTTGAGTATTGTGACCCTAGTGGCTATAGTGCTTATCTCAAACTAGGTTCGACATCAGAAAATATTGCCCCAAAAGATTTACATTGGAAAGAGCAGGCCCCTAGACCTGACTATAATTTCAATATAAAATTTAGAAGAATTAAAAAATAATAAAAAATTAGTTTTTCTTAAGAGAAAAATCTAGAAAAAATTTTTAAACTTAGAAAAGTTATCTTTTTTATGAAAAATGCTAAAAAGTCTCGCTACAAAACAGCATTAATTCTTGCAGGAGGAGGTTCTCTTGGTGCATTTGAAGTAGGAGCATTACAAGTCATCCTAGAAAAAATTGAGCCAGATGTCTTAATCGGTACAAGCGTTGGTTCAATTAATGCAGCAGCAGTTGCAACAGGTATGTCAATTGAGGAGATTATCAAACATTGGAAGAGCATTAAAAAAAACCACTTTTTTCCCCTTAACCGTTCAATTTTATTCAAATTTAGAAGAGCACGCTCTATTTATTCGCGAAAAAACTTACAAAATTTTATTAAAAAATTATTTGGAACAAAAGAGTTTTCTGATTGTAACATTCCTTTGTATATCAATGCAACATACTTAAAGAATGGCAAAGAGAAGTTATTTTCTCGAGGACGAATTTCAAAAGCAATTTTAGCTAGCACAGCTCTAACTCCATTGTATCCTCCGTTTAAAATTGGGAAAGAAGAATTTACTGACGGAGGATTTAGTAACTACATGACAACAGACCATGCTATTGCTCTTGGTTGTTCTCAAATAATTATTGTAACTCCTGATTATCGAGGTCAGCCAGAGGACTATCATAGAAACTTGTTTTCTCTTTCAGTCCATCTTAACCACCTTTTGCAGTATCAACTTTTACGCAAAGCAATTGAGTTATGTGGTGACAGAAAGGTTGTTGTTATTAGCCCTTCAAAACCATTAAATATTGCTTTGACTAACTTTTCCCATACTCAAAAGTTAATTACGACCGGCAAAAATGCAGCAAAAAAGGTTGTAAAGAAAATAGTTGTTTGAATACTTGGTTTTGAAAGCCATATACCCACGAGAAATAGAACATTTCTGGGGGTTTGCTATCACAAACCCACTGGTCAAGTATACAGATTGTTTATAAAGAAGTGATTCTGTGAGAAAGTATGGTTCTTGCTACACCTAAAATAAGATATCTTCAAAAGATTGGGTATCTCCGAGAAGTTAGTCCATGGTTTGAATTCAAATGTTTAAATTGTCAATTGGAGTTACATGTTAGACAATATTCAGACAAATTAAAGAGTTCTATTTACATTAGAAGACCAACAAAATGTACCCATTGTAGTAAGGGAATATTTGTTGAAAGAAACTTACCTCAAGATGCAGTTTTAAGAGAAAGTTATGAACAATTTCGTGATTTTGAATTGTTATCCCAATTTTTAACACACAGAGGAAGTGTACAATGAGCTTAAAAGAAAAAAAGAAGTTGAGGCATAAAGATGATTAAAGACTTTAGTCCAAGGTTGTATCAGCAAACAATTCTTGGTAGTGCTGCTGCAAGAAATACGTTAGTTGTTTTGCCAACAGGTCTTGGAAAGACGGCTCTTGCATTTTTACTTGCTGCACAAAGACTACAACAGTATCCTAAATCTAAGATTTTAATGCTTGCTCCGACTAAGCCCTTATGTGAACAGCATGTAGAGACGTTTAGAAAACATTTAGAAGTGGATAAAGAGAAAATCGTGCTTTTTACTGGAAGTATTAAGCCCGAGAAAAGAGCAGAATTGTGGAAAGAGGCAACCGTTGTTATTAGTACTCCGCAAGGCATGGAAAATGATGTGATTAATAAGAGAGTTAATCTAAAAGAAACTTCATTACTTATTTTTGATGAGGCACACCATGCTACTGGTGAGTATGCGTATGTGTGGGTAGCACAACAATATGAAAAAGCATCTTCGTTTTCACGAATTTTAGCATTAACTGCGTCTCCTGGTTCTGATTTAGAGAAAATCAAAGAGGTGTGTGCTAATTTACATATTGAAAAAGTGGAAGTAAGAACAGAGCAGGATGCAGATGTAAAACCATATATTCAAAAAGTAAAAAAGGTGTGGCACCAAATTCCTTTTCCAGAGGAGTTTAAAAAAATTCAAAAAGTCCTAAAGGATAGTAGAAGAAGCAAATTATTAGAAGCTAAGCAGTACGGATATTGCAAAGATACAGAAGCCAATAAAACAGCATTACTGGGGATGCAAGGAGAATTACAAAGAACTCTTTCTTCAGGTGTTCGGGATTTTGAAGTGATGAAGAGTATTTCACTAATTGCTGAGGCAATGAAGGTTGATCATGCCCTTGAGTTGCTTGAAACTCAAGGAATTAATCCTCTGCAACAATATTTTCAAAAGTTACAACAAGAAGCATTAACATCAAAAGTAAAAGCTGTAAAAAATCTAATGCTTGATGCAAATTTTAAATCTGCAATATATTATACTGATGATTTAGTCTCTAAAGGAGTGCAGCACCCAAAAATAGGTGTATTGTTTGATCTTGTATCCCAGGAGTTACAAAGAGACACTAAAGCTAAGATTATTGTGTTTACTCAATTTAGAGATTCAGCTGAGCAAATTACAAAGCACCTTGATGCTAAAGAAGTTTCAAACCATATCTTTTTTGGACAGGCAAAAAAGAATGGAAAAGGATTTTCACAAAAACAACAAAAAGAGATTTTAGATAGATTTAGAAATAATGAGTTTAATGTGCTGATTGCAACAAGTGTTGCTGAAGAGGGACTTGATATTCCCAAAGTAGACAAAGTTATTTTTTATGAACCTGTTCCGAGTGCGATTCGCTCAATTCAACGACGTGGAAGGACTGGAAGACTTGAAGAAGGAGAAGTTACAATTTTAGTGACTACTGGAACAAGAGATGAAGGATATCGTTGGAGTTCTCACCATAAAGAAAAAAGAATGTATCGAAATCTTGAAACGATCAGAAATAGTTTTTCTTTGTATGAAACAAAACAAAAGGCACAGAATAAAACGTTAACTCAGTTTATACCAAAAGACCAAGTTGTAGCAATTGTAGCAGATCATCGGGAAAAGGGAAATCGAATTGTCAAAGAATTAATTGACTTAGGAGCTTCAGTTAAAACAGAACAACTACAAACAGCAGATTATTTGGTTTCTGGAAAAGTTGCTGTTGAGCTTAAAAAAGTTCCTGATTTTGTTGCATCGATTATTGATGGAAGATTGCTTGATCAAGTTCGAGATCTTAAAAAGTATTTTCAAAAGAGTGTTTTAATTATTGAAGGCGAAGAAGACATTTATAGTCTGCGTAAGGTGCATGCAAATGCGATTCGTGGGATGTTGGCATCAATTGTACTTGATTTTGGAGTGCCAATTTTATATACAAAAAATCCAAAGGACACTGCATCACTTCTTGCTGTCATGGCAAAGCGTGAGCAAGATAAGAGCAGAGATTATTCTTTACACGAGAAAAAACCACATAGCATGCGAGAGCAACAAGAGTTTATTGTTTCTGCTTTTCCTGGACTGGGTGTGCAAAGTGCAAGGAACTTGTTATTGTATTTTGGTTCTATTAAAAATATTGTCAATGCGAGTCGAGAAGAAATGCTTAAGCTTGAGGGAGTTGGTGCAAAGACTGCAGATAGATTGCTTGGAGTTTTTGGTTCTAAATATGAGAAAAGAGAGTCATGAGATCAAGTAAAAGTAAGATAAAGAAAGAAAAAAATTAAAGAAAAAACTTAGAACATTTCTTTTTTCAAAAGTTGTCTTTCTAAGCTCCATTTTCGTGCACCAAATTGCATTAATACTAAGAATGCAACAAAGTACATTACAGCTAGTTCTCCACCGTTTGCAAGAGGGCTAAGACCGCCTTTTGCATGCATCATGAAGTAACCAACAACCATTGTAATTGCTCCACCAAATGCTGCTAGTCTTGTAAAGAATCCAACAAGTACGCCTAGACCAACTAGGATCTCAACAATTCCTGCTACTCCCATTAAACTACTTAGAGCTGCACCGTTAACAAAGATTTTTTGCCAGCCATGCATAAAGAACATTAGTCCCACTAGAACTCTGAAGATAACATATAATGCTTCCCCATATTTACTACAAAAGTTTTCACAATATCCCATGATAATTCACCTCGATTTGATTTTAGAAGACTATCTTTTGAGGGTATATAAAGTTATTGTGATTTGATACCAACAAGCCTAGTGAAATTTGATGCCGCCCACTCCATTTCTCTTCTTTGTGATGTAATAGAAAACAACCCCCTAGGGTGTAATATCAGCGGATGAACTATATAATCGTTCATTCTTGTGTATACAGGAACTCCAAAAAGCATACAATGATCATTGACCCTACGTGGTTTAAAACCATCAGATTCTTTTTTAAGCCCATGTTTAACACCTTTTTCTATATCTCGAAACTTTGCTGTTGTCTCCTCTACTGCTTGTCCAAGTTTGTGTAAGTCTCTTCCCCTACCTAGAAAGCCATATACTTTTTCAACTACGCTATTTTCAGGTTCCCACTTACCTTTTCTCTTTACAAGCCCTTTACCATGTATGTCTTGTAAGTCTTGTGGAGTTAAATGTAATCTTTGTCCATCTTTTAATGAGGAATCTCCTTTATGTGCTTCCAAATTTAATTCTTCTTCTTTAAAGACATAACCCCATGTTCCCAACTCGGGGTTTCCTTCAAGTAATGCGTACCTTCCTTTATTTTTATCTTCTACAGTGAGGTTTCTCATTAACAGCGAATCTAATGTTAGCCATGCATGACCGTCTGGTTGCATAGTAAAAGTATCGGCAAGCCAAAGCCGACGGTTATAACGGTGCAAAAGATGCGTGAAAGGATCGTTACCTTGTAACTCTTCATCGATACTTCTTTGTGAATAAATATTATCAACTTCTTTATTGATTAAGTCAAATAGTTCAGTAAATGTTGGAGTTCTATACCCTTCTTCTTGCAAATCCTGCATCCTACAAGTATAAGCGTCATCGTGTCTGCATATTTTTGTTAGATTTTCTTGCTCTAACGCTTTTGCAGTTAACTCTTCTAAAGACCCTTCTCTATAAAATATTTTGCCAGTACGTGTAAATTGATATAGTAATGAGTTTGGTACTGAAAAATCTACGGCATCTGCAATATTTCTTTTAGTAAATAATTCATGAACTATTTCAGACATGTCGGGAATGAATTCATCTATGCCAACAAGTCTTGCGCGGTTTCGAGTTTCATTATTTTCAAATCTCTTTCTTGCGATGTATTTTGCAGCATCCAACACTTGTTCATACGAAGGCCACAAAGAACCTTTTGCGTCTTTACCTTCTAATTCTTTTGCTATCTTTCCATATTTTTCGAATGTTTTGCCTGGAGTAAAAAGATAAGGCACAGAATCTAAAAAATCACTTATTGAACTAAATGTTCTAATTTTTACATCATCTTCAAAACTCCCCTCATAATTTTTAAGATTTGATTCATGAATTAATTTTACACCCGTGTGGTTATCTCCAAAACATTCAGACCCTTTCCTATAAGCCAGTCTTGGTTTTTCAAATATTTTATATCGTTGTGAACCTGCCATTTCATATTTTAATCCACACCTAGAACTCACCTAGAATTAGTTTAGAAAAGGCTCATACTAATGATTTTACCCTTACATATAAGGGCACACATAAGAGGTACTTTAGAGCTGTTGTATTAAATCAGGCAAAATTTTCTTCTCTGCTTTTTTGAGATGTTCTCTAAAGGTTGGTACAGAAAGTTTCATTTTTTGTGCAAGAACATGTAAGTCTGTTTTGCGTGGCCAATCGTAATATCCTTGCTCAAAAGCAAGAGTTATTGCTGCTTTTTGTTTTTCAGATAAATTTGGCAGTAAGCGCGTATAATAAATGTCTTTTAAATTTCCTTCTTTAATTGATTCTAAAATCACATATTTAGAAACTTGTTTTGTTTCTTTAATGAAATTCATAATATATTGCTTATCCCAAGATGCAATTTCCCAATGTTCCTCGCCTTTAATATTGATGTGAATTGGTTTTGTCCAGATTATTTTTTGTTTTTGATAGCCCCGAATTGTAACAGGGATACGTTTTTTAGTGACCTCGACAAGAAATACTTTGTTTCCATCAACTTCTACATTTTGTAATTGTTTGTCTCGTTTAACAGCATTGATAAATTTTGTAATATTTTGCTTTTCTCCCCATAATGTGTGAAATTCAGGAGAATATGTTGTGTCTCCTTCTATGTAGAGGTTAAATGGCACAGAAATTGTCGATACTTTGTATTTTTCACATTTATTGCCGATAAGACAATCATGCTTAATTGTTAGTTTTGCAACCCACATACCTTATATAAAAGGGTAGAGTATAAATAACTTTCTTATAGTTATTCAAACAAATATCCCTTGACATTATACACATCAAGAAACCCTAGTTCTTCCATCATTTTTACTGCAGTTGTGCTTCTCCCGCCACTTCTACAATGAACAAGGTAAGTTTTGTCTTTGTTTAATATACGAATTTTTTCTGGGAAGTCTTGGTCAAAAAGGTTAATGTTTCTTGCATTAGGAAGATGTTCTAGTAAAAACTCATCTGGTGTTCTCACATCAAGAATAACAAAATTAGAGTCATCAGAATTTTTTTGTATTAATTCACGTGCTTGTGTTGGGTTAATTATTTGCATTTTAATTATCGTTTGAAGACTGGTTTTTTATGTCTTGCTTTTTTCGAGTTTTTTGAAGTATTTAGAGGTTTTGCTTTTGGGGTAGTAGAATTAGTTTTTTGACTTCTTTTTTTAGGGTTTAGTCTTGATCTTACCCTAAACATTGGTTTTTCTTCATCAATCTCTTTAATTGGAGTTGGGTTTTCAACAATTTTTCCTGTTTGCCATTCTTTGAGTAAAAATCTAGCTGTTGCTTCTAAGTCAGAATAACCACCTTTTCGAAGTTTGTTGAATTTTTGTGCTAATTCTTCAAGCATTTCATCAGGGTCTTTTTGAGTTAAATTATAATGTTTAGAGAGTAATTCTTGTTTTTCTTGTAATAGATGAAGCGCTGCAACCTCAGGGTCTTTTAATTTAGAATAATCAACGGCACCTGTCTTGCCGTGCTTAACAATGTCTTTTTCCTTTTCAGGAAATACCCCAGGTGTGTCAAGAAGAAGAATTCTTCTATCTACTCGAATTTTTTGTAAACCTTTTGTAAAGCCACTTTCAGAAGAAGTTCTTGCTTTGCCCTTTCCTGCAAGTGCATTAATTAAAGATGATTTTCCAACATTAGGATATCCTACAATGCCTACAGTCACCCCTTCACCCCTAGAAAGTTCAAGGATTTTCTTTTTGAGTATTGTTGTGCCAAGGTGATCGTGACTTGAGATAAAGACAACTGGTTTGAGGTGTTTAATTTTTGTTTGAAGTTCTTTAATGTTTACTAAATCACATTTATTTGCCACAAATAAGAGCTTCTTGCCCACTTTTTTGACTTTACGTTCGATTTCTACATTACGAGTTTCTTCGATTGATCTAGCATCCAGTACTTCGATAATAATGTCTGCTTCTTTGAGTACAGCATTAACATGTTTCCAAAATGAGGGCATATATTTGGTAAATGGTGCAGTTATATAAATTAATGCATAATTAATTTAAATTACAATGATTACTAGTAAAAGTATGGCATTTTCCAAGACATTTCCAAAACAAAACCCAAATAGTTCCTACCCTACGTGGGAAGAGATTGTGCTCACAGAAGAAGAAGAAAGAGTAGTAGAAGAGCTGTGCAGAAAAGAGAATTTTCAGTTAATGGATGAGTGTTTGCAAGATGCAAGAAGTTTAGCAATTAAAAACGGCATTAATTCTGAAGAAAATCAGACTGCACTTGGAGTTGCCTTATTTGAAAAACGAGCAAGCCATCTTGTGTTTTGGAAAGAAAGTAAAGCAAAAGAAAAGTTTGATAAGACGTTTAAGCATTAACGTTTTTTTGTTCTTTTTCTAACTGGTTTTTGTTTTTTAGAAGATTTTTTAGCTTTAGGTCTACCCTTGCTAGGTTTTTTGTGTACGTGTTTTTTTACAAGTGTTTCAAATTGTTCAAGTTCCTGCTCTGAGTTGAAAAACAAGACGTGCTTTTTTTTGTCTTTGGTAAGAACATAGCCCCCTAAAAACATTCTGTCAAGTTTGTGGTGATGAATATCTTTTACTGCAACTTTAACTTCTTTTACTTTGCTTCCCCTTTTCCTTTTGATTGTAAGATGCAAAGGAGTTAAGTGATAGTGTTCTTCTATTTTTCTAAAGAGTTGCACAAAATAAGCAACAACAACATAAATTGAGATAAACAAAGCAGTAAAGATTACGCCAAAAACCACACTACCAATGTTAAGTAAAGTAAAGAGAAACACTATAAAGCCCATTAAAACAAGCGTTGCTACCTCTACTTTCATCATAAAAAATTCTTGCTTTGGAAATTTCCACTGTACACTCATTCTTTTATCACCGGAGCTTTTGTCATGCTGATTAAAGAAGCAATAAACATCATAGCAAAGACAAGCATTGATGCAAAACCAAACCCTTTACTAACAGGATAGACTATTTGTAAACTTGCAATAAATCCAAGAATAGCAATAACCATAAAACTTCCTTTCAAAGGAGCAGCTTCCCATCTGTATTTTGTTTCAGGTTTTTGTCCTATAATTTCTTTTGTTTTTGGAGAAGATTTTCTTACAGAACGTGCTTTTTTAGTTGTTGTTTTTGCACGTTTAATTGTTTTTTTACGTGAAGTAGTTGATTTAGATTTTGTAGTTCTAGCTTTTTTGGCCATTACTATTCACCTCTTTTTAACTTAGTAAGAAAGAATTGTATTTAAAGGTTATTATTAGGACCATCAAAGATTATTAGAATTTTATACAAGCCTAGTCTAGATTACACTTTAAGCATAAACTGAGGGATTTTACTTTTTGCTTTTGCTCTTCTTTTTTGATGTTCTGCTAAAAATTGGTTTAGTTTTTCAATTAATATTGCTTTTAGTTCTCCACTAAGAAGTTTACCTGATTTGTAATCGTGATAGATCTGTTGTAGTTTTGCATCGTCTTCTTCAAAGAAGGTAAGCCACTGATAGGACACATCAATTTCCGGGTTGCCTCCTTTTGTGCGATGCTCTTCTACTGTTGGTTGACCACCTGAAAATGCGTATTTGTTAATTTTCTTTTTTACAGTTTTAGCATCATCAGTAGTGTAAATTGCAGTACTTGAAACTGATGCTGACATCTTGCCATCACTTTGCATTCCTGCAAGACCCGGAAGGAAGCGACATTGAATAGATGCTGGTTTGTAATATCCAAGTTTTGTAATGACATCACGAGTAACCCTAAAGTGTGGATCTTGATCAATTGCATGAGGAATTAAACAAGGGATTTTCTTTTTCTTTAACACACTTGGAAGAAAGGCAGGTACTGCTTGCATTGCTGTGTAAAAAATCTGTCCAAGGTTACTTTCATTTTTTAGTCCAAAGGCTGATTTTACTGTTGAAAATGTGATTTTTTTTGCTACTTTACATGCTTCAGGGTACATGATATCTGCATGTTTTGAGTCAATAATAAAGTGGGTTTTTTTAGGGTCAAATCCCAGTGCAATAACATCAAGCATATTTTCTTCTAGGTATTGTTGGCCTTCTTGCCAAGAGAGCTTATCTTTAAAGAGAAACTTTTCTTCATCAGGAAATTGAAAATAAAGTTCTACGTCAAATGTATCTTGCAACCATTTTGTAAATAACCAGGGAACTAAATGCCCAATGTGAGTATGTCCTGAAGGAGCTCTTCCAGTGTAAAGATAAAATTTATTGCCTTTTTCGTATTCGTCTAAGATAAATTTAAGGTCACGATGTGCAAAGAAGATATTTCTTCGTAGAAAATGGTGAAGTGTGCTAGCTTGCTTTTCAATTCTTTTTAGGAGTGTTTCATCTATTTTAGATACGCCAAATTCTTTGATTAGTTTACCATAATCAATATTTCCTTTTACTTCCCAAGGAGTTACAGTCTGTTTAGTTGAATTAGCAGGCATAATTTTAGTTTGTTTAACTGGTTTATATATTTTTGTTTGTTATTCTTTGTTTTAGTTCTTTTGAGAGCTGTTTATAGACGTGTTCCATAATCAATTTTAGGTTTTCAATATCTTCTTTATTATAGTCTAAAAGAAGTTCTAAATATTCTTTGTCTCCAGATGCGTGAAGAGCTTTCCACAAACTTACAGGATTGCCTTGGAGATGAGGTGGTCGTTTGAGATTGAGCTTTTGTTCAACAGATTTTAGTCCTCCTTTTAAGCCTAGGTTAATGCAAAGTGGTTTTAAGTCAATGTGAATATGTTTGCTAAAATTAACACCAATCTTTTCTAATTTAGGTATATCAAATGCACCTCCGTTAAAAGTAATAATTGCGCTATATTGTTCTAACTCTTGTTCTATTGCATATTTTGTTAAATTAACATTACGCACAAAGAAATTTGTTTTAGTGTAATAATTTGAGATTCCAACAACAATGATTTTTCCACCTCCATCGATCTCAATATCTAAAAAGCAAGTGTCGTCTTTTAACTCTGGATAAAGCCTCCACATTGCAGTTGTTGGAAGATTTTGCTTGAAAAAAACGTAGCGCTCTTCTTGTAGAGCAAGTTGCGCTTGTTGGATAATTCTATTGTATTGAAACTTTTTTTCTTGAGAGATTCCTTTGATTTCTTTTGTTGTAAGAAAACATTGCCAGTCCTTAATTGTTTGTTTCCAAAGACTTTGTTCTTTTTTTGTACTAATACGCTTTAAGAAAAGAAAGGTATTTTGAATCATAGAGATCTTGTGAAGAAGAAAAGTTTTAATATTTTGTGTGCTTGAAAAGAAATGAGAAAAAAATTAGAAGATTCTGTAAGACACACCAAATTCAATCCCCAGTTGTATTCCAATCAAAGCCTTCTCTAAAGTAATCATTAATAGTATCCGCAGTATAACTTATGTTCCACGTGCTGTCGTTTTGTGTTTGGTTTATTCCTGTTCCTTTAGACATATTTCTGAGAAGATTCATGAATTCAACAAGATCCCCACTATGCCCTAGACTAATAGAGTATGTTCTTACAGTTCTGTTTGGAGCAGTATAGGTTGTGTTTGCAATAGTAGTTTTGGGAGCTCCAATAGTATTATTCCACTCCGTTAAATTGAAGTACGTGCCATTAATTCTAAACGGACCGTTTTGAACGATATCTGAGGAGTAAGTATTATTTTTGAAAGTGTATGCACTCAGATTAATGTAGGAAGATCCAGATCTTTTTGCCAAATAAATAAAGGATTGATCTGCTGTAAGAATAGACTTTTGCATAGTATTATTTTCAAACCTAATATCCTTGTAAGAGTATTGACTATAGTCTAATTCTTCATAAAAACTAATTGACCCACTCCAGTTATAGATAATATTGTCGTGAAAAGATAAATTAATTACACCATTTCCTGCATCGTTATAGCTTGGGAGCTGAAAAGCTTGACCATTTTGAAGATTATTGGCAAAGATGTTTCGTTCAATTTCAAGTCCTGCTGGACCAATATTTGCTACATCTATTCCAAAGCCCCTAACTAAGCCGTCATATCCTGTTCCTTCCAAGAAAACATTGTGTGTGATAGTTCCACTTTTATTTTTCCCACCGTCATTTGGTTGATATACTCCAACACTTAATGCAATTGCAGTCCTAATAAAGACGTTATTTTCAACTAGACCACCGTCTCTTACTTGCAGCCCATCACCTCTTGCAACGATATTTCCTCGAACAGTTGCGTTGTCAGAACCATACGCAATATAAGCATTATGATCAAAAACGGTCCAGTTGCTTACGTTTTCGTGCCACCCATTATAATCAATGATGTTTTCTTCAAGGGTTAAATTTGTGATTGAGGCTAAGTATAATCCTTGAGAATTTGCTCTGTCTGCATAGTTGTCAATTACAACATTTCTTCGCAGTGTTACATTTTCTACATTACTACTGCTTTGGGCTTGAATAACCATCCCTGCTCCAAAATTACGTACTCTTGTGTCTTCAATAAGAATATTTGCTGACCCAGTGGAAATAATTATTCCTTGAATTTCTTGAGCATTTGTACCTAAATTAGCTCCTAATTCAGATAAGTTTGTTGCAACACTACCATTGGGATAACGAGAAAGGTGATCAAATGTATGAGCAAAGATATCAAGTCCTACAATTGCTAAATTACGAGGAGCTTGTGTTTGACCATTTTTTCCATTAGTCCACGTAAGAGAAAAGCCAACGCTGCCCCCAGTATTAAATAAAGGGCGATTTGAGTGATTACCGTAAGAACCTAAGATCATTTTTTCTGCATTAGAGCGTCCCGAAAGGTTCCAATCTGAGCTTAGTGGTCTTGTCCAATTATCTCCACGTTTGAAAAGAAGCCAATCTGGGAATGTGTCTCGAAGTAAGCCTACTCCTTTAGCAACTGTCTTACAAGGAGTACTTGGAGAAAGACAATCATTACTATCATTTCCAGTTGAGTTACTAAGGTAAACAATTCGTGTATCACTACTAGGAGTAAATGTAGTCCATTGTACTTGAGTATAATTCCAAGGAAACTCAGTAACAGCTACAACTTCCGGTTCACTTGACTCCTCTGATTCACTTGAACTACTTGAAGAACTACTACTGCCACCACCTCCGCCGCCACCACCGCCACTACTAATTATCGGAGTTGGAGTTGCAGGAGTCTCTTCTTGAGTTACTTCAGTTATTGGTTGCGCTCTTTGGATTGCTTGTTCATCTTCATCACAAATTTCATTTTCATTTGTATCACGACAACAAGAAGTAGTCGTTGGGATATAGCCTTGTAGGCAACGAATACCGAGGTAGGGCTCAGAAGATTCATTGAGTTCTGGTTCTGGAATTTCTTCAGCCCTATCAAAAAAATTAGTAAAGCAGCCGGTAAGAAATAGAGAGACAACTAGAATTAAAAACACTAACAACATCCCTCTTTTGTACATAATTTTCACCGAGTATATACAGTATATAAATATTATGTATCCTCGAAAATATATTTTAAAAAAGTAAAAATTTGTGTTGAAATTATCCTGCAAATTGAGTATTATGTTTTATATTATTGTTTTCAATTACACAATTTTCACATTCTGGTGCTGCAATAGGAGCATTACCAACATACTCGATTTGGTTATTACGAATTTTTACATTTCTGAAAAATTCTGGGCTACTATATGCTTTTGTAATTCCAATTCCCCAACAACCATTAAACGCAGTTCCTTGCTCCTCAACAAGTTTATTGTTTTCAATTACAAGTCCATCGTGTTGACCGTGAACTACAATCACTGTTCCTTGACATCCAAGCCCATCTTTGTGAACACTTCGATAGATCTCATTGCCTCTTACTTGCATATCTATTGAACTTGCACTTACATAGATTGAGTGACTAAGTGGCCCTCCAGCAGTTGCTCTAAATCCATTATTGTCAAAGAAATTATTTTCTATAACACACCCATTACAAGCACCCAACCATCCATTTTCAGCATTATTTACAATTTCTGAATTATATAGCTCAATTCCACTTGAAACTCCATCTCCGGCACTATCTGCTGCTTTTGGATTTGAAGCTCCTACTGCTGTTGCAAGAGCAAAGTTTTCAAGCCTAAGACCACATAAGTGAATATCGTCCACATCGTTGTAGACAAATAATCCAAAAGTGTTGGGATTATCTACTCCTTGAAAGTTAATATTTGCAACCACATAACCTCCGTCTTCATAGGAATCTCCTGGTTCTAAAAAACTAAGAGCATTTTCTGGGTCTGCAGTTATGATCGGTCGACTTTCATCTCCACTTGCCCAAGTTGGAGTGTAGTCAAGCATTCCACAACGCTGATCTGTTTGACAGTTGTAATTATACAAGAATTTTGTTCCAACATCAAAGGAACCACCTTTACAAAAAGCAACACTTTCTCCTGCTTGAAGTTGATTAAATCTATCATATGCAAGACTTGCACTTTTTGCAGGATTGCTTGGGTCTGTGTTCGTGCCTTCGTTAGCATCATTTCCTACCTTACAATCACTATCTGATCCCGCTTGACAGTCACAATAATAATACGTTTTTCCAGTTAGACCAAAACTAGAAAGATCACATGTTCCTTTATTTTGTCTTGTTGGTGTGAAACTAGAAGTTGGTCTTTTTGTAGATTTTGTCGTGGAAGTAGTACTTTTTTCATCTGCAAAGATTACTTTCCCATATCCTAAACAATCATCTCGGCAATCCTCTTGTCCTTGAATTGAAGGATCACATTTTTCATAAGGGTCTATTTCATGGTTACCACAATACGTTTGATCTGGAAGAGGACCTTCCCATAATACTGCGTCTAAGTTTTCTACTTCTTCATTCTCTTTTTCTTCGCTTAATGTTTCTTCAACCTTTTCTTCCACTTCTTTGCTCACAATCTTTGCAGGTTGAGTAGCTTTAGCATCATCCAGTTTACCTACTTCTTCAACCTCTGCATCATCACAAATAGAATTACTATTCTCATCTAAACAACAGTTTGTTCCATCTAAGATATAATTTTTGGGACAAGAATATTGAGATTTTTGATTTACAGCTTGATCTACTGTTGGTTCTTCTAAAGAAGTGTTCTCAACTTCTTCACAAGCAGTAAATAAAAACAATGATAAAGCCAGCACAAATAGTAAAGATAAAAATGTAGTTTTCATAAAATTATAAAAAAGAAGAAGTATATAAAATTACTCTATTGTTCTAGCTCGACAATATAACTATCAGACCCTTGATTACAATCACCCCAGTCTGAAGCAAAGATTACATACTTCCCATCGCGAGAAATGCTTGGTTGTGCCTGATGGTAATAGTCACATGTTGTAGACCTATGATGTGCTAACCTTTGAACAAGGGCATTGTCGTTTTGTTCATTATCTTGAGCTTGCCCTGAGGTGTAAACGAGATAGATTTCTCCACTAAATGCATCATCTCCTGCAAAGCCACCTTGATCGTAGTCCCCACTAACTACACAAACCCCAGCTGGACCTTGACACGAAATGTGACCAAAATGGAACCATCCATGATCAACAATTATTTTATCATATCCTGCATCAACATCAAAGTTTTGCTTTCCAGGGAATTTAGTTGTAGTAAGAAAGTTACTATTTCCATAATAACTTGTAACGTATACTTCATTGCCATTTTCATCAAAGCCCATATCGCTATGTTGTCTATGACTTGCTACATGGCCTTTGTAAGATCCAGTTTGAATATCGTAGGCTTCAACTCCACTACACGGCGTGTTCCCATCGCGATTCCATTGAATGACCATATACTTTCCAGAAGGAGATGGTGCTACCCAATTTGGACCTCCTTCAATTGAGTCGCAACGTTGCAAGAGTTTTTGTCTATCAAGTATTGCTCCTAATTTTTTTGTCTCTACATTTAGTGCAACAAAATCTAATTCTTCATTTTGTTTGTATAAGTATGCAGTGATCCATTTCCCATCATGTGACATTTCTTCCCAAGAGATTGCAGGGGAAATTCGAACATATTGATCTGGAAAAGTGTAAATGTCCTCTTGAACTCCTGTTTTGACATTTGTTTTTTGTAAGACTACTTGCACATTACCGCTACCTACATCATTGCTATCAAAATAAATTAATTCATCCTTATTTGCAGGGTTCCATCTAAGAGCATTATTTTCAAAATCTACACGAAACACTTCTTTTAGGGTGTTAGTATCTCTAATAACAGGTTGTTCCCCTTGAAATAATAGGACTAGAGAACTATCCTTGTTAAATGCCTGGAGTTGAGAGTATTCATGGCGCTCTTTACTTCCAGAAGGAGCATCTGCAAGTCTTCTGAGTGTAGTTCCAAATGCAGGGTCTGTAAATTTTTTATTTACTGGTTGAAAGTCTAATTCAGGTTGTGCAACAACTGCATAAGGATCAGAGATCCCTTTAGAAGTTGGGAATGCTACTACCATTTCAGCTGGTTCGTTGTTATTATCTTGCTCTATTGCTTCAACTTCTTCTTGCTCTTCTTCAGCTTCTTCTTCTACATCAGGTAAATCTTGTACTTCTGGCTCTGGTGTATTAACAACTTCTTCATCATCACAGACATTATTACGATTTTCATCTAGGCAACACTCTTCTCCAACCATGATATAATTCTCAGGGCATGTTAGAATAATACGTTCCTGTTGCGGTTGTGCCAGAGGTAATTGTTCTACTTGTTGTTGTGATTCTTGTGCGTCTGGACTACAGGCTACAAGAAA
Source organism: uncultured Methanosarcinales archaeon (assembly GCA_964344285.1). GTDB lineage: Archaea > Nanobdellota > Nanobdellia > Woesearchaeales > GW2011-AR9 > CAYFMM01. The sequence continues at coordinate 13,090 of CAYFMM010000004.1, read as the reverse complement.
AAGTAAAACCAGTAAGAGTAAAGAGAAAAGTAATTTTTTCATGAGTTCTAAAAAAAATAAAGATATATAAAATTTATCATAATCTATTTTAATTCAATTACTACTTTTTTTTCTTTTAAATTGACACTTTTAATCTTTTTTTCTTTCTTAAGTGATTTTGAAATCTCTTGCCATGTGTTAGATTGTTTTAATTCGCTAACAGCATCTAGTAATTTTTGTAAAGGAGCATAATGTTCGTAGATTTTTTCGCCTTTTTGTGTATTTTTACCAATATTTTTTTCTTGTTTTTCAATTGCTTCTTGTTGTTGTGCAATTGTTTTTTGAAGGGCAGCTATTTTTTTATCATAAGGAGATGCTTTTTCAAAAGGGTTGATTGTATTAATTGACTCACTGTATGTGTCTGTTGTTTGCTTTATTTCTTGTTTTGAAATGGAGCTAAGCTCAAAAGGAGTGATTTCATTTTCGTAGATAAAACCCTTAGGAGTTTTGATTTTTGTAATAATTGATTTAATCTGTTGTAAGATCTTTTTTACTTCAGCAGGTTTTAGTTCTGATGGAAGAATTCGTTTATCAACTTCTGCTAAGGCACATACTTCTTCTGCGTAAAGGCCCCCTAAGTTGAGTTCTGTTGCAAGAGATGTTGCAAGGTTCTTTTTTTCACTACTTTTTAGAATTTCAGATAATTTTTTTTCTGTAATCTCTTTCCAATTTACCCCTGGACTAGGAAACTCGTATTTAATTTTAGGCTTAATTACCCTGTCTTTCCATGTTTGGTTTTCTAAGTTTCCAATAATATTCCATTTTGAATCTGTAAAGATAATATTTCCTTTAGAAAATAGTTCAATGATAATGTAATAGGTTTCTTTTTTTTCCAACTCAAACACTACAATTCGTTCTGCTTGTTGCTGATAAATCTGCTTAATAGATGCATTTGCAAGGTATTTACGCAGTTGCATACAAAATCCAGTTGGACGTGTTGGTGGATGTTTTTCATGTGTAAAACAGAGTAATTTTCCAGGGATTACTTTGAGCAATTGTTTTCCTTTACCTACTGCGTGAAGTTGTAAGAGCATCTCTTTTTTATCTTGTTGATAGATTTGAGACACTTTACCTTTTACTAATATCTGCATTTCTTGAATTAATGCTGCAAGTTCAAGTGAGGAGACTCCTTTTTTTGGCATAGTGCTCTATTTACGGCTTTATTCTTAATCTTTTTCTTTTTAATTACTACAAAAGATATATAAAATTAGAGGATATATTAATTGTATGAAAAGAGGTGTTTTACTTTTACTTGTTTTACTGGTAGTCCTAACAACGTTTGCATCAGCACAGATTATTGGCGGTCCAACTATCAATTTAAACGATGATGATGGAGATGGAATTGGAGATATAACAGATAATTGTCAGACTATATTTAATCCCGGGCAAGAAGATAGTGATGGAGATCTTGAAGGTGATGCGTGTGATCTAACGCCAGGCTATGTCCCGTTGATTTATTATCCGTTAAATGAAGAGCCAGAAAGTAAAGTATTTGATGCATCTGGAAATGGACTTAATGCAGCTGTAATTGGAGGTTTTCCTTTCCTAGACTCAAGAGGCGGGGTTGGCCCAACTATTGGTTCTTTGGAAGTTGAAGAAACATATATTGCAAGAAGCTTAAATGCAACAAAGTATGAGAATATGACCATCTCATTTTGGGTCAGATTTAGTGAAACCCAAGGAGAAGAAGGAATCTTTCAATGGGCAGTTGCAAACTCCCCACAAGATACGTTTCCGTTTTTGTTAGTCAAAAGAGTTGATGACCATCTAGAATATTATGCTGATGGAGATTATAGATATACCCCTGGAATTACACCATCAACCTTGGAGACAAATAGATGGTATAATGTAGTGATTACAAGAGAAGAAGATGAGTTTAATTTTTACCTAAATGGCAAAAAAGAAGCAGGACATACTGCACAAACAACAGTTGCAAATCTTGCAAGAGGGGAATGGATTTATTTTGGAACTGCACATGGTGGAAGCTTTCAAGGAGATATTGATGAATTTTTGTTATTTGAAGAAACTTACAATCAAGATCAAGTAAAAGAAGAACTATATTTGGAAACTGCAAGACAAAGCGAAGGAGCAGTTCTTTTACAAGAAGGATATAAATTAGCAGGACATTTTATTGAAGAAGCAGATAGAGACGATAGTTCTTCTTACGATATGCCATTAAGAGTATTAAGAGATCAAGGAGTTGTTATTGATGGAGTAGTTGGGTCTGCTTTTGAATTTAGTCAAGGAAATGTTTTTGGTACACAGACAGATAGTCACCTTAATTTTGGACAAGGTTTTTCAGTTTCTTTTTGGTTTAAGGCAAAAGAAACTGATCGGATTGAGATTATTAATTCAGGAGATCTTGATGTTTGGAGAGTTGATCTTGGAAATAGCGGTAATGATTTTATTTCCCTTCTTGTTGACCCTCTCAATAAGCCAAGCATAAGTATTGGGTGCTCTTTACCCCAAGGAGAATTGCTGGACAATTCTTGGCACCATGCTGCAATTGTATTTATTCCTGGAAGAGGAATAGGAGATATTTATATTGATGGTCAAGAGTGTGTTGCTACAAGAACTTCCTTACGTATGATTCAAGGAGAACAGCCAATTTACATTGGAGCTGTTAGCGGAGAGGGAAATGTTTCTTTAGATGAAGTTAAGTTTTACCAAGGTGCTTTGCCTCTTGCAATAGTTCAAGAGCAAGCAAATGCGATTAATAATGCTAACTGCATAGATGGGGTTGAAAATCAAAACGAAGCAGGTGTTGATTGTGGAGGTGTTTGTGTAAATGCATGCCCGGTTGTAGAAACGCAAGGGAATAACAATAACGCTGGTAATTCTGCTACAGGTTCTTCAGGAGGTTCTAGTAGAGAAAGTAGTAGTAGTTCTTCAACTACACAAGAAACCTCAACTCAAGAGGAAGAAATCAAAGGACCAGATGCTAAAGAAGAAATTTTGCCAGAAGTTGTAGAAAAAGATCCTGTTAGGGAAATGCAAGATCAAAAAGAAGAAAAGATGTTTTCTTTATGGTGGGTGTTGCTCATTGTGATTGGTGGAGGAGTTGTATTTGTTTTTGCACATCCTGTATTAAGAAAGAAAATGATGCAAAAGATTAAGAAAAGCTTTGAGAAGACAACTGTGCAGAGTAAAACTAAAATGTAATTTTTCCTTTTTTGTATTCTTCTAAAAAGAGAGTTATATTTGGAGAAAGATCATAATTTTCTAATTTGGTGAAAGGAATGAAGATTATTTGATCAAATTTATCTGGCTCATTTACAACAGGATTTTGTAATTCTTGAATTTTTGCAAGAAACCAATTTGCGTGAAATGTGGCATACTCATTTTCAAATTGACAAAAACCAAGTTTTTTAATTATTGTTACCTCGCATCCAGCTTCTTCTAAGAATTCTCGTTGAGCTGCTTTTTCTTGTGTTTCTCCAGGCTCAATTTTTCCGCCAGGAATTTCATACCATTGCTTCTTGGTTCTTCGTAAAACTAGCATTGCTGTTTTATCTTCGTTAAGCACAATACAACCTGAGAGGGGAATTGGAGCCATTTTAAAAGAGATTTAGTAAAAATGTGTGTCAACTATTGGTTGCCAGAATTTTCTGTACTCAGCATCTTTGCTTCCTTTGCAAACACCAGCAAAGATACAATTAGTGTGGTTGGGAAGGTTTACAATCTTTTCAAATGAACAAGGGTTCTTATTGCACGTTTTGTCTACACAAAGCATTTTTTCTTTACAACAACTTCTGCCAAGTGTCCAAAAGTAATCTTGAATTTCAAGAGGACTAATCCCTGTTTCTTGAGTGATGATATTGATTGCATCAACAGATGTCTCCCTTACTTCTTTGTCTGAAGTTAGAGGCTGTTTTGTTTTTAGAGCAGTTGCTAATTTTTCATTGTTTACTTTAATTGCGCCAGTACGTAAAAGGACACGTTGCATATGGTAATCCATTATAGGAACCCAATTTTCTGGATCTGTAAACTTCCAGAGATTTGCTTCCACAAGAAATTTAATTAATACACCACTTTTTTTACGCAGAGGATCTTTATAACAAGGATATTTTTCTAATAATTCATATAAACCAATACCATTACTAATAAGCTGGTTACTTTTTTTTAGGAGTGTTGTTAATTCTCCGGTAAATTCTTTTTGTGTGATTTCATCAATTTCTTTGAGGAATTGTGCTCGTTCTTCTAACCTATCTAAATTACAATTTTTCGGATTATTATCTGGAGCAAAAAGTGGTTTAATTTCTGTAATAATTTCTGGAATTGATTTTTGTGCTAAGTATCCTGCTTTGAGTAAAGGAGAATTTTGTAGTGCAAGTTTAGTAAAAACATCTTCTAAAACTTCCCATCCCTTGATATTTTTTATTTTGTTGATAAGAGTGTGTGTTTGATGACAAATTGCAACGGAGTAAATATATGCTCGTAATCTTGTTTCAAGATCTACATTTAATGCAATATAAGGTCTGTTTAAATGATCTTTTCTAATAGATAATGGTTTTAACCTTGTAGCAAGTTCTTTGCATTGTTCAAGATTTACAGTTACAGGTTTAGTCATTGTAGTAAAAATAAATGGAGCGCCCGGAGGGACTCGAACCCTCGATTTGTCCCTCTGCAGGGGACCGCTTTAGCCGCTTAGCCACGAACGCACTTGTAGCGAGAAGTAACTTTTCACGCTTCTCAGGATGATCAAAACCTATATGCTTTAAAAAGTTTCTGAATGAGGATTTTTCTATGTTAAATACCAGTTCAAAACTTTGAGTGCCATCTTTTCTGATATTCAAAGGAGCACCCCTTACAGGAGACGATTTTACCCCAAATTCAGAAAGTAAAGTACGAATTTGGTTAAGATAATCTTTACCTTCTTCAAGCAAATTTTGGTTCTTTACCATTCTGAAGCCCATTTGCCATCTACCATTGTTTCTACAGAAGATGCTCCCTTCATTGTCAAAAAGACCCCTAAGATATGCACTTTTTGTGTTAGAATTACTTTCTATAATCCAAGATGGGATTGAGAAAGCAATATTCGTCTTATTTCCAACCGGAGTTCCAATCTCTTTAAGGAAAAGAGCTACAGGTTTCGAGATGATACATAATCGATACCTTCTTCCAGAACGAGGTGATTTTACTGAGACCCTATCATCAACATAGATTTTTCCTTCAACGGCAAAAGCACTTTTAAATCTTTGATTGACTGCATGAATTTCTTCTATATGTTTTGAAGTGAAGGAAGTAATGTAGCGCCAACCTTGGATTTGTAGATTACCATCCCCAGTGATATCGGCTACAATTCTTGCCAGTGAAGAGTTATTAATTATAGTTGGTGTAATCATTCTCACTCAAATGGGTGATTCAACAACTAATTAATAAGCATTGGCTGAAGTTGACCAGTGGGTAAGTGGTTGAATTAGAATGAAGGTAAGAAAAGAAAACTAAACGTATTGTTTATCAGTTTGGTAGGCTGGTTGAGGCAAGTTGGAATCTGCGTCCACGTCCCGAAGGTACTGAGGGGCTCCAACCTCACTTTCTAAATATGAATCACTCAAAGGATTATCTGCCAGTCCAGGGATTTGTAATTGTCCTGGTTCACGAATGTCCATTTGTTCTTTAGGTTGTACAATTTCGTCGATTGCCATAATGTGTCAAAAGTGAATATTCTTTTTAAGCTTTTTCCTGTAAAATTGGGGATGTTATATCTAGTGCTAAACTCTTGTAAGTTCTTAAATTAGGAGATAAAAAGTTTCCTTTCTTTTGCTCCAAGACTTTATCGTAGAGAAGTGCTAAATCTGAGAGATAATCAGAAATTTCATCTCTTGTTAGAAAATGGCTCTTTCCCTCGCTTTGCGTCCCAGCTAAACTTCCAGAATAAAAAGCAGGGGTTCGTTGCTGTTTTTGTCCTGTAAATGGCCCAAATCCTCCTAAAGCAAGGTACGCATGAGTTAGCGCTTCAGCCACGCCAGAATATAAAGCTTGTGTCTTTTCTTTTATTCGACTTAATGCGTTAGATTCTCCCTCTAATTGCTCAATCTTTTCATAGACATCTGGTTTTGGAGATATTGTAATGATTAAATCAGAGGAATATTGTGGAGAAGGAAATGTAAATAGTCCACCTAATTTTCTTCGATTAGGCGTAGAGTCTAGTAAAGGGTCCCAAGGTTGCAACATAATATCTGTAAGCGTGAGTTTTGCTTCTTCAAATCTTGCAGTTGTTACATCTTTACAATTATTAGCTATTCCTGCAACGTAGGCTGCTGTGACTTCAGCAAGTTCTTTTTTGGTTTTTAGTCGATGACCAACATGGTTAAACCTTCCAACTAAAGGATCATCAGAACCACTCATTCCAATCAATTTTGCATGACTTGTCCAAAATTCGTGTACATACGCTAAGGTTCCAGCGGCAAAAGGCAGAGCACGAGAAACAGAATCAAGTGCTGCACCAATGTTATCTAATCTCCCATATTGAGATGCTAATTTATCTGGAGTGAGTGGACTTTCAACGTGGTTTTGAGGTTTTTCAAGTAATTTTTCTAACCTATAACCAAGTCCCACAAAGATTTCTAAATCTTGCATTGCAGACGCAATAATTCCTTGGTTTTCTGTACTACCAAATGGTTTGAGTGCACTGCGCATACTCTCGTTTACTCCGTTTGCAACAATAGAGTAATGCTCGTTTAAGATTCTTGCTACTTCATCTTTTGAAGTTGCACCTTGTACTTCTCTTCTAAGCTGTCTAAATGCATTTTGATTCATTTATAACAAAACTTGTAGCTTTTTTAAAAATGTATTTGAAGAATTATTTCATTAAATTTTATTTAGAGTTTAAAAGAAAAAAGAGCGGGCCTGGAGGGATTCGAACCCACGGTCTACAGCTTAGAAGGCTCTGGCGGAACAAGATTGTTCTGTCGCCCTATCCAGGCTAGGCTACAGGCCCTTATGACTTGCAAAACAGTAGATAACTTTTAAATATTTCTGCTCTTGCAGGTAAATATGGAAGAATTCTTGATGTTTGTTGAGGATACCGATATTAGTGCTAAGGGTCTAATTAAGAGTAAGATTGATGAAAAGGCATTATATTCAAGGGTGTATAGTGAAGATAAAGAACATTTAAAAAATCTAGAGAAATTGTCTAATTCTACCAAGATTAATTTATTATACGCTGGATGTGGAGCAGATGTGTTTTATCCACTACTTTTTGTTGAAAAATTGTTCCCACAATTAAAGAATGCTACGTTGCAGTTCGTAGATGTTGATGATAGTTTGGGTTTAATTAAGACGTTATTAAACGACATTGGTGTTTCGTTTGAAGATATTGGAAATGGGATTAAATTTTACTGGAAAGATGTGTTATGTGAATTAAAGTTTCATTGTAAAAATATTATTTCTGAGTTAGATCTATTTGAGTTTGATGTTTACTTTGAGCGAAAGTTTAGGATTATGAAAGAGCAAGATTTTACATATGAAAAAAGAGTGTTTGATAAGCTTGCTGTAGGAGGAGTTGTAATTAGCGATAGTGGGTTTATAGGAAGAGGATTACAAGAACATCCTGTTTCTAACGAGTTGAGTTCGTATAAGGAAATGATAATTGGAATAAAAAAATAAAAATTAAAAGAAAAACTTCATTCAATCTTAATACTCTCAATTACAACCGGATCACGTGGTACGTCACGCATATTGGTTTTTACTTTTCCAATCTTTTCTACAACGTCCATTCCTTCAACTACGTTTCCAAAGACTGGATGTTTGTCATCTAAGAAATTGTTGTTTCCAAGATTGATAAAAAATTGACTGCCACCAGTATTTGGTCCTGCATTGGCCATGGAGATTGTTCCTGCATCATTGCTGTTTGTTGGTGTAAATTCATCTTTGATTTCGTATCCAGGGCCGCCAGTTCCCCACATTGCTTCTTTACTATCATCCTTTGTTAGTGGGTCTCCTCCTTGAATCATAAAGCCTTTTGGAGGTGCTTTTGCTGGGCCAATAACACGGTGGAATTTTACGCCGTCATAAAACCCTTCTTCTGCCAATTTGATGAAGTTTCCTGTTGTAATGGGCATTGATTCTGTAAATAATTCAATTTTAATTGTACCCATATTTGTGTTCATTACTGCTACTTTATTCATAGTATCATCTCCGTTTGTGTTTGTACAGCTAACTGCTAAAAGTGCTGTTAGTGCTAAAAGTCCAAAAAATAGTATTGTTTTTTTCATAGTGCTATAGTTAGAAAAGAAGTTTTAAAGTTTATGGAAAAAGAAGCTTTGGATAAAATAGAAAGAGAAAATAAAAAAAGAAATTAGAGACTAAAAATTAATTTTCTTATTTCTCACTTATTCTACTAATGTTTCAACAGTAGCAGTCCAAGGATCTTGACCTTTTACATGTGCTTCCTTGCCTTCAAAATCATATGGTCTATTTGCAAGAACTTGTGCTGCAACACGTCTTGCATTGCTCTATTTGTAGCAATCGACATTGGTGAGTACGGGCCAGCTTCCCCACCTATGCTTAAAGAGATAACATCTACTGCATCAACTAAATCCCCATCATTATTTGGGTCTAATGAGCGCTCAATTTCCATGTTCATAAAATACTGAAATGTAATTCCTAAAAGAGCTCCCAATGCGATACCCAGGCCATATGTTGCAACAAGAAATGGCCATAAAATTACTTCTCCTGATCCTAGCCCTAGTGCAAGAATAATAAAACTTGGTCCAAGTAATTTCTTAAAAGAGATTGTTTTTGGAAATGGTTTTTTTGCACCCATCACTGATTAGAATATTTTTAGAGTTTATATATGTAATCTATTTAATCCCTAAACGCCAGAGGGTAAAATTTCTTCACAAAATCATCTGAAAATGCAAATCCCACCAATTCATTTAATTCATCTTCTGCTGGAAGGACATATGTTTCTCCAAAACCATCTCCCTTACCAACTTTTACAAAAGCTAATTTTTTTTTTGTACTTACCTGCAAAAGATAATCTTTAAGATCTACCGGTAAACCACAGCCACTAAACTCCTCACCCTGATCTTTGTAGAGATCTAATTGAGTTGCACTAATTGGACCATACGTTTCAGTACTAACCTGCGCATAAGATGTTGCAGCGGCATCTTTTTTACGGATATCAATTTCCACAGCTTCCCTCATTAGATTAAGAACTGCACCCAGACAAGCATCGTTGTGAGCCCGCTTTTCTCTTTGCCAGTTAGCCTCTGCATCGCCTTTTTCAAAAGTTAGATAAAGAGGCCTAGAATAAAATTGATCTAATTTAAAATGAACTGCATCTCCTGCGAATTGTAACGCGTTTATAACATCAGGAAACTCCCTAATAACTTTGTTCCCCATTACAACCTCATGAAAAGAAGCTACAGCCCCAGGATCTTCAGGTGAAAAAGAATGATCGCTTTCATCTTCACCCCTCCGACTATGAGGCACTTCTAAGCGATAGTGCGCCAATTTCCCATCATTTAATCTTGAAATCTTATAGACATCAGAATCGTCTTCATTTATACTAGCATACACATAGTTTCTTTTCCCTTTTTGAACATCAAAGGTACCATCCTGACTTAATCCCCCTCCCGAAAGTAAGAGTAATTTTCTAGAACCATGTTCATTATGTCTTTGAAACATTACTGGCGTTCCTGGAGCGAGCATATTATTAAGATCTTGCAAAGAATCCGCATAATTATGCGCGTTAATCTCGCTTTGTCTTTCAGGTGTTACTAATGTAATTGTCCCATCCATTTTAAAACCCTATATCTCTTTAGAAAAAACCTATATAAGGTTAATGACATAAATATTTATATTGAAAGGAGATAACACCTAAACTATGAAATTAATGACTTGTTTACAGCTAGGTGGGGCGTGTGATAAAAAAATTCACGCCAATACATTTGAAGAGATTGCAGAGGGGGTGTTTGCTACATTGGATCTAATGGCATCGCCAGTAGAACATGAAATGAGTAATATACTTGTAAAAAGCAAGAGTAATAGGATTTTTAGTTTCATAGCATTTTCTATTAAAAAAAAGCTTTATGTAGAAAACGGCTTGTAGAAAACATAAGAGACAAAGAACCAAAATTTAAGTATTGGAGATTTATTTCAAGAATGTTATTAAGGTAACCAACTTTTGGGCTCTTTCATTTTCTTTGGAAGATACTCATCCATTACGAAGTTTAGTCCATGCTTTGCAAATGCCTGCTGCTCTACCCTTACCTTCATCTTTGCCATCTTTTGCAATGATTTTTGCCATGGTTTGTGATGAATAATGAACGGATCGTTTTTAATTAAGTCTTTAATTTTCTTGATGTCTACATCTTTTAAAGGATGTGTGGGTAGATCATATTCTTCAATGTCATCTGGAGTTACTCCGATAAATTTTGCTTGGGGAACACAAAAGAACTCATTGATGTGAGCGGCATTTCCACTTCCTACTTTTAGTGTTCTGTAAATAGAGCCAAATCCATAAGGGTCACCGTCTGTAAATACGAATACATCTAATTTTTGCTCATCTGCAAGTTTTCTAATAAATCTTCTACAAGCTCTTGTTGGAACTCCACCCATTGCAACTAAAATACAATTTGATTTTTTCCAATACTTGTGTTTATTTAGACGTTCAAACATACCTGATGTTTCAATTGCTAAGACAAATTTTGCTTTTGTTTTAAATGTAAGATGCTCAACGGAACTTGGAACGGAGTATGCACCTGAACCAAATTTGGTACAATCAATTTCTAATTTTTTACCATCGTCGTCTTTGTCGATAACTGTAAGCTCACCTGCAACTGCACCGCCTTTTTCCTCTGGAATAAACCCAATTTGCTCACGGTTTACGCCCATTGTTGCTTCGATATCATCCATTACAGAGTCTGATTCGGGTTGTTCTTTAAATCTAGCATCACCCCAGTTTTTACTTACGTAGTAGGCCTCTCTTTTTGTTGCAATGTCATTATCTTGAATTAAGTCTTTAGATAGACCCATCATTCTAAGCGTTTGTGCGAATGTTTTAATGGTTGATGCAGTAAGTGTTCTTGTTTTTACTTTGTTAAGTAATTTGAAAAATCCTTCTTTTTCATCATATGAAACGTTACTTAATGAACGAATTGGCATTTCGAGTTGCGGTTGTTTAATTAGCTTGATGTTTTTATACACGTCTTGTGCTAAATACTTGATTTTTTCTACAACTGCGTTTTCTTTTTTTGCCATTTTTAATTTAGATTAATGTTGTTTGTGATTCTTCCCTGTCAGACTCCTCTTCATTTTCTTCTTCTTTTTTTACTTTTTGAGTGTCTTTTGATTCAGCTTCCTTTTTTGCTGGTTTTGGCTTTTCTTCTTTACCAATCTTTGCAAGTTCTGGATCATATTCTGGATTATTTACGCCTACTTCTTCGAGTTCTCCTCTTGTATGCTCTAAAATCTCTCCTAAATTATCTTCAACTTTCTTTTTATCAATCTCATCAAAATTTAAGATTTCTTTAAGAGCCTCTGCAACGTGAGGAATGTATTTTTCAATATAACTTCGTTTTTTAGCTTCATCGCCGATTCTTTTTTTCTTGTTAACATAACTTGCAAGTTTACGTCCACAGTCTTGTAGAGCAAATTTAATCTCTTTAATTATTTCAGGATAATGTGCAAGTGCTTCTTTACTCTCTGAAGTAAATGGTACCCAAACGGACGTCATATGCACAAGTACACTACAAGGGCCAACCGGAATTGAGCTTCTACTTTGTTGTAGTCCGTAAGATCTCCAAGTTGTATTTTGGATACTGTTTGTTGTTGCACACGCTCCTTGTTGATAAAGAAGTGGAACCCTATTTGCAAAACGCATAATTCTAATTGCTTTGTCTGCTTCTTGCTCTCCACCATATGCAACTGCAACTTCAATAATAAAGGGATTTCCTCGATATACTTTTGCTGGCCTACTTGTTGCAGCATAAAACTCTGCGTTGATTTCTTTTCGTAAGCCTTTTTCGAGTTGTTCTTCACCAATAGGAGAAATACAATCAGTTGGAGGGGAAATAATTTTTGTAACTTTGATTCCTGAATGGAGTTGCTCTGCCATGTCACGTGTGACTTTTTTGGGCTTAGTATTTGGAAGAAGTCTTGCAGCCTCGCAAATGTCTTTTGCAGTTCCTGCTCCAACACGTACAAATTCGGTTGTCAAAAATTGTTGGAGTGTTTTTGCATCTGTTAATTCCAACATTTTGATAAGCCTTCCAAGTTCTACACCGTAAGGGTGAGGTTTGATTTCTTTTGGTTCTGGAGGTAAGACTTCAACTGCTCTTGGAAAAATAATTTGATTTGCTTCAGGATTAGTGTAAATTATCATTGCGTGTGGGTTTACAATTGCTGTTTCTTTGAGATATTCATCAACAGACTGACGACCTTTCATATATGCGCCTTCCATATCGATTTCAATTCTTGTTCCGTGATCTTTGTCTGCCCACTCTTTTTCTTCTTCTTGTGTTACATCTGGTTTGTTGGTTGATGTGTTAATTTTAAGTTTACAGGAGTATGCTGGTTTATTTTTACCTGTTTTAGACATAATTGCTGCAGGCTTTCCTGTTGTGAGTTGTCCGTATAAAACCGCTGCACTAATTCCAATCCCTTGTTGTCCTCTTGTTGCTGAAAGTTTATGGAATTTTGAACCGTATAATAATTTTGCAAAGATGTTAGGAATTTGTTTTTTAATAATCCCAGGTCCGTTATCTTCAATGATTACTCTAAATCTTGTTTCACTTAGTTGAATAATTTCTACAAAAATTTCAGGTAAAATACGTGCTTCTTCACAAGCATCAAGTGCGTTGTCTACTGCTTCACGCACTGTTGTAAGAAGTGATTTTCTAGGGTTATCAAAGCCTAGCAAGTGTCTGTTTTTTTCAAAAAATTCAGCAATAGAGATTTCTCTATGTTTTTTTGCAAGCTCTTCTGCTGACTTTTGTGCCATGAAATTAGAAGAAAGTATCTGCTTTATAAAATTTTGGGGAGATAGGGCTACGTCCGGAATAAGTTCCGGACTACGATGATTATTACTTTAATCATCCTT
>CAYFMM010000003.1:0-182271 GCA_964344285.1 uncultured Methanosarcinales archaeon | reverse complement strand
AGGATGATTAAAGTAATAATCATCGTAGTCCGGAACTTATTCCGGACGTAGCCTATCCCGTAATCATTTCTTGCAGGTGCAACTCTTTGTGCTAAGTTTCCTTTTGAAACAAATATCTCTTTACACCTTCCACTTAAATCTCTGCAAATTTCAGAAACAGTCCCGCTACTATAATTACAAAGACCGATTTCTTCTCCCTTGTTATCATAAACAATCTTTTTGCTTACCTGTACCCCAATTGGAGAAGATGTAAATAATGTTCTTTCTTTTAGATTACATTCAGAGATTGAAATAAAAGCATTCCACTCGGAGCGATCATAAATCTTTTGAACAGTTTTTTTGTGTGGGAGGTTTACTATGGGTTCAACTGTAACTTCATTCTCTTGAGAACAAGCATACACAGTAAATGCAACTAATGGAGCAAGTAATCTTTCAATTGTCATTTTACAGGATTCTTACTCACTGCTTTTTAATAATTATCATGCAATGGTCTTTTTCAAATGGGTCAAGAACTTTGTAGTCAAGAACTTTATACTTTTTTTCAAGCTCTTTTCTAATTTCAATAAATAATTCTTTGGGCTTTCTTTTAATGTCAATACTTCGTGCTTTTACTGCTAAAAGTCCATAACCGCCTTTTTTTAAAAATAATTCACAGTTCTTCACAAAGATTTGTAGCTGATTACGCTGAGCAATATCTTGGAAGACAATGTCTGCTTGCAAAACTCGTTGAACATATGTATCGGGATGATTTGCATCAGTTAATAATGGCACAATATTTGGTCTGTCTTCAGTTAAAAATACTAAATCTCGCACTACTCTTGGAGCTGGATCAACGCCAAATAAAATGCCTTCTTTTCCAATGATATCAGAGACAAAAGAAGCTGTATATCCATGAGAAACTCCTAAGTATAGTATTACATCACCTTTTCTAATTCCAATGTTGGTGCAGCCTTTCATGATCATTGCAGCAAGCTTACTTCTTCTTGGATCAAATTCTCTAAACTCCTCACCTTCTTGTTTGAATAACTTTTCTTGAAAAGGGCTTTTACCTGGCACAATACTCTTAGTGTAAATTCTACGTTTGTCTTGATAAATTTCAAACAGTTTATGTGGTGTGATTTTATTTCCCATTTTGATAATAATGTTTTTCTAATTCTCGTGCAGTCATGTTGGATGTTTGTTCAATTGAAAACCCTAACTTTTGGACATATTCTATTACCTCTTTCTCGCTAGGTGCTTCAATTTCCATAAGTGGAGGAATTTTTTCAAGCGCAGGATAATCTAAGTCGAATTTAATTTGACCAAGTTTGTATGTTATTCTTCTTTTTTGATGTTCATACGTTTTAACAAATCCTGCCTTTTCAAGGATCAATTTGGTGTCTGCAAAGTTAGTTGTGTTTACTTCAATTTCTTCTTCTACTTTTAATGTTTCAGATTTATTTTTTCCTTTGAATGCGAACTCTGTTTTATTTCCTATCTTTCGCACACGTAAAGCCTGGCCAACCTTTTTTAACCTTTCATCTGGATAGTCAAACAACATTGCATGGATTTCACCTTCAAAAGATTTAGTTGCTCCTAATTCTTCTAACTTTTGTGTAATCTGTTCTGGATCAATCTCTAAAATCTTAACTTCAATCTCTTGCATTGTCTTCTTCCTTTTCTCGTTGCTTAATTTCTTTCCACCACTTTAGCTCTTCATCAACTTTCATACTTTTATTTTCAAGTAAAAATGGCTTTCTTCTTTTGAATTTTTCATGGATCTCATGTAATAATTCATGCATATTCACAATGCCTTGATTTTCAGCTGTTCCAATTAAATGCAGCATGTCCCAAAAAACATCTCCTAGTTCTTTTTTGAATTCTTGCATGTCTTTTTTTTCTAACTCTGCTTTCATCTCATCCATTTCGTTTTCTAATTGAGAGGTCCATTCTTCTAAGCCTTTACTTCCAGCCCACTCTGAGAGTTCTAAATTCTTTTTCATAAAATTGTACAACTCTTCAAATTTCTCTTTCATTCTAATTTTTTCTCCAATTCTTTAAATAGAGAAATTTTAGTTCATATATATAAAATAAGTGGTTAAAAATTATGGAAGAGAATATCTTAATTCTTTCTCATTTCTATCCACTACAAGTAAGCCTTTTTGCGCAAGTTGTCTTGTTATTTGAGCTACATTGCGTGGGCTTGTATTAATCCATCTTGAAAGTTCATGATTAGTTAACTTCCCTCTAGCTTGTATGGTTCTTTGAATCCTTTCAAATCTTACGTGTAAAGGTAATTTATCCTCATAATAACTGAAGAATCTTTCCAATTTGGCTTTTCTTTTGCTATGATACTTGAAACCATCAATCTTAATGAAATTATGTATATTATCATAACCCAATATTGACAACTCATATGAACTGTTAGTCTTATTTGCATAGGGAATCTTAGTTTCAATTTTGAGATCTTTCAAAATCCCTCTCATAAAATTAATTTCATTTTCATCTTTCATTCCAAGTCTGATTTCCATTCTTCGGACACTCCCTTCTGCAGCAAAAATTCCTCTAATATACTCTGACTTTATGTTTTCGTCACTTTCCTTAATCATTTCTTTTACTTTATAATCAATTTTATGAAGAATTCTATGGAAAGCTGCAGACCAGACTTGGGCTCTTGCTCCTTCTTGAGTAGCTTTTTCCATGAAAGTAACTGAGGTAATTTGTTCTACAGGCAAATTAAGAATATCTGACCATCGTTGTTTGACCAAATCCTTGTTTCCCTGCTTGTTTGTTATAACCTCAACTAATATTCTATCTAAGGGAAATTCAAATATCTGAAGCATCTTTATATGCATTTTAATTAAATTTATTTCATAATTAGTCAAACTTACAGACTCGTGTGTTGGAGAATGATCTCCTTCTCCTATCCATGCCCCCCACCAAGCTGCAAACCCTCCGTTAACTGTTATTGACTTTGTGTAAAATGATGCCTTCTTAACACCAACATAAATCCCTTTGATGTTAGTATGCAAAATATTTTTATTGATTTTTAACTCTCTGCAAAGCTTTGTTAGATAAGTAAAATTGACATTATACTTATTCTGATGGAATTTCCAAATCCCATCAATTGATTTACCAGTCAATGCAGAAATTTTTTTAACAGAAATCTTTTGTTGTCTAATCTTTCTTTTTAACTTGCTTTTAAAATCATCTGTTAGAATAATTTTCCAACTATTGTCAACATAATCCATTAAATCTATTTTGTTCATCTTTGATACCTCCAATTTTTACATGCTTAGAAAACTTAGAGTTAATCTGAAAAAGATAAATTCGGCAAAACTCACAAAAAACTTTTTCTACTTCAGTAAACAGTTTTTGTTTAGAGTTTTGACCTAACTTCTTTTTCTTTACTCTTTGATAATTCGTTATTTATAACCCTTGTTAGGACTTGTCCAGTGGGTTGTGGGTTTATAATTCACTTTTTGAAATGTTGGAATTTTAAACATAGAAAACTTCTTACACTGGACAAAGTTTTATTAAATAATGGCAAGTGAAAATAATCAATTAAATTTTTCTTCTAACTCTTTCCTATAGTCCTCTGCTTTAAAATCGCCCTTGAAATAGTCTAATCTAGCACAAAGAGAGAGTTTATCTGCTAAATTACGGGCAGCCTTACCTTTTTCATTCTTTTTTGCATGTTGGATTATTGGGTGATTAATTATTATTCCATGTTTTGGACTTCTACTGCCGGTCTTAATATGTCTAAACAATGCTTTTTCTGCACCTAATAATTGTACTGTTGAAGCAGGTAGTAACGCCATATGCTTTAGTCCCTTTCCTAGTTCTAATAACTTTGCACCAATTGTCGTTCCTGCTAAGGATAAAATGTTAGGGCAATATTCACGCATGATATTTTCTAAATATAGTTCATGATTTTTTCGTAATGCAAAAATTTCTGTGATCTGTTTTGCAAGCATTAACATTTCTGCAACATCTAATTCATTTAACTCAGCTCCCATGCCATCTTGTACTTTCATCTCTTTGATTAGTTCTTCTTTACTTTTGCCAACAATCAATTCTGCAAATTTTTCTTGATCTGTAACTTCTTCAACTAACTCTGGAAAATACAAACTATACCATTCCCGCAATCTTTTAGAAAGAATATTGCTTACTCTGTCTAGCTCCGATACATTGGCAATTGTTTGTGTGATTAACTGGTCTTCTTGCACTGAATTTTTAATTGCCTGTTTTGTTAAGGCGAGATTTCGTGTGTAAAATTCTTTTCTATATTTTTCTTCTTTAAACAAGCTCAAGACTTCTATTATTCTTTCTTTAGGCATTTCTTGTGCTTTATGTTTTTTTGCAAGCTCAGCGTGGACTTTGTCCTTATTATTCAAATAATCTTTAATGTCTTTAAACTCAATAGAGTCGATAATTTTCAAACTATCATCTACAACAAAACTGCCAATGATATTAGTAAAGATGAATGTCATATCTTGGTTAAACAGAAGTTTCTTTAAAAGGTTTCGTGCAAAATGTGATAATGGGTTACAACATTTTCCTAAAAACTACTAAGACAACTCAAATTTTAATCATTTACAAATTCTTTATATGTTTTGAAAAAATCAGTTCTGTGTACACAGACTTCACCTTCTACATTTCCATTCAGCGCGCCATATGCCCTTGTAACATATTTCTCTAACCTATCTTCTCCAATTATACTTGCAGCAGCACTCACGGACTCGCTTCCTAAAAGTCTAAAGTAATTGTTCTTTGGCTCTCTTGGGTTAAATCGAAAACTAATACTATAGTCTGGCTCAAAACCAACTCCCAATCTTATTAGTTCCTTATCAAATTCTCTTAATATTCCTGCAAGTGCTTTGTAGGCCTCTAATTCTTTGTTTTCGCTTAGAATGGTTTCCATGAGGTGAAACAGAATTTCTTTCTTTTAAACCTAATGACCTAAATCATAATCTATATAAACATCTTATCTATTCTTTTTTTGAAAAAATATGGATGATGAACCACCCTCGATATTTCTAGAAAAGTGCAGTTATTGTCGTAAGACTATTGATCTTAAAAAATGGTCTTCTGCGTGGGGAGAAAATGAAGAACAGCATTACAAAAAAGTAGATTGTGTGGAATGTGGCAAAGAGAATTGGTGCAAGGCTGGATTTCATGGTTCTGGACATGACTCTTTTACAGTGAGAAATGTGTCGGGAATAGAATCTATTGTAAAAAAAGTTCGTGGTGGTTTGCACCCTTAATGTTGCCATTCTTTGGATACACTAAAGCTTTTTATACTCTTTATCTTGCATTAATTTATGGTTCTTAAAACAAAAGAAAAGGCTCCTGCTTTTACACTTCAAAATCAAGATAACAAAGATGTCTCTCTTAAAGACCTAAAGGGGAAATGGGTTGTATTGTACTTCTACCCTAAAGACAATACGCCGGGTTGTTCTATTGAAGCACAAGACTTTACAACTTTATACAAAGACTTTCAACAATTGAGTTGTGAAGTTTATGGAATAAGTCCAGATTCAACAGATAGCCATTGTAAATTCATCGAAAAAAAGGAACTCTCTATCCCTCTACTCAGCGATCCTGGCAAGAAAATGCTCGAGGCATATGGTGTATGGGGCAAAAAGAAGTTTATGGGGCGCGAATATATGGGTGTGCTACGTACTACATATATAATAGATCCAAAAGGTAAAGTTGCACATGTCTGGGAGAATGTTAAAGTAAAAGATCATGCTCAGGATGTGCTAAAAATACTAAATGAGTTACAATAACCCTATATCTAGCGTTATCTTACCGATATCTTTATAAACAACCTGCTTTTTTGACAGAGAATTCACTCAAAAAACGCGCATCATGTATACTGTCTTTGAGTCAATCAAGCAAATATGTGTTGTGAAAAGGCCTGCAAAGGTGATCATCGGAAACAACAATTCTCGATGAAATCCAGATAAAGGCTGTTTAATCAAGAGTAAATAATCATAGGAGAACCTTACGGTCATATGGGACTAAGTTTCTTTTGAAACGCATGTCGCATATCTTTGGCTGATAAGGTTTGTAAACGTTATATGGCAAAAGCAAGACACCCACGAAGAGGAAGTATGCAGTTCTGGCCTAGAAAAAGGTCTAGACATTCTACAGTTAGAGTGCGCTCTTGGGCAGACAGCTCCAATGCCAAACCGCTTGGTTTTATTTGTTACAAAGCAGGTATGACTCACTTAATGGTTGAAGACAACCGTGCTAAGTCCTTAACAAAAGGCGAGACAATCATGGTTCCATCAACAATTGTTGAGTGTCCTCCAATGGGTATTATGGGAATTTCCTTTTACAAAAATACTGCTCGAGGATTACGCAAAACTGCTTCTGTTATCAATACAAAATTACCAAAAGAACTTGCTTCTAAAATTCAATTACCGAAAAATGTTAAAAAATCTGTAGATGATGTCAAAGAATTTGATGATGTACGTCTACTTGTATATTCACAACCTAAATTAACTGGAATTGGAACAAAAAGGCCTAAATTATTAGAAGTAGCATTGGGTGGTTCTAAAGATGATAAACTAGCATATGCAAAAGAGAATCTAGGAAAAGAAATCACAGTTAACGATATATTTGAGCAAGGCAATTATGTTGATGTTCATGGTGTAACTAAAGGAAAAGGATTTGCAGGAACCGTTAAAAGATATGGTGTTGCAATCAAACAACACAAAGGTGAGAAAACTAAGCGTGGTATTGGAAACTTAGGAGCTTGGACACCTAAAAGAGTTGACTTTAACGTACCTCAAACAGGAAAGATGGGTTACCACTTACGAACAGAATATAATAAGCAAATCATCTCTTTAGGAGAAGATGGAAAAGACGTAACACCTGCAAAAGGAATTACAAAATACGGTGTTGTAAAAAACAACTACATGTTAATCAAAGGCTCAATCGTTGGACCTAGAAAAAGAGCAATTGTTGCAGTGCACGCAATTAGAAAAAATCCAAAAGCACCTAAACAAGCGTTCCCAGTAAAACAAATCGTAAATCACAATTAATAATCAAAAATGAAAGTAACAATCTACGACGCACAAAAGAACCAAAAAGGCGAAAAAGAAATGCCGGCTCAATTTAGTGAGCAGTATAGGCCAGACTTAATTAAAAGAGCTGTTCTCTCCTTACAAAGTGCAGCACGCCAAGCATACGGTGCAGATCCAAGGGCAGGTATGCGTCATTCCTCAACTCTAAGCAAAAGAAGAAGAAAATACAGAGGATGTTACGGCTTTGGGATCAGTAGAGTTAACAGAAAAATCTTATCTCGAAGAGGGACAAGAATGTTTTGGGTAGGTGCATTTTCTCCACAAACAGTGGGCGGAAGACGTGCACACGCGCCAAAAGCAGAAAAGATTTGGGAACAAAAAATTAACAGAAAAGAAAATAGAAAGGCTATTCGTTCAGCAATTGCAGCTACATTCAATAAAGATGTTGTTGCAAAAAGAGGTCACTTAATTCCTCCAGAATATCCTTTTGTCTTAGATTCATCCTTTGAAGCATTAACAAAAACCAAAGACGTTGAAGCTGCATTAACTGCGTTAGGTTTTGGCAATGAATTAAAACGTTCTATGCTAAAAACGATTCGTGCAGGTATTGGAAAATTACGTGGTAGGAAATACAAGCGAAGAAAAGGCCCACTATTTGTGGTAAGCAGTGCGCAAGCTCCTATTGTAAAAGCGGCAAAAAACATTGCAGGTGTTGATGTAGTAGAGGCAAGAGCATTAAATGCAGAAGTACTTGCTCCAGGAGCACTTGCAGGAAGAGCAACATTATGGACAGAAAAAGCTGTTGAAGTTGCAGACAAAGAAAAATTATTTGCATAATCACATAACAATCATAAAATCAAAAATGGCAGACGAAAAACAACCAGCACAAGAACAGGCGCAAAAAGCACCAGCTCAACCTAACGTTGAAGCTACAAACCAAACTGCGCCAGCTCCAGCTGCTGAATTAGAATTCGATCCATATGAGATTTTAAAATACCCTTTATCCACAGAAAAAATGATTCGTCAAATCGAATTTGATAACAAAATCGTTTTTGCAGTTCATCCAAGAGCAACCAAATGGGACGTGAAGCGAGCTGTTGAAACCTTATTCAAAGTTAAAGTGGTAAAAGTTAATATTCAAAACTCCTTTTCAGGAGAGAAAAAGGCATTCGTGAAATTAAGCCCAGAGCACTTAGCATCTGATGTTAGTGCTGATCTTGGATTAATCTAGATAAAAACAAAATAACAAAAATTACAATCAAATAAAACCTAAAAAATGGGAAAACGCATTATCCAACAACGAAGAGGACGTGGCACCAAGCGCTACACTTCACCTAGTTATAGGTTTAAAGGACAAGTTAAACATTATGATTTAGATTCAGTGGGTGTAGTTACAGACTTAGTTCATTGTGCAGGTCACTCAGCTCCATTAATGGAAGTTGCATATGCTACTGGGGATAAAGTTCTTCACTTTGCTCCGGTTGGTGTAAAAGTAGGCGATGCTGTTTGTGTTGGAGGGCAAGCAGCAATTGAAAAAGGAAATGTTGTTGCGTTGTCTGATATCCCTGAAGGTACTCTGATTCATAATATCGAATTACGTCCAGGAGACGGCGGAAAACTAGTTCGTACATCTGGTTCTTTTGCTAAGGTTGTAGCAAAGAATGAAAAGGAAGTTCGTGTGCTCTTACCTTCTAAAAGAGAAAAGAAATTCCTTGCAGGATGTAGGGCAGCAATTGGTGTTTTAGCTGGATCTGGAAGATTAGATAAACCATTCCTAAAAGCTGGTACAAGGTACAAGAAAATGCGTGTACGTAACAAGCTTTATCCAAAAGTATGTGGTATCTCTATGAACGCAGTGGACCATCCATTTGGTGGTAAGTGTTCACACATTAAGGGAAGACCTACACAATCTCCAAGAAATGCTCCTCCAGGAAGAAAAGTTGGTAAGATTGCACCACGTAGAACAGGAAGAAAAAAATAAACTAACAATCATCAAATAATCAAATAGGATAACAAAAATGGCAAAAGAATTAATGTGGCAAGGGAAAACTGAAGCTGAAGTTAAGCAACTAGACTTAGCTGAGTTCATGCAACTAATCCCCGCTCGTCAAAGAAGGTCTCTAAAAAGAGGTTTTACAGACGCACAAAAAGCACTCATGAAACAGATTGATGCTGGTGCATCTAACATCAAAACCCATTGCCGTAACATGGTTATCCTTCCTAAAATGATTGGAATGACAATTAAAGTATACACAGGAAAAGAGTTTGTTCCTATTACAATTACATTTGAAATGATTGGAAGACGACTTGGAGAATTTGCTTCCTCTCGAAAAATGGTATCACACAGCTCAGCAGGAGTTGGAGCAACACGATCAAGTAAAGCGGTATCCGCAAGATAAACCTAAAAATGAAAACAAACAACACCACAGCACATACAGCATCTGCTAAAGTACTAAGTAGTGCAATCTCTACTAAACATAGTATTGAAATTAGTAATTACTTAAGATACAAAAGTGTGGGTTTTGCAAAGTCATTTTTAGAAGATGTAGTTGCTCTTAAAAAAGCAGTTCCTTTCAAAAAATTCAACAGAGATGTTGGACACAAACCAGGGATGGCTTCAGGAAGGTTCCCTAAAAAAGCAGCAGCGGTGTTTTTAGCAATGATTAAGTCAGTTGAGTCTAACGCTCAAGCAAAAGGTTTAAACACATCTCACTTAAAGATTATAAAGATCCTTGCAAACAAGGCATCAATCCCAGCAACAGGCGGTAGACAAAGATATGGTACAAAAAGAACCCATCTTGAAGTTGTTGCTGCGGAATCTCAACCTAAAGCAAAAAAATCACGTGCACAAGCTCAGAAAAAAGCAGCTCCTAGAGCTGAAGTAAAATCTGAACCTAAGGCAGAAGTTAAAGAAACACCAAAGACTGAGGTTAAAAAAGCCCCAGCTGTAGAGAAAAAAGAAGAGCCAGCAAAAGTACAAGAGCCTAAAGCTGAAGAAAACAAAGAAGAAAAAGCAGAATTACCTACATCACAAGAAACAGTATCTGAGGAAAAAACACAATGATTGAACGACAATTCATCACACAAAAAACAAAGGAATTTTACATCAAACAGCATGTAGAACGCAAGCTAAAAGGTGTAGGGATTTCTGAGATCAGATTAAAAAAAATTCCTTTAGGGGAAAAGCTAATCATTCATACGAGTAGACCAAGTTTAATTGTTGGAGCTAAAGGATCTAATATTAAAGAATTAACAAAAACTCTCAAAAAAGACTTTGGATTAGAAAATCCACAAGTTGAAATTGTTGAAGTTAAAGATATTTTCCTGGACGCAAATATCGTGGCTCAGAGGATTGCATCTTCACTAGAGCGCTTTGGGTCAGCGAGATTTAAAGGAGTGGGACACAAGATTATGGAGAACGTTATCAACTCCGGTGCACTCGGAATCGAACTTGTTATTTCAGGAAAAATTCCAGGTGCAAGAGCAAAGAGTTGGAGATTCTATCAAGGATACTTAAAAAAATGCGGAGATATTGCTGTTACTGGTGTACGTAAAGCACAAGCTAGCGCATTACTAAAAAGTGGAATTGTAGGGATCAAAGTGGCAATTATGCCTCCTGACTTAGTGCTTCCTGATAGCGTGGAAATCTTAGATGAGCCAGTTCAAATTGTCGAAGAAGTAACTGAAGAAAAACCGGCAAAGGAAACTAAGAAAAAATCAAGTTCAAAAAAAACAACTAAAAAAGCAAAAGAATCCAAGACAGAAACAAAAGTAGAAGAAAAGACTGAAGCAAAAACAGAGAAAAAAGAAGAACCTGTAGCTGAATCTGTAATGGAAAAAGTTGCCGAAGTTGCTGATAAGGTTACAGAAAAAATTGCAGAAGTATTAGAGTCTCCAGAAGATAAGGAGGACACACAATGAAAATCACAAAACAATTCCGAGAGCTATCAAGAAAAGAATTAGAAGATAAACTAGCAGAATTTAAAAAGGAATTGTTAAAACTAAATGCACAATTAACAAGTGGAGCAAACACAGCAAGTCCTGGCAAAGTTCGTCAGACTAAAAAGAACATTGCTCGAATAAACACCTTACTTGCAGAAAAGGGGGTTAGTAACTAAGAGATGGTAGGTGCTCAAAAAATAACATTATTTGGCACCTTCATGAACGGAGGACGTTCATGGTAGGTGTATGTAATCAATGCGGTTTACCTGAAGACCTTTGTGTCTGTGAGACAATTGCTCGTGAACAACAAAAGATCACGGTCAAAACAGAAAAACGAAAATTCGGCAAGAAGTATACTATTGTCAATGGAATTAAAAAAGAAGTAAACATTGATGATATCCTCAAAAAATTAAAATCCAAGTTTGCTTGCGGTGGCACTGCCAAAGCAGGACAAATTGAGTTACAAGGGGATCACAAATCAAGAATCAAGCCTGTGCTTGTAAATCTTGGCTTCCCTGAAGAAACAGTTGAAGTGCAATAAACTTCGCTTGCATCGAGAGTAAGGCTCTCGGTGTTGACCTTTACAATGGCGACAAAGATCTACCCTCATGAATTAATTGGGGAAGAAATTGAAGTGGTTGATTCCACCAATCCTAGCCATAAAGGTATTAAAGGAAAGATCATAGACGAGACAAAAGCAACATTGCTTGTTAAAACACAACAAGGTGTTAAGACATTGCTCAAAAATAATGTTGTTATTAAACTTAGCAAAAATGCTGAGATTATTGAAGGAGTTCGTCTATGTAAAAAACCTGAAGACCGAGTAAAGGGAAAATAAAACGATTAACTAATAATCAAACAAAGATAACAAAAATGGCAAAAGAAATCTTTGGTGTAAAAGCACCAGCGAAAACCTGTACCGACGGCAAATGCCCGTTTCATGGTAGTCTTAACGTTAAACGCGAGTTTATTAAAGGTGTTGTAGTTAAAAAAGATATTAACCGCTCTGCAACAATCCAATGGAAGCGTTCAGTACCAGTTCCTAAGTATGAAAGAACTGCTGTAAGATTATCACGTTTAAGAGTTCATAACCCTGCTTGCATTGATGCAAAAGTAGGAGATAATGTACTAGTGGCAAGAACAAGGCCAATTAGTAAAACTAAAAATCACATCATTATCGACGTGCTTGGTTCAGAATTATTGCTCAATGAAGCAGTTAAAGAAGACGAACCAGTAAAAAAAGAAGCTAAATCCAAAAAAGCTCAAAAAGCTGATGAGGCTGGAGAGAACACACAATGAAAGCAGTAAAAGGCAAAGTAACTCGCGCAATCCCAGTTCAGGCTTTTGTACCTACTTGTGATAACTCAGGCGCTAAGTTGCTTAAGATTGTTTCCGTAAAAGGACACAAGACTGTACGTGGAAGAATTCCTGCAGCAGGTGTTGGAGACATGGTTATGGCTTCTGTTAAAAAAGGTAAGTTAGAGATGAGAAAAACGGTTGTTCCAGCAGTAATTGTACGTCAGAAAAAAGAATTTAGACGTCCAGATGGAACAAGAATCCAATTTGAAGATAATGCAGCAGTTGTGCTTAAAGATGAAAAAGGAAACCCTAAGGGAACCATTTTCAAAGGCCCAATTGCAAAAGAAGTTGCAGAACGGTGGCCTGCAGTAGCTAAAGTAGCAAGTATGGTGATCTAGAAATGACAAAGACAAGCTTTTCAACATCCTGGAAGAGTAGTACTCAACCACGTAAACAGCGCAAGTATAGATATAACGCTCCTCTTCATGTAAAGCAAAATCTTGTGCATGCACACTTAAGTCCAGAACTACGTAAAAAATATGGGACAAGAGCAATTCAAGTACGTAAGGGAGATAAAGTAAAAGTATTGCGAGGGAAATTTAAAAAAACAGAAGCAAAAGTTGAAAGAGTGGATCTGCAAAGAGAAAGAATCTTTGTTGCAGGAGTAGAAACCATCAAAAAAGATGGCTCAAAAGTTCCGTTAGCAGTTAACGCATCAAATATCATGATTACAGAAGTAGACACATCTGATAAAAAAAGAAAACAACGTTTAGAAGGTACGAAGGCTACAGCAAAACCGAATGTTAAGCCTACTGATAAAAAAGTAACTGAGGAAAAATCACAATGAAAAATCATCTAAAAAGAATCGCAACACCAAGAACTTGGGTTATTGACAGGTTAAGCAGAACCTTTATTACAAGACCTAAACCCGGTGCACATTCTCTAGCACAAGGAATGCCCTTAAGTGTGATCCTACGTGACATGGTAAAAGTAGCATCAACAACAGCTGAGGTAAAAAAGATTCTTAACAATAAAGAAGTGCTTGTAGATGGTAAGAGAAGAAAAGATCACAGATTAATTGTGGGTTTATTTGACATCATTTCAATTCCAGAATTAAAGCAGCAATTTAGAATTGTCTTAAGCAGTAAAGGAAAATTAACTGCAGTTACAATTCCAGCAGAAGAAGCAAAAACAAAGGTTTGCAGGGTTGAAGGAAAAACAAAGGTTGCAAAAGGAAAAATTCAATTACGTCTACACGACGGAAGAACTCTACTTTATGATAAAGACGTAAATGTAGGAGATAGTATTGTATTACAATTACCAGAAGCAAAAGTTTCTGAAGTTATTGGCCTTGCAAAAGGAGTATTTGTTCACCTCACTGGGGGAAAATACGCAGGAGGAAATGGGACTCTTAAAGAGATCAAAGGAACTGAAGCAATCTTTACTCGAGATAAACAAGACATTGAGACCGCAAAAAAATACCTTTTTGTACTTGGTAAAAAAGAATCAACAATTACAATCAGACAAAGATAATCTTAAGACATAATCAACAATGACAGAAAAAACAACAAGTAACGTACACTGCAACATCAAGATTGCACAAATCACTCTAAATGTAGGAGCGGGTAAAAACGAAGATATGTTAAAAAAAGGGATGAAGCTTTTACAAATGCTTGCGCCAGTTAAGCCAGTAAAAACATTCACCTCTAAAAGAATTCCTTCGTGGGGACTGCGTCCTGGGCTTGCAATTGGATGTAAGGTAACTGTACGTAAAGACACAGAAAAATTACTAAAACGTTTACTTGTAGCAAAAGAAAATATCCTAAAAGCTAAGAACTTTGACAAACAAGGAAATTTCTCTTTTGGGATTCCAGAATATATTGATATCGAAGGTCTTGAATACGACCCAGAATTAAAGATAATGGGACTAGAAGCGGCAGTGACCTTAGAAAGACCAGGCTATAGGGTAAAAAAGAGAACACAAAAACCTGCTAAGGTTGGAAAATCACATCAAATTACTAAAGAAGAAGCAATTGAATTCGTACGTGGCTTAGGAGTGGAGGTTCAATAATGACAACAAGCGACTGGAAAAAAATGTTGACCCAATTGGGACACAAACCTGTAAAAAAGGCAAAGTTAGAAAAATTTAACAAGCCAGCAGATCGCTCCTGTGGTGTAGCGCTACGAAAATGTAAAAATTGTGGCAGAATGAGAGGCCACATCAACAAATATGGCTTACATCTCTGCAGACAATGCTTTAGAGATATGGCAACAGAATTAGGATTCAAGAAATTCAGCTAGAGAGGAATAATCAAAAATGTTAAACGATCCATTGGCAGCAGCCTTAACCAAAATCTTGAACGCGGAACGTGTAGGAAAGCGTGAAGTAGTTGTTAAGCCAGCTTCAAATATGATGAAGAAAGTGCTTGAACTAATGAATGAGCACAACTTTATTGGTATGTTTGAAGAGGTAGAGGATGGAAAAGGTAACGCGCTAAAAGTAAACTTACTTGGTAACATTAACAAGTGTGGTGTAATTAAACCAAGATTCTCCACAAAAACAAATGGCTTTGAAAAATGGGAGAAGCGATACTTGCCAGCAAAAGATTTTGGAATTATCTTAGTCTCAACTCCACTAGGAGTTTTAACACATAATGCAGCAAAAGAAAAAAATACGGGAGGGAAGCTTTTAGCGTACTGTTATTAAAATGAAAGACGATATCGTGCGAGAAGTAGAACTTAAGGAAGGAGTTACAGCTCAACTTCAAGGCCATTCCCTAACTGTTAAGGGGCCTAAAGGAGAAGTAACAAAGTACTTTGCAAACCCAAAGGTTTCTGTTGCTGTAGAAGGTAATAAGATTGTTCTTAAGTCCATAAAGGCTACAAAAAGAGAAAAAACAGTAATTGGCTCTTTTGAAGCTCATATCAAAAATATGGTACAAGGGGTACAAGAACCTCACGTATACAAATTAAAAATTTGCTCTGGACATTTCCCGATGACAGTAACAGTATCTGGAAATGAATTGACTATTAAAAACTTCTTTGGTGAAGCAGTGCCAAGAAAAGTAAAGTTAATAGAAGGAGCAGATGTTAAAGTTAATGGTACAGACATTGTAATTACAAGTGCAGATAAAGAAAAAGCTGCTCAGAATGCAGCACGAATTGAAGCTCTTTGTAAAATTACAAAAAGAGACAAAAGAATCTTTCAAGATGGATGTTACATCGTTGAAAAAGCGGGAAAAGCAATTTAATAATTATAGGGATACAAAATGACTGATATTAAACAAGCACTCAAAAAACGCGCAAGCACAAAAAAGCCAGATTTTTTAATTAAGGAATCAAAATTTTCTGCGCGTGTTAAGAAAAGATGGAGATTTCCGCGAGGAAAGCAATCTAAAGTGCGTCAAATGCACAGGGGAAGACAAGCAATGCCAACTCCTGGTTATGGTGCTCCTGCAGTCGTACGAGGGTTAGATGCTTCTGGTTTAGTTCCAGTTGTGGTGGCTAAAGTTGCAGACTTAGAAAAATTAGATGCAGCAACACAAGGAGTTGTTGTTTCTGGAAAAGTAGGAAATAAAAGAAGATTAGAAATCTTACAATCAGCAGAATCAAAAAAATTAACAATCTTAAATCATAAAAAAGAAGCAGCATCTGTAATTGAAAAAGCATTTGCACAAAGAAAACAAACAAAGCAAGCAAGAACAAAACAGAAGTCTGAAAAAGAAGCAAAGCAAAAAGCTGATGCAAAAAAAGCAGAAGAGAAGAAAAAGGCTGAAGCAAAAGTTGAGAAAAAAGATGCAACAGACAACGCAGCTCAAAAGGAAGAAAAACAAAAAGAAGAACAAAAGCTTGCTGAAAAGGTAATCACACAAAAACAATAATCACTCAAAAAATAACAATTAACAATGAAAAACAAAAAACAACTGGCAGCAAAAATCATGGGTGTATCCCCTAAGAAAGTTAAATTCGCAGTTGATGCTCTTGAAGACATCAAAAAAGCAATCACACGCTCAGACATGCGTGGTTTAATTGCAGTTAAAAAAGTTGTAAAAAGCACAAAAAACCAACACTCACGTGCAGGAGCACGTAAAATTGCTGCTCAAAAAAAGAAAGGAAGACAAAAAGGTAAAGGAACTAAAAAAGGTTCAAAATACTCTGTTGTAAGCAGAAAGTCACAATGGATTGCAAAAATAAGAGCACAAAGAGACTTCCTTAAGACATTAAAAACAAAGGGATTATTACAATCAACCGATTACAGAAACCTTTACAGAAAGTGTAGTGGTGGGTACTTTAGGAATAGAAGACACATTAAACTCTACATTACAGAGCATAATTTAGTAAAGAAAGAAAACAAAGAATAAGACGATGGCACGAAACAGACCTAAAACAATCTTGCACAGAAGAAGACGTGAGCAAAAGACTAGTTACAAAAAGAGATTATCTCTATTAGTTTCACGTAAACCTCGTGTTATAATTAGATTTACAAACACTAAAATCATTGCACAGCTTGTTACATTTGATCCAAAGGGAGATCTTGTACAGGTGGGAGTAGACTCAACAACATTAAAGAAGCACGGTTGGAATTACTCTTTAAAAAACAAACCTGCAGCATATCTCACTGGTGTACTATTTGGAAAAGCAGCGGTTGCAAAAGGCCAAAAAGAAGGAATCTTAGATACAGGCTTAGGAGCACCGCAAAAGCGAGGAAAAACCTATGCTTTCTTAAAAGGAGCATTAGATGCTGGTATGAATATTCCTCATGGTGATGATGACATTTTCCCAGATGAGGAAAAGATTGCAGGAAAAAATATTCAAGATCATGCTGTTAAAGTAAAAGACCAAAAAGAGATCTATGAAAAGCGCTTTGCACAATATTTAAAAAATAACGTAAAACCAGAGGAGATTATCGCTTCCTTTAACAAAGTTAAGGAATCTTTATTACAATAAAATGGAACCAAGAAGACGATCAAGAAAGGACGACATTGAAGCAGTACCAGAGCCAGAAAAGTTATGGAATCCTGTAACTGAACTAGGTAAAAAAGTAAAGGCAGGAGAAATTGCAGATATTGATACAATTTTCAATATGGGTGCTCCAATCCAAGAAGCAGAGATTGTTAATATGTTAGTTCCAGACTTAGAAGAAGACTTATTATTAATTGGACAAGCAAAAGGTAAATTTGGTGGCGGTCAAAGAAGAATCTTTAGACAAACTCAAAAGAAAACCAGAGAAGGTAACAAGATCCAATTCATGACTTGTGCTGTTGTTGGAAACAAAAACGGTTACGTTGGCGTAGCTTGTGGAAAGAGTAAAGAAACTGTTCCTGCAAGAGACAAAGCGAAACGAAAAGCAAGATTGAATTTAATGAGAATTAGAAGAGGATGTGGAAGTTGGGAGTCCGATGCACGTGATCCAAACTCAATTCCTTTTGCAGTTACAGGAAAATGTGGTTCAGTTGAAATTACACTTATGCCAGCCCCAAGAGGTACGGGCCTATGTGTAGAAAAAGAATGTGCTAAAATCTTAGCAATGGCTGGTATCCAAGATATTAGAAGTAAAAGTAAAGGTCAAACTAAAGTTAAATTAAATATGATTTCAGCTTTACTTGATGCATTACGAAAATTATCAGAAGTACGAATCAAACCTCAAGATATTGCAACCTTAGGGATCATTGATGGTAAAACTAAAGGTTCAGAGAAACCTGTTGAGACTCCAGAAGCAATTGTTGAAGAGTCAGCAGAAGTAACTGAAGGAAAAGAAGAAAAGACTCAAACAAAAGCAGAAGCATAATCATATATGGAATTAAATTAATATAACAACAATGGCAGACGAAACAAAAACAACACCAAAGGTACAAGCACAGCCTAAAGCTGCAGCTCCAACAAAAACAGCAACAAGTGGCAAAGTAGCAGTTGTGTTAATCCGTGGGCAAGTAGGTTTACCACAGCCCGTAAAAGATACATTAACAATGTTGCACTTAGGTAGAAAAAACCATTGTGTTGTTATCCCAAACACTGCGCAAATGATGGGCATGGTAAAAAAGGTTAAAGACTATGTTACATACGGGGAAATTACAGAAGATACATTTAAACAGCTTGTTGAGAAACGTGGAGAAGCATTCCAGGGAAGAACAAGCGATGCTAAAAACAAATACACATACAAAACATTAGAAGTAAATGGAAAACACTACAAACCATACTTCAGACTAAATCCTCCTCAAAAAGGTTTTGGAAGAAAAGGAATTAAAACAGCATTCAAAACTGGTGGAACCTTAGGGTATAGAGGAGACAAAATGAATGATTTAGTCTTAGCAATGTTATAAGATTACGATTAAAATGGTTGTTAACAAACGCAAAAAAGTTGTAAAATACAGATCTCATACTACACATGGTGGCGGACATAGAAAAAAGCGTCGTGGTGCAGGTAGCAGAGGCGGTAAAGGAAATGCAGGTTCAGGAAAACGTGCAGGACACAGAGTTAACAGTGTTGCAAAACGTTTAGGAGCTAAAGGATTCTTACCTCGAAGAAGTGTAGTCGCAGTTAAGACTGTAAACCTTGGCTTTTTTACAGATTCAAAATTAGCAAAACTCGTTGCAGCGGGTAAGGTGGCACAAAAAGGTGACACTTACGAAATTGATGCAGCTAAGTTAGGATTTAACAAATTACTTGCAACAGGAAATATTTCTGTAAAATTAAACATCACCGTAGCAATGGCTTCAACACAAGCACAAGAAAAAGTACAAACTGCTGGCGGAAGTGTAACTTTGGCACCAGGTTCAGTAGAACCTAAAGCGGTGCCAGCAAAGAAAGAATCAGCTGAGAAGAAAGAAAAGCCAGCTACTGAAGAAAAATCTGCATAAAAGCGTAACATTTTAAAGCATACGTCTTTTATATCTTGTTAAAATGGGGATACTTGATACATTAATTGGATTTCTACCAGAAGTAAAGGGACCCTCTCAAAAAAGACTTGGATTTAAAGAGAAATTAAAATGGTCTTTAGTTATTTTAGTATTATTCTATGTTTTAGGTTTAATCCCACTTTATGGACTAGGGTCAAACGCTCTGCAACAATTTGAATTTTTATCTATTATCTTAGGAGCATCTTTTGGTTCCATTATTAGTCTAGGGATTGGCCCTTTGGTAACATCCTCTATTGTTTTACAATTACTTTCAGGAACTGGAATTATTAAAATGGATACTAGTTCTCCACAAGGAAGGCAGCGATTTCAAGGAATTCAAAAATTATTAAGCGTGTTTTTTATTGTCTTTGAAGGTTTTATCTATGTATTCATGGGTGGTTTAGCGCCTTCTGCTGAACTTGCAGGTACTCCTTTATTTGTACAATTTGAAGTTTTATTGATGGTACAACTCATCCTTGGTGGCTTAGTAATTATGTTTATGGATGATGTAATTAATAAGTGGGGCTTTGGCTCAGGTATTAGTTTATTTATTGCAGCAGGAGTAGCACAGCAAATCTTTATTCGAGCATTAAACTTTTTACCCTCTCCTACAAACCCAGATATCCCAGCAGGAGCAATCCCTGCATTATTCTCTTTGTTATCAACAGGAAATATTGCAGATGCTGGAATTCAACTCTCAGCATTAATTGCAACAGTTGTCATTTTTGCCGTTTGTGTGTATGGACAGGCAATGAAAGTTGAAATTCCATTATCCTTTGGAAAAGTACGAGGCTATGGTATGAGATGGCCTTTAAACTTCTTTTATACGTCTAACATTCCGGTTATTTTAATTGCAGCATTAATGGCAAATATTCAGTTATTTGCAAGACTACTTGAGAATTGGGGTTTTCCAATTTTAGGGACATTTTCAGGAAATACACCTATTAGTGGTTTAGTATTTTGGTTAAGTCCTCCTAACGTGGTGCAGAGTTTAATTACTGGAAGCTTTCAATTTGTACAATTGGGTCAAGCACTAATCTATATCTTAATCTTTATACTAGGTTCTGTTGTCTTTAGTATCTTTTGGATGCAAACAGCAAACATGGATGCAGGCAGTCAAGCACGTCAAATCTTAAATTCAGGATTACAAATCCCTGGTTTTAGAAGAGATGAAAGAGTGCTTGAAAAAATCTTAAGCAGATACATCTGGCCACTTACAATCCTTGGCGGTGCAGCAATTGGTCTACTTGCAGCAGTAGCAGATCTAACCGGAACGCTATCTAATGGAACAGGTATTTTACTAGCTGTAATGATTGTTTACAAGTTATACGAAGAAATTGCAAAGCAACACATGATGGACATGCATCCTTCTATGAGAAAGTTTATGGAATGATTTTTTCGTAAGACTGTAATGAAATGACTTTTTACCTTTTCTAATAATTTAATTTTAAATCTTATCTACATCTTCGAAAGGATCATAAACTGCATCTGTAAAACGTTCAATATCAATAATTACTTCTCCACTACTTGTATCAACAAAAAGAGTGGCACTTTGATCCTTGGCATTTAGCCATCGATACGTAATATTTGGGACTGGAAAGTTTCCTTCAAGAACTGTCGCTAAACTGGCCCTTTTTGAGAGTAACTCTGCTTGAGTTGAGCCTTCATGAGGGCCATATCCAGTAATCCATACCTCTGTTTTCTTTGGATCAAAATCACCCTTCCTTATCTCTCGAACATATCTTTCCAAATCACTCGCACCTAAATCAGGAGTATGAAACATGTAAGCTTCTTTTCTTGTAGGATCATAAAAAGCACCAGCAACACAAGGGCTTACTCCATGGGTGTAAATCTTTTCACCCTTTTTTGCTTTTTTTAGAGTAGGGGTAACATCCATATCTACAAATATTGCACCTTGTGTCAATTCATCTAATGATTTTTCCATTAAAATAGGTTTCTTTACTCTCTTTAAAAATTCTTGTAACTAAAAAAACAATAAATAAGAAAATCTTTTTTTCTAATCATTCTTCGTTATTTGAATCTTTAAAGTAGAATAATAAGATCAACGAAGAATAAACCAAAAGGTTAATAAACAATTCTTACTCAAAATATGTATGGCATTTTTAGATCCAGTATTAAGTCCGGTGTTACAACCATTGATTAATATGAGTCCATTTTGGGCCATTACACTTCTTGCACTTGTAATCTCTTTAATTGTTGTAGTAGTCTATAAGTTTGCAACAAACCAAGAAGAGATGGGTAGATTAAAAGGCAAACAAAAGGAATTTCAACAGCGCATGAAAGAGCTTAGAAAAAATCCTGAGAAAATGATGCAAGTACAAAAAGAAGCAATGCAAGTGAATATGGAATACATGA
Source organism: uncultured Methanosarcinales archaeon (assembly GCA_964344285.1). Lineage (GTDB taxonomy): Archaea > Nanobdellota > Nanobdellia > Woesearchaeales > GW2011-AR9 > CAYFMM01. The sequence continues at coordinate 160,741 of CAYFMM010000003.1, read as the reverse complement.
AGCATTCTTTGAAAGCTACATTAATCACAATTTTACCAATTTTACTTATCTTTGGTTGGATGACTGCTCACTTAGCATACGAACCAATTTATCCTGGAGAGACATTTAGTGTAAGTGCAATTTTTGCAGAGGGAATCACAGGAGATGTTGAGCTAATTCCTAGCGAAGGTTTAGAATTAAAGAGTGATGCAACTCAGGAAGCTAACTCAGGGATTATAGAGAAACTGCCGCGAGGTTATTTTAGTGGAGATGATGTTGCTGCCACAACGTGGAGATTATCAGGAGAAGCTGGAGAACATGTAGTTACAGTAAAATACGATGGCATTGAGCAATCTAAAGATGTTTTAATTACAACAGAGGTTCTTACCAAAGAAGCTGTTGCAACATTTGATCACTCGGACTTAGAACAAATTCAAATCAACTATAAAAAATTAAGGCCTTTGGGAAGTAATTCAATTTTTGGGTGGCAACCAGGTTGGTTTGGATTATATGTACTATTTTCAATAGTCTTTAGTATTGTTTTGAGAAAATTGTTCAAAGTGCATTAAATATTTTCTATATCTTTTTTTACTTTTCTTTCTCTTGCTTGAATCACTTTTTTAAAGAATATACTTATTTTAACAGATCTTATTTCATTACAGAAATTAGGAGTATTGAGAATAAACAATGATGGCAGATTTTATTGATTATACGGCCTTAGGAACTCACAAAGAAGGTGTTCCCTTTGGAGAAATTGCATTTAGTTTAAACTTTCAAGGAACCTTAGCATACAAGATTAGGGGAGCAATAGTTCCTTATTTTCTTGAAGAAGGAATTTTAATGCCAAAGTATCTAGAACTTATGACTTTAACTGATGGTGAAATCATGCCTTATGAACCAGAGGGTTTGGAAAGAACCGTTTTAGAAGTTGCAACTGATGGTGTATTAAAACAAATTGGACAAGATGATAAGTTTACAGTTGTTCGAGAATCTTCTTCACGTTCAAGGGTGGGCATGCTGCATAAAATTAAGGGATATTTTTCTACTGACCTTATGGATAAAATTCAAGAGAATAAATATTTTGTAAGAAAAAGTGGAAGAGTAACCATCCCACAATCAGTACGTGGGAAATTACCTCCTTGCGATGGGGAAGGTTTAGGGGCTTCATATCGAGGTACAGGAGGTTGGAGGGTACCTCTAAAATAAAAAATGAAAATTAAAAGAGACTTTCTACAAAGCAATCACGACGAAACCTTTATAAAATAGGCTCAGTTCAAGCTATTATAATCAAATGTCCCATGTGGACAGATTTAGAGGCGACTCAAATCAGAACTATTTTAGTTAGAGTACCTTGTTCTGAAGAAAAGTTGCGCATAAAAAACACAACGAGGAAATAAAATGCCAGCAGGAAAACATAAATCAGGAAGATATAGAAAAATCTTTGTGAAAACTCCAGGCAGTAAAGTTGTTACACACTACAGAGAAAGAAAGCCAAGCAAAGCAATCTGTGGTAATTGTAAAAAACAACTTGCAGGAGTTCCCAGAGAAAGACCAGCAAAATTTGCACGAATGCCAAAAACAGCACGACGTCCAGAACGCCCATTCGGTGGTGTACTATGTAGTGCATGTACAAGAGCATTAATGAAAGAAAAAGCACGAGGTGAACAACAATGAGTCTATTTACAGTAGGAAGAGTATGTATGAAAATTGCTGGGAGAGACGCAGGACAAAAGTGTGTTGTAATTTCCGTGCAAGACGCGCAATACGTTACAGTTGATGGTGCAACAAGAAGAAAAAAAGTAAATGTTAAACACTTAGAACCTGTAGCAGAAATGCTTGAAATCAAAGAAAATGCTTCTCATGAAGACGTTGCAAAAGCGTTTGAAAAATCTGGTGTTGTTGTAAAAACAAGCAAACCACGTAAAACAGCACAGCGTCCTAAAAAACAAAAGAAGCAAAAAACTAAGCCAGCTAAAGCAACTAAGAAGGTAGCTAAAGAGAAAACAGAAGCAAAAGTTGAGAAAAAAGAATCTGCTCCAAAAACAGAAAAGAAAGCAGAGCCAAAAGCTGAAGTTAAAGCTACTGACGCTAAAACTGAGAAAAAAGAATAAGCACATTAAAGATGGGATATTACAGACTTTGTGGAATTGTAAGTCAAGGGAAACAAGGAGCTTTAGCTCTAAATGAGTATAACGTGGTTATGACTCCTCTTTCTTTTTCTTATGGTCCGCAGGTCGAGTCTCGTCTTGTTGCAATTTCTTTAAGAGATATTGAGGGACATTTAGAAAGCACGAGAAGAAACCTTTTTGATCCTCAGCGAAGAGTTTTATATGATCTTTCTCGGTTAGCTACACGAAAGTTCAAGGAAGGCGAGCAAATTTCTCTTTACTCTCTTCCAACTTCAAATGTTCGAGAAAGAAATATTCACTTTGTGCCTTTTCCACATCACTTTTTAACAGCAACAGTTAATTACATGGGTCAAATTGATGCAGAGGAAGTGAATGGTTCTGTGTCTAAATTCAAAGACATCCCTGAAGCCCATGATCGGTTTGTGATGGGGATGTTAAAAGAAGCAAAAAAAGCAAAAGTCCCAGCTTAATTTTTCAATTCTTACTTTTTTAATTATTCTCATTAGTTTAATCTATTAAATATGTCGTTATCTTTATAAATAGACTTGCCATTCCAATTCAAACAATGGAAACAACTAGCAAACGTTATTAGTTTAAGTTTACTAGTTCACATTTTATTTTCTAAGAAAATTTCTCCGAATTCAATTTCTTATTGGACGTGAAAGTTTAATCTGTATTGAAATGTTCTCGGAGTCAAAAATAATATTTAGAAGATAAAAGTCCATAAAAAACAGAGCTTAGCAAGCGTAGTATGCGGAGAATAAAAATGGGACGGGATGCAGGAGGATTAGGGAATATTAGATATCTTACTCGAACTCTTAAGGATATGCGTGAAAGTGGAGAATTAATGCAAGTTGAAGAGAGCCTTTTAGAAAGAAGGGCAAGAAGGGAAGCAGAAAGATTGGGTGATCAAACTAATAAACAGTATGTTCCAAGAGAGACAGAAGGGAGTTATACATCAGGTATGGGTGTAGGTCCAATTTATTTTGTAAGATAATATTTTTTTTATCTTATTTACTCTCAACAAACCTAAATAATTCTTCTACATCTAATTCAAAGACTGCTGCAGGCATGTCTAATTGCCAATTTTCAAGCACTTTTGGATGTAATTCTCCAAGTGTTCCAAGGCGTTTTCCATTAAGCATAATCTTTGCAACTCTTCCAGTAATATAGCTTGCATGATCTACCTCTTGCATCTCGTACTCAATTCCTAAAGAAACAGCAATACCATCAAGAATTTGTTTTACGCTTGTAAAATCTGCTTTGTCATGGCAAACAACAACTGCAAGATGTTCTTTTTCAATAATTCCAGTTTCAGACGTTTCATCATCTCCATATTCAAATGTTCTGCCAACTTCAAACATGTTTTGGGGGTACTCGTAATGTTGGTTTTCTGCAAGATTTGCAATCAAACTAGGCATTACAATATTACGCAGCACATTATGTTCTCCAAGAGCATTTTGTAATTTTACAATTTGCTTTTCAGCTTTCATATTGCCGTTAACATGTTGCTCTGTTGTAAGATGGAAGTTCTTTGCTTCTAGTAGTCCATAGCCAATTAATATTTGTCTAATTTTTTGTGTGAATTTTTCAAGTGGTGCTTCTTGTCCAATTGTTGCTACGTTTGGGATTGTTTCTTCAAAGTTTTCATACCCATGTGCAATAGCAATATCTTCTGTTAAATCAATTTGATGTTGAATGTCGTCTCTCCACGCAGGAATAAGTACTTCATTTGTTGTTTTATCAAACCCAAAACCCATTTTTTGTAATAATTCGACCATTTTTGGCTGATCTAAATCTAATCCTAAATACTTGTTTGAATATTTAACATCTAGCTTCATTCTTTGCGGTGTAAAATTAGGGGTTGTTATTGTCTTATCTGCATACTCGACATCCACGGAATACACTTTTCCTCCCATGTCAGCAAGTGTTGTTGTTAAAATAGTTAATGCCACTTGCACATTTTCTAAACTAATTCCAGTACATTCAATAAACACTTCTGTTGTATCTAATTCTACTTTACCTGTATCTTCTGAGTTTGTATATGGAAGCATACACATCACGTTATCTTTTGCATCAATAAAGAAAGGATATTTTGTCCAACCTTGCGCAACATCTTTGTAGGCTTTTCCTTTAGGGTGTTCTTCTTCAATTTTATCTGCTGAAATCTCTTGTGCAAATCCTAAGGGTTTAAATGTAACTTCTTTTGGATCTTTTGCAATATATTTTACTGGAAAATTAATACTTTGTAATGGGTAAATTCCATATGCAGATTTTTTTCTATTTCTCCCATGCGTCGTTGCTAACTTTTCTTGAATTTGCATTAATTCACGAATCTTTTCATCAGTAAACTGTAGTCCTTTTACAACTGCACATGCAGTATAAGGGCGCATAGTCACGTTCTTATCAACAATTACTTTTTCTCCACTCTTCTCAACCTTATACTCACGAAGCCCAGTCTTTCCTTTAACACCGATAAATGCACTAAATGCTCTGGCAAAACCTTGTTCAGAAAGTAAGTCTGGACGATTTGGAAAGATTTCAACTGTAACCTCATCTCCTTCAATTCCTTCTAGATCTGTTCCAAGCATACTAATCCTATCTTTAAGTTCATCTAGCGGAAGTTGTTTGCCTGTTAATTCTTCCAGTACGGTTTTGTTTAAGGTTATTGTTGGCATTTGTTGTTCTCTTAATTTTTATTTTCTTTTTTTGTTATTTTATATTCCTAAAAAAAATAGGCTGATGTATATCATCGTGTAGATTATTCCAAAAAACAAGAATGGAATAAGCCACACAAGTACAGCACGAATTACTGGCATCTTTTGTAGTTTGTGCAGCCCCATTACTTGTAGTACAATCATGAACAATGCTGCAACAGAACCAAGTAGGGGAATAACCATAAACACCATTGGTGCACTTGCATAGGCTAATGCTTTGAATGTTTCAAGGTAATCTTCTTTTCCACCTAAAATCATAACTAAGATATGTGCAATTCCCACCCCAATAAATAGGAAAAGAATGCTACATGCTAATAATAAAACTAATCCAAATAGTCCTATTACAACTCCAATTGCCCACCATTTTGTAGGAATAATTCCTACAGCAGTTAAGATTCCTGTAATTAAGAGGGTAAAGACAGCTAAGATTCCGAAGTTAATTGCTAACATTACTGTAAAGAATGTTGTAGGTTCTTTGTAGCCTTGACTCTTGGCAAGATTTCCAAAAAATTCCATTGGTTCAAAAATAACTTTTTTCCACGTTTCAAATAATCCTTGCGGTTGTTGATATTGCTTTTTTGATTTGGACTGTTTTTTTTGAAAAACACCTTCCTTTTTTGCCATTTGCTTCGTACTTCTCTTAGTTGTTGTCCTTGTTTTTGTAGGTATTTTCTTTTTTGTTTGTGCCATGTTTCTTAATTTACTTTAACCACATTTTCATTTCACGAAGTTGCTTTATATCGTTTTTATACAATTCTCGAATATCTGTAATTTTCCAGTACTCTGAAATAATTCTTCCCATTCCTTGTCCCCAAGCAAGAACCGGACATTCAAATCCAAGTAACGTTTTTGTAATCTCGGGACGAAAGATTCCTGCTCCGCCGAGTTCTACCCATTCTTTTTTTACTGGGTGAAAAACATCTACTTCTAATGATGGGGATGTATAGGGGAAGAATGCAGGTCTCATTCTTACTTTAGAGTACCCCATTTTCTTGTAAAACTGTGTTAAGTACCCTTTGAGATGTTTTAAATTGGCATTTGGGTCTACAACAATTCCTTCTACTTGGTAAAATTCAAACAAATGTTTCCAATCAAGCGTTTCGTTTCTAAATACTTTATTGACTGCAAAAAACTTTGCTGGCAAATCTTCTTTTGAAAGCTTTGAGATGGTTTCTGCTGACAAAACAGTTGTATGGGTTCGTAGCATAATTTTACTTGCTTCATCTTCACTATACTTATAACCCCATCCAGTGCTTCCAGTATCTGCGCCATCTTCATGAACTGCTTTTACTTTTGGGAGTAAGTCTTGAGGTAATTTTGCTTTTCCTTTAATGTAATATGTATCTTGCATCTCACGTGCAGGATGGTCTTGTGGTACAAAGAGTGTATCTAAATCCCAGAATGCAGAATGAATGTAATTTCCTTCCATTTCTGTAAATCCCATCTCTAGCCAAATACGTTTAATATAATCTACTGCTTCATTTACAAAATGTTTTTTTCCTTGAAATTTTCGTGGGACATGGGCAGTTACATCATATGCTCTAAAGATTTTGTCTTTCCATTCTTTTTTCTTTAGCATACTGGAACTGAGTCTGTTAACTACTTCACTACTTACATCTGTTGCGACAAGTTCTTTTCCAACTTCTGTAAGCTCAATAGAAATATCCTTTTTCTCTTCTAATACCACAATTTCTTTTCTTTTCTTAAATTCATCAAAGACTGCCTTTTCTTCTTTACTTAAATCTGCCACTAAAAGAGGGAAGTCTTTTGTGAGAAACTTCTCTTGCGCAGTTTTTTCCTTTACTAACTCTTTTCCAATATCGGTAATTGAAACTTGTAAGAATTCTTCTCCTTTTTCGACATTAATTGCATTTTTTCGTTTTAATAACCCAATACATGCATTTACCTCATCTCTACTTAATTTGGATTTTTTAGTAATGATATTTAATCCTTTAAGCTCATCATCAAGTGTCTGTAAAAATTTCTTTTCAGGTAGTCCTTCTTGTTTATATCTAAATCCATTACTAGCCAAATTAATTTCTTGATGTTTTTCTGTGAGTATTTTTAGCGCTTCTTTTGCCTCTAACCATTGGATGGCACGCATAACTTCTACTTCTTTCATCGAACTAGCTTTTACAATCTTTTGTAAAGCAGTATTTTCTTTTAGAAAGGGTAAGACTTGTCGCTCCAGTGGATGTAATTTTGCAATAATTGGTGTTAGGTCCATATGTAAGAACTCAAGAATGAGGGGTTATTTATAAAATTTTATTCTTATTTATCTCTATTCTTGTTTAATTAACGTCAAACAACAAATTTATGACACATTCAAAAGAAGTCCAATACTTTAATATACCTAAAAATAATCTCTTTTCTTATGAAAAAAAGAAAGGTAGTTGTATCGGATCATCATCAAAAGTATACATACTACTGCACAGAACCTGTGGGTAAAAATTTTGATTCTGAATTTAAACCAGAACTAACTCCTAAGGAGATGCTTGAACTCGGTGTTTTTGATGGGAATTATCTTAACGATTGTCAAAATGAATTTCCTAAAAACTGGTTTACAAAAGCAAAACTCTCAGACGTTGGAGATGTCTCTTGCAACTTCTTTAAAATTCACGCTTCAAAACCATTAGCTTATTGGAAACTAAAAGGTTGGATTAACCCTCAAGATCCGCGTGGATGGTTTCAATGGTACTGTCGTTATTACATGGGTAGGCGTAGCGAGGATGATACTAGGCAAATCAAACGTTGGAAAGCAATGACTCGCCATATTGCTCAGGTAAAAAAGAACTGCCGTAAAGGAGATCTTGTATGTCGACCAAAACAGCGCCAAGCATTACTTCACTGGGCGTATGATAGTAGGAAAATATAGCTTAAATCTGATTATTCTGCTTGGTGTGTTCACTAGTGGTTAAACTTACTGAACTATTTGGGGAATAATCAGGGTCACAAATTTGGAATCAAGGCGTTAGTGAGCATGCATAAAATGAAAAATATGTTTCATTTCAGTGTCCAAATTTGTTTGACTATGCCTTGAGTTTTTTCTTTTAGATTATAAAAAATAAATGAGAAAAAGAAATCAAAAAATCAAGATTATTTACTATTCCACACACCATTAAACATGTGGTCCATTGCAGCTGTGAAGTATGGTGTTTTTACCCAAACTCCTAGGTCGTATGACGGATGTACTTCTTCATCATTAAGCGTCATAAATACCATATCGTTGCTATCAACTGTAATAAATCGAGATTGTACTTTATCGTTATGTTTTACTTCGGCAACTCCTTTTAGACTATCTGCAATTTTTTTGTTCTCCTTTGTAAGTGGAGCTGAAATTCTAATCTTAACGCCTCTTTTCTTTGCCTTTTCCATGGAAGGGCGTAGACCTTCTGCTTTACGCATAAACCCTTTTTCAGAAGTCATAATGTTTACACTTTTCTTTGCTTCTTTCATAAGTAAGTCAAGATGATTGTATAAATTATTTCTTCCTCGAAGACACCCACTCATCTCAGATGGTTCAACTAAACTAATGCCATTTGTGTGCAATGTTTCTAATTCTGTTAACAAAGGAGATCCTTTTACGCTTTCTAATCTCTTGATTTTTTCTTGAGCGTTAGTCTGCATATTCTTTTTTACTCTGTCTACAACTTCTCCTGGGGGAATTGCAATATATTTAATCGGCTTACCTAATTTCATTACGACAAAACCTTTTTTTTCTAATGATTCTAATACATCATAACTTCTAGAACGTGGAACATCTGCAATATCTGATAATTCTCCTGCTGTTGAAACGCCTCTACTTAACAGTCCAGTCCACAACTTAACTTCATATAAATTTAAATCAAAATACCTTCGTAGCTTGCTTAATAAATCATCTTTCACAATCATTTTCTAACCCCCTTTTTACACACCTATCAATGAGTAAAACTTTTTGTTACTTGTGTATGAGTAAACCAAACTACTATTAAAAGGTTGTGGTTATTGAGAATACGTGAATCTTCACTTCTTTTTCTTTATTTTCTCGACGATAAAAGACTAAATTACGGGACTTATTTATTGCAACTTGTAACGTAAAATTGCTGCAATTCCTCCTAATCCATCAAGCTTTTTTCCGCTTTCAAACTCTGCAGAAATGATAGAAATGTCTCCTTGCAACTCATCAACCATCTTCATAATCTCATCAACTATTGTAAATTTGCCTGCTTCTTTTTGCTTCATAATAAACTCATCTGTAACTAAAAGAGTTCTAATGGCCCCTGCATTATTTGCTTGTTTGACATCCTCCAATCCGTATGTTGCAAGATTATCTTTTTGAATTTCTTTGAGTAATTCTTCCATAATTATTTGCTCTTGCCTAGCTCTACTTGTCTTTAGTGTTTGTGCAAGTTCAGGCTGCTTTAGCACCTCATTTAGGGAGCTTTCACTCACATCACTACATGTAGTAAGAATAATTTTTTCTTGTAAGGCTTTATCTTTTACTTTTTTATACACATCTTCTTTGTAAAATGCAGGAGACGCAAGGATTACCGATTCAGGAGTATATCTTCCATTATACACATCTAATGCCTTTAAAATCTCTTGCTGAAAATCTTTTTTTATTTCTACAGTCTTAGTTTTTTTAGGCACATCTCCTTTAATTCTTACCAAGACTTCATATCCAAAATTTTTTGTTAGTGCAAATAATGCTTCTTCTCTATCAAAGATACAAATCAAATACTTAAAGCGCTTCTCAGAAGCTTCATGTAACTTTTGTTTTTGATATGCTGGCCAATGTGGTTTCATAATACTACATTCGCTTCCTTCTTCTAATGTGATGCTATGGTATGAATCTTTAGGTACTTCTTCGGGACCAAGTTTCACCTTTCCTAAAACTCGAAGAGCGATTTCTTCATAATTAACAGTTTCTGCTTCAACTTCTAGCACATATGTTTTTTTTACTGTTTTTGCATTTTCAGAATCTCCAATTTTTACTTTACGTGTGGTTTTTCCTCTTACAATGTCTCCTGCTTCAATTAAATGGCTTAAGTACCACAAATCTTCAGGATCTGTAACCCTAATGTTTACTACGCCTTTTTTGAAATCTCTATTGATGATGTCCATGATTTCCTTAAGTAAGTCTCCTCTATTATTTAAACTTGTGTTGATTGAAGTAGCTTAATACAAATATTTTACATACATCTCAAAGAATTTTTTATACGTTTGTTTGTATTTATCTATAATAAAGCGCACAAGTAAGTCTTTATTTCCATTATCAAATGCTGCAAGAGCTTTAAAATATGCAAGACGCTGACTTTTACGAATAATTAGGGGGGGATAGCCATTGCGCAGTAAAAGAAGATTAATTAACAACCTCCCAACACGTCCATTACCATCTTCAAACGGGTGAATCTTTTCAAATTTTCCATGAAATCCTGCTGCAAGTTCTAATGGGTGTGTCTTTTTTGTATCTTGCCATGCAACTAACTTTTCAATTTCTAATACTACTTTTTCAGGAGCAGTAGTTTTTACATTTCTTCCAAGTAAAAAATTAGGGAGCGTTTTATATCCACTGTTTACGCCTGTATTGTGCACGAGCATTTTGTGGAGCAATACGATATTTTTTGTATTGATCTTTGGTTTGCTTCTAAACACAAATTCGATAGCCTTACGGGTATTAATTGTTTCATAGACTTCACGTAAATCTTTATTTTTACTTGTTCTCTGTTCAAAAATAAGAAACGTAACATCCTTTAATGTAAGGGAATTTCCTTCAATTGCATTTGACTCATATGTGAAATTAATTGTAAATCTGTCTAACACATCTTTTAGTTGTGCTGCCGTTAATTTTTTTACAATCTGTTGGTATTTGAGCTTAATTTCTTCAATTTCATAAAGGTTTTTTTCAGTGAAAATGTGGCTTTTTGAAAAACCCTCTATTGCAGTCTTAATTTTCTCTTGATCAATTTTAAGATCTAATTCTCTTTCTTTATCTTTTAATAAAATTGGCTTTGAGCTTAAATCCTCTTTAAGGTAGAGTGAGTATTTCTTTACTTTTCCTTGGATACGTGCGGATTTTTCTAAGTAATATCGTTTTTTCCCATGGATCTTTTTTATGCGAATAAAGGTCATCTTATGTTGTACCCCTACTTTTTTATATATTTTTCTAATTTGTAGGGTTACTGGGATTTGAGCTTTCTCTCTTCTAAAAAACTAATGTTACTAAACAGAATAATTTATATATGCAAAAATTTTCTCTTTTTTATGCAATACTTTTCAAAAAGAGGAGAAGCTCCCCCTAGCGCGGGACCAGCAGCAGTTCTTGTGGCTATCATTGCGGCAATGCTACTAGTGTTCATTATTGTAATCCCTCCTGAAGATAGGGTAGATGTTCTTAATGAAGAAAGCTCTAGTTCTAATCGTAATGGAAATCAGGATGATATTGAAGATGAACCTGTTAGAGAGAATTTATTGTTAGAAGAGCCAGGAAGGATTGACTTTCTTGCACAAACTTTTATTGAACATCCACTGCCTGTAGTCAATGTGTTTACAAGCACACAAAGTGAGGTTTTAGCAGAACGAAATGTTGCAACAATTAAAAAAAGTTTATTTTCTGAACAAGGAGCAACGTTAGGCTTTGAAGTAAAAGATGTTCGTAATACTGATGATGCACTTTTAGGCTTTACAGCAAGAGATGCTAATGCTGCTTTAATGATTTATGTAAACGAGGAAGAAGTATATAACGCTCAAGTTGTAAATGGAGAAAGTTATGTTGTAAATCTCCCTGCAAATCTTTTACAATCAGGCAATGAAATTGTGTTTAAAACAACATCTCCAGGTCTAGCCTTTTGGAGAACAAATGGGGTAGAATTAGACAATATTAAGGTGATTGCAGAAGTTACAAGTACAGAAGCACAGGTTAGTAAAAGTACTTTTATTGTTTCAGAGACGGAAAAAACAAACCTTGAAGAAGTTGTGTTAAGATTCCAACCAGAATGCCAATTTGGTGAAGCTGGAAAATTACGTGTTGAAATAAACAGAAGAGAAATTTACAATGCTTTTCCAGACTGTGATGTTTTAATGGTACCCATTGAGTTCCCAATTGATGCTGTACGTGAAGGAGAAAATGAAGTTGTTTTTAGTACAGACAAAGGAAGATACATTCTTTCTAGGATTATTGTTGAATCAGAATTAAAAGAAGTTGATTTTCCAACCTATTACTTTGAGCTTTCTGAAGAAGATTATCAAGATGTACGCGATGGAGATCGAAGATTACGTTTATCCATGGACTTTGTTGATGTAGTAGAGAGAAAAAGAGGTGAAGTTTTCCTTAATGGCAGGGCAACAAACTTTGATACTAAAGAAGCAGAGTTTGTAGATGATTTAAGTGATGATATTGTACGTGGCAATAATGCTCTTAAGATTAGTCCACGCAAGACGCTTGAGATTCGTGAAGTAAGAATTGATTTGGTTGATTGATTGGTTTTTTAATTTGTTTTTATTGTCTATTCTGTAGTAAGCTTTTTATAACTCAAAGATTTCTTTTTACACTTAAAAGAGGTTGAAATGAAAGAAACTATTGGTCGGGCAGGAAGTTATGTTAAAGGTAAGGCTACACAAGTAAGTGGATCTGTAAAAAATGTTGCTATGCAGGCAGGTGGTGTAGTTGCAGGACAAGTAACTGGGGCCTTACGAAATCTAAGTGTTATTCTAATTATTTTAGGATCAATTCATTTTTTTTTTAAAATTTATTTAGCAGAATTTACACAACTTAGTTTTATCTTCTCTTTAGTTTTAGTTGTAATTGCGGCGTATGCACTTTCTATCCGTTTAGAAGAGCGGGAACATAAACCAATGATTGTTTTGCCAACTCTTCTTTTTATGGTATGGTATATTGTATTTCGAGCAAATGCTGATCTAAACTTTCTTCTTATTTACATTACTGTAAGTTTAATTATAATAGGTATTCCTGCCATCTTTACAAAAGGAACTAGCATTAAAGCAGAGGGGTATGGTTTTATTCCGGTTCTATTCTTTTTTTTAGATATTGGTCTCATTGAATTACTTGTGACACAATTTGCGTTGCCTATAACTTCTTTAATGCAAAATTTAATCTTATACATGCCATGGTGGGCTCTGTTAGGATTTATGACACTTCCACAGCCAGAAAGTTCTAGTGCAAATCTTTTTGTAAATTTAATTCGAATAGGCGGTATAATCTACATTATCTTTGTCTTAATTGCACCTAGTATTCCAACAGTAGGTTATGATAATTCATTAATCCCTGGAGTAGAAGATTTTAGTGAAGCCCAACAAAATGTTAGGGCCAGATTACCACAAAAAGAATCGGTTTTTACATCTAATCTAAAGTGTATCAGTGAAGGCCGTTATAGTGATTTGTCTCTTTGTGTACAGCAAAAACAAACTGAATCAGAGATACGTTACATTTGTACAAAACAACAAGGACATGAAAAAGATACAGAAGGTTATGACGATTGTGTGGCACGTGAATTAGAATTTAGACAACAAGGTGATGGTTATATTGCTTCTTGTGTCGATAGAGATCAAGAGCCACAACTAACTTTAGAACTAGAAAAGGATATTGATTTTCCTACAAGACCTACATTTCAAGGTGAGCCTCTTGTTTTTGCAATGAGTGCTAAACATACAAGCTTGCGTGATGAAGCTGTTGAAGTAAGCACGAGCTGTGAATTCATTTCCAAGAAAGGAAGGGGCATTGTCATTGACGGGGTTATCTCCCCTCCTTCCTTTGCAATTAATAAGGGAGAAGAACAAACAAGAGTTACATGCACTTCTCCACAAGGAACGATCATGGAAGGGAGAATGGAAGTAGTATTTCACTTAACTGCGCAAAACTTACGCACCCCTTCAAGATTAGATCGTTATTTTGTTGGTGATAAAGTAGGCGATGAAAAAACTGAGGCTATAGAACGTATTGCCTCAACACTACGAACAACAAGAACCATATTAGAATCTCAAGAAAGTAATTCCTGTGGTCCAGATGAATTTGTGCAACTTGCTTTTGGCGTTGGTAATTCTCCCGCATACCCAATTATTGATAGTAATAGAGATGTAGTAGCTTCTATGAAAATAGACAACCTTGGAGATGGTAGGGTTTCTCGTGTTCATAATTATGGGGTTTTTAGAGAAGGATTTAATGCACCTTGTTTACAGGGGACAGGTGAAAATTTAATTTTGCCAGACGAGAGAAATAAGAGACAGTCTGTTTACATTCCATCTTGTACCATTCAAAATTATCCTTCTGAGTATCAAACAATGGGCGTTCCTTTTAAGGTGGTTGAGTTTGAAGGGTATGTTGAATATGATTATGTTGTTACAGAACGTGAGTCTATTGTGGTTAATTATGTTCAGGAGGCATCTTCATGAAATTTTACAAATTTGTCTTAGTTTTACTTGTTGTAAGTATTCTTTTTGTAGGGTGTAGTAGGTTTTCTAACACCGAAACTTTAGCACAACATAATTTTAGACAAGGGACACCTGAACTAGAAATAGATCTTTTAAATAGCCAATTTAGCTTTTCTAATGTCAAAGAATTTGAACGTAAAGCTCTTCCAGCTGATATCTACGAGGATTCTCAATTCCAAATAGTCCTGGAATTACACAATGAGATGGCATATGATATTAGGGCAGGTGATGCAACGATTGTTGGTTTAGATCCAAAATATTTTGACTTAATAGATTTACGTAAATCATTTTCTCAATTAGAAGCAAAGAGTGTAACTAATCCTCCTGGTGAGACAATCTTTTTAGAATTTGCAGGACGCTCTCGTTTCTTGCCAACAAATGTTGAAGAAAGAACAATTCCTTTTTCAGTAGATGTATTATACGCTTCAACTTTAGAATTTGCAGAAACACTTTGCATCCAAAAAGCACGCTATGGATTTTATGATGGTGGTTGTGAATTTAGAAATGAAGTTAATTTTGGCTCTGGAACATTTGGAGGGCAAGGAGCAGTTTTGTATGTAGATAAAGCAGATGTTGTCATTAACCCTGGAAATGATTATGAATTACAATTACGAATTCATATGCGTAATGGAGGGACAGGAAAATTAGAACAAATCCGTTTTAATGAGGCAAGATTAGGTAATGAAGAACTTGAATGTAGTTTTGAGAGAACTGGTTTAGACCAATCTTCGGTTATGCCAAAAGGAAAGCCTGAAGAAGCAACGTTGTATTGTAGAAAAGCTGCTTTACTGCAAGACAGCTCCTTTGAGACTATTTTGGCATTAGATTTGGAATATGATTATCTTGCTACTGAAAATTATCGATTGAAGCTAATTAGGTAATTTAATTCTCTTCTTCTTCCTTTGCATCAGACTTAGCGTCTTCTGCTTTTGCTTTTTTAAGAAGCTCTTCTAAGCGAACTTCATCAAAACCAATTACAATCTCGCCGTTAATGTCTGTTACGGGCACCTTTAACTGAGAAGTCTTTTCTAAAAGTTCATCTCTATATTTGCCATTTTGAGTCTCATATAAATCGTGCTCAGTAAACTGAATTCTTCTTCTTCGTAGCCAAGTACGAATTTTTTTACACCATTCACATTGTGGCCGTGTATATAAAGTAACTTCCATTCTAGCATATTATTGGTTTGCTTATATATAACTTTTGTTTGAGGATTTGTGGTGTGTTCTATATTCAGCAGTTCTATTTATCTTGGCTTTACTTTATTCTCTTAATAGTTTGAGAATTTCTTTTACTTTATCTTCAGTGACTTTTCCAGAATATAACATCTCTTCTCTTCCTCTTACCTGTTTTGCTTGTTCCAAGGAAAAAATATCCCAGAGTCTATTTCCTAATGATGGGTCTGGAAATTTATCTGCGACATGTTGAGAAATTCTTGAGAGGTACTGTTGTTCTTCCCAATACACTTTAGGTAGATTTTCAGCTAAATTATCCACATATCGACTCATGGCTTCTTCTAGTTCATTGGTGTTAGTAGGTCTGTTTCTAACACGTTTGTCTAGATCCTGGATTTCACGAGATAATTGTAAGTACTCGGGTGTGTGTTCTGCTTCAGAAGTAATTCGTAATTCTATCATGGTAGGCCTCAGTCTGTGGTCGCCCTACGTGGTTTATATTCATTTCTCCCCTATTCTTGGGGTAAGGTACTTAAAGAATACTCATATTAGTCAAAATATGATTCAAAATATGCTCAAAAAGATAGGATTAACTGAAGGAGAATGCCAGGTGTATGGAGCCTTGGTTACTCTTGGAACCTCAACTACTGGGAAAATAGTCAAGCAAGCACATATCGGAAGTTCTAAAGTTTATGAGGTTTTACAAAGATTACATCAAAAAGGGTTGGTAAGTTATATTGTAAAAAATGGGGTGAAGTACTTTGACGCAACGCCTCCTGAAAGATTAGTTGATTTCTTAGAAGAAAAAAAAGAAGAATTATCAAATACACAAACGGAGATTAAAAAAATCATACCTCTCATTAAAGCAGAACGCAAAAAAACAGAAGAACAAAATCAGACTATTGTTTATACTGGAAAACAAGGTCCAAGAATAATACTCAAAGAGATTTTGGAGGCTGGAGAGCAAGGATATTCTCACTTTGGTTTTGGTACTGATACAGATCCTTACATTGAGCATCTTCCTCATGATCTCAAAAAATTTATTGAAGATTCTAAGAAGATTAAATTTCTGCAAAAATTACTTTTTGTCAAAGGGTTTAGGTCTCCGAATACAGAGGCTAAGGTCCGTTATTTGCCTAAGGAATACTTATTCCCTGTAAGAACGATGATTTATGGGAACAAAGTGGCAATTGTGGATTTCACAAAACCAATTACAACTATTGTTATTGAAAATAAAGCAGTAGCAGATTCATATAGGAAACATTTTGAATTGTTATGGGGATTAGCAAAACCTTAATCTTCTTCCTTAAATTATAAATAAAAGTACTCTTTTGCAATACTCATGTGTCGTATGCTGATTGGAATTGGAACTCTAAATATGAATGCACTAGTTGATGGTATGGTCTCCATGGCAAAAGATGAAACACTTTCGCATGAACGTAATCAAGAGAACGGCATGGGGACTTCTTTACATAAAGACGGTTGGGGGGTAGCATATGTTGATGAGAATAACAATTGGCAAAGAATTCGTTCTACAAAACCGGTGTATAATGATCCACTCGCAGATGAGCTACGTAAGCTTAAAACAAGTCTTTTTATCTTTCATTCTCGAAGAGCAATGGGCAGTTGTGTAAAAGAGCGAAATACACATCCCTTTATGGCAAAAGATCATGGTACTCAATATGTATTTTGTCACAACGGTTATGTGGATGATGATATTCCTCATTGTACAAGATTTACGCCAGAAGGAGAATGTGACTCTGAGTTCTTATTTTATTCAATTTTAACAGACTTACATGACCATGGTAATGTTTTGGGTGCATTAGAACGTAATTTTAGAAGATATCATAAACCTCTTGGTGTTAATATTGTTTTAAGTACAAAAGACAAATCTTATGTTGCAGTGCGTAGAAACACAATGCCAATTTACTTGACAATGCAGATTGCCAAGATGGATGACCATATTATAATTAGTTCTGAGAGATTAGTGACGCTAGAGTACGAAGATTGGAAACCTTTGGCTGGCGGGACTTTGGCTGAAATTGACAATCAGACTAGAGAGATAACATTAATGCCGATAGTGGAACGGGAATATGATAAAGAATAATCCTGCTTTTATTTACATACACGTCAGGCTCACTCTTAAAAGTGGTTAATTTAGTGCGGCGCCTCCCCGTAAGGGGCGTCACCCTCCGCAATCAATGTTCAAATAAGACGTACCGTTCGCAATTTGACGGTGTATGTAACTCTCCGTTTCTCTAACGTAAGCTTTTTAAATAACTGGCAACTTTAGCTTGTAATCAGGTATCTAAACTAACAAATCCGGAAAAATAAGCATAAGATGGCAAAACAAGACAAGAAAAAAGCAGCAAAAATCAAGGTTAAAAAGAAATTATGGTATAAAGTAATGGCCCCAAAGACATTTGGCCAAAAACACTTAGGTGATTCATACTTAACAGCTCCAGAGACTGCAGTAAGCAGAACTCTTAAAGCAAATCTTCGTGAATTAACAGGAAGCGTTCGAGATCAAAACGCATATGTTCACTTTCAAATTGCAAAAGTAGATGGGACTTCTTTACAAACAACATCTATTGGGTTTGAATTAATTCCCGCATTTATCAAAAGAATTGTACGTAAGAACGCAGATAGAATTGATGTACATTGTACGGTAACTTCTAAAGATGGTAAAAAAGCAATTGTAAAAAGCGTTTTACTAACTGTGTACAAAACATATAGGTCTACAAGAACAGAATTACAACATGCATTTATTGAACTGCTACAACAAGAAGCAGCAAAAGTTGACTTTGAAACCTTTATTAGTATGTTAACAGCATACAAAGTACAAGGTCCAATCAAAAAGAAGTTGGCAAAAATTTTCCCATTAAAGGAAGCAGCTGTACGTAGTGTGAAAATGCAAAAAGTAAAAGGGAAAGCAATGGTTGTAGAAGAACACCCTGAAGCACACGAAAAACCAGATCAGGAAGAAACACAGCAAGAATAAATCTCTTTTTTATTTCTTACATTCCAATGAAATTTTTGGCCTTTACGGATTTGCACGAAGATAAAGATGCACTCAAAGCACTAGTTGCTAGAGCAAAACAAGATGACGTTGAATTTATGGTCTGCACGGGCGATATTTCGACTTTCGGTAGAGGTCTTAAAAATTTCTTAAAAGAATTTAACAAGGTAGGTAAAAAACTCTACTTAGTGCCAGGAAACCATGAAGAAGGCATGAAGTTTGATGAAATTATAGCAGATTACAAAAACTGTGTTAACCTACATCAAAAAGATACAATCATTGGCAAGTACGTCTTCCTTGGCCATGGCGGGGGAGGATTTGCACAAACTGATTCTGAGTTTCGAAAACTTGCACGACGTTGGTATGGGAAATACAACGGAGATAAAATAGTGCTCTTAACTCACATGCCTCCGTTTAATACAAAGCTCGATGATTTAGGTGACGAGAAAAAACCACATCATGTAGGTAATATTGATTATCGTAAATTTATTGAAAGAATTAAACCTAAACTTGCAATTAGTGGACATTTACATGAAACATTTGACATGTCTGATAAAATCAAACGTACACGAATTGTGAATCCTGGTGTAGATGGTATGGTTATTGAGCTGAAGTGATTATCTTATTCTACTGAATCATTAACCCATTCTAAGAAGTCTTCATTCCCATCAATCTCATTAAACGTTATCACGGGACATTTGTCACTATGTAATTTTCTTACTTCGTCAATAATCCTTTGTTTGTGTTTCATTAATGAAAAAGCACCAATATTCCAATACACTTTTTCTTGGATTTTATTATCCCACCAATAATGACAATTCCCACTATACATCATTGTGCCTGCAACTAACTTCTTTTCAACTAGTGTTTTAGAAATAAGGTAGGCCTGCTCTTGTGATGTTGCGCTAATTCTTACTCTGCAATATTTTGAGTTCATCTGATTAAAAAGGTAATTTACCTTAAATAATTTGTGAATTCACTTCCCAATTTAAGCAACATTTATATTTGCAATTTAATTTATCTTCTATATGGCGATAGGTGATGTACTATTTGGTTCAGTAAGTAGAATACTCTCTTGGGCAATAGGTTTAGTTCTTATAATCGGTATCATCTGGTTTATGATTCATTTGATGAAAGGTTCTACAAGACAGAGCAGAAAAGAATGGAAATGGTTTAACAAAGAAAAATCATTGATTGAAAAAGATGTAAAAGCAAACCTTCAAGCAGAGGCATCATCTAAATCTGTAGCTAATGACATGGGGGCTGTAGAACAAGAAGTAAATGGATTTCTTCTTAAACTTCGTGATTTAATTGGTCAAATTAATCGCTTCTGTGGAAAGATTCGATCAACAGATAAAAGAGTAATGGCTCCTGAATTTAAAAAAGATGCGACTACTGTGATGGCCAAAAAACTCCGCTCTTTAGGAGAGGATTTGATCTCTTTAAAAGACTTGATGGCTACTGAGCGTTCTGGTCTTAATTCTTGGAAACGCTTTATTACGGAAATTAGGTCTAACTTGGATAAAGAAAAAGAACTATTTCAAAGAGAAGCTGCTTTACTAAAAAGTAATCTGCCTAATCTTGCACCAAGTCACCAAAAACAGGCATCCCAAAAATATGCTAATCTAAAAAGAACTTTACAAATACATCAAAAACAAGAGGCAATTTATAGTAATACATTAGAATTACAAGAGCAAACTATTGCTCAAATTTCAAAGTTTGAACAACTTGTACAACAAACAATTAAACGAATAATTCAATACCTTAAAGGTCTTAACAAACCTGAGACATATTCAGAACTTCAGAATTATTTTATCTTAGGAAGATCACTTTTACTTGATGTTCAAGAATCTTATCTTCAAGTCGAAAAAAGACATCAAATGACTTCTAACACGCACATTCAAATTGAGAAGAATGTAGCGTTCTTAGATACACTAATGGATGAGAAACAAGATTTAATTAGATCATTTGAATCAATTATTGTAACAGAAGCAAGAGATAGGCAAACGAGATCAAGAGAACCTTCAAAAGCAGCTTAAATCGCATCCATGAATACTTTTTTTGTAATTATGCCAATGCCTTTTTGTTCTGTGTTAATCTGCACAGCAGACATTGTTGCCTCACCTATTGCAACAAGTTCATCCTTTAATGACATGATGGCAATAATTTGACCCTTTTTAAAATTCTCTAATTTACTTATGCCTGGCACGCCTACGTCTCTGCCATGTGTCACACTGGGAATAGTTGTATCTAAAATCCAGCATTTAGGAATATGTCGTAGTGCATTTTCAATTGGTTGAATACAATGTAATAAAAACTTAGAATTATTTTCTTCTTTATAAAAATGCATTGCATCTTGCACATCATTTAGTGTTACTAAATTATCTTTTTCAGTAAAAGGTCCTGCTTGTGTTCTACGTAATTGTGCCATATGTGCGCCAGTTCCTAATTGTTCTCCAATGTCGTGGCAAAGTTTTCTAATATACGTTCCTGCTTGACATTTTACTCTAAATAATACGTCTTTATCTTTAATCTCAATTACTTCAAACTCATAAATTTCTCGTGTTCTCTCTACTCTTTTAATCGCACTTTTAATCGGTGGGAGTTGTGTAATTTTTCCCACAAATTTTTCAATAACTTCTCGTAATTTTGCTTCTTCAACTTCCTTGTGAAGATGCATTAAACACACATACTCCTTTGGTGCTGTTAACAGAAACTGCGTAATTCTTGTTGCCTTTCCAAGTGCAATTGGTTGAACACCTGTTACTTGAGGGTCTAATGTTCCGGAATGTCCTGCTTTTGTAATGCCAATAATTTTTTGCACGTAATCAGAAGTCTGATGAGAAGATGGTCCTTTTGGTTTGTCGATATTTATGATCCCATACGTGAGCAGTTCTTCAGGTTTTCGCTCTCTGGGATGCTTACCTAGTTCTCCGGTTGCTTCTTTTTTGATAAAAATTTGGGACATGTGTTATTTGTCTTGTATTATAGTTAAAAGGTTTTCTACGAAGAATTAAAGTTCTCTTAAACTAATCTCTAACGTTGGCTTTACTAAGTGAAGTCCTTCTTTTGGGATTTCTGTTGCAATGTAACTTGCATAGTGGCCTTCCCCTACTATTTTGATACTACCAAAGCCTTTTTCAAAAAACCCTCTCATAAACCTTGCAACATTTTCCTGGGAGTAACCAGGAGTTGCCTTTACAACGCCATATCCTTTAGGATGTGTATCGCTTCTAAATGGGGAATGAGTTATCACATAAATTCCTGTATTTGGTGTTTGTAGGGGTTGTTGAAGTGCAGCTAAATCATCTTCTTGTCCCATCTGTTCTAATCTTTGTAAAAGATCATATCTTTTCCTTGAGGCAAGAGCTCCACTAACTCCTGACGTTTCTATGTCTATCTCTAATTCGGAGATCTCAGAATCAACATAGTCAATCGCTTGATCTTTGGTTAATTTTTGGACTGACTCTTCTAATAGATCACTGTTATAGGTAAGGTTTTCTCCTATGATAATCATTCCTTCATTACTAAACCAGAAATACTTTCTCATGCACTCTTTTGTTTTCTCGATTATCCCTAGAAGTCTTTCTCTTCTTTCACGAGGGGTTTTAACTCCACCTTCTTCATACAAAAAATAATCGCCAACTTTAAATTTGGGCTGAGAAGTCATAAAAATAAAAAATCTATTTTGCCTTTGCAGCAGGTGTTGTCTCTTTAACTTCAGCTACTTTTGGTTCTTCTTTTTTAGCTGGAGCTTTCTTTTCAACTTTAGGCTTTGCTGTTTGAGCTTCGAATAATTCAGCATTTACAACACCTTTCTCATCCTTTTTTACAAGAACTTTAACGTGATGAGGTGGGTTTTTAATACCATGTTTCCACAATTTTTCATTTAGGTTTTTTCCTAATTTTACGTTTTCAGATTTCATGTGTTTAGAAAGAAACATTCTTACAGCAGAGACCGCTTTTTTTGTTCTTTTCCATCGAGGTACTTTCATGTACTCTTTACGTAAAGGAATATTATATGTTCTTTCAAGAACTTGAGCTGATTCTTTTTTTGCCATTTTTATGCTTTTGTTCTGGTTCTACGCCAGCTTCTTTTTACATCTGTGTGTCTAGAAGGGTGTACTCTTCTTCCCTTTCCATAAATCTTGAAAACGGTCCAAAATGGAGCCCATTTTGTTTGTTTGCTTAATTTAATTAAACGTTTTTTACGAGCTGGATGTTTATTTGTTGCCATTTTATTCTTTTCGAGCTTCTTTTGCGATTTGTACAGCAAGTTTATCCATTAAAGATGTTCCTTTAGGAGTTAATACTCTTCCTTTGTGTACTCCTTTTTCTACTTGCTTAATTAATTCTGATTTTTCTAATTGTTGTAAAATTTTTCTAATCACAGAACCAGATGCTGGCATGAATTTAGAAGGTTTGTGTCCTCTTTCTTTTCTTCCACCATATTTTGTTCTTAATTTCTGTGTTCCTACAGGACCAAGCTTTGCAATACTTCGTAAGATTGCTGCTGATCTAAAGTACCACCAGTCTTCACTGTCTGGAAGACGCATTTTATGTACTCCTGTTTTAACGAATTTACTCCACTCAGTAGGCTCAACTAATTTTTGTTTTTTTAGTTCCTGCGCCACCTTTGGAATTAAAGTATCGGGATTTACTGCTAAAATATGTGTCATAGAGGCTCAAGATGGTGGGTTATTTATAAAGTTTTCTCGTAGAAAGTAGTTTAGTTTTGCAAATTGGCTCATTTATGAGGGTAAAAGCAAGAAACTTTTATAAACTTAAATTAGTTTATTTTTCTAAAAGATGGTTGATATGAGAAGAATTACATTATACAGTACGCTACTTTTAGCAATGATGTCTACTGCTTCTGCACAGTTGTTTGGAACATTTATAGAAGGAACCTCAACCGTTTTTACTTTTTTGAGTACTAATATTCAGGTAACGACCTTTCTGTTTTTTGTAGGTGTCTTTTACGCTATTATCTGGATTGGTGCTACAACTACATTTGGTGAGAGGACTCAAAACAATCCAAGCTTAATTGCTGTGTTGTCGTTAGTAGCATCTATATTCATCTCAATTGTAGCAACATTAGCTGTAGATAGGTTTTTCAAAGGAAGTATTGTAGATTTATTAGGGCCTGTTTTCATTATCATTGCATCTCTGACAATAGTTGTTTTGATTGGTTTTGCCTTTTACAAAAAATCTGGAAATAAAGCAGGTCCTGGTCTGCTATATGTAATCTCTTTAGGATATGTTATCATGTTTAACATTATTGAATCCTTTTATGGTAACTTTGCAACAAAATTAGGGGCGTTAGGTTCTTGGTTGTTACTCTTCTACGCTCTTTTCATTGCAGTTTGGGTAATTCTTGGATTAAAATTAGTCTTTAATGCTGTTACAGCATATAAACTAAAACCAATTGATAGAAAAGATCTTGCAAGAGGGAGAAGAGCACTACGGCAAAGAGCAGAAGCGGGTGTGGGTGCTGTAAGGGCTGTGATTGGCGGTGCAACTAAACCAATTGCTGAATTAATGAGCCAAGAAGCAAAGCTTAAGAGATATGAACGTAATTTGTCCAATGCTCAGGCTGCTCTTAAAAATATTCGCAGTGCGGCTGAAAAGGGTGACCAAAAAGCGGCTACTAAGGCGTATTTAGAATTAGTTGAAGTAGTTGACCTACTGAATGGGTATTCAAGTAGTGCAAGACGTTTTGTATTGAAGCTTACAAAAGCTTTTGGTGATTCTAATTATACTCATGAAGATGAGATTAAAAATCTATTTGTTTCAATGGGTAAAAATCTTAAAGAGATTGGTGATTACATGCAATATATAAAAAGAGATATTGGAGATTCTAAGTGGGGTAATGTAGAACGGAATGTAAAATTCATAGAAGGTGAGATTCGTGAACTTTTAGTTTATGCACAACAATTAGAAGATTATGAAAATGATTTAAATGAAGGTTTACTTGCTGCTACATCATAACTCTATTAATTTAAAATTGTAAGAAATAAAATTTATTCTACTTGAACTTTTTGACCTAAAGCTTGGCCTGGAAGTCCTTTTTCTTCGAAAATAGCACGTACATTGCCCTTTTTGCCATGAAGTGCAGAAATTGTACCTTTGATTACAGTTCCAGCTGGAGATTTCCAACTTACTGTTTTACCAATAGTCTTTTCAGCTTCCTCTGCTGAATCAGCTACCTTTAAAATCATCTGTTTTGGGTTAACATGATGTCTTCCTTGTCTAAAATGCATTACTGTTGCTTCCATACCAAGCTAAAACTATGACCTATTTATAAAGATTTCCGTAAGGAAGGCTCTGTCCGGAAAGGAACGAAAATGTATACTAGGGCACGGCGCCCATTATGATGCCCATTTATCTTATCATCGATTAGTGCATCATGCGCCTCGGTTACACCAGGGCGCTAGCATACAAAAAGCCTCCTTTCCGGACGTAGCCCGTAAGGAAGTTTTCTCTAAATATAATTGCTTGTTATTTTAACACTACGTGAGGCTCACAATACTGTAATTAGTGTTGTTTTAACGTCTTTATCTAACTCTCTTTTCTTACACACTCAAGAACATAAATAGTTAAATACCTTTTATAAGTCTTTAATTCTATGATAAAGGGGCAAGTTGTTTCTGGTGATTTTACAAAAATTGTTATGCGTGTTAAAGCAGGTCAATCTATTGAATTAGGAGAATTACTTGTAATAGAGTCTTTTGCTACATCTGAAAAATTTATCTTACAGGTTTATGACTTAATCTATGCTTCACAAATATCACAACAAAATCTAGAGATGGTAGCTGGTATGAACTTACAAGGAGATTCATTTAATATTATGGATGAATCGTTGAGAAATTATCAATTGGCACTACTCAAACCAATTTTAGTTTACTCTGATAAAAGTAAAACATGTAAAAAACTACCTGAATTCTTTGCACAAGTACGAGCAATCACACAACAAGATCTTTCGTTTATTACAACACCAATGAATCCATTATTCCTTGGTAATCTTCGCTCAGGAAGTAAGCACATGGATTTTTTTATCCATCTAGCTGGAAAAGATGTGCTTTCTCACCACGTATTAATTCCAGCTTCAACTGGAAAAGGAAAATCAAACTTAATGTCTTGTATTTTGTGGAACGTAACTCAACACGATTATGCTGGAATGCTCGTACTAGATCCACATGATGAATATTATGGGAGAAATACGCTGGGACTAAAAGACAACCCTGCACGAGAAAATGTTGTGTACTACACGCCAATTCAACCACCTCCTGGAGCAAGAACATTAAAGATTAATATTAAATCACTTAAACCAGAGCATTTTAACGGTGCTATTAGTTTAACAGACCCACAGCGACAGTGTCTACATGTCTATTACAAAACATTTAGAGAACACTGGATTGAAAACATTATCAAAGAAGAAAAAATTCCAAATGTACGCTTTCATGAAGATACAATTGCAGTAGTTAAAAGAAAATTAATCTCTCTTCTCAATATTGAATATAATAACTTTCAATTTACCTGTTCAGGATTGTTTGACACTATTGCTGGAGAAAACACAATCACAGAAATTTGTCGTGATTTAGAACAAGCAAAGACAGTGGTTATTGACACCAGCTTTTTTGCAGGAAGTCTAGAAATTTTAATTGGCAGTTTAATTACAACAGAAATCTTTGACAAATATAAATATTACAAAAGAACTGGCATATTACATGAAAAACCAGTGATCTCTATTGTCTTAGAAGAAGCACCAAGAGTACTTGGAAAAAAAGTATTGGAACAAGGCAGTAATGTCTTTGATTCTATTGCAAGAGAAGGGAGAAAATTTAAAGTAGGTTTAATTGCAATCACTCAACTTCCTTCAGAGATCCCTAAAAATATTCTTGCAAACATGAATACAAAAATTATTTTGGGAATTGAAATGAACTCAGAGAGACAAGCAGTAATTGAATCCTCTCCTCAAGATCTTAGTCAAGATAATAGAAATATTGCTTCGCTTGACAAAGGAGAAGCTCTTGTCACTTCTACATTTACAAAATTTGCTGTACCAATTAAAGTTCCGTTATTTTCAGAATTTGCAAAACCTAAAGTTGAAGAAAAAAAAGAATATGTTGGGTTTTAGTTACTTTTTCCTATATCCGCCAAATGGGCTTCCTGGAGTCGGTGTTGGATTTCTTGGAGGAGGTGATGTTGGTCTACCTTGAACAACTTTTACTTGTTCTCCACTAACATCCCTATAGTCTGCATTGATGGTGGGCCCTTCTCCAACATCGTAGTCGCTCATTGGCGCTGAGCCGAGGTTGTTACCTCCTAACGCTTTTTCTAAGACTGTTGCCAGGGCACTTGTATCTACTCGTACTACGTTGCCACCTAAATTCTGTTCGTGTGCATATGCCCTAGCTCTTTCAACAACTGTTTCAATCTGTTGAGGTGTCGGTTTTTGATGCCCCATCTTTGTGAGGTAAGCTCTAGCAGCTCCGATTTCAGCATCTAAATTACTTTGTCTTGCAGCAGCTAACCTTCCAGATTGTAGGGCTTCGTGTTCTTGTGCAATAGTATCTTTAGTTCTGCCTGTGGGTTGGATGTCAATATAATTAATTGATTGAATTTCAATCCCTTCATAATTTGGCCCTAAACATCTATTTATGCCTTCAACTAAAACATTGGGGTCGTATCTTTGGAATTCTCCAAAATCTAAATTGGCAAATGCATTTTTAACTGCTCCTGCTATTGTTTCTTCTAATTGTCCTGGCAAATCAGCAATTTTTAAGTATGCATTACGTGCACCTTGTTCGTTTACAACTTGATATTCGAATGTTAGTCTTCCATCAACTGTGGATGAGTCTTTTCCAGTAACATCAATTCTATCCTCTAATTGGTGTTGTTGCACTCGGTTTGAGATTACTACTGGATTACCTTCCTTGTCTAAGACTGGTTTGATATAAGGCATCATCCAAGGTCTTTTTTTAACTGGTTCAGAACGTACAATCTCTCCTTTTTTATTTTTAACAGGTCTTTGGACAGTTTCTGTAACAACTTTCCCGTCTACCACAATCTCTCTTGTAGCATATTCTTCTTTTCCTCCAATTGGAATTGGGCATAAGGGTAATTTTTGGTCTGCTGGAAAAACATCATAACCTTTGTTTCCAACTTCTACGACAATATATCCAACTCTATCTTCTCTTCTTAAATCTTTGAAAAGGGAATTTCCTTTTTCATCATCTGCTCTAAACTTTGCTAACGCAATGGATCCTGCAGTAACTCCTCCTAAGATTAAGCCTCCAATCATACCATTGCCAGTAACACTTTCAATTGCAGCAGCACCTACTCCAACTCCAGAAGCTAATGCTGAATTATAATTATGGATAATGCCCTCTAACGGTGCTTTTTTGCTAGATTTTGCAGCTCTTTTAATTCCAACATATGTTCCAATTAGCGGTGCTGCTAATGCTCCTAATACACTTCCTGTTTGATGATATGTTGCAGCTCCAAACATAACTCCTGAGGCTAAACCTCCAGCTAAAGGAACGGTTTGTCCTAGTTTGATTTTTTCTACTAAGGAAGGGTGTTTTTCTGCGACTTCTTCAATAAACTCCTCTCTTCTTTCCTTTAGACTGCCTATTTTATCTCTTGTCCATTCTACACCATCTTCAATTAATTCCCTATCAATATCTCTTGCTAATACAGGGCTCACTTTATGTGCAAGGTTATTAATCCCTTGTCGAATTCTATTTGTTGCCAAAAAACCTGCTGCTGCTCCTACCATGCCCATACCTACTGTATAATTCAGAATACTATAATCTCCGAGTTTTGCAGCTGCTCCTAAGGACTCTTCAAGATAATTGGCTCCGACAGCTGCAACAGCTCCTAATCCTGCCCCTGCAACTGTTCCTGCTCCTACTTTAGCAAGGCCTTTTTCAGAAGTACTCTCAATACTGCCTCCTTTCATTCTCCTTGCTAATGCTTTCTTACCTTCCTTAGAAGCTTTTACTTTCTTTTTTTTATCAATAAGGTTGAGTCTAATCATATTACTTTCAGAACTACGCTCATTTATAAACATTTCGTTAAATTCACCACTTTTCAGTGAAACAAATTTGCCAACAACATTATAAACTCAAGAATTATTCATAAGCTTATGAAGCACTCACACTCTATTACCATCTTGCTTCTTATCTTATTTTTAGTTACACAGTTCATAGGATTATTTACTTTATACAAGTATATTGATCCAGCTACAGATGATTTTAAAGAACTTCCAATTGGAGAAAGACCAGTTTTAAATCAAGAAACCTCATATTTACCAATTATCTTAGTAATTATCATTGGTACAATCCTTTTACTCTTACTCATCAAACATAATTTAACCTGGCTGTGGAAACTTTGGTTTTTAGTAGCTGTTATTTTTACATTAAGCATTTCTTTTAGTGCGTTTATTCCTGCTGCCATTGCCTTTGCAATCTCGCTTGGTTTAGCATTATGGAAAATTTTCAAACCAAACTTATGGATTCAAACGTTTACAGAACTTTTTATTTATGGGGGACTGGCAGTTATCTTTGTACCTCTTTTTAATCTTCTTTCTATTAGTATCCTTCTTGTCTTAATTTCTCTTTATGACATGTATGCGGTGTGGAAATCAAAACATATGATTGATTTAGCAAAGTCACAAACCAAGGCTAGAATCTTTGCAGGACTTTTAATTCCATATTCCAAAAACAAAATGATGATCTCTAACAAGAGAAAAGGAAAACGAGTCTCTACAAAAGTTAGAGTAGCAATGTTAGGTGGTGGCGATATTGGATTTCCTCTTTTATTTGCAGGAGTTGTCTTAAAACAACTTGGTGTGTGGCAAAGTTTACTTATTCCATTATTTGCAGGAATTGGATTAGGTGTTTTACTCTACAAAAGCAAAGAAAAAAAATTCTATCCTGCAATGCCCTTTATTTCTTTAGGTTGTTTTTTAGGGTTAGCTGTAGTGTATGTGTTGATGTGAATGTGTCGTTAGGTTTAAGAAGATTTTATGTTGTGGATTGTGGATGACAAGAAGTTATGAGTCTGGGAAGTATTGTCATCCTATTGGGATTTTGGCATTAGCAATTGGTATTCCACTTGCAGCTTCTCTTTACAGCCCTGCTTTTACTCCAAGAGATTTAGATCCAGATCTTTTTGATAGGACAAATCAATTTGAACCAGATGGAGGTTCTATTATGGCTTACAAAAAGCCCGATAGTGGTATTTACATTGCTTCTTCAACTAATGCTTTAGGACTTTATACCACACATTAACTCTAATCCTATCTTCCCACAACAACAATCTTTATTAACCCTTTTTTAGTATATTTCTTCATGACTCAAATCGTATTCTTAGGAACTGCAGGCTCAACTGGTGTTGTTAATCGACAACTTAGAAGTGCAGGTGGTTTTGTACTTAAGGTAGGTGACTTACAATTTCACGTAGACCCTGGACCAGGTACAATGAACAAGGCCCAAGAATACGGTGTAAACGTCCATCACAATACGGCAGTTTTAGTCTCAAATAATAATATTATGAACTGTAATGATCTTAATATTGTTGTAGATGCAATGACTCATTCCGGCTTAGAACAACGTGGGATTGTATTAGGAAGTAAGTCTGTTTTACAGCAAACTGAACATAACCATCCTTTTTTAACTCAACATCATCGGCAGTTTCTTGAAAAAGTAATCCCTTTAGAAAAAGATCATAAAGTCGGTGTTGATATCGTAGAAATTAACGCTCTTCCTGCTTCATATCATCATGATGAAACAGCTGTTGGCTTTAAGTTCTATTGTCCAAAATTTACTTTAAGTTACGCTGGGGATACGGCAGTAACAGATGAACTATTACAATCACTGGTTGGCACTGATGTTCTTGTACTAAAAGTACCTTATCCGGGAGATAAGGGAAAAGGCAAAGAATTAGATTCTGAGGGTGCAATTAAAATCATCTCTCATGTACGCCCAAGACTTGCAATTTTGACTCATTTTTCTTTAGATATGTTACGTGCAGATCCACTACATCAAGCACGTGAGATTCAACGCATTACAGGCGTGCAAACCATTGCAGCGCAAGAAGGTTTAATGATCTCTCCAGAAGGATATGGCAAATATAGAAGTCCGATTAAAGGGTATAGTTGAGTTTCTAACCTCTTACTTAGTCTAATCTTTCTAAGAATTGGACATCATTTTTGAGTCTTTCTTGCTCTCTTTCAATAACTCTTAGAGCTGCATCTGGGAGTTGTGATAATTGGTAAAAGATTCTTGGCCTTTTTTCGTCTAAGCAGTTTTGAACTATTCCACGAAGGGAAAATGGTTCTTCTCCCTGTAAAGAGACTTCAATGTCTAAACCATTGCCCTTCCTCTTTTTTTGATACCAATTTCTTTCTGCTAAATTAACTTGAAACATACTACATTCTGGTGAATCCCATCCCTGTCCTCTTTCACTGAAATCTATTTTAACTCTTGGAGTATCAAACCGTCCCTTTTTGGGCTTGATTATAAAGCTAGCTGAAGAATCATAACCTTGATCCGGTCTAGACTCAACTCCAATCCGGTAAGAACCTTTTCTATCTCCTAAGGCAGTAATTAATGTTCCATATACTGAACTTAAATTCGCTTCCAATTCAGCAGCTTTTCTTTCTATGGTACTTTCTAATCCTGTTTGTGCTTCATGTAACCGCAAAGGTGCTAAAGCAAGATCTACTGCTGTAGGGTTATATCCACTTTCTACATATGCTGCTCTAATAGAACCTAAATCTTTTTTGTCATCGCCAATATATCTTCTAATTTGATTTGGTCCTATTTCTGCTATTGCTTTATCTAAATCTGACATCAGATCTTATTTCTAAATCATATTTTTAAATGTTTCTTAATTAATCACTAAAAAGAGACGACTCACTTCAGCACCACAATCTTTAAAAAAATACTTCTCTCCAAGAGGCTGGGTGGTTTTTATGTCTACAATTACATCAGACAATACAACAAAAGAATCAGGACAAGAGGCACAACATAATAATATTTTAGCAGCAAAAGCAGTAGCACAAGCAGTACGCACAACACTAGGGCCAAAAGGAATGGACAAAATGCTTGTTGATGAAGCTGGCGATGTTATTGTTACAAATGATGGTGTTACAATTCTTACAGAGATGCAAATTGAGCATCCAGCAGCAAAAATGGTTGTTGAGATTGCAAAAACACAAGAAGACGTTGTTGGAGATGGAACAACAACTGCTGTAATTATAGCAGGAGAATTACTTAAACAAGCAGAACAACTACTTGATCAAAATATTCACCCTACTGTACTAGCTAAAGGGTATAGGTTAGCAGAAACAGAGTCACAAAAGATTCTTAGACAAATTGCACAACCAGTAAGTATTAATCATAATGACCTTCTTTTAAATATTGCAATTACTGCCATGACTGGAAAAGGGGCTGAGGCAAATAAAGCACACCTTGCAGACTTATTATTACAAGCGGTTTTGACAATTGCATCTCCAGGACAAGAACAGCTACAAAAAGATAATATTAAAGTCATTACTCTTGTAGGAGACGCTGTTGAAAATAGTTCTCTTCTTAAAGGAATTGCTCTTGATAAAGAGCGTGTTCACCCTTCCATGCCTCAATATGTTGAAAATGCAAAAATCCTTCTTATCGACACACCTTTAGAAATTAAAAATACAGACATTGATGCAAAAATTCAAATCACAGACCCTTCCCAACTAAATGCCTTTTTAGAGCAAGAAGAACGAACCCTAAAGCAAATGGTTGATGCAGTTATTGCAACAAATGCAAACGTAGTCTTTTGTCAAAGAGGAATTGATGAAGTTGCTCAACACTATCTTACAAAAGCAGGAATTCTTGCAGTTAGACGAGTTCGTAAAAGTGATATGGAAATGCTTGCAAAAGCAACAGGGGCATCAATTGTGAGCAATCTTAAAGAAATTCTTCCAAGTGATATTGGAAACGCGGGTTCTGTAAAAGAAGAAAAAATTGCAGATGAAGAAATGATTCTTGTTGAACAATGTTATAATCCTAAAGCACTCACAATTCTTGTAAAAGGAGGAACTCCTCACATTGTAGAAGAAATCAAACGGGCAATTGTTGATGCTCTAGGTGACATTGCAGCAGCACTTAAAGACGGCTTTGTAGTAGCTGGAGCAGGAGCTGTTGAAATGAAACTTACAAAACAACTCACACAATACGCTCAAACTCTTGCAGGAAGAGAACAACTAGCAGTTCAAGCATATGCAAAAGCATTAGAAGTAATCCCTCGAACATTAGCAGAAAATGCAGGATTAGATCCAATTAATGTTTTAACAAGCCTACACTCCTCAAAAGATCTAATGTGGCCAGGGATTAACGTTTTTACTGGAAATGTAATGGATGCATGGCAAGAAGGTGTTATTGAACCATTAAAAGTCAAAACACAAGCCCTTTCAAGTGCAACACACGTAGCAGAAATGATTTTACGGATAGATGATGTAATTTTGAGGCGAGGAAAGGAATAAAATGGTAGCGGAAATTGAGATGGTAAAAAAATTAGATCTTTTAGACTCTGTTGCATATGATAAAGATAGAAAAGAGATTAGACTTCATTTGCTTGGTATTCCTAACTTCAATTTGATGGGAGTTCCAGTTGATTATCTTACTTTAGATGCTATTAATGAAGACGCAAGACTAACAAGAGATGGACAAACTAGGTTTTCTAAAAAAGGAGGTCCTTTAGGCATAACGTTACAACAAGTAGTCCAAACAGCAGAAGGTTATGTAATTGAATCTAATGCTTTCTACGGAATGAATGATGCAGGTTTGTGGGTTGAAAAAAGAAACGCCTATACCGTTGCAAAGGGTGGTCAAGAAGATTCGGATCTATTACGTGCTGTAGAAGGAATTTTTTCAAGAAAGTTTACGGAAGGGAATCTTTTTAGAAACAGCGATCTGCTAAGAGAGGGGTTTACAAATGTAGCATATGCTAGATCCTTTAGAGAAAATGCAAGAATTAGTAACGGAAAAAAGAAGCCGATAACTAGTGTCTTTGGTTCAACTGGGAGATCAGAAAATGGTAGGGTTCTTTACGGATTAAAGAGATAAATCTTTTAAACTATCTTTGAGTTCTAACTTCTATGAAGATAACGAACTTTATTGCATTTTTGCATTTAATTCTACTCACATTAATGGTTTATGGTATGTATTTGGATACAGTCTTTGGAACAACACTCACCTTTGTTTTACTGCTGGTGTTTACTTTAATAGACGTTCTTGCTAGGATCACTATTCATAAAAAAGATCGTATTCATTCCTTTTTTCACCCGTTCTCAGATAAATTAGTAATTCTTGTACTGCTCTTAGTGTTTACGCTACGTGGTTTTTTTCCATTCTCACTGCTTGCCCTGTTTGTAATTCGAGACATTATTGTTGGTTATATTCGCTTACGAGCTTCACGAGATTATGTAGTCCTTAAAGGAGATATTTATGGCAAAGTAATTACACTTTCACAATTCATTGTTGTCTTTGTTTTAGTCCTTAAAACATACAGATTCTATGCAGGTACACACAATATCTTATGGGTACATTTTGATCAGATTGCACTCTTTTTTTTCACACTACTTGCAGCTCTTCTTGCAATAGTTTCTATCTTTTACTATGTCATAGCATATACCAAGGGATATCGCTCTAGAATCGAGGTAGGCAAAAAAATTGAAAAAGAAAAAATAGTTATTCTTGCAAATCGAAAATCAGGAGGATATAAAGAAAAATACAGAAGAAAGTTACTACAAAAATTTGCTCGTAGAAGAAATGCAAAAGTAATTTACTTGCCTAAAAAAGGAGATATCTTTGCAGGGATAAAGGAAAAAATCAAAGATGCTGATCAAGTGATTATTGCAGGCGGTGATGGTTCATTTGAGGGAGCGCTTAATCAACCTGTATTACAACAAAAACCGCTTGGCTTTTTTCCTCTTGGAGCTGGAAACGCATTTTACTCCTATTTTTACAAAGGCAAAAAATTCGAATATCTACGCTCACGCTTTCAATTTAAAGAAATTCCTCTTGATATAATGGAAATTGAATGGCAGGCAGCAAATCAGACAAAAAAAACACAAACTCTTTTTGCAAGCATTGGAATTGATGCAGAAGTAATCAAACATAGTGAGGGGATGAAGCACCATAACTTTGCTGACTATTGGAATGCAGGAAGTACAGTTGCTTTTGGTAAATCAATTGACTTTGATATTTCTTTACAAATAGACGACAAAAAACATGAATATGGGAATTGCTCAAACTTAATCATTAGCAAAATCCCTTATATCGGCTATGGGCTGCGTTCTTTATTAGAAGAAGTTAAAACAAATAATAATATGATTTATGGCTTGGCAACTGTTAATACACACTCTTCTTTTTGGAATAAGGCTCTACGCCTTTGGACGATGTTATTATCTCAGTTAGGCATAGAAGCAGCTCCCTTAATTTCTTTACATGGGAAAAAGTGGATAATTGAGAGTCAAACCCCTTTTGCTCTTCAAGCAGGAGGAGAGTTTTTAGGTTATACAAATTGGGTTAAAGTTTCAATTATTAGGAAACAGAATGTGTTGATGATATAGCTTAAATAACGGTCCTTAAACAGAAGAATTTTTAAAGGAAATACTGTTTGAGCTATTTATCTTGGCGACCGTGGTGTAACGGTTTAGCATAGAAGCCTGTGGAGCTTCAGGAGGGGGTTCGATTCCCCCCGGTCGCCCCACTTTACTCTTCTCAAAAATAGAAAAGATAATAAATACTAGTACATTTAACTCCTTTATGGAATTAATTGTAAAAGGTAGACTTCAGAGGTCTAGCAATGACCGTTTCTTCTTGCTTACAGATATTGAAACTAGAACTTTTAACGGATCCAAGTTTAAAAAAGGAAAATTAAAAATGATTGGTGGCAAATCACATAGTTTAATAAATGAAGAGTTAGAATACTCTTTTTTCTCAAGTGACCAAAAAGATCTTCATTTTAAAAAACTTAAAGGCAGAGAGATTACATTTACGTTCCCTCAAGGAAGCGAAGAAACGGCCTCAAAGTTTAGTAAAATGAATCTTTTCAGAGTTACTATCTCAGAAACTTTTGTGAAATTATGAGAGTATAATTGTAACTACATTTATTACAAAAATTTAAATAGGAATACTCTTTTTGATACCTTATGACAACACAAACCAGAGTTGAGTGTATTCACTGTTAGTGATATTTCTAGTTGTCAGTCTATTATTCTAAATTACAAAAAACAAACAGCTAGTTCTACGTCTAACCATCATCGTTAGGACGTTTGTCCCCACATTTTTTATGCTTGCGATCGTCTCCTGAGAAAAACAACGATTTTTCTGGGACGCCAGAAAAGTATCCTCTTTTCTGTGCGTAAAGGTAAGACACTAGACTGTGAATTCTTTTTTGAAATCGATATCTGGAAATGGGAGTTCGAGCCTCTCTCGCAGGCCTAGTCGTCTGGACTCTAAACAGGGAGATATACAAACATGACAAAAAAAGGAATTGAACAAAAAGTAAGTGAACAAAGAGGTAGTCAAGGTAGCGACAGCAAAACTAGCCAAGGTGTTCATTGTTAATAACTCTTTTTTACTCAGAATTATTGAAGAACAACGTTACTTAGATAATGATGGTCTAACAGCAGAACAAGAAGACTATCTTCAAACAATTCCTAGTATGATCATAGAATACTATGGCAATAATCAACGCACATATACTTTGTATGGAAATTACAAGTAAACTTAATAAACAATAAATCATTAACGAGGAATACAACATGAAATTACAAAACGCAAAAGGAACCCGGGACATTAACCCCGAAGATAAACTACTCAAAAATAAAGTAATTAACACATTGCAAGAGGTCTTTGAACTCTATGGATTTGCGCCACTTGAAACACCAATTATTGAGCGCTATGAAACCCTTGCTGCAAAATTTGCAGCTGGAGAAGACTCTGATGCAATGAAAGAAACATTTAAACTAACAGACCAGGGAAAACGTAAACTAGCTTTACGCTTTGATTTAACAGTACCGCTTGCAAGATATGTGGCAATGAATCCAACCTTAAAAATGCCCTTTAAGCGCTACGCTGTAGGTCGTGTTTACAGAGATGGCCCAATCAAACTAGGTAGATATAGGGAATTTTGGCAAATGGATGCAGATATTATTGGAACACCATCCATGCTTGCAGATGCACAATGTCTAGCAGTTCTTAGCACTGGTTTTTCTAAACTCAATCTTGATGCAGTAATCAAAGTAAACAATCGAAAAATTCTCAATGGGATTTTAGAAGAATGTGGTATTAAAGACAAAGAAAATGCAATTATTGCAATTGACAAATTAGAAAAAATTGGTCAAAAAGGGGTCTTAAAAGAATTAGAAGAGCGCAAAATCAAAAATGCAAAAAAGATCTTTGAGTTCATAGATGAAAAAACATCTCTTACACAACTCCAAGAAAAAGTACAAAATAAAACTGCTCAAGAAGGCATTCAAGAGCTCACTGAAGTCTTTACCTATCTAAACCAGCTTGGCATTAACAACGTAGAATTTGATATCTCCTTAGCACGAGGTTTAGCATATTACACAGGCACTGTTACAGAAGCGTTCCTTAAAGATAAATCCATTACCTCTTCTATTGCTGGTGGTGGACGCTACGATAATATCATTGGTTCTTTTTTAGGAGGTGGCAGAGTAGTTCCTGCAATTGGAATTTCGTATGGAATTGAAACAATAATGGATGCTCTTAGACTAAAAGGAGAAAAAGCAAAGCAAACTCCAACTCAAGTTTTAGTAGTACCCCTTGGAACTCTTAATGAATCTTTAGAAATCGTAGCAACGCTGCGTGATGCAAAAATCCCAGCAGACATTGTAATTGGAAAAAAAGGAGTTAGCAAAAACTTACAATACGCAAACGCTTTAGGTATTCCTTATGCAATTATCCTTGGCGAAGACGAACTTGCAAAAAAGAAAGTAATGTTACGGGATATGCAAACAGGTGATGAACAATTGCTGGGAATAAAAGAAGTAGTAAAAATAGTGCGATAGATTTATAAAAATTCTTTTACTTTACTTTTCTATGCAAACAATAACTCGAGATGAAGAAATGATTAGCCTTTCTAAAGAGGAGTATGAAGATATGCAAGAATACATGGAACGGTTAAGGGAAACGGTAACTCTTTTAAATGACAAAGAAGAGATGCAAGAAATTAAAGAAGCATTAAGTAGAATTGAGTCTGGAGAATTCTTAACAGAAAAGGATGTTTTACAGTGATTTACACCCTTATTTTTGATATTAAATTTAAGAAAAAACTATTAGTCTTAGGCTTGGGTCATCGCAAAAATATATACAAAGAGTTAGGTCAATTTAAAAAATGAATCCACACATCATTAGATATCTTAGTTTTTTAATTCTTTTAGTTATGATTTTAAATCTAATATTATTTGCGCTTGGCAAAATTGGAAGTCTAATCTTTTGGGGAATTATTATTGCAGGAGCATTATTTGCATATCAAGTCTTACCTAGATTAAATGGAGAGAAATAAAATAATTTTGAGTTTACCACTGATCTTCTTCATGTCTTGTATACACTATTGGTTTATCTTTGACAATCATTGAATGTTCGTGTTGTGCAACTATGCCCCTTTCAACCTCTGCAAGTGGGGGATAACCTGTTACAATTCCGCTTTGTTTTAACTCTCTCATCCCCAGAGCAAATGTGCCTTTACCAAGCGCCCTAGTTACCTCTCGTGTATGAAACGGCAGTCCATTTCTTGGTTTTACAAATTCTAAAATTTTGCGAGCAGCAGGTCCTCTTGCTCTACTATTTGGTCGTGCCATAAAAATAGTTGCAGGCCCTTTTTCTTTAATGAGTCCAACTCCATTTGTAACAAACGGCTCAATTGCAATTTGCATTCCTTCTTGTAATTCTACTTTAGACTTATTATCAAAACTAGGAATTGTTGTTCCTGCATGTACCTTATACTGATCAATAGAATGTCCACATAAATTTCGCACAGTCTTAAAACCCATTGCTTCTGCCTCAGATGCCTGTGCTGCTCCCAACTCTCGCAGTTGAGTTCCTGGACGAACAAGTTTAATTGCTGATTTTAATGCGTTTTGAGATGCTTTTATCAAATCATTGTTCTTGTTACTGCCTACTTCAACAGTCATTGCATTATCTGCAATCCATCCGTCTTGATGCACGCCAATATCAATCTTTACAACGTCCCCTTCTTCTGTCACTTTAGTGTCTTCATCAGTTGGACAATCGTGTGCTGCCACATCGTTAATTGCCATTTGAGCCCACGCAATTTCTCCACCAAGTTTTATGATTCGCTCTTCACAATAGTCTAGGACTTCCTTATATGAAACTCCTACTTTAGAAAGTTTTAGAGCACCCTCACGTCGCACTTGCCCTGCAACTTTTCCCGCTTTGAGCAATTTGGCAATAATTTCTTCATCCATCTAATTTAGGAAGAAGTGGCTGTTTATATCTATTGTGGTGATATGTGTGTGATTGAAAATTTAAATTAACCCTTGGATCTCTTTTCTAATCTGGGAGATATGATATTCTGATTCAGTCTTAGTTTCTAAACTTTCTAAGATCTTTCCATTCCCTAACGCTTCCCAAATCTCTTGGTTTGTAAATCCATATTTCCGTAGGATTTTAGATGCCATGTTTGAAGCCTGAATTTTTTTAGACTCCTCTTGTTCAGGTGAATAAATTTCTACTATCGTACCATACAACAATGGTTTTTCTTTCATAGCATAAAAATCATAAATCTTAACTCTGCTCCTTCCTTTTGAGACTTTAAACATCTCTTGGATTCTTTTTGAGAGGGGCAAGTTATACTCGTCCAATTTACTTTTGCGAATTTCATATCCCTTTTCTCGCAAAGTCTTACCAATCAATCCTCCTTGGCGAATCCTTTCCTCTATTTCTGGTTCATTAAGAGAATCTTCAAAAAATGTAATAGCATACGTCTGTAGTTTTCCATTAGCGTCTATAATCTTACATTGTCTTCTTCTTGCTGTGTGCTCTATTACTTCAGCGTGAACTATGCCATACTTCTTTTCTAATCTATCAGTATGAAGATTTTGTGTGACAATCATTATTGAGTGTCTCCTTTTACAATTTTATAAATTCCTGAAGCTCTATGCATAATCTCCTTTAATTGTTCTATTGTAATTGCTTGTTTCGCGTCAGAAAGAGGTGCATCATTATCACGTTTTACTTCAATAATTAAACCATCTCCTCCTGCAGCAATTCCTGCATATGCTAATGGTGCTACTAACTCATTTCTTCCAGCAGGATGACTAGGGTCAACAATAACCTCATATTCAAACTTAGGGTCCTGCTTTAGATCTGCTATCAATGATGTGTCCATTGTGAATCGATCATATTCTCCATTAGCAAATGTTCTTATCCCTCTTTCACAGACATATAATCTTCCTAAATGTCCGTTACTCCGTAAATATCCAATAGCTCCTAATACTTCTTGTTTTGTAGCTTGCATCCCTCTTTTTAAGAGAACTGTCTTACTGGGTGCTCTTTTTCCAATTTGTGTTAATAAATCATAATTGTGCATATTTCTACTTCCAATTTGCAATACATCTGCAACCTCAGCAATTCTCTCAATATCATCTATAGAAACCACCTCTGTAACTACTTTAAGTCCTGTTTTTGCTTTTGCCTCAGCAAGGTATTGTAGCCCTTTTTCTTTTAATCCTTGAAAACTTTCGGGGGAGGTTCGAGGTTTGTATGCTCCTCCACGTAGGTATTTGACTCCTATGCCTTTAAGGGTATGTGCTAAGTCTAATATCTGCTCTTTACTTTCGACGGCACAAGGGCCAGCAATAATTGTAGGTTCCATCTTAATAACTTATCAGTGAGAACAATATTTAAACCTTTGTTGGTTTTTTTAACCGACAATTTAATAAACTTCTTTTGTTTGATATGTCTATGCAACATCTTACTATTCAAGAAGCATTAGCTTCTTATGGTCTATCTCCTAAGGAAGTTAAAATTTACCTTGCCTCTTTAGAATTAGGGAATACCACAGCAACAAGGATTTCTGAAAAGTCAGACCTCAACCGTTCCACCACATACGATATCTTAAAATCATTTCTTGAAAAAGGAATTGCTTCTAAAGTTGTTAAAAACAAAACAGCTCATTATGAAGTAGTTGAACCAAAGCGTTTAGTTACAATTTTA
This sequence comes from uncultured Methanosarcinales archaeon, assembly GCA_964344285.1. GTDB lineage: Archaea > Nanobdellota > Nanobdellia > Woesearchaeales > GW2011-AR9 > CAYFMM01. Next base: position 120,036 of record CAYFMM010000003.1, on the reverse strand, counting down.
GATGATAAAAAAAAGAAGCTCCTCTCTGTAATGGACCAATTAGAACTATTACAAAAAACAAAAATTGAAAAACCAACTACTGAAATGTATGAGGGGAAAGCAGGTGTAGAAACGATTTTAAGTGATATTCTATCTACTAAAAATCAAATTGATGTTATCTCAACTTCAAAAATATTTGATATTTTTATCTACTATTTTCCTCACTATATCCAACAAAGAAGCAAATTAGGATTGAAAACTAGAGTTATTCAAGAGAGGTCTTCTTCCACTAAAAAACTACGTGCTAAAGATAAACTGGAACATAGACAAACTCGCTCATTAGAAAAATTTGAGATAAACTCTGTTACTTTTATTTATGGAGATAAAATTGCTACTATCAAACTTATTCGTCAAGATCTTTGGGGGTTATTAGTTAAGGATAAAGTGCTTGCAGAAGACAAAAAAAAGATTTTTGAAATTCTCTGGGCAAATGCTAAATGAAAGTTTTGTGTACTGAAAGACAAGAATTATTATAAACAGAAGTCTCATCATAAAAGCGATGGCTGAGCAAGAAAAGATATTTCTTTATGATTCCTACCTTTATCCTTGGGAGACTCCAACAAGGTCAGGTCGTGTAAATGAACTTCCTGTAGGTTGTAAGCCAACTATTCTTACAAAATCATTTGGAATCGAAAGAGTCCATGAAACTTTTGGTCCGTATGTCGTTGATGCAAATGCTGCTAAATATTTAGCTACAATCAATACCCCAGCCACGCCTTATTCTGCTGCTAAACAACCAGGCGTTTTATTTAACGGCAATCTCTCGATCTATCAGAATAGAGAAATGGCTGATGGGTTTGAAGGACTTGATTTGGTGTTTAATGGAAGAATTTGGGTAGCAACAAAACAAGATAAAATATATCAGGGAGAAAGAGGGTTATTTACGTTAATTTTCGGACAAGGTTCAAATGAAGAAAAAAAAGGAGAAAGAATTGAAGCGATTATTGAAGGATACCAACATCAAGAAGCAAGACCTAAAATTCGTTGAAATTAAACGCTTTTTGGAAATATTTCATATAGCCTTTTAAGAGTCTCATTAGGATTTTTAACACTAATACAATCAACTATTTTACTGGCAGGATAATCATTTCCTCCAGGATAAATTTTATCGCCAAAAAATAATATGTCTGAGAAGGAAATCTCATAATAATTTACAAACTTTCGAATTGCCCATTCTTTATCAATCCCTTTTCTTGTGATGTCGATTGATGTTGTTCCTGCTACCTTGATTTCATACTTCTTTTCTTCATGATTCAACAAATTTTCAAACAAAGGTAACATTTCTAAACGTTTTTTGCCATCTGGATCATATGCTTTTTTAATCTCAATAGGAGCATTTCTACCTAATGCTACTAACGTAATTTGTGAGCCGCGATCTTGAATTTGGTCCTTTGCAGATGTAAGAGGAACTAAAGAAAATTTTTGCACAACTTGTGCGATTGCAGACAAAATTTCTTCTTTTTCTTTAGTAGAAAACACTTCATTATGTATCTCTTTTTCAGTTTCATTATTCATAACACAATAATGTGTGCCAGTATTTGCTAAAATGTGGTGTTCTCCTTTAATTTGATTTGAGATCATACGTTTTAGCTCTGATTGGTGAGTGCCACTTACAAATGCAACTATAAACCCTTGTGCAATTAAACTATTTATCTTTGTTGCCATCTCATCTGAAATTACTTGGCAACTCTCGCAAATAGTCTCATCAACGTCAGCAATAATCACCTTTTTGTGTAAGTAATTCATATTCTCTAAAAGAGAATCTCTCTTAATAAGGATTGTGAAGGAAATAACGTATTTAGGGTGGAAAACTTTATAAATAACCTGTATAAATAAGCTTATTGGACGGCCATAGGGGCGTGGTTCACCTGTTCCCTTTTCGAACACAGAAGTTAAGCGCGCTTCCGTTCCTTGGTGTACTGCATTACGCGGGAAACTTGGTTAGCTGTCCACCTTTTCTTTATTATTTTAGTAATCTAGGTCTTTGTTTGTTATAGGTTTTGAGTTTTGTTATGTTCTAACGTACTCTATTCTTTCCACTTTTTTTCCTTTACCTCTTAAGAGGTTTACAAGACCATTTTTTCCAACCATATGCGCAGCTCCTACAACTACTGCCACAGAACGCTTTTTCATTTCATCATTAATTTTTTTCATCCAAGATTTATTTCTCCCCTCAAGAACAACTCTTTTGTATTCAGACTCAACTTCTCCTTGGAATAAATTTGCTAACTTAGAAAGATCTCCGTCTAAATAACTGTCTGCTTCTGCCTTTTCATCATCTTGGGATTTATGTTGAAGAGTAGAGACGAATAAAGCATACTGTGCACCTATGGTTAAGTCAGACATTATTTTACAATATTTTGAAGTATCATCAAGGGTGATTATATCCTTTCCTTGTCTTTCTCCATGGTTCTTAAGTACTTCATCAAGAACAACCTCTCTTTTTCGTGCGTTTGATTTTTGAGCTTCTGCTTGATATGTACTTATAATTAAGGGAATAGCCCACAAATGTAATCTTTCTAGATATGTTACTGTTTCGTTGATATCTCTTTTGCTGTGGTTGCACAATAGAGAATGTAATAAGGCGTGGAGTTCATTGTACCTCTTTGTGTCTAGCACATCCAACATTGGGCGAGGCGAGACTATGGACGGTTCCTCAATAAGATTGTGTTTGTTACCTTCCACTAAAAGGCAATCTACTTTGTCAACTAACTCAGTTCCTGCAGTAACTACTTCGGGTCCATATGGTTTATGACTTGTTCCAAGAAGGTATGATTCTCGTCTATTGTGAGAAACCTTCCATGCAAAAGGAAATTTATTCATAATAACTATTTTTAGCTTATTTTTATAAGGCTTTTCCAGTAAATATTCTCTTCTTCCATAACCCTTTTAAAGCGATTTTATTTCGTTTTTAGTCATGAAAGTATTAGTGCTCTGCGCTGGTTTTGCCACAAGATTGTACCCTTTAACAGAAAAAACAGCAAAACCTCTTTTAAAAGTAGGAAATAAACCAATACTTGACCATATTATGGAAAAAATAGACGCTTCTCATGAAATTACAGAAGCAATCGTTGTCACAAATGAAAAGTTTCATGCTGATTTTATACAATGGAAAGAAACTTCTTCTTTTACAACTCCAATTACACTTCTTAACGATCAAACAACTTCTAATGAAAATAGACTTGGGGCAGTAGGAGATATTAATTTTGCCATAAAACAATTACAAATTGATGATGACCTCTTAGTCATTGGCGGAGATAATCTCTTTGGGTTTTCTTTACAATCATTCACTGATTATTTCAAACAACAACAAACTTCTATAGTTGCTTTTTGCGACTTAAAACATCCTGATGAAGTACGTAATAAATTTGGAGTAGGGATTTTAAAAGGAACAAAAATAATTGACTTTGAAGAAAAACCCACTAACCCTAAAAGCACACTTGCTAGTACCCTCTGCTACATTTTTTCTAAAAGTGACTTACATAATATAGAATCTATTTTACAACAACAAATATTTGACAACCCTGGTGACTTAATTATCCATCTTACAAAAAACACAGAAGTACACGGCTTTATTTTTGATGAATACTGGTTTGACATAGGTAGCTTTGAAAAACTAGAAGAAGCAAGAAGCTTGTTTGAACAAACTTCTAAGGAGGAACAATGAACATTAGTTGTTTTGGCACAGGATACGTGGGACTTGTCACAGGAGCATGTCTTGCTGATTTAGGACATAATGTTGTTTGTGTTGATATTGATGAACAAAAAATTCACCTCCTTCGAGAAGGAAGAATCCCTTTTTATGAACCAGGGCTTCGTGACGTTGTAACAAGAAATGTTGCAAAAGGAAGATTACAATTTACTACAAAGGCACCAGATGTAATTAAACAAAGTGATGTTATTTTTAATTGTGTAGGTACGCCAAGCAAGCAAGATGGTTCTGCAGATTTAACTTTTGTATATACTGTAGCAGAAACTATTGCCCAATACGCAAAAGGATATACAGTCTTAATCAACAAAAGCACAGTTCCAGCAGGAACAGCACAAAAATGTCAAGAGATCATCTTAGCAAAACTACAACAGCGAGAAGATGTTACAAAAGATATTGTCGTTGATGTGGTATCAAATCCTGAGTTTCTTAAAGAAGGAAGTGCAGTGCATGACTTTTCTCACCCAGATAAGATTGTAGTTGGAGCAAAATCACAAAAAGCTTTTGCAGTTATGCATGATCTTTATTCTGGGTTCATAAGGCCTTACATGAATATTCTTGAAACTGACTGGCAGACCTCTGAGTTAATGAAATATGCAAACAATGCTTTCTTAGCAACAAAAATTAGTTTCATTAATGAAATTGCAAATATCGCTGACAAAATAGGTGCAGACATTAAAACAGTTGCCACAGGCCTTGGAATGGACTACAGAATTAGTCCTAAATTCTTGAACGCAGGCATAGGTTATGGGGGAAGTTGCTTTCCAAAAGATGTTCAAGCATTAATTCAAACTGCCAAAGAGAAAGGGTATAACGCTACATTATTACAAGAAGTACACTCCTTAAATGAACGTCAAAAAAAAATTCTTGTAGATAAAATAAATCTACACTTTAACCATAACTTACAAGGCAAAAGATTTACTCTTTTAGGTTTATCCTTTAAACCAAAAACAAGTGATATACGCCAAGCTCCATCTCTGCATTTAATCAAACACTTGTTACAACAAGGTGCAGCTGTTCATGTTTATGATCCTGTTGCAATGGAAGAAATTAAACTAGCCTTCCCTAACACAGAAAATCTTCATTACCACACAACAGTTCAAAAAGCAGCTGAGCAAAGCTCTGCATTAATTCTTGCAACAGAGTGGGATGAGTTTAGAAATATTAACTTTGCAGAATTAGCAAAACAAATGCAGCACCAGGTAGTCTTTGATGGTAGAAATATCTTTAACCCTTCTCATGTAAAACAGCAAGGCTTTACCTATTATGGTATTGGCAGAAATTAAGTAAAATAAGCAAATCTTCTTGATTCATTTTTGGGAAGAATCAAGTTATTGTCTAATTCATGACATTCTAACTATGTAAAACCCCAAAGTGAAAGTAAATCTCTTTTTGTAATCTTGCTCAAACTTTCAACTTCTTCTTTAAACCTTTGCTCTAATTCTTTTCTAAAATCAACGTCTAATTTTTCTCTTTTTTGTGGCTTAATAACTTTATTACGGATTTTTTGATATACACTTATTGGAAGGATCTTCTTACAAAACTTCCAAACAAAAGGATATGTAACAAGAAATTTACCCATCCACTTTGAACTTACTTTTTTATTCACATTCTTAATCTCATAATTGATTTCTTGTGTGACATTAATACCTAAAAAATCAAGAACTTCTTGGAAAACTTTTTGCATATCATCTTTAAAATCATCTAAAATAATAATCTTAACTTGCTCTTCTGGGAAATATTTCTTAAAACGTGTAATCTGTTCACTAAACTTTGAGATCTCTGAATAAAACTGTTGTGCAGGACACTTAGAACCTTTTGGAATTTTTCTTCCTTGTTTACGCTCTTTCTCAGCTTCAAGAGCTTTTTTAAAATCAACAATGTCCTCGCTAAAATGCGTAACAAAATGTGAATGTAGGGAACGTAAAAAGTCAATGGGGTTACGAATCATAATTAAAACCTTAGCATCAGAATTAAATTCTGCAATCTCTTGTGCAGCTTCTTTAGAATATAAATATCTCCCTGATGACCCATCTAGTGCATATTTCTCATCTCCCCATTTATTAAAAATATTTTTGTATTCTTCTAATTTCTCAACATATGTTCTATAAAACCAACGATTGTAAAAACGTACCTTCTGATATTTTAACACAGATCTGTTAATATCTTGACAAAAAAAATTAGGCTCACGATTCTCTGGTGCAAAAATATCCGGATGTTGCTTTAACAACTCAAACATTGTTGTTGTGCCAGATTTTGGCGCTCCTACAATAAACAGATTAGTTTTCTTCATTGTCAATATTTAATCTTTCTAAATCTCTTTAAACTCTATACACTTTATTTGATAAATTCTCCTTCGATCCCCGTAAAAATGTTGTTAACAAAAGAATTTAAAATATGTAGGCTTGCTGGAAAACGTAGTTTATGAAAGAAAGGAATTGTTACCCATAACTTTCCTTTAAATTGAGTTTTACTAATCTTTTGATCATTAAATCCCTTGAGCCATAAATTAAACGTTCCGGGGATAAAATGCTGTTTGTGAGTGGGATCTTTTGCATCAACATATGTAAATGCTAAAGCAGATCTAAACTTTAACATCCCTCCTGGCTTTAATATCCGATAAACTTCATCCATAAACTTGACTATATCGTCTAAATTTTCCATTACTGCATATGCATGTACTTCATCAATACTCTCATCATCAAAAGGATAAGGATATTTATTTAAGTCACATTCAACGTCTTTTTTGACAAATGGGCTATTTTCTACATTGATAAACCCTTCTCTATAATCAGTGCCGCAACCAAGATTAATTTTACGTAAATGTTGTTCTTCTTTTCGCATATTACTTACTCTCAACTCTGCATTTTTATTATTTGTGTTTTTTACGTCTTAATTCCCTATAATTTAAGGGATATTACTCCTTCCCAGATGAAGCCTATTCCCTCCATAATCTTTAAAAAGAAATTGTCTCTTATCTGTGGTATGATTAAATACACTCTTAGAAGGCTAAAAAAGATGCTCAAACTAATTAGAATCTCTCTTGTAATGAGTAATACAAAGCGAGCTAATTTGATTAGAAAGATGAAACTTATTAAGAGTATCGGCAAAAATTGCTCTGTTGCCCGCAATATTTTTTTTGGCAGTGAACCAGAATTAATCTCTCTAGGTAATAATGTTTGGCTAACAAGAGGAGTACGACTTTTAACACATGATGGTTCAATTCATATGCTTAGCAAAGGCTTGAAAAAAAAATTAAATCCTAAATTAGGACGTATTACAATTCATGATAATTCTTTTATTGGAACTGATTCTATCATCTTGCCAGGTGTAACAATTGGCCCAAATGCTATTGTGGGAGCTGGTTCTGTAGTCACAAAATCAGTACCCAAAAATACAATTGTTGCAGGTAACCCTGCAAAACAAATTACAACAATTGATGAATTTATTGCAAAAAATGAATCTGTAAACTCAACAGAACTTTTGGATTCAATTAATCACACACGTAAGAAAATGTTGCTTAAACTTTGCTCTGGGAAATAAATCTCTTCCAATTCTAATTCGCATTATTTATGACTTTTGTCAAAAGGTAATATTAAGTCCGTTCCTGTGAGCAGGGCACGGTGCCCCTTATTACGTCTTTTTACTTAGTTTCCATCTAGCACGTAATGCACCTCGATGGGCGCTACTCACTCACTTGACTTAATACGTACGTCAAAAGAACTTACATATTCTACCATCCATTTTGTCAAATCAATTTTATCTGCAAGTAACTGATCTCTTTTTTTCTCAAGATTCTCTTGCAAACCCTTATTTTCTAACATCTCTTGAACTTTAGCAAACACGGCTTTTTGCCCTACTGCGTGTTCTACAATCTTGTACTTTTCAATTTGTTCTTTCATCACTCCTGTAAGTAGAGGGTTTGCGTATACAGCAGGAGTCCCTAATAATACAGCTTCTGTTGCAGTAGTCTCACCTTCTGTAATTACCATCTTTGCAAAATGCAATATGTCAAAATACTTTTTAGGATCTATCTTAATCACCCTATCTGCAATCTCTTTTGGAATAATATTCTCTTCAGCAGACACAAACACCTTGCCATGTTTTTCTAACATCTCCACTAACTTAATTTTTGCCTGATCTGATAATCCATTTACTCCAATATCATGACTTGCATTCCATGAAATATAGCGAATTAAAAAATAAGGTTCTCCTTTTTTTACACCAAGTGTTTCTAAAATAGACGGGTCTGGAGTAAAATATTTTGGCGTTAAATGTGCCATCTCCTTATATGCCTTAAACCGAATTTGTTTTTTCCCATAATTATCTAAATAACATTCTGGAGTACATACTTTTGTAATAAACGGAAGTGTAACAAACTTGATTAAGCTTGCATGTTCGGTATCATAAAAACTAATTGAAGGCTTTCTCATTAATGTTCCCACATGAGAGATACTCATCCCCCCAAATGCTAGAAAAATATCTGGTTTAAATTTTCTTGCTGCTTTGAATAACTTGTAATTATGTTCTAACAACTCTCGAGCCAAGCCAAAGAATCCTTCTCCTTTTCTACTAGCAACAACATGTTCGATCTTATAACTATCTAATAAATCTGTAATGATATCTTTTTTTCTTGAAGTAACAAGAATCTTGTGGCCCTTTTCCTTCATAATTGCAATAAAATTCTTAAAAAAATGGATGTCTGAAGGGTGCCAAATATCAATTGCAATATTCATATCTTCTCTTGAGCTCAACTCTGCTTTTAAAACTTCTGGAAATAAGATTGTATTTAATCTATTGTGATGGCGTATACAAATGAGAACAATCTTCGGAAACATTTATAACCGCATTATATCTTAAAGGGTAGATGCCTACAATTAAAGAGCTTAAACAAGTTGCCTCAAGTAACCGAAGAGACATCTTCTACCGCTTGGTAGATCATCTTGGGTTTTATCCTGCTAAGCTTCTTGTAAAGACAAGGCTTACGCCAAATCAAATAACAGTAATTTGGATTCTTGGCCAAATTGTCTCTGCTCTATTCCTAGCAACGGGGCAGTGGCACAAAATGGTTTTAGGCCTATTTTTCTTCCAAGCATTCTTTATCATTGATTGTACAGACGGTATTGTTGCAAGATACAAAAAAATATTTTCTTTAAACGGAATTTATCTTGATTATATCGGTCATTACATTGCAAACCCTACGCTACTTGTAAGCTTGACTATTGGTGTATATAAAATCCAGCAAAATCCACTCTACTTACTTGCTGGTGCAATAGCTGTTTTTAGTTTCTTGCTCAATAAAGCACTCACCTTAAACCCTCAGTGGTATGGTTCACAAGAACAACAAGAAAAAGTAGCTCATTGTCTGCAAGGTTCCTTACTTGTAAATCAAAAAAATTTTCTTTACAACATCTTTGCATTCTTACGCCTAGAATATATCTTTAACTTTATGTTTTGGGGAGTACTATTTGGATATGCACACTACACGCTTCTCATTTATGCACTCTTTTTCTTCTTAGAACTCTGTAGAAAATTAATCTCTCAATTTATGCGTTTAAAGAAAGCAGATAACTAACTATTTTGTCCTTTGCCTTGGAAATAGAAAGTTTAGAAGTCTCAACTGTAATCTGGGCATTCTCTGGTTTTTCATATGGATCATCAACTCCTGTAAATCCTGTAATCTCCCCTGCCAACGCTTTTTGATATAATCCTTTAACATCTCTTTTTTGACATTCTTCAATAGGGCAATCAACAAACACTTCAACAAAATCTTCTCCAATTAAGTTTCTTGCAAAATCACGCATTTTTCTATAAGGGCTAATAAAACTTACTAATACAACAACACCAGCTTCGTATAGTAATTTGCTCACTTCTGCAATTCTTCTAATGTTTTCATCTCGTTCTTCTTTAGAAAAACCTAAATCTTGATTTAATCCATGTCTAATATTATCGCCATCCAACACATAACACAAGACACCTTGCTGATGTAAACCTTTTTCAACTTCTCTTGCTAACGTGGATTTTCCTGAACCTGAAAGTCCAGTAAACCACACTACCTTGTTTTTAACTCCAAGAAGTGTCCTGCGATCTTCTCTTGTAACAGCCTCTTTGTGCCACGTTATGTTTGTTGCATTAATCTTGTTTGGTAACATCTTTACAAACTAAATCTACTAATTGTTTTGCTTTTTCTTGCAAATTATCCTCACTAGAGTTAATCCCTAATGTATAAATCAAATAATCTGATCTTTCATAAGGGAAATTGACTCCAGGAACACTTGAGATCTTTCCTTGATCTGCAGAAGAATAAATGCCATGTGGGTTATTTTGCTTACATACTTCTATTGGAGCATCAACAAATACTTCCATGAAATTATTCTCTCCAATAAGTTGTCTTGCAAGGGCCCGATGTTCTTTATATGGGCTTACAACAGAAACTACAACTATTAATCCTGCTTGCACAAATAAGTTTGCAGTTTCAGCAATCCTTCGCACATGCTCTTTACGAGATTCCTCACTATAATCTAGGTTGGAACTCAACCCAAAACGAATATTTCCTGCATCAAGGTAATACACGCCCATCCTTTTATCAAACAACTCTCGCTCAACATATTGGGCAATTTTTTCCTTTCCGCTTCCTAAAAGTCCTGTAATCCACACTACTTTTCCTCGGTGGCCTTGGCGTTTTTCTCTCTCAAGATTAGACACCATACCTTGTTTTGGAGATACTAATTCACTTTTAGTTTCTACAACTTCACGTTGTTGCAATTCATTACTTGTATTCTCAATGATACCTCCGCCACACACAATATTATTATCTACGAGCACAAATCTTCCTGTAGTTGGAATCTCAGAAAATGCATCAAATACAACTGGTTGTTTTGTTTTAATAACTAAATTTCCTACATCATTCTTAGATAACGAATGCTTACCGGGAATTTTTTCAAGAGTATTGGAGTCAACAACACTATTAATTGTGTGGATCTCGCATTCTACTTCTTGTGTATTAAGCTTTAATTTATACTTTTTACCAATGGCAAGATCTTCTTTACCCATCCAGAAAAAATTACAATGCAATAAATTGCGTACTCTTGGTTTTTCATCAGCTCTTGCAATAACCTCGCCTCTTTGCAAAAAGAATTCATCATTAAACGTTAACCCTACACAATCTCCAGCTTTCTTTTGATTACTCTCAGTCTGAACTTTCCATTCTTCAATAGACTTAACTGTTGTAGTATTTAATGAGGGATATAACGTGATTTTATCTCCAATTTTAATTGAACCGCTTTCTACTCTTCCTGCAATAATTCTACGTGCATCAAATTTATACACATCCTGCACAGGAACTCGTAATGGTTTGTCATGCATCTCTTCACTCTTTGTAAAATTATCAATTGCAGCTAAAACAGTTTCTCCTTGATACCATGCAAGATTAGAGGAACTCATCGCAACATTATCTCCTAACTTAGCAGAAATAGGGATGAATTTTTGAGCTTCTATTCCAAGCTTGCGTAAATATGCATCCATCTCAAATTTCACTTCGTTAAAGCGTTCTTGAGAATATTGAACTAAGTCAATTTTATTAATAATCACATAAATTTGTTTTACCCCAATTAAGGACAAAATATATGCATGTTTTTTTGATTGCTCTCTTACACCTTCTTTAGCATCAATAATTAATAATGCAGCTTCTGCACTAGAAGCACCGCTAACCATGTTTTTTAGAAATTCCTTATGTCCTGGAGCATCAATAATAGTGTAATCTCTTTTATCTGTTGAAAATTCAATCTTTGTAGTATCAATTGTAATCCCTTGTTCTTGTTCTTCTTGAAATGCATCTAGCAAAAATGCATACTCAAATTCAATGCCTTTCTCCTGACATGTATTTTTTACTTTTGTTAAAACACCATCCATGACTGAGTTTGTATCTGCTAATAGTCTACCAATTAATGTTGATTTTCCATGATCTACGTGACCTACTACAACAAATTTGAGTGCCTTATCCATTAAAATCTCCCCCAGTTAATTTTGTCCCATGAACGTTCATGCGCATAATACGCTAGCATTTTCAATAAGACTTCAACAACCCCCACTGAGATTGCTAATGTAAACTGACCTGTAAATATAAAAACAAGAACTGTTGTAATTAATGTTGCTGTAACTCTCCAACTCAGCGCCTTTGCAATACTTCGTTTCTTTTTTTCTGTAACCATTTTACATATACCCCTTTGCTCTTAACTTTTGTAGTGCATACTTATCTTCTTTATCTTGACCTCTACCCTCTCTTTCTGAGACCTTTGTTTGTTTTAATTCTTCGATAATTTCATCAACAGTTTGTGCATTTGAATCGATTGGATGAGTAATTGGCATACACCCTAAGCTTCTATATCTCTTCCCATCTTTTGCATAGTATAAATCAATTAAAGGAATTTTCTCCCGTTTAACATATTCCCACACATCAAGTTCTGTCCAATGCAAAATAGGATGTACTCTAATATGTTCTTCTTTATTATAATCTGTATTAAATTGATCCCACAATTCAGGAGGTTGGTCAGTATAATCCCATTCAAAATCAGCGTTCCTTTTACTAAAAAACCTTTCTTTAGAACGTGAACCCTCTTCATCTGATCTAATTGCTAAAATTAAACCTTCAAACTTATTCTTTTCAACAAATTGCTTTAATGCATTTGTTTTTAGTTCTTCACAAACCTTAAGAGCAGGATAATTATCATAATTTACACCATTTGCGAGTGCTTCTTCATTCTTTCCAATTAGCAAGTTAAGATTCCATTCTTTTGCTATCTTACTTCGATATTCGTACATTGCTGGAAACTTGAAAGTTGTATCAATATGGATGCACGGAAAAGGCACATGTCCTAAAAATGCTTTTTTTGCAAGCCATAACATTACAGTTGAATCTTTTCCCATAGACCATAACATGCCTAACTTTCCAAATTTCTTGTATGCTTCTCGCAAAACATAAATCGCCTGAGCTTCTAACATATCTAATCTATCCATTTTGTACCTCGCTAAGATTTACTAACTTTTCATGAATTGTATTGTTTGATGTTACAAAACCTTGTATTAGTGTCTGCTCTTGGTTGAATCTTAAAGATTTCCCTTCTAAAGTAGTCATAACTCCTCCTGCAAACGCAAGAATACAACTCATAGCGCAAATATCCCATTCATGAGTTGGGCCAAATCTATAATACACATCAGCTCTACCTTGAGCAATGCGACACCCTTTTAGAGAACTTCCACTCACTTTAGTCTCTGCAAATTGAGTTTCTAATTGTGCCTCTTTTGCAGAACTATGAGATCTACTTTTTACCAAGATCATTTCATTCAAATTTGAACGTGTTGAAACTTGTAATTTTTGCACAACTCCGTCTTTTTCTACAAAACTCCCCTCCTTAGAACCATAAAATAATTCTTTTAGTGCAGGAACATAGATAACGCCAATTACAGGTTCATTGTTCTCAACCAATGCAATATTTACTGTAAATTCTCCATTATGTGAAATAAATTCTTTTGTTCCATCTAATGGATCAATAACCCAGACTCTACTTCTTTGTAATCGAGTTAAGTCGTCTTTTGCTTCCTCGGTTAAAATTCCATCTTCTGAAAATTCTTCTTTAATTTTTTTAACAATAATTTCATTTGCTGCAAGGTCTGCTGCCGTGCAAGGACTTTTATCTTCTTTAGAATATACACTAGCATTATTGGAATCATAATATTCCATAACTCTCTTTCCAGCCTCTACAGCAGCTTGCTTTGCAAGTTCTAACTCACGAGAATAATTCATGTAGAATATGGCAAAATTTCCCCTTATAAAGGTAATGGTACTATCTTCTAGAAGTTGCTCTTGCCACGAGATGTAAATACAAGTTAATCATCTTTTGGAAAAGAGCAACGTCAGAAATCCGGTCAAGCTGGTATGCACTAGTCTGCGGAGGTGTCGGATTTCTTTGAATACTCTAGATTTAATGTAAGATGATCTCTAATATAATCCTCTACAAAAGCAATATCTTTGGAGGATAATTCCTCTTTAAAACCTCCTTTTTTACCTTTGCGAACTTTGTATGAATTAGGATCTTTTTTATCTACAGGAGCTAGTCTTGCATCTTTAAGAACATTACTTTGTTCTAATCTGCGCATATTTTCCATAGAACCAAAATCAACTGCTTTTTGGATTATATCTTGGTTGATTTTAACACCTAAAAAATCAACAATCCGTTGCAATTCTTTTTGCGTATTATCTTTTAAATCTTCAAATCTAATTAATAAAAAATCTTGGGGTCTTTTTTCCATTTCCTTTGCCCAATAATTCATAAACTTAATTGGAGCGTGTATGCCATATTTCTTGTCGTGTATAAAATCTGCAATACTTCCTGCATAAATTTTTCTTCGCTTTGTATACTCGTGATATAATGACACAATCAAATCTCTAGGATCACGTACCAAAAAAATAATTTTTTTATTCTTGAAAAGTTTCTTAAAATTAATCTTGTTATTTAGTTGATTTCCTCCTGCATGTGAAAATACAATATTTGGAAATGCTTTTCCTAACGTCATAAATTGTGTATCTAAATTTAATCTCTTTTTCTTTAGTTTTTTTGCAATTAACTTTGCAATCATCACTCGAAGCCATGTCCTGCCACATTTCTCAAATGACACTACATGAACATCACTAATCATTAACGAGAAAATATTTTGAATAATACTTTTAATCCCATATGTACGTATGATTTTGAATGGATTCATTATGCTTGTTTCTTGGTTTAGTGTATATAAGTATTGTGGATTAATTCCTTGCCATTACTTTTATAAAGTAAAAATTCTTGTTTCTTAGTATAGTGAAGGCAATAAATGTTCAAACATTCTTGTTGCCTGAGCTAGATTAGAAAGCACAACATTTTGTTCGACAATTTTGTGCTTTCTCCATATACTCAATGGAGGATTGATTATTATGACAAATTTTGAAGAAGTTGTCGTCGCGTTTGAACGACATGAACCAAGAGATTTTACAACACCAGGTCAACAAGCGCAAACAAGAGATGAAAAGGCGGGTTGGTCTGGAGCAGGAGAGAGTTTTGGAAGAGAAGCACCAATCTCAAGAGAAGGAATGGAAAATGCTGAGGCACGTGGATTTGAAGCATATATCCCAGAATTAAATGAGGGAGATAAAATCTATTTAGGGCCTTCCGATGTTAAAAGAGCAGAACAGACAACACATTACTCTGGAACAGGTATGTTATTCCAACTTTATGGGAGACTTGGCCTTGAACCTGATCAGTTTAGAAAAGTACACATATTAGGAAACCTAAAACCTCAGACTTCAGCAGAATTTAATCGCTTTGATTGGGAATCAGGAAAACCTCTTAGGGAGGCAAATTTCAAAGCTTACAACCAAGAAGGAACTCTTGTTGATGATCCTTCAGGACATCAACTCTTTGTAGAATCAGGACAGCCTGATGTAAAAGCAGAATATGCAAAGCATGGTTTGATAAGAACATTTGCATATCAAGCTGACGTAGCATTTGATAGAAATGATCCTCGGGTAGAAGAACACCCTCAAGATCTTGCAGACCGAGCATTAAATCATTTTCTAGGGGAAGTTTCCCGTGGGCCAACAAGAGTAGCACGGGGTGCCACTCATGACTTTAACATTGATGCTATTGCAAGAGTAGTTGATGGTTCAGGAGTAGGGAACAATGCGGTAGATTTGTATGATGGAAATCCAATGCCACAAGCAGGGACTTTAGAGATGGTATTTGAAGTAGATAAAGGATCTGGTCTTTTTGCTCCTGAATTTAAATGGCGAAGAACGGATGCTTCTTTGGTAGGAGAAGGTAATAGATCAGGTTTGCCTGATAACTACCAAGTTCAAAATACTCAAGCACTTGGAAAATACGTGCAGATTGCAGAATAATTTATTTTCTTTTTTACTCTTTTCTTATAATACGCAAATCAAAAATAAAAAATTATAAATTAATAAAACGATTAAGTGTTCCTTTACTTCTTCCAAAATAATTCTCTGTTCACAAAGGCTTTTACTAATTTCTCATTAAATACTTTGTCTGGAGACGCATAATCACGCTCTGGGTGCCAGGTAATTCCTGCCATAGGTAATTCTGTATGGTATACAGCTTCTACAGTGTCGTCCGCACAACTTGCCCAGGGTTGCAACCCTTTACCTACCATATCTCCTACAATTCCTTGGCTATGATATGAATTGACTTGTACTACATCAGACCCAAAATATTCTACAGCCTTCCCTGACAACGTAATTTCGTGCGGCGTATGTGGGTTTCCATTACCAGGAGAATGAATTATTGTGCTCTCTGTCTGTCCAGGAATGTTTTGCACTAATTTTCCTTCATAAAAAACATTCATTGCATGTAGTCCTGTACAAACTCCTAATACCGGCATTTTGTTTTTTGTTGCGTAGTCTAATACCCATTCATTTAATCTTTGTCGAGGATCCGACCATCTATTTTCGTATTCTTTTTCTTCTCCCCATAGCTTTGGATCAACTCCATTTCCTCCTCCAATGATAAACCCTTCAATTCCTAATTCTTTAATCTGTTTTTCTAAAAAATCAGGATTGCCTTCAATATCTAACATCTCTGGTGTAAGAAGTACAAGGTAAATACCAAAACGGGGATAATATTGCATATATTCTCCTTCTACTTCGGTCATGTTTCCACGACCTTCCATTATAGTTTGTCTACATGTAAATCCAACTTTCATAAAAAGAAAATAACTCTATTCACTTTATTAAACTTATGTATCATCATATTAAGATAAAAATTAAGAAAAGCAAAAAAATAAAATTTTATTCTTGTGTTAAGTCTAAATCAATAAATTCTTTGATTTTACCAGATTTATGCCATGCTAATGCATTTTCATAATCTGCGTTTGTATCAAATTCCATCCAACCACGTTGAATTTTATTAGCCATCACAGTCCACCCATTATCAATCCAAGACTGTAATAAATTTGTCATATTAAACTGACTTACGCCTTTTCCATCAACGATTGGAGTGTCCCAATGTTCTTGTGCCATTTTTTTGTATAATTCAAGCACTTTTGGAGCCATTTCTTTGGAGATAAAAGTTAAACTTGCGTCTCTTCCATGTAGCCTTGCTTCGTCTGTTACACCATCTTCTCCTATCTCGACAATAGACCCATTCTCTCGAAGAGTACATGACTCAGAATCTTCTTTCCATGATCCATTTCGTGCTGTCCAATAATCTTTGTAATCAGTGTCAATTGCCTTACTTAATGGGAATCGTTCTTCCATAATTTGTTTTAAAATTCGTGGTTCTTGAATTGAATCTGCGTATGACACTAAAATATCATCTGATCCATCAAATTCTTTTTCTGCACAAAATAATGATACAACTGGTCCAGTACTTGCCCATTGTGGACTCTCATAATATTTCACATCATCAAAACTAATTTTGTCTTTATTATATCCTCGCACAACTGAAATGTCAGTAATCCCTGTTTTGCGTAATGTTTCAATCTGTCTTTGAAGCAACGGCTTGCCTGCTAATGGCAACATGCCTTTTGGTAAAACCTCTGTGTACTTGCTTAATCTAGAACCTCTTCCTGCTGCTAAAATAATTACTTTCATTGTATGGTAAACCTCGCTTTGTTTTATGCTCTCGACAGAAAATTTGTTTTATAAGTGTTGTGAAAGACTCTTCGAAATTGACCTTTACTACGAAAGACTTGCTCTTTGTCGTTGCAGTTCAGGGAGAACTTGGCTTTTATAGGTACTCATCATCTCATTTCTAAATCCTGTGTCTGTTGCAAGTCTTTCTAACATATTATATCCAATTCCACCATCAAGCAGACTAATCTCTCGCATTGATTGACGATATCCTGCATTATGTCGCATCATTGTAAGAGACATATCCATATCGAACGGATCACCTCCAAATTCAAAACCTCGACGAAGTTCATGAATTTTTATAAGTGCAAATGTTCTCTCTGCATCATATCCTTCAGATTGGACATATTTTGCTATGGACGTCATCTCATCCATAACTATCCTTGCTTTTTCACTTCTATCCATATCCATATCGTTCAGTCCTTGCTCCTCCTGTGTATCATAAACAGATGTTACTCCTTGACTTGCAAGATAAGAATCAAGAATCTCTTGCCCTTTTGGTTCAGGAGCAATTAATGCAATAACTGGATTTGCTGCATGGGTTCTAAGACAAGTATCTGTGTAATCTCTAAGTCCAATGATTTGGTCTTGAGACAAAATATTTGCGTAGTGAGATGCAACTGCAACTCGTGCTATAGGCTCTATTTTCTCAGCAAGACTATAAATCGTATCTGCACCCATAATTCGTAAGAATACATCTCGCAGTTCAACATCATCCTCTTTACCTTCATAAAATGGAACCACTCTTTGCCAAGGAGATGCTGGTTGTTTGGGCAGGTTTCTATGTAATTCTACCTCTCTTATATTCTCCCAAACTGTGCTCATAGAGTCGCTTACAACAGTAAGAACTCGCCCTTCTTGCGCTTGTATCTGTGTAGCCATTGCTCTATTACGTGCTACTATTTGTGAGCCGAGTAAACTACAATATCTTCCAAAATTTTGAACGCCTTTTTCAATTTCACCTTCAATGAAAGGTCTTCGAGAATTTTCTAACAATTCTGCCATTTCTTGTCTGGGAAATTCAGAAGTAACTCGTTCTAACACAACTTTTGTTTTTTCCCCTATATCTTGATGTTGTACTCGTGCGACTTGTCCAAGGAATAGCTGGTCTTTAGGGATCCCTCCTTGTACTAATTCATCTAACATAGGTCCTTGTAATTTATGGGGATTTTCCACAAAATTGTTCCAACCTTCCTCAAAAACATCTACTAAACCTCTATGGGAAAACGCAAAGAATAGCACATCTGCTTGACGAGTGAGTCCCCATAGTTTACTTCTGTTTAAAGGGTCGCCAGGTTCATTAACATACATGATTGTGCCTATAGGCATACGTCGCTCAAAAGAGACATATTTTAAAAAACTTTCTTTAGGAACTCCTTGGAAGTGATTACTAGACCATAACATTTATATACCTTAAAATACCATGCCAAACAAAACAATTCAAGGAGAGAATTTACTATGAACAGTAACGGAAATATAACAATTTACAAACCAGCAAACGTGTCAGATCCAAAAGCATTATTCTTGGACTTTGATGGTGTTGTTGCCATGGATACACAAGGTTCCATCACAACTTGGAAGCATGTATATGAACAAAAAGGACTACAAGAACAACTAGGCGTTAACTTTGATACATTCTATCAAGGGACGTATGCTGACGATGATGGAAAAGCACGTTTTATGCATCCCTTAGAGGAAGGACAAATAATGCACTCTGGAATGTTGGACGATTTCAATACAAAAGTGCAATCCCTATACGGTGTTAACCCAGGCATCACATACGAAGATGTCCAAGCTGGTTTTGAAGCTACGAAAATGAATGAACCAATGTTAGACCTTGCAACAAGAGTTAAGGATGCAGGTTATGCTGTTGGAATGATTACTGATAATCCGGGAGATAGAATGCAAGCAGTAGATGCTAAATATGGCCTATCAGAAAGATTCGATCCGATGGTTATTTCTGCTGATGCAGATGTTGGAACCTTGAAAAAAGGTGCAGATGCAAAACAGTACGATGTTGCTGCAGATAAAGCAGATGTTGCCAAAGGCCAAAGTGTATTCATTGATAATAGCAGAGGTAATTGTGAGTGGGCACAGCACCACGGCATGACTGCAATCCACTTTGATGACCGAGTTCTACGTGACGGCACAGCAAATGCAGCTTATGTTGCCAAGCTGGAAAAAGAATTAAATGAATTAGGGTTTCTTTAAATTTTAATATTTTTCTTTTAACTTTTTTACTCCTCTCTTATTACCGTAATCGGTCTGACTTGTAGCAAATGTAACTTATTCTCAAAATAAGCCCATTCACATTCTATCTCTTTGTCATAATAATCTTTTAATCTCTTTCCTAAATCAACTAACTCTTGAATTTCAGAATCCTCTAGAACTCTTCCCTCTTTTCTTTCTGAAGATAGATTTCCAGAAGCATAAGAATAAGCTTCCTTCTCATCTGAAATTTTCATATCAACGCCCATTGCATGCACAAAGTATTGGTCTGGTTTAACTTCTCCAGAAACTACTGATTCTCCTACGCCAAAATTTGCATCAATCCAAAACCCTTCAATCAATGGATCACTTGGGTTTTGCGAGAATAGAACTCCTGACTTTTCGCTCTCAACAAATTTTTGTACAACAACGCTCATAAAAAAATGTTCTAAACTTAATTTGCTTAATGCAATATATGAAAACACATTTTCCATGAATGCAGAACATAAACAATCTTTTACTGCATCAATTACGCCTTCTTTTTTAACTCCTAAATAACTACTGAACTGACCAGCAAAGCTATTTTGCGCAGAATCCTCACATGAAGCAGAACTTCGTACCGCAAATTGTTTTCCTCTTAATGAAGATAATCTTGTTTCAACCTCTTGTACTAACTCTTCTGGAAACTTATAATCTTTGATAAATTCTCTAACAGTTTCTAATAATTTTGCATCACTCTCTAAATCAATCCTTAGGAATTCCCTTTCTCCCAAAAACTGACCTAATATTTCATCATACAATCTTCGAGTAATACTAAAACCATCGGGCACAGTATGGTTAGCAAAACAAATCCCTAAGTTTGCTCCCTTCCCTCCAACAAGATTCCCCTTGCCCAAAAGCTCACTAAAGGATAAGGTGTATGGAATACTTTTGTCAATTTTTGGTTTTGTAATCTCTAATACGGAGATATCACATTCTTCTTCCTCTTGCTTTGGAGACAATTGTGCATTATAGGTAGCTAAATCAATTCCCTCAACTTTCTTAACTTTTTTATTATAAGAATCTAATTCGATAATGTCTCCTGTTTTAAAATATCTTGTGGCTACACGTGTTCCTACCAAACAAGGGATATCCATTTCTCTTGAGATAATGGCTGCGTGTGAAGTGATCCCTCCTTCGTCAGTTACAATTCCTTTTGCCTTATGTAATAAGGAAACCATGGCAGGATGAGTCATAGTTGTGATATAAATGTCCTCAGAAGTCATTTCTTTTTTTAGTTTCATCAAAGAGCTAATGCTATCGTCTGTAACCACTAATGCCCTTCCTACTACTTTGCCTAAGTTTCCTGCTTCCCCTACTAAAACTCCTTCTTTTTGCTGTTGATGTTCTAACTCTTTTCCGTACTTTAATTTATATCCTACAATAGTTCTATGTGGAAAAATTTCTAAATTAAAATATTTTAATCTTCTTGTAATATCTTCTAAAGAAAGCTTTCTTCCTTCAATTAAAAACTCTTTAATCTCTTCAATCCTATAGGTGTATAAGAAGTCTTCAATACTTAACTCTAATCTAGATGCTATCTCTTCAAATAATCCTAAGAATAAATACTCATACCCTGCCCAAATATTTTTATTCTCTAATCTTACAACTGCAATCTTCTGTAAAAACATACATAATTCTTGCAGCTCATGATTATCAATCTCCTTAAACAATTTCTCTTGTTCAATTCTACGTTCTCTATTTTCTTCTTCTTTTTGTGTAATCTCTTGCTGCAAATCTTGCAGATTTGTCTCCTGTTGCTCTTGCCTTAAAAATTCATAAATGGCTTCTGATGAATACGTATTGATAAAACGCCAAGGATGAAGTGTGGCATAATGCATCAATCCCTCTTTGCTTCCATCTTTAAATGCGACCAAACGTTCTTTTTGCTCTCGTAAGAATAAATCTTCTTCAACTGGAGTAGTTAATTTTTGTAATATTTTTTGTGGATTGTGTACTCCTTTTAATAATTCCATAACTTTATCTTTAATGGGCTTTACAGTTTCCTCTCTAGAGTAAGGGAAAAATGAACCATTTTCCATCACAAGATTTAACAGTTCACTATAAACTACAGACAATTCTTGGTCCGTTTTCTTAGCAAAGTTTGTATTTTTATGATCTACATAAAATGAAAAAAATCTTTCAATTTGTTCTAAATTATCTTTGATTATTCTTTCTCTTTCTCTTGCCTCTAGCAATATTATTCCTTCATTATTCCATCTTTCTACATCCTTTTTGTCAAAATATACAGTGTGATGTTTTTTACGAATCTCACAAAAAATTCTTCGGTCAATAGCATTGCCAATTCTCTTTGGAAAATCAACATAACGAAGTGTATGGCATTCTAATGACTGGATTGAGGTTGTTCCTCCCCAGCCATGCACAAATAGATCAGACAATAAGTTAACGTCAAAAATGTACACCTCTCCCTCTTTAGAGATAGCAAAATTAACGTCCAATTTCATATTGGGAATGAGGCTTTGAATTTCCTCAATGGCTTCTTTTGCCTTACCAATAAGAGTAGGGATCTCTTTATCTTTTGGACTAATTCTAAATGTTTCATTTCTAACTCTTTTTCCTTGGGAAAAATAATCACAGTTCAATAAAAGATATTTCCCAGAGGTTGAAGGATATGCATTTCCTTTAATCATTACTTCTACTGATGGTTGAATTAAAATTTGTTGCTGTCGTGTCTCTTCAAGATTTTGTTCATATGCACTAATGATCTCCTGTACACTTGAGATTATTTCTTCTTTATTCTCACTGTCTATTTTTGTAAAATAAGGGAATGAATTATCATCAAATTTAGCAGAAATATGTTCTTTAATCACTGAATTTCTTACAACAAGTAAAGTATTGCCAAAAGTTGTTTGTATTGCTTGTATGATCTCTGCTTGTCTATTTTCCCATTCTTGTACAGAAAAACTATACAACCCTTCAACCTTACTCTTCTTTAATAATGGTTTTAGCGCCTTTAACGTATCGGCCTTTGATGAAATAATAAACTTGTTTCCTCGCTTTGCTTCTTCATCAAGGTCTTCTTTATCTGTGATGTAAGAAGAGAGTGATTTTATATCTTTGATTTTATCTTTACGCTCAAGTAATGTGTTAATAATCTTAAATGTTGAAAGGCGTTGGTAATAAGGGTGCTTTGCAACTCTTCCTCCAATCTCTTTTACATAATCTGAGCCGTGCACGTAACTTAAATCATCGCCATGTACTAAGATAATCTCTGCATCAGGGAACTCCTCATGAATCCGTTTCAAATTATCTGTAGGGTCTCTTTCATTTTGGATCATTACTCTATCTACACAGCGTAAATTCTGAAAAATAGGTAACCTCTCTTGAAAATTTGCAATTGGTTTTTCTCTATATGTCTCTACAACTTCATCTGTAAACACTCCGCAAATACTAACGTCAGAAATAGACTTTGCAAAGAGTAAACTTTGTAAATGACCGTAATGAAACAAATCTCCAACTACTCCACAATACGCAATACGTAGCTTTTTTCCTCCCAAAACCCCATCCTTATTCATACTATTTTCGTGCATTTTTACTTTTTAAACTTAATGAATCTAGAGTCGTAGGATTCATTGTTTGCTCATATCAGCAAGAAACCCAAATAATACAATTTGCATTCCAACTAGCATTAGCAGTACACTTAAAATCTGTGAAGGTACCCGCCCAACATATCCTAAAGTTACAAACCGATACAACAACCACAACCCAATGACAAAACCAACTGAGAAAAACCCAATCCCAATTCTGCCAAAGAATGATAGTGGTTGATAATCTCTATAAATTCGTAAAATATTAATCCATGCCCGTAACGCATATTGGATCGGGCTATTAAACAATCTACTCTCTCGTGTTTTCTTAATTGTAATTGGGATCTCAGTAACCTTAAACCCTTGTTTAACTGCCTTAATAATCTGTTCTTGTGTATATGTAAATGTATTGATATACGAAATTTCACTTGCAATTGCAGCATTAAATCCTCTAAATCCGGTGGTAGTATCTGTGATCTTTTGTCCAAGTAAAGAACCGATAACTTTTGCAAATGCAATATTGCCTAATTTTTTTAGTAGTGGCATCCTATGTTTTCTGTTGATTAAAAATCTACTTCCAAGCACTAAATCATATCCTTGTTCTACCTTTGCAATTAACTCAGGGATATGAGCGGGGTTATATTGACCATCAGCATCTGTATGTACAATAATCTTTGCTTTTCTTTTCAAACATTCTTCCATCTCACTACGAAAAGTTTGTGCAAGTCCTCGATGTTTTTTTCCTACAACGATCGCTCCTGCTTTTTTTGCAACTTGTATTGTATCATCTGCACTGCCATCATCAACTACAAGAATTTGATATCGTTTAGCATATGTAGATTTTTGCATGACTGCAATAATTGCTTTTATCACACCTGGTAATGTTTTTTGCTCATTAAACGCTGGTATTGTAATAATTATATCTTTCATTTTGTTAATCTCCAATTTACTCACTTTTTACAACACCTATCACAACTCAATAATTTTATTTTCATATGCTGACTTATGGATTGTTTGAGCAGTTTTTAACACCTCTAATCCATGTTCTCCATTAACATCAGGTTCACAATTTTCTCTAATACATCTCACAAACGCCTCAATTTCTGCAACCAAAGGCTCTTTTTTTGCAATCGTAATCTTGTGCATATCTCCTTCACGTACAGAATTCCAATCAGTACTTGAAAATCCAGAATTTTCATAAAAGAATAATTCTTGTTCTAGATAATTTACTAAAAACATACCTTTTTTTCCAAACACTTTTAACAACCTTGTTTTAGTGGGAGATAAGTAATTAATGTTTAATACTGCTAACACATCGTTTGTATATGTGATTAATGCAGTTACAGAATCTTCGTGTGATGCATGTAACTTCTGCTGTTTTTCTGCATAAATCCGTTTAATTCTTGAATTTAATAAGTAATTTACAATATCAATATCATGCACAGATAAATCAACAATCACACCTACATCTGCAATTCTTGCAGGAAATGAACCAATTCTTTGCACATCAATTTTGTAAATTTCTCCTAGCTCTTCTACTCTTTTTTTAAGCTCTTGAATTGCTGGATTAAACCTTTCAATATGGCCAATCATTAATTTACAATTATTTCTTCTTGCACAAGCAATAATCTCTTGAGCTTCTACTTCATTTGATGCAATTGGTTTTTCTAACAACACATGCTTACCTTTTTCTAGGGCATAAATAGCAACATCTTTATGAAACCTTGTAGGCACTGCAATAGATACTGCATCAATTTCCTCTAAGTCAAGCATCTCTTTGTAATCTTTGTACGCTTTTACATTATATTTTTGTGCAATCTTTTGTGCGGATATTATGTCCATATCTGCAACAGCAGCTAATTGTGCTTCATCTAAATTAAACAATACTCTTGCATGGTTTTGCCCCATTGAACCAACTCCAATTACAGCTATTTTCATCATAGTGCTTTAAACACCTCTTGCATTCTCTTAAAATCTTCTTCACGTAGTCCTGGATGCACAGGTAAAGAGAGTACTTCTTTTGCAACTCTTTCGGTATTTGGTAAAGAAAGATTATTCTGCTTAGCAAACGCTTCTTGCTTATGGATTGGCACAGGATAATACACAGCACACCCTACGCCTTGTTCTTGTAAATATTTCATTACTTCTTCTCGACTTTTCTCATATTCTTTAGTAACTCTAATTGTATATTGGTGAAATACATGTTTTTTATCTTCTACTCCCTTAGGTAGAACAATCCCTTGCTTTGCAAAAAGCATATTCTGTAATTTAGCAGCATTTTCTCTTCTTTGTGCTGTAAACCCTTCTATTTTTTGAAGTTGAGCAAGCCCAATAGCTGCAGCAATATTTGTCATCCTAAAATTATATCCTACTTCGTCATGATAATATCGTTGCACAGAACCATGGTTGATTTTCTTTCGCACTTTTGCTGCAATAACATCATCATTTGCTGTAACCATTCCACCTTCGCCTGTTGTCATGTTCTTTGTAGGATAAAATGAGAAACAACCAGTACCAAATGAACCTGCTTTTTTCTCACTCAGTTCTGCTCCATGAGCTTGGCACGCATCTTCAATTACAATAAGATTATGCTTTTGTGCAATTTCCATTATCTTTTGCATCTCACAAATCTCGCCAAATAGATGAACTGGCAAAATTGCTTTGGTTCTTGGTGTAATTGCTGCTTCAATTTTTTCAACGTCAATCATAAACCCATCTTTAGAAATATCAATAAACACAGGTGTAGCGCCAACCATTTTAATTGCGCTGCCTGTTGCAATAAAAGAAAACGAAGTAGTTATTACCTCATCGCCTGCTTTAATCCCATGCGCCAATAATGCTACATGTAAAGCAGTAGTTCCATTAGAGGTTGCGATTGCATGTTTAACTCCTGTAAACTCTGCAAAAGCCTTTTCAAACTCTGTAACCTTATCTCCTTGTGCAATCATGCCTGAACAAAGAACCTCTTGTACCGCCTCTTGTTCCTCTTTTCCAAGTATTGGTTTTGCTACTGGAATCATGCCTAGAATGGCTATTAATCGCTTTATAAACTTTGTTTAACAAGAAACTATGATTCACCTATCATTCCAACCTAATCATCTACCTTAACTCTAAAAAACGAGCAATCTCTTTAACAATATTCTCTGAAATATTTTCCTTTGTAACATAAGGCTTATTTTCAATCTCTATGATCTTTTCTGGAGACTCAATTAATTCTGCAACCTTACTTACTATCCCCTCCTTCTTATTTCCTATCAATATTGTTTTTCCAGCTTCAAAAACATCTTTTGCTTCCGTCTCATTACGCACAACTAAACATGGCACATTTAAACCTGCACATTCTCTTTGAATTCCTCCAGAATCAGTCACCACAAATAATGCGTTGTCCATTAGTGCAATAAATTCTAAAAACCCTACTGGTTCAAGAACAACAATTCTCTTTGAAACTTCAATTCCATACTTCTCCACCGCATTTTTCGTACGCGGATGCATAGGAAAAATAATTTTTTTCTTTTCAGCAATCTCATTTAGTGCTTCAATAATCTCTCGTAAATTTTTCTCTTGTGTATTTTCTGCTCTATGCACTGTAGTTAAAATATATTCTTTTTTACTCACAGCTAATCTTTGCAAAATCCCATCATCTGCTAATTTTTTATTCCTTTCAAGTGCATCGACTGCGGTATTTCCAACAATCTTAATCTTTTCTTCATCAATCCCTTCTTGACGTAAATTCTTTTTGCAAATCTCATCATTTGCAAATAAGACATCTGCAAGTTGATCTGCAATTACTCTATTAATCTCTTCTGGCATTTCTCGCTTAAATGATCTTGAGCCTGATTCAATATGCATAATTGGGATGTGCATTTTCACAGCTGTTAATGCCACTGCAGGAGCTGTATTTGTATCTCCTTGTACAACGACTGCATCTGGTTTTTCTTTTGCAAAAATCTTCTCCAACTCAATCATCATCTTGCCAGTCTGATATCCTTGAGCGCCAGACCCAATATGTAAATTATAATCTGGCTTTGGTAGTTGCAATTCTTCAAAAAAAACATGATCTAAATTTGCTGAATAATGTTGTCCTGTGTGTACAATTAAGTGTTCAAACTCCTCTTTTAATAATGGGATTACGGGAGATAATTTGATGATCTCTGGGCGTGTTCCAAGTATTGTAATTACCTTTTTTGTGGCAGTCATTTTAATCTTTTTAACTCTTCAATCATTACTTTTCCATAACTATTTGTTGGAAGACTCTCAACAATCATTATCTCTTTTGGAATTTTATATGTCTCTAACTTCTCTTTACACCACGCTTTTATATCCTCTGCAAAAATCTTCTCTTTAGCTTCTTTTTGTAATACAACAAACGTTTTGATTGCTTCTCCCAATATTGCATCCTCTTTTCCAATTACAGCACAACTTACAACCTCAGGCATCATACAAATCACATTTTCAATTTCTTTTGGAGAGACTCTATTTCCTCCCACTTTGAGAATTTGTTTTCCTCTTCCTACAATATAAATAAACCCTTCTTCGTCTACTGTAGCAAGATCTCCTGTATATAATTTTCCCTCTCGCAATATTTTTGCAGTCAACTCTATATCTTTAAAATATCCTTGCATTACATTATCTCCAAAAGCAACTAATTCTCCTTTCTCGCCAACCTTAATTTGTTTCCCTTCTTCACTCAATACCTCTAATTGTACGCCTGGAATTCCCTTACCAATAGAACCTAGTTTTGATAGATTATACTCTGCAGGAAGATACGATAATCTTGCCGTTGCTTCAGTTTGCCCATACATTACAATAAACTGTGCAGGATTAATTGCTTTTATCATCTCCTTAATCATTTCTTCTGGCAATTTCCCTCCCGCTTGCGTCATATAACGTAGAAAAGGAAATGTATGTTTGTCTATTTTTGCAACTCGCAACAGGATTTGAAATGTACTTGGAACTCCTGCAAAACCGGTACACTTATACTTATTCAAATCTTCAATAACTGTACCAGGAAGAAAAAATTTATTGTTTAATACCAATCCTGCACCTACACGAAGATGCGTATGCAATAGCGAAGTCCCATAACAGTAGTAGAACGGTAACACTACTTCCATTACATCTTTTTCACTCAATTTTAAGTACTTAACAATTGAGTCTGTGTTTGCAATAATATTTCTATGGCTTAACATCACTCCCTTTTGTTTGCCTTCAGAACCTGAAGTGAAAATAATCACTGCTGTCTCTTCATCATTAGCATTATACACAGTTGGAAAAAAATCTCTTTGATAATCTATATGTGAACTTTTACTAAGTTCACTCTCTAAATCATTTTCTTCAATAAGTATGATTTTTCTCTCTTCTAACTCCTGCTTTGAAAAAAAATCTTGAACTCTTTGCATGCACTTTTTACTCACAAATAAGTGTTTGGCATTTGTTATCCTTAAAATTTCTTCAAGCTTATTCTTAGAAGCCTTAATATCGACTGGCACACAAATTGCTCCAGCAAGTATTGTTCCTAGATATGATTCTATAAAAAAAGTAGAATTCTTGGCCATTACAATTACGTGAGGTTTATCTTTTTTATTCTCGGTTCTTTTTTCTTCAATTTTCTCTTGCAAAAACCTTGCAGTCCCAAATACCCTTCTACTCAGTTCTTTATACGTGATCTCTTCATCTCTGCCTAAAATTACGTTTTTCTCAGATTTCCACGAATTTTCAAACAAATAGTTGACTACATTCATTTTCTCAAATTTTATTTACTCAAATCTCCTTCTTTATATCACAAAATTTATTCTAATATATTTTTTTCCTGCAAAATCTCAATGATTTTTCTTACACTATCCATTAAACTAACTTCTTCTATACTCAATTCTATTCCTGTTATTTTCTCAATCTCTGAGACTAACTGTAAATGTCCAATAGAATCCCAAGATTCAATATCGTCGGCACTTAATCTTTTAAATTCTTCAATACTATACTGCTTTGTAACTCCTAATGCTTTTACAATAATTTCTTTTAACTGTTCTTTATTCATTTCTGACCCCTTCTTTTACTCTACAGCCTTCGTTGTATAAAAATGCACTGGCAATTGCATTGCCCCCTGCATGTGCTAAGCTGATTTTAACCTTTAATTTTGGGAATAACTCCTTAATTCTTTTGTTATGAATTACTACTTTTGGAACATTTATCTCTGATTTAATAATCTCAATTTCTCGTGCATCAACAATCTCTCCAAATTCTCCTAACGCTTTAATCACTGCTTCTTTAGCGCAAAAACGTACAGCAAAATGTTGGCTTGGTTTTGCTTTTTTTATGCAATACTCCTGCTCTTGTTGCGTAAACACTCGATCATAAAAAGCCCTTTTTTCTTCATATGATATTTTTTCAAAACGCTCTATTAACTCTATGTCAACTCCTGTAGCAAAATTCATATTGTTTCTTCTCATACCCTTTTATTCATTCCTGTAATTTTCGAATAGTTACTGCAGGATTACCTCCCGCTATACTCTGTGCTCCAATGCTTTTACGTACTACTGAACCTGCTGCAATGATAGAACCTTCTCCTATTTCAACATTCGGCAAGATAGTACAATTACTTCCAACTCTTGCTCCCTTTCGTAGAACTGGACCTTGCAACACCACCTGTTCTTGATTTTCTTGAATTCTAGTTCTATCCTCTTTGCGTAATAGTTTATTGTCATTCGTAGTCACAACTCCTGCACCAACAAACACATTGTCCTCTATAATCATATTAGCTGTAATATGCGCATTAGTTCTGATATTTACATTCCTTCCCACGGTGCTATTATTTTGAACCTGAGCAAGTGTGCTAATGAATGTTCCTGAATCAAAGCTACTGTGTTCTCTAATTACAACATTAGTCCCTGTTTCAACATTCTCTGCAAACCTAACTCCACAATAAATTACAGAATTTGTTCTTATAATACTATTTTTACCAATAATAGTCTTAGGATTTTCATAATTTTTATCTAAATGAGAGTTCCCTAATGGATGGCCTAAAGTCACATTATTTTCGACAACACAGTTATCTCCCAATTCTACATTGTCGTTAATTACTGCAAAATGTCCTATTTTACAATTTTTCCCAATACTTGCTCTTGGAGAAATGATGGCAGTACTACTAAGCTCTCCTGTTCCTAACTGTTCGATATCGTCTGCTTCAAAGCAACTCTTACCATTCATTTTTTTGCAACCTATATCTTAAAATTCTTGACATTAACACTAAATGCTCTTTAGCTGTTTTTGAAAATTTCATCTTAGAAACACCAAATTGTCTTTTCTTATTTGTGAACGGAATTTCCTTAAAACTATATCCTTTTAACAACGATTTTACTAACAATTCTGTAACTGCCATAAATCCATTCTCTTTAAATGAAACATTATCCAATACCTTTCGCTTATACACTCTATTCATAGAAGTAGGTGAATACACTTTTTTTCCTAATAATAATTGGTACATCCCAGCTACTGCTTTACTCAAAAATAACCTATGTTTTCCAGTCCCTACATGCTGTCCACCTTCAGGATGTAGCCCAGTGGCACTTACTATGTCGGTATCTTCATTTACATTTTCTAACAATTTTAAAATTACCCTTGGGTGAAAACTACAATCACTATCAATCATTACAACATAATCTCCAGTAGTGTGGCTAATTCCAGTACGTAGTGCAGCTCCAAGATTCATATTTTTTTCGTGCTGCACAATTTTTGCATAATCTTCAGTAAAAAATTCTTGTAGTCTTGCAAAAGTCTGATCCTTACTCCCATCATCAACTAAGATCACTTCGATCTCATACTTTTTTTGCACCTCTTCTAACACAGGTTTTAACTCAGCAGCTAAATGATGGATCCCATCTTCTTCATTATAACAAGGAATTACAATAGATACGCGTTTCATAGAAAAATATACATTTACTCGGTTTAAAAAGCTTATGTAAAAATAACCAGAAAATCATATGTTCTAATCTTCTTTTAGGTCCTTTTGTATCTTAGTATTATCTACTCCCTCAACTTTATTGGTTTTCTCATCTGCCTTCACAGAAGATTGCTCAATAAGCTTCTTGTGGCGTGAGAGCCCAAAAATCAACCCAACTCCAATTAACACTAACAAATAATATGCAAAAAAGCGATTTGTAATAATTGCACTCTTAATTAAGCCCCCAGAAGCAGTAGGGTTAAGATTATGCAAGATGCCTGACAATGAAACTTCACTAATCCCCACTCCTCCAGGAATTAGACTAAGAATACTAATAAAAACACTTGCACTAAATGCAAGCACTACAGAAGGCAGTGTGACATTTAGGCCAAATGAATATAAAATAAATACAAGACGAGTAATCTCTAACAAGATTGCAACTAAAGACAATGATGTCAAAATAGTGCCTCTTTTGCTTTTTTGAATCTCTTGCATTGTTATAAAAAACTGTTTTAAAAATCGCTGCACTCGCTCTTTTAATCTTCCTTTAATAGGTAAAATTTGTAAAAAAAAATCTGCAATTTTTTGATAAAAAAGAGGGGGAATAAAGCGTAATACCAATACAGCAATAATTAAGAGAACAATTAACGAGACAACTGAATTTCCTGAAAATCCATCTAATGGCACAAGAATTAAAGCCGATACAAAAAGAACTCCAATCATCACAAAGTCAAGAACTCTCTCTGTTAATATTGCTGGAACTGATTTTGCAAAGGGGATCTGTTCATGCGTCTTTAAAAGCATGGGTTTTACCATCTCCATTCTGCCTGGAATAAAACTTCCTCCTGCAACTCCAGCAATAACTGAGTAAACACAAAAACGTAATTTAACTTTTGAACCCGAAACAAGGCCTACCAAAATTTGCCATCTCCATCCTTTAAGAATCAAGTTTAATAACGTTAGAATAATAATTCCGCTTAACAATAAGATGTTAATTCTGCTCATACCTCCAGTTAAATTCTCCTTACTTATTGTTGTAAGAAAAACAACTAAAATAGCAATCCCCATTGCTTGGAGCACATATTTCAACCAACTAAAAGACATAGTCTGACTAATAATCATGCGTTTATATGTTTTTTGAATCAAAATAAGGGTGACAATGTCTTTTTTACACTTTACATTCATAACATTTATAACCTGAATTTTATGGTTTATTTTTCTAAGTGAAACCAAACTCTAAACTATCATTGTATCTTAAAAATACCACTTTGCTCTTAATTTTAATTCTTTTATTAGGGACAACTTTACGCTTATATCACTTAGATCAAGAGAATCTTTGGACAGATGAGGCATATTCTTTGCAAATTGCATCTTCTTCGTCCTTTGATGAACTAGTCTTGGGTGTTGCTGCAACTGAAGGAGCTCCTCTTGGACATTATTTGTTGCTTCACTACTGGATACAATTGTTTGGAACTTCTACATTTACAGTACGTTTACTCTCAGCCCTTTTTGGGGTTGCTGCAATTATTGTAATCTTTTATTTAGCAAAAGCACTTCCTGCAAAAACCTCACGACATGCATCAACAACAGCTTTGCTTGCAACGCTTTTTTTAGCAACTTCAATGTTACAAGTTCTCTATACACAAGAAGCACGCCTCTACGCACTTTATGGTTTTTTAACTTTACTTGCAGGGTATTTCTTTGTAAAAATACTTTATTCCTCTAATTCCTCTAACTCAAAATCTTCTAACTCAAAACTATGGTTCTACTACATTTTTTTTATCATAACTATGGTTCTTGCATTTTACACAAACTACATGACAGGACCTTTACTCCTCTTGTTTATTCTTCTAAGCTTATGGTTTAAAGAATTAATTTCCTGGAAAAAATGGCTTATCTCTTTGCTATTTATTGTTTTACTTAGCCTACCTTTATTGCCCCTAATCATTACACAATTTATGACTTCAATTAATGGAGCAGCTACAATACTTACTGCTAAAGGTGTGCCTTCTTTCCTTGCACAACTTGGCCCTATTCTTTGGCTTGTGCCTGTATTATTGTTGTTATTAGTAGCACTAATTCCCGTACTCCTCAAAAAAAAAATGATCTCCTACTTTCAAAAATCAATTTCTTTTAAATCACTCTTGCAGCACCCTGCACTCCCTTGGACTTCCTTGGTAATAATTCTCATCGCTCTTATGTTATATCTTTATCTCACTTTTAATTCTTTAAACATATTTGGATTAAACCTCATTCGTCGCCCAATAATATATTCTTATGCACTCATTAGGCATTCGTATTTTCTTGTTCCTCTAATCTACTTACTCATGGCAAAATTTCTTACTGCTCTTTTATTTTCGAAGATAAAAAATGTTGAGGGGAAAAAATCCATTTTTAAAAGATCTAATATTTCTTACCCAAAGTTAATTGCTATAATTATTCTTATCGCAATTCTTTTAACTAACACAATTGCACTTGTAACCTACTACCAACAAACAACAAAACCGCAATGGCAAAAGGCATCTACTTTAATCCAAGAAAGTTATTCTTCAGCAGATTCTATCTCTGGTCCGTTATCTACTCAAAAACCGCCTTTAATTTTGCTTGATAGAGGGGGTTTTTCTAGCAACTTCCTTTTGGATTTTTACATGTCAGAATCTTTTGATTATAGAAAATTGCCTCTTACTTGGTCTCAAGGTAAACGAAACAAAAAATCAATTGCCAGTCAAGAACTTCTTACAACACTTCAACATGAACAACACTTCTGGCTTATATTATCGCGGAATACAGACACCTATTATAAAGACCTACTTCAAAAAAACTTCGTAGTTGTAAGTCATCATACATTACATCAAATAGAAGTATTTAAATATGAGCAATCTCATAAATTAAGCAATGATAAACATAGTGACGATTCTTCTGTTCTTCCTTTACACATGGGGGCTGGGCCATACAGTAACCTTTTGGTGGAACCCTCAAATAACTAAATTAGAACGCTTTTTTGTAAATGTTTCGTTGGGCTTAGGAGTCTTTGCAATTCTCTCAGTTTTAATTAATTTTTTACGCATCCCTTTGGATTGGAAAATATTTCTTGTAGTAAGTATGGCTTACCCCATTTATGATCTCTACACTAAGGTTAAAAGAAAACAACCAATCTTTACATTCAAAAGTTTTAAACTAACAAAAAAAGATGTTATGTTATTACTTGTTCTTTTAATCTCTATAGCATCATTATTCACATATCTTTCAGGCGCATTTGGTTATCCTTATTTAGAAAATGAAGACCCTTGGGGTCATTCAGTTGGTGCTAAATATGTGGCTGTAGAAAAGAATGCATATGATCCTGAGCTTAACACTGATGAAATTGATGTGGTTTTGTCCTATATTGACATTTATCCTCCTGCATATAACGTTTTAATGGGAATTCTTCACCAAACAGCTCCTGATTTGCCTTGGACACTCAAATTTTTTAACTCCTTGATCATCTCTTTAGGGTTTATCTTCTTTTATCTTTTTGCAAAAATCTTTATGCATGATTCAAAAAAAGCACTCTTTGCAACATTTGTTTTAGCAGTAATCCCTTCTTACTTAAGCCACTTTATTTGGGCTCATAGTCTTGTAGTCACACTTTTCTTTCCAACAATGTATGCGTTTTTGAAAATATCTGAGGATAAACGTTGGGCTTATGTGGCAGCAATTATGGTAGCTGGAATTTGGGTTAGTCAAAATATATCTCAACCAATCAAACTTTCAACCTTAATTTTACTCTATATTATCGTTGCATCTATTACTTCTAAGAAATTTAAGAAAATTGAATTTGCTGCTTTAGCCGGCGGAATTATTCTCTCTTTGCTTTGGTGGGGTGTAATGATCTACAAATACTCTTTTAGTAAGTTTGTAGCATATTATGGGGGTGGCACAACTCTGGCTGGAGAGACACTTGCCTTAGGTGGTTCAGCTGGTTTTAACCTCGTACAATTCATCGTCTCATTTTTTCAAACAATTACACGTCCAGGTGGTACTGGTTCTAGAGCGTATACATTTAGCGATTTTTTTGTAGCACAAGGACAAAACATGATCAATAATCCTATTGGTGTAGGTATAGTGCTCTCTATTTTGACATTATTTGGAGTGATTTATCTCATCTTTAGATACAAAACATCAATCGTAACTGAAAAAAATATGTGGCGAGCAGTGGCACTGATTTGGTTAATCTATACTTTTTGGGGTGTCAATGGACAAACTTTTCCTGTGTCTGTGGCAAGAGCTCCCTTTCGTATTTGGATGCTTATGGCAATTCCAATCTCTTTAGTTGCAGCTGAAGGGTTTTATGCACTTCTTACATTTTTCAGACGAGAAAAAGTATTAAAACTTGCATTATTTGTTATAGTGATTGGAGGGCTTTTATTGACTTCTGCTCAACAAAAGTACGAACTTAATACTGCAATCTGGCCAACTTCAGGTTCATTTATGTCTGCACAAGAACCTTTCCAATATGGCCAATGGTTTGACTCAATTCCAGATAATACTCCTGTGTTTTTGTACTCTCCTCGAGATAAACTAACAATAGGATACGGGGCATATAGTTGTGAATGGTGCCAAGAAGTTCAAGACATACGTGCTTCGATACTAGAGCAAGATGCTAATGATCTTTATACCTTCTTAAAAGAGAATGAGTACGAATATTTTGTTGTTAACCCTCTAATGGACTTGAAGTATTTTAATGCATTATTTGAGATCAATGGGACACAAACTCTCTTACAACAACGTTACACAGAATTTCTAGATTCTGGTTTGTTTACTCCAGTACACCAAGCTGAAGGGAGTTTTGTTGTACTTAAAGTAAATTAAAAATAGCACCAAAAAATCTTTTGCAACAATGTAACATGAGAACAGTCATAACATTTATAAAAAATTAAAAGCTTTGATTCATATGTTTAAAGAATTATCTCGCTGGCAAAAAGGACTTCTAATTTTTCTTTATGTACTTTTAGTGCTAATGGTCATCTTTTCTTTTAACGCAAGGAAAAATATTGGGCAAGAGGGATTTGAACATTGTATCCAAAAAAAGTGTGAAACTAACGGCGAAGCTTTTTGTAGCAAGGGCAGAGAAATTAGAAACTGCTGTCTAGGGGCAGGGGGAAAAATATCTAGTAACGGATGTAGTTTTAATTCTTAGTTTTGCTCTTAGTTCAATTTTGACTAAATAAGTCTTTAATCTTAATGGGCTTTGAATTTCTTAGTAAAACTTAGTACCACTAACTTTAAAAATAGATTCTATGCCTTCTTTTTGTGGCACAATATCTTAAAAAAGCAGTCAAGGGAGCAGGAGCTTCGTTTATTATGGGTATGTTTGCAGCTCTTGTAGGTTATTTAGTTCGTTTAGTCTTAGCTAGGACTCTTGACACTTCTGAATTTGGATTATTTTATTCTGTCCTTACATTCGTTCTTTTCTTCTTATTCTTGCGTGATTTAGGGCTACAAGAAGCTCTTGTAAAATACATGTCTCATTATCAATCCAAAAAAGATTATAATTCCATTAAGACAATTATTGTGTCTGTTCTTTCACTTGAGATTTTGGGTTCTTGTATCCTTGCAATTCTCTTTATAGTCTTCTCAAAATTCCTCTCCGTTCACTACTTTGCAGACCCTGGTTCTATTCCTATTTTACGTATTTTAATTTTCTATGTTTTCTTTAGTATCTTCTTTAGAATTCTCAAAGGCATATTTCAAGGCTATCAGAAAATGCTTCTTTATTCTTCAATGGAACTTGCAAAAAACCTTTTTGTTTTTATTGGTATTCTTCTCTTTGTTAAGATTACTCCTCTTCAAATTGCACCAGCCTATGCTTACTTCTTTTCAGCCTTTTTGATGTTTCTTGTATACCTTCCCTTTGCATTTAGACTATTTAATCCATTTAAACATAAAATGACTCACTTTATGTTACGTTCTAAAGAACTCCTTTCTTTTGGCGTACATTCTTTTGCAACAGTAGTAGGCGGGAGAATTATTGGTTATGCAGATACAATTATTTTAACCTACTTTGTTTCTCTTAGTGATGTGGGTATTTATAATGCAGTTCTCCCTTCAGCCTTAATGTTTTTTTTCCTTGGCAGAGCAGTAAGCTCTATTGCTTTTCCTATGTCTTCTGAATTGTGGTCGAAGAATGATACACAAAGGCTTGCAGAAGGAGTGGGCTTAATTCACCGTTACATATTTATCTTAATCATCCCTCTTTTGGGAATTACTTTTGTCTTTGCAAGATTTTTAATCACCGTGTTTTTTGGAGCTGCCTATGCATCTGGAGATATAACCTTTCAAATTGTTTTGGTCGGCACATTATTTTATATCGTCGCAATGATGAATAACAATATCCTTTTAGGGATGGGAAAGCCGCAATTAGTATCAAAGATGGTTTTTGTTGCAGTTTTAATCAATGTAGGCTTAAATTTTGCTCTTATCCCTTTTTACGGAATAGAAGGAGCAGCCTTTGCAACTTCTGCTAGCTATTTGTACATCCTCCTTGATTCCACTCGACACATTACCCATATCTTAAAAATGAAATTTCCAATCAAACAATGGCTAAAAATAGTTTTTCCTGGAATAAGTTTTCTTGCAGTAGCGTATTTTATACAAAACTCAATTTCTCTAAATATGTGGATGGAATTCTTTATTGCAGGATTTGTTGCAACTTTGTTTTATTTTTTACTTGCATATCTTTTTGGTGCATTCAACCTGTTTGAAATACAAAAAAAACTACGGCGTCTTAAGCGCTGATATTGCCTTAAACAACTCATTTGCAACAACTTTGTTACCTTCTTCACTTAAATGGCCCCCGTCACTAGAGTCTTCTGTAAAAAGGTTTTCTACATTATTTGAATTAACTAATGTTTTAGTCATATCAACAACAGTAAATTCTTTAGAAAACTCTTTAATGTAATCTTCATAATACACACCTCTACGCTTAATATATTCTATATCGTCTTTTTGTGGTATCCATAACAGGATGGGGGTAAATGATTTCTCTTGAGCATAAGAAAAAAATTCTTGAGTCAACGCTTTTAACAATTCTACTGGTTTGTCTTTGCTAAACAATGAAACTTTTACAGGATGCAAAAATCTGTCTTTAATCTTTTGCAATTTTTGTATCATTACATCTTTTCCATCTCTTTTTTTATCGCTCTGCTTTTTTCCTTTTCCATAAACCACCTCTTTTTCTTCCTTGCTTTCATTCTTATTTCCATTTTTATTTCCATTATTCTTAAACAGCAAAAATGAAGTAATTAAAGGAATATTACGGATAGGGTTACTTAGCATAGATACAAAAAAAGGGAACTCAAATAATTCTTTAGAAAACTTATTTTTGTAAAAATAATCGTGCTTTTTGAAAAAAGGTATTTCTTTTTTGTATGTTAAGAATTTATCTTCATTATCTATTCTATTTGCGTAGTATTTTAATTTTCCTTTCTCTATTCTAAAAAAAGGTTTAAATCCAAATGTGTTTCCGTATTCATGATAATGTTTCCACACAGATAAAATTCGAACAATAGTTGAAGGAACTACTCCCATCACAACAATTTTAGTGGGATTCTTTTCATATTCTCTTTTCAAACGTAAAAGTGCTTGGTCAATACCATAATTTCCTACTCCAAAATTTGCAACATTGCTTTGTGTTAGCTCTGAGAGGAACCATTCCCATGTCTGATTATCATTAACCTGTCTGCAAAAAGTAAAAGAATCGCCATAACAAGATATTTTTAGGGGTAATGTTTCATGCTCTAAGTTGCTTCTTGCACCTTTCTGGTTAATCAAATATGCTGTGGTTCCAAAACTACTCTTTTCTTCTTTGTTTGTATTCGGCTTACGAATCCAACCTAACTTTGAATCATATCCTTGCTTGAAGAATTTTTGTAAGCCCTTTTTTGAAAGCTCTGGAGCTTTATCTTTGGGCATAATAAACAAAGGAGATCTTTTACGCAAACGCACTAAGGTAAGATATGTAATCGCTTCTAATATGAATAATGAAAGAATGTATCCTGCCGCCCACACAATTCCTTTAAAATAAAAAATAACTGCACCACACATAAACAATACTAATCCTACAATCATAGCTTTTCTTTGTTCCATGTTTGCACATTTTAACTCAAATTAAACTTGACAAATTAAATTTGACCCAAGTCTTATTCAACTTTTAATTTCTCTTTAGCAAATTCTTGATATAGATTCAAATAACCCTGTAACATCTTTTCTCGTGAATACTTCTCTTCAACAATCTTACGTGCTTTTTTTCCCATTTCCTCTCGCAATCCAGAATCTTTTGCAAGTGTGTTTACTGCTTTAGCTAATTTTTTTGGTGAAAATTTTGGGCTTATTGTAGCAGAGTTACCTACTACTTCTTTTACGAAATCAAAATCAGTGGTAACTATTGCTTTTCCACACGCCATTGCTTCTATTAATACTAATGGATTTGCAACAGTTCCTATTTCAGTTCTATAAGGTAATAAGACGATGTCCATATCATTATACGCCTTGGTAATGTTTTCTACAAATCCGTGAATAATAATCTTTGAGTTCCTTGCAATATACTTATCAACTTTATCAAAACGCTGTGTCATAAAAATATGGGTCTCAATGTCTTTATCAAAATGAAATGATGCATTTACAAAATCATTTAATCCTTTAAACACTCCAGCATGTCCAAAATAAGCTACCTTTATTTTTTTTGTTTTCCTTCCTGCGACTTCTTCTTGCTCTTCTTGTTCTCCTTTGTCTTGAGTTAAAGCATTCTCTGCTTCATTTTTTTTTTCAAGAATTGTAAACTTTGCAATGTCAACTCCAAAAGGAATTATCCTTGCATTTTTTCCTAACTTCTGCTGTAAAAACTTTGAGGGAACTACTACAACATCTAACTTATTGAGAAAAAAAGATCGCATCCATAAAGGAATTGCTGCAGTGTAACTTGGAAGAAATTTAGTCGCTGTCTTTTGAAAATATTTCTTTTGAATCCAAAAATTAATTGGGTGCATAATTGCAGAAGCTACTACATTAGAATATAACGAATAAATACATGGTTTACCATATTTTTTTTTTAATTGGTAAGCTCTATAAGACTCAAAAACTCCGCTACTATGAAAATGAAACAAGTCTGCTTCTTTGGGATTTTGCGTAAACTCAAATCCTTTCTCTTTTAAGAATGCTGTAACTTTTGTTGCAAGTTGTGTTCTTCCTTCAAATTTTCTTGCATCAGTATCAATATTACAATAAACTTTCATTTTAAGGTTCTTAACTCTCTTTTATTTTTTCTGAGCAGCTAAACGAAGAGCTCTGTACTGTGAATACAAGATTCCTACCCAATACAAATTACCTAAAGTTGCCCAAAATACAAGAGTATAAACAGGCTTACCAATAATTGCAGTAAATAGCAAGAAGAAGTTAAAGAAACTTGCTCCATAAGCATATCTAACCCATTCTAACTTCCCTGCACCAGGAATATACATCTTTTGATTGTTCTTTTGAATATCTGACTTATAATAATGTACAAATAAAAACTGTAGTGGATAGCTTACAATTGCTATCATTCCTAAAATAAGCGCAACATAATTTTTCAATCCAATTGAAATTGCAATAATTGTAATGGGAAAAGACAAAAATCCTAATACGCCATCCAACCACTGTCCAAAAACAGAACTCATTCCTCGTAGACGTGCAATCATGCCATCAACCATATCCAAAAGGTTGTACACAAATGCTAAGATAGCTCCAATTAAGACATTAGTATATCCTCCTTTTAAAAAGAAATATGCACTTGCGAGTACAAATAAAAACGATAAAATAGAAACTTGGTTGGGTGTAATCTTAGTACAACGCACCATAATATAAGTCAAAGGTCGAGATAAATAATCGGTAATACGCATTGCGATTTCTTTATGTTTACTACTAGACTCTTTAATCTCTTTCCATGTAATTTTCTGATTCATTTTAATTTCACAAAAACAACGCTTTATATACTTTACGCAGAGTTGTTCTTATTTCTATTTACTTTGCCTCTTACTTTTAAGTACATCTCTAAGAATTCATCGGTTCTTTTTGTAATGGAAAATTCATTTGCAATAATTTTT
The DNA here is from genome assembly GCA_964344285.1 of uncultured Methanosarcinales archaeon. Classification (GTDB taxonomy): domain Archaea; phylum Nanobdellota; class Nanobdellia; order Woesearchaeales; family GW2011-AR9; genus CAYFMM01. Next base: position 78,764 of record CAYFMM010000003.1, on the reverse strand, counting down.
CCTTCTTCTCTTAATCTCTCTTGTTTTTGTGTATCATTCAACAAATCTAGGGTGGCTTTTGCTAATTCCTTAATATCTTGTGGTCTGACCATAACACAATTCTTTCCATTTGTCAAAATCTCTTTTAATTCTGGAAGGAAACTCGTAATTACAGGGGTCTTACAAGCAAGGCATTCTAACACACAAGAAGGATTGCTTTCTGTTCTTGTTAGTGTTTGATAAGGGAAAATACCTATGTCTGCCATTGCCACATAATCTTCAATCACTACGTCTTCTGTAATAATTAACACATTCTCTTCCAGTTTTTGCTCTTTTACATACCGATGAAATTCATCGTCATCTGCTTTCCATCTCCCAATAAAAATATACAACACTAAAGGTTCATCTTTTATTACTAATGGGCTTGATTTCAATAAGTCCATAGTCCCTTTATCTTCTCTCATAGCTCCATAATAAAGTACAATTTTTCTTCCTTCATAACCATAACTCTTCTTTAGTGTTTCTTTATCTTTTGCAACAAATTTTTTGGTATCAATATGTGACTTGATGACTTTGATTTTATCTTTTCTTACTCCACGGCCCCTAAGTCTTTTTACTTGCTTTGCAGTTGAGACAGTAACAACATCTAAAAAATTAAGTACAAATGAAAAATATTTATCAATAGTGGCCTTGGACTCTGATTTAATTGTGTGAAATACCTTGCTTTTTGGAAACCAAAAATGAGCTAGTATTGTATTTAATGCCATTAGCGTAGATGCACTAAAACCGTGCACCACTTCTGCATTAAACCCTTTTTTCTTAATCTCTTTAACAGTTAACTGTAAACCCAGAAATTTTGTAAAAAATGCTTTAGTACTCACCTTCTTATGCCTATGTACTGGCACTCCTTGAAATACCTCTTCAGAAGGGAGGCCTTGTCTTCTTTCTGCAACAATTTTTACTTCATGACCTCTACTAATCAGCTCTTTGGCATAATTTAAGGTAGTAATGTTTGCTGCTTCCTTAAGATTCTTTGTAAAAGTTGCGTTGATTAAAAGTATTTTCATCTTCTTTTTGCTAAGTCTTCCCTTTAATTAATTTATGTAAAAGGTTGTTAAAGAATCTTCTCTTTGAAGCTTTACATTAAATAGCCAGAAAGCCTCGTAGTTCCCTGAAAAATGTGATTTTTGGGGTCCCAAAAAGCAGAGAGCTTTTTGAGGATACTGCGAGGATGAATGGCACTCTGGCTATTCATGACTTCATTTTAAAAGAAACAAAATTATATTTCAACTACGGATCATGAATAATTGCTTATCTCTGTTTCCTAAAATATATAAACAGTAACTTGGCATCCAAACCTAAAAATGGAACATATTTTCAAGGGAAAAACAGTCTTAATCACTGGCGGTACAGGGTTTTTAGGCCAAGCACTCGTAGAGGAAATTTTAAAGTATGACCCTCAAAGCATTCGCTTATTCTGTCGTGATGAAGTAAAACACCACAAAGTACAAGAAAAATTTAGTTATTCTTCAAAATTACGTCATCTTATCGGAGATGTACGTGATTATCCAAGACTAAAAAGAGCAATCGAAGGCGTTGATATAGTTATTCACGCAGCAGCTCTCAAACGTTTAGACATCTTAGAGTATAATGTTTCTGAGTCTATTCAAACAAACATTCTTGGAACTTTAAATGTTGTAAATGCATGCTTAGAAAATGATGTTGAAAAAGCAATTTTTGTCTCAACCGATAAAGCTTGTTCTCCAGTAAACACATATGGTGCTTGTAAATTTGTAAGTGAAAGGATTTTTACAGAATCAAATTTTAATAAAGGAAGTAAAAAAACCATCTTTACTTGTGTTCGTTATGGTAATGTTTTAGAAAGTACAGGGTCTGTAATTCCTTTTTTTGAAGGTAAAATTAAAATGGGACAAAAAATCCCTTTGACAGATGACCGAATGACTCGTTTTATTATTAGTCCTCAACAAGCAGTTCAGTTAGTAATGGATGCACTTCAATACTGTGTTGGGGGAGAAATCTTTGTTCCTCGCTTACCTGCATTTAAAGTAACAGACTTAATTGAAGTACTAAAACAAAAACATAATGCTAGTACTGAAGTTGAAGTTATTGGTATTCGGCCAGGTGAGAAAATTCATGAATTAATGATTAATAACTCAGAAATTCCTAGGACTTATGCATTCCAAAATCTTCTGGTGATAACCTCTCCTATTCAACGATATCAACAGTCAGTATCAACTCCTCGTTATGTTCTTGAAGGTAGAAAACTTTCTGAGCAAGAGATGCAAGAATATGGTTCTTATAGTGAGGTAATTGCTCCAGAGAAAATAAGAACTTTGTTTACAGAACTTAATTTACTATGATCGCTTTGTAATTTAACCTTGTTAGACTTTACAATGACTTTCAAATAAATTTCAAATAAATTTCAAATGATCCCCTACGGCAAACAATCTATTGATGAAAAAGACATTAACCAAGTAGTTGAATCTCTTAAAAGCGATTTTCTCACAACTGGACCTACAGTGCAAAAATTTGAGCAAGCATTTGCTGAATATGTTGGAGCAAAATATGCAGTTGCAGTCTCAAACGGAACGGCAGCTTTGCACTTGTCTTGCCTTGCAGCAGGTTTAGGAGAAGGTGATGAATTAATTACGACTCCAATGACTTTTGCAGCGTCAGCAAATTGTGCCTTTTATTGTGGGGCAAAACCTATATTTGTTGATGTGAATGAATTTGGAAATATTGATGAATCAAAAATAGAATCAAAGATCACTTCTCAGACAAAGATTTTAATCCCTGTCCATTACACTGGCCTTTGTGCAAATATGGAGAAGATATCTGAAATAGCACAAAAGCATAACTTAGTAGTTATAGAAGATGCTTGCCATGCACTAGGAGGAATCTATGGTGGACATAAGGTTGGTTCTTGTCAGTTCTCAGATATGACGGTCTTTAGCTTTCATCCAGTTAAACACATCACTACTGGAGAAGGTGGAATGATTACAACAAATAATCACGAATTATATCATAAATTACTTCGCTTACGTTCCCATGGTATAACTAAAGATCCAACTGTATTAGAAAGCTCTGATGAAGGACCATGGCATCAAGAGATGCACGAACTAGGTTTTAATTATAGATTAACGGATATCCAAAGTGCCTTAGGATTAAATCAACTCAAAAAAATAGATCCCTTTGTGAAGAAAAGAAGAGAAATTGCAAAGCGTTACCAAGAGGCGTTTGAAAACATGCCTGAAATAAATTACTTTGCTGAGCCAAGTAATACAAAAAATTCATACCACCTTTTTGTCATTAAAACTTCTAGTGAGGACATGAGGAAAAAATTATTCACTTATTTAGCTGATAAAAATATTCGTTGCCAGGTACACTACCTTCCAGTATATCTACATCCATTCTATCAAAAACAAGGTTACCCTAAAGGTCTATGTCCTCAAGCTGAAAAATTATATCACACAATTATTAGCCTACCAATCTATCCTTTATTGCAAGAATCAGAGCAAGATTTTGTAATTACCACTGTCAAGGAATTTTTCAAACAACAAAAAACTCAAAATTAATAGCACGTAACTAACTAACTTAACACTAACTAACTGATTAATCAATTGACTAATCAATTAATAAAATAAAAAGTGAAACAAAATAAAAGATGAAACTCGCACTTGGAACAGTTCAATTTGGACTTGATTATGGGATTAATAACACAAGAGGAAAAATCCCAGAGCATGAAGTTAAAGAAATTCTTATTACTGCTGCACAAAACGGAATTACATTACTAGATACAGCATCAGCGTATGGGGATAGTGAAGCTCTTTTAGGAAAATTTGCCTCTAAAGATTTTAAAATTGTTACCAAATTAGGAAAAGATGATATCTGGAATCTTCAACAAGCTTTTACCAATTCCCTTCAACGCTTACAAAGAGAATCCATTTACGCCTGCTTATTCCATCACTTTGATGAAATTAAAAATGATCCTTCTTTATGGGAAGAAATGCAACAACTAAAAAAACAACAAAAAGTACAAAAAATTGGCTTTTCTCTTTACTCCCCAAAAGAATTAGAATGGATTTTTGAACACAATCTTGATTTTGATATTCTTCAAATACCGTTTAATATTTTTGATCAACGTTTCCAACCATATCTCTCTCGCTTAAAACAAAAAGGTGTGGAGGTCCATGTTAGATCCGTTTTCCTTCAAGGCCTTTTCTTTAAACCTCCTAGTTCTTTATCAGAATTCTTTTTACCCATAAAACCTAAGGTCAATACTATTCATTCCCTAGCAAAAGATAGTGGACTAACAGTAGCAGGCCTTTGTATTGCATTTGTATCTCATTACCAAGAAATTGACAGCCTTGTCTTAGGAGTTGACTCCATTGAAAATCTCTGTGAGAACATTGCAGCCACCAACATTTCACTAACTCAAGAGCAATTTGCACAACTTCAATCACTTAAAGAAGACTCAGAAAAAATTATTATTCCTAGTAACTGGAAGACATGTTGATATAAAGAGTATCTTAAGGTCTATTATGTACATGACCATTTATGTACACGACCATTTAATCACAAAACTAATAAAGGTGAAATCTAGCAAAAAAGCTACAAATGACAGTAATAACAATAATTCAAGCTCGGATGGGTTCATCTAGGCTTCCTGGAAAGATGCTTCTTGAGATTGCTAAAAAACCTTTACTTCAACATGTTATAAAAAGAGTTCAACAAGCAACACAAGTTGATAAAATAATCCTTGCAACAACTACACAAGATAAAGATTTGCCTTTAGTGCAAAAAGCAAAAGAGTTAGGGGTTTTTACGTTTACAGGGAGTGAAAATGACGTTTTGGATCGTTATTACCAAGCAGCACAAACTGTCCAAGCAAAAGAACAAGACCTTATTGTACGAATCACTGGAGACTGTCCTTTAATCAATCCTGAAATCATAGATCAAGTAATATTACATCATAAAGAGCAAGGAGTCGATTATACTTCAAACGTTCATCCCCCTACATTCCCTGATGGAATGGATGTAGAAGTATTTACCATGAAGACACTTACAAAGGCATGGAACGAAGCAACTTTGCCCTCTGAGCGAGAACACGTAACTCCCTATATTTGGAAAAATCAATTCTTTTCAAAGGCTAACCTTACCTCTCCACAAAATTATTCAAATCTTAGAATTACTGTAGATCAAGCAGAAGACTTAGAATTTATTCGAAAAATAATACAAACTCTTGGCAACAATCCAACTTTTCAACAAATTGACGATGCAATCAAAAATTCTTCCCTTCTTCCAACGAATGAAAATTTTAAAAGAAATGAAGGCTATGAAAAATCTCTTGTACAAGAATCCCAGGTACAAGAACCTCTTGCACAAAAACCTACTCACTTAATACAAACATTTACAACTTCAACACAATGGTTAAAGCGAGCAAAAAAATTAATCCCTAGTGCTTCACAAACATATAGCAAGAGTTACAAATATTTCTGTGAAGGAGCAGCACCTGCTTTCTTAGAAAAAGGACACGGAGCTTGTGTTTGGGATGTTGATGGCAATAAATACATTGATTTTATTCTTGGTTTAGGTCCAGTTACAATTGGATACAATAATCAAGAAATTAATCAAGCAGTAATTGAACAATTACATAAAGGGGTAACATTCTCACAGCCTACAACTCTAGAGGTGGAATTAGCTCAAAAACTTACACAAATTATTCCTGCAGCTGAGATGGTAAAATTTGTTAAAAATGGAAGTGATGCTACAACTGCTGCTATCCGTCTAGCTAGGGCACATACTAAAAAAGACATCATTGCTTGTTCAGGCTATCATGGCTATCATGATTGGTATATTGGAACAACAACTAATAACTTAGGAGTGCCCAATGCGGTAAAAGAATTAACTAAAAAGTTTACATATAACGATATACAATCTCTAAAAAAAATATTTGATGATAATCCAGGAAATGTTGCAGCCGTTATTTTAGAACCTTGTCAAGGAACAGGACCTGAGGATGATTTTCTTGAAAAAGTTAAACAACTTACACACCAACATGGTGCAGTTCTTATCTTTGATGAAGTAGTATCCGGCTTTAGGATGGGGCTTGCTGGAGCTCAAGGTCATTATGGTGTAACTCCTGATCTTGCGGCATTTGGTAAAGGTATGGCAAACGGTTTTTCATTATCAGCAGTAGTTGGTAAAAAGGAAATTATGGAGCTCATTGATGATGGTGCATTTATTTCAACAACATTTGGAGGAGAAACTCTCCCTCTTGTAGCAGCACTTAAAACAATTGAAATCTTAGAACGCCCAGAGTCATTTAAGCATATTCTACACTTAGGAGACCTTTGGCTCTTAGAGATGCAAAAATTAATTGAACGTAAAAATCTTCAACAACATATTAATTATTATGGGTTATCACCTCACTGTGGCATTACATTTAACAAAATCAAAAACTTAGAACCAGAAGACTTACTCTCAGTGTACCAACAAACCTTAATTGAACATGGAATCCTTAGTCTTGGGGTAAATAATTTTAGCTTAGCCCATACTGAACAAGACGTGTATGCTTTTATTGTAGCTGCAGATAAAGCACTTGATAAGGTTGCAATAGCAATCGAGCAAAACTCAGTAACAAGCCTGCTTCGAGGGGAAAAATTTAGGTCTATTTTTGCGAGAAGATAAAATCAAATGAGGTTTATTAAATTAAAAAAACATAATTAAAAAAGATATCAAATGGAACATACAACTCAATTTACAATACAAACTCCCAAAGGCTCAAGAACTATTGGTGAAGGCTCTCCGACTTTCATTATTGCAGAGATGTCAGCAAATCATGAACAAGACTTTGCAAAAGCAAAAAAAATAATTGACGTAGCAGCAGATGCAGGGGCAGATGCAATTAAACTACAAACCTATACAGCAGACACAATTACTTTAAACTGTGATAATGAACACTTTATTATTAACAACACAGAAAACCCAGATTTTTGGCATAAAAAAACACTTCATTCTTTGTATCAAGAAGCATACACTCCGTGGGAATGGCACAAAGAATTACAAGAATATGCACATCAAAAAGGTTTGGTCCTTTTTTCTACACCGTTTGATGAAACTGCTGTAGATTTTCTTGAAACATTAGATGTTCCATTATACAAAATAGCTTCTTATGAGGCAACACATATTCCTCTAATTAAAAAAGTTGCTCAGACTGGAAAACCAGTAATCATTTCAGTAGGTTTTGCAACTCAAGATGAGGTAGATTTAGCTGTACAAACACTTAAAGAGAATAACTCTGGTCCAATTATCTTGTTACATTGTGTAACTGCATATGCAAGAGAACCTAAATTAGAAGATTCTAACCTTGTAACGATGCTTCACATGAAACAGCGTTATGGTGTTTTAACTGGATTTTCTGACAATAATGGAGGTATAGAAATTCCTTTACAAGCAGTTTTAATGGGCGCTAGTGTAGTTGAAAAACATATCGTAGCAGATGAAAAAAGTAACAGTTTTGACGCTGATTTTTCAGTTGGACCTCAAGAATTCACTACAATGGTTCAAGCAATCCGTCGTGCAGAGAAAATATCTGGAACTGTACGCTTTGGACCACAAAGTGAAAAAGAGCAAAAAAATACAAAATATCGCCGTTCAATATTTGTAGCAGAACCAATTAAAGAGGGAGAAGTCTTTACACATAAAAATATTCGCGTAGTACGACCTTCAGTAGGCTTAGAGCCTAAATATTATGAAGAAATTATTGGCAAACAAGCAACACAACATCTTGAAAAAGGAACGCCTTTAACATGGGAGATGGTTCAAAGGTAATCCAAGTGCAATCTACAATAAACGTGCAATCTACGGCAAAAGAAAACATAAACAATAACTCAAAATCTCCTCTTATTTCTATAATTATTAGAACTTACAACAATGCAACATTTATTGTAAAAGCTGTACAAAGCACACTAAATCAGGTTGTTTTTTCAGATTTAACTTATGAAATAATTGTTATCAATGATGGGAGTACTGACCAAACTAAGGTTCTTTTATCTTCTTTTGAAAATAAAAATTTGAAAGACAACCAATCTCTTACGATTATTAATCAGGAAAACCAAGGAGCTATTCAATCGGGCCATATTGGGTTGTCTTTAGCTCGAGGTAAATATGTTATCTTCTTAGATGGTGATGATGAATTTACTGCTTCTACTCTACAAGACCTTTATCAGGTATTACAAAAAAATCCAACTGCTGGGTTTGCCTATGCAGATTATATTGAAGTTGATTTACGAAATAAATCACAAAAAATTGTCTCCACATCAAATATTCTTAACACTCTTGCTTGTGGGATTTTATTCACAAAATCAATCCTTCTTGAGAAAGGATTTTGGGACAAAAACTTTATTTTTCCAGAATATGATCTGCTCTTTCGTCTACAGCAAGAATTCCCTGGGATTCATGTGCCAAAACCTCTTTACATTTACAACCGCCATCCTGCATCTTACACTGCAAACGCAGAAATTGTACAGAAAGGAAAACAACAATTAGAACACAAATATGGGCCTCTTTTGGATTTTAAAAAATATTAAAAAAATGGAAAACATAACTTTACGCAAAGCAGAACAAAAAGATTCAAAAGATATTTTTTTATGGCGTAATGATCCACACACAATTGCAGCCTCACCATCTGGAAAGGTAGAATTTCAAGACCACGTTTTATGGTTTACAAAATCACTTCAAAATAATCTAAGAACTATGTATATTGCCTTAGATAAAAAAGATTCAAAATTGGGCATAATACGCTTTGACAAATTCCAAGATGACTACGATAATCAAGAAAACCAAGGAGAACAAAGAAAACAAGAAAACCAAAAAAATGTAGCAGAAATAAGCATTAACCTTAATCCTCATTTTAGAGGAAAAGGGCTTGCAAAACCTATTCTTACTAAAGCATTAAAGACTTATTTTCATGATGAAAAAATTTCCTACCTTTTAGCAAGAATCATTCCACAAAATCAAGTTTCTTTAAAGCTCTTCACTAATCTAGGTTTTTCTCCTATTTCACCTTCAATGAAAAAAGATTTAGAACATACAAATTATGCGCTTGATTCAAAAACAATCTTTTTAGTACTTATTCCAGAAGAATTTTTACAATCCTCTCACTAGATTTTCCATCTACCTCTCCACAAATTTCTGTTACATATCTCTTTCTTTGTGTGGCTTTAGTATCTTTTAATGCTTCTTTGGCAGCTTGCATAATATCTTCATCAAAACGTACTTCAATTGCAGCGCCACTCTCTCGTGTAAAAGAAGCACCCTCTCCAAAGATATCAACATTAATCACAGCTTTGTCTAAAATCATTGCCTCAACTGAAGCTGTTGAGTTAAAGTTCAAAAAGAAACTACATGTAGCAAGGTTTCTAAAAAAAAGATCACGATTATTGTCTGAGATGACTTCTCCTTTAACTCCTTCTTCTCTTAAGATTTTTTTATACTCTTCAGGCATCTTTTCCATGGGATGCAATTTAATTTTTAAATACACATTATCTAGCTGATTTAGCTGTATAATTATCTTTCTTACTCTTTTGAAATATTCTTCTTTTTTTAAAAGACCTTCTTCAACTGCTGATGTTGTTGCAAAAAATATCTCTAATCTCTCTTTAGATTTACAATTACTGTTGTTATCATCATCGCCATTACCACTCTTGTTATTACTACTACTAATACTATTATTGTTATTACTATTATCTTCTCTGTTCCCGTTCAAATCTGGTTTTTTATAGCTAATAACTTTATCAAACACAACAGGCCCTACAACATGAATTTTATCGGAGGAAACTCTCTGCTTTTCAAGATTTTGCTTGAATTTTTCACTAAATACCAACAACTCTGTATTTGGCAATGTCTTAATATCAAAAGTAAACCCTCCAATTCCATGTTGGACAACATATACTTTTTTACCTGATTTTGCAGCAGCAGCCTGCATTGCTTTATCAATCAGTCCATTTGTAGAACTCATTAGGACGCTTTGGATTTTCTCTTTTTTAATCATATCAATGGCCGTATAATAATACAGTGCAACAACAAACAATATTCTCTTTGAAAAAAAAGAATTTAGCCCATATTTTAGATATCTCCAATAACTCCTTTCTTTAAATGAAAACATTTCTTGTTTTTCTTTCACACTAATATTGTTCCATTTCTCACTTAATCTCTTTGCATCGTTTTTTGCACGAGAAATATTTTCTTTTGTTATAAAATCATATATTGTTTTTCTTCCTTGTAATATTTTTTTATCTTCTCGAGAGAATGGAATTGCAAAGATAGGTACTGCTTTAGCTTGTTTATTTTCATTTATTTTGTTGATAATTGATTGTAATCTAAAAATAGTTCCATCTTGTGCAATGTGGTTTGAATAGCTTAAAAATAAGATTCTTTGAATCTCTTTATCTCTTTTAATGTTCTCTTGTTCTTCTTTACTCTTTATTCCATTCTTAGATCTTCTTACTTGTTCAAAGAAATATTGTCTTTTCTTTTTTTCTACATGCCTAAAATAAAAAGGGAGGGCAATAGAACCAGCTTTCAATAATATCTTTTTTTTAAGACTTAATTTTCTATTTTCATATAACTCTGCAAAACAATTCACTGGTTTTGGCAATACATGGGTAACAAAAATTCTATGATAAAACCACCATAAAGGAGATCCATCAATTTGAAATACTTCATCAAACGGTTTTTTATTTACTTTAACTTCCTTTGTCCAATTCCCAATAAAATCTTCTACTTCTTTACGATTGATTGCCATGTCTCTTTTATAATCTCTTCACTTTTGCTTTTATTGTTTGTTGGAATTATACACCCTTTAAACATTTTGCTAATCTCCTTGTATCTCTTTTTTTGCAACTCTAGATACGCAGGTTCATGAGCAACTCGCTTCTTGTCTCTGATTACGCTAGAAGAATGTACATTGGTATTCTTATCTCTCATTAAGATGACATCGATTGGTGCATCAAGCACATATAACCTGTCTGGTTTTGGAAATAAATTCATCAAAAATGCACTTACCATAGGATGCAAAAAACCTTGTGCATATTGATCATAATAAAATCTGTCTGTTACAACAACTTTTCCTTTTTGCAACATTGGATAGATCTTACACCAATACCTTGCAAGAAACTCAATAAAAACATATATTGACTTGAAAACTGAAACTTGCTTAATTATTTCTTTTTCTTTCTTTGATTTTTGAGCATCATCTTGTTTTTTATCTCTAGCCTTAGGCTTTGATCTTGACATAATCCTGGTTAATGGTAAAAAAGGATCCCAACCAAAATAATATCCTTTTTGTCCATGCATGAAATTAGTTAGAGGTTTGAGTTTATCTAATAACTCATTTGTCATAGTTGTCTTTCCTGTACCGTTCACACCAATTAAAGAGATCAAAAATCCTTTACGTCGAAGTGAAAGTCTTCTTAAAATAAATCTTAATCCTTTTGCAAGTAAGATTACTGGGGCTTTAGGTTGATTTATAATTCTTGCAATATATGCATGAAGAGTCAAAGATGGTGACATTTTTTTATCTTTCAATAACTCTTTTAGTGCTTTATGGAAAACTCCTCTCCATCTCATCTTATGAAGATGTTTTTTAATATATGTCTTGTCTTTCGCTTTAGCCTTATATTCTTCTAAAATTTCTTGCTGCTTATCTGAAACCTTAAAATTCTCAAACACAGCATGTGCAACATGGATTAGTAAAAAATCTTCATCACTTGGAAGATTATCTCTTGCTCTTTGAAATACAGCCTTCTTGTTCAAGGCAACTACGCCATGCCATGCTATTTCTCTATGCAAATGAACGGCACTCAATACTCCTTTTGAAAACTTTACATACATCTTTTTATATCTCTCTACACCTTCGTCCATATACAAGATATAACCTTCATTCTCTAATAATCTGGCAGCTTTATTATAATCCTTATTCTCCTTAAACAGTAGATCTAAATTTTTATTCTTGCCTGCAAAAATATGCTCACACTTAAAGAAAAGAAGATTTAATCCTTCTTTGATAAAGAGATGAGATATTCTTTGTAACTCCGCTGGCATGTTAGCATAATCTTTCATTGACCTACCTCTTTATTTTTGTACATAGTTATTAATTTTTTACTAATCTCTTCGGGAGAATATTCTTGTAAACTACTTTCTTTTGTCGTCTCTTTTTTTGAGATTTTTTCCTTTGTTTTTTCTCTCTGATCTATAACTTTTCTTAAAGCATCATGTAGGGTACTTACATCTCCAGGAGGCACAAGGATGCCTTTGCCCTCTAACGTTTCTTTTATGCCGCCAATTGCTGATCCAATAACTACCTTCCCTGCTGCCAAACCTTCAACAGAAATCCTTCCAAAAGGTTCCGGCCAAACAGAAGGAAAGACAATGATCTCTGCTTTTTGATATAATGTAGGAACCTCATCGTATGGAACTGGCTTAAAAATCTTAACATTTAATCTTTTCTTATCAATAATCTTTTGTAGCTTTTCTTGTAAAGGTCCTTTCCCATAAATCCAACATTCATATCCTTGCAAACCATCTAGGGCATTTACTAAAACCTCTGGACCTTTAGACTCTATTAATGAACCAAGGTATAAAATAATCTTTTTATCTTTGCTAAGCTTTGTAAACTTTTTATTGTCCTTGCTCTGCCTAAAAGAACTAATCTCGACAGCATTAGAAATAACTTTACTTTCTTGTTTATGTAACTGTAATAGTCTTTGTACGTAGTTACTAATTGCAATTAAATTACAATACTTTAGTGATTTTCTTAGCTTTGCATAATGTCTAAATACATACCATAAAAAAAATGGATTATAGCGAAAATACCACTTATTTTGCATCTTTCCAATCTCTTTTGACTTAGCTTGGCAACCAATAAATTTACTTACTGAACAAACTATTTTACACTCTTCTTCTCCATTATATCTTCGATCTCCCTTAGGGCATAAACTAGGATAACTTTCAATTGTAGCAAATAAAGGAACTTTTAACGAGGACAATTCTTTTGCGCTAAGCAATGCATTTCCAAGAAGATGAATCCCTTTTATCTTCTCACCTTGTCTGTTAGCCTCTCCAATAATATTTCGCGCCTCCTTTACAACACTTTTAGGAAATACAACACTTCTTTTAAGATTTGAAAGCACAGATTGTTGTCCTTGTCCTGTTTTTAATCTTCTATAAATGGTAAACCCTTCCTTTATCTCATATCTAGGAGCATTCTTATATGCAGAAGTTAAAACTATTACTTCAACACCCTGTTTAACAAGATTCTTAACAGTAATGTATGCATTAACTTCTCCCCCTCCTACAATTGCTGGAGGGAAATATTCACAAACAAAAAGTATTTTCATTCTCATTATGTCCCAGATATTCTTTATAACATTTATGTAGCTTAATACCAATGATCTAAGAGGTAGCTAAAGATGACCTTTTTCATCTTATTGCTTACCTCTTTTTCTTCTTCACTTTTAATCTTAATGGCTTTAACATAAGGTATGATTCTCTCAAAATATTTCATTTGCCTTTCTAACCCTTTAGCAGACTCTTCTGGCCTTCTTTCTTTAAGCACACCTACATCATTATACAAATAAAACGTTATTGTAGGTTTGGGAAATAAGTACAACAAACTTTTTCTTATCCAAAAAGGAACATATTCCATTACAATAATATCAGAACTATACCTATCTGTGACAATAACATGCCCTGTTTTTCTTTTTGGTAAAATGACAAAAAAATACCGTAACAATAAATCAATTGTAAACACAAAAGCACCTAAAGTATACAATATTTTCTTGCTAAGCCTTAGGTTATTTCTCTCCTTTTCACTGACTTTCTTAACACTATGATTTGCTTTTTCTTGCTGAGTTTTCTCTCTTCGTTTATACATCTTACCTATTCTTGCAATAGGCAAAATTTGATTCTTACCTCTTCCTGTATATATCGCTAAAGCCTTCCTTCCAGAATCTTTAACTGACATTACAATATTTTTTGCAGCTGTTGATTTACCTGCCCCATCAGGGCCAATAATACTAATCAAGGGATATGATGCCCCAATTTTTTTCCATGCAACCCATCTTAAAAAAACTTTTGCTAGAGTTATAAGATTATTTTTTTTCTTTGTAACAAACAGAGCAATTAAATTAAACCTTTGTGCAATTATTTGATCATATTTTCTCTTTTTGACAAGACTAAACAATTGCATTGCTTTTCTTTTTGAAAAAATAGAACTCAAATCTCTAATCACTTCCTCTACATTAACAACACCAACTAACGAATCCAATCTTTCTCTATACTCGGGTTTGAAATACCTCTTACCAACAATTGAATGAGTTAGCAACATCACAAATGAATCCTCCTTTGAAGGAACATAAAAAAAGACCTTTTTCTCTCGACTCTCTATCATCTTTCTATCTTCAATATACCTAATGTCATTCCAATAAACGCCCCCAACTTGAACATCAAAACTAATTATTTCGCCATTAACTATTGTAAAAAAGGGCTTATGTGCATGTGAAAAAGAAAGCTTGCCCCTTCTTCTAAAGCCAATGCTTTGCATAACTTCTTTAAACCGATCATAATCTTTCTTAGCAACAGTCATATCTATACTCTTCTCTGATTTTGCCAATACTTTTTTTTCCTCACTAATAAGGAAATCATAATTTCGTAAAACACAATATCCAATTTCTGCTTGGTTTAAACTTTCCAACACTTTTCGAATAATCTCTATTCTTTGGTTGTGGTTCATTCTCTTATTAACCCTCATCTCTTAATCGGAAATACTGTGTAGATTCTTAACACATCTTCTCCCGTGTTTTTAATTCGTACTTCTCTATTGGGGGTTACTAAAAATTCTTTTTGTAATTCATGTCCTACATTCAAAAAATTTCCATTAATCATGCCCTTACCACTCCACACAATGCCTGCAAATGGTCTATTCTCTTTGGCACGAACAAAATCTTGGCCTGGGCTCACTTCGATAGCCTCACCATAAAATTGATCGAAGAAAATTTGCATACGCCGTCCCCAAGCTCCCTTTTCAATAACTTTACTTGGGCGATAAAACTGCTCTTTAAAATCATCCCTAGCAGAATTTTCCCAATCTACTGCTTGCTGCATCACGTCTCGTTCATTTTGCAATCCACGTAACTGTAACTCTTGCTTCTTTTCTAATAGCTCTTTTCCTTCTAATTGCTGTCCTAATTGCCAAGATAATAAATTAAAATCATCCTGAGGTAATTGAATTTCAAATGTTACCCAAGGTCCGGGGGCATGAATTATTCCTGCAGGGATTGTCCAGCCATCATATGGGTTTATACTATATTCTTGACATAAATTATATGCTGTATCATTCTTACCAAAATATTCTAATGCTCTTTCAAATTGCTCCTTGCTAACTCCATTTTTAACCCCAAGTCTTGTCTTTTGTGGTTCCAATTTTTTATTATATGGAGTAATATCTAACGGCGGAAAAAAATATGCCTCTGATTTTCCAGGTCCTTGGATTTTTCCCTCTACAATCTCTCCTGAATGTACATGCACGGGAATTGGAGGAACCTCAGCAATCTCAGAAAAACTTGGCGTTACTTTTTTCCCACCGATATCTAAGATTTTTGTTAGCGGCCAACCTCGTTTATACTGTCCAAAAACCTCTTGTTCATATTTTTCAGCCAACTCAGTGAGCAATACTTCCTTTCCTTTTACAAGTACTCTACTCATTCCTTCATGGTCTTGTACAATCTCATTTCCAGCTTGTGTAAGTGACATAATCCACCACTCAACTGGAACATACCCTCGAGAATCTCCATGTAAACTAATATTACTATTTTGCATGATAATGTCATTTCCCAAATATGTTTCTCGATGTACGATTGCTGGGCGAGCAAATAAAATCCCTTGTTGCTTTTCAATTATGGATGAAAATGAAGATTCTTCTGTATTACTATTATTGCTTATGCTCTCATTTTCATTATTGTTACTATTCTCAATCTTCTGGGAAAATGTTATGGCTGGTTGCCTCTGCTGAATCATTTCCTCTGCCTTTTCATCCTCTTTTTTTTGAATCTTGCTTTCGTTTATTGCTTTTTCTTTCTCCTCAACTTCAACAATTTTTTTAATCAAATTACTTGTAGAGTGTGGAGGGAAATGAGGGGTCAAATAAATTTTTCCTCCGTGTTTCTTAACGACTTCTGCTTCTATGCAATCTTCTCCATATTCAATGCCATTACAATGAACATCCGTTTTAACTTCATCCAAAAATGCAATGGGATTTGTTTCATCAAATACAAAAACATAATCCACACATTCCAATGCAGCCATAAACTCTGCTCTGGCTTCTTGATTATTAATTGGACGTAATTTAGATTTGTATTGCTTTATGGAATTATCACTATTTAACCCAACAATTAATACATCTCCTTGTTTTTTAGCCTCTTGTAATGTTTTAATATGACCGAGGTGCATAATGTCATATGAACCATTTATTGTTACAATCTTTTTTCTTTCTCTTCGTAAATTCTCAGCTAACCTTGCAATCTCTGCTCTAGGAATGATTTTTTTTGACTTTTCCTCTTTAGAAAAAATATACTTCTTTCCATGTGCTGCATATCTCTTAGAAGATAGTACTACATTTTGATGTTGTTCTAATCGTTGTAGCCCTATATTTATAATTGGATACTTTACCCTTGCAATATGAAATACGTTCTCTAAATTATACTCTGTAAAAAATTCTAAATATGCTTGGCCTTTTGCAATTACAATATCTGTTTCTTTAAGCACACGTTTCATCTCTTGAGAAACATCTTCTTCATGCAATCCAAAACAATCTGAACCAGTTGATACTAGGTCGCCATATTTTTTTATTCCTAATTCTTGTAGCTCAGCAAACGTAACATCATTTAACATAGGTTTTTCTTTTGCTGCAATTGTGATGTTTGCATTAGGGTTAATACTCTTTATTTTTTCTAACAAAATAGTATCAAACATAATTTCTCCAGCATTATCTGGTAAAAATAAAATCTTCTTTGCGTTTTGTACAGCTTGAAATAATTGTGCAGAGTCATTAATTGCAAATTCAACTTCCTTGATCCGTGCAAACTCTTCTTGTAATACTTCTAGTCTTGGATTTAACACCAATACTGCGCCATAATCTAGCTGGTTTCCTTTTACAGCAATCTTTAACGCATCCTCAAATGAAACAGTATTTGCATCTAAATTCAAACTTTCCATTACATTTTTTGCTTTTTGATTTGATTCATCTTTAATCTTCTTATAAGGGTCACTTTGCTCAGCCAGACGATAAAACTCTCTAAACCATACCGTTGAAAACTTTGTAATCACGGGATGAATATAGCCTTCCTGTGAAAATTTTTGATCTAAAAAACGATGCAATTCTCTTGTAAGCAATTCGAATTTCTCTTGAGGCAAATCTGCTTGTTCCATAAAACTCTTAATTATTGCAAAAAAAGAATCAGGATTTCTATCTCGAGTTTTCATTTTAAGAACGTGGGATAACGACCACTTCACCTCCCTGTGATTTTACTACGTCTTGTCCAATAATCTCTTTTGACTTGTAATCTTCTCCTTTTGTCAAAATACTTGGTTGTAATATTGAAATAATCTTTAAAGGTGTTAATTCTTCAAATGTTGTTACATAACTTACTTCATCTAACCTTGCAAGTGCACGCATTCTTTCACTTTGTGTCAGTTTTGGGTTTCCAGGACCTAAATTTTCAAAAGTAGATTTATCGCTATTGATTCCTACAACTAACACATCTCCTAATTGTCTTGCTTTTTGTAAAAACTTTCTTTTACCTTCATTCAATAAATCAAAATAGCCATTTGTAAAGACAACTTTCTTTCCTTGCTGTTGTAGCTCTTTAATTTTTGTTGCCAGAGCTTCTTGTTGTATGATCTTTTCTTGCTGTGCATTCATCACAACATCAATTTGATCTAATATTTCAGTAGTCGTAGCAGGAGCTGTTCCTTCTTTAGAAACTGCAACAGCAGCAGCAAGACTTGCAACTCGCATTGTAGTCTCTTCATTTTCTTGGTTATTTTGACTTAATACAGCAAGAATATATCCGCATGAAAATGCATCTCCCGCACCACAAACATCAACTACTTTTGTAGCATAACTTGGAACATTAAAAATGTGATTAGTTTCTTCATTTCTACTATATGCTTTTGCACCATCTTTTGCTCGTGTAACAATAACCTTTTGATTTAACCTCTGTACTTTATTGTCTTGAACTAATCCTGCTTTCTGTGCTTCTTTTTCATTACAAATCACAAAGTCCAATTCAAAAAAACTTGCGATTTTCTCTCGAGAGATACCAATTGTCTTAATTCCTTTTTCTTTTGCAATCTTTGTAATAAATCCTAAAGTCTTTGAATCAATAATCCCTGTATTTTGGTGTTCATCATAATCAGCAACAAAAATTGCTTCAATCCCCTCTTGTATGGTTGCTTGTTCTAACGCTTGAAATAAACGTTGCTTAGTCTCCTGTGAAACTACAGTGTTATTCTCTGTGTCAAAACGGATTGCGTGATGCCAATTCTCTTTTCCATGTGCTACCATAATCCTGCTAAACACTCCTGTCTTTCGATTATCTTTGATCAAACCATTAATTGAAATTCCTTTTTGCTGTAATAATCCTTGAAGAATTCTTCCTTTTTCATCATCTCCAATCGCACCAAAACTAAATACTTGTGCCCCTAACGAACAAAGATTCATCGCCACATTTCCTGCACAACCTGCTGCATGATGGACAGTTTCTACCACACTTCTTGGCACTGGTGCTTCTGGAGACAAACCTTTGCTAACACATTTAATATATTCATCTAAATAAAAATCTCCGACTACTGCAATCTTACGACTAGAAAAACCTGTGAGAATTCTTGTAATCTCTGCTTTATTTAGGCCCATTTATACCTCTTTTTGGCTAATTTTCGTTATATAAGCTTTATGGTACAAAGAATTAGAAGTTTCTCCTTTCCCTCCTGTACTTTCTTTGCTGACAGAGGCCGGTTTTCCTTGACTAATTCTACAAATAGGGAAAGGGATCTGTTTTTTCATAATCTTTATAAGATAAAATTCCTCTAAAAAATAGATGTCAAATACAAGATTATTACAAGCAGATAAACATAAACCATCTTTAAATCAATATCAAATACAAAAAGCAGGGAATATCTATAATCTTACATCAGGAGATAGACCTCTTACTTTTCCACAAATAATGGATCTACGTAGTCAAGGTATGGATGATACAGTTATGGATTCTATCAAGAGAGGTCAAGCTTACGACTTAGCAAATGTTGGAGTTTCTGCGGTGATGATTGTGAATCACAAGGGCAATCGCTATCTGGCTCTGGTAGGAAATGAGCAGGATGATGTCCACCATACAAAATTACTCTCAGGTTATATTGACTATAATAACAGACATGAGCCTTTAACTCAGATAAGAACAGAAATTGCAGAAGAGCTCTTGCCTCACATAGATGGAAAGGTAGTAAAAACAAGGTTTGGAAAAGATATTCTTGAAGTTCCTTACAATTTAGAAGAGGCTGATAAAATCACAACAACAAAAAGGCCTGGCTCTGTTCACATACCTGCAATTGATTATTCTATGGGGGTTACTTTACATGATTCGAGATTAAGTAAAGGACCTGGTAAGGCACCTAAATTTTATCTTCATGCCCCCACAAATAGTGGACAATTAGTTTACACATTCGAAGTTGAAGTTCCTCCTCAAGTGAATTCATTTAATCATGCAGAAGATAAGTTTGAGCAAGGAAAATTAAATACTTATTTACACCCAGCTGGGATTTATCTAGTGGAGTTAGACGATAATTCTGATCTAACTGATAAAGTCTCCACGGTGCAAGGCAGTAAAAAAACAGAAATTAACCCCCAAAAAATCGTTCTTTCAGAAGCATTTCTCCCACACGAGAATGGATTTGTAACCAAAAGAGGGCCTATCACTTTAGAAGATTTCTTATCCAGTTGAGATTGTTCTTTTAAACTAGTTTCTATTATTTATTTTACTTTTTCTCTACAAGTAACTTCTCCACTGCTTGATACACATCATCCACTGTAATCTTTGACATATGATGATGACCTTCGCACTGTGGTACCTTACCAAGATGCACATTAATGCACGGTGTCTTTAACATTGGTTTATACACAGAAATATTTCTCATCCCGTAAGGGCCATATCGTACTGGAGTATTGGGCCCAAACAACCCAACTGTGGGTGTATGCTGTGCAGCACCAATATGCATTGGCCCTGTGTCATTAGAAACAAATACTCTACATCGCTTAATTAAGTCAAATGTCTGTTTCAAATTAGTCTTTCCAGCCAGATTAAACACCTTCTCTTTTGTAGTGACAGAATTACGCATAGTTTCATTTAATTCATAATCTTGTGGTCCACTTACTAGCAAAATTTTTGCGTTATATTTCTCAATTAACTTATCTGCTAGCTGTGCAAATTTCTCAGGTGGCCATCTTCTACTAATTGCAGACTCAGCTGTTGTTACACAAAATCCAATCATCAAATCTTTTTCTTCAATCTTCAAATCAGAGAGCAACAAACTCACCTTCTTTCTATCCTCCTCTAAAACTTGCAGTTCTAACAATTCTTCTGGATTTTTAACTTTGGGATGGACTGCACGAATTAAATCAAAATACGTGTGCACCATGTGTTGCTCATCATTAAAATTCACTTTTTTAGTATACAATAATGCTCGTAGTCCATGAGAATAACCTACAACATATTTCCCTAACCAAAAACTTGCTAATGCAGAACTATTCAGGTATTGCTCTAAATCAAATACCAAATCATACTCCCTCCACTTCTTAATACCCTTCCAATTTTCTAATAACAATACTTCAGAGACTGGTTTTTGATTCTCATATACTTTACAGACTCTTTTTGTAGCCAGCACATCAATTTTTGCATTTGGGTATAATTCCTGCAGTCTTGTAATACAAGGCAAAGTTAACACAGCATCTCCCATACCCCATAAAGTTACAACTAAAATCTTCTTTGGTCTTTCCACTAGTTTTCTTCCCTTAAATGGTGAAAATAAAACGGACAAAACTCCGCCAACAAATCTATCTACAAAACGTGATGCATCAACAAATCTCATCCTTACTCTTTTCTCTCCTCCTCTTTGACTTCTTGCTCAACTTGATGTTTTTTTACTTCACTAATTGCTCTTTTTCGCACAATTTTTTCCATCTTATTTTGCACTTTGCGTAAAGCTGTAAAATTGTAAAAACTAAATCCAAGCAACACAAAAAATCCTACTACTACAAAAAAATCTAATCTTCTATAGAAATTAAGCGGTGCAATTACAAAGTCTAATGCATATGGAACAATTGCAATAATAATCATTAGTGTCCACACTAATGCTAGTAAACTAAATTCGCCACTACGTAGTTCTTTTTTCTTATACTTTACAAATGAAAAGTAAAGCATTGCTACGCCAAAAATCACTCCCAAAAATTGAATCCAAAATGTTGTAGTCATTTAAACAACCTCGCTGTAATCATTTTTAATACTATCTTTACACCATCTAAAACAGTTGTACCCTTATATCTATCGGCGTAAATTGTTTCTATCTCGACTTGTGCTTGTCGTAGCTTATTTCTTGCCGCATTAATCGCCATTTCTGTTTCCATATAATAATCACTTGCATTCCAACGAATCTTTTTATACGCTTGTGTTGTAAAAGCCCTATATCCAGACTGACTATCATTAATTTGTGTTCCAAATAATATTGACAAGGTTTTGTTAATTGCCTGATTTCCAAAACGTAATACAAATGGCATATTCTTACTTAATCTCCTATATCCATACACAATATCATTTCCCTCAAGAGCTTTGAAAAATACTGGGATCATCTCTGGCTTATGTTGCCCATCTGCATCTAATACAACAATCTTTAAAGCTCCTTGCTGCGCTGCAAAGTCACATCCAGTTTTAAGCGCAGCTCCTTTTCCTAAATTCACAATGTGTTCTAACGCTAACACTTGTTTTGACGTAATCTCTTTGAGAACTTCTTTTGTATTGTCTGTAGAACCATCATTGACCACAATAACTCTATCTACAAACGGTTTAACCTTCTCAACAACATTTCTAATAGAATTCGCTTCATTATGTGCGGGAATTACAGCTATTTTCATACTCTATTTGCCGAATCTTGCTTTATAAACATTATGGAATAGAGGGCTTCATCTGGAAAAGAAGATAAATATCCTAAATTAAAAAAAAATAAAATCAAAAGAAATTATACAAAATTAATACTCGTCATTTGCACTTTGACATGTATAATCTACTTCCCAAGTAATTACTCTGTTACCTGTAATCTCTTGTCTGTCATCAAACTTATCAAAGCACTCTAAACCATGACCATTAAAGAAGAATAGTTTTGTAAATATACTTGCAGCTTGTAATGGGTCAGTAGCCATTGCACTATAGCCTTCTTCTCTTGGAATAAGAACTACAGAAACACCTGCTTTTTGTTTACCGCTATCAAACTTCTTCTCAATCACTTCAGAATCTGTTGCATAAACTAAAGAGTTTAATTCAACTTCATCACTTCCTTGAATTTTAGTTTCAAACGTTTCAGTGTTAATAACTACTCCAAGGCCTCTTCCTTGAACAGATATTGGACATCCAACCTCTGTTTCAGAAATTTTACTACAACTGTGTAAGGAGCTCAAATAACCTGGCCATGGTGCTACCCACCGGTCAGCTTTGGTAGTAGTAATCTCTGAAAAGGTAGTTAAAGCTTGGTTTTGAGTAAGACCAAATCTTTTTTCAAGGTTTGTAATTGCTGCTTGTCTACCTTCTTTTCCATTGATCATTATTGTATCTTGATACATCGCAGCTCTTGTAAAATCCCAACTGCCAAAATGTCCCCAAACACCTCCTTTGCCTACCATATCTTCGGAGGTAATGTAATAATTAGGTAATAAGTCTTGACAATGTGTTAATTCAATCATTTGTGCAACTTGCTGTGAGCTCAGTCCAGCTTGAGAATACTTTTGCTCAGCAGTACTTCTATCTAACAAAATCACTTCTTTAATTAACTCAACACTTGCTAAATCACTTTCTAATACACTCATTTCATCCAATACATGAGGAGCAGTTTCTTGTGCACAATTAAGCATTCGTAAGATTCCTACTGCTTCTTGTTCATCATCTGTTTGCAAACTTCTTCCAACCCAATGGATTCTTTCTCCTTGATCTCCTCCATCAAATGTTACTCTTCTCTCTGAGATTGCTACAAACCAATGACCAAAATCCCACCAACTTGTGATAATGGAATCTTCATTATCTTGCTTAATCTTTGTTAACACATCATACCAACCATCATTCATTGTAGGTACTTCATTTACCGCAACTTGCTGAGCAGTAGCAAGTGGACTAATTAGGAATAATGCTAGAATCACAAAAATGATAACCTTGCCTGCTTTTTGTTGTAAATTCATAGATTTATGCAACCATTTACTCCCTCTTTCATACATAAAACCAAATGCTGAACCTAAACTCAGGGCAAAGGGCGGTGCAATTAATAACGCAAAACGAATCCCTTTTGTAAAGGCATACATTGTACTTGCAAACCATAGTCCAATGATGATAAAATAGGTAAAATTAATCTCTTTGTCTTGGCTTTTTTTATGGAATAACAGTAATAATACTCCTACTATTGAAAGTGCAAACAAAAAGTTGCCTCCCATTTGGTTGATAATGTTGCTAAAAGAAGTGGTGTTAAATTCAGCTACAGTAGTAAGAACATTCGGCCAAATTGAACGAACAGCAACTTCCTTAAGATAAATGAATCTTATTGGTCTTGTAAATCCATACCAAAAAAATGAGAAGGACTGAAATAACGACACAAATATTCCAGATGAAATAAGCACTCCTAAAAACACCATTGCTTGTTGCCTCAATTTCTTAGGGTTAACAAGGTCCTTTGAAATTTTGTATTTATGTTTAACAAACTTAACCAAGAAGTCTAAAATTAGAGTTCCAATTAAAGTTACTAAAATGTACAAAAATACAGTTGACCAACCAGTCCATGTAGCGGCATATAATCCAATTGTTAGTCCCGTAACTCCAGAAAGGATCCAACGGTTTTTGTTCTGCTTTGCAGTATAAGCTTCTAAGAACAACCAGATTACTAACAAGGGGAAGAGGATATTGTATGGGTCTGTATCAGAAAAACCTGCAGCTGTTCTTCCTAAAACTGGTCCGTTGATTACTAAAAATAAACTAGCAAAAAATCCTCCTACATTCCCTGCAACTTTCTTTCCAATAAAAAAAGTAGGAATTACCGCTAAAGCAATTAAGATAGCAGGCAACAAAAATAGTGCTCTCATTAACGTAATATTCCCATTAAAGATGCTTAGCACTTTATACAAATACGCTCCAATGTAAGGATGCAATTGCATACTTGATTTCTTATCTAATCTTCCATCTCGTAGTGAAAAATAAGCTTCACCATCAATCAACTTGTCTCCTAAATGCCCATGTTCTAAGACATTTTTTGCTTGGCTATACCATAAATAGGGGTCTATTGCAATTAAATATGTATATCCATTTTCATCTTGAAATTGACTCTTAAACTGACCTGACAATTGAGCAATTTCTCTTTTGAGTTGTTCACTATTTTGTTCCATAAATGAATTAAATTCTCTTTCAACCAATGCATCCCTATTTTGTTCTGGCAAGTTGGGATATTGGGAATTTACCTGTTGCTCAATTTGGTTTCTAATTGAACTTAGGGCTGTATTTTCCGCCCAACTGTCTGTAATCGGTAGATCAGAAGGCATCATCCGTAAATACGTTGAAACAAAAATTACAATTAGAATTAATAGTAATGGGGTTATCCACTTTGTATTTTTCTTAAAATAGGTTGTACCCTTCTTCCAAGCATCTTTAAAATCAAATGGAGTTTCTTCTTCTGTGTCATTGGATTTACTCTTAGACACAGAGTCTTCTTTTTTTGCTTCACTCTTCTCTTTTTTTACAAATAATCCTTTCACCTTATTTTTCATTGCACTAAAGTCAATTGCATCATCTTCTTCACTCTCTTTTTTCTCCTCACTCTCAAAACTAACCTTCTTTTCCTCAATGACTTCTACTCCCTCTTTTTGTGATGAATCTTGATTATTATCTTTATTTTCTGAAATTTCTACGACTGGAGTTGTCTCTTTAATTGAGTCTTCAGTCATGCTATCTTTTGTCTTACTTTTATCTTGCAAATCCACTATAAACACCCCGAACTACTATCTAGATCCAGAAAGGATGCCTGTTTATAAAAGTTATTGAAGTCGAGAAATAGATTGAAAAAAAACAAACAAAAAACGTTTAGTTCTCTTTTTCACCGAAAATGGAGTGAAAACGACCTTCGGTAGACACTTTCATCACTTCATTTGAGCTAAATATTCTTCCGTTCATACAAATATATACACCAGGATCTAAATCTTCTGATTTAGAAATACTATAGCCAATATTAAATGGAGCATCTGAAAATGTAAACCCACTAATCGGAATCATTGACCCTGTAATAATAATTACTTGATCTTTGCGCTTTAAGTTAGCTTCTAAAAACCTTCCTGTATCAGGCATTGTATATGTACCATGGGTAATTATTATTTTACTCTCAAGACAATTTTCAATTGTTTTTTTGATGTGCTCTAAATCTCCTTTATCTAAGTCCCTGCTATCTTTCATACACACCTCTGTAAAACTCACATCTCTGTATAATTTCAAACTTTGTACAAATCTTGGAAGCATTGATTTCTCATTTGGTACAACAGTGTCCTTTGTCCCATCATACGCTGAATCTATCGTTCCACCAGTAATTATTATTCTTATTGCATCTTTATCAATTGTTGTATTTACCATACAAAAACCATCCTTTCAAAGAAATAATAAGCTATCTTTTCAAAAATAAAGCAAAGCAAAATAAATACAACTTCATTTTTACCAAAAACAAAAAAATAAACAGAAACGTATTATAACTAAGCAACCATTACACTACAGAGATGAAACTTACAAAAAAAGACCAAAAAATCCTACGTGAACTCTATGACAATGCCCGAAAGCCATACTCAGAGATTGCAAAACAAGTGGGGATAAGCAAAGAAGCTGTTGCCTACAGGATTAAGCGCATGCAAGAAGGATCACTCTTAACAGGATTTAACACAGTTATTGATATTGAAAAATTAGGGTGGAAAATGTTTTTTGTCTACCTTAAACTGCAATTTATTTCCCTTGAAACAGAAGATGAAATCTTTGCAACACTGCAAAACAACAAACATGTAGCACAACTCTCAAAAACCATTGGTAATTACGATATTTTAATCAAACTCTTTGCAAAAGACTTTGAGGCAGCAAGTGACATTGTAAAAGAAATTGAATCAAAGCTTCATCCTCATATCAATAAATATGTAATTGACTACGTGACAAAAGATAACCCCATCCCAAAAACACTTCTGTTTCCACAAGAAAAAAGACTTCCAGAGCCTTATATTGAATATGGGACTCGAACACAAATTAAAACTTCAGATACTGACCGAAGTATTTTACATTTAATCTCTAATAATGCTAGAATCTCACTTACAGATATTGCAACAAAATTAGGTATCTCTCGCGAACTTGCAAAATATCATTTAACAAAATTAGAAAAACAAAAAGTGATTCTCAAATACCGTCCTGAAATTTGGACCGGTTTGCAAGAAAAAGGTTGGAACCTATACTTTGTAATGTTAGAAGTAGGCCAAATGAGTCCTGAGCTTGAAAAACAGTTTCAAACCTTTATTACACAACACCTCAATGTAAACTTTCTTTATAAAACAGTGGGCATTAGTGATATTCGCTTAGAAATTCAAACTCATAGTACAATTGAATTTAGTAAAATTTTACTTGAGATTAGATCTCTACTAAAAAGTGTCTTAAAACGCTACGAGCTTGTTATGATTTTAGATGAGAAAAAATTTACGTACTGGCCAGCATGTATGGATGAAAAATAAGAGTGGACAAAGGATAAAAGTAGAAACAAGAGACAAAGAATTAAAAGAACAAAAAATAAAACTCCTAGTTTCTTCAATTCTCACCATCTAAATACAAAATATCGCTTGTATCATGACGATATAAAGGCTCATTCATTCTTTTTTGATCGAGCACATGACCAATCATTCCAATACTTCTTGACAATGCAAATAGGCCATTCATGTAGCCTACTGCAACAATCTCTGAGATTTCTTGCTCACTAAATAAACCGCTTGAAACACCTGCATGCATTGCATCTAAAAAGAGTGCAGCAATACAGCCATCTACATTTAAGATTAAATTATCTGCTTTTTGCAATGTAACTTTTTCAACTTCAAGTGCATAGTCTAAATACATATGTGATGGAAAATGTGCTCTTGCAAATTTCTTTAATAATTCAACTCTTTTATCCGGATTTTTTACTGACTTTACACGGTGTCCAATTCCTGGAATACGAATCCCCTTGCCTTTCATTTCCTCAACAAAATCAAATGCATTCTTGCCAGAATCACACGCAGCTTTAATGTAACGTGCACCACCATCAATTGCACCTCCGTGACGTGTACCAACAGTCATGAGTCCAGAAACAAGACTTGATACAATATCTTTTCCTGCACGTGCTGCAACAATTGCATTATGTGCAGTGGCCACTGCCGGTCCATGATCAGCACAAATTACAAGACACATGTCAATAAACTTTACAAAATAATTAGGCAGATCTTTTTTAAACCATAAATGGCCAATTACTTTTCCAACGCTTGCATTAGATTCAATTAGCTCACTCATCGGCACTCCATTATATGTTGGCTCTTCTCCTAGGTCAGATGAAATAGTACTAATCATACTTGTTTTTTTACGTGCAGGAATTTCTCTTGCCTCTTTTTCTTCTGGCACAATAACACCTCTTTCAACTAAGCTTTGATACTGTGCATGCATCACTTCTTCTAAATGTTCAAAGTTCTCTGGTACAATAATTCCAGCTTCGCGAAGTGCATTATTTTTTGCAGCTGCTCCCTCGTCTGCCTTATTTGCTTTTGCTCCTGCATGACCAAACTGTACTTGCCATGGGAAAATTTCAGCAGATGTTCCAGAAACCCACATGATAAGCGGCTTTGTAATTTTGCCTTCCTTTTTTGCCTGTGCAATTTCATACTCGCTACGTCCACCAAGTTCACCTAAACAAAAGATCATTTTGATATTCGGATTTTTCTCAAAACGTAAAATATGCTCAAGTAGAGTTGAGCCTGCAAATACATCGCCGCCAATTGCAACGCCTTCATAAATTCCATCAGTTGTTCTAGAAATGATATTAAAAAATTCATTCATCATCCCACCAGACTTTGAAACAAGTCCAACACTTCCTGGGCGATGCAATTTTGCACGAATAATATTTTCATTCATTCCGCCAGCATGGCCCACTCTAAATTTACCACCTACCATTGCACCAACAGTCGCTGCACCAATAATTGTTTTGCTACGCTGCTTTGCAATTGCAATAAGTTCTTTCATTTGCCGCTCAGGAATTCCTTCTGCAACAATAGTCACAACCTTAATTGTCTGCGTTTCCAACGCTTCCTTAGACGCTGCATATGAAGATCTAAACGATGCAAAGTTAGTAATTGAATCAACATTTGGATGCTTTTGTACAGCCTCATCAATTGTGCCATATAACGGAATTAAAATTTCTCTTCCACCAAAAAATGCTTTATGAAAACCACTTCTCCCGGGATGAATGATTGCTGCAACACTTGGAATATTTCTCCCAGATAAATAATCAAAATCAAGCATACGCTGCACAGGTTTTGCTTTTAAGTTGTAAAAAAATGTTTGTGAGTTCTCATTAAAGAGTTCATACGATTGTAAATTATTCTCAGTCATTTTAAAGCGCCTCCCGTGCAATTTCAATAATTTTTGGCATACTTGTCTCAGGACCATACACCTGCATTGGAAGACCTAATTTTTCGCCAACTTGTTTGATGTGTGTTAACCCTGCTTCATAATTTGGACCTCCACGTCGCACAAACACAGATACTTTATGCTCGCGAAGTAAATCTACAAACTCTTCTAAAGCTTGAATGAATCCCTTAAATGTGTCTTTAACATCAGTAAAATTTGCAATTCCACCAACAATAAAAAGAACTTTTCCACGTTCATCTTTTTCTTTTGTCATCAGCTGCAAAATCATTTTTGCATACTCGTATGACTCAGCAGTACTTGGGTTTCCAGAGGACTCGCCATAATTTGCAATCTCATTGCCTTTACCAAGATTTGCAATCATATCCAGATAAATAATACTTGCCCCTCCTCCTCCAAGGATATTCCAAATTCTTCCTTTAGGATTAAGCACGGTTAGCTTTAATGATGCACCAGAATTACGGTCAATATCTGCAATATAATCTTCTTCTGCATATGACTTTTTACCAAACTCTTTTGGAAATGAGAGTCCCTGCCACTTTTGCTGGTTTTTATAACTTGCACAATCATCAGCTTGTGCAACACAATCAAGTAAGTGTAGGTTGCCAGCAGCATCAAATGTAAGTGGATTGATTTCTAAATATGAAAAATCATACTCCACTGCAAATTCATAAATTGCAGCAATTATGCACTGAACATTCTGCGCAATGCCTGTCATGTTTGCAATATTTAATTTCTCAAGTGTTGGCACTGCAATTTTTACTACATTATCCCAATTCTCTTCAATATCAATGCCGCCTTGCTCTGAAAAATAAATCATATCTTTTTCACGTTCAGAGACAATTGCTACGTAATACTCTTTTTCATGTGCAACAAATGGCTCGATTAAAAAATGTGTTAACTGACCAGTTGCTTTGCCGATTGTTACCTCTTTTTGCCTATGCTCTTCAATAAATTGAATTACTTCTTGAAGCGTAGCATTAACAAGCACCAAATTATGCTTTTTACGCTTGCCAAATAACTGATCAGGTTTTGCGACAAGCTTTGTTTCTTGCAACCAAACATGGTCTTGTGCTAAAGAATTAAGATTTGTTGAAGGCTCAACTAACACTCCCTTATAGGCTACATCAATCCCTTTTTCGTGTAGAAATTGGGTTAGTAGACGCTTTGCATCATATTCGCGAACTTTCTTACGTGCCATATGTTTTGAAATTCTAAATTGCTTTAAAAAATTAGTGGAATAAGGGTAGGGGTTAGAACTAAACTTAATTAAGAAGCTGTATATAACCTAGAATCTCATCGACTCTTTTATCAATGCTTTTTTTATCTTCTACAATTGCATGATAATATGCAGTTGCACCCTTATCTAAGAAAGCTTGCTCTGCTTCTGGAAAGACTAAATCCTCTTCAGGTTCCATCGTTGCAATAACTATCAAAGGAGTCCTTTTGTTCACACTACGCTCTGCTCGAACAGATGTGATGATGTCATATGCAGGCCTATAGGGCTCTTCGTAATCATCACTAATTCCAATCTGAGTAGGAAAATAAGGACTAAGAAGAATTAAATCAACCTTCTCCTCTCTTAATGCATCTTGAGCTTTTATAGCATCCCTGTAATCTAGTCTTGTAATGCCTTGAAGCTTGTTTTCAAGAGAACTAACATATGAGGGTAAATTAGGCAGTACCATTCCCGGACCTTCAATTGTTGCATATTTCACTGGGAATTCAAGTTGTTTTATTTTTATAAACCTACTGACACAAAACAACAAGCTTTTAATATAACCTCTTTTCCCAAGAAGGTATGGCAGTATGTGAAATGTGTGGCTCTTCTGGTTTTTTACAAAAAGCAGATGTTGAAAGTGTAGAAATGGCACTATGTAAAAACTGCCAAAAATATGGAACACTCAAACAGCGTCCTTCTTCAAGAAACTTTAAACACAAACGTAGATTTGAACGTGTAGAATTACAATTAAAATCTAATTTTGCTCAAACGATTAAAGCAGCGCGTGACAAATTAGGCATGAGCCAGGAAGAATTTGCAAAACATATTGAGGAGAAAGAATCAGTAGTTGCAAAATGGGAACATGGCACATTAAAGCCAAGTATTGGGATTGCTAAAACACTTGAAAGAAAATTACACATTTCAATTCTACAAAAAGAATCTAATGATACAAATTCTAAAGGTGATCAAGACAGACCATCTTACAAATCTAAAAAGAACGATGAACTCACATTAGGTGATTTTATCAAAGTAAGAAAAAGAAAATAAGAAATGATCTTTAGATTTAAACTCTTTTTCTAAAATCTATTCTCTCACACATCGATTAATTCAATAATGCCCTTATTTACTGTAAAGCCTTTTGCTTCTAATACTTTTGTCACAGAAATATCAATTTGTTCTTCAGAAATCTCTCCCCTTCTTACGGCGTCAGCAACAACTTGAATCATACGATGAATTTCATTTGGATCATTATCAAAATTCAAAATAATATCATTTCCTGCATAAAAAACAGCAATGTACACTTCATCTAATGTACTGTAATAATTCTTTAACCCTAGCATATGAATCTCATCTGAAATAACTAAACCACCATACTCAGTTTTAATATCATCAATGATTTCTTTAGAAGCAACAGAAGGAATCCCTTTTGAATCAATAGATCCATTTACAATAATATGACTTACCATGACTGCAGCAGCATCTCCACGCTCAAACAAGTATTCATAAGGAAATACATCTTTTTCCTCAATCTGTGCACCAACAACAAACTTATGAGGATCTTTGTTTACTAACGTTTTTCCTGGGTAATGTTTGATTGTTGCAATCACGCCTTGATTTTGTAAACCTAATAAATATGCTTGAGCAAATTCTGCAATCTCCTGTTCATTTCCTGGAAATGCACGACACTTCCAAATTTGATCATCTAAATCAACTACTGGAGCAAAATTGAGGTTAACTCCTAGACCTCGTAAAAATTCGCCTTCTCTAAATCCTTTTTCAAATGCATCTCCCAAAGTTTTAATCTCAGATGCAGCAGTAAAATTTCTAAATGCTCCAAATGGGTTTACACAACCTTCCAAGTCTACTGTAAAAAAGAATGGAACATCTTCGGTATACTGAAAGTCAATAATTGTATTTCTAAACACATGCTCACTTTTTCTTCCGTATAAGTGCATCCCTCCTACTTGAAGGTTTTTCCATGCTTGCATATGGTCTACATTGCCTTGCACAATAATCATCTGTGCGATCTTTTGTTCTAAACTCAAAGAATCTAAATCCACAACTCCATTGGTAACTTCAATTTTTGGCTGCTTAGGGATAAAATACCCTCTTGCTTTTCCCACATTAATGGTAGCAAGAGCTAATATTAACACTACAAGAATTGCAAAAATTATGAGCTGGATATTAACCCATTTTTGCGTAACTTTTACCTTCTTATTTGAACCTCTTTTTTTCTTCATCTATTCCTCTTACTTTTTTTACCAAAATTCTTGTTGTGTACAAAATCCGTACGCTTTATTATTTAGCCAGTATCTGATGTCTTGTGGACTTGTTTGGCATAGCCAATTAGTTTTTCCATATGATAATGTATTTGGTTCTATGATGCATTCAGCTTGCTTTCTTGCTTCTAAACAACATCTTTGTAAATCTTTTATCTCTGCTGTTTCTCCTTGCCAATCTAAAATACACACAGGCTCTGTTGGGTCTAGTGCATAGGATACTTGCCCTACTGTTGGCACAGAAATTTGGTTTAAATTTAGTACTAATAAAACTGCAACAATTGCAAGTGAGATATTAATCGTTAACAACACTCTATGTGATATTCTAATGGGTACTTTTCTAAACATAGTTTAAGAAAGACAAAAAGTGTATATAAAGTTTTGGTGATTTAATCTTTTTTTATTAACACTACATGAGATTTACTTACTGCTCGCACTTCTGTGGCATTTGCCCACCAATTTTTGTAAACTCTTTACAAATTGCATCTACTAACTTAGGGGCTGCTGTTTCTCCCTGAAACACTTGGTCTTCGATTACAACACTTGGAAATGTTGTGATGTTATACGATGTTAGTAACGCTGGAATCAGTGGCTCTTCTTGAAAACTTGAATCAAAAGAGAAAATAAACACTTTACTGCCAAAGACTTTTTTAATATAATCTAAAATAAATCCTTGTGTACTTTGTTCATTTTCATCGTAGAAATACACTACTGTTACACTATCTTTTTCACATTTAGACGCAATATCTTCTGAGATTAACATAAATTGTAATTCTGTTAAAAAGTAATCCCGCAATTGTGCATCAAACTGTTCTTGGTTAAACACAGATCTTTGTTGATAATCAATTACAGCAAGCATCTTCTCTGTAAGATCATTAATATTTGCTTCTAAAATTCTATTTAATGCAGCACAATCCCCGGTACCTGATTCAATGTACTTTTGTTGTAATTGTAAACTCTGTAAATTAGCTTTTTCGTTAATAATATCTCTTTGTGCTTGATTTAGGCGCACTTCTTCAAATAACATCCCAACGCCAATTCCTGCAATAAAAATTAATACTGTAAGAATAAATGCCATTGCATATTTTTTAGTGCTTAACTGTCTTGTCATTCAAGCTTCGGAATCAAGGTAGTTTAAATAGATGTCGTTACGGGAGTTAGGTTTTGAATACCCTGTTTGGGTGCAAAGTGCCAATTAGGTAAGTGATGTGCAGAGAGCCACGCTTTAGCATTAGTTTCACAAATAAAGCATAATTGAAAATTTCTATTTTCTCAAATATTTATTCACTTTGTCAATAAGCCCTCGCCCAGATTTTTCTACATTGTCATTAAATAGTCCTCTGGCTTCCGAAGGAACTTCTGAAAGACCCGTGTATAATATTGGCCCAGGATAACCGAGTTCTTTCAGTTCTCTTGCAAGTTCCCATCCTGAATGTCCAGAGATGCTGCCATCTGTACAAACAATAGCAAGTTTATCTACGTTTTCAGCGATTTCCTCTAGGGCTTCTGGAACTTGCTCATATGCTAAAATTCTATGGGTTGGAAAAGCTATCTCTAGAAAACCTTCTGCACTATCTATAATCTGGGGATCGTCTTCTACATATAATATTGTATTTTTCATTTTCTTTTGTAAATCGTTGCTTTTGAATTGAAGTCTGTGTATATAAATTTAATTCTCCCCTAAAGGGAGAAAAAGAAATATTTTTAAAATAGAAAAAAAATAAGGTCAATATGGGTGTTGAATCATTGTTGGAAGAAATAGGATTGAGTAAGAATGAAATCAAAATTTATTTGGTTTTGTTAAAGTTAGGTTCAACAACTACTGGTGCAATAATTAAGCAAACAGGAATTCATAATTCCAAAGTTTACGATGGGCTTGAAAGGTTAATCGCTAAAGGTTTGGTAACTTATGTTGTTGCTGCAAATACTAAACATTTTACTGCTGTTAATCCAGATCGATTACTTGATTTTTTAGAGGATAAAAAGAAATTAATTGAAGAACATGAAAAAGAGATTAAAGGTTTTCTTCCTCAACTAAAAGCGATGAGAGAAATAGGGGTCAATGAAACAGAGGCAGAGATTTTTAAGGGATGGAAGGGAATGGAGACAGTTTTTAATGAAGGAATAAAGGCAATGGGAAAAGGTGATATTTGGCATGTTATTGGTGCATATACAGGTGAAGATACCAATAGGACAGATCAATTAATTACTAAGATAATTAAGAAATGTGAAAAGAAAAAAATGAAGTGGAAGATTATCTATAATGAAAGTGCTCGTAAAAATTTTCAATATGAACAAGCGTCACCAATAACTGAGAATAGGTTTTTGAAACAAGAAACTCCTGCTACGATTAATGTATATAAAAATGTAATGTTCATTGCTTTGTGGACTAAGGATCCTATTGCTTTTCGTGTTAGAAGTCAAAAAGTTGCAGATTCGTTTAGGACGTACTTTAAAGTAATGTGGGCCTTGGCAAAACCGTAAAAGAAAGATTCCATTAATGATTTAAAGCTAAATCCTTCATTTTTATTAATTTAAGGTGAAGTTCTTCACTTCCAAAAATTACTCTTTTTCCGTACAAACATATACCCGATGTAAATCCAAACAGTTGTTAAAAACAAAGAGTAAATCAATAAATATGTTGTTACAGAGATCCAAGTCCGACCATAATTTGTAATCTTTTCTTTTACTAGCTTAAATGATTTATACATCACATATACACTAATTCCAATTAACGTGGCAGCGATCACGATTCTAAACATAGGTAAGGTTAACCAGTTGAAATCAAAGCTAATATTCTTAATTAAGGTAAGTAAATCAAAGTTAATATTTTGTAAAGACGCAAAACCATATCCTATCTTGCGTACCAAGGCTTGTCCTACTGCAAACGCTAACACCACAGCAATAATCCCAGACAAAATAATGGTAGGCATTCTAATAAATCCAAAATCACCATACTCTTTATTAAACATCAATTTCTTGTAACGAATAGAATTATCTACGCTTCCTTTGTACCATCTTACTCTTTGCCTAAATAATGCTTTCCATGTCTTGGGAGGGACAGTCTCTACAATCGCATCAAATGTTTGTAAGATCTTATAATGGTGTTTTTGTAACCTAATTGCAATTTCTAAATCCTCTGTAATTGTCGTCTCATCAAACCCTCCTAAGTCTCTAATTACTTGGGTTCTGTAAATACTAAATGGCCCAGGTGTAACATGAATTGCATGCACTCTTGCGTTAAGATATCTATAAAACATATTGATTGTATACTCACACCACTGTATCTTTTGCAACATATTCTCTGGCTTTTTAACTTTCATAAGCGGACAAACAGCAGCAACTTGGGTGTCCTCAAACAAAGGCAACATCTCTTGCAGTGCATTTGGCTGAATAAAAGAATCACCATCTAGACAAGCAACAAACTCTCCTTTTGCTCTTGCTAAACCTTTATTCATCGCATTTCCTTTTCCTTTATTCTCTTGGTTGATTAATACTATATTTTCGTCTGGATTCTCAGCAATAAATTTCTCTACAACCTCTCTTGTTTTGTCGGTAGAACCATCATTAACAACAATAAACTCTCTTTTTTCTTTTGGATAATCTAAATTACATAACGACTGTAACGTTGCTTTAATGCCTTGCCCTTCATTAAATGCAGGAACAATAGTAGAAAAATAAGGAAAACTACGCAATTTCTTTTTCTTTTGCTCTTTTTCTCCAGAGAATAATATCAACATCCAAAAAATTGCTAAGAATAGTAAAATAAAGTACGAAATTGCAAGTGTTGCATCAAGAAATGTTACTGCCACCTTTTATAACCCTCATCATGTAAACGTCCACACCTCTACTCCTTGGCGTTGATAAGCTAATTTAAACCTTTCGTTCTTTAATAAGAATAATAGCCCTGTTTCTTGTGGTAAGCTTGCTTTCATCTCTTGTGTAAGATAAATATGTGTGATTTCATACTCCTCTAATATCGGAAATAGCTCATTAACATAAATCACATCAAGTATTCCTTTTAAATCGTGTTCTGAAAATGTATCTCTTGTAGAATAATACTCACTAAGATATTTACTTTCTTCTAATGTAAATATATTTGCACTTGCTCCTGTTGTTTCTTGGATCCACACTAGACCGTCGGCTTGTGCAGTTTCAAAACTATGCACGTCCATTCTAGCCATAAATGTCATTGAGGTAAATAAGATGCCTAATAATAATAACAAAAACGTGAACCGCTTTAAAGTTGCTAAGTGCCATGTGGACTCAAATAGTTGTATAAACCCTACTGTTGCAAAAAATGCAATTAATATAGTTAGTGGGAACAACATCTGGGCTGTGAATACATATAGTAGCAAAACAATTGGCAGTAAGATATACGCAATATAATGATTTTTTCTTCTCCATGTAAAAATAATCCCGATGATTGCAGTGATTGCTAAAAATATACTCACTCCACTTAGGCCTCCTAAGTCGGCAAATATGTCTTGGATATGGGATTGGACATTAAATGGTTCCGCGGCAAAAGGCAGGCTCAATATCAATAAATTGGCAAATAATAAAATTATTGCTACTCCAAGGGGGCTTAGGGCTAGAACCTTGTATTCTCGACGTACTACAATAAAATATACTGCAAGAATTACTAACAATAAAAGCGTAGAAGCAATATCAATTTGGGTTGCTAATGCAAATGGAATTAATGCAAAATATTTTCTTCTTCGTTGCGCATCAACTAATAGTACTAACCCTATTAATAAAAGTGTAATAAACACACTCATTGAAGAAACTGTAGTATACGTTAAGATAAAAGCTGGGCTTATAATCACAAACAATGCAAAAAAAAATGTAAACCCTTCTGGCAATAATATCTTCTTTGCAAGGCGTAAAAATAATACGACTGATGCTAGTCCCAACAATATTGGTACTGCTGCAAGTGCAGAATCAGGCAATGTTCCTAACCCTACTTTTAAGGCATTATACAAAACACTGTTAATTTCTCCTGCTTGTGATAGGTGAAAATAACTCTCTTTGCCCATAATTGGTAAGTAGCCTTTTAGTCCATTGACCATTACCGGGATTGTTAATACTATAAATGCAATTACTAAGAGATAAACTTGTTTGAAAGAAAGGATGTGTTGAAAAAAAGTGTTACTTTTTCCAATAATGTCTTGGTTTTCAGGTTCCATTTTAATTATTTTCCTCAGGTCCTTGTTTTTCTAACGTACATTTAGCTTGGTATCTTTTAATCTCTTCTTGAGGTTCATGTAATCGCTTAAAACACTCAGAACTTAAGAAATTAAAATTATTATTCCCTAACTTCTTACGGGCATAAGGGGTGTAAATCAAATATTCTATGTCATATTTTTCTAATACACTAACTGCATTTGTCTGCAAAGAAGTTGTAAATAAAGGGTTCATGTCAATAAAGCGTTGTTCTGCATCAGGGGCAAGCGCAAACATATCGTCCATAAGATTCCTTCGCTTTGCATAATACGTAATGAGGTGTCCTTCCTCTAATAACGCAAGTACTCCACTATTTTTAGGGGTATTGTCTTTAAACCAAATGAACGCTTCAATTTCAAAATCATTGGGCGTTTCTTGTTGCAAGGCAGCACCAATGGCTGGAACAACCGTTGTGAGAACTAATAACAACCCAACTACCTTTGACAGATAATGCGCGTGATGTGCTATTTTTGTTTTTCTTAAATATATTTTTGCTTCTTTGTAAAATGGTGCAAACAAAATTGCAAGAGAGATCGCAAAAAAAGATAATGACAACTTAAATGGAATCACTCTGGCCCACGTAAGTAATGTTGTTGAGGTAACTAAACTTATAATTAAAAAAGACCTAGTGTTGCGTAACCTAAACAATGATTGATAGACAACATAAATTCCTGCTAAAAATGGAATTGCACTAACTAACACCACTGCTTGTCCTAATGAGAACTGTGGAAAGTAGTTTTGGATAATTTGAAATGGTATTCCTTGCCAAACAAAGCTAGTTCCTTGAATTAAGATTTTTTTGAAAAATAAAAACTGTACCCACAAATAAAAGAAGACAGAAAATAAAATAACTTCTATTTCTGCACGTATGATTTTTTTACGTTCTAATAAAGAAAGCAATAAGTACACCCCTAACCCTACAATAATTAAAAATGTTAATGAACTTGTTAATGCAGAAATTAAAAATGCTAGAATAAACACATACAAATATGTAGGTTCTTTGATACGTAAAAATGCATAAATTGTTAAAAAGACTAATGGCAAAAACAAACTTTCTACACCAAATTTATTTGTTGAATATAATATTGGCAAAAACCCAGCGATAAATGCAGCAAATAAAGAACTGGTTTCATCTTGTGTAATGCGTGTGCTAATGGCATATACTAATAATGGGAGTGTAGCGATTAAAATATTTGGGATAACCTTTGCAACAAATTCTAAGGGTAAAAATAAATCAAAAAAAGCTATAAAATAATGAAAGAATGGAAGAAACCGTAATTCTCTTCCTCCGTATGATAATGAATCTTCGTACAAAGGTAGTCCAGTCTCAGAGATATGCTCAACTTGTCGCAAATGGAAATAAGATTCGTATGTAAAATTAGGAACACTAAACGCTAAAATTAATCTCACAATTATTGTTATTACAAAAATAGCAATAAGCCACTGCTTTGTTTTATTCATAATCTCAATTCCTTTCTTTAGCTTTACTACGAATCACTTCTTTTTATACATTTCTCTAAGAAAGCTTTATATCTCTTTTTCTTTCCGAAGTACTATGCAACCAACGCAATCCATTCAAGAAACTCCAAAAATCACAACTGGCTCATCCTTTCTAGACCAATTCTTACAAGGAGGTTATGATGCAGATATTATCACTACAATCTTTGGTCCCTCGGGAAGTGGAAAAACAAATTTATGTCTACTTACCGCAGTAAAGGTTGCAGAAACAGGTAAAAAAGTAATCTTTATTGATACTGAAGGCGGAATTGCTGTAGAAAGAATTAAACAACTCTCTGTAAATCATGAAACGGTGCTAAACAATATTGTCTTTTTTAATCCAATCAACTTCACACAACAAAAGGAAATTTTTGAAAAACTTAAAAGTAATATCTCCAACAACACAGGTCTTATTGTAGTTGATTCTATTTCTATGCTCTACAGGTTAGAGTTAGGCAAAAGCGAAGAAGTTTATGGGGTAAACTCAGCTCTTGGAAAACAAATCGCAAACCTTGTAGAGATTGCAAGAACAAGAAATATTCCGGTTCTTATTACAAACCAGGTTTATGCTGACTTTGACAATCGAGATCATGTTAAAATGGTTGGTGGAGATCTCTTAAAATATGGTAGTAAATGTCTTTTAGAGCTGCAAAAATTTGAAAATGCTCGAGGTCTTGTTCTTAGAAAACATAGATCTCTTCCAGAAGGTAAGGGCCTTAAGTTCAAAATAATCGGGGAAGGAATTGAAGAAGTATTTTGAAACCTGCCAAAATCTTTATAAATAAACTCTGTTCTAAGCTCCTTATAGCCAACATTTGTCGCCCTAGACAAACAAAGCTGCGTGAGGCAAAAGAAATCGCAGATAAGAACTTATATTCTTATTTGAAATTTTTACCGTCTACAAATATAATGAGGCAAAAAAATGACTGAAGAAGTAGAAAACTTATTACTGGATTCCAATGAGTACTTAAAATCAGGAATTCACATTGGAACTAAATTCAAAACCAAATACATGGCAGATTTCATCTACAAAACAAGACCAGATGGATTAAGTGTACTAAACCTAAAAAAAATTGATGAAAGGATCAATTTGGCTGCAAAAATGCTTAGCCGTTACAATCCTGAAGAGATCTTAATCATTAGCCGTCGAGAAAACGGATGGAAGGGATTGAAAAAATTACATCAGCTAACAGGCATTAATGTGATTACGGGAAGGTACCCTCCAGGAATTTTAACTAATCCTAATTTGGAAACATTCACGCAACCAAAAGTACTGTTTGTATCTGATCCTTGGCCAGACAAAAATGCAGTTGAAGATGCATTTAAAGTAGGGATTCCCGTGATTGCATTGTGTGATACAAATAATCAATCTAACAAAATTGATTTGGTTATCCCTGCAAACAACAAAGGAAAAAAATCAGTGGGTTTAGTATTCTATCTTTTAGCAAGAGAATATATGCAAGCAAAAGGTCTTCTAAAAGGAAATGAAGAAATGCCTGCAAAAATCGAAGATTTTGTTGAGGAATAAACTTCTTTTTTTATTTTATTTATTCTTATATAAAAAATAGCCAGAAAACCATTGACTTTAGTCGAATGATGAATGGCACAGATGTCTGGCTGTTTTGTATCCTAAAAATGCGTGGTCAATGAAAACCGCATTTTTGTGATTATCTAACTCATTCTTCCACAAGCTTTAAAAACAAATTTTAGTCCTGTCCTGCTATGAAGAAAGTTGTGGTTATCGGTGGAGGGACAGGTAATTTTACAGTTCTAAGAGGACTGCGAAAATATGGGGTAGAACTTTCTGCAATTGTTTCTATGGCTGACGATGGTGGTTCTACTGGTGTCTTACGTGATGAACTAGGTGTTTTGCCTCCAGGAGACGTACGACAATGTCTTGTTGCACTCTCAGATTCTAGTCGGATGATGCGTAGCTTAATGAATTACCGCTTTGAGAATGGTGGTCTTGAAGGACACAGTTTTGGAAACCTTCTTTTATCAGCACTTGAAAAAGTAACTGGTAGTTTTGAGCAAGCAATTGAAGAGGCTGGTAGAATTTTATCAATTAAAGGAAAAGTAATCCCTGTAACAACACACAAAGTAAAATTAAAAATGCTTCTTACAAATAATACCATGCTTGAAGGGGAAGATAAAATAGATGTATCTTCAGAAATTGATCAAGGTTATTCCAATCTTTTTTTAGAACCATATCCAAAGGCGGATCCTCATGCAATTAGTGAGATTATGAATGCAGATGTAGTTTTACTCGGACCTGGTAGTCTGTATACTTCTCTAATCCCTAATCTTTTAGTTGAAGGAATTGCAAAAGCACTACGTGAGACCAAGGCAAAAAAGATATTTGTTGCAAATCTAATGAATAAAAAAGGACAAACTACGAACTTTAAAGTAAGTGATTATCTGCGAGAAGTTACACGTTACTTAGGAAAAGATGTCTTTGATTACGTATTTATTAACGATGGGACTCCTGCAGAAGATTTAATTGATCGGTATGCAAAAGAGGGTGAGCTTGTCACACATGATTTAACTCAAGACCCTCGGGCAATGACACATAACTTTTTAGAGGAAAAAATGACTGCACAAGATCCAAATGATCCTTTGGCAAGTAATCGTTCTCTTATTCGTCACGACGCTCATAAACTTGCAGCAAAAATCATGGAGATTGTAGAGCGGGTGCACGATTAAAATGTTACTTCTTTTTGATTTAGATGATACGCTCTATGACAAAACAGGTCAAATTCCTCCTAACTTCACTGAAGAACATATTCGAAATATTTTTCCTTTCTTTGGGGTTAAAGAATTGCTTACTTCAACAAATCACACCAAAGTCCTAGTTACAAAAGGTGACCCTCAATTTCAACATAAAAAAATAAACATTCTTGGGTTGTCTCAACTATTTGATCAAATTATGGTTTGTGCAACAAACTTAGAAAAAGGTGATTGCTTTGCAAAAGCAATGCAACAATATAAAACGACTCCAAAGGAGGTTATTGTTATTGGGAATCGAATTGATGCTGAGATACAAGAAGGAAATAAGTTAGGTTGTATTACAATTCTCCTAAATCATGGCAAATATTCTTCATTAAAACCAGAACATGAATCTCAAATTCCTCAACATACAATAAACGATTTTTCTCAACTTCTCTCTTTAATAGAAAAATTACATCCGTAACACATAAAAATAAACTCTTTCTAATTACTTGCATGAAAGCAGTAATTCTTGCAGCGGGTAAGGGAACGAGATTAAAACCATTGACTGATGATACAGCTAAAGTCATGGTTAAAGTGAATGGAAAACCTTTTTTGTATTATGTAATCAAGCATCTTCAAGCAGCAGGTTGTACTGACTTTTGTTTTATTGTAGGGTACAAACAAGAACAGGTGCGTGCTTTTGTGCAAGAACAAAAAATGACTGCAGAGTTCATTGAGCAAACTGAGCAACTTGGGACTGGTCATGCAGTACTTCAAGCAAAACAATTTGTCGGCACAGATAATTTTCTTGTTTATTACGCTGACAACTTATTTAGTGTGGCAGATATCCAACAAATTACTACAAAAGAACGAGACGATTTACATTACATGTTGGGCAAAAAAATTGAAGATCCTTCAAGATATGGTGTGCTTGTAGTAAAGAATAATAAACTACAAAGAATTGTTGAAAAACCTCAAGAATTTGTCGGCGATGTTATTAACACTGGAATTTACAAACTAACTCCAGAAGTCTTTTCAATAATTGAAAAATTACAGCCCTCTTTGCGTGGGGAAATAGAGCTTACTGATGCACTAAACGAACTGGCAAAACAACAAAAAGTTCATGTGCTACAACTTCAAGACTTTTGGTTAGACCTTGGTTGTAAAAAAGACTTGCCACATGTTGAAAAATTCATCTGGGAAATGGAGAAACAATAATGCATGATTCAATTTACGCTCCAGCAGAAGATTCTTACTTACTTGAAAAACAAGTGCGCCTTCATGCAGAAGGTAGGGTACTAGAACTAGGCACAGGATCTGGAATTCAAGCGCTAGCAGCAATAGAAAATCCTAACGTTCGAGAAGTTCTTGCAGTAGACATTAATCCTGAAGCGATTAAAAGATTACAAAAGGTTATTGATGAAAGAAAACTACGTAAAATAAAGGTTATACAAAGCGATCTCTTTGAAAATGTATATGCGCATTTTTCGACTATCATCTTTAACCCTCCTTATTTGCCTCAAGACAAAGGCATAGAAGATGCTGCTCTTTATGGTGGGAAAAAAGGCTGGGAACTGTCTGCTAGATTTTTTGAAAAAGTATCTTCTCATTTACTTCCTGCAGGTAAAATCTTATTTCTCTTTTCAACACTTACAAACAAAGA
Organism: uncultured Methanosarcinales archaeon; assembly: GCA_964344285.1. GTDB lineage: Archaea > Nanobdellota > Nanobdellia > Woesearchaeales > GW2011-AR9 > CAYFMM01. Next base: position 35,141 of record CAYFMM010000003.1, on the reverse strand, counting down.
AAAAATTCATGAACTCATTGAACAAAATCTCCTTGGGTACAAACAGCTTGCTTCGCAAAAACTTGCTTTTGAAGAACTTTATGTGTATGAAATTACTAAAACACCTCTGCTTTGTAGGCTAGAAGGTGCTGGATTTGAGAATATTCAATACTTCACTCATGGAAAAAGAGGTTCTATTTACAAAGCTACTCTTGATAAGAATGGGCAGATTAAAACTCATTTGACTTCTAAAAAAGATGTTGTTGATGTGGCAATAAAAGTAAAACGCGAATCAACTGAAGCACAAAATACTATTGAAAATGAAACTAAATGGCTAAGAGTACTTAATAAACATAATATCGGGCCTAAACTTCAAGTGTATGGGAAAGGTTTTTTTTCATATGTTTTTGTCAAGGGTGATTTTATGTTAGGCTGGCTACAAAAAGAAAACACAACTAAAGAACAAACCTTGTCTGTTCTACGGGACTTATTTAACCAGTGTTTTATTCTTGATTTTCTACAAGTTAACAAAGAAGAAATGCATCATCCTCACAAACATGTCATTATAACAAAAGAAAATACTCCTGTTTTGTTAGATTTTGAACGATGTGCTAAAACAACTAATCCTAAAAACGTAACTCAGTTCATTGAATACGTTTGTCGTCTAAAAGATGAATTAGGGAAGAAAAAAATAATTGTGCCAATTGAAGAACTCCGTTCTTTGGCTGCTGAATATAAAGATTCATATGATCGAAAAATAGTGGCGGAAATTATGTCCTTGCTTTCAAGCTAATTTTTAATTCCTACTTAAAGATTTATTTTTACTCAAAAAACTCTGTTTTGCCTTCGTGATAAATTCCTTTTTTGAGCACCACTGGTCGCCAATCGTCCATTACAAGTTTTGCTTCCAACCATTTAGCTAGTTCTTGCGGATTTCCAATGGTTGCACTTAGTCCAATAATTTGTGGCTTAATTAACATCTTTAGAAGCGTAATGATGATCTCTAACGTTGGTCCTCGGGAGGGGTCGTTTAGTAGGTGTATCTCGTCTATTACTACTGTTCTTACTTCAGATAGCCAAGAGACTTTATGCCTTAATAAACTATCTAATTTTTCAGAAGTTAGCACTAAAACATCATATTTTGCTAAAAAACCTGAATCTGAATCTACATCGCCTGTTGAAACCATGGTTTTGAAATTACTATTTTCCAATAACTCTTTGTATTCTCGAAACTTTTCAGTGGCCAATGCCTTTAGTGGGACAATGTATAGGGCTTTGCCTTTACCTAGTATTTTAGAAATTGCCATGGTTGCAACAAATGTTTTTCCTGAAGCAGTTGGAGCACAAACTAGTAGCGACTTCTCATCTAACAGCCCAGCACTTACTGCTTTTTCTTGAATCGGAGTTAGCTCGGGAAATTTAGTGTAATGTTCTTTGATAAATTCTGGGATCTCTAATTCTTGAATTTTAATTGACATTTCACTTAGTTCTACAAACATACATTTATATCTATCTGTGTTCTACTCAAAGCTTAAAATAAACTTAATTTCACGTGGTTTATGCAAAAAATAGAACTTTGTTCTATATCTTAGCTTTTGTCATTTTAAAATGATGAACGCTCCAATTGCTTAAATTTTCGACTTTCAGGTCTTCAAGCCTTTTTTTACATTTTTCAAAGGCAAATTTTTGCGAAAGGCTTATAAACGGTTTTCTGGTAAATAGCTTATTCCGACCAGATAGTTCGTTGTTTAGCGTCTTTAACAAGAACAGTTCATCAATGGAATCGAAAAAGCACATCATTGGTGTGCCTTTCGAAATTTTCATGGATGAACAAAAATGTGGGAGGAAAATAACAAAAACAGATTTTCAAACACGGAGGTGTGTTGAGTAAAATGAAAGTAAAAAGAATGGTTAAGCGTTTATTCGCTGTGAGTGCTGGTGCAGCAATGTTAGGTGCAACAGCAATGGGCGCTATGGCAGCAGACCTAAATGAATACCCTGATATGTTCGTTACAGACGGCGTATTTAACGGAGTATTTGTAGTAGGTGCAGCAGCTCAGGCAATTGATAACTTGGCTATGACCGACATCGCAACAAGCATGTATGTTGCAGGCTCTGGTTCAGGTACAACAACAACAGTTTCAGGCGATGCTTGGATGGTTGAGAGTGGTTCAGACGTATTAGAATTTAGTGAATCATTTGGTCCTTCTACACATGGAGTTGTAGACTTTTTGGATGATAGTGACTTGAACGCTTTAGCAGATGCAGAACTTTCAAATTCCAAGGGAACATTTGCATATGAACAGTTCTTGTATTTCGATAATGCGGTAATCAACACCACATACGCAGAAGACGACGAAGATTTAACTGACTTGTTCTTAAAAGTACCAGACAACACATTATTTGCAAGGTATGAATTAAACTTCCTTGAAGCAGCAAAGTCAGATGTTGATACAAGCGAAAATGACCAATTAGATGATTTCGAAGATAAAAGAATCACTATGTTTGGAAAGAGCTACAACATTGTAAAAGCAGTGAGTGGTTCTGATTTAATTACAGAATCCGTAACATTAACATTAATGGCTGGTTCCGTTTCCGAAGCTCTTCAAGAGGGAGAAACAGCAACCTATAACATTGGTGGAAAAGACTACGAAGTAGCTTTAACCTTCACAGATAGTAGCAACAGAGCTAAGTTTACTGTAAACGGTGAATCAACTCCTTTAATGGACGAAGGTGACACAGAAACATTATCTGATGGAACAGTTTTAGGTTTAAGTAAAGTTCTATACCAAGACTATGCTGGTGGTATCCATAGAGCTGACTTCTTCTTAGGAGCAGATAAGCTTGAACTTAAAGACACAAACATCACTGCTGGTGGAAGTTCTAATGAACTAAGTTTCAACGATGAAACCATTGATGGAGCGGATGTTGAGATTACTGGTGCTGTATTAACTGAACACACCTCATCTGCAGATGGTGAACTAGAAATCGATAAGATTGTTGTTAACATGACTTCCCAAGATGATTACTACATCGGAGCGGGAGAAACACTAAGTGGGCAAGCAGAAGTAGAAGAGAAAGGTTTACTCTTCGGTGACTGGGATATCCGGTTTGATGGAATGAACTCTGGTGTTGGAACAGACATGATTAAATTGTCAGATTCAGCTGCAGAAGCAGAATATGAAGTTACCTTTACAAACATTAAAGGTGATACTGCGTCTCTACCTTTCACGTACAGTGCTTCAGGAACTAACTTAAGATTAGGGGATAAAAATGATAACTTAACCTTAAGTAGACTAGACATCCATGATGAACAGTACTTCATCCTGAACGATGATACAGACCAAGACTCAGTAACACATATCGTGCAGTACAAAGGTGCAGATGATCAGTCAAAGTCAGACCCAAGAGTTGACTTCCGTATTCTGACAACTGGAGAAACTGTTAAGCGTCCAATTACCTTTGCAAAGACAAGAGCATCAGCTACCTTGCAGTTATCTGGAACAACATACACCATCCAGAACTCCACAACCGGAACCCTTGGTGGAACAGCAACTAAGGACTGGGGAATTGAAGTTACTGGCGGTTCTGAGACAAACTCCTCAGGAGTCTACGGAGCAGCAACAGATAGTGTAACCTACTACAACAAAAACTACTTGATTGGAATGGGCGGTGCTAAGATTGAGTTAACTCAATTATACACAAACACCTCCGTTGGAAGTAGCTGGAGAGGTCAATATCCTTCAGGATCAGGAAACGTTTCTATGAACGTATCCTTAATTGATAGCGATATGATTGATGACCGTGCAACAGCTCCTTACATGGTTGCTAACGCTACAGTAACAGCTTCAGGTGGAGAAGTAGACCTGACAAATGTTGCTGGTGGTACCGCTGTAGCTTTCGCATCTCCAGATGATGATGACGACAACAGCTACGCATGGAGTATCAACGGTGCTTGGATTAAACATAACAGTCCAAGTGGTAGTGGAACAACAGCAGACAACCTTGAAATCGAGTGGCCGCAGCAACTACGCTCAGTAATGGCATACGTTACATCTGGCGCAGTTACAACCGGTAAGAAGAGAACTGGTAACTTACAACAGGTACAAGTTGTAGACGCTACAAAACTAGACTCAGAAGTATCAAGTGTTACAGCACAAAACATCATCTCTGTAGGTGGTCCATGTGTTAACACTGTATCCGCTGAGTTAATGGGCAACCCAAGTGACTGTACAGCAGGTTTCACCCCAGGTAGAGCGAAAATCAAGCTATACGAAAACGGTGGAAATGTTGCTATGGTAGTAGCAGGTTTCTCAGGAGCTGACACAAGATTAGCAGGTAAGGTAATTGCACACAGAGCTGCAGACTTATCTGGTATGGAAGTAGAAATCGAAGGTACAACATACTCTGATGCTACCATCGGTGCACCTTCCAACGGTCAATAAGCTTGACTAACTTTTTTTCTTTTTTTTTCTTTTTCTTTGTATGAAAAATCTTAAATACTTGAGAAGTAACTCTTTATTTTATGGATGAATCAAGTTACAAATATTATATTCCCTTTATCCTTTTTGGAATCTTATTGGTGTTATCTTTTTTCATTATCAAACCACTTTTACTTGCAATCATTTTTGGTGCCTTACTAGCATATATATTCCATCCGTTGTATCTGTACATTGCAGATAAGGTTAATAGCAAACTTACAGCGTCATTTATTGTATGTGCCCTTGTGTTCTTGCTTGTAGTTATTCCTGGAACTCTAATTATGAAAACTTTAGTGCAGGAATCTTATGTTCTTTATCTTTTGGGCAAACAAAAACTTGCTATTGGTGTGTTTAATAATTGTGACAACTCTTTTTGTATTGCGTTACAAAACCTTGGTGATAACCCTGAGATTCGTTACCAAGTTCAAGAAATTTTAAAAGTCGCTACTAATTGGGTAATTCAAAAAGGATCTGATTTTGTAATTAGTCTACCACGAGTTGCCTTAAACTTGTTTGTCTTACTATTTACGATGTTTTACTTTTTAAAAGATGGAAAAATCTTTGTTAATCATGTTGGACGTTTTTTAAGTGTGCGTGAAGAAAATTATAATTATTTTGTTAAAAGACTAAGGGAAATTATTCATGGTGTTGTTTTTGGTTATTTAATTGTGGCTTTAATTCAAGGAGCTATTGGTGCAATTGGTTTTTACTTTTTTGGAATCTCCTCTCCTCTCTTTTGGGGGCTAGTCATGGCATTCTTTGCACTGTTCCCTTACTTAGGGACATTTGTAATTTGGTTTCCTGCATCAATCATCTTGCTTTTAGACGGAATTTTTCAAAATTCAGGCACTCTTATTTTCAAAGGAATTGGTCTTTTCTTATATGGCGTTCTTGTAATTAGCACAATTGATAATATCTTAAAACCGAAACTAATGGGGGACAAAGCAAAAATTCATCCTGCAATTACTCTTCTTGGAATTATTGGTGGTGTATTTATTTTCGGTCCTTTAGGGATTATTGTTGGTCCATTAATTCTTTCTATCACAACAGTCTTTATTGATCTTTACTTACATCGGTTATAATAGGATAGAAAGCAAAGGTTAAAACCTTCTTTGTCGAGAATATTGGATTAATTGCTGTAAATAAGAACCAATATCTAGCTCCTTTGGAATGTCTCGTAAATGAAAATTATTTCCTAAATTTATGGCATACGTTTTGAAAAATTTATCGATGGGATCTTCTCGCTTTGTTGTGTTCATAACATCTCGATAAAATATTTTTTTCTTTCCTTGCTGTACTCTATTTGGATAAAAGCGATATGGCATTTCTGCCTTTCGATATGCCATGTATATTCCTAAAAGGATAATTAATGCAAGAATGACTATAGAAATTGTCTTAATCATTGTTTCTTGGCTTGCACCTAAACGAATCAAAGATAAATTAATGATGATCCCTATGTAAAATACGACACTTAGAAGGATTAATGAAAGAGTTTTTGGAATTAATGCCCTTTTTTTGTCCTGAAATAACACATAGATTGGCTTTTCTTGTTGTGTTTGTATTGTGTTCATGTGTTTGAAAATGCGGTTGTAGTTTATATTTTTTATGGGGTTTTGAGGGTAAGGTCTGTAAACTCATAAAATTAATAAATAATTTGATCTCCTTGATAATTATGGGCCTGTAGTCGAGATAGAAAATGGAAATCCATTTGATAAATTATGCGGCACTTGGCTCACATTACTTGCTTTGGCCTCATGGACCTGTAGTCTAGTAGCTATGACGTCCGCCTGACTTAAAAACCTAAGGTTTTAGAAAAATCTTTAATTTTTTAGAACGCGGGAGGTCCCCGGTGCAAGTCCGGGCAGGTCCATTATCAAAAAACTTATAACTTCTTTTTTCTTCCCTTTGTTTTATGCATCACAATCATGAACTTTGGTGGCACTTTAAACCTCCAAAAGAATTAACCTTATTTTACGTCTCACTAACACTACGATTTTTTGCACTCTCTTTAGTTGTTTTGTTTATCCCTCTTTATTTATATCAAGAATTAGGCTATACTCTTAATGAAACACTCTCTTTTTTTATTTTCTATCCCGTTATCTTTGCCTGTATGTCGCCACTTGCTGCAAAATTTGCTTCACGTTTTGGTGTTAAACACTCTGTACTTTTTAGTATGCCATTTTACATTGTGTTCTTAATTTTATTACATCTACTCCCCAAGATAAAAACTCCTTTGATGGTTCTTGGCCTTTTAGTTGGTTTTTCTCTTGCCTTTTACTGGATGGGAATGCACTTAGTATTTCATCACGCAAGCACAAGAGAAACTAGAGGTGCAACTTTTGGTAAACGCTCTGCATATAAGATTCTTGCAACAACCTTGGGCCCTCTTTTAGGCGGTTTTTTAATCTCACAATATGGTTTTGGTGTTGTGTTTATTCTTTCATCAGTACTGCTATTTTTTTCAGCTCTTATACTTCTTCTCAGCGAAGATAATAAAGTAAGGTATGATTTTTCTTTGCGTAGAATTGTCAATAAAGATCATTGGAAGAATTCTCTTTTTTTTATCTCTAGGGGGACTGAAATTGTGGCTCTAGACTTAGTATGGCCTTTGCTTGTGTTCTTTATTTTAGGGGGTTATGTCTCGCTTGGGGCTGTTGGCTCTTTACTTGCGGCAACAAGTGCAATCGTTGTATTTCTTGTAGGTAAATTTAGTGATCACGTAGAGAAAAGAAAAATTCTCCGTTATATTACTGGCTTTGAATCTTTGTCCTGGGTTCTACGTTCATTAGTTCAAACAACAACTCACGTATTTGGGGTTACGATCTTTGCAGCAATTACATCTGGTATTCGTGCATCTCCTATGGGGGCAATGGAATATGATAAAGCAGATGATGATGTAGTCGGTTATTTTGTAAGTCGTGAAGTGTTTATCAGTCTAGGTAGGATTTTAATGGTTGCTTTTGTGATGATGGCAAACTCTCTATCTGGAGGGCTTGCCCTACAAGCATTCTTAAACTTGGCAAGTTTCTTGTTTTAAAATGAAACAACACATTGATGCTGAAACTGAATTTTTGCAAGGTTTAATTGAATTGCAATATGGACAAGATGTTCAAGATAAACTAGCAACACTCTCACAGAAAATACCCTGGGCTAAAGGCTGGCCCACAAACAATATCTCTTTTTGGAATGCTGAAAGTTTTATGTGGTCTCAAAAAATTGACGCTGATGTTAGGGATGCCATTACACTTGAATTGTCTACACTAAAAGGAAAAAACCTTGACTTAGGTTGTGGTGCATACTCCTACATCCCTTCAGTTGGCTTTGACTTCTCTACAAAAATGTTAGGTCTTAATGACAATGCTGTTGAGAAAATTCAAGGAGATGTGGAGGAGGCACTTCCATTTCCCAATAATTCTTTTGATTCTGTAACTGCAATTTTTCTTTTAAATTATGTCACAAATTATACTCAATTATTCTCTGAAGTTAAACGAATTTTGCAAAAAGACGGTAGATTTGTAATGGTTCTTTCAGCCGTTGGACTTAATTCCTGGCAAAAACAAAAGCAAGTCAATGATTTTTCACCAGAGCAGTGGATTGAAATATTAAAAAAATCTGGGTTTGATGTAAAAATGTTAAAGAAAGAGAAGTATTATGTTTGGAAGTGTTCTTAAAAAATATAATCCCCTAAAGTGGCTAGACCATATCCTGCACCAAATAATCCAGTCGATATTCCTGAATACATTACACTTGCAGCAATAGCATTTTTTGTTGGGTTATACTGTCTTTCTGTAAACACCTTCCCTTGAAATTCAACTCTTCTTGGAGGTAATTTATTCTTCTCTTTAATCAATCTATAATTCTTTATTCCCGTAGTTACTGCTGTTGCAGCAATAGTTGGGAAAAATAGGTCGTCAATAGAAGTTATTACGTCTAAAATTCCTAATGCAAGGCTTCCAGACATCATCGCTTGTATTGAACGAATGTTTTCAGTTTCTGACGATCTCATTTTTGCATAAAATAAGTCTTTTTATTAATATATTTCTTAAAATAATTTGACATACCCAAAAACTTATTAAATCGCAACACTCTACTTCCATTAAAAGGTTTGATGATGGATAGGTCTGCGTTATTAAAAGAATTTGGATTTAAGGATGAAGAAATAGTAGAGAGTAGTATCTTTGGAGGAATGAAGCAAACTTATAACAAAACAGGCTACCCTAAACCAAGAAAATCATACCACCTCTGGTGGCAAATGGATGATTTGAGTCTAGAAGAACCTTATTTTTGGTTAATTGACAACATACGTGAACACGTTCCTATCATTGAAAAGATTGAAGACACATTCTCTGCAGCAGAAAACTCTGCTTTTTTTGGTGCAACTCAGCAACGTCTAGGTGCACAACAAGATAAAATCTCACAATTTCTTGCAACCTCTGGAAAAATGATTAAAGAGCTTTTCCAAATGGTAAGGGAGTTACGAATTATTGATGAACGATTAGATTACTATAAAGATGTTGAGAAACAATTACGGGTTGCTGATATGAAATCACGTAAAAAAGGATCCGAAATCACTCTAAAGGGGATGTTTGTAGACCTTGTACAAGGAGGGGGGAAAAGTGCAGCGTCAGTCTATGGCATGGCTCGGGAATTAGAGTTTATTACGCTTCCTGATTTATTTTTTGATGCACCTCCATTTAAAACAGACACTGAAATGGAAAATTATGTTGACAATTTGGCAGAAAATTTTAACGAAAATGTTCTTCGTGTACTTAAAAGACATCTGCAAAATTATATGACTTGGAAAAAAAGGACACATGCAGAACATAGAAACAGAAAGCGTTTTATGTTACAATATTTATTACAGCATTTTCAAATTATTAAAATGTACATTGAATGGATCAAACCTTATTTACGTCATGTTGAGCGATTAACTCTAAAAGATCGAGGTAATAGCCCTCACTTAATTAGCTCTTTTGAAGGGAGTATGTTGGATATTGAATTTCTTGCGCGCTACAGAAAAGAAATTCCTGGCGTGGGAGGAGCAAATGGCTGTGTTTTAGTTACATATAATTACAGAACCCGCCCTGAATTAAAAGTAGTGCAAGAAGGCTATCAGCGAGGTCCCGTTCACATTGGAAGAGTAGATATTACCTGGCGTGTCTATGGTTGGACTGATAAACAAGTTGAACAATATAAAAAAATGAAAGAAAAAGAAACTATTGCCTTGATGGGGGAAGTCTCTTCCTCTGTACAAAAAGCGATGGAGGCTCTTGGAAAAGAATTAGATGTTTATTTAGAAGAGGCTCGTAAATCTACCTCTCCAGACAATAAAGAAACAAAAGAAGAAAAATTAAAACAGAAATCTTTAACAGAACGTTTCTTGGGAGACTTTTATGTTCCTTCAAAGAAAAAGGGTAAAGCAGAAAAACCCAAATCTAAGACTCAAATCAAAAAAGAACAAGACGAATTAAAGGCAGCAGTTAAAGACCTATCCAATTTTATGAACGTTGGTACATGGAACTTTTATAAAAGTTTCAAAAAAGCACACCGGATGATAATGTGGTGAGTTATACCGTATATAGTAAATTCTTTTAAATTTCTGTTCAAATAGGATATTATGGCAGATAAAACGCTACAAAACCTTCCTCCGGAAGAAAGAATCAAAAGATTAAAGGAAGAAGAAAAGAAAAAAAAAGAAGAGATAGCGCAAGCAGAAAAACTAATTAAAGAATCTGAATCTGAACTAAACGAACGCCATAAATGGATGGAAAAAGTCCCAATTCCTCAGGTAACCTCTCGAGATGTATCAGGCTTAAGTGAGAGCGGTAAAGTTATTGTTAAAGAATTACGGGGAATTAAAGCACAAGAAGCAGAAGATCAAACTGAAACTAAAGAAGTGACTTCTCAAGAAGAGATGTCATTAGAAGAATCTTTAGCTGAAGTTGATATTCCCAAAACTTCTCAGGATGTACAATATCATTTGCCACAGGAAGCAACTCCTCAGCAATTAAATGCAGAATACGTAGCACAACTTGCCTACGCACCAGTTGATGAGATTAGAGAAAAGATGGTTGACATCTACAATGCAGTTGATAAAAAAGGCTATATCACTTGGGAAGAACATCAATTTGTAACGGGTGCTGCGTCTGCATTAGAACAAAAAGCAACCGCGGTTGAAGAAGGAAAATACACACTCTCAGAACTGGCAGCACAAGCGGCATCCACAACAAAACAACTTGCAGCACGTTTGGATAAAATGTATCACGGAGATGCTTCGTCTGGAATTAAATATGGGGCGAGGTAAATATCTAAATTGTATTACTTTGCATGTGAGCAGGGCACGGCGCCTCCTATGACGCGAATTTAAATCTAATCTTTATCTTGTGCGTCATGCGCCTCGATGGGCGCTGCTCACACAACTCCATTCTCCTAAACTTTTATATACCTATTTTTCTTTCTTTAGACTATGGTTACGTTTGGCAGTGATATGAGTCGTGGATATTTCCATGAAATGGATAGAGAATACGTCATTCATGACCAAGGGGCAGGACATGACCATGCTCATGGACATGACCACGGCCACTCACACGGAGAAAGCTCAACAGGGGATGTTGGTATTGGTATGGGTGAGCTTGGTATGAGTGGGGGTCTTGGTCCAATTCCAAACGTACAAGCAATTAAATCTAAACTTTATCCTGGTACAAAGACATTTGAAATTGTATTTACTGGAAGAGGAAAAGGACAAGCACAAGGACAAACTCCTGGTATGTATGGTGAAAAACAAAGGCAGGCATTACGTGAGGTGGGTACTGCTAACCGAGTTGATTTTACAACACACTCAACAGTTGGCGTTATGGGTCTTGCTGGAATGGATCAACAAGGTAATTTTTCTAAAGCTGCTAAAAATGATTCACTTCAAGAAGTAAAAAGAGCAATTGAATTTGCTGCAGACGTTGGACGAGGCGGACCAGTTGTAGTACACACTGGTGAATTTACAAGGCCTATTGTTGATGCAGAGTGGAATCAGATGGAAGATGACAAGTATAAAAACAAATTTACAATGTTTGAGGATGAAGAAGGAAGAACATCATACAAAGTTGTAGATACAAGAACTGGAAGGTTAATGGTTGAAGCGATTAAAAATAAAAAAGTATCTCGTCCAGTGTGGAAACGTTATGAAGAAGGCGATGAATACTGGAAAGAAGAAGGCGGAAAAGAATACAAAGATGAAAACGGTCAGACAGTAAAGAGAGGAGACTATATTGACTACTTTGGAAACAAGATTGATGCAGCGCAAAGAATGCCTGTTTTTGACCCTGAAAACTCTCGCTTTAAGACAAAACAAATGGATTGGGATGACTTATCAGAAGAAGCAGATGAACTTACACAAAGAGCACGAGATGAATTTAATAATTGGGATAACCTAAGTTCAAAACAAAAAGAAGAATCTATCTGGCGAGAGAGAATTAAAGAAGCAAAACAACGAGGGATGAAAGCAAAGGATATTAAAATTCGTCCAGAAGAAGCATACATTATTGCTACAATGGAGACAAATGCAGCACACTCTCGTGGTTGGGCGTTTTCCTACGGTGGTGACTTTGACGATCAAGTAGACCAAATGAAAAAACTGCGTAAAGCAAGAAAAGTCTATGAGAAAATAGAAGAAGCAACTGATGAGGATGAAAAATGGAAGTTAATGGAAAAAGCAAGGTCTGACTTTGGTGGATTAGTCCCTTCGGATGCAAAACTTCCCACTGAAATAATCGATATAAGCATTAAACAAATTCGTAATAGAATGGAGCAAGCGCGTGAGGCTGCAGCATCACAATGGTCACAAGCAGAAGAAGCAATGGAAAATATTCGTTACATTGAAAGTGCAGACACATATGCAAAACGTGAAGCAGATGATGCATACGCAAACCTTGGAATTAACGCAATGCGTCAATCTATGAAATTAGAAGAGCAGGGAAAATTAGTAAAACCGATTAGGGTTGCAATGGAAAACTTATTTCCAGAACAATATGGCTCACATCCAGAAGAAATGATTCAACTTGTAAAAGGTTCTCGAAAAAGAATGGCTGAACTCTTACAACAAAAATACAGGATGTCTAAAGAAGAAGCAGAAAAAAGAGCAACAGATCATTTAACTGCCACTTTTGATACTGGGCACATTAACATGTGGAGAAAGTATTGGAAAGGTGATCCTGATAAGTCGATTGCACAAAATGATAAAGAGTTTGATGAATGGGCAGTTGATAAAGTCCGTAAAATGGCAAAGGCAAAAATCATTGGTCATGTGCACTTAGATGACAATTATGGGTATCATGATGATCACCTCGCTCCAGGAGAAGGAAATACGCCAATTAAAGCAATGGTTAAAGCCTTAAGAGAAGAAGGGTACGATGGTGAGCTAATTGTTGAGCCAGGTGCAGATTATACTACGGATGTAACTGGTTTCCATTCTGTTATGAAAACATGGAAACATTTTGGTTCTCCTGCATATGGCTCAGTCAGTGGGATGCAAGGCTCAGGCAAAACATGGGGTCAAGTTGGTTATGGGTGGTTTGGACAAACACAACCTGCGTATTTTTCATTTGGTGGATATTCTCCGTCAGAAGACTGGACACTTTGGAGTGGAGTGCAGTTAGAGTAAAACTAAGACCACAACATTTATCTATAACTTTACTTCTTTACTTTTTGTCTCTTAAGAGTATAGCTAAGCCCTTTGAGGCATCTGTACCTTATAATCATGCTTCATGAAAGCCCCTGAGAGGTCAATGGATTGATGAGCTTCCTTTTAAGAGACAACTTCTTTGAAGCTTCAAACAAACATTTATATTCTCTTAGACTGTTATTTTCTAAAGAGGTGATATTATGAAACGAGTAATACTAATTGGAATTCTTCTTGTAATGCTATCTTTAGTCGTAGCGTGCACTCCAGAAGTAATGCAAGAGACAAATGATGAAATGGCAAAAGAAGATTCTATACAGGAAGATGACATGATGGAAAAACACGAAGACAGCATGGAAGAAAAGTCCATGGATGAAAAAATGATGGAAATGCCTCCATCAATAGATGCAATGGCAAAAGAACCAAGTGAAGACATGATGGCAATGGAATTTTCTCAATCAGGGATTTTAGTCGATGTTACCAACGGAAAAGATGTACGGGGTATTAACACAAACGACAAAGCATCAGGAATTGCACAAGCTATCTTTAAAGATGGAGAATATAATCTTCTTGCAACATTTGAAAACCTTCCAGACCCAGTTGGAACTGACTTTTACGAAGGATGGATTGTTCGCACAGGACTTAAATTTGATGTTATTAGTTCAGGTAAGCTAGAAAAAGTAGATGGACAATATGTAAACAAATATTCATCTGCACAAGACCTAACAGGTCACAAATTCTATGTTCTTACAATTGAACCTGATGATGGAAACTCTGCTCCCGCAGACCATGTTGTAGAAGGAACAATGGAGTAAATTTTTATTTTTTCTTTAATTTCACCACCTAATTGAGACAATTTAAGCATTATTTTCACGACGTAGAAATATGTGGTTTTAACCTAAAATTAGACAAAAAATCCATAACATTTTTAAAGAAACCAGCAGATTTTATTACTAACAAGTAAAGGTGTTATCACAATGTATAGATTATTTTTTACCCCTACATGGTTTAACGGCTGGGATGTTGTCTTCAACATCGTTGGCCTAGTAATTGCGCTTCTTATTGCAGCGTACAGTTATAGATTATATAGAATTAACAAAGAAAACAAGTTTGCATACTTCTCACTTGCATTTGCACTTGTCTCCTTAAGTTTACTCTTCAAAACATTTACCAGTAGTACACTCTATTTCACACCAATTCGTGATGTAGCAGCAGATGTACTTAGGCCTATTGCTGGACCTAGATTATCTTTATCACATATCTACTATAGGTTAGGGTTCTTTGGAGAAATGATTTCTATGCTTGGAGCATATCTACTCATCTTTTTCATTTCCCAAAAATCAAGAGAACGATTACGTAAGTTTTACGAAGTGTCTCAAATTGCACTCTTTGTCTACTTACTCTTCCTTGTAACCTTTGTAAGTAATTTTCAATACTTTGTCTTTTACTTAACAAACTCAGTACTACTGGGGCTAATTGTACTTAACTACTACAAGAACTATCTAAACACAAATAGGAACGCAAGAGCATTTGATGTAATGCTATCTTTCCTACTAATCTTAATTGGAAACTTAGTACTTGTCTTTGTCTTTGCAATTCCAACACTCTATGTAATTGGACAACTCTTCATCCTCTTTGGATTTTTATTGTTGTTACACACATACAGGAGGGTAACTAAAAGATAAAATGGCACAACGCAGATCACGCTTAGAGCTTGTCTTTGACATCCTCATTGCAATTCAAAACAAAGGTGGCACAATTAAGCCAACTCATTTGATGTACAAATCCAACTTATCTCATAAGCTGCTAAACAACTATTTAGAAGAGCTTATGCAAAAAGAACTCATTGCAGTAGTTGAAGAGCAAGCAAAAAAGAAAAGAGCTCCCACAAAAATGGTACAAATTACCGATAAGGGTCTTAGCTTTTTAGCAGAATTTAGACGCATGCGTGAGTTTACCGATGCATTTGGCTTATAATTCTTTCTTCTATAACTTTTTTAAAGTAAATTCACTACCTACTCTTAAAATAATAAAATGAGCAAAGTTGAATCTAAAATAATCGTAGGGGTTGACGAGGCAGGAAGTGAGTTCTAGAAAATCTAGTCTCTCCTAAAGGCCCCGTTCTCGGTCCCTTAGTCATGGTAGCAATTGCTATGAAGGAATCTGAGATCAAGAAATTAGAATGGCTGGGTGTCAAAGATAGCAAACTTCTTAGCGCACAAGTACGTGAAGAGTTATTTGAGCGCATTCGAGAAGTTGTCCATGATTTTAGAATTGAAGTAATTGAACCAGACGCAATAGATCTCTCTTTAGAAGAATCAAATCTTAATTGGTTAGAGGCTGATACCTCAGCAAGGCTTGTCTCAGAACTAAGGCCAAATAAAGTAATTATTGACTGCCCAAGCACCAACATTAATTCTTACACAGAATATTTTAGAAATAGACTAAGTCAAGGAGTAAGAGACTCAGCAGAATTAATTGTAGAACACAAAGCAGATTTTAATTATATTGTGGTTGCTGCAGCATCAGTTGTAGCAAAAGTAATCCGAGACAAGGCAATCGATAAAATTAAAACAGAAATTGGGATTGATTTTGGCTCAGGTTATATGTCTGATCCTAAAACACAAAAATTTTTACAACTCCATCATGAAACACATCCCAAATTATTTAGGCAAAAATGGAAATCATATTCTTCTATTCTTGAGAAGAAAAAACAAAAGTTGTTAGATGAGTTTTGATTTTTGGAGTTTTTCAAAGATCTCTTGAATAGATTACTAAATGTTTATGTTGGCTCTTGTTAGTCATTGGAATGCCTGCCTTTTCTCCCAACTCTTGGATTTGTCTGTTGTTCACACTTTTTCTTTTAATGAAAAAGACTTCAATGTCATATCTATTTTCAATAAACTTCTTGCATCTATATGCTAAATTCAACTCTTCTTGTGGAAACGGTTTTGCAGACAATTCTTTAACTAGCCAAGAAGGTATCTCATAATCCTCCTTAACAAAAACAATAAAATCAAAATCAGAATAAAGGCTTCCTCTAAATCCTGGCGGATCATATTTTCCAAAAGAACCTTTTAATGACGAGCCGATTAAAATTATTTTTATTATTTTTCTATCTGGTAGTAACTTTTCTCTTAATTTCTCAATAGCCTTCTCTCTAAGAGAATTTTGAACCTCTCTAGGAAATACTTCTTTTCTAGGTCTACTTTCCAAATAACTTTCCATAGAAATAAAAATATTTGATGGTTTAATATAATTTTTGGAATGAAAATTCTTCCTGGGTTCTAAGAACTACCGTAACATTTATATAACGGCCGTTACATTTATGTAATGTATGTTACAAAATTATAGCAAATGGAAGGTTCTAAGAATCTTCTTTGAAAACCCTGCAATAAAAGAAGGCTTTGGGCTGCGAGAAATAAGTAAAGAGATTTCTTTAGCTCACACTTCAGTAAAAAAATATCTCTTAGAACTTATTAAGGAAGGCTTAATTCTCCAAAAAAAAACAAGAGCACAGAAACTGCCAGTGTATATTGCCAATAGAGGTTCAGAATTATTCAAACAATACAAAAAAATTGATACTTTAGACAAAATTTACTCTTCTGGGATCATTCAAAAAATTGAAGAAATGTGCCTTCCAGATTCAATTATTCTTTTTGGCTCAGCAACCAGAGGGGAGGATGTTGGTGGGAGCGACATTGATATTTATGTACAATCAAAAGAACATAAAATTAAACTAGAAAAATATGAGAAATTTCTAAAACGGAAAATTAATCTCTTTTTTGAACCAAATTTCACAAAATTAAGCTCAGAATTAAAGAATAATTTATTAAATGGGATTGTCCTACATGGATATATCAAGGTATTTTAGATGTTAATTACAATAACTCCAAATAAAGAGAAGGCTCAGTCAATTCGTAAAATGGTTGATACTACTCTGGAGATGATCTCCACTGTAGATAATCAGAAATTCTCCTCAAACATTATCAAAGAATATTATGAAAGCATCCGTGAACTTTTTTCTATAATTCTCCTTTTAGATGGCTATAAAACATATGGTGAAGGTGCACATAAAGAATTAATTGAATACATACAAGAACATTATACTCAGTTTACACAACAAGAGATACAATTAGTGGATAAACTTAGAACCATTAGAAATAAAATAGCGTATGATGGTTTCTTTGTAAATCCTGACTTTGTTACAAGAAACAAAGAAGTAATTAATTTGATTATCACAAAAGCAAAAAAAATCATTGATACAAAATAAAATGGTCGTTTTCAAAAACGTTACAAAAGAGGATGCTGCAAAGTTGCTCAAAAAAGGATTTGTTATGGGCACTCCTAAAACAATGCATGAAGCACTTCGTCTTAGCAAAAAAAATGTAGCTTTAATTCTTTACAATTCTGGCAAACTATTATTACAAGGCAAACAAGTTGCAAAAGACAATATTGCAGATGAGATAAGAAGACTTAAGATTGGTGAAGAAGAACAAAAAATTTCTTTTAGAAAGGAAACTGGTTGGATGATTGGTAGTGATGAAACTCTTAAAGGAGATACATTTGGTGGACTTGTTGTTGCTGCTGTTAAAGCAAACGATGAGAATCGAGAAAAGCTTAAAGAATTAGGAGTTGCAGATAGTAAAAAACTTGCAGACTCTGAAATAATTGTTATGGCTGATAAAATCAAAAAATTAGTGCAATGTGAAATTTTGAATCTCTTTCCAGAAGAGTACAACCGTGAAGATGGGGTTACTGCTCTACTCAATAAACTTCACCACAAAACAGCTTCTTACCTTAAACCTGGAAAGCACGTTGTAGACAAATACCCCGGCTGCACTGTGGGTGATATTATCACAGAAAAAGCAGAATCAAAATACATTGAAGTTGCAGCAGCATCTGTTCTGGCAAGAGCAGCAGGGTTGCAACAGTTAAAGACATTAAGTATTCAAGCTGGCTTTGAAATTCCAAAAGGAAGCACGCATGTCAAAGAAGCATTGCAGAAGTTAGTTGAAAGCAAATTAGAACCAAAGAAATTTGTAAAAATGCACTTTAGGAATGTGAGAGAGTTTCTGAGTCATTAATACATTTGATCCCACCAATAATGGAGATAATCATCAAGTTCTCTTCTCCTTTCTTCTTCCTCCTCTTCTTCCTCCCTGGCTCTTTGTTCTCTCTTCTCTTCAGTCCTTCTTTTAAGATAGCCCCATTTGCCACTAGAATCAAGAGCATAGGCAAAAAGAAAAAACATATTGTCTAATGTTCTTAGCATATCCCTTGCTTCACTTGAAATATCTCCCTCTGGTTTTCTTATTAATTTTTTAATTTCACCTTCTTTTACTTTATCAAAAATGTCTCCAAATAATGAATATTCCTTTTTCGCAATAGCTCCCTCGGGGTATTTTACTTCTTCTTTTACAGTTTTTAGTTCATCAAAATCTAAGGGGGATACTCTGTCATTGCCTCTCTTATTTTCCTGATAAGCAACGAGGTTATATGCTTCTGCGAAATGGGAAAAAACTCTATATTCAAGCTCAGTTAAATCACCTCCTTTGATCCCTGTTTGTAATAAACTATATGTTTGTTGTAAAGGTAACTCTGTGAATCCTATTGTCCCTAAATAGTAGCCGAACTCTTCATCTGAATGGTGTTTCCTCACGAAATCACCTAAAATCTCCAGTTTTAAATCATGCACATATCTTGCAGTTCCTTCTAGCAACTGTTGGATGTCTTTAATTATACCTCTAACTTCTTCTATCTGATAATCTTCCACAAGACACATAAGCTTCAAACCTATTAAAAATTTTCTACAAAAAATAGTAATTTCACACAACCACACAACACAAAATCTTATAAACTTCTTCCCCTTTATTTCTTCTATGTCTGGAGAACAACAATTAACTGAAGAACAACGCAAACAATTAGAAGAGAAAATCAAAAATATGTCTCCAGAGGAACTAGCTCAGTTCCAAAAACAACAATGTATCTTCTGCCAAATTATTGCAGGAAAAATTCCTTCTAAAAAAGTCTATGAAGATAAGCATTTAATTGCAGTTTTAGATGTCAACCCTGCAGCAAAAGGACACGTCTTAGTCATCCCAAAAGAACATTATGCGATTTTGCCACAAATACCAGATTCAGAAGTTCAACACTTCTTTAACACTGCAAAAGATATCTCGCAAGCTTTACTAAAAGCACTTAAAGTATCAGGAACAAATATTTTTGTTGCAAATGGCCTTGCAGCAGGTCAAAGGAGTCAGCATTTTTTACTTCATGTAATCCCAAGACAAGAAGGAGATGGAGTAATGCAATTTGAAGAAAACTTAATTGACAAATCCATGCAACAAAACGTTGTAGATGCAGTTCAAAATAAACTTAATGAATTATTAGGGATCAAAAAAGAAGTTGTTAAAGAGCAACCTAAAAAGATTGTAGAAGAACCAGAAGAAGGAGAAGACTCTAAAGAGGAACCTGAAGCCAAAAATGATGAATCTAGTGAAGAGTCAGAAGAATTAGAAGATAATTCTGAAGAAGACGAAAAACCAGATTTAGATCAAATAGCGAGTTTATTCAAATGAGCAAATGCGAATATTGTGATATCATAGAACGGGAAGACTCAATTCTCTTCCAAAACGAAATGCTAGTTGTTGCTGTGCGAGATCATGTGGTCACGCCAGGACAAATTACGGTCTTCCCCAGAGAACATTTCACAATTTTAGAACAAGTTCCAAAAGACGTTTTAGCAGCTTGTACGCTAATGGCAAAAAAAGTTAGCATTGCTGTTTTTGATGGTCTTGGCAGTCAAGGTACAAACGTTATCATTAGAAATGGGCTTGGGGCAAATCAATCAGTTCCTCACTTTGGAATTGATATCGTCCCTAGACAAGAAAATGATGGCTTAAACTTCCAATGGAAACCTAAGAGTATGGAGGAATACGAAATCGAATCGGTTATGGCTTCTGTTAGTGAAGAAATTAAAAATGTTACCACACGCGAAAAAAAGCAAGCAAAAAAACAAGAACCAAAAACAGCTAAAGATGTAGAGGTAGTTGAAGAAAAAAAAGAAACAAAGAAAAAGGCAAAAAACTACCTTTTAAAGAGCGTTAAACGAATGCCGTAATCTACCCTCGAAAACCTTAAATAAACACTTCCTTCTAAACAATAAATGGAACTTACTTTCTACCCTTTCGATTTTGAGTATAAATTACATGATGAAAAAGTCTATTTCATTCTCTATTCTAAACAAGAAAACGGGCAAAAAATAGCGGTAGTCTACGACCATTTTCCATTCTTTTATGCTGATGCACAAAACCTTTCTGACTCAGATATTAAAAAACTTAAGCAGATTACAACAAAAGACAACTCTAAAACAGCAAAAATTCTTACTATTGAAAAAGTAAAGCGGGAGTTTTTAGGATACGATAAACCATTCTTACAAATCACTGCAAATTATCCTAAGGCAGTACCTCTACTTGCAAAAGAACTAGCAGAGTTTGGTATTGAAACATATGAAAAAGATATTCTTTACACTCACCGTGCACTACGTGATCTTAATATCTTGCCGATGACAGAGTGCACAGCACAAGGAAAAGAAAACAAAGAATTACAACAAGCCCTAAACCTAAATCTGACTGTCTTTTACGCAACAAAAATAACACAAAAATCACAAGTAACAACGAAATGGAAAATTCTTGCAGTAGACATTGAAACATATTCTTTAAAAAAAGAAATCAACCCTCACAAGAACCCTATCTTAATGGTTGCACTCTATGGGGTAGATGAAAAAAATCAACCTTTTGAAAAAATCATCACGTGGAAAGATGTCCAAGCAAACAGTCCTAATACGCTCGTTGTAGAAGATGAAAAAGCATTGATTGAAACTCTTAAACAAGAAATTCAAAACTTTAACCCAGAAATCATAACTGGTTATTTTTCTGATGGATTTGACTTCCCCTACATTAAAGCACGAGCAGATAAACTCAAAATCCCTTTTAACTTAAATGCAGATGGCTCTTCAATTATCACTGGTCAAAAAGCAGATTTTCGAAATGGTGAGGCAAAAATTAAAGGAATCTTACACATCGATATTCTCAAATTTATCAAACATATTTTTGGAATGAATCTTAAAACTGACTCTTATTCCCTTGATGCAGTTGCCCATGAATTACTTGGACATAAAAAACATGAAGTCAACCTTAACGAACTTGCTCCTGCATGGGATAATGAAGACTTAGAAAAATTACGAAAATTTTGTGAATATAACTTACATGATTCTAGACTAACATATAATCTTACCAATTTACTTCTCTCTGAGATCATTGAATTTAGCAAAACCGTTGGACTTCCAGTCTTTGATGTTATTCGAATGCGTTTTTCTCGTCTAGTAGAAAGCTACATCCTTAAGCGTGCAATTGAATTTAACGTTGTTGCACCTAATAAACCTTCAGGACAAGAAATGGACCAACGCTTTGAAGAATCAATCCAAGGAGGATTTGTCTTTGAACCGACTCCTGGACTTTACACAGATATTGTTGTTTTTGATTTTCGCTCACTCTATCCTACAATTATTGTGTCACACAATATTGGACCAGAAGGACTTTGTAGAAAAAATTGCAAAAACAAAATTGCAGTTCCAGAAAAAGAAGAATACTGGTTTTGTCAAGATGAAAAATATTTTCTTCCAAGAATTTTAGAGGATATTATTAACAAAAGAACAGAAGTAAAACAACAAATTAAACAAGAACAAGACGAAAAACAAAAACGCTACTTAGAAGCAAAGTCATATGCACTCAAAATTCTTGCAAACTCTTTTTACGGTTACCTTGGTTTTTTTGGAGCAAGATGGTATAGCTTACAATCAGCAGGATCAACAACTGCATTTGCAAGGCACTACATTAAAACAACTATTGAAAAGGCAGAGCAAACTGGATTTAAAGTAGTCTATGGCGATACTGATTCCTGCTTCTTTTTGCTTGACGGTAAAACAATAAACGATGCTCTTGAATTTATGAAACATATCAACCAAGAACTTCCAGGTCAAATGGAACTTGAATTTGAAGGCCACTTTAAAACAGGAATCTTTGTAGCAACAAAAGGAACAGACAAAGGAGCAAAGAAAAAATATGCGCTCATGTCAGAAAAAGGAGATCTTAAAATTACGGGCTTTGAAACAGTTAGAAGAAACTGGTCCTTACTTGCAAAAGAAGTTCAACATAACGTACTCAAATTAATCTTGGAAGAACAAACTGATGAAGCTGTAAACTATGTTAAACAAATTGTTAAAGACTTAAAAAGTGGAAAAATAGCAAACAATCGTTTAATTATCAAAACACAAATCACTCGCAAACTCTCTGAATATAACGCAATTGGCCCTCACGTTTATGTTGCAAAACAACTTGAAAAAAGAGGTGAGAAAATTCTTCCAGGAACAGTAGTAGAATACATCATTACAAAAGGAAAAGGTTTGGTAAGAGAAAGAGCAGCAATCCCTAAAGACTTAATTGAAGGGAGCTACGATGCTGATTATTATCTTAACAACCAAATTATTCCAGCTCTTTCAAGCATCTTTGCAGTCTTAGGATATAAAGAAGACGAATTATTTGAAGAAACTACACAAAAAGGACTTGGAAGCTTTTTTTAAATTAAATGGGTAGAAATTTATGGAAGGTATGTTGCAACTAATTTTACTATACTTAGTTTTTTAAAATCTCTTTAGAAATTTTTTAATCAGAAGATCCCCAGGAAAAGTCAATGCCTGTTCCTACATATGTGGTATTTCCAGTTTCTAAATCCATGATATTAATTCCATCAGGCATAAAATTATTGTCGTAGCAAGCCATTGCTAATTTTGTTCCATCTGGTGAAATTTTTGGATTAGTACAACTTCCTTCTTGAGAATCAGTAAGGTCTGTAACTTTTCCGGTATATGTGTCTAATGAGCGAATTCTGGAATTGTCATCGTCCATATTCCTATGTGTGAAATATACGGTCCCGTCAAAACAGCTAGGTTGTGTGTTTTCCTCAGTATAATCAGAAGAGGTATATCTTCCATCTCGGGTTGATACGATATTTGTTCCATTAAATTCGTGATGAGTGTACACTGTGTCGTTTCCACATGTAGTGGTGTCTCTCTTATCTCCTGCAGTATATGTCATTCTTGTAGGGGTTCCATTTGAAAGACTATATACCTGGGTGTGCTCATCAACTGTGGTTGCAGGTAATCTTGCAGCGACAACGATATTTCCATAATTATCAAATGTAGGGTCTAATGTGATTAAATCTCCAGAATGAACTTCTCTTATATCATCCAGGTTAACACCATCAACTTTTGCTTTGTGTGTCTTATAATCGCCTGTTCTAAATACAATTTTTCTCCCATCGCGAGATACTTCGGGATCAAAATGACCCTGGTCTCCTTCTGTTAATTGAACTCTTTGAGCTGAATTTTCTGGGTCCACAGCGTATAATTGACTCTTTTGCTCTTCATCAAAGTCAGAAACATATAACAATCCATTTTGTCTTCCTGGTTCGTGTAGCCTATCTACCTCTGCAACACATCCTGGAGCTACGCCAGCAAGAAATGCTCCTAGTACCAGTCCAGCAAGACCTTTTCTCTTCATTTTATCACTCCGTAGTGAACTTTCTTTATAAATTTTGCTTGTATAACCCTAAAATTTCTTAAACTATAAATATTCTGCCTATATGTTGCATATGTGGGTGGGGCGTTAGTTCTCTTCTATTCCTCCACTACCATCTAGAAAGCTTTTTAAATAAGTCCCTTTTCTGAGCCAATATGGCAAAATTACGTAAGAATGTAGCATATCAACGCTTAGAAAGACCGTACACAAGAATCAGTAAGTACACAAAGAAGAACTTTGTACGTGGTGGCTTTCCGCATATGAAGGTTATCAAATTTGACATGGGGAATGCAAGTAAGTCCTATGACTCAACTGTACGTCTAACAGCACAACGAAGTATGCACATTCGTCACAATGCAATTGAAGCAGCAAGAATGACTTCTAACAGGTTACTTGAAAAAACCTTAGGAAAAGAATATCACTTACGTGTTAAAATCTATCCTTTCCATGTATTACGTGAAAACGCACTCGCATCCGGAGCAGGAGCTGACCGTTTAAGTACAGGTATGAAGAAATCTTATGGTAAGTCTGTTGGAAGTGCAGCTCGTGTATGGGAAGGTCAAACTTTAATGGAAGTTCGTATTAACAAAGAAAACATTAAAGTTGCAAAAGAAGCACTGTCTAGGGCAGCTAAAAAATTCCCTTGTTCTTGTAAAGTTCTTAGTGAATAAGTTTTTGTATTTTTTATAACTCTTCTAATTTTTTGATCAAAACTCTATTACTTATAACAACTCCACTGCCCCTATGCTCTAATAAATATTGAGTCCCTAATTCTGCTTGCATATCGGGTAATTTAGCAATTGCAGATGGTTCACTCATTTGCCCTTGAACATATAAATCACTTCCAGTTCTTGTTAACCCTACTCTGGATAGCTCAGGATGCATATCACGCAATCGATCACTATAGTTTGACTCCATTGCAAGCCTTTTAGCTTCTGCGACACCAAAAGCATAATCTCTTGTGGGGACAACAACAAAATCGGTAATATTGTCGCCGTGCACAAACTCTCCATCTGCAGTATATATGACTCCATGTCCATTAAGTGTAATTGCTGCAGCAGGAATATTTAATGTTTTAAGCAGATGGGCATGTACAGTAGACCCTGCCAGATGGCACCCTGCAACTCTTTCATCAAATAATCTTTCTAACGATAAAGGGTTGTATTGGGAACTGCCTGTTCTGCCGTCGGCGTATACATCCCACCCAACTTGGTGGTCGGCATGTCTAAAATTACGTTTTGTCCAACGTAACACTTCTTCTTTTGTAGTTTTTGCATCTTCTTTAATTAGTACTGATGCAAATGGAAACATTTGATATGCAGCTTCGGTTCTTAAATTCAATTGAGCAGAAGAGATATCATATTCATGATCCTCAAGACCTTCAACTTTAGGTTTTTCTCCTAATTCTACTTTTCCAAATAATAAATCAATTTCTTGTTTTGAATAATCTGCTAAAGACCAAGGTGTAATCCTTTGTTTTTCTAGCCATAGGCTATGTGTGATTTTAGTCACAAAATATTTCTCACTAAGAGAAAGATTTGAATCTAAACTATCAATTAGTTGTTTTTTTTCTTCTAACGGTGCAAAACCATCATACTCTTGTAAAAGTTCAATTAATAGCCCAGATTCATCGCCTGTACATTCATATTCTCCTAATACTCCAATCTCTTGCAGTTGTGCTTTCACTTCACTAAATGTATCGTAGTTTAATAATTCTGCAATATCTCTGTTTTTATCTGGAACTGCACAGCTTCCATAAGTTGGAAGACTATTTCCTTTAGTTTTGATATCTTCAATTTGTACTGTTGGAGAATCTCTTACTGGAGGAACGTAATTATTATTGGAATTATTTGTTGTTTGGTCTGGCATTCCACAAGCCAACACAATGCCTGCTAGGCCTCCTACTATCGACTTTTTAAGTTTGGAGAACATAACCTCTTAAAATAAACTATTTATTTAAATATTCTGCAAACTAATCACCAACTAATTACAACTATTTAGTTATGTCCTTTAACTTCTTTAATTTCTCTTCTACTCTAATACGCTCATTATTCACACTAAATTTTTGTCCAGAAATCTTCTCAGAAATCCTTTCAACTTCCCTTCGAGCAAGTTTTTCTTCAATTAATTCTCTTTCACTCTTCACAACCTCTTTCTTCTCAGGAAATGGATTTTCTAAATTTTTAGCAACAAATGATAGTTCTCTTTTTCTAAAACGCTCATTTGCTAAATTGTGGTTTTCTTTAGGGGTTGCTAATGTAGTCTTTACGTGAGCTGATTGCAATCCTAGCTCGTCTAAGTGTGATAATCTATTCTCAATCTCTGCTAATTGTGCATCTAATTTAAGCTTTCGTTTTGGCATTTCTAACACCTGGGTTTTTCTTGGATATCCTTGTAATTTATTGTCTACTTCTCTTTTCTCTTGCTCTAAAATTTGAGATTTAATATTCAAACTTCTTTTTGGAATCGGCTCAGACCGTTGTAAATTTTTCATCTCTTTTTTTACTTCTTCAATTTGGATCTCTGGGTGTTTAATCTTACGTAACTTTGGCTCTAAATGGTAATTTTGTTGAGACATTTCTTTAAGTTGCGCAATCTTAGCGTCTCTTGCAGCAGGATTGACTTTCCTTGTCTTAAATCCAAAACGCAAAGCAATGCCTAACAATATTATCATCAAAATAATTACAATCATTACAGTCCAATTCGTTTCTTGTTGCGGCACTTCAATTACAACTGCTGCTGCAGTTAATGCATTTCCTTGCACTTTTTGTGAGTTTACTCTTTGCACATCAGAAATACTCCCTGTTTTGAAATCTACTGTGTACCTATCTTCTACAAGCACGTTGTTTTCCTCATACACTTTTGTTCTTACAATAAATGTGCCGTCATAACAAGCAGTATTATACAATAATTGTTGTGCAAAGATCTTACTATTTTTCTCTCTTACTGGAAATGTTCCATACAACTCTCCAAATGCAGTTTGTTCTCCCCATATTGTTTGTAATGCACTTCTTGTTGGAGCAAGCTTTAAAGGGACTCTTGTTTGCCAAGGCTGTATTTTACTGTCTGCAAATTTGTCAATATTAATTTCCAATTGATAATTTCTTATGTCTTCAGAGTTAACTTCAACCTGAGGGATTTTCATATACACATCTAATGCACCTTTTTCTGGATTTATGTCAATTACACTTCCAATGCCTTGTGATTCGGAAACTTGGATCTGCTTTTCTATCACCTGGCCATCATCTGTTGTAAAAACTAACGTAATGCCCCTTACTTGCTCTGCAATGCCACTTTGAATATTGAATACTTTATCTATATTCTCTCCTGGCTTTACGTCAAATTGTTCTTTATTCTTCAACGCTGCTCGCAATGGATTTGCTGTAACTAACTCTTGTGAATATTTTATCCCGCTTGTTGTACCACAGACGTCATCTTTTCCAAATTGTCTTGTTCTTGCTGTTATAAATTCGACATCTTCTTCCTCAATTAATTGGATCTCTTCTGCTCTTTTTTGTCCTACTCTCTTAATGACCTCGGGATTTGCAATTACTTCTTCTTTAATTGTAGGTGTTAACCGAATGGTTTTTTTCCCTTCATTTCTAAACTCTATTACTACTTCTTTTTCTCGTGTAGCAATACTTGTTGCACTTTGAGCTTCCTCTTCCTCTTCAGTTTCTGTGGGTGTGACTTCAGTTTCACTAATTACTTCGGCAGTTAACTCTCCTGTTTCTTCTGTGGTTCCTTCAGATGTTTCTTCTTCTGTCTCTACTGGGATGGGTAATCCTCCGCCGCCACTTGAAGAGCCCCCTCCGCTACTTCCTCCATTGCTTGCAGGAGGTGATGCAACACTTACTGTAACGGTAATATTTGTGCTATTTCCAACATTCCCTGAATAATCTGTACAGTTTACCCAAGTGGTGTATGCAGCATTGCTTAAGCTCCCTGCAGTTATTGCTGTTTCTGTTACATTCACAATAGTTGCACTACTACTTAATGTACCATCAAAGTATAGGTTACATGTGGTTACAATAGAAAAGTTATCTGTCACATTCACCCAAATATCAGGGGTAGCAGTAGTTGCTGTAAAACTCACATTTAATAGACTTACATTAGGTGGGGTTCTATCTACTGTGAATTGTATGTACTCAGTATAATTTACATTATTGGTTGTATCATTTGCAAAAACTGTAAAGTTATGGTCGTTGCTCTCAATGAATCTTAATAAATCTACATTTGCATTCCAATTTCCTGAATTATTCGTGGGAGTTACATTAAAATCATTACCTGATGCATTATTAAAGACAAAAATAACTTGGTCGATATTTGATTCTAAGATGCTCACATTAAACGCTTGTACTCCTACACTAAGGTTGGAATCATTTACTGGATTAATTATTGTAACGTTTGGAACTACTAAGTCCACTCCTGTAAAACTACTAAAATGAGTTGTATTGAAAAATACATCATCATTTGTAGCGCTAATTAACGTACAATAACTACAACTTGCTCCTGTGGTAAGAATCTCCGATCGAGTAGTATTAAATGTCTGCACTGCATAAATATCATCGATATTGATTAAACCAGTTCTTAGTAAAGTAATATTGGCACTACTATTAATCTGCCATCCTGTGGGATAAAACTCTGAGGTGTTAACAGCAGCAGTGTTATTGCCAATAAAAATATTTAATCCTAATCCTATTCCGTTCGTTGTGTTTATAGTTAGGTTATTTAGAAAACTTGTGTTTGTCCATCTAATTTCTCCAAAAGAATTGTTGTAGATGAATGTATGTCCTGTACTTGCAGTAGCTTGGATCTCATAGATATCTGCTCGAATACTATTGTTCATAAAAATATAATTTAATCCTCCTGAAAGCCTAATTCCAATTGAATTAAATGCATTCCCGTATGCAGTGATGTTGTTGTTTGAAATAGTTACATTTTGGGATGCAACGCCCATTAATAATCCTCCTCCTGGATTACTTCTGATTATGTTGCCCTCAATTGTTGAATTATCTCCACTATCCACTCTAATCCCATAGCTTCCAGAAAATGTTGTAATATTATTTTTAATAACTCTGTTAAAATCATTATCTGTAGTAATATAAATCCCTTCGGCAGCATATGTTGTAATATTATTTCTAAAAAAGGTGTTATACTCAGCAACATTGTTAGTTCTGATTGCTTGGGCACTTGATCTATTCGTTCTTATGTTGTTATAACTAATGTTGTTGTAATCTCCACTATCTAGATAGATTCCATATGCACTAATATTAACTGTGGTGACATTGTTAAAAGCTACAATATTGTTGTTGGAGTTAATATCAATCCCTTGTGTATTTGGAGCATAAGTTGTAACGTTGTTGTTTACCACACTATAGTTGGAGTTAGAAGAAATTCCTATCGCAGCGGTGGATGTAGTGCTCATATTCAGGTGAAATACTTTGTTTCTCATTACAGTTGAGTTTTCTCCATTTACTAAAATTCCAGTAGCAGAAGAGCCTCTCACACTAACTCTGTTATCTGAGAGATTATTGTTTCTAGGGTTCCCAGAGTTTGTAACAACATCAATTCCTCTTCCTTGTAAAGAATATGTGGCAATAGTGTTGTTATATGCAGTAGCATTATTCACATCAACTAACCTAATTGCACTCTTTTGATTAAAAGTTGAATCTGTTGAACCTTCTACGATATTACAATTTTGAATGGTGATATTATCTACTCCGCTTGCATTAACTGCGTTGCCTATGGTGCCTGCAGTTCCGTATGTGATTGTATAACCTTGACAGTCAAGGATGATGTTTGAGGCATTAATTTCAATACATGTTGTTTGTGAGCTAATGTTTTGTTCAAGTAAGGTAGTTTCATTAATCACGCCACAAATCGGGTCAGAACCGTCAAAAGATTTAATCCACCAATCCAGTCCACTTGCTGCGGGAGCTACAATGTTAGACCCGAAACCACCAACAAATAAGTTATCGCTGCTATTTAATGTCACGTGTTGTGGTTGGTCATTGCCACTATCTCCATCAAATGTAAGGTTCCAAAAAGTTGTATCTTCTGTCCCATTAAGGTCAAATTTCTTAATCCACCAATCTTGTGATGATGTTCCAGAAACAAGGTTAGTACCAAAACCTACTACATAAATATTGTCTCTTGAATCAGAAGCAAGATGTGCTACGGAATCATCTCCTCCTGCTGCATCAAATGTCTTATTCCATCCCAATGAGGCATTAATCTCTGTTCCATTGATGTGGTATCTTTTAATCCACCAGTCATTTTGGCTAGTTGCGCTAGTTAAATTCCCTCCAGATCCAGCCACAAATACTGTGTTATTAACCACAATCATTGCAACTCCTAAATTCCCATTAATTGTTTTGTTCCATCCTTCAGTAGAATCATATTCGTATCCTGAGTAATTATATTTTTTAATTACCCAATCTTGGTTGCTAGTTGCACTATACATGTACTTTGCAGTTCCTGCCACATATAATGTGTTGTTTTCATCAAATGCAATAGCTGTAGCTCTATCAAAAAATCCACTTGAATGGTTAAATGTTTTATTCCAGCCTCTCGACTCATTAAATTCATACCCTGTTGTGTTGAACTTTTTAATCCACCAATCTTCGCCAGTCTCTCCGCCGGTTAAATTAGTGCCATATCCTGCAACATAGATCCTGTTGTCAGGACTAATCTCAACTGCTCTAGCCTGGTCGTTAGCATCATTTCCATCGTATGTCTTATTCCATCCCAATGAGGCATTAATTTCCGTTCCATTTGAGTAGAATTTTTTAATCCACCAATCCTCCTCAGAGGTATCGCTTATCAAATCATATCCATAACCAGCAATATATACTGAATCATTTTGATCAATTACTATGTCCCATGCTGTCCCATTAGGATAAGCTAAATTCCAATGTGTTGTGTTCTCAACGCCAGAAGGAGAATACTTTTTAATCCACCAGTCAGCACTCGTTCCTGCAAACTGGTTCTGTGAACTTCCTACAACAAACACATTTTGGTTAGAGTCTACAGCAATTGCAGTGACAAAATCTGAACCTCCTGCAACATCAATCTGTTTGTTCCAGTTGGTGGTGTCTTCTGCTCCTTCTTGTGCAAAGATGGAAATTGCAGTAGCTATGATGATTAGGAAAAATACACCTCTCAATGCTATGCCTCTTTTTTTCATATTTTATCTATCACCTTATCATAGACTTCTAATAATTTCTTAAGTTCCCTCACCTTTAGCGAATAAAACTTATTTGGAAACCTCTTTTTCACATCTAAAAAGCCAAGATCATATAACATTTTTAAATGTCTCGATGCTAGAGAAACGGATTGGTTTGTTTTTTGTGCAATTTCCTTTACAGTTAACTCTTTATCAGCGAGTAATCTAAGAATTTCTCTTCTAGCAAAGGCACTAATTGCTCTAGATAACTTCTCCTCTTTTTGCTCCATTATATCTGTTTTAGTAAAATTCTTTCCTTTATAAAGTTTTTGAGTTGAGAAGTTTCACAGTTTCGTATGTGTGAAACTCAAATTTTAAAAAGAAAAATTCTTTTCTTTTCTTCATGAATACAAATAAAGTTCTCATAACAGTTGCAATTGTTGTTATTGCACTTTTTATAATCAGTTTTGTCACTTCTCCTCTGGGGAATGCATTTTTTACAGGTATTTCTTCTGAAAGAAAAGTTACTTTCAAAACTCAAATTCAGACGCCAGAGACATCTACTTCAGGCACAAAAAAAGACTTTGGGTTTGGACATAATTTACAAATTAGAGATTCTTGTAAAGAAATAGGTGACGATGTTATCATCACAAGACGGGGTGGTTTTGAAACTGCTTCCTCCTCTTGTACTGCGGATTTACGTGGTATTCGAATGCCTATATGTAATGGGCCATACTTTGCATGGAACATTGTGCCTTGTGCTGAAGATGAGCGTTGTAATTACGTGGGAGGGGCCCCAACTTGTATCCCTGAACCTGTGGAAGATAGTTGTGTCGATAATGGTGACAATACAGTAACAAGAGTAAGTGCAGGGAGGACGATTTACTACACTTTGATGTGTAGTCCAGATGGGACAACTGTTCAAAGACCTGAATGTTACAACGGAGGAGTACGTTATGTTGATCTGGAAATTTGTACTCCTGGTGAGTGTGAATATGATAATGGTGCAAGATGCTCAGAGAATAATTTACCACCTCCGCCGAACAATGGTGAACCAAGTCCGCCAATTTGTATTGACGGTAATGTCTGGAGAGATGGAATTTTAGAAGCAGTATGTCCTTTTGGCTGTGAATATGATGTAAATGGAGATGCCTTTTGTACTTCAATAATCTCTAATTAATTCATTACTGTATAGGGGATATATGCGTAATATTTATAAAGTAAATTAGTATTTGGATATCATAATGAAAGGAATAGGTAAAGCAATAGGACTTGAAGCTGCCGTAATAGCAGCTTTGGCTGGATGTAGCGGAGAAACGCTTCCGTTACGAGATGTTGAAGTACCTTCTACTAGGACAACAGTACAGGAAGTAGGGTATTGTGATCCTGCTTTGCCTTCAAATTCTGGGAGTACACTAGCTGTATATCCTGTTTTAGACGGAAATAATAGAAGATTAGCTGGTATGGTTGTAAATTCTGGGAATAATGGTTCGCCTTATGTGGAAAGTCGTGTTAATAATTTGCCTTCTATTGTTTATGACAATCAATCTCCAGATGTTGCTTTGTCTCCGGATGGTGAGACTCTTGTTTACACCGATCAGGGTGTTAGGGGATATAATGCAGGTACAGCTCAGAGAAATCCTACTGAAAATTTACATACAAGGTTATTGGTTTATGACCCTTCTGCTAGGGATGTATCTGTCTGCCCAGGAGGAGAAAGAGTTTTTTATGGTACAAAAGATTCTGAAGGGAAGTTAAGCATTAACTCAGCAAGAATCGGTGGAGGGGATATTAAGTCAGAAACAGGAGGTTTAAATTATGATTCCTTTGACCCCCAGGTTTCAAATGATGGAAAAAGCTTAGCTTATTCAGTAAGAGAAACTCCAAGAAGTTTTACTCAGGTTGAAGTTCGTAACAGTGATGGTGCTTACGCAAGAACTGCAGGACCTTCTTCTAAAACAGGAGCAATTTGGTTGAATGATCATGAAGTTTTATACACTGACTCTCAGCATGGTCTAATGAGATGGAATCCAGGCACTGGTGATACTGAACAAATTGACCCAATGATAAGAGAAAATGCAACCCTTACTGCAACTGGTGACAGAATTATGTATCGTTCAAATATGGATGGAAACCCTAATGCAACTGCTGTTGTTGTAAAAGCTCTTGATGGTAGTCGACCAAGTTCTTTCAATCCCGGTTATACAAGGATGCTAGGTGGCGATATCGCGACAGGCCGTTCTCAATAATTCTTCTTATTGTTTAGTAGATTGTTCTGTATGGTTACTATATTCCCTATATACCACATAGACCCAACCTTTATATGTAGTACTTTTGCAAATTCTATTGGGTGGGTGGTGCTAATAAGACTATGATTTATAACAACTTACCTCATTTATCGAATAATACAAAAGATTTGATTCTACAATTAATCCACAAACATTCTTTCCTTAGAGCGGGTGAATTGCAATCCTTATGTAGGGAGCAATTTCAGCATTCTGTTTCCAGAACAACTATTCATGGGCATCTCAAGGAATTACAAGAAGAAAATGTTATTACAAAATGTGATGGAAGCTATACTTTCCATCCAGAGTGGGTAAAAAAGATTAAAGAATTTGGAGAAGGCTTGGGAAGTGAGAAGAAGGTTAACTCATATCCTGCTGAGGTCTTGGAATTTTCTACATTAGAAGAGTTAGACAATTTTTATTATAACTTTAAGAAGGACTTTGTTGAGAACTTGGATGAGAGTAGAGAGAATTTCATGGGGACACTGGCCCCTCATCTATGTCTTGACGTTTTATCTCTTCAAGAAAATATCCACTTAATGAAATCATTAGTTTCTAATGTTGAAAAAAAAGTTGTAATTAAAGGTAACTCGGAATTAGATGGAGCTACTAGGGTGATGTGTGAGAGGATGGGTTATGAAGTAGTTACTGGGATTAACTCACCATTCTCTTATTTGGTTGTTGTATTCAATGAATCTGTCCTGTTGTTTAATTACCATCCTTCAATGCAAGCTGCAATTGAAGAATTATTTGTGGATAAAGATTCTTCAAATGAGAAATACTCTCAACTTTATAAAA
Source organism: uncultured Methanosarcinales archaeon (assembly GCA_964344285.1). Classification (GTDB taxonomy): domain Archaea; phylum Nanobdellota; class Nanobdellia; order Woesearchaeales; family GW2011-AR9; genus CAYFMM01. Next base: position 1,119 of record CAYFMM010000003.1, on the reverse strand, counting down.
CAAATTTAAAACACCACATCCTCTTAGTAAGAGATAACCGATTAGCTTCTTACTATAGACACTATATTAAGAGCTTCTTTTAACTTTGTAAATCGTCCAACAATTTTTTGAATAAATCGTCCTCGCTTAAAGGAAATCTAGTTAAGTCCCATGATTCGCCTTCGTTGTATGTTGTTGCAAATTTCTTAAAACCCAATGATCTTGTAAATATTTTACTGACCACATCTGTGGCTGGGATTGCCAAAATATATTCTCCTCCGCTTCTCTTTGCTTCTAGAAATGCAGCTCTAAGTAATTGTCGGGAAGGATAATCTCTGACGGGCTGAAACTTATCCCTTAACCTTGAAACCCTATGTTCTTCTAGGACTCCCATAGATAACATGTTAAAATAACTTGTAGGTACGTTACTAACATATCTTGCTTGTAAAATTGGAAAGATTGGGACTCCTTTGGCAACATCTTCAAGCAATAAATCTTTCACAGGAGCATAAGTTCTAAATCCAACTGGTTCTCCTTGGTGATAAATCACAAAGGCTCCTGGGTAAATACTAAATCTTTCTCTCATTACATCTTCCGGAGCCATTAATTCAGGTTTTTCTGCATAAATTCTTCTTTCTAAATCTACAACTACTCCGAACTCATCCTCACTCCCAACCTTCCTCACTTCATACACACTTGGATCAAATACGGGCTTATCCATTTTCTATTCAAAAATTCTAAAGTTTAAAAGCATATGGCTAAATAATTAAAACTGTAAACATTTCCTTTACATTTCTACAAACTGTTCACAATAACTTAACAAAATAAATTTTAGTCAAGGTCATCTATTTATTATATCTATTACAAAAGTAATTTATGGAAAACATAATTTGTAAAAAAGAAATTGATCTTAATGGTAAAACATTCATTGCATATCTCAAAGAAGTTCCTTTCCGTTTAGATGTTGGAGGAGAACCAAGGATTACAATTGAGAGGGCGTTTATTAGGAGGAAATAGGGTATATGCTTTTTCCAAGACGTCAAAATTATATATTTGGTATATGGATTAAGTATTTAAACAAACTCTTGGCTCTGTCCGGAAAGGTAGAAAAAGGTATACTGATTTCTGATAAGCATGCAA
>CAYFMM010000002.1:0-192291 GCA_964344285.1 uncultured Methanosarcinales archaeon | reverse complement strand
AGGATGATTAAAGTAATAATCATCGTAGTCCGGAACTTATTCCGGACGTAGCCTTCAAAACAGAAAACTATTTAAGCTTCTTATCTCGCTAGCATTTTATGGAAATCAAAGACGTACAAGCAAACCAAGGAAACATTGACCTCGTTCTTGAGGTTGTGCAAAAAGACGAACCACGTACCTTTGAAAAATTTGGAAAAGAAGGACGTGTGTGCAACGCTATGGTAAAGGACGGTTCAGGGGAAATCAAACTTACTTTATGGAATGAAGATGTTGACAAAGTAAATATTGGGGACAAAATTCATGTACAAAACGGATGGTGTTCTGAATATAAAGGTGAAAAACAGCTTTCTTCAGGAAAATTTGGAAAAATTGAAGTTGTAGGTAAGTCCGAATCTCCAGAAGTTTTCTCCAACGACCCAAACATGGCAGCAGGACAAATGCCAGAAACGGATGCTGAAGAACCAATGGGCGTTGAAGACGAGGAACTTGTAGAGTAATTTTATATACTTCTTTCTTTTTCTCTTTCCCAATGAAATTAATGCCTTCTTTAAAGCAAAAGAAACGTTACGTCTTATTTGCAATAGATGCAGATGCTCAATTTACAGCACAAGACGTGTATGAAACAACAATGGCTGCACTAAAAGACTTTCTTGGAGAACTAGGCTTATCAAAAGCTAGCCCTATTTTTGTAAAAGAGCAATTTAAACAAAATCAATTTATCTATAAGGTAAATCATAACTACACAGACGAGTTGATCTCAGGTATAATCTTAATCAAAAGTATTAAAAACAAGCCTGTTATTATCCGTTCTATTACGATATCTGGAACTCTTAAAAAAGCATGTTCCAAAAAAATTAAACAAGCTTGAGGTGGATTTTAATGAACGAAAAACAGATGGTAGACAAGATGGGGTATGACCGTTCCATTACTATGTTCTCTCCTGACGGAAGACTATTACAGGTAGAATACGCAAAAAAAACAGTAAAACAAGGCTCAACAGCACTGGGCATTGTCTGTAAAGATGGTGTTGTATTTGTTTCTGACAAAAGAATTACATCCAAATTGATGGTCCCAGAAGCAATTGAGAAGATGTTTAAAGTTGACGATCACATTGGTGCAACAGCAGCAGGGATTATTTCTGATGCACGTGTTCTTGTAGACAGAGCTCAGCTCAAAAGCCAACAACATGCTGTAACCTATGATTCTAAAATCGACATCCTTTCAGTTGTAAAAGAAATGTGTGACTTAAAACAAGTCTGCACACAATCAGCAGGCCTACGTCCTTTTGGCGTATCTATGCTTGTAGGTGGTGTAGAAGAAGATGGCACAGCAAAACTATTTGTCACAGAGCCTTATGGGTTATACTTCCAATACAAGGCAGCTGTAATCGGTGAAGGCGAAACTGAAATTGATGCAATCCTACAAAAAAAATGGAAACCAAGTCTTTCCTATGAAGACGGAATCAAGTTAGGATTATCTGCAATGAAACAATTTTTAGGTGCAGAATTCAATGTAGACCGTGTTGATGTTAGTTATGTAACAGTTGCACAAAAGCGCTTTACAAAGCTAAGTGACGGACAGCTTGAAAAATACGTCAAGTAATTTTTATTATTATTCCTTTTTTTGTATCAAACTCAATTAGGTCGTTATCTTCTATTGTCTCAGTAGCTCCTTCTACGCCCACAATGCATGGGATGTTAAATTCTCGTGAAACAATTGCAGCATGGCTTGTAATCCCGCCTTGATTGGTAATGATCCCAGAAATTTTGCTGAAATGTGCAATAAAATCAGGTGTTGTTTCGGGTGCAACTAAGACATCTCCTTTTTCTATTTTATTAATATCGTCTGGGTGAACTACTATCTTTGCCCTGCCTCGTACAACTCCATGACTTGCTACTGTTCCGCTGAGGGGAAATCCTTTTTTCTTGTTACCAAGTAATTGAGTGATTGCAATGTTTATAGCATCAGTTGTGTGAAGAACGCTTTCACTGTTAGTTGGAACTATCGCAAATCTTTTTTTACGCATATCAATATTTTTTGGCTTTACAAATTTCTCTGGGTCTGAAAGTCCCCTTATTAATTCATCAATAGTTAACCAAATATACTCTTTTCCAATGTTGAGTACTTTACCAACTTGTTCTAGGGTTTTCTTGGCTTTATGCTGAACATATCCTGATGTCTCGGCCATATATGTTCTTGCAAATGCAGCAATTGATGCTAACTTATAATGCCATTGGAGTTGCATTGAGACTCCTTCTTGTAGTTTATTTTCTGTTTTGATTTTGAATTCATGGAATAAATTTTCTCCAATATACGGTTGCCCAACAAAATGGTGTACGCCACAAAAAGAGTATTGTTGTATGTGGTCTTTTACTTCCTGTGCAATCTCAGGAAGGGTTTGTTCAAGCATACTAATATCGATTTTTTCAATAAACTTGTTAAAAATTAATTCTAAGTTTCTTTTTTTCTTTGCTACAAATGATTCTTTACTTGGTTTAATGACTGGTACTTCCGTTATGCCATGCTGTTTACAAGCTTCTTTAAATTCATTTTCAATTATGTCGTTGAGTGTGAGAAAAAAGATCCATGGGTGCACAATATTGTTCATACATTCTTTAACACTTTGCAAGCGTTGTAGTAAAGGCACATCTTCTCGATCTAAAACCTCCTTGCATCTTTCATGAACTTCTTCTACCCATCTTTCTAATTCATAGAGAAAAGAAAAATCGTTGACTTTTGATTGGATTGTTTTTGTAAGGGTTTCCACATCTTTATTTCTCACAAAATGATGGCCATCAAGAAATAATAGCTCTCCCTCAAGTTTTGGGATTGTAGGGGGAAAATTCTCGCTCTGGTTCCAATTATTCCAAAAACATGCAGATAAAACTGGCTGTACCCACTGTCCTAAGTGATACCATTCATTTTTTGCAAAATTCATTTATTCCTCAATTTTAAGATGTTGTAATAGTGAATGAAGATTCCCTTTTACAACCCTGCCTTGCTGGGTGATATTTTCTTCTTGGTTAACCTGATACCCTGCTGAATCATACGCATTCATTGCAGCCTCCAAATTGTCTTTAGAGTCTTCAAAAACACCAACAATTCTGTTGTTAGGGAAGTAAATCTCTCGTGCTTTACTCCAGGTTGTCATAACTTTCTTTGACCCAATGTTTGCTATTGCATGTATGTTATTTGTGTTCACATACCCAGTTTCAACCAATGGCTTTGTGGTCAGAGCTGCAGCTTCTGCAATATCCGCAGTAACAATAACTGGTTCTATCTCTCTCGACTTCAAGTATCTCAGTAAAGGCTTAACTCCCTCCATAATTATTGGTTCTAAATCTCCTGTTTCAATGTTTTTCACAACCATTTCCAGTTGATCTAAATAAGGTGTTTTTGCAAGGAATTCATCAACTGGCAGGCCTGATTTTTTCGCCAATAACTGTTGATAATGTGCTTTACTCTGTCCGGGGATGGCTCCAGCGTATCCTTGAACTGTGTCTAAACAGTCAAACACCATTATGCTGTAGTTTTTCATACAAATATGGGAGAACAGAACATATATCAATCTTTGTAACCACAATTGTGACTATAAAGAAAAGGTTATAAAGTATAAAAAAATAGTTTTGGTATGGACACATCAATCCTCAAAGATTTAGGCTTAACGGGAGCTGAGATTAAGGTCTTTCTTACGCTCTTAGAACTTGGCACAAGCACTGCTGGAAAAGTGGTAGAAAAGTCTGGCTTACAAAATGCGGTAGTGCATAGGGCATTTCACTCTCTTGGTGAAAAAGGGTTATTAACATATATCCTAGAGGGAAGAATAAAACATTATCAGGCAATCCAGCCTAAAGCATTACTTAATTTTATAGATGAAAAAAAAGCTCGCTTAGAAAAAATACTCCCTGAGCTAGAAGCAAAACAAAAATTAGCAAAAGAAAAACCAAAGGCTATTATCTTTCATGGTATTCGTGGTGTCAAGGAACTTATTTCTTCAATGTTAGACACTAACGCAAAGGAATACTATGCTTACGGAGGGCCTCAAAAGGCAGATGATTTATTGGGTCACCATTTCTGGGAACGTTTTCACAAAATAAGGTCAACAAAGAAAGTTAATGCACAGTTAATCTTTCATTCATCATTAAAACAATGGGGTAAAGAAATCAATGGCCTTTCCTTTACAAATGTTAAAATAACTTCTAAAGACTTTGAAGAACTTACAGAAACAATCATTTGTGGTGATAAAGTAGCAATTGTAATTTATTTAGACAAACCCTATGGCTTTTTAATCCAAGAAAAGCTTGCAGCTAAATCTTACAAAAGCTTCTTTAAAATCCTTTGGAATGATGCAAATAACATAAAATAATATAAATTATAACCTCTCTTTACTAAGCATGTCAGACAAAATCAACGTAGCAAGGATCAAAAAAGCAGGAAACACGTTTGAAATAAACATTGATCCAGATAAAGCGTTAGCATACAAAAAAGGAGAACTCTCTGACGTCAATGAAGTCCTACTTGCAGATGACATCTTTGCTGATGTTAAAAAGGCAGAAGTAGCTTCAGATGCAGAATTACAAGCAGCATTTGAAACAACAGATACTGCAACTATTGCAGACATCATTCTAAAAAAAGGAGAAATTCAATTAACTTCTGAACATAGAGCAGAAGAGCGTGAACAACGCAAAAGAAAACTCATTCACTTAATTCACATTCAAGCAGTTGACCCAAAAACAAACCTTCCTCATCCTCCTGCCAGAATTGAAGCAGCACTTGAGCAAGCAAAAGTACACATAGAAGATCACAAAACAGTTGAAGAACAATTTGACGGTATTGTACGAAAACTACGTCCCATAATCCCTATTAAAATTGAGCAAAAAGAACTTACTGTAATCATTCCTTCAACCTACTCTGGGAAATCATACAATGTACTCCATTCTAATGCTAAAGTTCTTAGCGAATCTTGGTTAACAGATGGTTCTTTACAAGCAAAAGTAGAGCTCCCAGCAGGACTTGTGCAAGACTTTATAGACAAACTGAATTCCTTAACACATGGGCAAGTGCGAGTTGAATAAATTCCTAAATAAAATAATTAAACACACTTCTCTTTTAACCTCAAATGTATACTGTAAGTGTAGCAAATGAACTTGGCCTAACTCTTGAGCAAATCTACAAACCAGGAACTGCCTTAGTGTCAAGCCAGGACTCTTTATACGTCTTAAAAACAAGAGCTCATCCCAGGGAAATTGAATCAGAGGCACTAGCACTCCAACAATTATCTTCGGTTTCAAGAGTTGCAAATCTAAAAAGAGATTATGGGGAAGTATTAGGTTTTAGAACAATTCTCAAAGAATATGTCCCTGGTGTGCCTTTTACAGAATTATCAAGAGAAGAAAGAAGTCAACATCTCCCCTCTCTGTTATCTTTAATCGAAGAAATCCATGGGGCAGGGGTTGCAATTATTGACCTAACTCCACAAAATGTGCTTCTGGGAGAAGATGGTCGTCCTTATCTTTTTGATTTTAATATGGCAAGATCTTACCCTCAAGTACAAGATTCTCGCCTTACCGTAGCAAAAGAGCATGACTTAAGGATGCTTTCTCGGATCTGCTCTGTCTAATTTCAAAAAACCATCTTTCTAAGCTCAATTTCCCACCCAAAACATTTTTAAATACCACTCTAATTTACCGTGCTAGAGATAAATACGGAGGATTTCGTGCTGTGAGTATACAAGAAACGCACGAAATAATAACAAAAATGAGTAATATGTTAGCAGCCGAGCGAAGTGTCGTAATACCTGGAGAGACACTGGCACAAGGCATGGATTTTCTTCCAGGAGATAACACATATCGTGAAAATGAAAAAATTTACTCCAAAGTGCTAGGACTAACCTCAGCATCAGGTAGAGTAATCAAAGTAACTGCACTTTCAGGTCCATATGTTCCGAAAGTAGGTGATAAGATCATTGTAAAAGTCTTTGACATCACAATGAGCGGATGGAGAGTTCAAACAGGAACTGCCTATCCAGCAATGCTTAATGTACGTGATGCAACAACAAGATTTGTAAAAAAACAAGAAGACTTAAGCGAAATTATTGCAATTGATGATTACTTAATTGTAACTATCACCAATGTAACCTCTCAAAATTTAATTGACGTTACCATGAAAGAACCGGGATTAAAGAAAATTGAAGGCGGTAGAATCATCAGCATCAACTGTCAAAAAGTACCACGGGTAATTGGTAAAAAAGCAAGCATGATTGGCATGATTAAAGACCACACTAAATGTGAAATCACAGTTGGTCAAAATGGCTTTATCTGGATCAAAGGAACACCAGAAGGTGAACAAAAGGCAAAAGAAGTAATCAAAATGATTGAAGCTCAGTCTCACTTATCTGGTTTAACAGACAAAATCAAGGCACACCTTGAACAAGGAGGTGCACAATAAAATGGGATACACACAAAGAGCAGACGGAAGAAAAGTAGATGAGCTTCGTCCAATGGAAGCAAAGACAAAAGTAGTGCCAAACGCAGCAGGCTCAGCATCTCTTAAAATTGGAAAAACATGGGCAATTGCAGCAGTATATGGCCCAAGAGAAATTTATCCAAGATTCTTAGCTGACCCTAAAAAAGGAAAATTACGGTGCCATTACAGCATGATGCCATTTTCTGGTTCTGGCGAAAGAATTAGACCCGGTTCAAGCAGAAGAGCACAAGAAATTGCACACGTAATGACTAAAGCACTCGAACCAGTTGTTGACTTAACTGCATTCCCTAACTCTGTAGTAGACGTATTTGTAGAACTACCTCAAACAGACGCAGGAACACGATGTGCAGCAATTTCAGCAGCAGCAATGGCACTTGCAGATGCTGGCATTCCTATGAAAGATATGATTAGCTCAGTAGCAGTTGGTCAAGTTGACGGCTTAGTATGTGCAGACTTAACGTACAACGAAGAAGCATACCCTGCAGCAGTATCTGACATTCCAGTGGCAATGACACACAATTCTCAAGAGATCACACTTCTTCAAATGGATGGTGAAATCTCCAAAGAAGACTTAATGAAATCACTTGAGATGGCAAAAACAGCGACACAAAAAGTGTACGAAGTACAAATGAAAGCTCTCAAAGAGAGTTATTCCATGGAGAATACACAATGATTATCGCAAACACAAAAACAATCAAAGAACTTGCAGCACAAGGCAAACGTCTAGATGGTAGAGCTCTAACAGACTACAGAGAACCTATCACCTTAAGCACAGAAGTATCTTGGACCGCTGAAGGTTCTGCTCACGTGAAAATTGGTAAAACTGAAGTAATGGCTGGTGTAAAACTATCCTTAGAAAAACCATACAATGACACACCTGATGAAGGTGGAATTATGGTAAATGCTGAGTTGGTTCCTTTATCTAGTCCAGAATACGAACCAGGACCACCGCAAATTAAAGCTATCGAATTAGCAAGAGTAACAGACAGGGGTATTCGTGAAGCAAAAGCAATTGACATGAAAAAACTCTGTGTGACACCAGGTGAAAAAGCATGGTTTGTTGGAGTTGACATCATTACAATTAACGACGATGGAAACTTATCTGATGCTGCAGGTTTAGCTGTTTTAACAGCACTCAAAGCTGCACGATTCCCAGTAGTAGATCCCGAGACAGGAGCAATTAATTACAAGGAAAAAACAGACCAAAAACTTCCTTTAGTAAAGGAACCAGTTTCCGTAACCGTCTACAAAGTAAACAATCAACTCTTAGTAGATCCAACACGCGAAGAAGAAGAAGCTTACGAAGCAAGACTTACTGTAGCTTCTGATAAGAACGGCACAATCTCGGCAATGCAAAAAGGCGGAGACGGTCCATTATCCTTAGAAGAAATTGAGAATATGGTGACCATTGCGTTAGACAAAGCAAACTTCTTACGTGAAAAAATAAACGGAGCGCAATAAAATGGAAGCAAACGATTACACCAAATACGAAGTAGCACGGATGATTGGCTCACGAGCTTTACAGCTTTCTATGGGAGCACCTTTCCTTGTAAAAATGGAAGACAAAGAATTAGACAAAATCCACTACGACGTAATTGAAATTGCAATGCGTGAATTCCAAGAAGGAGTTTTACCAATTACTGTAAAGCGTCCTGGTAAAGAAGCACAATAAATTTTTTATTTTTTTAATACTTTTATTCTCTACTTAACCTTCTTAAGATAATTTTTAGACACCGCCGTGAACTTGCGAACGGTATATTCCATTTGGACCTTGATTGTGGGAGGGGATGCTCCATCCGGGACGGACCCACACTCTTATTATAACATCGAGGAGTGAGCCTCACGTGGTGTCTAAAACAAACACAAAAACACTTAAATAAACACAACAATAAAGTCTCGTTATGCACAACACAATCACCCAAGAAAAACTTGACAAATACTTTCAAGTCTCTAAAGAAGCACTAGACAAGGCAAAGGTAGCATTAGATGAAACAAGAATTGAGCAAGCGCAAGATTTCTTAATGATGGCTCAGTCTTATTATAACGACGCTCAGTTCTTCTTTAAAGAAAAACAAGATATGGTCCTTGCATTTGCAGCGCTCAATTATGCTCACGGTTGGTTAGATGCAGGAGCAAGAATTCGTTTATTCAAGGTAAATGACTCTCGTCTGTTTACGGTAGACGAGGGAGAAAGTACTACTAATTAGTACTAACTTACAAAACATTTATAAATAACTCTCTTTTTACCACTCATATCAAATAATTAGTATCAAAAAAAAGGTTTCTGGTGAAAGGTGATAGTAGATAGTCGGAGGAATCACACTATGATCGTTCAAAAAAACTTTATCAACAAACTAAAAGACTTTGGTCTTAACTCTTATGAGAGTAAACTATGGATTGCTCTACTCAGTAGAGGCGTTTCAACAGCAGGAGAATTATCAGATATTTCTAACGTACCTCGTTCAAGAGCATACGATGTTTTAGAATCCTTAGAAAAGAAAGGTTTTATTGTCGTAAAAATCGGTAAACCAATCAAATACTTAGCAGTTCCTCCAGCTGAAGTAGTTGAAAGAGTTAAAAAGAAGGTTGTTGAAGAAGCTGAACAAAAAAACAAGGCATTATCACAATTAAAAGAATCTGACGTTTTAGAAGAGTTAAATACACTTCATAACGAAGGGGTAAAGTTAGTAGACCCAACTGATAAATCTGGTTCCTTTAGAGGTAGAGAAAAAGTACACGAACACTTAACTTCTATGGTGAAAAATGCTAAAAAATCAATCACCTTAATGGTTTCTAAAGACGGTGTTGACAGAAAATACGAACTCTTAATTAACCCTCTAAAAAAAGCTGCAAAAGCAGGAGTTGATATCAAAGTAGTAGTACCAAAAGATTCTAACAAAGAAACAGTACAAAACTTTACAAAGATTGCAAATGTTAAAGAAGCTAAAAACAACAATGCAAGATTTTGTATTGTAGACAACAAAGAAATGCTTTTATTCTTAACAGACGACAAAAATGTACACAAAAGCTATGATTGTGCAGTTTGGGTAGAAGCACCTCACTTTGTAAACTACTTCAATGATTTATTCCACACTCAATGGAAAAACTAAAATGGGATACTTAACTAAATTATTAGCACCTGCACTTGCTTTGGGAATGAATTTAGGCTGTGCTACAGTAAAGTATGAAGGTCCTCAAGCTACAGTTAGCCTTTACAAAAAAACAACTGACAATATTCTTAAGGGCTTCGAAAAAAGATTAGATGAAATTCGTTCATATCAACTTCAAACAAGTGTATTAACCGCAGAAGGCAAGGATATTGAAGGTCGTATCGATACTTGTGAAGAGATGAAAGTTACATTAGCTGAAGACTATAATGATTTTGTAACCGATGGGAATGTTCAACTAATAAAAGATTCAATTGCTACGACCCCTGGAATCATGGAGTATGGAGTAACTTCTTCGAATAATGAGTCTGATTTTAAAAAAGCACAGGATAAAGTTGTAGATAGGCTAAAATTGGGGATGGATACGAACCTCTCTGTAAATAGAAACATTTTTCTATCTTTATCATTTCTTAATTCTTATGTCATATAAACAAGTAATTCTAATTAGACAAGACTTAAAGCTCCCCAAAGGTAAAGCCTGTGCTCAATGTTCACATGCCTCAGTAGAAGCTGTTTTCAAAGCAGATGATGCAGAAGTCAAAGCATGGCGACAAGAAGGGATGGCAAAAATTGTTCTTAAGGTAAAGGATGAAAAAGAACTCATTAAATATTTCCAACTCGCAAAAGATGATGGTATTCCTGCTTCCTTAATTACAGATGCTGGCAGAACTGTAATTGCTCCAGGAACAAAAACCTGTGTTGGTATAGGTCCAGCTCAAGAGGAAGAAATTAATGCACTGACAGGAGAACTAAGCCTACTCTAATCCTCTCTATTATTATTCCCATTTATCAGGCTCTGTAGAAAGTCTCAATAATCTTTGTATTAGAGCACGGCGAATACCCTGAGTTCAATCGTTGTTGAACTCAGTCGCCTCGGCAAGCCAGGGCGCTAATACAAAAGAAAAAGAGATTTTCTACAGAGCCCATTTATCAGAAATCTTTATAAATAACCCTCATTCTCAGCCAATATAAACAAATTAACGACATTTTTGAAAATGAAAATCCCAAAATCAATGAAAAGATTGTGTAGAAATTGTAAAACACATACAGATCACAAAGTTGCTCAAAACAAAAAGAAAACAGCTAGTTCTTTAAGTCGAGGTTCAAAGTATAGAGCTCGTAAAAGAGGCGTAGCGCGTGGTGTCGGTGGACTTGGAAGATATTCTAAACCCGCTGTAACTAAATTCAAACGTACAGGAGCAAAAGCGACTAAAAAAACAGACTTACGTTACACATGCTCTACTTGTAAAAAAGCATCTTCACAATCAGCAGGTATTAGGGCAAAAAGAGTGGAGTTCATCTAAAATGGAAACACGTAGTAAATTCATTAAAGTTCGTTGCACAGAGTGTAAAAACGAACAGATTATTTTTGGCAGTGCAAGCTCAGAAATGAAATGCCTAGTATGCGGAAAGCAACTTGCAACATCAAGTGGCGGAAAATCTCAAATTTCTGCAAGAGTGCTAGAAGTGCTTGAATAAATTTTTTCTCTTTTAATCTCTTTTTCTTACCACAAACATTTATAAAGAACCTTCTTTGAAACTATAGCTATGTTACGTAAACACAAAGGATATCCTGATGTAGACGATATAGTTCTATGTAAAGTTACTAAAATCTACCCTAACTCAGTATTTGTAGATCTTTTAGAATACGAACGCAGATCAGGAATTGTACATATCTCTGAAGTCTCTCCAGGAAGAATTAGAAACCTACGTGACTATGTAAGTGAAGGCAGACAAATTGTCTGTAAAATTCTAAGGATTGATCAAGAAAAAGGTCATATTGACTTATCTTTACGAAGAGTTAACTCTAATCAAAGAAGAGAAAAGCTCGAAGAAGTAAAGCAAGAAAACAAAGCAGAATCTTTAATTAAAAACCTAGCAAAAAAACTTAACACAAAATTTGAAGACTTATATGATAAAATTTCTACAAAATTATTCAAAGAATACGATTTAATTTTTGAAGCATTTATGGAGGTTGTAGAAGGTCACACTACATTTGAAAAATTAGGTTTAGATAAAAAATTAGCAGCTGAGCTAAGCGAAGCAGTCCTTGACAAATTCAAACCTAAAAAAATCACAATCGAAGGGGAAATTGTAATTAAAACATATGATTCACAAGGAGTAGAAAAAATCAAAAAGACCCTTACTGCAATTGAAAAAGTCTCTGAAACACTCTCTTTATTTTATTTGGGTGCAGGAAGGTACAAATTAGTAATTGAAGACTTTGAGTACAAACCTGCTGAAAAGAATCTAAAATCAGTACAAACTATCCTTGACAAATTTAACGACAAACTGTCTACTGCAACTTTTGAAAGAGAGAAAAATGAGTGAACACATTCTGCAATGTCCTGTATGTAAAAAATACACTTTACAGGATGAATGTCATACAAAAACTTTTTTTCCAAGGCCGCCAAAATTTTCTTTAGATGACAAATATGCACCTCTTAGACGTGAAGCAAAAAAAGAAGAATTAGTGAAAAAAGGATTGTATTAATTTAGCTTTGATCTCTTCACACACGCAATACTCTTATTCTCTGTATCAATTTTTAAAATTGCACAATCGCCTAACTTTGTCTCTTTACCGAATGTTTCTCTCACATACGTGCTAATAATTCCTCCATGGGAAATCACCGCAACAACTTTACGCTCCTTTCCAACAATATGTTCAAACACTTCTAATGCCCTTCTTTTAGTATCGGCATAACTCTCAGAATCTTGGATATTATGGTGCACTTTATTTACTTTTAACTTTGCCAAATCCTCTGGAAATCGCTCTAAGCTCTCTTTTTCTGTTAATCCACTAAGAACGCCATAATTATTTCGCTCTCGTAAATCATTAATCTCTTCTATTGGAATTTGTAACACTTTTTGCACAATCTCTGCTGTCTCTCTTGCTCTAATTCTAGGGCTAGAAATAATTGTCTCGATTTCCTTACCAACTAAATCCTGTGCTAACTCCTTGCATTGCTCTTTTCCTGTATTCGTAAGATGATCATCATAATCTCCTCCAAAACGCCCTTCGATATCTCCTGTAGTCTCACCGTGTCTAATCAAATAAATAATCATGTCTTTATTCAAAAAAAGGAAATATAAAAGCTTATCTTCTAAAACATTTAAATATCTGGCTGTCTCTTAATCTTTGTGACATTTAATCATTTAATTGGTCCTTCTAAAAGCTCAAGGTTTAAACCTTGTGATATCTCTGAAATCTTTGAATCTTCTGAGCCTGATTTATACACCAGTGAGTTAGGATTTGCCTATCAAATATGTGATCCATTTGGAAACACTATTATGGGGGACGCGTCTAAAAAAATCTTAGATAACAAATACGAGGAATCTACTTTGCTTGTTTCAGGTGAGATTACTGCAATGTATAGCCTTGAATCTTTGTTTTATGCGACAATGTTTCCTTCAGGGATCAAAATCCAATATAAGGAACATGATGCCTTAGCTTCCATAAGATATTTTGGGCTGTCTCTTCTTCCTAAAGATGCTTCCAAAATTTGGGATGTTTTCGAATATCCCTCTCCAGTAATTCTTGTACTCAGAAAGGATGAACTTCAAGGAGAAAAAATAATCCGAAAAAGACCTCGGTCTTGGAGCTTTTAAAATTAATTTATCTTAAATCCCAGTTTAGCTCACTGCCACTTACACTAATACTTCCAACCATTCCAGAAAGACTCAACGGTAACTCAGCACTTCTATCAATGTCTAAAGAACCATCAAAGTCTTCTACGTCAACCTGTTCTCCTTGCAAGGAATATGTTAACTTACTCTCAACAACTACTTCTCCATTTCCATCTTTTAATTCCAAAGAACTAAGTGCAATATTACTAATGCCAAGTGTTTGATAATGTAATTCATCAATAAACAATTCAATCTTACCATCAGATGATAACGCCACATTATTTACTTCCAATCTCTTAGCCTCACCGTCTAAAGAAATAATCCCTCCTTCAAAAGTCATCTTTCCTTTAAAATCAACAACTTTTAACGGAATTGCATCCTGCTTACTTAACTCTAATCGGTCTCCATTAACCTTAATTGTAGCTTTTTCATCAGTAAACCCTAATGTCATATCATCTACAGTCACTTGTCTGTCAATCTTAAAAGGAATCTGACTAAATGTTAACGAGAATGGGATTTCATTACCGTTACTTTTTTTTGTTTCCTTTGCAGAATCTTTACTCACAGTCTCCTTAACCTTTTTGGCAACTGTTTCTGTATCCTCAAAATCACTATTAATCACAAAATAATCATTGCTTTTTTCTTCAGCACCAAACACTGCCGCACTTGTCAAATCTGTGTTTCCATTCATAACAAGAACTAAAAAAATTCCTACCACAATCAATGTGATCATCACAATATAGAACCTCATGGTGTGATGTGGATGCGGTTTTGCTTGGTGTTGAAACATAATGGTCGCCTCTTTATACTTAAACAATATATTTTAGTTTAATAAATGTTTCGTTAACACAAAGGTGTTGTTAGAAGGGTTTTTATAATCCTCTCTTCTTTTCCTCCTTCATGCAAGACTTAATTCAAAAAGCAAAAGAATGGGCTTTAAGTGAAATCGAACTCAATAAAATCCCTGCAAAAGAGCTTTGGGATATCTCTAACCAAGTAGGTCAAGAACTGGCAGATAAACTTGGAGCAAATAAAGAAATAGTAATGCTTGGAACAATCTTAATGGATATTAAACTTGGAGAATCTCGAAAACAAGGAAAAGATCATGTTGTTGCTGGAGTTGACGCAACAAAAGAATTTCTAAATCAATTTGAACTTGATTCCCTAACAAAAGAGAATATAATCAATTGTGTGGAAGCTCATCATGGAACTGTTGAGTACAAGTATAAAGAAGCTGAAATCTGTGCTAATGCTGACTGCTACAGATTTTTAACTCCAAAAGGAGTCTTTCAATTTTTTAAGGTACTATCTTTAAGGGAGAGTGATTTTAATAAAATCCTTGATCAAGTTGAGTTTAAATTAGAAGAAAAATATAATGTGCTTACTTTGGATATCTGTAAACAGGAGTTAGAGCCTTATTATAAGATGTTTAAAGACTTAATCCAAAAAGCAAGAGAAGCCTAATCTCACCACAATCTTTTTAAAGAGATCCTCTTATTAACTCCTATTCAAGAGGCAGGTCGGTTCTCATAAGATTGCTTACCTGTTCTGGAGAAAAGACATTAATCTTATTCTCACTTGAAAAGACTATTAACAGAGGAAACACTAAAATGGCAAGAATGCATAGTAGAGATAAAGGAAAAAGTGGCAGCTCAAAACCAATTAAAGCAGTTCCAACATGGGCTCCATTTAAAGCAAACGAAGTAGAGAAATTAATCTTAAAATACGCAAAAGCAGGAAAAAGTTCCAGTGAAATTGGAATGATCTTACGTGACAACTACGGTGTAGGAAATGTAAAAGCAATTGCAAGCAAAAAAATTACTGCAATCCTACAAGATAACAAGGTAGCAACTAAATTACCTGAAGATTTACTAAACTTAATCAAAAAATTAATTGCAGTAAAAACACACTTTGAAAAAAACAGACAGGACAAAACAGCTCTGCGTGGTGTACAATTAACATCTTCTAAATTACGAAGACTAATTGGGTACTACAAAAAATCTAAAAAATTACCTGCTGACTGGCAATTAGATATGAACAGACTTAAGATGTACATCGAATAGATGCCTAAATATGCTGAAAAAGCACTAGTGCTTTCTTAACTCAGCATATTGTGGCATAAATAACCTCACTGGTTATTTAATGTGCAACTTTTTTCTTTTAATTTTTTTCAAATAATTCTTAGAACTCTTTAAAACGTATTATAGAAATAAAAAAAATACAAGCTCCTTAGAGCATTGTTTTAATACTTTCAATATTAGAAGCAATCTCGTTTCCTTTCTTTGTTAACTCTAAAAGTTTAAGTCTTCCTTCTTTCTTAAAATTTATCAAATCAGCTTTTTGCATTTCCTGTAAAATCTTTACAACGTGGGAATACGTGCAGTCAATTTGCTTTGCTAGAACAGATGCATAAACACTTGCATTTGCGTTCTTTAACTCTACCAACATCATCGCCGGTTTTTCTCTAAAAAATACGTCGAAAATCGCTTTGTTTTTATTCAAGGTAACACCCCCAAACTCTACCTTTCCCTCTTGAAAATATTGGGTCGGATAGGTATATTTAAACATTTATTCACTCTAACCATTACTTTCGAGAATATGGTTTTATTTAAAGGTTTCTATGGGATATATGTGCTAGATCTGACATAAAAATCAAGTCAATATCCCTATAATTTCATCTTTAACAACCTATTTCATTAAACTTCTTTCTTACAACTTATTCACACCAAAATCTTTATATAAAATGGTTCATTTTTGATACATATGGTTCAAAAAAGAGACAACATTGCATTGAACATAGTACTTCAATTGCTAAAATCAAACCTCCACATTAGAGGTATTGCTCAAAAACTACGTGAATCTCATTCCACAATCCTACGAAAACTAAACACATTAAAACAAGCTAATGTAGTTGATGCTCGAGTTGAAGGTAAAAACAAAATATTTTTTCTTAAACAAAATTTAACTGCAAAAACATACATTCAACAAGCAGAATTACACAAACGTATTACATTATTAAAAAAAAATCCTGAATTAGGGATTTTAATTGAGGAAATCTTACAAAGTACTGGCGAAAAATTAGTTGTTCTTTTTGGTTCACATGCCAAAGGGCTTGCAAAAAAACAAAGTGATATTGATGTCTATGTCGAGACCAAAAGTAGGGCTACTAAAAAAGTCATTGAGGAAATTCACTCAAAAATTAACGTAAAAATTGGATCATTTGATACGACTTCCCCTCTAATCAAAGAAATTATAAAGGACCATGTTATTTTAAAGGGAGTTGAGGTGTTTTATGAACAACTTTCTTCAAAAACTAAAAAAAGAAAAGAAGCTTGAATTAGTTGAACCATCACAAGACATCTGTAATTCCTATGCACAAAAATCTAATGATTGCTTAAAGTCAGCAAAACTTCTATTACAAAATCAACTCTTTGAAAATTCAATTAGTATGTCTTACTATGCAATGTATAACCTACTTCTTGGATTACTGTTTGGCACAGGAATTAAATGTGAAAACCATGGAGGTTCAATTCTTCTTATAAAACTATTATTTGGCAGTGATGAGCTATACAAACTGATCTCTGATGCAAAAAAAGAACGTATTGACAAACAATATTACGTAACATCAGAAAAAGATAATATTACGCAAGAGATTGCAGATGAACTGTACTCTCATGCTGAAGAATTTAGTCTCAAACTAAAAGTCATTATCAAAAATTTAAATTATGGTCAAATTGAGGGGCTACGAGAAAAGTTTGATGTTATATAGCTGCAGAATTCCACATTAATTGAAAAAACTTATCATACGACTCAGCAGCTTCTTGTTGATTAATAATTACACCTAATGGTTTATCACTCCAAATAATCACGCCAATCTTATCTCCTCTGATGATTGTTTCTGTTAATGGCTCAAATCCTGCTTTTGTATATCGTACTTCTGACTTTGGATATTTTTTTTCTGCTTTCCAATGTGCAAGAGATTTGTTAAATAATAATTTAGCTTTAATCCCTTTTTGTGATCTTTTTTTATGATAACTAACCCACCATGCATCACCTAACATTAATGATTTTGCAGTAGAACCAAACGTATGGTGTTCTTTTCCACTTGCTTCTAACAACTCTAACAACAATTCTTTAATCCCTTTAATTCCTCTAAAGGTAATAATCTCTGGCTTTTCTTTTGCTTGCTGTTGTTTTAAGAGTAATTCTGGTAAAATTTCTTCAAAGCGTTCCTTTTTGTCGTTAATAAAATCAATAATATGTTTTGGATTTGCTGCTTGATAATGATTTCTCTTGCCCTCTTTTACAAAGGTAACAAACCCTCTTTCTATAAGCTTGTTTAAGGTCATATGCACAACAGAATTTTGCAATCCTGACTTTTCTAAAATAGGTCCTGCTGTAGAAGTTCCCAATTCCAACAATGCAAGATATACTTTAATTTCTGCATTACTCAATCCAATGTCTTTAAGAATTTGTGTATTCATGGTTGTTGTGTGTTTTGTGAGTATTTAATACTTTTGTTTTTATCCTCCAAATTTGGAGAATTAAGTTTTATAATTAGAACGGGTCTTGTTTCTATCAAATGGTTTAATTGGTGGGAGATAGAAAAATGATACATTACGGAAAAGAGTTAGCTTTGGAAGAACTTACTGAATTTTATCGTGAAGGGAAGGGGGTTGACTGTTCAAGATATGCTTTTGATCCTGTTCGCGTTGGGCTAGATGTTAATAGCGGAGAAGGAACAATTGGCAGAATCACTTTAACTGCTTATTTACATCCTGATTTTAATTCTCATAACAGGGCAATTGATTCTCCAGACTATCGATTAAGCACCTTTAATTGTTTAAGGGAGAGAATGGATGTACTAGATTCGAGAGGACTTAGACGGGATGTCAAAATTGGCGTGATGGGGACAGCTATGGTAGCTACCTATGAAAGACACATTAATTCAGAGGAGGATTTAGTCTCTTTAGTAGATGATTTGAATTTAGTTGCTTGATAGTTGCTTGATTTTTTCTCATTCCTCTCCTCTCCACAACCCTAATCTTTTTAAGTAATTCCCTTTACCAAATTACATGGTTTCAAAGGACGTACAAGATCTATTCCCACACAAAACAATTCGTCCTGCACAAAAGGAACTTATCGAAGACATAGAAACTGCATTTGAAGAAAATAAAATCCTTCTTGCACATGCACCAACGGGTCTTGGAAAAACAGCAAGTGCTCTTTCTGTTGCAATAGCACAAGCACAAAAACATAACAAAAAAGTTTTCTTTTTAACAAACAGGCACACGCAACATCAAATTGCAGTCAAAACCCTACAACTTATCAAAGAAAAAACAGGAAACAACATCTCTTGTGTTGACCTTATTGGAAAACGCTGGATGTGCAACCAAGAAGTAGCAGGACTCTTTGGCAATGACTTTAACGAATACTGTAAAACAGTTGTAGAAAAAGGAGAATGTGAATTTTACAACAAAGTAAAAACAAAAAAAGATTTGACTGTAGAAGCAAAAGCCTTTGTCTCAGAACTTCACAGTGCAAAACCAATGCATAACGAAGAACTTATCTCTTTAAGCAAAGAAAAATCCATGTGCAGTTACGAAATCTCACTTGCTCTAGCAAAAAAAGCAACAGTTTTCATTGGAGACTATTACTATCTCTTTAACCCTTACGTTCAATCAACTCTCTTTCAAAAACTAGAACTTGTAATGGAAGACATTATCGTTGTAGTGGATGAGGGGCACAACCTTCCCAGCAGAGTAATGGATATGCTTAGTAGCAACCTGACTTCAAACATGCTCAAAAACGCAGTAGTTGAAGCAAAAAAATTCCACTACAATGGGCTTATTGTCTGGATTCAAGAATTAATGCGAATTTTAAACGACCTTACAAACAGCTCACAATTTCAAAAAGAAAAAGAATCTCTTATTCAGCGAGAAAATTTCATGGATGAAGTTAGGGCAATTGTAAACTACGACACCCTCATTGATGAACTAGAGCTTGCAGCAGATGAAGTAAGAAAAAAACAACGTAAAAGTTATCTTGGTGGTATCAGCTCTTTTCTCACAGCGTGGAGAGAAGAAGAAACAGGCTTTAGTAGAATTCTTGCAGAGCAACCTTCCTCTCAAGGGAGTATGCTTGTTCTTAGCTATTCCTGTCTAGACCCTTCAATTGCCACAAAAGACATTTTTTCTAAAGTTCATCAAGGAATTGTTATGAGTGGAACACTAAATCCAACCTTCATGTACAAAGACCTTTTAGGCATACAACAAGGGATAACAAAAGAATATCCTTCTCCCTTCCCACCAGAAAATAAACTCTCTTTAATCTTGCCACAAACATCAACAAAATACAGTGTACGAAACGATAGTATGTATCAAAGAATTGCAGGATATACTCAACACATGGCCTCTTTAATTCCAGGAAATGTTGCAATCTTTTTTCCTTCCTACTACGTTCGAGATAAAGTTAGTTATTTTATCAAATCCGAAAAAAAACTATTCTTTGAAAAACAATCAATGACAAAAGAAGAAAAAGAACTCTTTTTACATCAATTCAAACAACACAAAGCACAAGGTGGTGTTCTTTTAGCAGTAACTGGTGCAAACTTTGCAGAAGGCGTTGACTTTCCAGGAGACCTACTCAATGGCGTAGTTGTCGTTGGCCTGCCTTTAGCAAAACCCAGTCTTAAAACCAAAGAAATTATCCGTTACTACGACACTAAATTCAATAAAGGATGGGACTATGGTTATATTTACCCTGCAATGTCCAAATGCTTTCAATCCGCAGGTAGATGTATTCGAAGTGAAACAGACAAAGGAGCAGTTATTTACTTAGACGAACGCTTTGCCTGGAAAAATTATTACGACTGCTTTCCACGAGAAGGATTGATTGTGTCTAAGGATTATGAGAAACTTATTTCACAGTTTTTTAGATAATAACGGCTCTGTCCGGAAAGGAGTAAAAATGTATACTGGGGCACGGCGCCCATTATGACGCTTATTGGATTTATCTTCAATTAGTGCGTCATGCGCCTCGACTCTGTCAGGGCGCCAGTATACAGAAGCCTCCTTTCCGGATGAAGCCGATAATAACCATAAATTTTAAATCTAAAACTTTCTTTTATTCTAATATGATTGAAGTATCTAAAGCAGTAATTCAAAAAGGTAACAAATATCTTCTTCTAAAACGAGCAACTCATTCTAAAAGTTATCCTGATTTGTGGGATTTTCCTGGGGGAAAACATGATACTGGAGAAACACCTACGCAGGCTGTTATCCGTGAAACGCAAGAAGAAACTTCTTTAGCTATCATTCCGGGAAATGAAGTCAAAACAAAACAATATTCAGATAAAAAACATAATGTCATCTTTCACTTCTTTATACCTACGCTAATTTCTGGGGAAATAACTCTAAGCACAGACCATTCTGCATATAAATGGCTTTCTCGAGAGCAAATACAAGGGCTGCAACTTCATCCAGCAGTTATTTTATATTTTGAATAATTCTCAAACTTACCTTATTCCTTTATTTTCCTCTATTTCTTTTCTAAAACCAATTCTCCCGTTCAATCTACTCAAACCACACAATCCCACAAATAGCCAACCAGTATACAAAATAGTAACATTTATATACATGTACTACTTTGCTAACAAAAGTGGGAAAAAGAGGTCAATATCCACAACACTGCTGCCAAAGCTTTTGGCAGCTCTCATAATCATGCGTGGGCTCCATAGAATTCTACCACCCTCACCCCCTCTTTGGGGCCCTGCATTGTTTTTTTTCTTTTTCCCAACCATAAGAACATGTTACAAACAATACTCTCCAATGCATTCCCTTTAGCTTTCTTAGGTGTAGTTTTGTTTTTCTGGATTAAAGAAACATTTCATTTGTAATTATGTCCATTTTGAGCTACTTTACGTCGATACTGCCTTATTCTATATTTAGGCATATACCCCATATATGTCTTATAGTCAAACTATATATAGTTAATATCTAACTATCTCTTTATGTCCTTAACAATGGTAGAAAGTAGGTGCATTGAATGTGATCATGCGATTACAAACCCTGTTTGTCCAGACTGTTTAGCTAATGAAATGCGTGTAATGGTGCAAGAAACAAGGCCAGATTTAGCACAAAATATACTTGGCTTTAAGATGTCTGGTTCTACTACATGTATCTCTTGCCATCAGACCATGGCTTTGTGTGCTCATTGCTTTAGCAGAGGCATTCACGATTATCTTAAAGAAGAAGATACCGTCTTAGCAAACGAATTCAAAGCACGCTTTGATTTTGATTTACGAGAATCAGTTGTTGATTTTGATTAGATTATTTTTTGGTCAAAACTATTTTAAAAAGATTTCTTTTTAGCAGTTTATGGAATATTCCGATTCAAATCCAGAAAATGTGGCTTATGTCATTGAAATTCAATCTATGGCTGATTTTAATAATCTTTATCTCAAACTTCCTCAGACGGTTGAATTGCCTCGTTACGAAGGCATGGAAGATGCAGTGCATAAAAAAAGAGAAGAGTTGGCTCGTAGTTGTCGACTAGAGGATATTGCCCATCTCTCAGAAAAAAGAAGACGTCTACTTTTGATTAGTTTTGAAAAAGCAATCTATTCTTTTTTAACTGAAAGATATCCTCTTCTTGCTGCAATTGATGAATTCTGTATTGGGAATCCTGATTTTGATTATAGAGGGATTTCTTTTCTTGCTACTCCCAAAGCTGATTCTTCTTTAGTTGAAAATTTAAGTGAAAATCCAATAATACGTAAATATTGGGATAATTCTGTGTGGTCTTGAAGAAGCAATCTCCTTTGGACTGGTGGCAGACTTACTTAATAGGAGTCCAAGAGATTTTGAAATAGAACTAGCTCCCCTCTACATTCATTTGCGCAAAACTGGTTTTAGTCAAGAAGATATCATCTCCTAAGAGCTAACAGTTTGTATGGGACACCCTAATTGTCCTAACTCAGCAGGACTTAAACAAACGGCAAGTGCGCTACAAAAAGGAGAATAATCTCGTACAGGGTTCTTTATAAAACCAGGCAACACATACTTAGAAGGTAAAACCACAAAATGCTCTAGATGCTTGTTTGCAATATTACTACAGCTCATATCTGCAGTTGTTAAATCAAATCCTCTCCATGTGGCAAACATAACAGAGGCATCATAACTTGGATTATCTTTACAATCAACAGGTACTTCTTCAATTGTCCTTGAACCGCCTTGCTTTGTTACATTAAATGAAACAGTCTTATTTCCGTCATGTACTTCGACACAAAAACTTCCCATTTGGATATGTGTGGAATAAGGGTTGGCTGTACTTACATATGTTAATCTATTCTCAACAGCTAAGGCAAAAGACGCTTGGTTTGGGTACCTTACAGCAATTGCATTTCCGACAGTCACACCACGCAAAATAAATAATGATCCCACGATAATTAGAATACTAAATGCAGCTAAAAACACCATCTTATTTCTATCTCCTGTAAATGACGTATGTTTCTTTTTTTTCTTAGAGTACTTCTCATAATTCTTTTTCATCGTAACCTTATATGCACTCTCGATATCTTTACTGCTCCAACCTGCTTTAAGTAGATTCTTTTTTATCTCAGGAAACTTCTTTCCTGCTTTGATGTGCTTGGTAATATACATGAGAATTTCGTCATTTACCTCAATTCCTGAATCTCTTTTATTCAAAAAGTAAAATACTCCTCCTCCAATTCCGGCAACTAATAAAATCAATAACCCATACCCTAATGCTTTAGATGAAGACTTTGTAGAATCAACTCGTTCTTCAATAGTGTTCAAATTTTCTTTTGTACTTTCCACTTCTACTTGTAATCCAGCAAGCCCGGTAGCAATTCCATTAACTTCTTGTTGTAAAGATGTTACTTGTTGCTGTTGGCTTTGAACTGATTGAGATACTTGTGCTAGCTGATTTACAGAATTTTGTACTGAGCTTATGCCCGTTTCAATGGTATTTAATTTCTGACTTACTGTATTCAAACTCGTTTCTAATGTCTCAACTCTTTGTTTTAACACATTAAACTCTGTTGTTGTAACTTCTGGTGTAGCTACAAATTGTGCTCCTGTTTGAACTAATTGAGGGGCAGTCTGTTGCACACCTAGTTGTCCTGCTTGTGGGTCAACAATTGGTTGTTCTACTGCTTGAGCTGGAGGATTATCTGCGACATAACACACATTGTTAGAACAATATCCTAGCTCTCCAAAATAGATCTGGCAGTCACTACATGCTACTTGGTGATACGCCGTATCTGCACTCACAAAAACAGCAAAAGCTAGAATAAATATAGAACTTATCACTACATACAACTCTTTTTTACCTTTCATGCTCTTTTTCTATCTCTAGAATACCATTTTTCGTTTATATATGTATTGGTTTATCTTTCTAGGGGTTCTGTAGAAAGTCTCTTTTTCTTTTGTATTAGCGCCCTGGCTTGCCGAGGCGACTGAGTTCAACAACGATTGAAATCAGGGTATTCGCCGTGCCCTAATACAAAGATTATTGAGACTTTCTACAGAGCCCTTTCTAGGATCTCTTATTACCACGTGAGGCTCACTCTTCGCTGTTGTAATAAGCATGTGGCTCCTCCCCGTAAGGGGCTTCACCCTCCACAGACTAATCATCAAATAAGAAGTATCGTTCGCAAGTTCACGGTGGTAATAAAGCTAACAATGAAGGCTATCTCCTCGTAACCTTTAAATAAACCAATAAACTCCCTAACGCAATGTTAGATATCAACGTAGTTCGAGAAAACCCACAGCTAATCAAAGAGAATGAAAAACGAAGAGATAGAAAGCCAGAAACCGTAGATGAAGTTCTTAAACTTGATGAGCAATGGAAAAAAGTACTCAAAGAAGTAGAACAACTAAAACGTCAGCGTAATGCTGTTTCTCAAGAAATTAATCAAGCTAAAAAAGCAAAACAGGAAAAACAAGCACAGCAAAAAATCAAAGACATGCAATCTGTTGTTGCCGAGATAAAAAAACTAGAAGAAAAAGCAAACAAACTATTGCAAAAAAGAGATGCTGCATTATCTCAATTAGGAAATATTATGCATGAAAAAGTACCTTATGGAAAAGACGACTCACAAAACGTAGAACTCAAAACTTGGGGTAAAAAACCTGAATTTTCTTTCAAAATCAAAAATCATGTTGAACTATGTGAATCATTAAACTTAGCAGATTTTGAGACTTCAGCAAACAACGCAGGGAATGGTTTTTACTATCTAAAAGGCCCTCTAGCTTTACTCAACCAAGCACTTGTCAGATTTGCGCTTGACATCATGAATCAAAAAGGCTATACCTATGTCGAACCTCCTTTAATGCTAAGAAAAAATATCCTTGGAGCAGCAGTAGATGTTCAAGAATTTTCTGATACAATCTACTCGGTAGAAGGAGAAGATCTTGCTCTTATTGGAACCAGTGAACACGCTCTTTTAGGAATTCATGCAAACGAAGCACTCCTTGAAAAAGACTTACCTAAAAAATACTTTTCTTACTCTATGTGTTTTAGAAAAGAAGTAGGTGCACATGGCATTAACGAAAAAGGGCTTTGGAGAACACATCAATTCAATAAAGTAGAACAATTTATTTTCTGCACACCAAAAGAAAGTCAAAACCTCTTCGATGAACTTCTTGCAAACTCAGAAGAAATTTTACAAAAGCTAAAACTCCCTTATCGAGTATTAGATATCTGTACAGGAGACTTAAGTTTATGGAAACAACGCTCTTATGATTTAGAGGTATGGCGTCCAACAACACAAGATTATGGTGAAGTAATGTCTTTAAGCAACTGCACAGACTATCAAGCAAGAAAGTTAGGGATTAAAGTTGTAAAAAACGACAATTCACGAGAAGTAGTCCATACCTTAAACAACACAGCACTTGCAACCTCTCGAATCATGGTAGCAATCTTAGAAAATTATCAAACAGAAAAAGGAACGGTAAAAATTCCTACGGTCTTACAACCATATATGTTTGGATTAAAAGAAATGAAAAATTAATTTCCTCCTCTTCTTTGGTCAGCTCTAGCTCTCCTTCTACAAAGAGAATCCATTCTTTTAATCATTGCATCATTATTTCTTTCGTAGGTTCTTTTAGCTCTTGAAAGAAAACCTTCAAATTTTTCTCTGCCTTTCTCTCCTTCAAAACCTAAAGTAAAATCTCTTGGTGCAGAACAGGTTTTATTTTCATGATCAATGGATATAACTCTTTCTAAATATCTTGGTCCTAATCTAGAATATGCAATTGCTTTAACTAAATCCTCGAATTGTGGGGCACTTTGCTCAAAACGATATTCCTCTACGTCTCCCACCTCAACAGTTGGTTTCTTAGCAAGCTTAGTAAATACTTCTCTTGGTTTTTTTGTAGTTTCTTGCTTTGGCTCATACCCTGAGTCTGTACTTGTCTTTGTCTTTGGTGGATCAATTGGACCTCTTTCTTCTACAATTTCCTTGGTTTCGAGATCTATTTTTTTTTTTACTCTATACTTTAGTTTATCTGCATTCTCGTATGCTTCTTTTTTGGCCCCGCCTAATACTTCTGTAACTTCCTCTGGTGTAATATATCCAGTTGGGTCTCTTGCATCTCCAGTGCTACCATCAGCATCGCTTAATAGTCTATCAAGAGATCGTGCGTGATTGTCATTGTTAGGGTCATCCTTTCCTGTGAACTTTTTGTTCTCTTTATCAAAACCTTCTCCTGTTTTTGAATCATACGCTGCTGCTTTTTTTAGCTCACGTAAATCTTCTTCAAGAATTTTATACCTAGAAGTGCCTGATCTAGCTTCAACAACGATGTATCCTTGTGATTCTACTCTTGGTCTTTCTACTTTAGGGACAACAACATCTTCTAAACTTACAGCTCCTACTGGTTTTTCTCTAGATTCTTTATGCTTTAAACCTTCTTGATATTTCTTCATTAAAGGGGTTTCATTTCTTCTAACATAACCTTCTAAGCTAGGTGTTGCACAACCTGCTAGTGTAAGAAGTACTGGTGCTGCATATTTTATATTTGTCATTTTAATAATCTGGTGCTAATTTATTTTCTCTTGCTTGCTTACACATCTTATCTTTGGCTTCCTTTAATTCCTCTAATGAAATATGATGGTCTCCGTCTGTGTCGATTTCTCCCAGTCACTTTTCTATTAGTGTCTTGATTTAAACTCATCGTAGCTCTACTAACTCCTGGTCCTTCATAACGGCATGTAGTTCCTGTTTCTGTTACAGCTAATACTACGTAGCTGGGCATAAAACTTCCATTAAGAACCTCATGTAGACCATTTGATTCACTTCTATCAACACTATACTTGCTACCTGGAAAAACTTGCTCAGTTCTTGCAACTTTAGTCCCATCAAAAAGACTCACTGCTGTAGGATCTACTAATTTCATCTCTGCGCGATTAGCTTTCCACCTTTCGGAATGTGTTCTATACTTTCTCATCTCAGCGCTCTCATTCCTTTGCATGTAGCCTTCTAGTCCAGAAGAAGCACATCCTCCTAGGCCTAAAGCTAAGCCTAATGTTGGTAAAAGTAATTTAGCAGTATTATATCCCATAGTAAGCCCCTATAATTACTCAAAAGGAGTTCATTATTTATAAATGTTTTGCATAAAAACTAGTCTACTAATATGTCATTCTCAAAAGAAAAAGTCCCTTCTTGAACGCCTTTTAACACAACCTCGACTTCCTCTGGTGTAATGTCCTTGTCTCCATTTCCATCAAATGCTTCATATGTCTCTTTTAAAAGATTGTCCAAATCACCAGTGTAATCCTCTAACCCTCCTTTTGGTTTTACAACTAAACTTCCTTTCTCCTCAACAATCTCTCCTCCAAATACACGATAAGCAGCTGTACTCTCTACTAAAAGATGTTCCCATACTCTTGCAATATATCCAAACTTATTTTCAATCAAAGTGCGGTTTTCCAACCATTTTTCTCGCTGATATTTTTCTGCTCTTGAATCAACAAATCTTTTTGCCATTCTAGGACTAATTTCCCCCGTAAATTCATCGTCGATACTTCCTAAAATTGTTTGAAGGGCACGAACATGACCTTCTCTACTCGCATCAAACTTTCCTGAGAATGTGGCTTTATTCGCATCAAATCCTTTTCCTTCATTAACATACACTGCAAGCTTTTGTAAACTTGCTAAATCTTCTGGTGCAATAGAATAATACATATTTCCTACACGAACAGACTTAACTCCTTTTTCAATATCTGCTTCAAAATATAGCGTCCTTGTAACAAAATTCTCTCTTCTTTCTTCAGCTTGAGAAGGTCTAACAGCCTCTTCTACTCCTTTATGCTCTAAACCTTCTTGGTATCTCCTCATTAAAGGGGTTTCATTTCCTCTAACATAACTTTCCAAGCTAGGTGTCACACATCCTGTTAAGGCAAGAAGTATTGGTGCTGTGGTTAAAGCTTTTGCTTTGTGATATTGTTTCATTTTCATTACTTTAAAGTAGTTTTTTATAAATTTTCCCTCTTATATAGCACAACAACTATTATAAACCACCTCTTATTCCAAAAGTCATGTCCTTGTTCAAAGATATGCTCAAAAGTGGAGAAACTATTTTTCGCGATACAGTTATCCTTGATTACGACTTTCAACCTAAAATTCTACAATACAGGGAAAATGAGCAAATGCGCTTTGCAACAGCAATCAAGCCACTACTCCAAGGACATAACGGCAGAAATCTTTTTGTATATGGTGCTCCTGGAATTGGAAAAACAACAGCCTGTAAACATGTTCTTCGAGAACTCGAAGAAGAAACTGACGACGTTGTTCCAATCTACATTAACTGTTGGAAAGAAAACACAACCTTCAAAATATTTCTAAGAATCTGTGAGGATTTAGGTTACAAGTTTATTCAAAACAAAAAAACAACAGAACTCTTTGCTTTAATCAAACAACGACTTAACAAAAAAGCAGTAGTCTTTATCTTTGATGAAATTGACAAACTGGAGGACACAGACTTTCTTTATACAATCCTTGAAGACATCTATAGAAAATCAATCTTTTTAATTACAAATTACAGAGACAGCTATGCTGAACTTGATGAAAGAATTAGAAGCAGACTTGGGCCCGAATTTCTTTACTTTCGGCCCTACAATCAATCTGAAATCGCAGGTATCCTTAGACAAAGAAGAGAATATGCATTTGTTCAAAACTCTTGGGATGAGGATGCATTTCAAGAAATCACAGAAAAATGTGCTGAAGTTCATGACATTAGAATTGGGCTCTACTTAATGCGAGAAGCAGGAAACCTTGCAGAAGACAAGTCCTCAAGAAAAATTACTTCCGAATTAGTAGCACTTGCAGTCAAAAAAGTAGATGACTTTCACATCAAACCAAAAGAAGGCCTTGATGATGACTTGCAGTTAATTCTTGATTTAATCAAAGATCACACAGGTAAAAAAATTGGCGATGTCTTTGCAGCCTACTCTTCCATGGGTGGAGAAATGAGTTACAAAAGCTTTCAAAGAAGAGTAACTAAACTAAAAGAATCTCATTTTATCGACACAGAAAAAATTGCTGGAAAAGAAGGCAATACTACTCTACTACACTATTCTACTACCAAAAAACTAACTGACTTCTAGATGCTAAGGTTTAAATACCTTCATATTATGCTTCTTCTATGATTAACCACTTATTGGATTTGGACTTAGAAGGGAAAAGAAAATGGTGGCATTGGTTGATCCCTTGGCGCTATGGGTTATGGACTTCTATGGATGTAGTTGTTGCAGGTTTTTTTCATTATCATGTGGCTCCTTACGTTCAATCCGCAGGAAAATATTTTGATGAGGTGTGGGATCGCTATAGTGGGTTACTAGAAAAACTAGATCACCTTCAAAAAAAACAAGACCAAATAACATCAGGAATCCAAGAATTACAAGAGAAACTACAAAAGGTCCCTCTACTTGGCGATTACTTAAAGAAACAAGAGATATTTGGGGATACTATCCAAAAAGATAAGCATATAGCTGATAAATCAGGGAGTACCGGTGAACTTGTTCCTTCTCTTCCAGCGTGGTTACCAAAACCAAGAACTGACAGTGCTGAACACTTATTTGCAGACGTTTTTATGGGGACTTTGGGGATAATTGTCTTATATCGGGCAGGAAAAAGAGGCATTAAGCACTCTATTAATTTCTTCTATAGACTAATTTTACAATCTGTAATTAAGAGAATTATTAAGAAAACAAAAGAGGAATTGGAAAAAGCATATGGTGCACAAGTAGAAAAAGCTAAAGCTGCAATTGGTGCTATTGTTGAAGAAAAAATCAAGCCTCTGGAAGGGAAAGTAACTCAATTAGAACAAAAAATATCCTCGCGTGAAAAAATGTTAATGAAACTTCTTGCAACAATTGAAGCATTTAAGAAAACAGGGAGGTATGATCCGACTCTATTGCAAAGATTGAAAGCTTTAGGACAAAGTTCTTCTGAAATTCTTAATGAACTAAAAAGTACACATCAAGAAATTGCTAGAGAGGGTGTAAGTACTCTTGCAGTTTTAGAAAGTTTAGCTAAGGACACATTGGAAAGTGCACCCACCCAAGAGTCAATAGCACAGCCTTCTAAGATAATCAAAGGTCAGAAGCTTAAGGAATAACTTACCTAACTCTTCTTTCCTAACCCGATATCAACAACAACGGTCTTATCATTAAATTTCTCCAACCCTTGCTTAATATCATGAAACGTAATTACTAAATCACTATTACAAAAAGTCTTTCCAAGACCACTATCGGCCTCAAGTCCAGAAGGAATATCAACACTAATTTTTCTTCCCTCTACAGAATTAAAATATTCAATTCCAAGTTTTACAGCTCCGCTAGCTTCTCCTACAAGACCAATTCCTACAAGCGCATCAATTAACACTAACTCATGGTCAGATTGAAAATGAAAAAAGTCTAAATCTTCTTTACTATTAATCTCAACAATTGTAACATCGCTTTTAATCTTTTCAAATGCTAACGCTGTCTCTTCACTAAAAGATTCTTTTTTTCCAAACAATAATACAACAACAGGATAATCTTGTGCAAGTAATCGAGAGATTACAAACCCATCTCCGCCATTATTGCCTACGCCACAAAAAACAGCAACTCTTTTGTCCATTAAATCTTCCTTTTCAAGCAATACTTTAACAAAACCCCTTGCTGCAGTTTCCATTAACTCACTTGGTAGAACTCCGTGCTGCAATGCCTCTCGCTCCAGCTTACGCATTTCTTTAACAGTAATCATATCCTTAGGTAAACAAAGCAAATTTTATAAACATTCGTATACTCTATAAACCAATGAAAAAAGAGGAAATTCAACCAATAAAAGTAGATATATCTTACATCCTCTCTACTCTTTGGTCTTTTGTCTCAGTTCATAAAAAATATTTTTTTGGTGTAATCTTTTTTACCTTTATCACTGAGATGGTTTCTTTTACAGACAATTTTGTCTTCAAATATCTAGTAGATAAAGCAACTCTCTTTGCACAAAACTCAATTTCTGAGTCAGTATTTGCAAACATCATCTTCTACACCGTTCTCTTCTACTTTGGACTACGCTTTATCGATTCACTTGGTTGGTTTATTCGAATTAGGCTAATGAACAAACTTGATGGTAATGTAATGAGCGATGTAGAGCGCAAATCATTTTGGCATGTTCTCTCTTTATCCTACCGTTACCATCTCAACAAAAAAACAGGTTCCATGATTTCTCAATTTACAAGAGGAGTTAGCAAAGTTGAATCTTTAATAGATGCATTTCTCTTTCAATTCTTCCCTGTAATCTTTCGCCTAATCTTCTCTATTAGTGTAATCTTTTACTTTGACACAACAACTGCAATAATTTTAATCATCATGGTAATCTTCTTTATCTCCTTTGGCGTATTTCTTACAAACAAACAAAAAAAGCCACAAGCAGTAGCTAATGCAAGAGAAGATATCCTAAAACAAAACCTAAGTGACGTCTTTGTAAACATTGAGACTGTAAAATATTTTGGCAAAGAAAAATCAACCTATTCCTACTTTCAAAACCTCTCCAAAAAACTTCTTAACTCTCGCTTTGACTTTTGGAACTACTTTAGCCTGCACGCTGGAATTCAAACCTTTATTCTAGGAACAGGTATTGCAGCAATATTTTACTTTAGTTTCAATTCTTTTCTTAACGGAAATATCACACTTGGAAGTATCACCTTAATCTATGCAGCAGTATGGAAATTACTCCCTCAACTCTTTGGGCTAATCCATGGTTACAGAGAATTCATACGAAGCACAGTAGATATTAGTGCACTTTTTGAAACATTTAAAGAAAAAAATGAAGTACTTGACACACAAAACGCAAAACCAATTCAAGTAAAACAAGGAGTAATCTCTTATGAAAACGTTCTTTTTACCTATCCTGAAAAACAAGCAGAAAAACAACCTGCTCTCAAAGAATTTAATTTACATGTTAAAAAAAATACAAAAGTTGCTCTTGTTGGTCCCTCTGGCAGTGGAAAAACTACTGTTATCAAACTTCTCTACAGATTATTTGATCTACATGAAGGAAAAATCTCAATTGATGGACAAGACATTAGCAAAGTAACACAAGAATCTCTGCGAAACTCAATGAGCATTGTACCACAAGAACCCTTGCTATTTGACAATACCATCTATTTCAATATTGCATATGCAAACCCAAAAGCAACAAAAAAACAAGTCTGGCAAGCAATTAAATCTGCAAAATTAGATCAATTTATCCAACAACTTCCTCAAAAAGAGAACACAATTGTTGGAGAAAGGGGGGTCAAACTCTCAGGAGGAGAAAAGCAACGTGTAAGCATTGCAAGAGCTCTACTTGCAAACAAAAAGATCCTAATCCTAGATGAAGCAACCTCAGCTCTAGACTCAGAAACAGAAAAAGAAATTCAAAAATCCTTAGAAAAATTGATGCAAGGAAGAACAACAATCATTATTGCCCACCGTCTAAGTACAATCATGAAAGCAGACACAATTGTTGTAATGAAAAAAGGAAAAATTCTAGAACTTGGAACCCACGCACAACTCAAAAGAAAAACAGGCGGGCTCTACAAAAGACTATGGCAACTACAACAGGGTGGAGAATTATAACGATAACTTTAAATATCAGTTGCAAAATAATGTTATCAAATGATAACAAAAAATATCAAAACTAAAATTGAAGAATACTTTTTATTAAATCCCACTTCAAGGCTACGAGCAAGGCAGGTGGAGCGTGAACTTAAAGTCCCTTTTCCTTCAGTTGTCCGCTATCTAAAAGAATTACAACAAGAAAACATTTTACAAAAAACAATTATTGCTGATGTTACTTTATTCTCAGCCAATAGAAATTCTTCTGAGTACTTATTTAAAAAAAAAGCATTTAATCTACTTCATTTAAAGGAATCTAAACTCATAACACACCTTATACAAACCTTAAGTAATCCTACAATCATCCTCTTTGGTTCATATGCAAGGGGCGAAGATATTGAAAGTAGCGATATTGACCTTTATATCGAAACTGAGTCAAAAATTAAATTGAATTTCACAAAATTTGAAAAGAAACTTCAAAGAAGAATTCAAATCATAAGGTATAAAAGAATCAAACAAGTATCAAACAAAGACCTTGCAAATAATATTGTTAATGGAGTTCCCTTAAATGGATTTTTGGAGGTGTTTAAGTGAATAAGCAAAGTTCATGGGAAGAATGTGTTCTAACAAATGCATCTTTAAAAATAACGCCAGATGGTGCAAAAGCTAACTCTTTAATAGACACAGCAAAGGGAAGAATTGTCTTTTTAGATCAACATGAAATAAATCTCTCTAATGCTAATTACATCTTTGAAGGTTTTTATTCTTCAGTCCTAGAAATACTTCATGCATTACTCTTAATCAAAGGTTATAAAGTATCAAATCATATCTGTTTAGGGTATTATTTACGAGATGTTTTAGAGAAGCAGTCTCTTTTTAGAACATTTGATGATTGTAGATTTAAAAGAAACTCTTTGATCTATTATGGAAGAAAAATGGATTTAGATGTTGCAAAAAAGTCAATCAAGGACTGCAAATCTCTTTTAAAGAAAATTGAAAGTCTAATCAAATGATGCCTCACAGTAAATAATAAACACTAATCGAAACAACAAGTCCTAATAATGCGCCCATAAACACTTGCAATGGTGTATGTCCTATAGAATAATGAAAATCAGATTTGATTTTATGTATCTTAAATAATCTTTCAATTTGCTTTCCTTCAGTACCAACACTTCTTCTAACTCCAAATGAATCACGCAACACTAAAATTGCAAAGACCATACTAATTGCAAACGCTGTGCTTCTTCCTTCAACTAAAAAAATAATCGTAGCCAAAGAAACAGCAAACGCACTATGTGAAGAAGGCATTCCTCCAGTTACAATCAAATCATGCCACGTTAGTTTTCCTTCCTTAAACCAGAAAATAATCAATTTAATTATCTGTGCAGAAAAACCTGCAAACAATACTGCCAGTGTAATCTTATTAAGCATGGGAGAAGAAATATTTTATGGTTTATTAATCTTGTTGACGTATTGCATATCCTTTTCCTTTAACCACTAAATGATTGTAATTTTTAATAGATCCCATAGTGTCCCTAAAATTCCCTCTTATGTCTCTTGGCTTAGCAAAGGGGGATAGCTGTTGATGTGCAGCTTCTAACACTTCATATGGTAAAAAAGAATCTCTAAATGAAGCCACCACATCAGCTTGCATGCAGGTAACAGTACTTAAATTAATCAGGTTCACAACAGGAGTTGCACTTCCATGTTTTTTAAACACTTCCCAATATGTGGTGGCAATTGGGAAAAGCAAATTTAAGGCATCGGCACAGGTTCCTTCTGGTAAGTTTAAAGGTACCTTTGATTCAATCTGGCTTCCTAAATCATGGCTTTTTGGACGGTAAAGCCCTACATAAAACTCAATCCCTTTTGATTTTGAGAACTGACTCCTTGGGTCTGTAGGTGCAATTATTCTACATTTATAATCAACTAATCTGGCCATAAGAATTCAAAAACAAACTCCTTTTAAAAATATTTTCTTAAACTAGTTACGTCTCGAAAAGGTGTTTTTTGGATAATAAGCACCATGCTCCAGTATACGTTTTCGTTCTTTTCCGGATGCAGTCTTTTGCTACGATACATTCTTAAAAGAATAATCCTTAAGAATGATTAATGGAAAAAACGCATTCTGAACTTGTCAAAAAAAATTTTGATTTAAAATATCAAGACTACGATACACTGATTCGCAATCTTATCCCTCGCTATGAAGAGATGCATTCTTTACTTGTTCAAAACTTAAAAAACCTAAATCCAAAACCGAGAATTCTAGATCTTGGAATTGGCACAGGACAAACAGCACTACAAATTATGCAAAAACACCCTCAAGCAACAATAACTGGTGTTGACATTTCTCAAACCATGCTAGATCAAGCAAAACTACGCTTGCAACAGTTCCTGTCTCAAATTCAACTAATTCAAGAAGACATCATCAATTACCAACCGAATCAATTCTTTGATGCAGCAGTGGCAGTCCTTTGCATCCACCATCTTAATGCGAATCAAAAACAAGAATTCTTTAAAAAAATCTACCCCACTTTGCATGCTGGATCTTCTTTTATTATTGCTGACATCATAAAATTTGATTCTCTTGAGGAAACACAATTTCACGAACAAAAATGGAAGAAATTTTTGGAACAGAACTTGGGTGAAGAAAAGGCAGAATATTGGTTTGAGAATTATAAGGAAGAAGATTTGCCTGACTCTGTGTCAAACCAGATCAAGTGGTTAGAGATGGCAGGGTTCAAAGCTAGGTGCATATGGCAATACCTAAACTACGCCCTAATTGTTGCTCAGAAATAACTCTCCAATACAACAATTCTTATAAACAAAAATGGCTCTAAAATAATATGCCTAAAATTAATGTTCTTAGCGAAGATTTAATCAATAAAATAGCTGCTGGAGAAGTAATTGAAAGACCAGCATCAGTAGTCAAAGAACTTATTGAAAACTCTTTAGATGCAGGGTCCACTCAAATCACAGTAGACATTAAAGACTCCGGAAAAAAACTAATTAAAATAACTGATAACGGAGAAGGTATGGATGAAGCAGATGCAAGAAACAGCATCATTCGCCATGCAACTTCCAAAATTAGCACAGCTAGCGACTTATTCTCCATTCAAACCTTAGGCTTTAGAGGTGAGGCTCTTGCAAGTATTGCTGCAGTATCTCAACTCTCCATCATTACAAAACAACAAGAAAAAATGGAAGGCTTTAACATTGTAATTGAAGGGGGAAAAGAAATTAGTGCTGGAATTATTGCAACAGAACATGGCACAACAATTGAAGTCAGAAATCTTTTCTTTAACACTCCTGCAAGAATGAAGTTTCTCAAAACAGATGCAGTTGAACTACGCCACATCATTGATGTTGTAACTCAATACGCTTTAATCAACCCACACGTTGCATTCAAACTTCGCCACGAATCAAGAGAACTCCTAAGTGCACCCGCAGTTGATAACATGCGCAATAATATTGCAGCAATTTATGGAATTAATGTTGCCAAAGACCTTTTAGAAGTGTCTTATAACAAAGATAACCTTCAAATCTCTGGTTTTATTACAAAACCCTACAACACACGAAATGATAAACATCAACAAATTCTTTTTGTAAATGAAAGATGGGTTAAAAATGAAGACATCACAAAAGCTGTGTATGACGGATATCACTCTTTATTATTTGTAGGCAAACACCCAATCTTTGTCCTTAGTATCTCTTTAGACCCAGAAAAAATTGATGTTAACGTTCACCCTCAAAAATCAGAAATTAAAATAGAACAAGTTGAAGCTGTAACACAAGCAGTACAAGCGGCAATAAAAGAAACCTTACAAAAAAACAACCTTTTCCCAGTAATTGATTTTGAATTTGAATCTGATACAGACTTAAAAAAACCAAAAAAAGACACAAAATATTCCTTTGAATCATCTACACAAAAAACATTAGAAATTAATGATGAGCCTCTCCAGGAATCACAAAAAGAGACTCCTTTCCTCCAAGAGCCTCCAGCAATTAAGACTACTTCTACAAGCTCAATTAAAACAGAACTAGACGAAAAACCATCTATAAATGAAACAAAAGAAACAAAAGAGTATCATAACCCAAATTTTCCTCAACTCAAGATCTTTGGTCAAATTCACAAAACGTTCTTTTTAGCAGAGACACCAGGAGGTATTTTTTTTATCGATCAACACGCAGCACATGAAAGAGTTATGTATGAACAATTCATGTCTGAGCTAATGCAAAAAAACGTTGCAACACAATCTCTTTTACAATCTGAACTTGTAAACTGTACTCTTGCAGAAAAAGAGCTCTTAGAATCAAACAAAGAACACCTACAACAATTTGGCTTTACAATAGAACACTTTGGAGAAAACACATATCGGATCAAAACAATTCCTTCTATTTTTGGCAGGCTACAAGCAAAAGACTTACTTCTTGACTTACTTCACACTCTAGAAAAAGAACACAACACTCTTCACCAAGCAAAAGAAATTATTGTAACAAGAATGGCATGCAGATCAGCAGTAATGGCAGGCGATGAACTTACAAACCCTTGGATGGAAAAAATCCTATCTCAACTTAGCAAAACAGAACTTCCCTTTACTTGTCCACATGGCAGACCTACTATGATTAAAACAACAGTAGATGAATTAGAAAAAAAGTTTAGAAGGAAATGATTAAGGACCTCTTATTCGATAACTGCTCATTAATCTATCTAGGGTAGGTGAAGTCTTATCAACCAACAACTCCTTACAAATTGGTGCAAGGGCGTCAAATAACCTATAGCCTTGGGTTGGTTCTTCTCTTGGATCTGCGCCTTTTTCATGCCATTCTTCTCCTGTATTACTTATTGCTCCAATTCCATGTGCTCTTACAGCTTGGCCATATCCACCAAGTCCAAAGGAAGAAACCAAAAGCATAGGCGGGGTATCGTCTTGTGCAACACTATATATTTTTTGCATTAACTCTAGTCCAGAGTAAGGTCCTACTTGATTTCCTGTAATAATTAAGTCAGCACCTTTGTCACTCCAATGATCATATGCTTCATTTGTTCTATTGAACTGTGTAACACTCAAATCTAATTTTGCAGTTCTTTCAAGAAAAGTCCTAAGTATTCTTGTAGCGGATGGTTCTTTGTTAACTACAATAATCCGTTTTTTATCTGTCATTTTAATCTCTCCAATGCTTTACTCATTGCTCTCTCTAAATCTGAGGCTGTACTCCTTGTGCCTTTTATAATCACTCCTTGACCACCAGCTTCTTCTACTTTGCTATACAAATCTTCCTCTGCTGAGCCAGTAAACAGATACATATTTGGATTGCCTCTTTGTGATGATGCACTTGCTCGATTAATCTCGCTTATGACTTCAATCCCATCTTTTGAGGCTACTCTTAATGCTGTAAGCACTAAATCTACTGGGTTTTTTCTTGCATAACGCAAAGCATCTTCACTGCTTGTTGCGTGATAAATCTCATGCCCTGTGGGAAGTTTTCTTGCTATAATACGTCCAATGCTCGTAGCTGAATATAAATCCGGCTCAACGTACAATATTCGAAATGGTGCCTCTTGCATGTTGCTCTCATTTCTCTTCATTTATTATAAACCTTCCCGAAAAATTTAAAAATAATCTAGCCTTTTCGTATTAAAAACAAGAGGGTTAGTATAATTCTTAGGTGCTTAAATAAAATGGAAGATAGATTAAAAACAGGAACAACTACAGTTGGATTAGTATGTAAAGACGGTGTTGTGCTTGCAGCTGACACAAGAGCTACAGCAGGACACATGATTGTTGACAAACACGCAGAAAAAGTTCATCAAATTTCAGACGACTTCGCCTTAACTATTGCTGGTGGAGTCTCAGATGCACAACTATTAATCAAATTAATCCGTGCAGAATTAAAATTAAAAGAAATGCGCACTAACAAAAGTCCTTCTGCAAAAGAAGCAGCAAACTTGTTAGGTGGCCTATTATACTCAAACATCAGACGCCCTAGTATGCTTCCGGGTGTTGTACATTTCCTCCTTGCAGGAAAAGACAGCTCAGGCATGTACTTATACGATCTCTTTCCAGATGGAAGTGTCACAAAAATCCGTGACTTTGTATCATCAGGATCAGGAAGTGTATTTGCATACGGCGTACTTGAAACCCACTACAAATCCGATATCACAACTGCAGAAGCAGTAAAGCTTGTGACAAAAGCAATTGACACAGC
Source organism: uncultured Methanosarcinales archaeon (assembly GCA_964344285.1). GTDB lineage: Archaea > Nanobdellota > Nanobdellia > Woesearchaeales > GW2011-AR9 > CAYFMM01. The sequence continues at coordinate 153,688 of CAYFMM010000002.1, read as the reverse complement.
CCTACAAAGAGATAGTGCTTCTGGAAATGGTATTGATATCATGGTTGTAAACCAAAAAGGAATCGAACGAGTAATGCATAAGGAAGTTGAAATGAGACTGTAAGATTGTCTCTTCTTTTTTCACTTCTTTCATCTTTACAATTAAAATCAAATTTACATATATTAACAAATAATTTTCAAACAATACACGGAGAAATCGTGTTTTTATAAAATGGCAGATATATTAAAAGAAATTATAAAAGTATTACCTGACGGTAAAATTGACAACGGCGCTTTTGAAGGAGCAAACATTGTGCTCTATACAAAAGACAAAGACTACTTCTTAGACAACAAAGGCACAATTCGTGCAGCTGTAAAAGAATTCAAAAAAAGAATTGAACTTCGTCCTGATCCATCTCTATGTATGGAAAAAGACAAAGCAGAAGCTGAAATTAAAAAATTAGTCCCAAAAGAAGCAGGAGTTCAAGAATTTATTTTTGATCCTCCAAGATCACAAGTAATCATCCACGCAGACAAACCCGGTTTAGTTATCGGAAAACAAGGCGAATTACTTCGAGAAATCAGTGGAAAAACAATGTGGGTTCCGCGTATCAAAAGAATGCCTCCACTACGCTCAAAACTAATTGAAAGCATTCGCGCAGTTTTATACGAAAATGCAGATTATAGAAAAAAATTCCTTGACAAAACAGGTCACAGGATCTATGACGGTTGGCTACGTGAAAAAAAACATGAATGGGTTCGTCTCTCTTGTCTTGGAGCTTCACGTCAAGTAGGAAGAACATGCTTTTTACTACAAACCCCAGAATCAAGAATTCTTATTGACTGTGGAATCGATCCAGGAGAAGACGGTTCAGAAACCTATCCTTTTTTAGACGCACCAGAATTTAACATCAGTGAACTAGATGCAGTAATTGTAACGCACTCTCACTTAGATCATAGTGCACTAATCCCGTACCTTTTCAAATATGGTTATACTGGCCCTGTTTACTGTACATATCCTACAAGAGATGTAATGGCCCTACTCCAATTAGATGGAATTAAAATCCAACGAAATAGAGGACAAGATCCAATTTACACCAGTGAAGAAGTACGTCAAATGGTACTGCATACAATCTGTTTAGACTACGACGAAGTTGCAGACATCACACCAGATGTAAGACTCACTTTTTACAATGCAGGACACATTTTGGGAAGTTCTATTGTGCACCTTAACATTGGAAACGGTCTTCACAACTTTGCCTACACTGGAGACTTAAAATACGCAAGAACAAATGTCTTAGAGCCAGGAAACACACAATTTCCAAGGCTTGAAACCTTAATGATTGAATCAACCTATGGTGGAAGATCCAATGTCATGGCAGAAGAAGAAGCAGACGAATATCTTGTGAGAGTAGTTAAAGAAACATTTGAGCGAGGAGGAAAAGTGCTTATGCCAGTACTTGGTTCAGGAAGAGCACAAGAAGTAATGGTCATCGTAGAACGACTAATTAGAGAAGGAAAAATCCCCAAAGCTCCAGTTTATGTTGACGGTATGCTTTGGGACATTACTGCAATCCATACAGCGTATCCTGAATACTTAAGTAGAAACCTACGCCAACAAATCTTTCATAAAGAAAACAATCCTTTCTTATCTGACGTCTTCAAAAAAGTGGGCTCACAAAAAGAAAGAAAAGAAGTAATTGACTCAGAAGGGCCTTGCTTAATTCTTGCAACATCAGGGATGCTAATGGGTGGACCTTCCGTTGAATATCTTAAAAACTTAGCAGAAGGCAAAAAACACGCTTTAATCTTTAGCTGTTACCAACCTCCTGGAAGTCTAGGATTTAAAATTAGAGACGGAGAAAAGGAAGTTCTTGTGGATGAAGGACCTAAAAAACAATCTTTGAAAGTCAATATGGATGTACATAGAGTAGAAATTACAAACCACTCTGACCGAAGACAACTAATGAACTACATCAAACGTTGTAATCCACAACCACGAAAAGTAGTTGTTGTACACGGAGAAGCATCCAGATGTCTAGACCTTGCAAGTTCTGTTCACAAACAATTTAGAATAGAATCCGTAGCTCCTAAGAATCTAGATGTAATCAGGATTAGGTGATTTTTTATCTTTCTTTTTTATTTTCTATTTTTGTATGCATTGCTTCCTACTGCAACTAAACGCAATGCAGTCTCAAAATGCTTAAATGTCTCTGGGAGATTTCCAGAAGTAATCTCATATAATTCAGGCTCCTTTCTCGAACCTTCCCATTTTTCTACTAAAAAATGTTTCCCTCTATTTTCAACAATTGTAGAGTGATGAAACTCTCCTAGCTTAACACTTCTTCCATCAGATCTATACATTAGCAATGAAACAACACTTTCCTCTTCAACAACGTCTTTTAGCCTTTCCCATCCTTGCTCTGGATCAAGCCTATCCAATAGGTTTGTATGAACTCTGCCTGCTGTTCTTGGTTCGTATAATTCAGAAATTCTTTGGATTTTTTCTCCATCAAAGTTAATCTTTCCATCACACTCGTCTTGTGAGTAAGGATTATTCCCTACTGCTACGAACCCCTTTGCATCCTTGCCAATCTCATTTACAGAAGGAATTACTTCATATCCTTGATCTCCAAAAAATACAAGGTTAGAATCATTAGCCCATAATGGTGAAATTGGGACCTCAGAACTCAAATAGTCAGTTCTAACTCCAATTAATGCTTGAGCAAGAGAAGTACAATTATAATAAGTCTCAAATTCTCTATCTCTTACCCATCTTTCACTATTCTCCTCTCTAAGAGATCCCTTAACTCTTTCTAATCTAGTAAGTACTAATTCAACTCTTTCATTATCTGGTTCCCCTATGGTTCTTATAATCTCTTCTACTTGCATCTTGCTTTATTTTGGGTTCTCTTTTAAAAAACTTTCTTCTTTAGACACTAGCAGGTAGTTACACTGAAATCACCTAAACTTTTATAAAATAAAGCACTTCAAACAATCAAGTAATGCCAACGTCGCATAACCCGGTATTGCGCTGGTCTTGAATAAACTTTTACTAAGTTTAAACAAATGGCGGGTGTAAAACCCACCTAAAAGAGAACCAGTTCCTTCTGGAATTCCCGGTTCAAATCCGGGCGTTGGCGTTTTACTTTCATTCTAACGCCACAGGGCTACAAAATGGCTACGACGTTAATAAAATGCTAATTCTAAAAATAAATTAGATAATGATGAATTATGGATCTGCTACTCCGTAATAAGGAGGTATGGTGACTATTATGGTCAAATTTCGCACAGGTCACTGGTCAACTTCAAGTAGAACTTATAAAGAAACAAATCTTGGAGGTGTTTTAGAATGAAAAACAAGATAGTCGTATTTCAAGATACAAAGATTCGAAGAATCTGGTATAACAATGAATGGTTTTTTTCAGTTATTGATGTAGTTGAAGCTTTGACAGATAGTTCTAACCCTCGAAATTATTGGAATATGATGAAAAAAAGGGAGAAAGAGCACGGAATTGAGTTGTACACATTTTGTGTACAACTGAAATTGGAATCTTCTGATGGGAAGAAATATGCGACAGATTGTGCAAATACGGAGTCTATGTTGCGAATCATACAATCAATTCCTTCAAGAAAAGCAGAACCATTCAAAGTCTGGCTTGCAAAAGTAGGGTATGAACGAGTACAGGAAATTGAGAACCCAGAGTTAGCACAGGAACGCGCAAAGAAGTATTATGAAATAAAAGGATATCCACAAGATTGGATTGACAAACGACTGCGAAGTATTGCTGTCAGGCAGAAGCTGACAGAAGAATGGGGCAAGCGAGGTATTGCAAAAGGAAAAGAATATGCAATCCTAACTAATGAAATTGCAAAAGCAACATTTGGTGTTTCTGTAAAAGAGCACAAAGCAATTAAAGGCCTAGATCCACGATTTAGAAATCAAAATTTACGAGATCACATGACAGACTTAGAACTTATTTTCACGATGCTTGGTGAAGCTGCAACGACTAAAATTACGCAAAAGAAAAATGCACAGGGCTTTAAAGAAAACAAACAAGTAGCAAAGGAAGGAGGCAATGTTGCAGGAAATGCCCGTAAAGAACTCGAGCACAAAACTGATGAGAAAATGATTAGTGATACAAATCATTTTGCTCGCAAGAAAAAGAAAAGACTTCGTTAGCTTTTCCTTTGGTTAAAAACTGGCCATAAGGTTACTTGTCACAATCTCTTCCACAGGGTCTCACACATTTTTAGCGCCTAACTTTCCAAATGAATAATCAACTCTTTTTTTCTAAAAGAGATAAAAAGTAGCCACCGATAGCTTTTGGACATTAGCGCTATCTCTTACCTCACAAATACTAGCTCATTTTCTTTTGACAATTTCTTAGAATACACATATCCCTGCTCTGCAAATTTTACTAAGTCCTCAGGTGTATCAACTTGGTTTTTAATCATCCAATTAGCCATCATTCCACGAGCATACTTTGTATAAATTGTTACTTGCTTTAGCTTTCCATCTTTTTCTTCCATAAACACAACATTAATCACTCTTTTAGAAGTCTTTTCAATTGTCTGAAAATATTCTTGAGATGCTAAATTAACAATTATCTCCTCATCTTCTCTTTCTACAACCTCCAAAATTTTATCTTTCCACTGTTTATGTACAAGTTGCATCTCTAACCTATACGGCTGCATCAAATCAAGCGGCTTTAAAATTCCATATAATCCAGATAAAATCCGTAAATGTCTTTGTGCAAAATCAATCTCTTTTTGATTATACAAATCAGCTTCCATAAACTTATACACATCACCTTTGTATGTAAACAATGCTTGACTTGCACTCTTTTTTTTATGAGGTAATTTCATTACTGCAAACATCTCTTTAACCTGTGTTGCAATCTTTTTTGAAACCTTCATCTCTTTTTGCAGATCTTCAACACTCCTTTTTTGATAAAACCTAACTAACTCTTTTGCTTTTTTTTCAAACACTACATTAGTAAACTTCTCATACTCTCTAGGACTACTGCTCATTGTCTTTGAAGGTGAAAGAATAATTAACATATAACTATAAAATCTATACCACCTTAAATACCTTACTTTTCTACCAAAGTCTTAAAAATCAAATCAAGAATTATACCCTCTATGCTACGCAAGCACTACCTAACGCTAGAACAAGCACAAACTACACAAACAAAATATCCTGTAATTCTAACTATCACTCAAGAATCCGAAATAACTCTAGCACTAAAATTTATTCAACATCAAAAAACATCCCCCAAAGGATTACAATTACCACTCTCACTCCTACAAAACCTCCAACAACACGAAACGAAAAAAATAAACTACCTCTCAATTATTTTAAATGGCACAACTCACATTAACCAACTCAAAGAAATACCAAAATCAACCTTTCTTGAAATTATGGTGCCTCTAACCATCTACAAGCAAAATCCTCACCTACTTGAAAAGCTATCAAACGCAAACAGAATCATACTTAATATAGACAAAAAAATAACCCAACAAGAAATCACACAAATCACAACTGACTTTATTTCAAACAAAAAATATCCTCTCTTTGCAAACCTTCCTTTATGCATTGCACCTCTACCAAACCACACTGAAATTTTCCAACTACCATCTAACACCTCACATTTACAAAAACCAGATACTTGTGCTTCTTGTTTACTAAAAACAAAATGTCATTACGACACTCAGTTACAATTTACTATCGCACCATTTACAAACGCACAACAGATCAAAGATCTACAACAATTTTTGGAGGGTTACAATGAAAATACTCTTACTCGCTTTTAGTCTTCAAAATGATGTCTTTCCCTTGGGTCTTTCTTACCTTAAGGCCTACGCACAAAAGTTTCATCCAAAAACAGAAATCGAAATCAAAGAATTTGCAATTGGAAGCAAATACACCTATGAAACAAATAAAAACACAGAACTTCAAGCATTATCATACATCCAACTCACTCAACCAGACCTTCTTGCCTTTAGCTCCTACATTTGGAGTTCCCAAACCATCAAAGACTTTGCAAGAGCAGTAAAACTCATCTCTCCTAAAACTAAAATTCTAATGGGCGGAGTAGAAGTTCAACCTGAATTACTTGACAATGCTCTTGATTTTCTAATCAAAGGAGAAGGCGAAATTGCCTTTAAAGAATTGCTTGACTACCTTCAAGGACAACGTGAATTAAATCAGGTCCACAATATCATTTACAAAGACCAAAACACCAACAAAATCATCACCAATAAGATTACTCATTTACAAAACCTTGATGAACTCCCATTCCCTTACATCATAGGTACAAAAAAGGACTACGCAGTTATCCGTATGGAAACAACCCGTGGTTGTTTATTTAATTGTAAATTTTGTCACTACGCACAACCAGAGCTTCGAGAATTTTCTCTAGACTATGTAAAAAAATCTCTAGACTATCTGTTTGAAAATTATAGTTTCAAATACCTCACTTTTCTTGATGCAAACTTCAACATAAAAAAAGAACGTATGTTAGAGATTTTAGACTATATTGAAATACTCTTACAACAACACAATACTACATTTCCTCGACTTTCTGTACACATAGAACTTCGTCCAGAATTAATCGATGAAATCTCCACGCAAAAACTAAGCTCTTACTCTTTTACAATTTCAGCAGAATTAGGACTTCAATCTACAAATAAAGAAGTGCTTAGTGCAGTTAACCGTCCAACAAACTTAAACGCTGTACAAAAAGGACTAGCTTTACTTGAAAAAAATAACATCCAATATAAAATCGACTTAATGTATGGTCTGCCACAAGACAACTTTTTTGCCTTTTGCAACTCAGCAAGATTCCTTTTAACAAACGCACCATCACAAAAAAAACTAGTAGCACACCACTGGATGCAACTAAACAATACAGAATTGCAAAAAGATCCATCCGTTACTAGGTTCACACCAGAACACAGTAGTATGGTCATTAAGACATCAACACAAACAGTCCTTGAATTATATCAAACTAAACTCTTTATTGACATGCTAAATGAGGAATTGAAAGTCTACCGGTTACGTTAGGGTGTCTTTCTAATTTAACCTCCCTTTCTTCCATCATTGCTTCAATGCTCTTTACAACTTGCGCACTTGTCGGTCTTCTCTCTGGAGAATAATTCATTGTACTTTGGATGATTTCTCTTCTTGGTCCTGGAACTCTAGATTTATTAAGAATTCCTTCTAATCTCTTCTGATGTCCCCTCTTATTCCCTGCATCAACTAACTCTAAATTTGCTGTAGCCTCTCCTGTTAACAAATAAAGATAACAACACCCTAATGCATACACATCTGAACTAGAAGAAACTCCATTGGTTATCGTTACTCCATTCTCCATTGCTTCAGGAGCAGCATATCTCGGAGAATATCCATGTACTTGCCACTTATCCTGGGCAAGCGTTTCTAAATCAATAAGTTTACAATTCACATCATCTCCAAAACTATCTAACACATTTCCTAACTTTGCATCCCACCCTCTATATCCTTTTTGATGCATGATTTCAACACCTTTAGCAATGTCATGCATTTTTTGTTCTGGATCTTTAACTTCTTTAACTTTATACGTTCCACCTTTTCTCACTTCTAATGGATCTCCTTTGTAAAGTGGGCTTACAAAAAAGACTGTTTCTTCTGCAAATTCTGTAAATCCAGTATATCCCCATGCACAAAGAGAAAGAAAATATTCTCTAAATTGAGGGTGTTTACTTAGGTCCTCTTGGAGTCGCTCTCTATCAGTAGCATACTCCCATAACATCCTTTCTTTGTCTTCTGGCTGCACAAAAGAAATCTTTGGATTATAACGTAAAACTTTGAGGGAAAACTTTATCTGGTATCCCTTCACCTTCAACTATAGAAAAAGCATTTGAAGGACCAACCTCCTCTCTAATGGTAATGGCTTGATACACATTGGATTGACCTCCTGAAGCAATTAGTTGAAGGTCCTTAAACCCATAAATCTTAGGAATCCTTGACCCTCTGTCTACGAGGTCTCTTTCTTCTTGTAACAATTCTCTTCGAGTTGGAGCAAACTCATATCCCATAAATCTAAAATTCAAAGATTTCTTTAAAATTCTTTAGGTTAATTCTCCTTAAACAATACCAGATAAGAAACACAAGCATCTATCATTTCTAAACAATAATACTCTAACGCAACAAGAGATTTGTTTTTTAGATTAGAGTTTAATAACGCCTTATTTTTTTGTAATAGCATGTCTCTAAATGTAGCTTCTTGTAGTGGACCTATCTTTTCATCATTGGATAGTTTCTTTAAAACCCAATCTAATGCATTTTTGACTTCCTCAAAAATCTCTGCGGGAAACTTTCCTTTTTTTGTAGTATACACCCTTTTATAGTAACTATTAAGCTTTGCAGAGATTAGTAGCAAACAAAAACTAATGTGGCTTAGTTGAGAATACTCCTCATATCCTACCAAAGAAAGCTTACACTTCCGCAATAAATGCTCTCGCAACATCCAAATATTAAACCTAAACTCTTGTATTGCAATTGCATCTTCTTTAACTCCTTTGCACATATCTCCAATAATACTCTCTACTTGCATCTTTAAACTAAGTGTCATCTTACGCAAAAGGCTAATGTTTTCTTCTTCTATTAATGCATCCTGAATCTCAACAACACATTTATGCTTCTCAAAATTAATAATACTAGCACCAATCAACATACCGACTGTACTTTTAATTAATTTAACCAGAGCTACATCCTTAAATTTAATGATGATTTGACGATGTCCACTTCTGTAGGCTCTCGTAATTTGGGATGTGATATACCTCTCACTTGTTTTGGAAATTTCAACTTCTTTGACACTCTCAAGGAGGATATTTCCTTTAGAAATCAATAATCCCTCTTCCTGCACTTTAATAGAGACCTCATCTCCAACCTTGATATTTGTTCTCTCTACCCACTTTTTTGGAAGGGAAACAGTAAATGTAGATGGCCCATGTCTTACTACTTTACGTTTCATATCATCAAAATTTTGATAGGTTATTTTATTAGTTTTGTGGTTATTTTTTCTAAAAAAGCTTATGTGCACATTCTCTTTAAAAAAGCACACTAAAGAATTAAAATCTACAATCCTCTTTTAATTCATATGAAAACACAAAATAATTCAAACCTCTCTAACGATCCTTTTTTAGGAGCACTACTAAATCGTCTACAAAAGATTTTACACCCTAGCTCCTAGGGCATTTCACAAGCAGTAACATATCGTGGATTTTCTGTTGCAACTTCAAACTGTTTATACGTTTGAAAATCAACAATGAGGCATTGGTTTCCCAACCTACTTCTAACTCCTGCTGGAAATTCTCTTGCAATCTCTTCTAACTGAGAAATCTCTTCTCCCTCGTCTAATCTGTAATACAACACAACCTCTGGCCTTTCATATCCTAACATAAAACTTCAAAAGACAAAATCAGATTATAAATTAAGTGACCTATATGTGTCAAACTAAACTCCACACAGTAATCAATACCAAACTCCACCAACTCACAAAAGAAACAACCATTGACACTGCAATTGCTGTTTGTAACTTACTAGGCAAAAGCACCTTTTTTCCTTTAAGTAAATCAAGCCTTGGGCTAACATAAAATGATAAAAACCCTCCATTAAGCACAAGTAAGACTATTGTCCAAGACTTAATAGTGCTCCAAAAACCAATTTCATACACAAGTAACCAACCAACGATCATTAAACTAGAACCTAACCAGATTAATGGCTTTGTAACATGATGTGCTTGAATCGTAACTTGAGTCCATTCCTTTGACTTTCTTGAAATAAATCCAAGTGTATCAATAACTGTAACTGCACCAAGTCCCACAATAATCCCTGCAACATGAATAAACAGTCCAATAAAATCAAGATCCATATTGGGATTAAAATTTTAAGATTAATAAAAGTAATGTTCAGAGTGATAATTAAGAAACAAAAACAATATAAACAAATCCGATCTCAGTATTATATGAGATTACAAGATAAAGTTGCAATAATTACTGGAAGCTCACGAGGGATAGGGGCAGGCATCGTAAAATTATTCTCCCAAGAAGGGGCTAATGTGGTTATCACCTACAACTCTAATAAAGAAAAAGCTGAAGCATTAGTCAGCGAAATTTCTAACTCTGGAAAAAAAGCTCTGGCAATCCAATTTGATGCTCAAAAAAGTTTTGATGATGTTGTCTCGAAGACAATTGAGACTTTTGGTAAAATTGATATTCTTGTAAACAACGCAGGGATCTTATTGCCTGCTTCACTGGAAGAGACAACTGAAGAAAATTGGAACACTACTCTTGGTGTGAATTTAACGGCTGTTGAAAAATGCATCAAAGCAGTAGCACCTTTTATGAAAAAACAAAATTATGGCAAGATTGTCAACATCTCTTCTATTGCGGGAATTGTGGGAAGCCTAACAAGTGTCGCATACTCAGTATCAAAAGCAGGAGTTGATGCTCTTACAAAAACACTCTCCAAAAGCCTAGCACAGGATTCAATCACTATTAATTCTGTTGCACCAGGCCCAATAGATACAGACATGGTGCGTAAAAATATGTCTCCAGAATCTATCGAAAGCTTAAGAAAACAAACTCCTTTGGGAAGAATTGGAAAACCGGAAGATATTGCTCGAGCAGTATTGTTCTTTGCATCCCAAGACTCAGATTTCATTACTGGACAAACTTTAATTGTAGATGGTGGAAGGGTGATTAGATAATCACAACAAATCTTTTACAGTCACATTACCAACAACAACCATATCGTCCTTATTGCAATAGGGGCAAACACTTTTTGCAGACATAAACCTATACTTACACCGCTCACAAAAACAGCCCTTTTTCGGCTTAATTTTCTCGGGAGGGAGTAATGGATCTATCTTATTACGCTTAAAACAATCAAAACACTCATATCTCTCATCCTTAGTTACAGAAATAATTGACCTTGCTTGAGATGGATGTACCTCCTTTTGACACCGAAAACATTGGGTTGTAACACGTAAATTGTTCATAAAAAATCAAATCGAAAACTAATTTAAATAAATTTTGCTGCTGTGGAATATGGGGTGAGAATCTTTGAAAACTAAGTGATTTTAGTATAATTCTCTTGCTTCTTGTCTCTTATCTTGCTTTTTCTTAGCAATCTCTTTAATAACTGCATAACTTGCAACATAATTGGGTAGACCTTCTGGCAATGGTGGTTCCTTTCTTTTATTTAATTCTTTTAACTTTTCACCTAAACTGCTCGCATTTAATTCAATAGAACTAAGTATTTCTCCTCTATACCTCATTTCATAAGCCCATTGATATAATTCCTCTCTTGAGTACTCTCGTGTAGATTTAAATCTCTCGCTTGCACTTTGAAGGTTCTCATATATTTCATTAGTCTGAGTGAAGGTACTTGATACAATGCCAAACTCAAGAAAATGTGCGAACTTTAAGACTTCTCTGTACCATTCTTGTCCGGCTTTATCAGGCCCTAGGATAAATGATAAATTGGCTGCTTCCTTGCCTGCATTTTTAGCCCAGCGTGAACTATCTTCAATTAATTCTGTCAATTCGCATGTCCAAACATCGCCAAATATACTAAATCCTTCTCTATAATTAAATTTATGGTTAACAATTTCGGCCCATGGTCCGTGTTTTGGGATCGCCTTTTTAGCACATTGGACTATATAAGATTCTCTTCTTTCTAATTCTTCGAAAAATGTTCTATGGCTCATATTCAATTTTTTTATTAAACTTAATATAAAATTTTTTATCTTTATTTTTATATTAATGGCAAATTTTATAAATAAATTAATGTAATCCTAATGGATGGCGGAAAAAGAAAAATTGGATCTCAAAGATAAGAAAATCTTGTTTGAGCTTGATAAAAATGCGAGACTTCATTTATCTAAGATTTCCAAAAAAGTTCGTCTTAGCCAGGAGGTTGTCTTTCACCGTGTCAATAAACTACAAGAAAGAGGGATAATCAAGAGGTTTCAAACAGTAGTTGCAATCTCTGAATTAGGTTACATCGCTCCAAAAATGTACTTACAGCTTCAAGATATTACAGCAGAGAAGTATAAAGCCTTATTTGACTATCTCCACAATCATAAAGATGTATTCTGGTTTGGGGTGTGTCAAGGAAGATGGGATTTAATAATTGCTTATTGGAGCAAAGATACGTTTGAATTTGGTAAACACATCGACGATCTTTTCAATAAATTTAGCAAATATATCCTCGAAAGACAGATAACAATAGGAGCAAATAGTACTCAATATAATCGACGTTGGTTTTATTACGACAAACTTGAACCTGTTGCAACAGAATTTGGCTCGAAGTTAGGAAACACAAAACTTGATAAGGTCGATACTGAAATTCTTAGATACCTAGCAAACAACGCTAGACTACCAGTTACTGAATTAGCTGCACTACTAAAAACAACCACTAATGTAGTTCGTTATAGAATAAAACAACTAGAGAAGAAAAAGATTATCTCTGGATACAAGTTTGCACTAGACACCCATAAATTGGGATATGAAACTTGTAAATCATTTATCTATCTAAAAAATATTACCGAAAAAAGAAGAAAAGAACTGATTGGTTTTTGTAAGTTACAAAAAAATATTGTTAATATCGTCACATGTGTTGGTTCGTGGGATCTAGAAATTGAATTTGAAGTAGAGAATTTTGATGCTTTTTACCAATTAATGGGGATGATTAGAGAAAAATTTTCAGATATCATCAAAAATTATGAATCGGTACTATTTAAAGAAGAGCCCAAACAATCCTTCATGCCAAGATGCTACCCCAAAATTGGATCTAAAAAATGAACAAGATTGAGTAGTTTAAAATCTCGAGTTTTCCTTTTTTTGACATTAAAAACGAATTCAACTCTTCTATCCACATCTCCCAATCAAAACATTAATATATACTCCACACAAACTTCAGGCATGCAAGAAGTACTCACAAAAATCAAGCCAAGTAAGCAAGAACAAACACAATTTCAATCTAAAGCAAACGAAGTGTTAACACTTCTAAACAAACACTTACAAGACGCAACAGCAATTCTTGGGGGAAGTGGGGAAAAAGACACCTGGCTTTCTGGAAACTATGATGTTGATATCTTTGTTGCATACAACTATACAAAATACAAAGACCAATCTGCGCAACTCTCAAAGCACTTACAAAAAACACTAAAACTTGCATTTCCAAAAATCAAATTTGAGTGTGTACATGGGTCACGCGATTACTTCCAATTCACATACAAAGATCTTAGCTTTGAAATTGTGCCAATCCTAAAAATTAAAACAGCAGACGATGCAATTAACATCACTGACGTCTCACCTCTTCATGCACAATGGGTTAACAAAAACGCACAACATCTCAAAGATGACATCAGACTCGCAAAACAATTTTGCAAAGCAAACAACCTCTATGGGGCAGAATCATACATTCAAGGCTTTAGTGGTTACATCTTAGAGATCCTTACAATTTACTACGGATCTTTTGAAAAGCTCTTACAAGCATCCCTTAAATGGAAATTTCCACAAATCGTTGATCCTGCAAAATATTACAAAGCAAAAATGGCTCTTTTTCACCTAAATCAATCAAAATTACAATCACCTTTAATCATCGTTGACCCTGTCGACAAAAATAGAAATGCAGCTGCTGCTTTAGGAACAGAAAAATGCAAGCAATTTCAAAAACTAGCAAAAGAATATCTTAAACATCAGTCTGATGAATACTTTACAAAAAAAATAATCAGTAAAAAAACACTTCAAACACTTGCAACACAAAAAAAACAATATCTAGTATATTTAGACGTAACTCCAACTCAAGGTAAAAAAGACGTTGTTGGTGCAAAACTTCTCAAAACATTTAATCATCTTAAAAAAGAGCTAAAACCATTTACAATACAATCCTCGGGTTGGCAATGGGAAGGGGAACTTGCACAATTTTATTTTATTACAAAAACAAATGAACTTGCAGAATTTGAAATTAGAGCAGGTCCTCCCACAAACTTAACACAAGCAGTTGCAAATTTTAAGAAAAAAAACAAAAATACGTTTACAAAAGAAGGTAAGCTCTACGCTAAAATAAAAAGACCTCACACAGATATTCAATCTTTCACACAAAACCTTCTACAAAATGCCTATGTAAAAGAAAGAATTAAAAAGGCAAAATTATTCTCTCATTAAGGTATGAAAAAAAGAGGTGTTAAAGTTCAAAGCAAACTAGATTCGGTAGTACAATTATTAATCCCTCCTTCTCTTGTGATGTTACTTGTAGTAACAATTTTTGAACTATTCTACCGAACTTCGTCACTCAAAATTTTTATTGACATTTTTGACATCTACGTCATTACAATTTTTGCAATTGACCTTTACTACAGATGGCAAGAAACACCTCAATTTGGCCCTTATGTAAGAAAACATTATCTTGGTATTATTGCAACTATTCCGTTCAACCTAATTTTTTGGGGAATAGAAGGACTCACTTTAATCAAAGCTCTACGTGGCGTTAGACTAATCGCGCGAGCTTCAAGATTTTTCAGATTAGCAAGATATGCAAGACTTCTCAGACTAATTAGGTTTGGAGCAAGAGCACCTCGGTTTTTACGTATTAGAAAACATGTAAAAGAAACTAAAATTCGAAAAGTACAACCTCACGAAAAAGAACTAAAAGGAACGCTTAGCTTCAAAGTAATTCTCTTAATTACAATCAACTCCATTATGGGAACAGGGATTTGGTTTTTAACCTCAGCAGGAGCAGAACACGCAGGTCCAGCATCTTTAGTCTCTTGGTTAGTTCTCTCGGTAATCTCTGTTTATATTGCCATGTGTTTTTCAGAACTAACAGCAATGTTTCCAAAGGCAGGGGGAGTGTATGAATTTGCAAAACAAACTTATGGTCGGTTCTGGAGTTTTGTTATCGGCTGGACAACATCTATTGCTGGAAGCGTAACAATTGCCATGCTTTTACTTGGGGCACTTCAATATCTAATCCCTTTAGAATATTCCGGGTGGTATATTCCAGTTGCAATTGTGTTAATTTTAATCTTCAACTACATTGCATACAAAGGAATGCAAACATCTACAGTTGTACTTGTAACCTTTGCATTGATTACTCTCTCAGCAGTCCTTGGAATTATAATCCCTGGGTTCTTTAACCTTAGTGTAGAAAACTTTGATCCCTTCTTTGTCTTTCCCTCGCTTAATATGGTACTTGCAATTTTCTTTATTGCTGAAACCTTCTTTGGTTGGGAAAGTGCAATCTTTCTCTCAGCAGAAACAAAAAACCCACGTAAGGTTATGCCCAAAGCACTTATCTGGGGAACAGTTGTTATTGCAATCTTAGCCTTTCTTTTAGCATTTACAGCAATGGGAACAATTCCTTGGGATACATTTGCACAATCTACAGCTCCTTTAAGGGACTTAGGAGAAGCACATTTTGGCATCGCAGGAAAATTCATTTTTACATTCCTGATTTTTGTCTCTGTTATTGGGGCAACTGCTGGATGGATTGTAACGGCACCAAGATTACTTATGGCACTTGCAGAAGACAAACTTTTCTTCGTACAATTCTCAAAAATTCACCCTAAACATAAAAGCCCCTATGTTTCTATTGCCTTTCAAATCCTCGTTGTTACACTACTCGTAATCATAGGCGCAGGCTCTTATGAAACTTTACTTCACATGCTTATTCCTTTAATCCTAATAGTCTATTCTGCTGTACTCTTAGCAGTTGTAGTGCTACGCTTTAAACGACCAGATGCACAACGCCCATATAAAGTTCCTTTTGGAAAAGTAGGCCCTTTTCTTACAATTGGTTTTATGGCATTCTTACTAATTATGTTCATCTTTGAAACACATGGTGCACTTGACATCCTACGTGTGTCAGGATCTTTAATTGTCTTTGGTGTTCCTGCATACTTTGCAATTGAACTATTCTATGAACCAAAATACGTTACACTTAGAAAAAACCTTGCAGCAAAACTTGGACATTACTACGTTGGAATCCCGCTTGCAAAAAGAACCTTCAACCGTCTTGTAAGCTATGTCGGACCATTTAACAAAAATACGAAAATCGTAACCTATAACGTTCCAATGGGCGGCATTACTCAGCACATCTTGCGCAAAAAATTGCATTACAAACATATCTATATTGCAAACCAATCTAAAGAAGAACTTGCAGTCTTTCGCGAACGCTTAGAAAATAATGAAAAAAAACATATCTCTACAATCTTACTTAGGTCTCTTACACTCCCTTCAGAGATTAAAAAGCAAGATGTATTTATTTCCTTTGGGTCTTTAGGTCATGTTAAAGACATAGAAAAACATCTTAATGAAGTTGCAAGACGTCTTTCACCAAAAGGAAAATTCTGTTTTTACATCAAAAACCGCCTCTTAAATATGAGTCCTAACTCCGTACATGTCGAAGACAAAAAGAAAATGCTTGCCCTATTCAAAAAAGTTGGTCTAAAAGCAGAATATGTAACTAAAAAGAGACTTTCTAAAAAAGAGATCTTTATCTACGGTAGAAAATAATATCTCCACTATCCAAAACTATAAAAATAGAATCTGATTACAATTTTCTATGGCTATTCAGGCAACTTGTAGAAATTGTAATCAAAAAGCACCTTCTGATCAATTTAAGCTTCATTACAAATATCGTATGATGGTCTGTCCAAATTGTTTTTCTGGTAGAACAGAACAAAAAAAACAGCAAGAAGCAAAGAAAAAAATGGAAGCTCCTCCAAAACCTCCTGGGTGGGATGCTGAAGACGATTATTTAGAAAAAATGTCTAGGATGCGTAAAGAAGACAATCAAGCACAATTTAGCAAAATTCCTGGGACTGATCATGTTCGTTGCACCTGTGCAAGTTGTAAATTTGCGTTCAAATACAATCCTTTCCAACGCAGACCTAAAACTTGTCCTTACTGCAATGCAGACATCCCAAAACTAAAGACTTTTAATCTCTTATAACTTTCTTCACATCAAAATATTAAATTTGATGGGTGAGCAGCGCCCATCGAGGAGCATAACGCACTAATTGAAAGAAAAAATTAAATGGGTGTTATAAGGGGCTCCGTGCCCTGCTCACAAAAACTAATTTGATATTAATTAAAAAAGAGGTTATCATTATGGCAAAGAAAAAAACAACGACTAAAAGAGCTCCAACAAAAAAGAAGGCAGCTCCTCAAAAAACAGCAAGAACTCCTCTAGCTTTAGGTATTGCAAGTATTCCCTTAGCAATGCTTCCAGTTTTAGGTTTACCAATTGCAATTATTGCTCTTGTATTAAGCATTAAAGCTAAAAAATTAGGTCAAATAAATGCACAAGCAGCATTTGTAACTTCCATTGTTGGCTTAGTATTAGTTGTAATCAATATGGCACTTGGAGCATACTTAGGGGTAATAGGTCAGTTATATTGATTTTTTTATTATTTTTTCTTTAGAATAAATATGTCCCCACGAGGATTTGAACCCCGGCCTCAGGCTTTTTTCAATGACAATTAAATTATCATACCGCAAGCCTGCGTCCTATTTACTTTAGGTTATACCTATCCAAGCTAGACTATAGGGACATAATCAATCAGAATTAAACACTTATTTAAAAAACTTTATTAAAAATAAGAAAGAAAAAATTAGTTTTCAAGTTCCTTTTCGATGATCTGCTCAAAAACAGTGAATGGTTGTGCTCCAGAAATCATAATGCCGTTTACAAAGAAATTAGGGGTTCCTTGAACACCTAATCGTTGACCTTCCGCAAAGTCATTTAGGACTTCTTCAGCCATTTCTCCTGAGTACAAGCAATCTTTGAAATCACTTTTATCTAATCCCATTTCCTCGGCATATCCTATGAAAGCAGCCTCTCCACCTTGAACTCCTTGTTCAAATAACAAATCATGCATCTCATAGTATCTTCCTTGCTCTCCTGCACATTCAGCAGCCTCTGCTGCCTTTTGAGCCTGTCGATGGAAACTCAATGGGAAATCTCTAAACACGTAACGAACTTTTCCTGTTTTGATATATTGTTTATCAATTTGTTCAAATGTTTGTGAGTAAAATCTTGCACAAAAAGGACATTCGTAATCTCCAAATTCTACGATTGTAATTGGTGCATTTAAGTCTCCTTTAACTGCATCATCATCTTCTAAATCTTCTTGAACTATTGGTAGGTTGTATTCTTCTGTTGGTTTAATTTCATCTCTTTTTGGTGTTTCTTTCTCAATTACAACATCGTCAGAAGTTCCAACTCCTCTTTCATCTGCATCACAAATCTGATTTCCATCTCTATCTAAACAACAGTCAATACCTTTACGGATATATGGTTCATTACAAATTACTGCTTTCTCAGATATTCTTTCTAAATCCTCGTCTGAAATGTTAGATAAATCAACACTTTCACAACCAACAAATGTAAGTAAGCTCAACAATAAAATTGCAAATAAGATATAATTTTGTCTCATCTTAATTTTCCTCCAAAACTGGTTTATAGTAAAATCTCTTCTATTTATTTAATGTTTTCTACAATTCTCACTTCTTAACCTCTCCACCGCCAGAAGGAAGAAACTTAATAATATCATCTAAATCTCCTCCTTTTAACTTACTTTTAATCTTCTTTGCAAGAGCACTCTTTTTCTCTCTGCCTGGGATTACTACAATAAAATTCTTTGCCTTCTCTTTAACTGCATTAATTGGACCACCAATAATTTGTTCCTCAACAAGCCCTATTGCATACTGCACCTTTGGATGTAAGTACAATGTCTTACCACGCACCATAAAACTGCCTCGAGATAAACTCTCTCCTGCCTGTGCTTCCTTACTCACCTGCTCGGGCTTAACATAAAATACATCAATTGTAGTGTGTCCTAACTTCCATGCTCTTGAATACGCTGCAACTGCCTGTGCAGTTTCTTCAAGTGTCGCATCTCCACACTCTTGCCCATTTTTAATTACAAAAAATGGGCTGCCAGCCATATCAGTGTGAAATACTAAATCATTTTTGTCGGTGTGTTTTTTTACAACAATCTCGTTTGATGTTGCATCCTTTCCTCCAATACACAAAAACCCTTCAGAAGAAATAAACCAATGAAATTTCTCATACCACTCTACCTTACGTTGCTTTTTAGCTTCTTTTTTAGCTTCTTCTTCTAGATATTTCTCCTGTTGTTGTTCTAACTTCACAAGCTGTTTCTTTGTCTTTTCTAGCGCTTCCTCTGCTCCCTTTAACTTCTTTTTTGCCTTTTTTGCAAGATCAAAATATCTGCCTGCATTTTCGTCTACTGACTTAGTTAAATCAAACTCAATTTCCATATTGTAATTATAACAGAAATAGTATTAAAAGGTTTGGGAAAAAGAAAAATAAAATTAATTGACTTTCACAATCTCTCCATCTTCAACCACAAAAAGAGCTTCTTTCTTTGCAGCTGACCCTTCAGGTGTCATAGTTGAAATACCTGATGCTCCTTGAAATCCTTTAATCTCGTACAATGCCTTATGAATTGCAATTGGGTTTTCATTGCCTGCAATCTCCATTGCTTGTGCTAAAATCATTACTCCGTCATATCCAAGAGCGTTAAATACTGCAAGTTCACTATCATCTCCATATTTTGCTTTGTATTTTTCTTGCAGTTGCTCAAACAATCTTCCAGATGCATCAGTTTGTGCAAAATATACTCCTTCGGATGCACTAGGTGCAAGGTTAACAATCTCTTGGGTCATTCCGTCTCCTGTAGATTTGATTCCTTTATACCCCATCTCTTTAGACTGTTTGAACAATAATTCAAGGTTACTAATTAAAGGGGCAAAGTATGCGTCAGTATTCTTGGATTTTAACAGTACATCTCTAAAGTCACTTGTGGTAATTGTAACGGACTCATCAACAACAACTTCCCCGCCTAATCTTTCAAATTCCTTAACAAAACTATCTGAAATAAGTTGGGACCACTCGTCAAGCTGTCTAATCACTGCAACTTCACGTGCTCCTTTGTTATACAATAACTGAGCAACTTTTTGACCTGCATCTTCTGTACTAAAACCAATCCCATATGTGTATTCTCCTATCTCTTCAAGGTCTTTATTGACGTCCCACAATACGACTTGGGGGATTTGTGCTTCTTCAAAAATTGGACCTGTAGTTTTTGCAGTATTAACCGCTCCACTTAAACTTGCAACAACATTGTTAACATGGACTAGTTTGCTTGCTCCCGTTGCTGCCTTTTGGTTGTTGAATTGATCATCTTCGTAAATAATTCTTACTTTTTTACCATTTATTCCGCCTTGGGCATTTAATTCATCAACTGCTATTTCAATCCCTTGTTGCATTGCTTCTGCAATAAATGCAACATCGTTATTTGATAAAAATAGTAGTGCTCCTATTTCTATCACTTCTTCATTTGTATCTACTGTACTTCCTCCTGTAATTCCTGCTCCACACCCTACTATACTTAGTAATAGGGCTATCGCTAATATGTATTTTATTCTCATTTTGTATCTATTCTCCAAAACAAAGGCCTCTTTGTTTTATTCATTAATAAGTAGTTACATATATAAAATGCAGTTGTCTTAAAAACGACAACAATAAAAAATTATTTAAACTCAGGCCTTATTTTCTACTTTATGCAAGATGTAAAACTCCAAGAAAAGCTCACAGAAATTGGTCTGCGTGAAGGGGAAAGTAAAGTATACTTAGCTCTATTAAAGCTTGGTTCCACACCTGTAAATAAACTAAAAGAAGAAACTGGTTTACATAGAACAACGATTTATGACTTTTTAGAAAAGCTTCTTAATAAAGGCCTTGCAAGTTACGTCTTAAAAGGCAATATTAAATTTTTTAAAGCTGCAGATCCACAAAAATTAATTGAATTTCTTAAAGAAAAGGAACACACAGTAGAATCAATAATGCCAGAATTAGATAAGCTTGCAAAATTCACACAAGAAGATATTAAAGTTGAAGTCTTTCGTGGGGTTGAAGGATTAAAAGCAATTTTTAGTGAAGTTTTGCGTATTGGAAAGGATTATGTAATCTTTGGAATTGATGAAACAATGTTTAAACAACGTTTTGGACATATTATGGATAACTTTTTTATCAAAGAAAAAGAAGCAGGATTTAAAGAGCGGATTTTAACACGGGATAATGTCGAATATGTTTATGAATATGAAACTGCAATTTATCGCTACCTTCCAGCAGAATCATTTAACCCTACGCCGACATATGTCTTTGGAGATAATGTTGCAATTTTAATTTGGGAACCTCTTACAATTATTAAAATCAAAAATGCAGAACTAGCTGACAGTTATCTCAAGTACTTTGAGATTCTCTGGAAGATTGCAAAAGATAAGCCAAAGTCTGCGGTATTAAAAAAAAACTAACAAGCTCGTAAGTTCTCAACAACAAGCGCCTTTTCTACACAAATCTCTTCTGCTTGGTTAAAATCCATTTTGGGTGTAATCTTCACTTGTCTAATTTGTCCTGTAAACTCTACTTTTCCAAGATACGTTCCAGCACGCACTATCTTTGCATCACTTAACTGAAACGTCTCAGCTTTCTCCGTTCCAATGACATTTACCACCAACCCTGTAATCTTTACATTCACACCATTTTCAACAGTAAACCTTACTTGAGACCCATCATAGCATATGTCTTGTTGTCCACCAATCTCTAAAAAATCAAGTCCAATGTCTACTGGACAACTTGCTTCAAGCTCAACTTGTGCTCGCCCAAAATTCATAACAACAACTCCAATTGCAATTGCAAACGATAAAAGTAGTAATGTTGCAATAAGTGGAGAAATCCCTTTTGAGTTCATAAAGCTAAGTACTTTACCACATTATTTAAACTTTCCCAAGACACTTAACCACTAAGAAGTAAAAACAAACAAAATATTTAAAAATACACTCTCAAACTGTCTTCTTAAAAAGATGGATACTTTCAAATTTAAAAAAGAACAAGAACGACTTGCAAAAAGATTATCAATTAAAGATTCTTTTGAAAAAATCTCAACTGTTGGCGGAGTTGCTTGTATCAAAAAAGAAGACAAACTTATTGCCTCTATAATTGTTCTCTACTTTCCTTCTCTAGAACTTAAAGAAAAACAATCTTTTATTCTTAGTGATCCACTAAATCTACCTCAAGAATTTCAATCCTACGTTCAACTCCCAGCAATCATTGAAGCATGCAATAAATTAGAACAAGATCCAGACTTATTGCTTGTTCTTGGAGATGGAATAAATCATCCAAGAAAACTAGGCTTAGCATCTCATGTTGGCCTTGCAACAAATATTCCAACAATTGCAGTAACACAAAAAAAATATTGCGGAGAAGAAAAAGACAATAAAATTTTAATCAACGGTGAATTCCGTGGTTATACTCTTAAAACAAACCCTCATGCTAATCCTCTTTATGTAGCTCCAGGAAATAATATTTCTCTTTCTACAACAAAAAAGCTATTCTCTCAACTAATTAAATTACCTCATAAGCTTCCAGAACCACTACATTTAGCTCAAAAAAGAGCGAAGAAGAAATTAGAAAAATAAGGAGAGCCCCAGGCGAGAGTTGAACTCGCGACCTCCTGATGACTTGATATGCTTTTTTTCGTTATGTAAACATACCAGCCAAAGCGGCATTACAAGTCAGGTGCTATAGCCACTAAGCCACTGGGGCGATATCTTCTTATTTAAGTGGCTTATTTATTAAGTTTTTGCTATTCTACTCAAGCTAACTTCTTTATATTGGTCCAGGTGAAGATTTATATACGATGATTTCTTCCTTTTAACCATGCCAAAATTTCCTGTAAAAAATTTAATCCCAGTACGTCCAGAAATGCAGCTTAAATATAGGGATATTTTTGACTTAAAACAATTCTATGATGCCCTACACGAATGGCTTAACGAATACGGTTGGACTGATGTAGAAGACAATACTGAACATTATGAGACACATTACGGAGAAAACATTAACGGAAAAGGCATTAGAGAGATCTGGATTAGATGGAGACCTCACAAAGCTGCTCCTCATATTGGAACATTCAACAATAACAAAGACCCAGCTTTAGTTTATTATCTTGACTTTAACTGGCACGCGATAGGAATTACACCCACAGAAGTAGTTAAAGAAGGAAAAAAATTCAAAGTACACAAAGGAGAAATTGAATTAAAAGTTGCAGCATATATCGAAGAGCGCTACAAAAGCGAATTTGATAAAAACAAATTTCTAAAAGAATTCAAAAGTCTTTTTTTCAAAAGAATCTACAAAAAAGCACTAGCGCAACGCAAAAAAGAACTATACCAAGAATTATATGAGATGAACAACTTCATTAAACAATGGTTTAAATTAAAAAGATACCTTCCATATGACGAGACAAAGAATTACTTTAGATCATATGCTTGGCCGTCTCATGTTAAAGACAAACAACAATAGCTTTTTTTATTATTATTGTCTTAAAACTGGATTCTTTTTCTAAACCACAAATAAAAAATCCACGCTGTCCCAATTGCCATATCGAAAACAGCTAGTTTTACCATTCTTCTTGTATCTTCTAAAGAAACTGTAAACATAGACACTCCTGGTTCAACATATCCTACCCCTCCAAACCAAACGTGAATTAAATTTGGCCACAGTAATGGTACACCGACTGGCATAGCCATATCTAATATTAAATGTGCAATAATTCCTCCTGCTAATGCAATTGAATAGGTAAATGCTTCTCTCCTTTCTAACAACAGTAATGCACAATACAACAACGCTGGAGCTACAACTAAAAACAAAAGACTATGTGTAAATGTTCTATGAATATCTAATCTAAAAATCCAATCTAAGACAAGATCTGCATCTGGTAAGATTCCTCCAAAGAGCAAAAAGAACCACACATAATGACCTAACTTTTTTTTAGATATTTTTTCATACCCCTTTCCAAAAAGCCACGCTCCAACTAAATGTCCAAATGCAAATGTCATATATGAAATTTTATACTGTTTCTTTAAATAAATGTTGTTTTACTTTCCCTACAAAAAGTTCATAACCCTTGTGTTTTAGAAATGGATATGCCATCAAGCCAACTTCTTGAGGCTTAAGTTTTGTATGGACTAAATAATCATTGAGTAAGCTGACGACTAACAATCCAACTCCTGTTTTAAGGTCTCCTTGGGAAAGTGCATATGCTCCTCCTATTCTAATTCCTTCAGTAAATGTTTCTGCATATTGTACGCTTTTTGCCCGCATACCAAGAGCTAAGGTATCAATTAAATCTTTTCTAACTTGTTCTACGCCTTTAACTATCGCCCCTCTATTGGGGATTTGCAACTCTTTAGCATAATTAGTTTGACCAAATTGAGTATAAAGCTTCTCTTTTAATTCCTCTTCTAAATCAAGTTCGCTTTCTATAATCTCTCTTAAATGATCATTGCCATCAACTCTATCTCCAGAAAAATGTCGTGAGTCATAGCGGCTAAACTCTAGTTCTGACTGAATCAAACCTTTGTCATGAAATCTAATGTGATGTTCGTCATACCCAATCTCATTTGGGCGCATTTTTCGAATAATACCTGCTCTTTGACCAGGGAATACTAACTGAAACGGTGTTCTTTTATACCCTACTTTCAGTAATGCGTCAAACAGTTCTTTTTGGTCTTGCCCTTCCTCTGTTTTGGGAAACAAGCCCCAATAAGATTTTGGTTTTTGTAAGGCAAAAGGATGTTGCATTATCGAATGGACACATTCTATGCCAAATGTGGCTAGTTCTGTGATAAGTTCTTCTAACTCAGACATTTTAAGCACAAAACGCTATTTCTTTATAATCTATTTGAAACTATTGGATTGCTACCAAATAATTTAAATAACAACTCTTCTCCAATCCATAAATGTTAATTGGAATCGTTGGAAAACCAAATGTGGGAAAGTCAACTTTCTTTAAAGCCTCAACACTTGCAGAAGTCGAAATTGCAAATTACCCGTTTGCAACAATTAAACCAAACTCGGGTGTTGCTTATGTAAAAGTTCAAGACCCAGCAAAAGATTTTGATAAAACATCAAACCCAAGAAACGGCTATGTATTAGACAAATTTCGTTTTGTCCCAGTTCAACTAATTGATGTTGCAGGACTCGTTCCAGGAGCACATGAAGGAAAAGGAATGGGTAACCAATTTTTAGACGACCTTCGCCAAGCAGATGTTTTAATTCACGTAATTGATATTTCAGGTTCTACAAATGAAAAAGGTGAATCAGTTGACGCTGGAACATACGATCCAGCAGAAGACGTAAAATTTTTAGAAGTAGAACTTGACATGTGGTATCTTGCTATCCTTCAAAAAGGGTGGGAAAAATTTGCACGAACAGTAGTGCAAGAAAAGCGCGAAATTCAAGTAGCACTTGCAAAACAACTCTCTGGTCTTAGTGTAAATGAAGAAATGATTGAAGATGCAATTAAAACACTAAACTTAAACAAAGAAAAACCAAACACCTGGCAAGAAGACGATCTCAAAAATATAGCAATAGAACTACGTAAAAAAACTAAGCCCATGGTAATTGCTTGTAATAAAATTGATGTGCCTGGAGCACTTGAAAACCTAGAGCGTCTTAAAACACAATTTCCAAATTACTCATTTATTGCAAGCTCCGCAGAATCAGAGCTCGCTTTACGTGAAGCTGCAAAAGCACAACTCATTGATTATATTCCAGGGGAAACAACATTTGAAATTACTCTTAATGGACAAGAAAAACTTAATGA
Organism: uncultured Methanosarcinales archaeon; assembly: GCA_964344285.1. GTDB lineage: Archaea > Nanobdellota > Nanobdellia > Woesearchaeales > GW2011-AR9 > CAYFMM01. Next base: position 127,955 of record CAYFMM010000002.1, on the reverse strand, counting down.
AAAACAGCAAAATGCACTTAATTTCATCAAACAAAATATTCTAGAAAAGTACAGTGGCACCGGGGTTCAAAAAGTCCTTGATACTGCAGTCTTTGAAGTTCTTAAATACATTGCAATCTTTCCAGGAGGAACATCTAAATTAGAAGACTCAGAAGGACGAGTTCTTCCAGATTGTTTTTTAATGCCACACAGCACAACCGCACTTGACTTTGCTTACAAACTTCACACTGATTTTGGAAAAAAATTCATCTGTGCAAAAGACGTGCGAACAAAAAAAACAGTAGGAAAGGAACATCAACTACAGCACTTAGATATTGTGGAAATCTGTGCAGGAAAGTGATCTTACAATATAATCCTCTAATACTTTCTCCTACACATTCAAACATAATCTTTGCTGTATACAAATAATTAAAAGGGATTTTACATCTTTTTATCGTATGAGGTTGGTAGAATGAAACTAATGGAAGTACTTCTAAATCTATTTCGTAAAAAAGACTTAGGGATATCTATCCTTACAACCGATAACATTGAAGAATGGATTCAACATGAAGCAGATAAACTCATTGATCAAGCAGGCCTACAACAAGAGATCCCTCAATATACGCAACGTATCAAAGAACTACGTTGGCTTCTAGAAGTAAAACTAGATACATGGGATAAAAAACTCTTGCATCAAAGTGAAACGACAAAAAATGAAATTCGCTACTTTTTCTCTGAAACAAAGCACTTATTAGAACTCATCACTTTCCATGATAAACCAACTCTTGAACAAGTCCTAACACTCAATGAAAATCTCCTTAAAAACATTGAAAAAATTATAAGAAGAATAGAACTCAGCTCATTTTCTAAAAACTTTGATTTTCTTCTTCCACAAGAAACACAACATACACATGCTAATCCTTTACTTCAAGAACTAATTACACTTCAATCAACAGTACAAGAATTTCAAACAAAAGTAAAAGATAGTGGTCTAAACACAATCCAAGAGCTAGTAAAACAAAAAACAAACCTCATTAAGACAAACCAAGTCCTCCACGAACTTGCAAAAGATGTTGAAGCAAAACAAGACCGACTTAGGGTTGCAGAAAAAAAGCTACAGGAAAAACAACAAGAGCTCTACACACTAGAGCACAATCCCGAATATAAAAAAACACTAGCCACAACACAAAAAAGAAAAGAGTTGCAACAAGAGATAAAAGAACATGAACAAGGAATTAAAAATTTCTTTACACCTTTAAAATCATTACTAGAATTACACAAACAAATAGAGCCAGAAAACAAAATGATTCATGAATATATCCTTCACCCAATCAAAGCATTCCATCAAGATGAAGGACTCTCAATTCTTCACATTCTAAACCACTTAGAAGCAGCTTTACTCAACGGAAAGCTCAACATTAAATTAGATGAAATGGCAATCGCTGACAATAGTTTTACTCTTCTCAAAGAAGGATACTTACAAAAAGTCCAACAGGAAAAACTACGACTACAAAAACAATTAGACACTCTCAAAACACAACCTCTAGACAAAGAGTTCACACTTAAATTAGAAGAAACAAAATACCGTTTAGACCACTTCTCAAAACAAGTACATATGCTACAATCACAACTTGCAACACTTGAAGAAAAAGGAAAAGAACTTCAAGCAAAAAATCAACACTCACAACAACATTTCAAAAACATTGTACGGGTAAGCTTTCAAAAAGATATTAAATTAAATCTGTGAATAAAAAAAATAGGGTCTCTTAAATTCTAAAGATCCATTCTCCTCCTCTCTCACTCAAATCTCACAACTTTTTTCATTTTCTTTGCACTTCTCTCAAGTGCTTTTATTCCAACTAACTCCTTGCCAGATAAATACGCAAGTGATGCTCCTCCTCCAGTTGATACATGGCTCATCTTATGTTCTAGTCCAAACTTTCGAATCACATCACCTGTTTCTCCTCCTCCACAAATACTAACGGCAGTTAGTGTTCCAATATATCTGCCAATCTCTTTTGTGCTCTTTGCAAACTGTGGCAATTCATAATATCCTAAAGGGCCATTCCACACAACTGTATGCGCCTTACGTAAATACTGCTTAAACAACTCAACTGTTTTTGACCCTAAATCTAATCCAATCCAAGATTCTCCAAGTTCTGATACATTAACATTTTTATACAAAGCTTTCTTATCAATTTTTTTTGCCACTACAAAATCAACTGGCAAAATTATCTTGTAAGCTTCTTTCATCTTAAGCACCTTTCTTGCCATTCTCACAGATTCTGCATCACCTCTAGACATCCCTACCCTAACGCCTTGAGCTTTTAAAAATGCAAACGCAAGTGCACCGCCAACGAGCACATAATCTGCTTGTTTTAATGCACTCTCAATTAATTCCACTTTATGCAACTTCGCCCCTCCAAGCAACCATGTTCTTGGTTTTTTTCCATGCAATCCTCTACGTAGTTCAAACAACTCTTTTTCCACAAGTAATCCACTATAACTAGGTAAAAATTCTGTAATTCTATGGACTGAAGCATGCTTTCTATGAATAACTCCAAACGCATCATTTACATACACATCGGCCATATCTGCTAAGCAATGTGCAAACATCCGATTATTTTCTTTTTCTTCTTTAAAAAAACGCAAATTTTCAAACACAAAAATCTTTTGTCCCTGCTCACCCTTGCTGTTATGGATCTTTTCTCTAATCTCATTTCCCAAACAGCTATTTAATACAGATATCTCAACTCTATTTGACTTTTTTCCACTGCGCAACCGACGCATAGGAATAATTTTTTTAGGAAATTCTTTTACCATTAATCTTTCTAACTCATCAACAACAATCTTAACTCGCAAACTTTTCACAATTTTTCCTTTTGGCCTTCCTACATGCGTTCCAATAACAAGTGAACATCCTCTTTTTAACAAAAATTTAATTGTAGGCAAACTAGCTCGAATTTTAGTATTATCAACAATTCTTCCTGCACGTATGGGTACATTAAAATCTACACGCAAGAATACAACCTTATCATGAATGGGAAATTTTTCTACTGCATAATGCATAATCATCTACCTCTTAAAAACATAGAAATCATTTCTAATTTATAAAATGGTGTTTTACAAAAAACTATCTTTGAGGAGTAACATATTTTTAAAAAGATCTAGCCCTTAATTTCACTAAATTTAAAAAGAGGGTGTATCAGCATGAACAAAAAATATTTCATCTTAACGTTTATTTTCTTAGTACTAATATCAATCACTTTGATTTTAGCATCAACATTTCAGACATTAACTGTTGTAAGTCCTACCAGTGGAAGTAATGTTTCAGGAACAATCACACTTAATGCTTCGACAAATACAACCGGTATTTCAAATGATGCTCTTGTAAATGCCACGTTTTCGTTTATTGATACAAGTGGGTCAACAGTCTTAACTTCAATTGTCTTTAATAATTCAGTTAATGATGCAAGTTTGGAAAACCTTACTTTTGATACAAATCTTTTAACAGATGGACAATATAACATTTCAGTTTTAGGATATAACTCTACTGGTTCAAATATTACAAATACCTCTATTGTAAATGTAACCGTAGATAACACAGTGCCAATTGTAACAAATACTGCGCCCTCTAACCAGGTATTCAATATTACCTCTGGAAATCAAACGTTTTCTGCAAGGGTAACAGATGCTTTAACAAATGTACAACAAGTCATCTTTATGTTTGACAATGCAAGCACTAATGTCTATGCTCCAGGAAACATCTTCAACATTACTGCAACTAATAATTCTGGTACCTGGAATTTTAGTCAGAATGTATCTGGACTTCAACCAGGTAGCCATGTTGTTACAGTATTTGCTCAAGATTATGCAGGTGCGGTAAATCAAAATACTACAATTAGCTTTACTGTTAATACGCCTCCTAATGTAACTATTAACTCAGCAAATAACCAATACTATACTTCCTCTTCTGCAAGTCAGCTGTTTAATGTAACAGCTATTAACCGCACAGCACAGTCACGTGGCTCAATTAACTATGTGGTATTCCAGTTTGATAATGCTTCTGGCAATGACTTTAATGTAACTCAAACACTTGCGCAAGCTTCATTAGGGAAATACTACAACTTCACGTATCCAGTTGGAAACCTTACTGAAGGAGTGAACACTGTCACACTTTTTGTAAATGATACTTTAGGTAATATCAATCAAACACAAGTAATTACCTTTTATGTAGATGATACAGTGCCTACTGTGAGTGTAACATGCTCCCCTTCATCAGTAACTGCTGGGCAGAGTGTTGTATGTACATGTGCATCTGAAGACACAATTTCTGGAATCAACTCTTCCTCCTTTGGAACAGGTTTGACTTCAGAAACAATTACTACCTCCGGTTCAGGAACTAAAGCATCTTCAATTTGTACGGCAACTGATAATTCTGGAAACAGTAACACTGGAACTGGAAGTTACTCAGTGAGCTCAAGTGGTGGTTCTGGTAGTGGTGGATCTGGTAGTGGATTTACAACTAATGTTGCTAATGCGTATCAGCAAAAGACATGGAACTCTGTCTACAAAGATGAAACTGCAGAATTTGAACTAAAGAATACTGAATCAGGTATTACCTCCCTTGCAATTCCAGTAAAGGAAACTGTCTATGGTGCATGGATTAGAGTTACTAAGAAAGATAACTTCCCTTCAAGTGTAGAAGAATTCAAACTACCTCTTTACAGGCGCATGGAAATAACTACATCAAATACATTAGAAGATAGTTCCTTTGATAAAGCAGAACTTAACTTTGAAGTAGAAAATTCTTGGTTTGGAGATAACAAAGCTAGCAAGCAAAATATTGCTTTATATCGTTTTGCAAATGGTAAATGGCAACAACTAGAAACTCAACTAGTTTCTGAAAATAATAACGCTGTACAATATAAAGCCCTAACTCCTGGCTTTAGCTACTTTGTAATCGGTGTTACTCAAACTGAGATTGCAACTACAACTTCTCCAACAAAAGAAGCAGAATCAACCGAAGAAGTTGCAGTAGAAGAAACAGAAGCTCCTGAGGAAGTAATCGAAGAAACAGCAACAGGCAGCTCAAGAAATGTTGGATTATTTGTTTCAGCAATTATCTTGCTAGCAATTTTTGTCTTTATCTACTGGTATTACACCAAGAATAAGAAAAGACGCTAAATATAACTTTATTTTTTTTATTCTCTTATTTTTTCTAATAAACGTTTGTCACAATTATAAACTTAAAATCTGCTTTTTCCACTAGTATGTTTACTGGTGGTTTACATCTTAAAACACGTTAAATGGAAAAAGCAGGGTCAGAAATCCAGACCGAACGAAGCGAGCATGCATGAAATGAAACCTAGATTTCATTTCAGCACTAAAAACAAATAGTTTTTTGTTTTTATGTGCCACTGGTCTGTGACCAGTGGTGTCTGGATTTGTTTGACTCCTTAAAAATCAATTTCTAACAATTTAGCAATCTCACTATTTATCCTTCTTTGAAAATCAGTAATCGTCTCGCCCTCTTTTTTACTTGTATTCAAACTCTGTAGTAGAGACTTTGTCAAATGTAATTCAGTATCTTTATCAAACAATGTAACTTGCTGCAAATGTTCTTGCATTACTTCCTCTTCTATAGATTCAGGATTTACAGCACTTGTTTTAATTTCTTCAAACTCTTCAGAATGTAGCTTAGCAGTATTCTTCATTACAAAATATGCGCCTTGCTCATACAACTTGGCAAAAATCTCCTTAAAGTTAATATCGCTTACTCTGCCAGATTGCAACCTTCCAAACAAACGAAGTGTAATGAGTGTATTGTCCAAACTCTGATTATTAAAATGGTTCATTACTTCAAATGTAACAACCTCTGGAGTTTTATTATTACAATCTAATTTCAACATTCTATGTTCTACAACTTTAAGTGGCCTCCATTGCACTTCTTGTCTGCCTTGAAACACAGTTACTACATTATACCCTCCCATACTATACTTTTCAATCTCAACAAAATTATTCGGAAACATTGCCCCCGTATATGAAGCAACTCCATGTCCTTCAATTTCTTTAATCACAGGGTGATGGATATGCCCACCTGCATAATATGCAAAATTCTTTGGAAACACACTCATTGGCTGCGACTCAATTAGTGCCATATCTCTTGGAAGAAGTTCTGATACTGTTGTATGGAATACAAAGATTTTATAGCCCCTTTCCTGTTCTAAATTCTCTAGCTCTAAGTCTTGATAATACTTCTGATCTAACTGCCCTTTTCTTCCAATAATTCCTGTTAATTTAACTCCGGTCGGCTCATCAACAGTAAAATCTAATCGTAATTTTCCAGTCTCAGGATTTACTCCTCCTTTACACACGTTAAACACCAAACCTGCTTTTTCTAACACCTCAACCATCGTTTTTCCACTTGGAGAAAAATCATGAGATCCAGCAATCACATACAATCGAATTCCTTTATCAGACAATTCCTTAATCTTCCCAGTTACAATCTTTAACGTATCAACTGACGGCAAAGAAGTATTAAATAAATCTCCTGCAAAAATCACAAAATCAACATTCTCAGAAATACATTCATCAATCGCTCTTAAAAAAGACTTCGTTGAAAGCTCTCGCATCTTCTCATCTCGCCAACTTCCAAGATGTAAATCAGCAAGATGTGCATACTTAACAGGTTTATCATGTTGAACATTAGTACTGCAATATTTCTCAGAATTCTCCATTTAGACTTTAGAAAAAACCAGGTTTAAATAAATTATTGTGATGGAAAAACAAGCTTATGAAAGGAAAAGTTCTTGGACCTTACTTCCAACATCAGCAACAGTCTTTGCACAATGGATTCTTCCTGTACTTCTTGCACCTGGTTTTTTAGTCGCTTCATACTCTGCTTGGGTAAATCCAAATAATATAGCATCACCTTCGTAATCATTCTCTTCTAAATACCGACAGATTCTGGCATCATTTTCTACAATCCCCGAAACATGAGGGAATAAAACACGCATCACTCTTCCTTTCCAAATCCCTCCTGGCTCAGATACTCTTAATGGCTTAAGAACATAATTCATCTCTGGAAAATTTAACCTTGCCATCTGTTTTCTTGTCTCCTCTTCAAGCTGTTTTCCTCTTGCTGTAATATATCCAAAGCACTTATCTGCTTTATAGGATGCTAAGGTTATCTCCCGCATCCCTTCGATCACTTCTGCGTCTTCGTGGCCTCCCCCTGGTTGTTGATACTCTCCCTGGATCCACTCCAAAACATCTTTTTTATTTCCGTTCCAACCAACAAGTTCACCATGGCTAAAAAAAGTAGATTTGATCTCTTCAATCCCTACATCAGGTTCCCCAAAAATTCTAGTTAATTTTCCAATTAGATCCTCTGCAGTCCTAACCAATGTGTCATCTACATCATATGCCACTAAGCCTTTTCTTCCCTGCTTAACTAAGTGACTTTTGTATCTAAAAACAAGTTCTCCAACTCCCATTTTTCCTCTCTTCTCAAACCTACTTTAAAAAAATTACGACAAAAAATTCTACTCAACAGTCACACTCTTTGCTAAATTGCGTGGTTTATCTACATCACACTCACGTAAATCAGCAATATGATACGCAAATAATTGCAGTGGAATTGCAAGCACAAACGGATACAATACTTCACTCGCCTCAGGCACATAAATCACATCTTCACAAAGATCCTTCATCCTACTATCTCCAAAAGTACAAATCCCTACAACTTTTCCATGCCGTGCTTTAATCTCTTCAATATTGCTTAGTGTCTTACCATAACTTGTATCCTTTGGACAAATTGCAACAACTGGCATTTCCTCTGATACAAGAGCAATAGGTCCATGCTTAAGCTCACCAGCAGGATATCCTTCAGCATGAATATACGAAATCTCCTTTAACTTTAATGCTCCCTCAAGAGCTAACGGAAAATTTTGATTACGTCCTACATACAACATATTTTGTGCAAGTGAGTACTTCTCTGCAACTTCTCTAATCTCTGCGTCATTTCCAAGAACTCTTTTTACAGCATCAAGCAATTCTTCTTTGAGCTCAACAAAATCTTTTCCTGCTAAATAATACGCAATTTTATACAATACAACGAGCTGTGCCATAAACGCTTTAGTTGATGCAACCCCAATTTCTGGTCCTGCTCGAGTATACATGACATTATCACACTCGCGTGCAATAGTGCTATCAACAACATTAATAATTCCAAACGTACGTGCACCTTTCTCTTTTGCAATTCTCATTGCAGCCAAAGAATCAGCAGTCTCTCCACTTTGAGAAATAACCATCACAACATCATCCTTACTCACTAAAGGATCCCTATACCTAAACTCTGATGCAATTTCAACTTCCACTGGAATTCTTGCAATCTTTTCAATAATATACTTTCCAACATGCCCAGCATACATTGCAGTCCCACACGCTAAAATAATAATCTTCTTTACTTCCTTTGGAAAATTCACATCAATTTTCAAACAATCCTCAATAACCTTAGGTTGTTCAAACACTTCCTTTAACATAAAATGTTTATAACCTTGCTTTTGAGCCCTTTCAATATCCCATGAAACTTCACTAACAACAAATTCTTTACTAAGTCCATCAAAATCAAATACTTCGACATTCTCTTCACTAATCCTTGCAACTTCAAAATCATTCAAATACACAACTCGTTTAGTATATTCAATTACTGCTGCAACATCAGATGCAAAAAAATTCTCGCCCTCCCCAAGCCCTAAAACTAAGGGGCTTCCATTACGAGCTCCAACAATCTCTTTTGATCCCTTAAAAAGCACACAAAATGCATATGCTCCTTGCAAGCGACTTACCACTTTTTGAACAGCTTCCAATAAATTTCCTTGATAATACTTTGCAACTAAATGCACAATCACCTCAGAATCAGTATCAGAGCTAAAACTCACATTGTCTTTTCGAAGCTCTTCTTTTAGTTCCAAATAATTTTCAATAATCCCATTGTGAACTATTGCAAATTCTTTTTTAGCATCAACAAAAGGATGTGCATTTTCCACACTAGGAATTCCATGTGTGCTCCATCTCGTATGCGCAATACCAATACTTCCCTGTAACTCGGAATCATATAATTGTGCAACTCTTCCTTTTACCTTATGCACTTCTAATTCTTCATTACTTACACAAACACCAGCAGAATCATACCCTCGATATTCCAACTGTTCTAGCCCTTTAACCAGAAGTTCATATGCCTCTTTTTTTCCAATATAACCGAAAATACCACACATTCAGCTTCAAGACCAATTTTAATTTAAGAAGTTTGTGATTTTACGGTATGGAATGGGAATAAAATTTATTCAACCTTACAAATATCTTCAACAACTTTGCCGTTCTTAATAACACCAAAATCGCAAAAATTATTCTTTTTTACTCGTTCATATACTTTATCTAGCTTTCCAAGCAACTGAGCAAAGTACATATTAATCGTATATCCATGTCCACAAACAAGAATTTTCTTTCCTTCATTTTCCTGATTAATTTCTTCTATCCCTGAAGAAAACCGTTCTAAAGCGCTCTTTGCAGTCTCCCACGTCCCTTGCTCATTTTTATAAGCTACTTCTAAATTAGTTAACGCTTTTTTCTCTGCCGCTTCATATGCCTCAGGTTTCATCACGCCACCTTTGTCACGATCAAGTTCACTAAGTATATCATAGGACTTCATTGTCTTTCCTAACTTATCAGCTAAGGGTTTCATTGTTAGATATGATTTTTGCTCGCCAGAAACAATGATTACATCTGCATCTTGAAATCTAGGTTCATTTGCTAAAGCCAAAGCTTGCTCTTGCCCTTTTTCTGATAGCACCCATTGTGAGACAGGTGTACTTACATCAACTTTTGTATGTGCGTGCCGCACAAGATATAGCGTGTTATTCATATTCATTATAACTTTTCTTTTGTTATAAAATTTTCCTTTCAGAATGAATCACAACAATAACATATTTATAGCAATCTTAATTTTAATCTAAACATGCAAATCGAGCAACAACAAAATACCTCCTCGTACTACAAGTACACTATCCAAGAAGATGGTAGAGAAGTTGCAAGATGTTTTCTTTTTTTAATCAAAAATGGTTTACGTGACAAACCCTACGCTCTATTAGAAGACGTTTACGTAGAAGAACATTGTAGGGGAAAAGGCTATGGTTCACAACTAGTAAAACATGCAATTAAGCATGCAAAGGAATTAGAATGTACTAAAATTCTTGCAACTTCCCGTTATGCAAGAGAAAAAGTGCACCAACTCTACCTCAAATTAGGCTTTACAGATCACGGCAAAGAATTTAGAATTAATTTCTAAGCTTCCAATACTTTAGCAAGTTCTCCTGATTCTGCCATTTGCATTACAATATCACATCCACCAACTAATTTTCCATTCACATATAACTGTGGATATGTTGGCCAATTAGCATATTCTTTTACTGCCTGACGAATTTCTTCATCTTCTAAGATATCAAAAGAACCAAAATCAACATTTAATTGCTGTAAAACATGATTTACTTGTGCAGAAAACCCGCATCTTGGTTGCTGCGGATTTCCTTTCATAAATAAAAACACTTTATGTGAATTAATCAACTTTTCAATTTTTTCTTTTAATTGCGCGTCCATAAGTAATCACTCCGTTCTTGTTTCAATACGTAGAGCATGGATTTTTTCTTCCATCTCTTCTGCTAATATTTTGTAAATCATTTGGTGTTGTTCTACCACACTTTTATCTTTAAATCCTGCATAAATAACTGTAACTTTCAAATGCGCTCCACCATGATCATGTCCAATATGTTGTGAAGTAGTGTTTTTCACTTCTACTAAACTTCCGGGTAATGCCTGTTCTACCTTTGCTTTTACTTCATCGTGGATCATAATATCTTTTTGCTGTGTTGTTTTATAAGATTTATGGGTTTAGGGTTAATCACTAAAAAGTGACGAAATGTTTATAAAAGGGATTTGTTATTGGCTTATTATGAAAAATGTATATGAACCTTCTAGGGCTATGGCAAGGGCTATTACCAAGGAACAAGATTTAGTTAGTCTTCTGAGGCCTGTTGCAATGGCAGAAGCAACATTGATGACTGCGCTAAGTGGCCCTTTTGGAAAACTAGCTTATGATGCCCTTGATTCAACAAAAGAGTTAGCATACTCTACACTCTCTGCAATGACATTTGCAGCTGGAATTGGTTTGTTATATGCACTTTACAAAGAAGGACAAAAAGAACAAGCTCAGTTGTATGAATAATCCCTTTTACAATAATTTTTATAAACCTTAATTTTTCTCTTCTCCTTTAATGGACCAAGCAAAACTTTACAAAAAACAAATTTCATTTACTGAATGGTTTGAAAAAATAAATCATCCAAAACTTAAAGAGATGCGGCAAGAAGACTACGCAAAACGTGAACGTCTCAAAGAAATAAATAAAATAATCCCTCTTCCATTTGACAAACCTTACCAATTTCCAGCAACAGCACTAGCAGAAAAAACTCCAGAGTTCCAAGAATTCTTAGAAAAACATGGAGAAGAACTCTGCGCATTAAGATTAAATCCGATAGATGTATCGGTACAAAAACACCGTCTAAGAGGTCCTAAAATCAAAGAAGTAATGGAGTGGTTTGTATCGTTAGATATAGATCCTACAAAATATAATGCAGACTTTGTCCCTCACTGTGATAATTACAAATGGTCAACTATTTTTGTTGTAAATAAAAATGGCATCTTTGGAGAGATAATAAAAGGAGCGCATTACCAACTTTCTCAAGGATTCTATAAAGAAAATAAACCTATTACTTTTTCTTTTGATTTCACTAATTGGAAACTACAGCCTCATAATGAACAAGCATTAGATCAATTAAAATTAATCACTAATTATCTTAATATCAATGAGGAACAAAAACGTCAACAATTAAAAGATTCTTTCTCAGCAACTTTTACTAACAATTATTTTGAAGGCTATTTTGAAACAGTATCCTCTAAAGAATTTGGTCTTTGGTTTGTAGACTACAATAGAATTCTTGGAAATATGTTTGCAGACTTCTCACTACAACAAATAGAAAAACGAACAGAACAACTCTCCGGAAATCCCGCTTGTAAAGGTAAAGTAACAGGCAAAGTAAGAATCATCTCTCCTGAACAATTAGAAACAACACAATTTCAAGAAAACGAAATTCTTGTTACAGAAATGACCTCTCCTGATTTTGTACCTTTAATGCAAAAAGCAGCGGCAATCATCACAGATAAAGGTGGCATTCTCTCACATGCAGCAATTGTAAGCAGGGAACTAAATACGCCTTGTATTACAGGTGTTGGCAATGCAACTCAAACCCTACATGATGGCGATGAAGTAGAAGTAGATGCAGACACTGGGGTCATAAGAAGACTATAAAATCATTCTTCCACTCTCTTTTCTTCTATAATCAAGTCCCTTTTGCTGTCGTGGATTCCATGCAGGGCCAGTTGCAGAAAAAATCTCCATCTCTGGTTGTGGATTAAAATAAAACTCAGTTAGCTTTGGAATAAACAATACAGCTTTTTCTTTTAATGTAATTCTCTCAATCCTATCTTCATGCTTCACCACAATTTCTCCCTTTCCAGACAATAACATAATAATTTCATTCACTCTTTTACATTAAATAGCCAGAAAGCCTCGTAGTTTACTGCGAGGATGAATGGCTCCTTGGCTATTTATGTCACAATAGGCGGGGTTAAGGAATCGTCTCGTACAAGCCCCGTGCTTTAGCTCGGGGTGAGACGATTTCCCGCCTATTCATGACTTTTCAAAAATCCCTCTTTAGGAAACCTTGTTTTGTGAATCCCAATTCCTACGCCTAACTCTTTACACTGTTTCCAACTAACATACTCTAAAAAACTGCCACTAGATGTTGTAACTCTATTAGTTTCATCTTTTTTAATCAATAATGGTTTTGTAAGATCCATCCCCTATTTTTGAGATTAGCATTATTTAACCATTTCCTGTCTCAAAACAGTGAATTACATCTATTTATATACAAAAGCAAATACGCTAAGTAGTAACAAACACAAGAAACCTTTTTAAAGAACCTACTTTTCTAACAAGATAATACCTGTGACTTGGGTAAAAACAAACACAACGAGGTAACATTCTTCTTGATTGTTACGCGGAGGTTAAATAAAAATGGCTGATGAAGCAAAAGTATTAGAAGCGGTTGAAATCGCAAGAACATCTGGAAAAATTAGCAAAGGTGCTAATGAAGCAACAAAAGCAATTGAAAAAGGAAATGCAAAATTAGTAGTTTACGCAGCAGACGTTTCTCCTAAAGAAGTAGTAATGCACTTACCTTTACTATGTAAAGAAAAAGGCGTTACATGTGTAGAAATTTCTAAAAAAGAAGACTTAGGCGCAGCAGCTGGTCTACCAGTAGCAACAGCAGCAGTAGCAGTAGTTAAAGAAGGAGATGCAAAAGCAGCAATCGAATCCATTGCAAAAGAACAATAGGTGAGTAGCAATGGCAGAAAAAACTAACAAAAGACGAAAGGACGATGGAAAATCTGATAGCGGTGAAATTAGATTTACTCCTGGAATCCCTTCTGAAGTAAAAGAAATTGTAACACGTGCAGGTTCAAGAGGAGAATTAACACAAGTAATGTGTCAAATCCTTGACGGTAGAGACAAAAACAAAGCTATCCGTAGAAATGTTAAAGGACCAGTGCAAGTGGGAGATATCTTGATGCTACTTGAAACAGAACTTGAAGCACAACGCCTAGGTGGCGCAAGATCACGAGGCAAGAGGTAAATACAATGCCAAAATGCACATTTTGTGGAAATTCACTCGGAACAGGAATGGGAAAAATGTTTGTCTATGCAAACGGTAAAATTGCCTATTTCTGCTCTAAAAAATGCGAGAAAAACCTTCTGCAGTTAAAAAGAAAACCTTTAACTACACGATGGACAACAGGCTACAGAGAAGAACATAAGAAAGGTGCTACACAATGATGGAAAAGACTTTAGTGTTAATCAAACCTGATGGTGTAGAACGTGGTTTAGTTGGCGAGATTCTTTCTCGCTTTGAAAAAGCTGGCTTAAAGATTGTTGGTGTAAAACAAGTATCTGTTGATGCTGACTTTTCAAAAAAGCATTACTCTGCACACGTAGACAAACCATTTTACAAAGGTCTAGAAGACTTTATCACATCTGGCCCAGTTGTAGCATTTGTCTTAGAAGGTCTTCATGCAGTAGAGCTTGTTCGTAAGATCGTTGGACCAACAGAACCAAAATCAGCAAACCCAGGGACAATTAGAGGGGATTATGCACATCACTCTTACTCTCATGCTGATGACAAAGGTATTGCAATTAAAAACTTAATTCATGCCTCAGGTTCAAGTGAAGAAGCAGTAGCAGAAGTTGCTTTATGGTTTGCAGACAAAGAATTACATTCTTACGAAACTGTACACGAAAAGCATGTTTTCTAAGTATTTTTTTACTTTTTTAATCTCTTTATTTTCTTGTTGAACTTTAATCCGAAATAAGATATTTGTAAAATCTATCTTTCTACCACCCAAACATTTAAAAAAGCCACACCGTCCTGTAATGCATAATAAATTCATATTTATGGAGGAACTATAACAATGGCAGAAAAGATGGTTGACAAAGTAACGAGGTTGATGAAAGAACCTCAACAAATCCGTAACATTGGAGTGTGCGCACACATTGATCACGGTAAGACAACATTCTCAGATAACCTACTACAAGGAGCAGGTATGATGAGTGAAGAACTAGCAGGTAAAGCAAGACAACTAGACTTCCACGCAGACGAGCAAGCAAGAGGAATTACAATCGACTCAGCATCCGTATCTATGGTACATAGTGTGGATGATAAAGAATATTTAATCAACTTAATTGACACTCCAGGTCACGTAGACTTTGGTGGTGACGTAACACGTGCAATGAGAGCAGTAGATGGTGCAATCACTCTTATTTGTGCATCAGAAGGGCCAATGCCACAGACTGAAACAGTTCTAAGACAAGCTCTAAAAGAAAGAGTAAAACCAGTTCTATTCATTAACAAAACAGACCGTTTAATCAAAGAACTACAATTAACTCCACAACAAATGCAAGAGAGATTTGTAAAACAAATTACGGCTGTAAACAAAATTATTCGAAGCGTTGCACCTGAAGAATACAAAGAAAAATGGCAGGTAAGCGTTGAAGACGGAACAGTAGCATTTGGTTCAGCATTCCATAACTGGGCTGTAAGTCTTCCATACATGCAAAAGAAAGGAATTACATTCAAAGAAGTAATTGATGCATACCAAGGAACAGATGAAGAAATCAAAGAAAAAACAAAAGCTCTTGCTAAAAAGGCTCCACTTCACGAAGTAGTTTTAGATATGGTAATTAACTACCACCCATCTCCTCAAGATTCACAAAAATACAGAATCCCAAAACTTTGGCATGGAGACTTAGAATCCTCAGAAGGAAAAGGGCTTATGGCTTGTGACCCTGATGCAAGAACATTCTTTGTAATCACAAAAGTAGTTGTAGATCCACAAGCAGGAGAAATTGCAGCAGGACGTCTATTCTCAGGAACCATGAAAAAAGGTGACGAAGTATTCTTGAACATGGCAAACATGCCAAGTAGAATTCAACAAGTATACATTTACAACGGAGCAAAAAAAGAAATTGTTGACAACGTTCCACCTGGAAATATTATTGGTGTAGGTGGTCTTAGAGCAGGAATTCCAGGAGAAACAGTAACTACTCGAGGAAAAGCAGAACCTTTTGAAAAAATCTCACACATCTTCGATCCGGTTGTAACAAAAGCAATTGAAGCTAAAAAACCAGGGGATCTTCCAAAACTAATTGAAGTACTACGTCAAGTACAAAAAGAAGACCCTACAATTGTAATTGAAATTAACGAAGAAACAGGGGAGCACTTAATGCACGGCATGGGTGAACTACACTTAGAAGTTATCGAAAACAGAATCGTAACAGAAAAAGGTGTAGAGGTAAAAACCTCACCTCCAATTGTTGTATACAGAGAAACAATTACCAAAGAGAGTGCTGAAGTAGAAGGAAAATCTCCTAACAAACACAACAAGTTGTACTTTAAGGTTGAACCATTAGAACAAGAAGTAGCAGATGGTATCAAAGAAGGAAAATTACCTAAAGGACGTTTCAAGAAAAAAGATGAACAAGTTGTAAGCTTCCTACGTGACGAATGCGGTTGGGATACCAAAATGGCAGGAAACGTTAAAGCAGAATTCAACGGTAACATCTTCCTAGATCAAACAAGAGGTATTGTTCAGATTAACGAAATCATGGAACTTGTTCTTGACATGTTCCAAGATGTAATGACTGCTGGTCCTCTTGCAAAAGAACCATGTCTAAACATGAAAGTAAGCTTAATGGACTGTACCTTACACGAGGACGCAATTCACAGAGGTCCAGCTCAAATGTACCCAGCTGTACGTGAAGGTATTCGTGGAGCAATCATGCAAGCAAATCCTATCTTGTACGAACCATTACAAGTTATGCGTATTGAAGCACCAAATGAATACGTAGGAGAGATTTCAAAACTTGTAACCTCTAAACGTGGTCAATTACTTGACATGACTCAAGAAGGCGACATCACAGTAGTTCAAGCAAAACTTCCAGTAGGGGAGCTCTTTGGGTGGAGTAACGATCTTAGATCCGCAACAGGTGGACGTGGAAACTCAAGTCTTATTGACCAGTCTTTCGAAAGATTACCTGGGGAATTACAAGATAAGATTAAGAACCAGATTATCCAAAGAAAAGGAATTACTGAGTCTTCACTTGGGGCTTAGAGTTTTTTTTATTTCTCTTTTTTCTTATGTTTCTACTCAAAGATTGCAGATATAAAGACTTTTAAGATGTAATTGTTACTATATAAAAAATTTTATAAAGAAAGGTGTTCTCACAAATAGCATGGCATGGTTTCATAAATCCCTTAAAGAGGCAAAAGAGTTGATCCAGAGAAATGATTGGGAAAGGGCGCTTGCTATTCTAAAAAGCCATAATCTAACAAAAGACAAAGAGTCCTTAGTGAAAAGATCTATTAGTGAAATACATAAAGACCTTAATGACTATAGTCGAAGTGTGTTGTATAATATGGTATTATTAGAGGCTTTTATTAGAGAGACTCAACAAGCTGATGAAGATTCAAGGCGTAGTTCAATAGAACAAATTGATATAGCAATTACAGCGGCAGAAAGGTTTGAAAAAACAATTCTAACACTCATTAAAGAAGGTAAATTTATGGAGTAAAGTGACTTACTGAAAAAGGAAGCTCAATATCTTATTCTCACAATTTCTGATGTTAATCTACCTTTATCAACTTTTATTTTGCGATTTTTAAACAAAATTATATCTTCTCAATAAATACGCTGTAAATACAATTTCTAGAATTGATAGTGCTAAACCTAAGCTCAAAAATAATGTAAATCCAGGTCTTTGGCTAACTGCAAAAAAGAGTCCTAATCCTGTTAAGATAATAAAACTTAAAATATGATAACTTGGCAAAACTAAAGAAAACCCTTCTAACTTCTGATAAATAAACGTAGGGATCATAATAATGCTATACACAAAAAATGCAATTGTTACAAGTCCAGTAATTACTTGATATCCTGTTGTTGTTTCCAATAAAAAATTAAGCAAGCTATCTATTACACCGATAACACTAAACCACAATGCAACAAACAAATACACACGTAAAAACTTATACTTCATTTACTAAAGTAATAATGTAAGGTTTATAATAGTTATGTTGGGAAAGCTGAGGAATAGAAACACTACGTGAGGCTCATTCTTCGCTGTTGTAATTGCACTGCATCTACCCCGTAAGGGACAACCCCCTGATGCAAACTAATGTACAAATAGGATTATGCCATTCGCGTATTTCACGGTAGTGTTTCTTGTGTACTCTTCCAAAACATTTTAATACCTTTACGAATCCTAAAACACCATGAAAAAAGCAGTGATTACAATATTAGTACTACTTTGTGTATTTCTTCTTGCCTGCGCGCCAGCAGAAGACAAAAATGAAATGGAATCAAATGACGATTTCAAAAAAATGGATGACTCTGGCTACAAAGAATCCTATGACAGTGAAGGTTCATACAACGAAGATTCTCAGGATTACAACAATTATGAAGAAGTATATGAAAATTCACAGTCAGAAATAGAGCTTTACGTCAACGGAGTTAAACTCTCACAATCAGAAATCCAAGACTTAGAGCAACAATACGGAGAAGTAATCCCTGGCAGGTATTGGTATGATACACACAGCGGTCTATACGGGCCACAAGGTCAAGCTGCATCATCGTACATCCTTCCAGGACATAGTTTTGGCACACTTGCAGCAGATGCATCTAACGGTAGAACCGGAGTTTACATCAATGGCAGAGAACTTCCAGAATCAGAATTACAATATCTTGAAAATCTTTTAAACGTCCAACGCCAACTAGGACATTACTGGATGGACTCACAAGGAAACATTGGCTTTCAAGGAATCTCTCAACCTTTTGGCAATGTCTTTTTAGCTGGATCACAAAATTATGATGATGGCTATGTATGGAGAGATTGGTACACTGGAGCTGGTGGTGGAGGACAAGGAGGTTGTAATTACATCAACATTCCTGGATCAACTGGAATCTCAGCAGGATTTTATAGTTCAGGCTGCTAAATGAACTGAAATTTAGAACTCAAAGCTTACTCCTGCTCATTCATTTTTTTTACAATTTCTTCTTTTAACCCTTCTACATCAAAAAACTCATGTGAAAAATCCTTAATCCCTTTTTGCACTTCTTCTAAATCTCTTTTACTTACAAACACAATCTTCTCACTTTTTACTTTAGAAAATAATTTCTCTTGATCTTGCATACTATATCCACATCTCTCAGAAATGTCAAATACATACACAATAATATCTGCAACGTCCTCAACAACAAGCTCTGCAATCTTCTCAACATCATTCATTTTTTCTCTGGCAAGAGTTCCTGGAACATCTAACACTTGAACTTCTTCTTCTCCAAGCATAAAATATCCTACATTAATGCCAAGTGTTGTAAACGCATATGAGGCCGTCTTTGCAGTACTTCCTGTTAACGTATTTAATAGTGTAGTCTTTCCCACATTTGGAAATCCGTATAAGCAAACCGTAAACATATCCTTGATATCTGGAAGCGTTCGCATCTTTAATCTTGCTTGTTCTAAAAAATCCAAATTTTCCTTGATTTGTTTCAAAAAAGAAGCAGTTCTACCATAAAATTGCTTACTCAATGCTTTAATTGCATCTCGTTCCTTTTCTTTTACGATCTGTCTAACATATGAACCGTGTAACTTTCTAATTTTCTCTCTTGCCCAATTTACTGCACCCAAAGACTGTTTTAACTTTACATAATCTAAAGAAAGCTTCAATAGCCTTACATAAAACGGAGGTAAATCTCCTAGTCCCGGAAATGTTGTCAAGATTTTGTCTAACTTTATTACTAAGACATCTTTTACAATATCTAACTTTAACCCTTCCTTTTTACGAATAATTTGCAACCAGTTCCCTTGTAAGTTCTTACTCTTCCCTCGCTGTCGTGCTTTTTTAAAAGCTTGCTCTAACCATTCATCGCTCTTGCCAACAGGAGGTATCTTTTGAAAATTCATACATTACAAAAAAAGAACTAGCTTTATTAACTTACCTCTTCAAAATTAAACCATTTTGACTAAACTCATCTTCAAGTGCTTTTCTTTTGCCATAAATCTTACGTGCAAAGAAATGCTTTGCACTAGCTGCTAAAAAGATTATACTCACAACAATTAACCAGAACCAATTAATATACCACGGACGCAAAGGCCCTCCTGTGCTAATTGCTCCACCTACTAAGTTTGCAGGTAGTTCCTCTTTTGTTTCTTCACTCTCACGTACACAAACGCCATCTACTCTTACAAAACCAGCAGCGC
Organism: uncultured Methanosarcinales archaeon; assembly: GCA_964344285.1. Lineage (GTDB taxonomy): Archaea > Nanobdellota > Nanobdellia > Woesearchaeales > GW2011-AR9 > CAYFMM01. The sequence goes on along the minus strand of CAYFMM010000002.1, from coordinate 107,988 downwards.
ATCTCACTCCACTGCTCCTCACTCCTGTTGATCCAGAAACACTACTTCCTGTAGTTCCGTCTCCTTGTGTATCGTCACTACCTTCTTCAACAGCATCAGCAACGCAAATACCGTTTATTCTTGTGTAACCTTCTGCGCATGAGCTAAATCCTCCTCCTCCAGAACCACCTCCGCTGCTACTTCCTCCCGAACTTCCAGTGTCTTCAGCAGGTGCTTGCGTAATTGTAAGTGTAATATTAGAACTATTGCCTTGATTTGCTGAATAATCAGTACAATTTACCCAAATAGGATGGTCTGCAATCTCTAACGCACTTTGAACAGTTAACGTATAATCAGTTGCATTTGGCACAACGGCACTTGTTTGAAATGTATAATTTGCATACAAACTACAATTTGCTGCAAGAGAATTATCTGTAAAATTAAATACAATGTCTGGTGTAGTGTCAGTAGTACTAGATGATGCAGTTACTAATGTCACATTTGGTGGAGTTCTATCTACTCTTACCCAAACAACTTCTGCCCTATTAACATTACCGAGTGTATCATTTGCAAATACTCTTACTCTTTGTAAGCCCTCAACAATTGCAGAAATATTTGCATTTGCATTCCAATCCCCTGAAACATTTGTTGCAGTTAAATTAAATGCAGTTGTATTAGTTTCAAACATAAAAATCACATCATCAACTGCAGTAGCATCAATTACAGATGCATTAAACGCTTGCAATCCCCTACTAAGATTACTATTATTGGCAGGGTTTAAAATAACTACTGTTGGTTCTGTAGTATCTACATTCTCTGGTTCACCTTCATACTTTCGAATCCACCAATGGTATCTTGCAACTCCGCTAATGTTGTTTCCTCCTCCTACAACTGTAATGTTATTTCCACTATCAACTAAAATATCTTGGAAACTCTCATCTCCTCCAAACTCCAGTGCAGAATCAAGACCAGATCCATCAATCGTTTTATTCCATCCTTGACTAACATTAAAAAAATGACCACTTGAATTATATTTATGTAACCATCCCGCAGCAGAAACACTAGTTCTATATCCTTGTACTCCTACTACATATACATTATCATTCAAATCTACCTCAACTGAGTAAGGGATATCACTATGCTCTGCAATATTGCCTACTCCACTAACAGTTTTATTCCATCCCAAAGAATCATTCTGTTCAGTTCCATTAGTATAAAACTTCTTAATCCACCAATCTCGATTAGAACTACTACTAATTAAATCAGTTCCATATCCAACAACGTATACATTGTTATTGCTATCAACAGCAACATCATACGCCTCATCATCTTGTCCTACATGATCAAATGTCAAATTCCAATGCGTTGTATTTTCTGTTCCATTAATATTGAACTTTTTAATCCACCAATCTCTTCTACTTGTTGAATTGTATACATTATATCCTGAACCAACGACATATACTCCTCCATTACTATCGACTGTGACTGCTTGTGCTGTATCATTGTCTCTTGCACCATCAAAGCTATGGTTCCAATGAGTTATGTTCTCGTTCCCACGCACATCAAATTTCTTAATCCACCAATCACTTTGACTATCGTTATGGGTTAAATTAAAACCAAATCCGACCACAAAAACATTATCGTTTCCGTCAATAAAGATATCTGTAGCTCCATCATTTCCTCTTCCTGCATCAAACGTTTTATTCCATCCAGCAGTCTTATTTCTTTCCACGCCAGAAGTATTGTATTTCTTTAACCACCAATCCCATCCTGTGCTTGTTCCATTTATTCCTTCTCCAAACCCAACAACATACACATTATTGTTGCTATCTACTGCAACGGCAAACGCTGTATCATTTCCAGTTCCAGAATTTACAGACTTATTCCATCCAAAACTTGTATTTAATTCAGTACCATTAACATAATGTTTCTTAATCATCCAGTCTTCTTGACTACCTGCACCTTCTAAATCTGTTGCAAACCCAACAACGTATACAAAACCATTCGAATCGTCTTCTACTCCGTATGCTAATTCTGCTTGTGTGCCGCTACTCAAATCTGGGATTAAATTCCAGAATGTACTGTCTACGTCTCCTTCTGCAGCCAAGACTACTAAAAAACAACTAACTATAACAATTAATAACAATAAAATTCTCTTTTTTGTATCAAATCCATCTACCACAAAAAAAGAATGTCTGTCTCTATTATAAATATTTCTTTATCACGCTATGCAAACCAAAAAACGACTTCCTAATTGTGCTCTTTTGGATGATCTTGCCCTAACCTCTTACGGTTCTCTAAATCTTTGAGGTGTAATTTCTTTTCCTGGTGTAAATTTAATTTTTTCTTCTTAATCTTAGTAATCATGTGGGAAACATGTTCTCCTCCCAAGAAGTGAGGTAGTACCACGTAGCTGGCTCCTTTATTATACAATTTCATCGCATCATCTACACTATTTGCTGTAACTAATACAGTTGCTCGCTTATTTACTTCTCTAATTTTACGGATCAGCAAAATATTGTCATTAATGTCTGGCACAGTCGAGATAAGCAATTTAATTTTTGGCAAATTCATCCGTTCAATAATTTCTTCATCAGTAACCTCTCCATAAATACAATGATGCCCTTGCTCAACCATTTTATCAATAATCTCTGGGTTATAATCAATCACTAACACTTCCTCCTTAACTTTATGCAAAGTCCTAAGAATACTATAACCAATTCTATTATGTCCACACAATACAATTCTTGGAACTTTCTTGGAAGGAAGATACTCTAATCCTTCTGTAGTAAACCTATCAAAAATCTTTAATGGCTTTTCTAAGAACCTAAAAAAGAAATCATTAAATTCTATGTAATAAGACGTAAGGGTAATTGTTACTAAGGTGATAATTACGGTCAGTGAAAATAATTCATTTGATATGTGTCCTAACAACAACCCTTGTGTGGCTAAAATCAATGAAAACTCTCCTACTTGCGCCAGTGCATTTGCAGTCAAAAAAGATGGTTTTTTTGTATACTTAAAAATAGAACACAAAGACATAATAATCAACGGCTTTACAAACATCACTGCAAAAATAAGAACTACAATTGGTACCCACATATCTTTTATCACTCCTAATGACAAACCCATCCCTAAAGAAACAAAGAAGAGTAATGAAAAAAAGTCCTTAAGGCTCTTAATCTTTCCAATAATCTCTAATCTATACTGTAAATTACCTAAGGTCACTCCAGCTAAAAATGCTCCAATTGCAATTGAAAAGCCTAAATAATGAAACACTAAAGAAAACAAAAAACAAACTGCAAGTGAAATAACTAATAGCAGCTCTTGATTTTTTGCCGCAAACTTAAACACTCTTGGAAACACATACTTGCTCAACAAATATGCAACACTAAACAGTGCTAAAAACTTCAACATCGCAATACCTAGCACTAAAAAATTAAACCCTTCAATTGAGGTAAGAATTGACAATGCAAAAATAGCCACAATGTCTTGTGTTAACAAAATACCAATACTAATTCTCCCATGCAATGTATTTAACTCTCGTTTATCTGACAATAACTTAAGCACAACCATCGTACTTGAAAATGCTAAAATCAGCCCAATATATGCTGCTTCTAAGCTCAAAAATCCAAGAACCAATGCAATCAAATACCCAAACATAAATGTGATTAAAATCTGTAATGCTCCGCCCAAGGTAGAGACTAATCTAACGCTCTTTAATGAATTCAAATCCATCTCTAGTCCCACAATAAACAACAAAAATGCAATTCCAATCAGTGAAGTTGATTCAACTGTTGTGGGATTAACTAATGTTTTTCCTGTAAATAAATTTAAAACAGGACCAATCAAAATACCTACCAAAACATACGATAAAATTTGGGGTTGTTTAATTAATCGCAACAAAAACGCACCAATTGCAGCAATAATTAAGATAAACCCTAATTCCAAAAAAAGTGTCACCACTGACGCGTCGACTGCAACCACATAATCACCTATCTCCAGAGAATAAAATCACGTTTATAAAAGTTGTTGTTTAAGAGACTTTCTACCGGGCCTGTTTAAGACCAAAAATAAAAGCTAAAAACCTTTCAAAAACTCTTCTAACAATTCTCCTTTGTCCATTGCCAAAGAATATTCAATATTATTAATCTCCTTGCCCTCAATAAATTCTACAAATTGCTTTTTCTTCTCTTCATCCCACAACGCAAATGCCTTAGCAGTTGGACACAAATAATGAATATTGCAATGGCCTTTACGTAAATCCTCTAAATTTTCCTTGCTAGACTCGTCTTTAGATTCTTCCTTAAATGTATGCAAACTCGGATGCAATGGACATAACATACAACCTTCCTTAGAAATCAAATTCCTACACACACCAGATAATAAATTGCTCTTATCATACCTTTCTCGAAAAGCAACAAAATCAATTCTCTCTTTTGGATTCATCACATGAAATTCTCGTGTATTTTTCATAACAGCCTTTCTAATCTGTTTTACACTGCCAAAATCATGTCCGCAACATCCCATACATCCTCCTTTAAGCTGACAAAGAGTACTAAAATCTTCTTTATTCTTTGCCACCTTTTAATCTCCATAATTATTATTGTCTTTACTTCTCAAAAAATCAACAAACTTCTCCATGGCAATTGTTCTATGACTTATTTTATTCTTCTCTTCCTTACTCATCTCAGCGTATGTTTTCTCAAAACCTTCAGGCACAAAAATTGGATCCCAACCAAATTTATTCCCTCGAGGCATTACAATATTTCCCTTTTTCTCTCCTACAAAAAAATGCATCTCCTCTCCATCAAAATATCCAATTGTCGTCTTTGCTATTGCAGAATGGTCTTTATACTTTAACACTAGCTCGGCCATCTTCTCTCTTCCTAACGCAGACAACACCCACTTTCCCAACGGACCTGGAAATCCCTTCAAACAATTAAATCCAAGTCCAGTATCCTCCACAAAAAACTTATCTTTGCAGTACTTTCTTGCAACTTTTAACTTTTCTTCAATAATCTTTTTAGAATCTAACTCTTGAATTTCTGGCAAATCAATCTCTAATTGTTCAACTTCAGGCAAAATTTTTGAAATTTCTATAAGTTTGTCCTTATTTCCAGTAATAAAATATAAAGTCATCTTACATTTGTTTAGGAGCATCAATCCCTAATAATTTCAATCCGTTCTCTAACACCTGACGAACAGAGTTAACTAAAAGAAGACGTGCATGCATCACTTCAGTCAGATCAGTAATCACTGGACAATTATGGTAAAACTCACTAAACAACTGTGCTAAATCAAACACATACTTTGCAACTAAATACGGTTTGTATTGCTCTGCTGCAATCTTAACTACCTCTGAAAATTTAGACAGATGCAAAATAACCTTTTTTTCATATTCTGTACTCAGTGACTCAAAATGAACTTTAGTATCTACTTTCTGATTAGCTTTTGCAAGAATACTATTGCATCGTGCATGCGCATATTGGATGTAGGGGCCAGTATCTCCTTCAAAACTCAAAGACTCTTCTGGGTTAAAGACAATATTGCGCTTAGGATCTGTTTGCAACATAAAATACTTCAATGCACCAAGAGCAATCATTTCAGATCTTTTTTGAACCTCCTCTTGACTGAGGTCAGAATGACGCTGCTTAATCTCTTTTTGTGCTAAATTTTGCATCTCTTCAATAATGTCATCAGCATCAACTACTGTTCCTTCCCGAGACTTCATTCTGCCTGTTGGGAGATTTACAAGTCCATAACCTACATGTGTTGCATCTATTTCAAAATTAAGAAGTCCAAAAATTGTAAAGAGTTGTTTAAAATGAAGTTCATGATCATTTCCAACAACATAAATTGCGCGGTGAGGCCCAAATTCTTTTTTCCTAAGGTTTGCAAGATATAGGTCTTGTGTCATATACACGGCTGTGCCATCTGATTTTTGTAACACTTTGTTTGGGAGTTTAAACTCTTCTAAATTTGCAATCACCGCTCCGTCTTCTTTTTCAAAAATTCCCTCTTGTAATCCTTTTTCAACAATTTTTTTTCCTTCTTTGTAAATCTCTGATTCGAAATATTCTTTGTTATACGTCACTCCTAGTTTTTTATACGTTTCTTGATACCCTTCTAAAACCCAAGTAACCATTTTTTTCCAAATTGCAACTGTATCTTTATCTCCAGCTTCCCATTTCACTAAGAGTTCTTTTGCCTTTTCTTGCAAACTTGGATCTTTTTTTGCTGCTTGTTTAAACTCAACATAACACTGAGCCACAAAATGATCTGGTTTTATTGTTGGTTCCTCCTCTTCATGAAACATCATATATCCCAACATTGCTTCACAAATCCCCATCCCACGATCATTGTTAATATTTACACGAACAACATCATATCCTGCAGCCTCTAGCAAATTTGACACAGAAATTCCTAGTGCTGCATTTCGAAGATGACCTAAATGAAGGCTCTTATTTGTATTAGGGCCAACATACTCGACTAAAATACGTTGAGAATTTTTATTCTCATGACCATATTCTATTTTCTTATTAAAAATACTCCTAAGCGTTTCTTGTGCTAAAATAATTGGATTTAAATAAAAATTACAATATGGTCCCACAACCTTAATCTCCTTAATAAAATCAGGCAAACCGTCTTCCTCAATACCTGCTTTTAACTTCTCAGCAGCTTCTTTTGGATTGCCACTTAGGTTCTTTAACGTAAAACAGGGAAACGCAAAATCCCCTAGTTCAGAATTAGGAGGGACTGCAAGTAAATTCTCAATTTCTCTTCCCTCTAAATTTGTACTCTTAGTCAATAATTCAATAATTTTGCTGCGAAAATTCATACTCTCACAGAAATAGACTTGATTTATATATATTGTGGGTTGGAAATACTTTTAAGGATCAATCATCTATTCTCTTTTTTAATGAAGTTAATTCTACAACGAGGCGATGTCAATGGACAACTTTAACCTACACACACAAGCAGCTACGCAAAACACAACCCAAAACTATACTGAAAAAACAAACAACCATAACACACAACAAAGCACACAACAAGCACTCCATATTCAAGCAAAAGACCTTGATGGGGCAATTTACTGGGGTCCTACAGAGGAAATTGCAAATTATAACAAAACAAAATTTTTAGAATTTCTTCAACAACCCCCAGAAAAAATAAAAAAAGCGTGCCAGGATGAAACAGGCAGACTAAAACATATCCTTAGGGCAGAACACTTTGATTTAGATACTCTTAATCTAATTTGTGACACAGCAAATGCAGCACGTAGGATCTCTAAACTTGAAGACAACTTTATCAAAAATCTCCTTAAAGCAAAATCAGTTCTTAATTACTTTCAACAATCAAGCTCTAGGACTTTTTTCTCTTTTTCTGCAGCTCAAGCCCATCTTGGTATGCGCAGAGAACAACTCAGGGACCTTAAAACATCTTCAAAAATCAAAGGAGAATCAGACAGAGATTCTCTACGAACAATCTCTTCTTACTTCAACGCAATTGTCTGCAGGGCAAATAGCGACATCTTTGACCTATTCGCTCTGTGGGTAATGAAAAATACAAAACGGGAATTACCCATCCTTAATGCAGGATCTGGAAAAAAAGAACATCCAACTCAAGGTGTTTTAGATTATTACACTATCCGTGAATCTTTTGACAACAAAATAGACCGAAAGGTAATTCTTTTTGTAGGAGACTGTAAAAGAGGCAGAACTGTTCACTCCTTAGCAAAAATTCTTTCTCAACACCAACACATGACTATGTATTTTGTTGCTCCACAAGATTTACAAATCGATAAAGAAACAGAAGATTATATCCGGCAACGAGGAGTAACTGTTCATAAAACACAAGAACCGTTAGGAAATATTGTCCCTATTGCTGATGTTGTGTACATGACAAGAATCCAAAATGAACATGGTGGACAAGGAGATTACGATCCAAGGTTCAAATTTACAGAAGAAATGCTTGATTCTATGCGAGAGAAGTCCATCTTAATGCATCCTATGCCTAAACGCGAGGAGATTGATCCCAGGTTAGATGATAATTCCGACAATCGCATTATGTTTTGGCGTCAACAGCGTAATGGAATGTGGATTAGGGTTGCAATCCTTGCATACTTATTCAAGGTAGATGATAAGATTAGGGAGCGCCTTAAAAAAATTCGATTAAGTGTCTCACCCAAGCCTTTAATCTATGAGGAATAAACACAAGAATCATTTCTTTTTCTTTCTCAATCTTTTTTCTCTAACAATCTTTTTTACAGAATTCTTTTGCAATGTGTCATATCCATACAACTGTGGTAGCTCTTGATATAACAACTTCTCTGCTTGTTTATGGTCCCCAACTTTCACTTGAGATAAGAAGAAAATGTCAAGTCCCTCAGATTCAAATTCGGCAAGCGCATTGCGCACACGATGAAGGATTTTGGGCTTACTCTTAATTCCAACAAAAGAATACTTTGTGCCAAAAATGTGCTTAAAAATCCCTACGCTTCTTCTGAGATGATAATTTGCAGTAATCAAATAAATTTCATTAGAAACATTTTTTCTGTCAAGTTTCTTTTGTAATTCCAAAAGCTTCTGCTTAGAAAAAATAGCATTACCAAGTGTATCTTTAGACTTTTCTTCCAATATTAATGCAGATTTTTTAATTCCACATTTTTGCAACCACTTGGAAAATACTTTTGCCTCAGACACCTTAGGACAATCTTTTTTTGTAAAACCTCCGCTGAGTATTAATCTGTTAACCTTTCCTTCTTTAAGCAACTTATATGCCTTTACAATTCTTGAGCGAGCATCAGGATCTAACTCACACTTTGGATTTAAGCAATGACCTAATACAATACCAACTCGCACAACCTCTTTTTTCATACTAACAAAGAATGGGTGGAAAGTTATAAATATTCTCTTTTCCTTCTCTAATTACATGGAGAATACAGAAGTAGTAAAAGTTCTTTCCAATATTGCAGATATCCTAGAACTACAAGGAATAAAATTCAAACCTAATGCGTATAGAAGAGCAGCTCAAAGTATTCAAAACTTAGGTGAAGACCTTGCAGAAGTACATCACCGTGGAGAACTTGAAAAAATTCCTGGAATTGGCAAACACATTGCTGCAAAAATAGTTGAACTTTTAGAAAAAAACAAATCACAATATTATGAAAACCTCAAAAAGGAAATTGACATCGATATAGAAGGTCTAAATGAAGTGCCTGCTTTAGGTCCTAAAAAAATCAAAGTTCTTTATGAAACACTAGGTATTAAGAATGTAAAAGATCTTCAAAAGGCAATTGATAAAAAACAAATCCAAGAACTCCCTGGCTTTGGCAAAAAAAGTCAACAGCAACTAGCACAAGGAATTCTTGCAGCAAAAGATAATGTCAAACGAAGATCATACAAAGAGATTGAGCCTGTAGTAAAATCATTATTAGCCTATATGAAAAAATGCAAGGATATTGAAAAAATTGAAGTGGCAGGTTCTTTTAGACGGAAAAAAGACACTGTTCGCGACATAGATTTACTAGTCATTGCAAAGCAAAACGACAACGTGATGGAACACTTTGTTAAATTTAAAGATCAAACAACAATTCTTGCAAGAGGTCAAACTAAAAGTGCAATTAGATTAAAACAAGGAATTCAAGTAGACTTACGGGTTGTAAAAAGACAAGAATTTGGTGCTGCTCTACTTTACTTTACGGGAAGCAAAGAACATAATGTGGAGCTTAGAAGAATTGCACTTAAGCAAGGAATGACGCTCAACGAATATGGCTTATATACTCTTAAAGATAAAAAACTCGTAGCACAAAAAACAGAAAAAGATGTCTACGGTGCACTTGGCCTTATGCTTATCCCTCCCAAAGAGAGACTCAACCGAGGAGAATTTACAAAATATAAAAAATAACGAGGTAAAAACATGAAACAAACAACAATGATGTTAATGATTTTAGCTTTAACAAGCCTTCTTCTTGTAAGCTGTCAGCCAAAACCTGCGCAAGTTCCAACAGGTCAAGAAGTAGTGCCAGAACCTGACTTCCCTCAAGAGATAAATGAAGTGCCTGAAGAAGTCCAAGAAGTTGATGCAATGCAAGAAACAGACAAAAACCATATCGACTGTGAAAATGACTTGACCTGTACTTCTGGAGACAGATGTATAGACGGGACTTGTAAATCACTAACCTCCTTGTTCGAGACTGACGGATGTAAAGAAACTTGTAAGGTAAGTGGAATTAAAATTATAACAAGTGATAAAGAAAACTACGAACTAAAACCAGGTGAGGGAAGTTACACTACAGCAGGCGCACTACAATGGAAAATAATTCCTACTCCTGCTTATTGTAAGGGAAGTGATGTTATTGTCCCAGTAGAAATTGAAAAGAGAAGTACGGGAGTTTCTTTAGGAAAGCAAGTAATCACTCTTCAAAAAGGAATAGAAAGTGATGTAATTACACACCCCACAATCTCAAGAGTACAATTCACAGCAACTGCAACAGAAATAACAGAAACTTGTAACTAAAATTCTTAGCCTTTTTCCTTTTAATTTTCTTTAAGTTCTTTTCATTCCTCCTTCTTTCATAAAAGTAAAAATAAATCTCTCAAACGAATATACTGCATATCGGAAAGCTTTATAATCAAGTAGATATCCCGTATAACCTTACTTATTATCAAAATAAGAACAAAATAATATTGAAAAGTGGGGTGTACGAGGAAATGAGAACAATTTGTATCATGAACCACAAAGGTGGTGTAGGAAAAACAACAACTTCTGTTAACGTAGCAGCAGGATTATCAAGACAAGATAAAAAAGTGCTACTAATTGACTTTGATCCGCAAGGAAATATCGATTTATCTTTACGTGTAAATTCAGACTTTACACTATACGATGCTATTATTGGAAAAGTAGCAATCCAACGATGTATCGTGCAACTTGGAAAAAACCTAGATGTAATTACTGCAAGAGAATCTTTAACAAAAGCAGAGCATTACCTTTCTACAAACCCAAACGCAAGAATGAAGCTAAAAGAACTTCTTGGACAAATTAGAGGGTATGATTACCTCCTTATTGATTGCCCTCCTTCCTTAGGGATCTTAAACCAAAATGTTTTAGCATTCTGTGAAGAAGTATTTGTACCAACAAGTACAGACTTCTTGGGCCACGATGCACTACAAAAAATGGAAAAAGTAGTAACAAAAATCAACGAAACTTATGGTCATAACATCAGAATTACAAAAGTAATTCCTACAATGTTTGACAAAAGAAGTAAGATTTGTAAAGATACACTAGCTCAAATTAAAGACACCTATAATGGACGCATGACTACTCCTGTTAGAATTAACTCTAAACTAAAAGAAGCACCAAAAGCAGGAAAAAGTATCTTCAAATACGCACGTTCATCGCCAGGAGCAAAAGACTATGCTGCTGTTGTAGACTCCATTTTACAGATGGAAGAACAAGTCGAACCTGAAATTGAGATTATTGGGTAGATGCTCAAAGAAATTTTTTCTTTTTTATTTTATCCCAAAAAAAGACTTAACTCATCAGAAGCAGTAGCCTACATTCAGAAACTAAATGCTAATAGTAGGAAGTTATATGCTAGTTTAGGGGTTCGAGGGACATTAGCAAGTGAAGATGAAGTGGACTTAGCAGTGCAAACTGACGGTGAATTGATTCTGTGCTTAATTCCGCATGACTGTTTGCATTCCGTTTCTGCAGGAAATAAAAAAAGGGTAAAATCAATAGAAAAATTATTTGATAGGGTGAATAATAACTTTAGAAAAATACCGCCTATTGTAATCTTAAGTTTTAAAGAAGATTATCTTGACCTTGCCGATGGACATACAAGAGCTTATGTCGCCTACCAGAGAGGTTTATCCCTACTTGCTTACGTTCCAGAAAAAATTGTTACTGGCAATCCTTCTTTTGCTAAAATTTGATTGTTTATCTATTCTAGAAAATAAAGAAGTAGCCCCGCCCAGATTCGAACTGGGGTCAATGCCTTTCATTCCTTTGAAAGTCCAAAGGGCACTATGACCAGACCCTGCTCAGAAAAACTAAGCTGGATAGTCCACTACACCACGGGGCTGTATTTACTGTAGTGTTTAGGATTGCAAAACCCAATTTCTTTATAAAATTTACTTAATTCTGACTTTTTTGTAATATAAATTTTAGGGGTGTTCTTTCCAGAATATATTTTTGACCCTTTAATCCCTGATGTGGCTACATCCTTTAATTTGTCCCCAATTCTTTAACATATCTTTTACTTACTTTATTACTTCTTTATAACTTCTATCCGTACCTGCAGAGAATGCAGAATGGCATTCTTGCATACAAATACGATCTTTGTCGTATTTTGTATGGCCAGTGGGTTGTGGGATGTCATTTGTGCAGAAACCTATAAAAACCCTCAAAATTTACTACTACCATGGCAGTAGATGTTTTAGGCAGTACATTAGATCCATTAATCGCTGTAATCCAGCCCTTTATTCTAAAATTAAGCTTTATCTTTGGGGGGATTTTTGGTCTTTATGTTCTTTTAATCATCATTCGTGTGTACTACGAAAGAAAAAAAGTAAAACTCATGGAAGCAATGCGCTATAATTCAGATATTTGGAATGAACACCATGGAGTTCCAAACTCAAGATCTCGTAGAGGTGTATTTCGCAGATTTGGTGGCTATGTAAAGACTCAAGTCTTAGGTAATGGAAAAACACAAGTTGTAGCAGCAAATCCAAAAACAGAAATCCAAGATCCTTCTAAACACAAAAAAACAAAAAACAAATCTTCTAAAAAATGAAAGTTCGTATTGATAGCAAAGTATTTACTAAATTTAATCCTAACTTAGCTGTAGGCTTTATTCTCATTGAAAACTTTGATGATGTTACAAGGCTTAAACAAGCTGCCCATCTTCTCTTAGAAGCAGAACGGTATACAATGCTTTCATTCAACAAAGAGACTGTCAAAAACCATTATCTTATCTCTCCTTGGAATGTAGCACAACAAGAATTTGGTCCAAAAGCAAAGCATTACCATACTTCGATTGAAAAATTAATGAAACGTGTTCTAGACAAAAAAAGAGCAAGAAGCACAAGTGCTCTTGTTAATATAGTGCGCTACATTGCCTTACGTAACATTGTGCCATATGGCATCGATGATGCTAGCAAGATTCACAAAAGTATTGCATTTAAAGTTGCAACTGGGAGAGAAAAAGTAGAAGGCATGCGTAGAATTAAAAAAAATGCACTCTATTACAGGGATGAAGAACGAGTTCTAGGGATGAAACTAGATTATTGGAAAAGTAAAAAAACACAACTCACCAAAAACACAAACTCTGCTCTCATTCACTTCTTTGCTCTTCCTCCTTTTAGAAAAGATATGCTTACTCACGTAATGGATGAAACTGCCAGTTTACTCAAAACATTTTGTGGTGGCAAAGTAACAAAAGTAATTCTTGATAAAAAAAAGAAAGTTGCTACCTTTAAAAGATAGCTTCTCTACCTCAGTAACCTTTATATAAAAAATAGTCATCTCACTGCTATGGTAGTAGACTGGCATCAAATTCAAGACAAATGGCAAAAAGTGTGGCAAGAACAAAATTTAGGTTCTGCTTCCGTAAACAAAAACAAAGAAAAGTTCTTTATGATCTTTGCATATCCTGGTGTTTCAGGATTCCTTCATGTGGGTCATATGCGAGGATTTTCATACACTGATGCAATCTGCAGATTTGAAAGACTAAAAGGTAAAGAAGTAATTTTTCCAGTAGGAACCCATGCTTCAGGAAACCAAGCAATTGCCTTTGCAAAAAAAGTTCAAAACAAAGATGAAAAATGGTTGGCCTACCTCAAAAACAACGGTTGTCCTGAAGAGACATTACAAACTCTTACAAACCCTGATGCAGTAATTGAATATTTTAACTCAGTCTATGTAAACGATTACTGGAAAAAATTTGGTTTTTTATGTGATTGGGATAGATTTACTTCTACAACTTTCAAAGACTATGAAAAATTTATCCAGTGGCAATTTAGAAAACTTCATGACAAACAATTACTTATTCAAAAACCGTACTATGCAACAGCTTGTATTACACATGGCCCAGTAGCAGTAGACCCCTCTGAAACAGATATCTCTAAAGGAGGGAATGCAGAAAAGAATGAGTATACTTTATTGAAATTTAAATTCAGTGAAAATGAATTCTTAGTTGCAGCAACACTACGTCCTGAAACAGTATATGGCCAAACTAATTTATGGGTTAACCCTGAAGCAAAACATGTTAAGGTTGAAGTTAATGGAGAAAATTGGATTTTAAGTGAAGAAGCAGCTGATAAACTAAAATACCAAAAAGATAATGTTCTCCTTAAAGAAGATATTGATATAGCTAAATACATCGGGCGCTACGTCATTGCTCCGGGTGCAGAAAGAGAAGTAATTATTCTTCCTTCTTCTATTTGTAATCCCAGAGTTGGGACTGGAATTGTAACAAGTGTGCCTAGTCACGCACCTTATGATTGGAGGGCGTTAGAAGATTTAAAACATGATGAAATCCAATGTAAAAAGTTCAATCTTGACATTGAAGAAATAAAGGATATTGACCCAATTGCACTAATTGATGTGAAAGATTGGGGAACACATCCAGGAAAAGAGATTTGTGAAAAAGAGAACATTAAGAATCAAACAGAAACTGAAAAATTAGAAAAAGCCAAAAAGGAGATTTACAAAGCTGAATTTCATACTGGTATGATGCGTGAGAATTGTGAGAAATATTCTGGTATGAGCGTTGCTGAGGCTAAAGAGCTTGTAAAAGTAGATTTAATTGATCAAGGTAAAGCAGATATCTTCCACGACTTAAGTGAAGAAGTAATCTGTCGTTGTGGGGAACCTGTTGTAATCAAAAGAATTGATGACCAATGGTTTATCAAATACTCTGATCCAGAACTTACAGAACGTAGTAAAGAACAAGCTAAAGAGATGAAAATCTACCCTAAAGAATATCAAGAAAATATGCCTTCAGTTTTAGACTGGTTTTCTGACAGAGCTTGCGTACGTCTTGGAAATTGGTTAGGGAGTAAATTTCCTTTTGATGATAAGTGGACAGTAGAACCAATTAGTGATTCTACTCTATACCCTGCATACTATATTGTTTCAAAGTACGTTAACACTAATCAACTTACAGCAGAAGATTTAACTGAAGAATTCTTTGACTATGTTTTCCTTGCAAAAAAACCAGAGTCTTTTGCAGAATTATCAGAAACACAACAACAAACATGGAATACTGTAAAAGAAGAATTTGAATACTTCTATCCTCTTGATGTTAACCTAGGTGGAAAAGAACACAAAACAGTTCACTTCCCTGTTTTCTTAATGAATCATGTTGCAATTCTTCCAGAAAGCAAATGGCCTAAAGGGATTTTAGTAAACTGGTGGGTAACTGGAAAAGGAAGTAAAATTTCTAAAAGCAAAGGAGGAGCAGAACCAATCCCACAAGCAATTGAAAAATATGGTGTAGATGCAATGCGTTTATACTATGCACACATTGGAAGCCCCCATGTCGACGTAGTTTGGACAGAAGATATCGTCTTAAATTATAAAAACAGCTTAGAAAAAATCAATGCTCTTGCAGGAGAACTTCATGCCATGAATGGAACTCAAAAAGAACTCATTGATGAATGGATTTTATCTAGAATGCAAGAACACATTAACAAAATCAACCATGCTATGAAAGAATATGAATTACGGGAGTTAGCATCCACTACTTATTTCTCCTTTACTGACGATGTGCGATGGTATATTCGTAGAGGAGGAAATAACAAAAACATAGCAAAAGAAATCATGAACGTTTGGAGTAGATTAATGAACCCTATTACTCCTCACTTTAGTGAAGAACTTTGGCAGATGTTTGGAAATGAAGGACTTGCTTCAACAGCATCTTGGCCACAAAAAGACCAAGAACGTATCCATTTAGCAGCTGAAGCAGGAGAAAAACTAATCAAAACTGCAATGGACGGTATGCGCAATGTTGTACAACTAGCTAAACTAGAAAAACCTCAAAAGTTTCAACTCTTTGTAGCACAAAACTGGTTATACAATGTTTTTACAACTCTTTTACATGAAATCAAAGTAACTCGAAACATGGGAGAGATTTTACGCAAAGTGCTTGAAGATGAATCACTCAAAGAAAAAGGAAAAGAGATCAGTAAATTAGTTGGTGCTGTGCTTAAAGATCCAACAAAACTTCCCTCCTTTGTAAGTTCTCAAGAACAAGAATTAGGAGTAATGCAGGACGCAAAAGAATTTTTAGAAAAAGAATTTAGTTGCTCTGTAGAAATCATTAACGCAGATGAAAGCGAGCAAGCAAAAGCCAAAGCGGCAATGCCAGGTAAAGTTGGAATCTTGGTAGAATAATTTTTTTTGTATCTAATCTCTAGTTTTAATTTCTCACGTCAGGGATGTTTCCTGTGAGTTTGTCGTATAATTTTTGGAGCTCTTTTCTAAATTCTTTTGGATTTCTCTTGTCTGGTTTTTCTTGCATAACTAACATCCAAGCTTGGGCTAAGTCCCTATTTGTCGCTCTTTTTAACTTGTTGTACGCTTTCTCTCTTGCTTGTCTTCCATCTTGAGTATCTGCATTAAATGTAGCATTCTTATGAAAAATATTTGCCAAACTGTTGCCTTCAAAAAGACATTCTCCAACAAGAGCCTCATATGTAACTATCCCTAAAGAATATAGGTCTGTCCTTAAGCAAACATCTCTAGTGTAGATCGCTTCAGGAGACATATATCTTGGAGTCCCTATTGCTCTAGCTTCTCCCGTCTCAACATCAATAGTATGTTCAGGTTGGTCATATACATCAACTGCTATTGAGAAATCACATATTTTACTTCCCAATGAATTTTCTGTAACAATAATATTGCTTGGTTTAATATCTCTATGCACTATCCCTTCCTTTTCTAGACTTTGTAAACCATAATTTGTACCTAGTAGAGCTCCTACGGTCTGAGGGTTAAATCTCCCTTCATTCTCTTTTAACTTTGCTGCAAGCGTTTCTCCTTCTACAAAATTGTATTTTATTACCATAAAACCGATATCTTGAGCACTCCTATGTTCTGAAGGTTCGCCTAAAACTTGAATCACATTTGGTTTTCCTATAACTCTTCTTAACAGAAAAAATTCTCTTTGAGCATTCCTTTTTTGTCTTTGATCTGCAGTGGGGACAATCTTATGTGCTTCTTCTCCTAACTTGTAAACAGTCCCATTACTTCCTGTTCCGATTAACTTAGCACTCGTATTTCTTAGTTCATATGTTTTCGCACAATCTTCAATTAAGAAAGGAAGGTCTTGAGAATATCCTTCCGTTAAAATCTCCTGTTCCATAAGGTTCTCTAATTCATCCCTTTTAAAAAAGTTTAGACACAAATATGACAATAATCTTTATTAACTCTAATTTTCTCTTAAAGGTATGAAACTCAAAAACTCTCTTGTAACAATTGCAATTGCATTATTATTCGTATTTTTCATTGGCTATGGCATTGAAGTCTTTGATGCAACACCACGCTATGAAGACTACTGCCCAAAGAATCTTTATGAGATGCAAACACAAGAAACTTGTGAGCAAGCAGGTGGCGTTTGGCAGGCATATGAAAAAAGAGAATCTACTATGCCATCTCCAGGAGGGTTTTGCTCTGAACCACAAGAATGTAGGGATGCATTCCAAGATGTTAATAGTGACCATGATAAAGTTGTATTTATCACCTCCTTAATCATTGGGGTCATTGGGTTTATCACTGGGATCTTACTCAAAAAAGAAATCATTAGTAACGGCCTTTTGGGTGGAAGTGTACTCCTTTTACTCTACGGCACAATTAGATACTGGCAATATGCATCAAATATCTTAAAATTTGTTTTACTTGGAGTAGCACTTACAATTGTTATCTGGTTGACATATAAAAAGTTGGAGAAGTAATATTTTTATTTAATTAAGTTATTTCGAATCAAAACAATGAAACGCACACAACTTAAAAGCAAAGAAGCCGTAAAACTTCTCGAACAATATGACGTACAACTCAGTAAAAAGGATCTTGTAGAAATCAGAGAAGATGAATATAAAATTCTCTATATCAATAAAAAACCGTGTTTTTTCTATTATCAAGATGTAATTATTCCTACACTAAAATACCTTCTAAATAACCCAAACCTTCTCAAATCAATTACTGTTGACATGGGAGCAGTAAAATTTGTTGTAAATGGTGCAGACATCATGCGACCAGGAATAACACAAATAGATGGAGGTATCAAACAAGATGAACCAATTGTAATTGTTGATGAAAACAATAAAAAACCACTAGCAATTGGGATATCTTTACTAAACGGCAAAGACCTTCAAGCACAAGCATCTGGCAAACATATTAAAAACATCCACTATGTTGGAGACGACCTTTGGAAATTAGAATGATTACAAACGTAACAACAAATTCTATAATCTCACAACAAGAGACTTACTGTAAATCAATACTCTCACAAGCACGCGGTCTAATGTTTCGAAAAAAACACAACCTCATAATGGAGCTAAAAAAACCACAAAAAATTTCTTTGCATAACTTCTTTGTCTTTTATCCAATTGATGTAATCTTACTAGATGAACATAAACAAGTAATTGAAATAAAACAAAACTTTAAACCGTTTACCTTCTACTCTTCGGACAAAAGAGCAAAATATGTGATAGAATTAGCAAACTTAGATAGTGACTTTATCCAAGTTTCTCATCAACTCAACTTCTGAGACTCTTTTTTGCTCAACAATTCTAGTAAGATCACTCACATAAAGAAGACCTCCACTTCGTGGCATACAAATATCTCCTTTTGTAACTGCATACATACTAACCTCTTCAATAACTCCTGCAAGCTCTCGCATTCTCTCAACTTCATTTCCATGCCATGTTCCTTCAATGTGAAATGAAATATATGTGTTATATTCTTCTCTCATGCTTTTAGCAAGTCCTTCTGCATCTTCTACTGGGAGTACAATATAGGCAGAGGGGGCTTCTTCCATCTTTCTAATCCAGATTGTATTTTTACTTTTAAAACAAATCTCTACTTCTTCTCCCTCTCTAACTAGTTCCCTATCTTGGTAGTCGCTAGTAAGGTCTCTTGCTGCATTATTAGCAAACTCATCATAATTCTCAACATTAACCAACAATGGGAAATTGTCATAAATTCCAAATTCTGAAGTCAGGCGTGTCTTTCTTCTCCTAGTGTCCACTAGTTCATCTGCACAATCCCGTACACCTTCAAGATAGTCTTCTAATTTCATATAAAGCTAAAAATGGGCTTTTTTTTAAAAACCTAACTCTATATATTTACTATATCCCCTAACCATAAATACTCCAATAAAAAAAGATAGTGTATGCAAATTCAACTCTTCCTTGCAATTCTTCTAGGGATTCTCTCTGGTATCATTACTGGACTCATCCCTGGAATCCATGTCAACTTAATTTCAGTTCTTGTAATTACGCTCTCGCCTTTCCTTCTCCAGCTTACAACTCCCCTCACTCTCGCAATTTATATCATTTCTCTTGCAATTACGCATTCATTTCTTGACTCTCTTCCAAGCATTTATCTTGGAGCACCAGATGAAGCACAAGCACTAAACGTTCTTCCAGGTCACAGACTTCTTCACAAAGGAGAAGGCCACAATGCAATTGCCTACACACTTATTGGATCACTTGGAAGTCTCCTTACAGGAACACTACTCTTTCCATTATTTATTGTTGGAATGCTTGTTATTGCACCATTAATAGAAAACTACATTGGATATATCTTAATTGCAATTATGCTTTATATGATTCTTAAAGACAAGCAAAAACGTCTAAGGAGCTTAACTGCATTTCTTCTCTCTGGAGCTTTAGGCATTATTGTCCTTACAGCAATTCCAAACCTTACTCAACCATTATTTCCGCTTCTCTCAGGGCTTTTTGGCTTTTCAATTCTTCTAACCTCTCTTGCACAAAGCTCTAAGATTCCTCAACAAGATTTTACAAAACCACTCACAATTACAAAAAAGAACACTCTCAAATCAGTTACTGCTGCATCTGGGGTTGGGTTTCTTGCAGCATTTTTGCCTGGCTTTGGCTCATCACAAGCAGCAATTATTGCAACTAACATTGTTGGTGACATTGGCGATGAAGGCTTTCTCTCGCTTGTTGGCGGTATTAACACTGCAAATATGCTCATTAGCATTGCAACAGCCTATATTTTACAAAAAGCACGCAATGGAGCAATTGTAAC
This sequence comes from uncultured Methanosarcinales archaeon, assembly GCA_964344285.1. Classification (GTDB taxonomy): domain Archaea; phylum Nanobdellota; class Nanobdellia; order Woesearchaeales; family GW2011-AR9; genus CAYFMM01. The sequence continues at coordinate 87,729 of CAYFMM010000002.1, read as the reverse complement.
TGTTAATTCTTTACTTGGAGAGCTTTCTTTACAACATGTTATATTCTTTATTTTTACAGCACTCATCGTTGCAGGAATTGCAACACTACTTGCTTTAACAATCTCAAAGATCTTTGCAAGAATTATTGTACAAATAAATTATGTCAAAATTGTCCTTACAATTCTAATCTTTATCACTTTTTTAACCTTTTACTTTGATGGATTTGTTGGTCTACTAATCTTACTTACTGCAACAGCAATAGGCCTTGTCACATCTTACTTAGAAGTTGGAAAAAATCACTTGATGGGTTGTTTGATTTTGCCTGTGATTTTATTTTTTGTGTTATAAAAAGTAACGAGCAAAGTGATTCGATCTTTTGTATTGTAATCCCTAAATGGAAAAGATTTAAATACTTGTAGTCCCTAAAAAAAGATATGTACATAGAAAAGAAAAAGATATATGGAAAAACGTATAATTATGCAAAAATCTCTGTGCGCAGTGGTAAGAGTGTAAAAACAAAAACAATTGCTTACTTAGGAAAAGATCCAATGACAAAAAAACAAATTACAACAAAATTGCGTGAAATTTCGCCTCGTACAATACAAAAAGCAACAAAAGAACTACGTGAAAAACTTACTGAAAAATTGCCATCTCTCTTGTCCTTACAACAACAAAAAGTTGATTTTATAAAAAAGGACTTTACCAAAAAACTAAAAATTTTAGATCAGAAATTATATGAAGATATGTTTAGGGACTTTAAGACTTATTATATCTACAATACAAATTCTATTGAAGGCAATACACTTACACTTGAAGAGACAAATCTTTTACTTAACCAAGGCAAGACTCCAGTGGGTAAGGATTTAAGGGAAGTTTATGATCACATAAATGAAAAAGAAACGTTTGATTACATACTACAAGCAAAATTAGACATTTCTATCAAAAATATTATTGATATCCATCAACGATTACTTAAAAATATCGATAAGCGGATCGGTGATTTTAGAAAACACAATGTTCGAGTTTTTGGAGCAACGTTTGACACTAGTGATGCTAAATATGTACGCACAGATATGAACCTTCTTTTACGTTGGTATAAAAAATATCGCCGAAAGTTACATCCTCTCGTATTAGCAACATTATTTCATGAAAAATTCGAAAAAATTCATCCCTTTTATGACGGAAATGGGAGGACTGGAAGAATGCTTGTTAATCTGATCTTACTTAATGCAAAATTTCCACCTCTAATAATAAAAAATGCAGATCGTCAAACTTATTATAAAGTACTTTCAATTGCTCATAATGCTGATTTAGACAAAAACGACCCCGAGTTCTATAAAGAGATCATAGATTTTTTTTATCAACAATTTGTAACAACATACGAAGATATTTTTGCTAAATGGGGGTGATGTAATCCCTAAATAGAACAAGAAAAAATTTTGTAATCCCTAAAACTTACAGTTGGGTATAAAACGCGGATTTCATTTCAGTGTCCAAATTTGTTTGACAAAATCACTTGATGGGCTGTTTGATTTTGCCTGTGATTTTATTTTTTGTATTGTGAATTATTTCCCTTTTGCAACTCTCCACAAATGCTCAAACGTACTCTTATACGTCTTTGCAATCTCTGTGTTCTTAATCCTAATTGCGGTGATTGGTGTGCCAAATGTTACTAAAATTACTTTACCATCGTATACAAACGTATTAGTTGGATTAAACTGAGTTGTAGGCAAGAATCTATATGTTGTAGTTGCTGCCATCTCTTTATTAAACGTAAATACCTTTTGTTGTTTAATTGTTATCACTCTTTCTCTAATCTTATTTTTTCGTAAATCTCTAAAATACTGCTGCATAAAAATAGGTAAGACTTCTTGGTATGCTGCATCATTAATTCCAGTGACTAACACTTCTTTCGGTTTTGTCTTAATAATATCTTTTAAAAAAAACTTTAAACCCTCTTTTCCCTTAAACACCTCAACAAATGTGTCTTCTCTTGGCAGGGTTGTCAGGGCTTCTAATTCTGGCATTAACCTTTCAACTTCATGCTCTTGCTGTTCTAATATTTTCTTTTTATCCTCTAAATATTGGTTAATCTTACTTGGATGAGCAGCGTTAAAATATTTCTTTGCTCCCTTTAATACATACGTCACAAGACCCTTTTCCATTAATTGTTCTAATTTATCGTACACATGCACACGATATACATCAATCCTCTTACTAATCTCATATGCAGAACTTGAACCACTACGTAATAAGTCAAGGTAAACTTTAATCTCGTTCTCAGTAAGTCCAATCTTTCGTAAAATGTCCACATTCATACTTAGTTAAATACAATTCTTCTTTATAATAGTTTCGTACCATTTTGGTACGACATAAGTTAATATAACTCCCAAAACCACTTCAAAGTAACAAAAAGGAGGCAAACATGAAAAACTTACAATTATATATTGACTTAGTACAAAACAGTAATGGCTTAGTACAAAAAGCAGTTTTAGCTTCAGAGCTAAGTAGATCACAACTATTCTCACCACAAGATTCCCTTTATGTTCCTGGAAAAGGGATTATAGAGCCTGAAAACTTACAGCAAGTAATTGATGAACTAGGGAATGAGTATAGCACATTTATGAAAAATATCTCCTCAATGCCAATAATTAAACCAGGACAAGAATATGCAGACTTAGTGCATGCTATGGAAGAATTAGAAATTGAAGGCTATATGGGTCCAGGTTATATCCCAGATAAGGGAAGGGGTTTTATGATTTCAGATAGAGATTCAGGAAATACTATCGGATTAATGGTAGAAGCAATGGCTTTACGTTATATGGCTCAGGACTTCTCATCAGAACAGCAAGAACGAGTTAATAACTTCCAGCTAGGGGATTTAGCAATACCTACTTTTAGAATAGCTCATGTCTTAAATCCAGAGTATAATGGAAGAGGTCAACCTGGCCTAAGAACTAAAACTAAAGGAAAAATTAAGGAATTGAACCAAATGGCAATGGACTTTAACAAAAATGATTCAGATGCAGCACATTACCTTACAAACACTTTCAAGGCATTAACTAACTATAAGATTACATTAGGTGAATAAACATGACAAAACACAAACAATTCCTAGATAAATTACAAAAATCCATGCGTAATGATTACATTGCCGTAAAATGGAGAAAGAATCCAGTAGCACAACATGCTCAAGATGCAACAGCACAACAATTGCTTCATGTTATTGGGCAATATGCAATCTTTCCAAAGAATATTGTCGGTTTTCTTGGTAACATAAGAGATACTACTAAAAGAGATGGTTGGGAAAAAGTTTCTTCAGAACTAGAACGAAACATAGGTGAAGAACTTGGACATGGAAATGATGGGGTTGTCCATTATGACATGTTAGTAAAAGGAGTAAGCGAGGGTTTAGCACAAAACGTAGGAAAAAATCCAGCAACGATGGAAGCGTATCTAAGAGAATTAAAGCCTGCTAAAGCAATGGAAGGTTTTGTCAACACAATGTATGCAATAACTGCACAACAAGATCCAGCGTACGTGACCGGGGTAGCTTATGGCTTAGAAGCATCAGCTGTTCCAGAGTTAGTGATTGTTCGAAAATTAGTTGATATGGCATTTGAAAAAATAACTGCACAAAAGATGCATCCTAGTAGTGATTTAAGAAAGTTCTTTGACCTACACCTTAATGTATGGGAAATTGGTCATGAGGACGAATTACGAAAAGCATCTGAACCGTACATCACAACACCAAAACAACGCGCCTCTTTTGAAGCTGGGTTTAGAGATACTATGCAAGCAGAAGATAAATTGTGGAATGGGTTATATGCAGAAATTCAGGCTATAGAGTGATTTAATGTCGAAACTCTTATATCTTCTTATTCTATTATTTATTCTTATTATTGATTCAGATTAACATAAACTCGCATATTCACTACTTCGAAGGGATAAATTTATAAAGGGGCTTTAAAATGGAACAAGATATGACAATTGAGGCTAAAATAGGACTTTTAGAAAAAGCTGTAAGTAGACTTAAAGGCAGCTATGATGTAGTCAAAGTTCAAGAACAAACTACTATTTTTGAAGAAAAATTGTCTGAGGGGCTAACTACCGACCAAGGTGAATTCAGGCTATATAGTGATCGACAGTCTCAGATAGAGGAATACCAAGACTTAGCCGGAAGAGCTCAAGAAGCTTTAATCTATGCAAGTCAAGCTAAGGCCTTAGATGATCGTGGGTTTCTTGATGATGCTGAAAATGATATTGATGAAGTTGTAGGTGATATCCGAGCATTTGTTCTAACTCAGAAAGTGGGGAACTATGATGATAACTCAGCAAATTGTATTATTTCTCTAGCACCTGGGGAAAGTGGAAAATATATGCCTGATGTTATCCGCGATTTTGCTGGAGCTTATAGTAAATTTGCCAGAAAAACAGGGTTTGAAGTAGAAGAAGTTTCTTTTGATGATGATCTATCTCCTAGTTTCTTAGTTAGTGCTACTAAAGAGGCACCGTCTCCATATGGTACTTTTAGAGGAGAAGATGGTGTTCATAAGTTTATCGTACCTGATAATAATGGGAGACCGCAAACTAAATTTTTGGGAATTAAAGTCGAGAAACAAGAACCAAATGATGAATTAGTCATAGCTAGAGGAGAATTAAAATATGAGTTCATTGGTTCTTCTGGTCCTGGAGGACAACATGTTAATAAAAATGCAACTTCTGTGCGTGTAACTTATGAATCTTTGGGTGTGCAAGTGACTGTAAGGGGAAGACATCGTGCGCACAATATAAAATCTGCTAATTGGAAGATCCGGCAAAAAATAAAAGAACTACAAAGGCAAGAAGCTCCTGTAAGTGAACGTCAAATAATTCAAGCAGGTCATAGTTTTAGATTATATGACCTTCGCAGTGGCCTAATTAATGATAAGAATTCTGGTATCAAGTCAAATACCTTGGATGATTTCTTTAAAGGAAATCTTGAGCCTTTTATCAACGGGTTTTATGGAATCGATTTCTAAATCATTTCACAAACTTACCCATACTAAGCTGACCCTTACGTGTTCCTTTAGGCACTTCTTTTACCTCTTCTCCTAACTGCTTTTTAATCTCAACAGCAACAGCTTTTCCTACAATCTGACCTAAACTAGAAATATCAACTCTTTTCAAATCTCCCAATGTTCTCAAACCATTAAAAAACATTTTCCGTGCACGCACACGACCAACTCCCTTTAACTTTAACAGCACAATTAATTCTTCTTTAACACCATGCTTAACTCGAACACGTAGTTTTTGAATTTCACTCACAACTTCTTTTTTCTCTAAAATCTTACACAGTTCCTCAGTCCCATACAACAACCAATCAGCAGTCTCAAGCTTAACCCTTATTTCTCCAGGACGAATATCAAACTCCTCTAACAAATAATCCTCGTGTTGCTCATCAATCCAATTCATAAAAAACATTGTAGTCTTAATCGATTGCATAAACTCAGGATACTCAATATCAAATGCAGAAGGTTCCTTTTCTAATAATTTCTCATAATTTTGCATAAGCCCTTCATCAATTTTCTCCTGTTGCTTAACTTTAATCCGTAATAAAGGTCGCATTTCAAGAGTATGACAGATCATTTGTAACAATGAAAACTCATCATTTCCGTCGTTAAAATTCTCCACACAATCAAGTAAATGCCGTGCTGTAAGTGGATCTAAATATAACTCAGACACTCTTTTTCCAAGCATTGTTGCACGCATTCTTCTATCCTTTTTCTTCTCCTTGCCTAAACTACTTGCAACACTAAACCCTTCAACTTCTTCATCGGTCCCTCCAAGCACAGTAATAAAATTCCATTCCTCTAACAGCCCTAACATTTTATCCATAATTCTTTCAAGCTTTGGCATGTCCTCAAACTGCTGTGCCCAAAATGTCTTACTAAAAAATTCCAACATTCCATTTTCATCACGAATGATCCCAGATGCAATAAGAGATAATAAATATGTCCGAAGCACTGGCTCAACAGCTAACTTTGAGTAAATTTCTTCAGGAACTCCACAAATATATTTTTCAAAAATCTCATCTCGCTCAGCATCATTCTTTGCAATTGCAATAGCTTCTCCAAACGCCTCATATTCTGGGCGTCCGGCCCTTCCTGCCATTTGCAAATATTCAAGAACTGGAATCCAGTCCATACCCCACTTGCCAGAATATCTCTTTAACGTCTTAATAATAACTCTAAACACTGGAAGCGATAAGCCAGCTGCCAACGTTGGAGTTGCACAAATAATTCTAATCTTACCTCTCTTAAACTCTTGTTCAATCAAATCCTTTTGCTTTTGTAATAACCCAGCATGATGAAATGCAACTCCTCTCTTAATTACTCCTGCAAGCCTCTTACACTGCTTTGTTGCCACACTTCCAGCCTTAAGAACTTGCTCTGCAAAGTCAAGGTACTCCAACTTTACAAACTTTGCAATGTCCTCAGACGTCTTTTCAGCACTAGCTCTACTTGACAAAAAAATAATTGCCTGCTTATTCTTTTCTACAGTTTCTACGGCTAGCTTTTGCACATCATCCATGCAATTTCAAGAATTAGTTAGTTTATAAGATTATGGCTTATTTCTTAATCCCAACAATCCATTCATCAATTTTGTATACACGTGAAATCATTTTTCCCTCTACCTCCAAGACAGGAATTTTTTTAGCTTTACCAGAGGCAACTATAAACTTCTCTTGAAGATGATCTACTAACCATAAAAACCAATTTCTTGTATTCTCAACTACATCTGCACAAAAGAAGATAACTCTCCCTCCAGGAACCAATGTCTTATGATAATTTTTTATCAATGCTTCTTCTTTTCCACGATTATTTTCAAAAATAAACTGGTGAGTTACTCTATCAATAATTACATCAAAACTATTCTCTTCAAAATCCATCTCCAATGCATTCATCAACCTTAAATGAGGCAAATCCTCTTCTTCTTTTACTAAATTTTTTAAGAATTTTCTAGTATCATCAAGATTGCCAAAAGTGGGAATAACATCTTTTTCACGCAATTTTCCAGAATTTGCAGAATCCTTATAATCAATTATAACTATTTTTTTAGAAGGATGTTGTAACACTTTTAACAAAATCAATAGTGTTGGATCTCCCGCGTCTCCCATTGGGCCGACAACTAATACTTTTGAATCTGGTTTAATATATTTTCTAAGAATATCTGTTTCACTTTTTTTGAACAAGTTAAGAACCATAAAAATGTTATTCTAAAGCACTATTTATACCTTTGTATTCACTGCACAACATACGTCTTTACAATGCCTGCATTACTTGCATACACGCCACTACCATCGCGTCTATTGTCATCAATTACGTACGTCTTATATGTTGCGTCTACTTGAGGCGTTTTCTCTACATTCCTTTCTTCTACATGCTCAAACTTAGTCTCCTCCACAACAGCAGTAATTACATTGTTCTCAACTTCTCTCACAACATGCCCATACCAAACTTTTTCAACAGAGTCACGACCATCACTCACAATAACTTTTACCTTCTTAGGTCCAGCTGTACTAAACACTCTTTCTACACCAGTTGCACCAACAACAGCATCTTCAGCTAAATTAAACTTCCACTTATAATTTAACTCATCGCCATCAGCATCTTGCGCTGCCACATGGAATACAATTGGCTCCCCAACTCTCACTACAAACTCTTCAGTTGGAGAATAATCAATAATTTCAGGTCTTTGATTTACATTTTTAATTGTCACTTTTGTTTCAGCATAACTCTCATCAACCCCATCACTCCCTGCAAAAACAATTGTTTCTACCACTTTTTCTGTGTTAAATTTCCGATTCAGGTATGTACTCTTGCTCATTACATCATTCCATAAACTATCTTGCATTTCTACGCTATCATACGGGGCCTGCCATACAAATACACCTTCCTCTAAAGAATATCCTTGTCCTGCAAAACTATCTACTCTTACATCTACAGTATCTTCACTATCCTTATCCATTGTTGCGGTTCGCAATGTAAACTCTTCTCCCTCATTTACCACAACTTTCTTATGATTTACTTCAATACTTGGAATTCTATTTGTTTTATCTACTTTAATCACAATAGGTTTAATATCTTCTAACTCTCCATCTGAGGCAGCAACATATATCGTATACTCGCCTTCATCTTCATATCCAGTTTCCCAACTTCCACTTCTCTTACTAACTGGAGACGTAAATGAAAACCTAATCTTGTCTCCATCTTCGTCATATGCAACAGGATATAGCATCACTTTATCTGTTTCTGCAAAACTCACCATCTCCATTTCTTCTAATACAGGTGCCCTATTCACATTCATAACAATTAAGTTAACCTCTTTAACCACACAATCTTGATTATCACAAACCTCGATTTCTAATACTCGCTCTTTTTCACGCAAAAAGTATTTCTCAACACCTACAAACTGTAATACTTTACTCAACACATTTCCTGATCGCTGAATTTCTCCATAACTTGGTATCCACGTAAACACATTATCTTTTGTTAGCTCTGCATCTGCGGGCATATTTCGTACTTCTAAAGAAACATCATCTCCGTCTTCATCATATACTTCAATCTCCCATTGTAGTTCTTGGTTTTCTTTAACAGTAATCTCCACTGGAACCTCTACTATTGGTTTTCGATTCACATTCACAACTTCTACAATCACATAAGTTTCAAACTCTAACCCCTTATCACTTGCAGTAACCTCTATCTCATATACGCCTGCGTCATCAAATCCTGTTTGCCAAACCCCTTCAATAAAAGGAAAATCAAACTCATACTCAATTACGTCTCCATCTTTATCTTGCACTGGTAAATCAAAATCTCCTGTCTCAATTAAAGAACCTTCTTCTACACTAACTTCAACAACCTCAAAAAATGGTTCTCTATTAACATTCCTCACTATAAACTCCCAACTCAAAGACACATCGTCCTTTCCATCACTCACAATTAGGTCTAAACTATGTTTTCCTTCCTCTCCATATCCAAACACAAACTCGTCTTCTTTATCGGAGCTAATTTGGTTACCATCAACTAACCACAGATATTCTAAACTGTCTCCGTCACCGTCAACTGCATCAGCGTAAAATGAAAACACTTCGTTCTCCTTAACCTCAACATCAACCCTCCCAGAGAATACATCAACAATTTCTGGTTTTTGATTAACATCGTTTACAACAATTTCTACATTAAAACTCTTGGTAAACTCTCCATCATTTACACTAAACTGAACAACATATTCCCCAGCATCTCTGTTTGTAGTCTGCCATTCTCCATTACTATCAAATGGGGTATTAAAAGAATACACTAACACGTCTTTGTCTCCATCCTTAACTAAGGATTTTAAAGAAACAACTTCCCCTTCATCTACCACGACTTTATTATCTTTTAATTCTGGGGCTTGGTTTTTATCTTCAACTACCAACAACACATTTTCTACAACCTCATTTTCACCATCGCTAACCGTAATCTCAACTTCATATTCTCCTGCATCATCAAACCCTGTTTGCCATTCCCCTTTCTCATCTAATGGGGCAGAAAATTCATATGTCAAATCATCATTATCATCATCTACTGCTTCTGGTAAAATCTTTACAAAATCAGTTTCTTGCACATAAAACGTTCTTGTTGCTGCACTTACAAAACTCAAGAGTAGCACTACAATTACAATCATTACAAATCCAGTTCGTTTTATGGTTTTCATGGTCTCCACTAAGTTAAACACTTACACCTAAAAATAAATAAAATAAAAATTTAAGTGAAATAAGCAGAAATCCTTTTCATTCATCTTGATGATTTCGCTACATTTCACTTTTGAAAATGCATTACCTCCCAGCATTTTCTTTAATTTCCAGCAAGGGAAATATCAATGATTCTTGGAGCTTTATTCACATCTTCTACAATTACTGTAATCTGACGTGTCACAACATCTTTTCCATCATCTGCTCGTACAACAACTTTATACTCGCCGTGATCTGTAAATGTTGTTTCCCATACTCCGTCATCTCCAATAGGTTCGCTAATTGTAACTTCAACATTATCTCCATCTAAGTCACTAACCTCTGGCATGATCTCAACAGTTTCGCCTTCTAAAAGAGTAATATCTTCAATATTCTCAACTACTGGAAGTTCATTAACATCATTAATTGTCAATGTAAATCTCTCCTCTGTAGTTAACTCTCCGTCACTAGCAGTAACTGTAATTTGGTATTCTCCTGCACTGGTGTGGTCTGTAGCAAATACACCTTCACTTAATGGAGCTGAAACTTCTACATTCACTGCATCCCCATTTGGATCATTCACATTAGGATTTACTTCAACAACTTCTCCTTCATCTACAGTAATATCACGTAATCCTGTAACTGTTGGAGCAACATTAACTCTTTCTACTACTATTCGCACCTTTTCTTCAGATGTTAATAATCCATCAGTAGCAGATAATGTAACAACATATTCTCCTGCATCTCCATAATTTGTTTGCCATTCTCCTTCTTTACTTAACGGAGCTGTAAAACTATATTCAACAGGATCTTCATCTGGGTCTTCAACCTGAACATTTAATTTAACCAACTGATTTTCTTTAACAGAAATAACACGCATTTCTTCACTTGTAAGTTCTACTGGTTCTTCATTACTTAATTCTGGAAGCACAACTTCTTCTTCAGCCGTTGTCTCTTCCATTAGATCCTCTTGTTCCATAACCTCTTGCTCCAACTGAGCAATCTCACTCAATAAATCATCATCTTCTTGGATATCATAATCCTTATAATCAACACATCCTACCACCATCAGTGAAGCAATAAGTAACACACCAATCATAATTTTTTGTTTCATGCAAAACACACCCCTCATGTTTTTTTAGTATTCTAGAATGACAAACCCTATTTAAAGATTTATAGGTGTTGGAATATATAGTGCAGTGGATATTGGGCTGTAAAAATATATCTTTTTCTTTCATCAGAAAATAGAAGAATAACTTTTATAAAATAGGGGTTGGGATAGACTAAGATGGATTTAAGCGACATTGCAATTAAACTATATTGTACAGAAGATCAAACTCTTTTTGCAAGTGCAAGTACTTCTGAGATGCCTGATAGGTACGATGCTGTAGTCCACTTACAAAGCCAAGCTGATTTATTGCCTTTAGATCTAGGTGATTTAATTGACTCTGAAGCAGAAGAGAAGGGAACTTATGATTCACTCAATGCTATGACTTTTGATAAAAAGAACCCTTTACAAGAGGAACATTTTGAAAAAAACCTAGTTGGCGTCTCCTTATATCAAAAAGATGGAGCTGCTTATGCAATACTACATACAAAAAGACAATTACAAAGAGAAACTCCAGACTCAGAACGAGGTTATGTTGGAGCAATAGCCGTTGGAAAAAGTAAGAATCCTTCCTCTCTAGTTGCTGGATTTCAAGAAAGTGAAGCCAAACTAAGGTTAACCTATGGCGTAATTGAGTTAATAAGAGATTCTCAAGAGAAGACTTCTGAAAACTTAGAGGGAGGCTTGGAGGCTTTGGCTGGAAAGAATGAAATTTATTCATTAGCAATTCCTCCAAAAGAAGTAATTGATTGGGGAGGTTTAATGCCTCTTGATGAACAACTGGCTGCAAGAGCTCCTACTGCAGAAGAGTCACCAAGAGAAATAGCCGCTTCATCTGAAGACCAACAAAGATATTCTGGATTAACACATGATTTAGATATCCCCTTAGAAACTGAAGGAGAGAGCACTATAAGGTTTCCTGGTGCGGATCCTAATGAAATGAATTGGACAGATACTGAACTTGTTCGCTATGATTCAAATCAATGGAATGATGATTAGTTTTAATAATTCATATCACGCCTTTACTAGAAAACCAACTTTTAGAACAAATTATCAATTTCTTAAGAAAAAAGTATGACTCTAGAGCCACTCGCCCACTGGTCAAGTTTGGGTAGAGCTTATAAATTTGTTTTTCACTAATTAGATGATGAAATCAAAATTTAAAATACCTAAATTAACAAGTGAATTACTTGCTGAAGAAACTGGTTGGCATTTGGGTGATGGCAGTATGAATTATTATTTGGGTAAAGGTCTCTATCAGCTAAGGGGCCATATCAAAGATGATTCTGATCATTATGTTCAAAGAATCAAGCCAGCTTATCAAGAATTATTTAATTTAAATGTCAACTTAAGAAAAATGCCTTCAACTGGAGTTTACGGGTTCCAAGTCTGGGCAAAAGATTTAGTTCAATTCAAGAATCAAAAATTAGGCTTACCTTTAGGTAAGAAAGTTGAGTTTCAAATTCCTGGTTTTATTAAAAATAGTACTTTGCTGAAGGCTTTTGTAAGAGGTTATTTTGATACAGATGGATGCCTATATTTGGAGAAAAAGAATGGTAAACTATATCCTCGCCTAGAGATGGCATCAATATCAGGGAAGTTTATGGCACAATTAAATGAATCTTTGCTAAATTTAGGCTTTAAAGGATCATTTTATGTTGAAAAAAGAGAGCACAAAGGTTGGAACGATATTCATAAAGTTATTCTCAGGGGTGATGCGATGTTAAACAAATGGTTTTCTGAGATAAAACCTCAAAATCCAAAACATATTCAGAAATTTGAGAACTACAATAGGAATAAAAATGGCCCCGCGGAGATTTGAACTCCGGACCTCACGATTTCTTCCTTAACCAGGTATCAGTTTCGCATCCCAAAGGGACCGTGCGCTCTACCAGGCTAAGCCACGGGGCCGTAGATTCTTCATTTTCAAGATTCTTTATTAAAGCTTTCGGTTTAGATGCCGTCTATTCTAATAATTTTAGTCGTTCCTTTATTAAGTGAAATAAGCAGACTAAATGGACTAGAATTTTGCTATATTTCACTAATGAAAATGCGTGTCTTGACTTTTAGCATTTTCTGTAAGTTTTTCCTTTAAAACAGGCAAACACTTTATAAAAATACAATATTACTCTTATTCTATGCATTACACAATCATTGATTGCTACACAGACGAAGCATCTGGCTTAGGTGTTCCACCTTATCTTGGAACCTATCCTAGATACCTTTATGGCAAACTCAAAAAAGAGGGTCATGACGTAACATATCTTACAATTGATGACCTTAGACTCTGGCTAAATTACGACAATATCAAAAAAGAGCCAACAGTAAAAGAAAAAACTAACATCCTAGTCTATAACTTAACTAACAATAATGCAGAAGAGACCATCAAACACACTAATGCTATCATTACAATTGTTGGTGTTCACGTCCCAGGAAAATATCTCACTGCTCTTCCAGGAACACTAAAAGAAATAACTTCTTTATTCAAAAAATTACAATCAAAAGTAAATTTACACAAAGTAGAAAAAATTCTTACTGGACCTGCAGTCTTTGGAACACAGCTTGAAGGAGGAAAATTTGCAGAAAAAGTAAACACAGATTTCTTTGATGAGGTCAAAAATTATGACGCTCCATTTGAAGAAATTGAAAAATACATTCAGCAAAGCGCAGAAATACTTACACAAATCCCTGACAGAAGAATGATTGAAATTGAAACTGGCAGAGGATGTGCTGTTGGAAAATGCTCCTTTTGCACTGAGCCACTCAAAAATAATTTTAAAAACCGCAAAATGGAAAATGTGGTGGGAGAAGTACAAGCCTACTACAAACACGGCGCAAGATTCTTTCGACTTGGAAAGCAAGCAGACTTTTATGCTTGTGACAGACCAATTGAATTACTTAAAAAAATAACTGAATCTTGCCCAAAAATAGAACTTCTTCACATCGACAATGTTAATCCAAACTCTGTTATCAAACCAAAATCCAAAACCTACGCTGGAGGAGAAGAAATAACCCAAGCTATAGTTAAGTATTGCACTCCTGGAAATATCGCCGCATTTGGTGTAGAATCATTTGATCCAACAGTTGTTAAAGCAAATCTTCTAAATACTGCTCCAGCAATTGCCATAAAAGCAATTAAAATCATCAATAAATACGGTGCAGAGCGTGGAGACAATGGCATGCCAAAATATCTTCCCGGCATCAATATCATTTTAGGTCTACTTCAAGAAACTAAAGAATCTCACAAACAAAATATGCAAGCATTACAACAAATCCTTGACGAGGGACTAATGCTTAGAAGAATTAATGTGAGGCAAGTCGCAGTTCTTCCAGATACGTTCTTAGAAAAACATGGCGGCAATAAATATTGGAAAAAAAACAAACAATATTATTGGAAATGGCGCAATGAAATCAGGCAAAAAATCGACAATCCTATGCTTGAAAAAATTCTTCCAATTGGAACGATCTTAAAAGATGTCTACACAGAAATGTATGATGGAAAAACAACCTTTTGCCGGCAAATGGGAACATACCCTTTAGTCATAGGTGTACAAGGAAGATTGCCATTAAAACAAAAAATCACAGTAAAGGTCACTGGGTATATGCTACGAAGTATTATAGCTGAGAAAGTTAATTAAACGTATCAAAAGAATGCAAATTATATCCCACTAAACTCTTGCCCTCTTTTATCAGATCGGTGTGCACAACACTAAATCCTTTTTCTTGCATAATCTTAATCGTCTCAACAAGGTGAGGCATGATCTTTTCATTTGACAATTCACTTGGCTCAATCCACCGTCCAACCTCTGGCTTGCCAACAGTTTCTGTTACGTGCACAACATGCAAATGGTGATGCATCAGCAATTGCTCTTTTTCTTTTGTCTTCATAAACTCAATGCCACAATACCTAAACACACCGCCTTGTAAACCCAACTTACGAACTAATCGGTCTTTTGCAGCTTCAATAATACTTTCTCCATGTTTAATCTTAGACGCACAAAACTCATAATGGCCCTTATATGGTTGCTTTTCTCGGTTCACAATCAATACTTTACCTTCTCGCTCTACAATCAATAACACAACGATCAATGGCTGTGGTCCTTCCATAGATAAGTAATCAATAGTTTGAATCCCTTTTAATGACAATGTATAACCATTCTCTGTTTTTTCAACCAAGCCTTCTTTTTCTAATACCCGTAAATGATACGCAAATTTAGATGAATCGCCTTTCTTATTCCACAGTTCATTATATGATAAAAAAGACTGGTAGCGTAAATCATACAAAATCTTCTTTTGAGTATCGCTAAATGTTAGTTGTAACACATCCATAAAAACGCTATAAACACAAATTCTATTTAAGCATGTATGTAAAAATAATTTTACAGGATAATAATTAATTTAAACTTTCAAATCTCATGTCTTCTCATGCAAGTCCCACTTGGAAGATATAGGCACTATAAAGGAAAAGAATATCGTGTAATTGGAACTGCCATACACTCAGAAACAAAAGAATATCAAGTAATCTACAAACCACTCTATAAAATACCTGAAGGAAAAATGCTTTTCTCACGTCCCCTAAAATCCTTTCAAGAAAATATAACTCTTAATAACAAAACACAACCTCGTTTTAGACAACTTTCTTTAACAGTTCATGATGCAGTCTATGGCACCCAAGAGATTACAGATCCTGTGGCTTTAGAAATTATCAACACGCCAGAAATGCAACGCCTTAAGGGAGTCTTGCAAAATGGCACATGGCACCTTACAAAACCAGACTTACAAACTTCACGCTTTGATCATTGTGTTGGCGTCTATCTCCTACTACAAAAATTAGGAGCAACACGAGAAGAGCAGATTGCAGGTCTAATCCATGACATTGCACACACTGCATTTTCTCACGTTATTGACTATGTTTTCAACCAAGAAACATCACAAACAATCCATGAAGACTTTCACCACAAAATAATCTTTGCATCAAGAATTCCAGACATACTTGAAAAATATGGGCTTGATGTCAAAAGAATTGCAGATGAGAAGAATTTCCCTTTACTTGAACAAGATAGGCCTCTTCTTTGTGCAGATCGAGTAGATTACTTCTTTCGAGATGGTCTCGCATTTGGCTATCTTACTAAAGAAAAAGTTATTTTCATGCTAGCCTCTTTAACTACACACAACAATCAAATTGTACTCAATAATTCTCAAGCAGCAAAAGAAATGGCACAAGGATTTTTAGACCTTTGTAATGTCTTTTGGGCAAATTCTTGGCAATCAGGATCATTCAAATTCCTAGCAGAGATAATTAAACAAGGACTGCAAAAAAACATCATCACTCAACAAGACTTCTTTTTAACAGATTTACAATTATTACAAAAATTAGAGCAAGACACAGAACTCAAACAAAAAATTGCCTTCATTAAAGACGACACCATCTTTGAATCAAGTCCTTTAGATTATACCTACCATACAACAGCAAAAACAAGGTATGTAAACCCTCCTATCTTACAACAAGGAACTCTTCAAAATACCTTTAACCTTTTCCCTGAACTAAAAACTCAATTAGAACAACTTAAAAAAAGGCACAAGATTGGGTTTTATGTTAAGGTGAAATGTTGATTTGTCAAAAAGTGCCGAGTTTCTTCTAGTGGGTCTCCTTTATCTTCAGGTGCCCAATGTTCAGTTGCATCTTGCCAAGGGTCCAAATCCTCTCCTTCTCTTTCACCGTTTGGATTTAAAATAACTAAATCAAAAGTGCCAAAATAACTTCTCATCAATCTTCTAAGTTTATTGTCTTCACCAAATCTTGCGTCTTCTCTTTCTAGTTGAGAAAAAACTGCGCTTACATAATCTGCTGAGACCTTTCCATTTAATCTCTCGGTTAAATAATCTGGAATCAAAACAATTCCTCTCTCTTCTAGCTTAGATCCAACTCTCCTCAACTGTGAATAAGTTTCATCTAAAACCAAGCCGTTTTTTGACGCACCTTCCATTGATCTAATTGCAGAATTAGCTAATTTATCAAACACTTCATGAACTGATTCTAAAGCTTCAGCAGTAATTGCAAATGGTTCTCTCCCAGTACTCAGACCAGACGTGTATAAATGATCTACTCCTCTTAAACAACTGTCAATTGATGTATATAATTCTTCACAAAATAAATTATTCATGTTTTTTTTAGTTAAGGGTTAATTTAAAAATCTTACGACTAATATCTGTCACTAAAAACATATCTTAAATATAATCTTTAATCCGATTATGCACTTCTTCATGTACAATCCATGCTACAAGTAAAATTGCATCAATACCAGTTCTAAACATGCTATCTAGCCTTGGTGGGCATAAGGCTTGTGTATTAAACTCAAACGGCCACAAGAACGTTTCATAACTATTAAACGCACAATCAAGTAAGATATGAATAAACCAACCAGCAGCAATCACATAAAATATCTTTGCCCACTTCTCATCATCTTGGTAATGGCGCACAACACCCATCAATACAAAAATACCAATAAAAATAACACTATGTGAAAATGCACCATGTAAACTTACTTGTGATCCTGTAAGCAAACTCATAAACCACCCTAATGGAATGTCTAAATCAGGTGCAAGACCAGCAAGACCTCCAACTACAACTAAATATCTGGGAAACTTTTTCTTTCCAACAACATAATGCCTGATTAAATCTAGAATAATAATTGCACCAATTACGTGAGTTACTGCAAGAGCCATTACAGAAAAGGAATAATTAAAGGATTATAAACTTAACTCAAGACCCAAACCTTAATAAAACTAAAAATATTCCTTGATTTATGAAAGAGGCGGTAAAAAAAGAGATCTTGTACGACTTGCAAAAAACAATTCAAATTCTTAAAGTTAAAGAACACAAAGATGTAAGTGAATTGCAAACGCTTAGCAACCATGGCATAGAGGATGTTGCGCTACACAAAGACTTAGACTTAGTCTCCATAACTGTATTAATTTATTCTTTATACAAAGTTGCTCATTGTTTCTCTGAACAAGATTACAAAGAAGTTCTTCGATCATTAGAACGTGCACAAGCAAGTTTAAAACAAGGAAACCTTGGCAAATACAATAAATCTATCAAAGACCTCTTTAGGCTAGTTAGAAAATGCAATGCAAGTGTCAAAGAACATTTAGATGATGTAATGCATGCAGCACAAATCAAAAAAGGAACCTTACTTCTAGAAAAAGGTCTTTCTATGGGGCAAGCAGCAGGCTTAATGGGTTTGTCTAACTGGGATTTACAAGAATATGTTGGAAAAACTCCTTTATTAGAATCAGACCATGAAGCAGTAAAAGTTGCAAAAAGACTTCTTAATGCTCAAAAATTATTTCAGCAAAAAGCAACCGCCAACTCTAACAATGTTCTTTTCTTTGATGCTGGTCCAATTATCACGCTAGTTATGTCACGCCTTGCTTTTATCCTGCCGGAACTTAAAAAAATTTTTAACGGAAAATTTTACATCACTCCTTCTGTACAATACGAACTTGTACAAAGACCTCTAACTACAAAGCGCTTTGAATTTGAAGCACTTGAGGTTATGAAGATGATTAAAGAAGGAACCTTAGAAGTTTACGGAAATATTCCTACTAAACAAGTTCAATCTTTCAAAAAGCTAGCAAACTCTGCCTTTTCTATGGGCAAAAAAACACTTGATATTCTTCAGGAAGGGGAAATGGAATCTATTACCTCAGCCTTACAACATAATGCGTCTATTGTTATGGATGAAAGAACTCTACGGCTATTAATTGAAAGCAACCAAGACATGAAATCACTTTTAGAACATAGGAACAAAAGTAAAGTTACAACAAACAAAGAAAAAATGGATCAGTTTAGTAAACAATTCTCTTCTATTCCTATCGTTCGCTCCATTGAACTAGCAGCAGTAGCAATACAAAAAGGATTACTCCAAAACTACTTACCACCTCTCAAACATGGGGAAGAGATATTGCATGATGCAGTGCTCTGGGCAACTAAGTTCAATGGATGTGCTGTCTCAGAACACGAAATCGAAGAATTAAAACAGATTCTTTTAAAGGAATAACTCTTATCTATCGTTACTTTTTTAAACTACTAAATCCTCGGGTACAAAGATGGCGAAAAAATGCATAGTTTGTCATGACGAAGCAGAGTATAAGATTAAAGATACTTCTGACTATTACTGCGAAGAATGTGCACAAGAAAACTTTGCAGATCTCACAATGCTTATAACATTAGAACAAGAAGCACAAAGATTAAAACAATTTGTTAAAGAAAAAATAGAGGCACAAGTAAATGATGTACAACAACAAATCGATTAAACTAGGAAAAATTAAAACTTCTAAAACAGAACTAGTAGACATTCTCAAAGCATGGTTAGTCTTATCATTAGCATTTACATTTGTTCTTTCAAGCATTAGCCTTTTAGACGGAAATTTTTCACAAATTCTTTCATTTCAAACAATTATTGTCTTTATTATCTCGGCCTTAACTGCGGGAATTGGTTTTTTGCTCCACGAACTAGCTCACAAATTTATGGCACAAAAATATGGTTGCACAGCCGAATTTAGGGCCTTTGATCAAATGTTATATCTTGCATTAGGCCTTGCAGCACTAGTTGGCTTTATCTTTGCAGCACCTGGGGCAGTGATGATCTCTGGTATGATTACACGTAAAGAAAATGGAATTATTAGTTTAGTTGGACCTTTAACAAATTATGTTTTGGGGATTATCTTTTTACTCTTGCAATCACTTCCAGTAAACTTCCTTTTCTCCTTTGCTTTTAGCATAGGCTTTTCTGTAAACATGTGGTTAGGATTATTTAACATGATTCCCTTTGGTCCATTAGATGGTGTAAAAGTTCTTAATTGGAACAAAGTAATTTGGGGAATTATGGTTGTAGCAGGGATCTTTTTTGTCTTTGGGTTGCCAAGAGTTTTCTAAAAACACTTATTTTCTCCTCGAAAAAAGCAAAATGTTTATATACTTCTTTTTTATTCTAAAAGGGATAGATGTTTTTTTCTAAAAAAAAAGAAGGGCTAAGATGTACACGTTTTGTTGGATTTTTCTACTCAGCAAATAGTACTTTTTTACAACTTCTACAAAAAGGCAGGTGGTTAATGTGAAACAACATATCTTTCAAGAGGTAAAGAAATTTAAGATTCAACGATGTTGCAAAGGATGTAGCAAAAGAATCGTTGTTGAAAACGCAAACAGATACTATTGTAAGGATTGCCGAGGTTATTAAGGCATTTCTTTTTTTCTCTTTTTTTTCCACTCAAAAAATTAGTTAACTCCCAAAGAAATTCTTAAAGAAATCACCGACCTTGCTCCAAAAACCTTGCTCCACTACTTGTTCTTGAGGAATCTCAACAACTTCAACTTCTCTTGGTTCTTGTACAATAGGTTCAACTGGTTCTGGCATTATTTTTTCTTCTACAACTTTATCTGCTTTTCCTATCACATAATCTCCCTCTAACTGAGAGACCACCGCTGTATAATATAACGTCTTATCTGTTCTCTTCTCTTTTACAATAGGGATCTCCACTCCGTCTCTGTATAAACTTACATCATCAATCTGCAGAGCAATCGCTTTGATATCCCTTAAAGGAACTCTCATCTCAATTGTTGTATCTCCAAAATTGCTTTCATAACTAGAATCACTTAGTGTAACTCTAAATTTAGAATATGCATTTCCTTTAAACACCCAATCAGTTAATTGGATCTGCTCTACTCTAATTGATGCTCCTTTTGTATCTTGCACAATAGGAATGTTCATCCTGCTTAAGCCTTTAACATCTTGAACACTTAAGTAAAACACATCTCCTGCTTTAATAAAATTAATTGGTTGAATTACTCTACCTGTCGGAGAATCAGCAGAGGCAACAATCACAATTGCACTTACAAGTAAAACCGCTAATAATGAAGCCCAGAAATTCTTATGTTGTATTTCATCTCCTTTTGTCATGCTAGAACTAAAACTTATGAGTATATAAATTTAATGCCACGGCTCCAGGAGAAATCAAGATCTGTAAGGGTTATTGCCACAACCCACGAGCAACAAGTTGCTGAGGGTGACTTAGCACTCACCCACTGGACAACCTCAGCTAGAACTTAAATACTACCTTCCCTTAAATCATTTTACATCCTCATTCTTTTGTTTTAATGGAAAGAATGAATCTGATAAAAATGGAATTTGAAATTAAAAAAGTTGAATTAAGTAAGCATGATCAGAAAATAGGGCTTACTTTACCTAAAAATCCTTCTTTAGAGTTAGCTGAGTTTATGGGTATTATGGTGGGAGATGGCTACATGAATACGTATTCTGGAAATAAGTCTTACTTGGATATTGCAGGTGATTCTAGTCTAGATAAAGATTATCTTCTAAACCATGCGTCCTCATTAATTGTTGAATTATTCAATATAAAACCTAGGATCCGTTATCTTAAGGGTCAAAACTCCATGTACCTAAGTGTTACTTCTAAAGGACTTAACAACTATCTAAGACTTCTTGGTTTTGTTGATGGAAAGAAAGGTCAAATTAAAATTCCAACTTGGATTCTCTCAAATGGTGTGTTTATGACTTATTTTCTCAAAGGTTTAATGGATACAGATGGGTGTCTTTCGTTAATTAATAGAAATCAGAAGAAAAGCCAATATTATCCAAGAATACAAATAGTCTCTAAAAGTGAACCTCTAATTCTACAAATTGCAAATTGGGCTAAAAGCCAGAATGTTAAATTTTGTTTGATGTTAAACGTCTCTAAAAGAACACACAAAGGAGTAACTAAAACTCATGTTGCCCATCGGTTGAACATCAATGGACATAAGCAAGTCGCTAAGTGGATGAACTTAATTGGTTTTAGAAACAAAAGACACTTGGATAAACATATAAGATTAAAAAATGGGGCCACTGGGATTTGAATACCTGGATTCAGAGAAAGTCTCATGAACCTCCCAGGACATCCAGATCTTCAGTATCGCCAAGACAAAGTCTTACTGGCGCTCTCCCGCTGAGCTATGGCCCCATCATCTAGCTTAAATCAATGGGTTATTTATAAGGATTTTGGAATTTTACTGAATCTAAAGATTTAATAATCATCATTATCTTCTTTTTACGTGGTTCACAGAAAATGCTATGAAATTGATGGAAGAACAGTAAATATTATTGACAAAACAAAGCTAGCCAGACAAAGGTTTGAAAAATATTGTTTTGTAATTCAAGAATTTTGCAAACAAGAAGAAATAGCAACACATTTTCCAAGACTCATATTTATTCTTGAAACTGAATCTAATGATACTTTTGCTAACGTTAAACCTGAAGATTTAATTAAAGGAAGATATAGGGTTTATATCAACACATTTAACCTTCATCTTAGTTCATTTAATCCTCAGTCTGATGATAAAGAGAAACTCTATTCTTTCCTTGCCCATGAACTAACTCATGCCCTTACTCAATTAAAAGCACTTTATTATACCTATCTTCTTAAGGTAAGAGCAAAGCAACATAAGACGGATATTGATTTTTTAGTTCCAAAAGGTCTTTCTTTTGAGAT
The DNA here is from genome assembly GCA_964344285.1 of uncultured Methanosarcinales archaeon. Taxonomy (GTDB): domain Archaea; phylum Nanobdellota; class Nanobdellia; order Woesearchaeales; family GW2011-AR9; genus CAYFMM01. The sequence goes on along the minus strand of CAYFMM010000002.1, from coordinate 65,334 downwards.
GATTAGTGCTAAAAAATTCTTGTTTGAACTGTTTGAAAAAATTTATCAGGAAGGTCTTGCGACATACTATCAATTTTTTAAAAAAGATAAAATTACTTTTACCAAAATTATGTCTGACCACCTATACCAGGAGGCCAAGCCTAAAGCAGAACGATATAAAGAAAGTTTTGTAACGTATCTGAAGATTGAATCTATGAAAAGTAAGGCCACTTCGGCGTCTACTTCCGGAGCTTGGCAATCAATAAAAGAAACACGTGACTTCTGTTATGCAATTGGGCTTCACGTGATATACACTCTCATTACTCAAGGAGAAGATAATTTTCCTTCATTAGTAAACAGCCACACAAAAAGAACAATTAAAAGATACGAACAATTAATGGCTAAACTAGGTCTTCAACCACTTGTATCGGTTAAAGATAAAAATGCAATTCTTTGTTACAAGGAAATGAAACAGCAGTGGGACAAAACAGCTGCACATTTAGAGAAAAAAAATTATGTATGAAATACAACTTACTCCTTATACAATCTTCACACCGCAAGCGTACTACTCAAAATGCTGCTTGCAAAAAGATTGAACAAGATCATTACAACGCCTGCTAAAAAACAATAAAGCAAAGTACTCTTAATCAAATTCTGACCAAGCATATACCTCTCACCCAATTTATCTGCTCCATTTTCAATACCGCTACTAAGCACAGTTAAAATAAACGCAATCTGCACAATATAAACTCCTACAACAATCTGAAAATGATATGTTGGAATGCCAATCCCAAAAATATCAAGCAAACCACCAAAACCCGCAGCAGTATCAGCGCCAGCAGACACTTCACTCAACTGAGAACCTAGCCTAGTCAAAATAGTAGAAATCATGGATGTAATTCCAATCACAATCCCTGCAATCGCAGGGGTTAAAAATTTCACTTGGGATTTCATCGAAGAAATTACATCTGCCATCAAATCTTTTAATCTCTCCTCAACACGATGAATCTCCTTAATATACTGTGCCATAGAAAGTAGCGCTTGTGCTGCAATCCTTGGACCTTTGGCAATACTCTCAACTAGGACTTTCATTGAAGATGTAATCACATTACTTGGGAATTGTTGTAATGCTCCAACTTTTGGATCAAAAATTGCTTGTTCTAACCCCATCCCAAGCTTTGTAATATTTTTCTCAGTCAAATTAAAAAATTGACCTGACGTTGTACCTTGCATAGTCTGTGCAACTTTTGCAAATGCAATCTCTGCAGGAAGACCATCTCCAAGTCTATTTCCTAACTGAAACAATGCAGAAGAAAATTCATCTTCTAATAATTTAGTTCTCTCTCGAACCTTAATCACATTCTTTGATCGCAATGCAAAAAATAGTCCAATACTTGCACCTAGTCCTGCAATCAACACTAAAGATAACATTGCTGCACCCATGCCGTATGGACCAACTTGTACAGATGCATCACAAGGAGTACCAAACTGCGGTGGACAAACATAATCCAACATCTTAATACTTCCTCTGCTATCAAAACTAAAATCACTTGCACCAACTGCATGCAACACTAATGGGCTAATTCCCATCAAAAATGCTACTGCAAATACCATAATACTAAAATAAAAAGGATTGACACTAATAGAAAGCTTCTTACCTAAAGGAATATTTACATTACGTAACTTTCTAAAGCCTTTCTTCTCGCTAATATCAGTTGCACCATATCCTGCTGGTCTTTTTGCAAGAATTGTCTGCCCTAAATAATACACTGCAATAGGAATTGTAATATTATACAACAACGAAATATACACAGCCATTGTAAATGGGCTGGTTTCACTTCCCAAAAAACTTACAACCAATGGTAAAATAACTAAACCCAAAATTGGCAAGATAATTCCTAACATGTGAAGCATTGTCATTGGTCCCTTTAGATTATGTGCATAATGTAACATATTCTCATATGTTCCATTCAAAATAACACTTAATGACTTATCTAATAATGCTAATCTTCTATCTTCAGAACCTTCAAACAAAGAAGACTCCACTAAATGAAATGCTTCAACAAATTCTTTATTCCATTCTTTCCACGTTTCTAAATATGCATTTGCACTATCGCGAATTGTGCTATACTTTTGTGTTTCAACGTCCCATAAAATCTTTCTAAAATCCAGTGATAAAGGAGCCTCTAAATGCTCAGCAGCAAACTCAATTGCACGCTCTAAGTTTGATGTATGTCGCATATATGTTACAAGATAAAAAATGCTTTGCACCATTTGGTTTGATGCCTTCATCCTCCATCTATTGGCTAAAAAATCAGGATACTTTTGCAATGCTGGAATTAACGCTAAACCCCCAATGAGTGCAAACATCACTAAAAACAACATTGGTTCTAATCCTAAAATAATCGGTGCTGCAAACAAAATTAATGATCCAAAGACCATTACAAATAATCCCATTAAAATTGCAAATGATAAAACTCCTGAAGGGCTCACATTCAAATGACAAATATCTAAATTCTTTTGTTTTTCAACAGCTTTTTTAGGATCAACCTTTAACTTCAATGCATTCTCTGCAAAATTACATCCCCTCTCATACAAAGAATAATGTGTGGGGTATAATTCCTGTTTAAACTGTGAATACTCTTGTGACGTTACCTTAATCTCTTGTTGTGACGTCTCTCCAAACTCGTCCCTCACTCTAGCCTTATACTTCTCTAGAATATCTTGATAATCATCTCGTTCCATCTATTGCCTCAAAAGAAATTAATCTCTATGACTATAAAAAGGTAACTCCTCTCTTTCACCCCATAACATTTATAAAACAGAGTTAACAATCGTTAATTAATGGCAAATACAGCTCAAAATAGCTCTAACCAGACTCAAAATAGTACCTCTACTCAAGAGATAAAAAGCACTTCAAAGCAGATTGAAATTGATAGAACTAGATATGAATCTGCTGATTCCCATGCTCCAAAATTCACTGCAGAACCAGGTCTATCTGAAGAACTAGTTAGATATGTCTCAAAATCAAAAAATGAACCAGAATGGATGCTAGAAAAAAGACTCAAAGCACTAAAATTATTCTTAAAAACACCAATGCCTAACTGGGGTCCATCTCTAAAAGACCTTGACTTTGATGAAATCATTTACTATGTCGACCCAAACGCAAAAGAAACAAACAACTGGGATGATGTTCCAGAAGATATCAAAAAAACTTTTGACAGACTAGGAATTCCTGAAGCTGAAAAAAAAGCACTTGCAGGAGCTGGAGCACAGTACGATTCTGGCATGATTTATCACAACTTACAAAAGACCCTCCAAGAAAAAGGTGTGATCTTTGAAAATATGGATGTGGCTTTACAAAAATATCCTGATTTAGTAAAAAAATATTTCATGACAAAATGTATCCCCATTACAGATCACAAACTCATCATGCTTCATGCAGCAGTCTGGAGTGGTGGCACATTCATTTATGTTCCAAAAAATGTCAAGGTAGAACTCCCCCTTCAAGCATACTTTAGAATGAACGCACAGCGTGGCGGGCAATTTGAACACACCTTAATTATTGTTGATGAAGGAGCAGAACTACATTATATCGAAGGATGCTCTTCTCCAAGATACTCAAAAAACTCATTACACGCAGGATGCGTAGAGATTTTTGTTCATGATAATGCAAAAATGATTTACTCCTCTATTGAAAATTGGAGTAGAAACGTCTACAACCTAAACACAAAACGTGCAATGGTTTACAAAGACGCATCAATCAAATGGCTTAACGGCAACGTTGGTAGTGCAGTAACCATGCTCTATCCTTGCTCTGTTCTTATTGGACAAGGTGCATCAAGTGATAGCCTCGGTATTGCCTTTGCTAGCGAAGGACAAAATCAAGACACTGGAAGTAAAGTTATTCACGCAGCACCAAACACAACCTCTACAATAGACTCAAAAAGCATCTCTAAAAGCGGAGGGATCTCAACATACAGAGGACTTGTAAAGGTTTTACCAAAAGCAGTAAACTCAAAAGCCTACATGGCATGTAACGGACTAATCTTAGACAATAAATCAAAATCAGACGCAATTCCCGTACTTGAAATCGACACTCCAGAAGTAGACGCTGCACACGAAGCAACTGTTGGAAAAATCGGAGACGAACACATCTTCTATCTTATGAGTCGTGGTCTTAGTGAAGAAGAAGCAGTTAAAATGATTGTCTCTGGATTTATTGCACCAATTGTTAAAGCACTACCATTAGAATACGCAGTAGAGCTAAACAAGCTAATTGAAATAGAAATTGAAGGGCACTAAATGGGCGGAGCTCAGTGTGCGGAATTCAGGGTAAAATACAAAATACAAAAATGAAACAAGAAGACTTTCCAATTTTTAACAACAATCCAAACTTAGTCTATCTAGATAATGCTGCAACTACACAAAAGCCACAATCAGTAATTCAAGCAATTATTGACTTCTATGAAAAATCAAATGCTAATGTACATAGAGGAATTCACACTCTCTCACAAAAAGCAACAATCCTTTATGAACAAGCTCATGAAACTCTTGCTAAATTCATTAACGCACAACCTGAAGAAATAATTTTTACCTCTGGCACAACACATGCAATGAACACCTTAGCACATTCCTTTGCACAATCATCCGAACTAATCAACCTTCAACCGGGAGATGAGATAGTGCTTACAGAAATGGAACACCATAGCAACTTTGTCCCATGGCAGCAACTAGCACTCCAAAAAAAATGCACTCTTAAATTCATTCCTATCACAAAAGATTATGAACTAGACATGCAACAAGCTGAAAAATTAATCACGCCAAAAACAAAACTTGTAGCAGTAACACACATCTCAAACGTTCTAGGGACAATTAATCCAATTAAAGAACTTACAAATCTTGCACATAAAAACAACGCATTAATCATCGTAGACGCTGCACAATCAGCACCACACATACCAATCGATGTAACACAACTTAATTGTGATTTTCTTGCTTTTTCAGGACATAAAATGTGTGGCCCAACAGGAATAGGTGTACTCTACGCAAAAAAAGAGATCTTACAAAAATTACCTCCCTCCTACACTGGGGGTGGAATGATCTTAGAAGTTACAAAGGAAAAAACAACTTGGGCAGATCTTCCAGAAAAATTTGAAGCAGGAACACCAAATATTGCTGGCGCAATTGGACTTGCAGCAGCGGTAAAATACCTTGAACAAATTGGTATGGAAAAAATTCATGCACACACAACAGAGCTTACAACTTATGCACTCAAACTTCTTCAACCCCTCACAAAACATGGTTTAACTATACTCAGTACACCAAATGCAGCTCATCGTGGCGCGGTCATCTCCTTTACAATTGATAACTTACACCCACATGATATAAGCGAAGAATTAAATCAACAAAACATTGCAGTACGGGCAGGACATCACTGTTGTGGACCTTTGATGAAATCTCTTAATATTTCAGGCACAACAAGAGCATCATTTTATCTTTACAATACAAAAGAAGATGTAGACAAACTCATTGAGGGAATTAAAAATGTTCTTTTTGATTACACTGCTACATCAAAAGATCAAGCTACAACAAACAAGGAACCAGAACAAATAACATACGATCGAAATGAAATCTCTTCACAAAAACTAACTGAAGAGCAAGAACTCTATAAAGAAAATATTATTGATCACTACAAAAACCCTCACAACTTTAAAACTTTAAAAGACTATACTTTCAAACACAAAGAAGTAAATCCTCTATGTGGGGACAATATTACGCTCTATGTAACACTTGAAAATAATAAAGTTACACAAGTTGGCTTTCAAGGGGATGGCTGTGCAATTAGTCAAGCGTCAATTTCCATGCTCACAGACAAAATAAAAGGCATGACAAAAGAAAAACTACACCAACTTACCCAACAAGATATCTTTGACTTACTGGGAATTCCCATCAGTCACTCTAGAATGAAATGTGCACTACTCTCACTTAAGGCACTGCACAAAGGTCTTGAAACAACACAATAAATACAATAAAAAATGGCACTCGAAATACAAAATTTACACGTTGAAGTTGAAGGAACACAAATCCTTAACGGGATTAACCTTGTTTTTGAACCAGACTCAATTCACGTAATTATGGGGCCTAATGGCTCTGGAAAATCCACCCTTGCAAACGCATTAATGGGTCATCCAAAATACAAAATCACGCAGGGAAAAATAATCCTTGATGGAAAAGACATTACACACGAACCCGTAAACATTCGTGCAAAAGCAGGACTGTTTTTATCATTTCAATACCCCCAAGAAGTTCAAGGTGTAACTATCAGTAATTTCTTACGAACAGCAGTAAATGCAAAACGTGATGAAGGAAACAAACTCTCTGTAATTGATTTTCATAAAATTCTCAAAGAAAAAATGGCACTTCTTAAAATGGATCCTGCCTTTAGTAGAAGAGCACTTAATCATGGTTTTTCAGGGGGAGAAAAGAAGCGTAATGAAATGTTACAGCTAATGCTACTTGAGCCAAAATACGCATTACTTGACGAAACAGACTCTGGACTAGACGTAGACGCAATTAAAACTGTAGCAGAAAATATAATCACTGCACGAGAACACACACAAATGGGAGTTGTTGTAATTACTCACTACAACAGATTCTTACAATACCTCAAACCACATAAAGTAAGTATCCTCTATAAAGGAAATATCATCAAGCAAGGTGGCTTTGAACTTGCACAGCAAATTGAAAAAGAAGGCTTTGAAAAAATAATTAACTAAAATGCAATACTTAGATCCTACAAAAACAGAACTGCTTGTAATTCATATGCAACCAAGTTTTACAGAACAAGAAGTGGGACCTAATCCTATGAATTACTCTCGGCCTTTAATGAATCTCTGTGGCCTAATTACAAGATCACCAAGAGAATTAGGTAGGACTTTAATTGAAATGAAAAATCAAGGACCAACTCACAAGTGGATTACACAAGCAATTTCACAATCAAATGAATCTGCACGATACGTGAAAGGACAAGACATGAGTGCTTTTGATACTTCCAGTTCAAGTTTGGGTTTAAATAATTATTTAAAATCACAAGGAAGAGATACAGTGTTAATTACAGGAACCAAACCAAATGGCTGTGCAGCAGTAAGTGCAATCGAAGCACTTAATTTGGGCTATAATGTAGTGGGTGTCTATGATGCTTTATTTCCAGCATACAGATCAGATAATGCTTCTACTTGGAAAGAGGGTGTTTTGAGTGAAGTGACTTCAGTTCCTGCAGATAAATTACAACTTGCAACAACACAAGAAGTCTTAACTGCATTAAGACCAACACGATAAAAATGACAATTACAAAAGAACAAATTATTGAACAAGTATTCAAAAAATACTTAGATCCGGAACTCCATATCGACGTTTGGGCACTTGGACTAATTTACGATTTTACGGTAAAAGAACAAGATGGCAAAATAAACGTTTGGGTAAAAATGACCTTTACCTCTCCTATGTGTCCACTTGGTCCACAAATGATTGACGAACTTGAAACGATGATCAAAGAACAGGGTGCAGACGATGTTACAATTGAAATCACCTTTGAGCCTGCTTGGAAACCAAGTGAAGAATTAAGGGAAATGCTTGGGGTGTAAAATGGATCAAAGATTAGACGCAACAGAAGAGTTTCACTTATCTCTTTTTGGATATGGTGGGATGAGTGATGTGATGTTTATGGCATTTCCAAATCAAGGATTTACAGGTATTTTGAAAGTTGCACGAGATCCAGGATATAATGGTCCTATTGTTAATGAAGCAAAGATACTTCATGCAATTCATGAACAAACAGGGGAGGTGTGTAAAGGACTACCTCGTCCTTATTGGTACACAAATGGCAATACTGATGAAAGAGCCCAAGTTTGCTTTTTTTACTTTAGTGGTACACCTTTAGCAACAGCATATACACAAAATATGGGTGTTTGTGAAGTTGCAGCTATGGGTGTTGATATTGCTGATGCTTTTGAATATGTACATGGTTGTCAATACGTTCACGGAGATGTGAAACCGGATAATATCTTACTTCCATTTAATCGTGGCCCTGCAATTTTATCTGATTTTGGCTTGGCAACAAAAAAGAATCAAGATACATCTTTAGAACAAACAACAACTCTTTTTGGGACTGTTGAATATATGGCGCCAGAACAAGCACGATGTGAGCCTATAGATTTTCGAGCAGATTATTTTTCTTTGGCACTAGTTGTTCGGGAAGGATTGTTACGTGAAAAGTTAGTTACTAAAGGAGATTTTCGAGAAATTGTTCATAAGAGAATAAGATATAATAAATTAGATCGTTTACGAATTCATGAAGAAATTCGTTTACAATACGGTCAAAACCTTGCAGATGCAGTAGCATTAGCAGCTCATGAAAATAAAGAAGCACGGAGGATAGTGCCATTACAGATAGAACTATCTCTACTCTGCGCTGATTAAGCTAATAAAAACAAAAACATTTATCACAAACAAAAATATACAAAAAAAACAATGCCTACAACAATCCAACCACAAGACAACACAATACCTGTAAAACATCCTCAAGAGATTGAAGTCTGGTATGTTCTTCCAATCATTAGAAAAGAATTAGTTCTAGCCCTTAAAAAACAAAATCACTCTCAAAAAGAAATTGCAACTCTTTTAAACCTAACACCATCGGCAGTCTCACAATATTGTAACGCAAAACGCGCAAAAGACATTTCTTTACCAGAAGACGTAAAAGAGTTTATCACAAAAGCAGCAGCAAACATTAAAGATACAAAAACAGCATATCAACAAATCCAAAAAATAAGCGATTACATTAAAACATCAAAAGCAATTTGCAGAATCCATATGGATGTAGAGACTGGTCTTTCTAGTTGTGATATCTGTTATAAGTAAAACTCATAATCTCTTACTCCTTTATTCTAAACTAAACTCTTATAAAGAAAACAGCTGTTTTTTCTTGTTCTTATGGTCGATTGGATAGAATTATTCACGGGAGCGCCTCTTCAAGGGTCAACAGAACCAGGCCTAGCTGCAGCTTCAATAGAAGATATATACAAAATAGATGGGGATCCAAGAGAGGCTTACTCCGCGGAAGAAATTACAAAACACCGTGATGCTTTTTTGCAACGAATTGCAGGGAATGGCAATTATGAAGTACCGCAAAAAATAGGCGAGGGTGCATTTAGCGAAGTCTATTTGGTTCCTCGGGTTAAGAGAAAGAAAAGAATGAAGGAAGATTTAACTCTAGCAGTAAAATTATTCACCATTCCCCAAAAGGTAATAAGTGCACAATTTGCGCATCATGAAGCTGGAATTTTAAGAAGGGCACAACCTTTAGGAAGAAATGTAGCAGAGCTCTGGAAATTTGAATCAGAAGAACCTCTCACACCACTGTGGATGCAGTATGCTCAAGGAGAAAATCTGCAAGAATTAATTTTAAAAGATTCTCTTTCAAGACGTAAACGTTTGCAAACTGGCGCTTCCTTATATGAAGTAATGGGTGAGACGCATGCACAGGGAATTGTTCACAGAGATATTAAACCCTTGAATGTTCTTTTACGCAAAGATAGTGGTGTTGTGCTTCTTGATTTTGGCCTTGCCAGTGCAAAAGAGTCTGGAATTATTTATGATCCATTTCCTTCGGGAGAGTTTTATGGTACTCTGGGACATTTTGCACCTGAACGTATTCCTCCAAAAATGATTGGCCACAAATTGGCAAACGTGTTTTCAGAATTTTATGCTCAACGTTCCAAAGAAAATAATGAATATACGCGAGGAGCTCTACTTACAATGCCCCATGTTGATTCCTTTGCTTATGCAACAGTGGTAGGAGAAACATGTGTGGGTAGAAATATGTTAGAAGGTGTAAGTATTAGTGATTTGCTTGAATATGAGCGTGATCCTGACTCTAGAATAGAACCTTATGTAGATAGCATGAAAAGGGAAGGTTATGGGAATCTTGTTGATGGGTTTGTAAAAGCAGTAGACCCTAATCCTGTTACAAGAGACTTAGGAGAGAAGTTGTATCAAGCAATAAAATCAGAATTAACTGTTAAACGCCTTTTTGCTGCTCCAATTGGAGGGTGGGTATACGATAAAAAAACTCCGGTGCCACTCTCACAGCGACGTAGCCCTTCTGGCGTACATGAATTATTATGATCTCTCAACTCTCACAACACAATCTTCTTAACTTCCTTTTTTAACCACTCTTTATACTCAAAGAAAATAGTGTCAGAGTCTAGCTTTCCTTTCTTCTCTTTAACCCTATCAGAGATTAAATTAAACATATCATTAGCTTTAATTACAAATTTTGCTTCTAAAATCTCTTTAGACTCGCCTTTCAATTCTTCTTTTTCAACAACCTTGCTAAACTCATCAACAATTGCTTGTTTACATTTCCCGCGTAGTGCAATATTGTCCCACACCGCATCCCAATCGCCTGCAAACTCTTTAATTCTTCCAGCCATTCGTTTTAAAATATCTGAATTTCCGTTACGTAAATCCTCAGTAATCTCTAACTGATCGGTCTTTGCATTATACACCATCAAATCAACAAACGCATGTTCTTGCAACGGATCATTTTCCCACTCTTTACGCACTTCTGTAACACGTAAAATCCGCTTAAACTTCTTAAGGCCAGAAATGACCGGATTTGTTACAACAATAATATCAATTGCTTTAAACGACGTTTTAGGAACGCCAATGTCATTTACAACCCTGTCATATACTCCATAGGGGGAGTCAGCATGAATTGTTCCTGCAACAACATTTGCAGCAGCCCCAACACGCATTGCTTCAAACAATGCAACAGCTTCTTTACTTCTAACTTCTCCTACAAAAATTGCACTATCTCCCAAACGCAATGTAGATCTAATTCCAATCGATGGATCAACTTCACTACCTTCCTTTGTCGCAAGTGCAGATGCAACTTTTAATGATTCTAAATTATATCCTAATGCACGCAAAGATTCTTGTGGCAATTCAAATGTATCCTCGATTGTTAAAATTCGTGAACGACGAGAAATTTCAACTAAGAAACTTCCTAAAAGACTACTCTTTCCAGAAGACCTAGTTCCTGCAACAAGCATTGTAGCATTATTTGCAATTAAAAAACTAAGCAGACCTGCTGCAGTCTCATCCATATACCTAATTTTAGGTTGCAAATACAATGGGAATGTCCATGGAAAATCTCTGTGACGTCGAAATGAAAAGGCAAGTCCATTCGGGCTCAAAGGAGCAGTAATTGCAGAAACTCTTGACGTAAAACCAGGCACTTTAAGCTCTGTATCTAAAATTGGATTTGCCTCATCTAACGGTCTGCCAGAAATCAAACGTAACTTTGTTGCCCAACTCTCAGTCTCAAGTCTAGTTGGATACACATTCGTATAACAATCACCATAATCTTGATGTACAATAAAAATTGGAAGCTCACCGTTTGGAGAATTAATATTTACATCCTGAACTTTCGGATCAGATAATAATAACTCAATTAACCCAAAACCAACAGTATAACGCAATAAAGCTTGTGCCAATTGGTCAACTTTTTGCTGTGATAAACGCATCTTTTTGTGCTTTACTAAATCTTCAATTAAATCTTTACCAATACTCAAAAATACTTCTCGCATTCTCTGAGGATCAACAAACTCTTCTTTTGTTGGCTTATGTTCAGACATAATTCTTTTTGCATCATCAAGTAGTTCATACATCTCTTCTGGAAATTGAAATTCAGGTGGAGTTAAATGATACAGTGTTTTAATGTCATCATCAAATCCAAAAATATTAACTTCACATTCATCACTACCTGCATGAAACGTGTAACTCTCTTTTAACTCCCCCTCTGGAAAATCAGTTACTAACTTAGTATACATAAAATCAGGCCTTGTAATTGGATGAAAAACATTACCATAAATTTGGCGATCTCCCACATCATAATCCTTTGCAAGTGGCATCATCATTTGAATCATTTTAGTGCCTTCTAGTACAGAAATTGCACTATCTAACATCTGCAAAAATAATCCTTGACTTTGCCCATGTCTCACGTCAACAATATTCCCATGTCTGATTTTTTCACGACTATATAATCTCTTTAAACCTACAAATGCTGCAAATGGGTCTTCTTTTAGTTCTTTAGAAATAATCCGTTGAAATTCAGTATATACTCCCCTAATATACCTCTCATGTTCAGGATTTGTAACAAGCTGCGAATGGATATGTCTTTCATCTTGATTTAACTTTTTAAACGCCTGTGCAATTTCATCAAGCAAAGCAACCTGCGAAAAATCATATTCATATTCTCGTAATTGTGTTAAAACAATAATATTTATCCCTTGATTTTGCAATAAAACCTCAATAACCTTACTCATACAAATACCACTATATTCGATGGATGGGGGAAAATTACATTTTTCCATAGAAATCTTTACAATTTTATTCTCTCCCTCATGAAAAATATCATGTGCAAAACAAAATGTAGTTCTTCCTGTAACCATCTTCTTAGAACGGCTCTTGTGCTTTATTACCTTTTCTATCTCTCAGAATAAAAACTCTCCTCCGCCAAAAATACTACTCTCAAATACTAACACAACTTTATTATATGCACTTCGCTCTATTTCATCTATGTCTTTACTTAAAAGCAAAGCACCTCCTGTGCAACCACAGCAATCTGATTTTGGAAATCAACAGATGTATGTATGGGTAAAAAGTTTAGAAGGCAAAGTAAATAATCTTCTAAGAGAAATGCGTGTTTTAAAAAATGATTTTATCACAAAACAAAATGCACTACGTCAAGAAAATAAATCTTTGTCTGAAGAGCTCATGGAAACAAAGCATGAAAATGAAAAACTACGTCAAAAAGTAGACTTAATTATCAAGGAACTAAAACAATCAGCAGGAAGAGAAGAAGTAATGACTTTAAAAAAATATGTTGATCTTTGGAATCCTCTTAACTTTGTTACACAAAAGGATATCAAAAGAGAAATAACAAAGCAACTAGCGTTACAAAAAAGTCCACATAAATTATCTTCTACAAAAAATCAAAGAACAAAAACAACTCACAAAGGTGATACAAATGAATAGTCCAGTTGAAGAAGTACAAAACTTACGCGCACAAGGCCTTACAGACTCAGTTATCATGGAAGAACTAACTCAAAAAGGTCTTTCTCCTGATGCTGTTAATCAAGCAATAATGAGCTTAGAGCCTTTGGATGTACCTCCAAGTCCTAATGGTGCTCCAGGTGCTCCAAATCCTTTTCCCAACCAAACAATGCAGCCGCCGATGGGAGATATGCAGCCTCCAACAGGTTCTGGATATTCTGACTATGCTCCAAATGTGGGGACTTCATCCTCGCCTGCAAATGTTTATGACAGAATAGAAGAAATTACGGAGAATTTAATTGATGAAAAATGGGATGAACTAATCTCCGAAGTTAAAAAAATTGTTGACTGGAAAAATAAATTTGAAGAAAAACAAATGAAACTTGCTCACGATGTTGCAAAGCTAAAAGAAGACTTCTCAACACTTCACCAAGGAGTTTTAGGAAAATTAGATGATTATGACAACCGAATGCAAGATGTGGGCACAGAACTTAACGCTGTAGGAAAGGTGTTTAAAGATGTTGTTCCTCAGTTTGTTGAAAACGTTAAGGAACTAAACAGTCTTACAGATAAAATTAAGAAAAAATAACTTTACTTCTTATTATTCTTCTAATCAAACCTGAATTCAGAACATTCTATGCCACTCACTTGCTGCCTGTTAACAACGCTATGGCAAATATTGCTATGATAAATAGAATCATTGTGCCAACGACTTTTGGATGTACTAGTGTATTAATTATATTTTGTTGAAAGTCACTAGTATCAACTGCTCCTCCTAGAGAATTAGCATCTAATGTGCCGTTAGACTCATCAAATGCAACTTCTGTAAAACGTTGCCCAAATACAGTTCCTAGCGCGGTTAAAATGATAATAATCCCTACTGCAATTAACACCCAAGAAATTGCTTCATTGTTCTTCATAGCACTAAAGATATCTGCTTCTTTAGCACCAAACATCTGAAATAACAATAACATCAAAATAAAGAACACAATCATTGCTGCAAACCAAGGAATGATGATGTTAATCACGTCAACAGCAGCATCAGAAAGAACTACTAAAAATGCTGTAGCAACAGAAATGATTGCATTTAACGCAGGGCTCTTGCCTAAAAGGCCAGTCTTGTGAAGTACTGCATATATCAGTGCAAATACAAACAAAAATGGAAAGACAATCCCAAAAGTCCCAAGTAATCCTGCATCTAATACTGTTGCCATTTTAATTTGTGTCCTCAGTTAAGCCTCCTAAAAAGTCTTTAAGGGCTCCTCCAGCTTTCTTCTCTTTATTTCTTTGAGGCATTGTAATTAAGAATACTAAAACTCCAAAGACAAGTATTACTACTAGCCACTCAAAGTCGTCTGCAGTCCACCAATAGAATAGGTCATTTGGTGCAACCCATAATCCTAATGCAGAGCCAAAGATAAAAATTACAGCGAGAATAGATAGAATAGCAATAACTGGTGCAGCTGTTTTTGAAAATCTCTTTCCAAAAACTCCTAACAAAACTAACACTGCAACTGCTGCAATACTCACTAGCGAAATACTTGGGATTGCTGAATTTAACACTAGTACTGGGTCGTACTGTGGAGGATATCTTCCTAAAACGTGCGGAACTACAAATAACATCCCAAATGTGAATGCAATAATAAAATGGATATTTGCTTTATCCCCTAAGATCTTGCTCTTTTGTAGGATTGCAAATGTTACTGCAAATACGAGCAGAAAAGGAATTAAAAAATCCAAAACTCCATAGTTTTGAAACAAAAACACAATATTTTCAAATGTAGCCATTATTATACCCTCATTCTTTTTTCTTCTCTTTTGAACTTGAGCTCCCTGAGTTTCCTCCTCCGAAAACCACTAAGGCCATGAATCCAACAATGATTGCAATAAAAATAATTGTTGAAGCCCATTCGCCTCTCCAGTATGTAAACAGGTTAGTGACATATTCTAACCATCCTAATGCATTGAGGAAAATTAAGACAATTCCCACTAACATAGCAACCATAAAAAAAGTAACCCATCCAGGGTGGTCTTTTAAACTGAACTCATGATCGCCCATAAATGCTCCTACTAATAGCAGAAAACTGATTGCTAAAATCAATAGTAGCACGATGTTTGCAATAACATCATTAATTATTGCAACAAGCCGTGTAGAAGCAATAACTAAAAAAGCAGTTGAAAACGCAACGATTGCATTCAAATTCTTCTTTGCATATTCTTTATCGTTTACTTTCTCAATCCCTAGGATTTTTGTTTTTTCCAAGATAGCAAACATAATTGTAAACACTAACAAGAAAGGAAGAACAATGTCATATAATCCAACTTCCCCTAAGAATTCTATCGTACCTCGAAACACACTATCTGCCATCTACAATTGCCTCTTTTAATCGTTTTTTTATGAGTTCAACTAAAAAATTAAAGTATTTAAATCTATCGGATGCCCACTTGGTTTGTATTCCTCGGTATTCTTTTCTCTTCTCCTCGACAATATTGTCTCTGGAAACGAAGACTTTAAATACTAGCAAAATTTGTTTTTTCTTTGAGGTGAGTGGGTTGAAATATAATAAATTACTAGCTTTTGTCATTGTCTTGCTCTTAGCATTATTTTCATTCTCAACATTTGTGTTAGCACAGTCAACAGTTTCTGTAAAGCCAGTTAATGACTTAATCTCTCCTTTGGAGTCTGCTGAGTTTGACATTGTTGTTAGTAATCAAGACACTCTAGCTCAAAGCTATGTTGTTTACTCTTTTGTCCAAGGGTGGAATATAGATCCAAATCCAATTACTGACCGAACTTTTAAAATTGCAGCGGGGCAGTCTAGAACCGTTCGCCTTGTCTCAACACCAACTACGAATTTTCCTGCGGGCATTTACAACCTTGCGTTTTCTGTAGAAAGTGATTCTGGTGATAGGTATACTGATTCTATGAAGGTATTTCTTAGTCCAGAAAAACAACTAGACTACCTTCCAGCAATCAAGGTGGATGTTGACATGGATGAAAAAATTGATCCCAATAAACCTCTTTCTATCAAGTTGTTTTTAGAAAACAGAAATCCTCTTGATTTATCGGGGTTAGTTGTAAAATTACAAAGTGATATGCCTGAATTTCAAAAAGAAGTGACTATAGACTTACCTCCATTACAAAAAAAGTCAGTCGAATTTTCTATCACACCAAATAAATATCAACAACCAAAAGATTACCTTATCTTCTTTGTCTTTGAACACAAAGGAGAAGTGGCAAAAATTCAAGAGCAAAAAATTGAAATTCTAACTGTACTTCCTGTCTTTGATGTGGCTGCAAACTCCAAAATGAATCTTTTAAAAAAATCAACTTTGCTTACAATCAAAAACGGTGGCAATGTATTAAATGCTCAGGAAGTTAAGCATCCTGTGCCTTTTTGGCAAGCAATCCTTTCTAGGGGGGCAGACAACGTGGTGCGTGAAGAAGGCCAATCTTATTTGGTATGGGGCCTTGAACTTGCTCCTGGTGAGTCTGTAGATGTCTCCTACACTACAAATTATCGTTTGCCTCTTTACTTACTTATCTTGATTACGGTGTTCTTCATCTTTTACTATTCTGTGCGTTCTCCTGTTGCGATTAAAAAAACAGCCATTACTACTCGTAGCGATGATGAAGGCTCACTATCTGAAATTAAGGTCACGTTAGAAGTTCTTAACAGGTCTAAAAAACCTTTAGTTCATGCTTCCATCACAGACTTAGTTCCAGCAATTGCAAATGTGCAAAAAAGTTTAGAACTTGGAACTCTAAAACCTCATGAAATTCGCCATGCAAAAACAGGCACAAAAGTTGTTTGGTCTCTGGCTGAGTTAGATGCCCACGAGCATCGTCTAATAACTTACAAGATTCGAGCTAAATTAAACATTCTTGGGACATTCCAACTCCCTCGTGCAGTCGTTGAATTTAAAGAAAAAAAACGCAAGAAAAAAGCATATTCTAATGTATTTCGCTTACAGGCGTAACTTTCTCAATTCTTTGTCTTCTCTCTCTCTCTCTCTCTCGTCCTTTTCTCTTTTTGTCCCTTCAGTAATTCATGTGACGATATAGAGTTTTGAGTCTTCATATGGGATAATAAAAACATTTATATATGAGGTGTCCTCTTATTTTTCTATCATAATTAAATGATGGAGAGGGTGTGAAAATGAAAGATTTTTTTTTACAATTACGAGATAAATTTGCAAAACCTGTCGAGGAAGAGGACTATGAAATGGAACCTCAAGCTGGAGAGGAATATGTAGAGGTTTTAGGCGCTTCAACTCCCAACAGAGAGGAAGCAAAATCCAAAGTTTTAATCAAACCATTTGTAATGGAAGACTTTGAAGATATCAAAGAAGTTCTTGACACATTACGTGAAGGCTCCACTATTGCATTGATCAATATTAGGCCATTAAAAGATAAAGACTTAGTCGAATTAAAAAGAGCAATTTCTAAGCTCAGAAAAACATGCGATGCTATTGAAGGCGATATTGCAGGTTTTGGTGAAGATTACGTTGTTGCCGCCCCGTACTTTGCAAGGATTCATAGAAATTCTTCAATGGTTCAAGAGTAAGTCTAAAAGTTATTTTTTCTTTTTCCCACGCTTTTTTTTCTAAATATTCTATCTAAGTTTTTTCTTTGAACATAACCTTTAAATAACAGTGTCTATATTTTCAGTCGTTGCGTTCCGTTGCACTTCGCGCCACGGTCGCATAGTCTGGTATTGCGCTGGATTGCTATCGGCTGTATCTGTCGATCAGATCTCCGTGTATACCAAACATCCAGTCCCATCTGGGATCGTCGGTTCAAATCCGGCCCGTGGCGCTTTACTTTTTTGACCAAAACTTGAAATTTAATTCCCCATTTAGTTCCCTTTATCGTCGACAGGAGTACAAATAAGGCAACTGAGTGGGACAACGCTTAAATAATTGCTATGCACAAGTAACGACATGAAACGTGATGTTTGGGGTCATGAAAAGAAATATCTTAACTGGAAGAAAAATCCTATCGTCAAAGATGTCTCTTCTGAGAACCAGGAGCTCATTTTAGAATATATCTCTGACATGGAAAGTGGTTACCATGTGGGCAGACCAGGGGGTCTAAGCTACGCACGGCTCAATAATCTTCGTCAGCGGATGCGCTGGATTGCGCTGCAAATGGAGCAATCATTCAAAAAAAATCTTGGTGAGTTAACTCGCAAGGATGTGAGCAAGTTCTTTAACGAGTACATGAGGAAAGGATACATTCTCACAAATAAAGGAAATCGTTATACTTCTGTAAGGGACTATGCTAACGTCTTCAAAGCATTTTGGCATTGGTATCAAAAGAGAGAAGATGAAAATGGCAATTCTATTAAGGATATCACAACTTATATTGATATGGGTCCAGTGGAGGAAAATAAGTTTGCTTACTTTACAATTGAAGAATTTAAGCGAGTTGTAGCATCGGCTAAATTTGATTACAAAGTAATGATGTGGTTTATGTTTGACTCAGGCATCCGTGCACCTACGGAATTAATGAATATCAAAGTTGAAGATTTAACGTGGCGTGAAGATGAAAATGTGTATGAAGTTAATATCAGAGAAGAGGTTGCCAAAACTTTTGGGAGGAGACCTAAATTATTACTTTGTTCTAATCTCATTAAAGAATACCTAGAAGTAATGAATCTAGGTAACGAATCCTATCTCTTTAATATTGATCCTACTGTTGCCAAAAGATACATTCAGCGGCTTTTTGTGCGCGTTCTCGGGGATTTTAAAACGAAGGGAGGAAAATTTATCAGAGAAATTCGTTTGTACGATTTTCGGCATTCCTCGGCTTGTTACTGGCTTCCCCGCTATAAATCTGAATCTGCTTTCAAATTCCGTTTTGGATGGGTTGAAAACAGCATAGTGCATTATTACACCAAGCTATTGGGAATGAAAGATACTATTGTTGAGCAAGATATCCTTCTTGAAACAGAAGCTCGTACTAAATTAGAAAAACGGATTACTGTTTTAGAAAACGAAATAAAATTAAGAGATGAACAAAGAGAAGTTGAATTGGCAGAAATTAAGAAGTTTTTGAAGCCTGATTTATTTAAGGAATCTCTTAAAGCTGCACTAAAAGAATTATTCGCCAAGGTTGTTGATTCTAAACTGCAGAAATATCCTAAATGGCTACGAAATGACTTACGGAAAGAATTGTTAGATGATTTTGAAAAGTTTAATGAATTGATAGAATAATAAGGGGGAACTGATCATTTTCTCACAATCTTTCTATGT
The DNA here is from genome assembly GCA_964344285.1 of uncultured Methanosarcinales archaeon. Classification (GTDB taxonomy): domain Archaea; phylum Nanobdellota; class Nanobdellia; order Woesearchaeales; family GW2011-AR9; genus CAYFMM01. Next base: position 45,975 of record CAYFMM010000002.1, on the reverse strand, counting down.
TCTTCATCCAGTTCTGTTTTAAATTTATGAAATCGTTCAGTTCTAAAATTCACCTCTTGTTGTCTTTTTGCTTTTAACTGCGCGATTTGTCTTTTTAGTTCCTCACGCCTTTTTAGGAGATACTTTCTTTTAGCCTCTTTTTCCAGCAGTTCTTTTTCTTCTTTGGAAATGACTGGTTTTGGCGTAAGGTATGCTATTGGTTTTAGAACAAATGGTTTTTTTCTTACTGTAACTTGCCTGATTAAAAACAGGCAAAATATTATGGTTCCAGCAAATAATAAGAATAAGAAAACTATCCCTGCAATACCAATTCTTGGTTCTGTTTTTCCTGTTGGGGTTACAGTTCCGGTATTAAAATTAATTGCAAAGAAGTTGTTTGAAACTACTTCGTTGTCCTTGTAAATCTTGGCATTAAGTATTGCCTTACCCTGATAACATGTAGGATCGTAGATGAACTGCTGGGCAAATACTGCTCCTGAGGTGTACGTGCCATACAGGTCACCAAATAAGTTTTTTGGTTGCCAAAGAAGGGAGTCTTCATCTTGATTAATATTAACTTCCACCATATATCTTGCCTTGTTGTCCTGCTTTGGAATTTGTGCATAAAGGTCTAATATGTGATTTTTCGCATCAATACTTACGGTACTGCCAATTTCCCTTTTTGCAATAATCTCTTTTTGCGCAACTTCTTTTTCTCCAGAAACAAACACAAGTGTATCTCTACCTACCTTAGCTGAGACTCCCTGGCGGATGTTAAAATCCTCTTCAATAGTTTGATTAGGCAATACTGTGATCTCACGCGGGTTAAGAATCTCTGGCTTGAGCAAATCCCCAGTGATTAAATCTCTTGAATATTGCATACCACTAAATGTCCTGCATGCTGTTCCTTTACTAAAAGAAACTGCTCTACCAGTAATGAAATTAACATTTTCTTTTTCAATTCGTTTTAATGTTTCAAGTTGTTGTTCACCGACTTTTTGCTGCAGAATATTCTCATTTTCTAAGGGGGGCAGAAATTCTTTTATTGTTGGAAGTACGGTTATTGCATTGTTTTTTGTATTTGTAAAACGTACCGTCACTGTTTTTTCTCTGGTGAATGGCTTTGTACTTGTTTGTGGAGTTGCTATCGCACTGCCCACTAATGCTGTTTCTCCTTCTTCTTGAGATAGTTCTTCTGTTTCTGCAATGATCTCAACTAAGAAGTTGCCTGAATTCTCCTCCGTTGGATTCTCTTCTGTAGTAGTCTCTTCTGGAACTGGCAGAGAACCTCCTCCTCCTGAACGGCCAGAACCCCCACTACCTCCGCTACTACTGCTATCAGAAGAACTTGTGGCTGTGATGGTCACGTTAATTACGCTACTATTGCCTAGATTTCCTGAACTGTCGGTACAATTTACATTTGTTGCATACGTCCCAGTTGAAAGAGAAGATGCAGTAATGCCAGTCAAAGTTGCGTTTATTACTGTAGACGTAGTTGAAAGAGAATTAGAAAAATAAAGACTACATGAAGTCTGGTTGAAAATATTGTCTGTTACATTAACATAAATTACAGGTGTTGTTGAAGTTGTGCTAAATGAAGTGTTGATGATTGTCACATTTGGTGCGGTTCGGTCTACAGTAAACCAAATAGATTCTGTATAATTAATATTGTTAAGGCTGTCATTTGCAAAGACCGTTACATTATGGCTTTTACTTTCAATAAATCTTGAAAGGTCAACATTGTTGTGCCAGTTGCCTGAATTGTTGGCTGCTGTAACATTAAAATCATTTCCTGAAGCGTTGTTAAAGACAAAGATTACTTGCCTTGCAGTTAAATCTTGAACTGTTGTATTAAATGCTTGTGTGCCTGAGCTAAGGTTTGTTCCATTTACAGGAGTTGTAATATTTACAAGAGGATTCGTTCTGTCTATTATAATTGTAATTGATTGTGTTATGTTTATGTTGTTTGAAGTATCATTTGCAAATACAGTGATTATATGTGTTCCTTCAACTACTGTTGATAAATCGACGTTAGTGTTCCAATTACCTGAAATATTTGTTGCACTTCTATTGAATGGAGTTGTGTTTGTGGAGAATACAAAAATCACTTGATCTACATTAGAAAAAGTATCAGTAACAGTTGCATTAAACGCTTGCACACTTGAAGAGAAATTACTGTTGTTTGTTGGGTTAGTGATGTTTACTGATGGTGCAGTTCTATCACTTCCTTCAAATTTCTTTAACCACCAATCTTGGTTGCTAGAAGCAGACACTGCATTTGTCGCATGACCAACTACACTTACATTATTGTCAGAAAATACTGCAACAGCCCTAGCCTGGTCACTACTATCGTCTACGTCATATGTTTTGTTCCACCCATCAGTTGCATTAAATTCGTAGCCTGTTTTGTTAAATCGCTTGACCCACCAATCAGCTCCGCTACTTCCACTTACGATATTTGTTGCATAACCAACAACATACACATTATCTTCTAAATCAATGTTAATGCCAAATGGACTGTCTGCGCCACTATTCCCATCAAATGTTCTATTCCATCCAGTAAACGTTTCATTCCCTGTTGAATTAAACTTTTTAATCCACCAATCTAGTCCACTTGTGCCACTTACAAGATTGGTAGAATCGCCAATGACATAAACATTATTCTCAGAATCAATGTCTATGCCGTAAGGGATATCACTACTTCCAGAACCATCAAAAGTTTTGTTCCATGCACTAATATTTTCAGTACCTGAAGAATTAAACTTTTTGATCCACCAATCGTTTTGACTAGTTCCATTCACTAAATTTGTAGCTTGACCTACAACATACACGTCATTATTTGAATCAATTGCTACAGCTCTTGCAATATCTGCTCCACTGGCTCCATCGTAAGATTTATTCCATCCTTCTGTTGTATTAAATTCATGTCCTGAAGAGTTAAATTTTTTGATCCACCAATCAGAACCAGTCCCAGCTCCAACAAGATTTGTTGCAACACCAACAACGTAGATGTTATCATTTGAATCAGTAGCTACTCCATATGCAATATCCCCTGCACCAGTTGCATCAAATGTCTTATTCCATCCTTCTGTTATGTTAAATTCATGTCCTGTTGAGTTAAATTTCTTAACCCACCAATCATTCTGACTTGTTGTGTTGTAAACATTAGTTGCAGTTCCTACAACATAAATATTATTGTTTGAATCAATAGCAACACCTAAAGCTTGATCTGTGTTACTATTTCCATCAATTGACTTATTCCACCCTGCCGTTGTATTAAATTCGGTACCATTCTCGTAAAATTTTTTTACCCACCAATCAGCCCCGCTTGTTGGCTCACTGTATAGGTTAAATCCTTCTCCCACAACATATACATAATTGTTTGAATCTATTGCAACTCCACGTGCGACGTCAGGAGCTCCAGTTGCATCAAACGTTAAATTCCATCCAATAATGTCTTCAGTACCGTCAATTGAGAATGCAAAATATAAAGAGAGACTTAAAAGTAGAACTAACACTAGTACCAATCTCCTTTTTTCTTCCATTATACTAAATAAGAGTAAGAAAAGAGCGTTTATTAAAGTTGCTATAAAAGACTTTATTCTCTAGAAATCTGTCTCACTACCCAATCTGCATTTGTTTGAGAACCAACTGCATTTTCTCCACCGCCAACAACATATAATTTATCAGCACTGTTTGCTGTAATTGAACGAATGGTGTCGTTTCCACCATTCACATCGAATGTCCTGTCCCATGTTTCATCTCCAGAAGGATCATATTTCACTAAAGACCAATCTTTCTTTCCCTCTGAATTTATGGCAAATCCACCGACATAAACATTACCTTCTGCATCAGTAGTTACAGCAAAAGCAGTATTTGTATTTGCAACCCTATTCTCAAGTTCATTTCCAGAAGGGTCATATTTTGCAAATGTTGAACTGGAAGTATTATTGTCAAAATCAACTGAGTTACCTGCAACATAAACATTGTCATTGGAATCAATTACAATATCAGAAACAGTTTCACTTTTCCCATGATCTGTAGTTTTTCTCCATAGTTCTTCTCCAGAAGAATCGTATTTTATTACTATCTGGTCGTCGCTTCCTGAACCTTCTACTAAGCCTGATCCGTTACCTCCAACATAAATATTATCTTGAGAATCAACAGCTACTGTACTAGCAATTTCGTGGCCCCCGTTGTTATCAAAATCCCTGCTCCATTGCTCTTCTCCACAAGAATCATATTTAGTAACAACCATATCAATTCCACTCTGTTCATTTGTAATTGCTCCTGCAACATACACATTATCTTGAGAATCTACAGCCACACTATGTAGTACATCTGTTCCACCTGATCCGTCAACTGATTTGGCCCACAATAAATTCCCACAAGGATCATATTTTGAAATAGACCAATCCATATTGTTTCCTTCACTTGTTGTAAGTCCAACAACATACACATTATCCTGAGAATCGACTGCAACATCTAAAGCCTGATCTGTGCCATCTGCTGGGTTTATGACAGGATTCCAATTTGGATCTTCTTGTCCATTTGCATCAAATCTCTTAGCTACCATATCAAATCCACTTTGAGTAGAAGCAACATTATATCCGTCTCCTACTACAACGATATTATTACGTGAATCAACAGCTACCCCACGTGCAATGCCAATGCCTCCATTAGAATCATATGTTTTTTCCCAGTCCTCGCCTGAGGGTGTTGAGCCACTTGCTGGTCTACAGATTGCAGGATCATAAGAACAAACGTCAACCTGATTATTGTTGAGCATTTCTGATTTATCCACACAGGAAGTTGCCGTGAATAATGAAGTGGATAATAGGAAAGGTAAAGTTTTTCGCATGATGTTTTCGAGTTTCATTGTCATTACAAAGTAGTGTTTATTTATAAATTTTTAGGTAGGTTATGAGAAAAATAGTAAGAAAACAAACTATTATAAACCAGAACAACTGCAGTAATAAAATTCGAAATAAGTGTTTGCTTTAGCACTCTCTAGGTTAAATACCTTAAATGCAAGCATTTACGAATAATTTTCTTTTAGAAGAATTAAACATAAGTCTTTTTGTCCCTTTCCATACTCTGCTAGATTATTCTCTTTTTCAAGTCTCTTGCAGTCAGATAATACAAATTCTAGGTATCTTTTTTCTTTTCGATTCATCAGTGCTACAAAATACTGAAGCTATTTATAAATTTTACTGCTAATATGCACTGATGCGAAGAAACAATGATGAAATCAGAAAGGACATTCTTAAAACATTGGTAAACAAACCTGCTGATTCTTACTTTCAGTTAACTGAACTTATCAAGACAGGGTTTAGGACAGTAAAAAGTAATTGCGAAGCTTTAGGAAAATACGGGTTTATTACAATAGAGAAAATACCTAAAGATAAAAGCCCTTCTAAAAAAGAATCATTTCGAATTTCAATTACCAAAGAAGGAATAAAATTTCTTGAAAAGATGCCATAAGGGTATATGGGGTATATGCAGAATTTAGGAAGTATTTATGTACTATTTACTTTTTTTACCTATTTGAGGTGTAGGAGCAGGATATATGATACACACCTTCCCACTTTTTACTAAATGTACAAAGGACATCATTATTAGTATTCTACATCAACAATACCCGCTTAAAGTTAGAGATATCCATAAATTAAGCAAAAAACAGAATCATTTTGTTGCTAGAACAACCATTCACGAGAATTTAAGGGATTTACAGAATAAAAATATTGTAATCAAAAATGAAGATGGCTATCAGTTACATTCAGAATGGATTCAAGAGATGAAAGCATTTAGTGATGGATTGCATACAGAATTGCCTTCATTTTATGGCTATCCATCATCTCCTCTAGGAGAAGTTATGGAATTTTCATCTTTGGAGGAGATGGATATTTTTTATCATCATTTCAAAACGAAGTTCATTGAAGAGTCGAAAGGAGAAGGAGATGATGTCATAGTATGGCTTGGAAACCATATCAGGTGGAAACTTTTATCGCTTGGGAAAAATACGCGGCTAACTAGGGAAGCAATAAAGAGAAAAATCAAAATATTAATTGCTGTACGTGGGAATTCACCTTTAGACAAATTGTCAGAATCTTTATACAAAAATTTAGGGGTAGAAATCAAGACTGGTGCAGATCTAATCATTGGCAAAGATGTAGGTATTTTTAATGACATTATGCTTTTATTCCATCATCACCCAGACACGCGAAGAGCAATTGAGAAGATGTATGCAGAAATTGACTCTATTGAAGATATTAACACTACTGATTACTTTAATTTATACACGGAGAAAAGAAAACAATATTTGCTGGTAATAAATAACAAGGGTTTTATTGATTTTTATAAAGATTATATGAACACAATTTTTACTGAGAACGCAATAGCGTAACAAGACTCTCTTTCTTTTTTACATCCCCAATTTCATATTGAGCCAGTTCATGTTCTATTCCTCCTTGAGGGTGGGAATGAATTATATCAAAGTCTAGGGTTCTAAACATTCGTTTTGCATTGTCTGTTGAAAGAATTGCGGTAAGATACCTAAAACCACGTCCTTGAGTTTCTCTAATAACTGCATCAAGTAATTGGTATGATGCTGCAGGATTTACTTGTGCTCCTGCTTTTTTGCGTTCTGTTCTAGTATGTGGTTTGGCAACGCCTAGAGAAAGAAAATGAAGATATTTTGATGGTTGAGATAAATCTTCAGGTAATAGGTACGCAAGATCAATGTGGCCTTTGTAACCTCCTTCTTTAAAATTTCTAACAAACCGAGGATCTAAAACTGTGTATGTCAAAAACCCAATTGGATCTTCATTATGATATGCTATATAAGCACAAGGAGAAATTTCAAAGCGATCACGCATAACTGTTGGAGAACCACGAATGTTCTCAGGGAATATCTGCCTGCGAAGAGAAGTTAATAGTGTTGCTTCTGGATCCTCGTTTCTACTTAGTTTTCTGACCTCATAACTCCTCATTCAATTTACAAAAGATCTTTTCATATATAAGTTTGTACGGAAGTACTGGACATCTTCTTTAAAGTGTCGGAAAAAGAGGACAGCAAAGGAAATTTGTAAAGGTAAGATATTTAATAATTTATCAAAGAGAATTTTTCATGAGACTTGATCCCTCCGATTTTGCTAAACTTCAGGCAGTCTTTACTGTCAAACGGGATTTTCCCAGTTACTGGATTGAATACAGGAAAGTAGTAAGAAAGTTCATGGAAGTTAACAAAGAGATTGACAATGAAAATAATCTGCGAAAAAGAAGTTGAACTGCAAGGAGAAAGGTATATTGTGTATCTTAAAGAAGTTGCTACAAAAATAGCGGCTGGTGGTGAAGTTGAAAAGAAAACAACAAAAGCGTTTGTGAGAAAAGCATGAAAAGAAGTATATACCTGAAAATCAGTCGTCAAAAGATATATTTAGCATATACAAATGGTTTAAATAGAAGTTTAAAATGATAATAAGAATGAAAAATAATTTTAAAATACTTGTTGCTGTGTTTGCTTTACTGTTTTTAGTAGGGTGTACTGATGATTCTATCTCTGGAACGATTACTCCGAGTGAAGAAGGAGTAAAAGTTCAACTGATTCAAAACTTATCTGTAGTTGCAGAAACGTTTACAGATGAAAATGGATATTATGAATTTACAGATTTAGCAGATGAGAAATATGGGCTATTATTTATTAGGAGTGATTTAGTGTATGTTTATGGAGGGTTAGATCCAGATGTGAAAGAAACAGTTGAGTTTGGTATTTATGATTATGGTTTGGAGAAGTCTTCTGCTTTCTTAAATCATGAAGTTGTGATTCTTTATCTTGGAGACTCTTCTTCTTTAATGTCTTTGGTTGAGGAGGAAGAATATCTTATTTTAGATGGGGGTTTAGATTGGAATGGAGGGGAAATATTCCACCTCTCTTTTACTGGAGCAGATGTCCTGGGAGCTTTGAAAGACTTGAATAAAAACCCATTGATTTCTCATGTAGCAATGGTTCCTTCTAATGGAGAATCTTTTGTGGAGAGAATCATTTTACTAAACCAAAGGGAAGGGCCTCTGTTTGAGGAAGGAGTTATAAAAAAGATTCAATCTGGTGGAGATGATTATTTTATAATTTATCTTAATACTCATTTAGATGAAAAGGTTTCTGGAAACTCTAGCGATTGGAATCAAAAGATTATCAACAATTTTTTGGATAGTTTTCCTATCTCTTTAGAAGTAAGGTCTATTAAAGAATCGGAAGCAAGATTGGTAGTTAGGCTAACCGAAGATCATTTGCCTTATCTTGAAAATAATAGTGGTATCCTATTAATAAAGAGTACAGTGAGGACAAAAAAACTATGAGAGTTAAACTCTTAGTTTTCCTCCTTATATTATTTCTTTCTAGTACTTTAGCAGAAAGTGTAATCGGTAATGAGGTCTACTCTGTGCTTGAGAGTCAAGAATGGGTGAAAGTGACAATTTTTATTGAAGACACTTTGCCTCCCGAAATCTCTTTAGAAAAAAATTATGTGCCTGGGAATATGGAAGAAGCATATCCCTTAATTGCAAATTATAATCGGGCAAAAAAAGATGAAGTTCTTAATCTTCTTGGAGAAGAGGATTATGTGCCACAAGGAGAATTGGATTTAAGGCCAGTTATATATGGTTCGGTTTCAAAAAAAGGTTTAGAGAAATTAGACTCTCTTGAGTCCGTCCAGTTGATAACCCTTCCAAGAAAAATGCATGCTTCATTAGGGGCTCCCCAGGATTGGTCTAATCCTTCAGTGGGAGGGAGTGTGGCTTCGATAAACGCCCACTTGGCCCAACCTCTTGTAAATAACATAAGATTTCAATCTGTATGTGTTTTAGATACGGGAGTAGATTATACCCATAGTTATATGGGGAATTGCTCAAGGACTAATGACATCAACAGAGCTAATTGTAGTGTTGTTGTCGGTGGTACAGATATCATTAATGGAGATAATGATCCTTATGATGACGAAAGTCATGGGACTCATGTAGCAGGGATTATTGCATCTACTTCCCCTATTGCAACAGGTGTTGCTAAAGGAATCAACATTGTTGCTATAAAAGTTCTTGATGAGGAAGGGAATGGTGATGACGTTATTGCTGAGGAAGGTGTTGAATGGTGTATTAGGAATAAAGATAGGTTAAATATATCTATCATTTCAATGAGTATTGGGACTGAAAAAGAAACATGGCGGGATGGATGTTATGATCCTGATTATAATGCAATTAGTGCAATCAATACTGCTTACCATCTGGGAATTCCTTCTTATGTGGCTTCGGGTAATGATTTTCTTAGGGATGGTATTAATGCTCCTGCTTGTGGCCCTAGATCATTTTCGGTCGGCTCGGTGGCAAAATATGATGCTAGTTATGCACTTACAGATTACACCAACCGAGGTCCATCTAGGGAGAGAGGGGCAAGACTGGATCTGGTAGCACCAGGGGGCGGAATCCAAGGGGCATCTGGTATAAAATCTCTATGGAATAAGAATAATCTTCACAGAAGTGAAGGAGGTACTTCCATGGCAACTCCTCACGTTTCTGGAGCAGCGGGCCTAATTAAACAATATTCCATGGAACAATTTGGTGTAGATCCTACTCCTATGGAATTATACTTTCTTTTGAATAAATCTGGGGTTCCCATCTACGATGGAGAGACGAACATAACAGTTTCTCGTATCGACGTTTGGGCAGCAATAAATTACCTAAACACAATTCAATTCAGAGAAATTGCTTCGGGTGAAGTACACAGGAAACAAATCTGGAGAACTAATTTAACAGTTCCTAGTACTGCCCCTGCTTTTGAAGTTTCATTAAATCAACAATCAATGGAGAAAGTTAATCTTTCTTTAGTTGCCCCTAATGGGACTGAATATTTCTCATATGATTCTTCTCTTAATAAAAAGATAACTATCAACCCTGCAGTTTCAGGAGAATGGATCATTAAGGTAAAAGGCCATCGTTGGAACCGAAAGCCAGTCCCATTCACGGTCTCAGCAAAAAAAGTAGACTCTCTTTACCCTGCCGGTATCGACTTCACCTCACTCAACTTAAATTATATCTCAACTTGTGATCCTAACAACGTCCAGTTTGTAATGGAAGGACAAGAGGGTCTTCCTGCAATTAATGCATCACAGGCAACTAGAAATGCAGTTGACTATTTTCTTGCAGGACTTGCAATCCCAAACAATGATCTCTGGATTACAATGGATCACCAACCTGGAAATGGTCCTTTGGGTAGAGTGGGAGATACAAGTAGGGTTCACAATGAACTAAAAAGAACTAAATTAGGCCAAACTCTTCTAGCTGCAGATGTTCAACTAAAAAGGGATCAATTTGGCTCTCCATCGGGAAACTATGAAAGAACAATGATGCTTGATTGGATTGCAACAGTACAAGCAAGTCCTTACTGGAATCAGATTCAAGCACAAGGATTTAATGCCTTTCCCCAGGGTTTTAGAAGAACGTGGATCTATCCAGAGCAACTTGATGCAACAAGCAGAGGTTGTAATGTATTTGTAGAAAATGTTACGTTAAATATTGATTATGTGTGGGATGCAATTTATTTAGATCTTTCTCTGTATAACTTTAATCAACAGATTCAAGATGATTTAGATGCAAGATTACTACAGTGGCAACAACGTCATATTAATGGTCATCTAAATCAAGTTACAGCACAAACTGTACAAAAAATCAATTCCGCACCTGAGTATGAAGAACTACGCAGAGCAGCAAAATCTCTTGCAATAGCACAATGGTACAAACAACAAAATAGGGCTACTCTTCCATTTGGAAATATTATTGATTCAAATAATATTAGCAGTGTGGAAATTCCTTTTGATGAAACATATTGGAATCAACAGGCATGGCAATATCTTTACACTCAACAAAATGTGCCTGATTTTTTAGGAAACAATCATGCAATTGACTGGTATGGGGGCATTGAATTTGGTGCACTAGCTCCAAACATTACAGGGAATATTTCTAACCACACTCAACAAGTAATGGATGACACTAATATTGAATCTTTTGTGCGAGATAATAATGTTTACTTTAGCACTGCAAGAAATCCAAATCAACCTGATTTAGTTCCTATTGCACTTGCATTTTCATCACTCACACCTGATGCAAATGCTCCAACAACTGTTAGTGTACTAGTTTCAAATGAAGGGAGTGTTGCATCAACTCCTACAACTGTGCGCTTTACAGACAACTCCTCTTTGGGTCTTAGCACTTTTAGCACAGTTTTGCTTCCCGCAATTGCTCCAAGTCAACATTATCAATTAAATACAACATTTACCTCGGCGTTTATGGGGGTACATAAAATTACTGTTGAACTAGATTCACAAAATGCTGTGGTTGAATTCAATGAGTTTAATAATGAAAGGAGTGAACAGATTCAAGTGGTCGATCCTTTACCACAAGCTCAAATTTACTCTCCTCAAAATGGCCACCAAGCAGCAGTTAATTCCAGCTTAGAATTAATTGGAGATGGGTATGATGTTAAAGACGGAACTTTAAATGAATCTTTATTCAGGTGGGTTTCTGATCGTGATGGTAATCTTGGAAATGGCAATGTAATTAATGCATCAACCCTCTCTTTGGGAGAACATCGCATTACCTTAACTGTGCAAGACTCAGACGGTAATACAAATACGCATCAAGTAACAATCTCTATTGTTCCTTCACAACCTCCTGTAATCACTCTTAACTCTCCTCTAACAAGTCAGATGTTTGAAGAAGGTGAAATCATCTACTTGGACGCAACTGCAAATGATCCTGAAGATGGTAGTCTCCCAGGGAGTTGGAACTCTTCTTTAGATGGTCCTATTGCAAATTCAAACCTTGTAAACATACAAAACTTAAGTGTAGGTAATCATACTTTGACTTACTTTGTAGTGGACTCTTCCTCAACAACTGCAATGCAATCCGTAACTATTGAAATTGAAGAATCAACTCCTATAGTTCAAATAATAACTCCTACTAACAACTCACAAAGTTTCTTTAATCGCCTTCTTACTTTAATTGGTTCTGCTTATGATCCTCATGAAGGAAATCTGAACTCAAGTCTTCAATGGACTTCTTCCTTAGATGGTTCTCTTGGCACGGGAAATGTTCTTTCAAGAACACTTTCTGTGGGATATCATTTACTTACTGCATCAGTTACAGATTCTAATGGTCTCTCTAATTCACATACGGTTTTAGTACAACAACATGCACCTCTTCCTCCTACAGTATCTATATTATCGCCGATGCATAATTCAAATGCGGTTAATTCAAATCCATTGCTTCTACGCTCCTTAGTAATAGACTTAGACGGAAATGTAACTAATGTTACTTGGACTTCTTCCTTAGATGGATATCTTGGTTCGGGAGAACAACTAGCAACATCAAGCTTACAAATAGGTACACATCAGATTACAGCTCAAGCAACTGATAACGATGGATTAACTCACGTTGCAACTTCGCAAATTACAATTACATCAATGCCACCTCAAGTTAGCATCCAAAGTCCTCTTTCCAACGAGTACTTTTTAGAAGGATCAACAATAACTCTTAGTGCTACTGCTACTGATTTAGAAGATGGCACTATTAATACGGTTGAATGGAGAGATGGGAATAATCTTATTGCGACAGCACCTTTAGCGGTTGCAAACCTAGCATTAGGTGCTCATGTGATCACTGCAACAGTTACTGACAGTCATGGTGTGCAGTCTCAAGATTCAGTTCAAGTAATCGTTACCTCCGCTCAATCAAATACCTTATCAACATTCTCAGATGGCAGAAATAGTCAAAATGTGACCTTTCAACAGGGAGGGCAACAAATCGTTTATGTTACACTTCCAAAATCAGCAACAATAACTAGTGCCATTGCACAAGTGGAGGGTCTTTCAAATGAGGAATAAATTACTGTTCGGTTCCGTACTTGTATTACTCTTAGTAATTATCTCTTCAATTGCTTTAAGTCAGGTTGAAAACCCTCTTGTGAAAACAGTTCTCACATCTGTCACAACCCCCCAATCTGATATTATAGAAATAGAAACACAACTAACTGATGTTGAAAACATGCCGCTAGAGGCAAAACAAGTTGATTTATACATCGATGACAATCTACAAGACTCACAGATAACAGATGTTGATGGAAAAGCTCTTTTCCAATGGACCGAGTTTGGTACCCATGAAATGTCTTTGTTATTTGAAGGAGACGAAGAATTTGCTTCCTCTTCTCAAATTGGAACTTTAACTTTAGAAGAAACCTCTACTCAAAATATTCCTGAAATTGAAGTCATTTATCCTGACGAAGAACTTTCACACTTAATTACTGTGGAGAACTTTAATGTGTTTACTCTTCCCTCATTAGATACAGGTTGTACTCCTAATTGGGTTGAGTTACAAACTGATTGTCGCCACGACAACACAATTTCTCACTTCTATGTTGATTCAAATGATTGTTATGCAAGAACAAATGATCCTTCCCATAATAACCCTCCAAGCCCAACAACATCCCAATGTCAATTTGATGCTAATCAATTACAAGCTTCACTAGATTCATTAGATTCAACTGCACACGCATGGGAGATCTCTAGACAGGATTACATCTCTAATTACTTAGAATATTCTTTAGAGTATATTCAAGGAAACTTTTATCGTGTGCAATGGCAATGGAAAGACGAGTTTGTAAAAGAAGTCTTTCAAAGATGTAATCCTGAAGATAACTTTGATATCTGTTTAACAAAGTTAGGTGTCGATAAAGAAACCTATAAAGTAGATGAAGCTGAATTATATCCAAAAGTTACAAATATGCCTGCACCTTCTTGTGAAGATAACAATGGGGAAGTTACATGTGCGCCAGAAGTAGAAATTGAGCAGTTTCCTCCAAGAACTTATTTGAATTTATACCAAGCAGAAGATTTTGCAAATCACTATTTTACAAAAGATTGGACACAATTAAAACAAGATTTATTACAAGTGAAAAATCAAGGCATGCCTTTTGAAGTTTTACAGGGACAGGCACAGATGGTTGGTTCATTTAACCCTACAATACAAGACTCTGGGAGTTTTGTCTTAGAAATAGAATCTGAACAAACAGAAGTAAAAATCGGACCTGGCTCTGTAGTGATTGTATTTAACCAGTTCTTACCTTTTGGTTCAATTCATATTGGCCCTACAGCAGATCCAGTTTATCGCATTGTTGTTAACCGTTTTGCAAATGTAAGCTCTGCAACCTTTGATATTACTGGTACTATGGACGTTCCAATAAATATGGGGGATGGTAGCGATGGAGAATTAATTTTTACTAACTCAGCAACCTCTTTAGGTAATCTGATTCAAGGTCAAGATTATACTGTTAATGGAAACACAATTTATCTTAACATGGATCAGGAGTATCAATTTACAAATATCAACCTTGGCACTGGGAAAACACTTTCAACACAAGATACCACTGGAAACACAATGATTATTCGTGCACAAAATGGCGTAACTATTTCTGGTGATGTTGACCTTTCAGGTGTCCTAGTATCTGGTGCCAATGGTGTTGGACGAAGTGGGAGTGGTGAGACTTCAGGGTATGGAGCAAGTGGTAGAGGAGGGGGCACTAATTGTGATTATAGGCCTAATAACGGAGGGAATAATGTGGGTGGCGGAACTCCTTTTGGCCAAGCAGGAGCTAGCGTTGATCTCTCAGGGGGGAATGGTCTTCGTAGACAAGATGGTTCTTCTGCAAATGGCTTTAGCGCAGGCGGGGCAGGTTCAGCTCTTGCAGAATTAGGGGGTTATGGTTGTTCAGTTAACGTTCGAAGTGGTGCAGGTGGAAATTCATATGGAGCTGATGGACAAGATGGTTCAGTTCAGCTAAGTCATGGAGGCTCATGGCAGTGTACTTGGTGCTTAGATGCTGGCGGTGGCGGAGGTGCAGGCGGTGTTGCAGGGAGCCCTGGCGGGAATCTTGGATTCTATGCAAAAAACGTTTTATTGTCTGGTAATATAGACCTTTCTGGCAGCGCTGGTGGTAATGGAGGTAATGGCGGAAAGAGGATTACACATAATGGGCCTTTTGGAGAAGGTGGTCAAGGGGGTCATGGTGGTGGCGGTGGCAACTCAGGTAACCTTTATATCTCCTCTTTGTATCTTGTAGATAGCTCAACTAGATTACTTCAATCAGGTCTTGCTGGTATTGGGGGTCAACGGTGGTTCCAACAAAATAACGCTTGGCAGAATTCAGGAAATAATGGATATTATGGACTACCTGGTGTTGCAAATTTTGCGAACTCTTCATACCCTTCAAATCCATTTATAGAGGTTGGAACTGCTGATGGCTCTTATGAATGGAGTTATCAAAATACTTTTAATATTACTCAAACCGTGCCAGACTTTGCACAAGAGATTAATCAAGCGCTAAATAATGGTGCTTGTGATTGTGTTGGATGTCAACTTCAACAACACCTCTGCTTAGTTCCAGTAACCTTCCATTCAGACACCCTTGGAAGATTAGACTTTTCAAATATACAAGTAACTTACAGTAACTTTCCAAGAGACCCATCACTTGATGCTGCAAATGATTTAAGTGTTAATTGGAATCATACTGGAGAATTTCAAGGTGTTGCAACAACAACAGATTTTTCACAAGACTTACAAAATTACCTTAATGACGACGTACTCTGTCCTCCAAGCCAGACAACTTGTCAAGTACCAATTGTTTTGTCTTCAGCTTCAAGCGGTGTTCTTAATATTTCAAACTTAAACATCCAGTATCAGTATGACGACTTGACTGCGCCTATAATTAATAGTTTAGATTACCCCGATCCAATTATGGTAGGTTCATCATTTCCTCTAACTGCAAATATCTCAGATGAGACGCCTCTTTTAGGGAATGTGGAATTGGTTATATATGCAAAACCTTACAGCTTAGGCTCAATATTCTCTCCATCTTCGACAAACGACATCTATTTAGGGAGTGGTTGGTTTAGTTCTAATCCTGGGAGGTATAGTGGCAGGCTAACTGCTACAAATATCAATGGTTTAACAAGCACGAGAAATTTCACTTTTAATTTCGTTAGTCCTGAAGCGGATCTTAACGCACAAAATATTCAAGTGAATACTCTTTACGAAGGAGCATCCTCAACATTAAATGTTACTGTGTTTAACTATGGTTTAGCTAACGCACAAAATGTGATGGTCAGTTTATTTGTAAATAATGCTGTTATCTCTAATCAGACAACTACTGTGGCGGGCCAATCTAATCAATTGATTCAATTTGCCTTTACTCCTAATGTTGGGCAGAATAATGTCACAATCTCAATAGACCCAACTAATCAAATACCAGAGTCAAATGAAGCAAATAACATTCTAACAACAACCCTATGGGCATTAGATCAAACCCCTCCAACAATTAATCAAGCGACTGCAACAAATGTTATTGAAGGAAACCCAACTTTTATTAGTGTAGACGCAGTTGACAATGTGGGTGTTGTAGCGGTAACTGCTCAAGTTGCTGGAAATAATGTTAACCTTCAATTAAACCCAACTACTAACTTATATGAAGGAACAGTTTTACTTCAAGCAGGTCAATATTCAATTGATATAATCGTAGAAGATGTAAATGGACTTCGTTCTTCTCGTCAGATCTTGGCTGAAGTATTTTCTCAAACACCAGATTTAATTGTTTCAGCGATGAACTTCCAACCACTTCCTGTGACTGATAATGTGGTTAATACAATCACTGTCTTTGTAGAAAAGAACGGGGGCTCTTCGTACACAACTCAGGCAACTCTTTTTGTTGATGGTAATCAGACTCAGTCACAAACAGTGTCTTTAACAAGTCAAGTGAGCACAATTCCTTTTACGTGGGCTGCAACAGCAGGAGCTCATAATGTGACAATTGAAATTGATTCAGCTAACAGTGTTTTAGAATCTGATGAAACAAATAATCAACTTACAATCCCAATTACAGTTCAAGATGGAACAAGACCTGTGATTCATCAAATCATTGCACCAAATAGGGTTGTTGCAGGGACATCATTTCAAATCGGGGTTAATACAACTGACAACGTTGAAGTTGCCCAAGTAAATGCAGGCTTGTCTTCTCAAGATCAATCCTTAGTCTTAAACAATGGTCTTTACGAAGGAACTTTAGTTGCACCCCAATCAGGAGTATATCATATTACAGTAACTGCAACAGATAGCTCTGGATTGCAGACACAAAGAACTAAACAACTAATAGTTCAATCTAATTTAGCAGACTTATCTTTAGATGCATTTGATGTTATCAACTTAGGTCAAAACTTAAACCAACTCCAAACACAAGTAACTGTTCATAATAATGGTTTTACTGATGCAAGTGGAACAATCATTAGATTGAACTACGGAAATGGGTTTAGCGAACAAACTGTAGATATTGCTCAACAGAGCTCTCAAACTTTAACTTTTGTTTGGAACGCAACAACATACGGTGATCAACAGATGACTGTTACTGCTGATTTCCCTGACTTAATAACAGAGTCAGACGAGGGCAACAACGAAGTAACAAAAGAAGTAACAGTCTTAGACCTTGAAGGTCCAGTGGCACCTACAGTTAATGCAGCGCCATTTAATTGGACTACCCAGACAACCCACCAGGTATCTTGGACAACTGTTACAGACTTAAGCGGAATCTCACATTATGAATATTCAATTGACGGTGGTGTTTGGACATCTGTTGGAACTGCTACAAGTGTGACAACCCCTTCTCAAACTGATGGAACACATTTAATTGCCGTGCGTGCAGTAGATAATTTTGGAAACCTTGGTGAGGTTGGCACAACTAACCTTTTTATTGATACACTGCCTCCAAATCCAATCTTTTTACAAGAATGGCATTCTGGATCTGAATGGACAACACATGATTCTCCTTATTACACTTGGGATCATCCTGGTGATGCGGGTAGTGGTATTCAAACCTATTTCCTCTCGGGAAATTCGGTGTCAACTCCAATTGAGGAAAATTATTTTCATCCAACTCACCCTTCCGGCATTTATGATTTATCTGTGATTGCAATTGACTTTTTAAACCACCAGACTTTTTCAAATGTAGTTACCGTAAAAATAGATAAAGAGAATCCATCAACTCCTACGATTACATCAAACTCACACCCAGACGACCAAATGTGGTACTCTAATAATATTGTAGAAATTAGTGCTAATGCAACAGATAATCACTCTGGTATTGCTGGGTATCATTATGTTACAGATACTTTTACAAATACAGTTCCAGGAAGAATGAATCGTTTCTCCAATGCAGGTTCATTTAATCTCTCTTCGGTGGGCGCTTTTACAAACCAAAGCCAAGCAGTATTCCCTGATGGACAATGGAATGTTCATGTAGTTGCAGTAGACGAAGTAGGTCTTTTTAGTTCTGCCTCAACGTATCATTTTAAGGTAGACTCCAAAGCACCAGTTGCACCAACGCTAACAGTAAGTCCACCAACTTGGACAACTCAATCAACGGTGCAAGTGTCTTGGGACTCTATTAATGATTTAAGTGGGGTTAATTATTACGAGTACGCAATTGATGCTGGCACTTGGACTTCAGTAGGATCTACAACAACACTTACTACTCCAACACTAACGAGTGGAGTTCACAACATCAGTGTGCGTGCAATTGACAATGCAGGTAATGTGGGTGCAATTGCGCAAGCAAGTATCTACATTGATACAACAGCTCCTGCTGCACCAGATGTTGTAATTAATCCAAATACCTGGACAAATCAAAATAGTCATGCTCTTACTTGGAGTGCAGTAACTGATGCTTCAGGAATTTCTCATTATGAATATCAAGTCGGTTCGAGTGCCCCAATAAATGCTAGTCTAAATCAAAGTGCAACAATAACTGTTCCTGAGGGTACACATATCGTCAGTGTTTATGCAGTGGACACTGCGGGTAATCAAGGAGGGATTGGTTTTGTCACGGCACAAGTAGATCAGACACCACCTCCATCTCCAACTCTAAACACAGCACACACAACTTGGACTCCAGTTCAAGTACATACTGTAACTTGGTCTGATCCAGTAGATGCAAGTGGCATTTCAAGTTATGAATATCGTGTTGATGGTGCAGCTTGGCAAGCAATTACTATTAGGGAAGCAACCACACAAACATTAGCACATGGGATTCACACAATGGAAGTTCGTGCAATTGACAATGCTGGAAACGTTGGGCCTGCATCAAATATTAGTCTTTATGTTGATCTCCAAGGTCCAGCTGCACCGATGGTTCAATCAGATCCCAATAGCCCTACTAATAATGACCAACCCCGTATTTATTGGCAAGCATTGAATGATGTATCTGGTATTGCAGAATATGAATACTCTGTTGATGGTAATCCTTGGGTAATTGTAGGAACACAAACTGAATTTTATCCACAATTTAATTTGCCAGATGGGATTACAAATATCGGTGTAAGGGCAATTGATAATTCTGGGAATACTGGTGCAATTGGAAATTTGGATGTAACTATTGATACAACTCCTCCTAATGCTGTGACATTTGGAACACTTTATCCGGAGTGGACTCAACAAACACAATTTGATGTCATTTGGAATGTTTTAGCTGACTCTATCAATTACTACGAATATCGTGTTGATTCAAATCCTTGGCAAAGCGTTATAGGAAAATCGTTTTCAACTTCTTCGTTGTCAGATGGAGTACATCCTGTCGAAGTTCGAGCTATTGATGCTGCTGGAAATATAGGTCAGATTGCTTCTCAAGATTTGAAAGTGGATACTACTGCTCCTGGGACTCCATCTTTAACCACTGCCTATACTAATTGGATAAATATACAACAACATACAGTTTCTTGGAGTCCAATCAGTGATCTAAGTGGAATTAAGTATTATGAATACAGAACAAATGGTGGTTCTTGGCAACAGACACTTTTGACCTCTATCGGAATAAACTTAGGTCAAGGAACTCATCTTATAGAAGTTCGTGCAGTTGATAATGCTTTAAATGAAGGTAATATTGCAAGTATACAATTATTTGTAGATTTAACACCTCCCACCATTTCAAATTATGGCCCTGCTGGTCAAGTAACCACAACTCAACCTTTGATTGAAGCTCAATTTAGTGACCTGTTATCTGGAATAGATGTAGGTAATGTTATGTTAAAACTTGATGGAAATATAGTTACCTCATCTGCAACAATTACTCCCTCAGGTATTAGTTATACTCCATCTCCTCTTTTTGGTGGTTATCATGATGTTGCACTAATAATACATGATGAAGCAGGCAACCAAGCAATTCAAGACTGGACGTTTAAGAGTCCATTTGGAGAATAGAAAAAAACTAATTAACTTTAACACACTCAATTACGGATTCACTCTTACTTGAAGTGTTTGTCATGGTTCTTGTTTGCTCATTTGGAGTTGTAATAAAAATGTCTGAGTTATCTGTGTTTGAAACTACGCAGTTATACAAATGTTCTCTATTTGGAATCTCTGAGCAATATCTTGTTCCTTGGTCACTCATTCATCCTCTTTATCATTAATGCCAAGATGATAATTACTTCTGCAAGGATAAGAAAAGTCAAAATAGCTAATGAGAATATAATCTCGATGAGGGGAACATCTGTGCCAAAAACTAACATGTTCTTTGGATTATTTTGTTCTTTTTAAATGTAAGCTTTGGTACTTGTGAAATAAAATGGGTACGGCTATCTTCTAATCAGACCTCGAAAGAATGCGCACTTTAGCTTTAAATCTCACTGTCTTGGTCAAGATTGTCCCCTGCGGGCCCGTGGCGCTCTTTTTAATCCTTTTCTTCTATCCTTTTTTTTTCTTTTCTTTCTTTCCTAGTGTTCAATCAAGTGTCTTGTGCTTACGTATCTTAACTGTCCTTTATAGCAACCTTTATATACACAAAAAATTTCATTTTCTACTGATAGAGTGTGGCATTAAAGAGTGGAAAAGAGGCAAATAGAAAGACCGTTCTAGTTACGTCTCTCATTTTTGTTGTGATTTTAGGTATTGTTGCTTCTTTTTACTATTCTCCAAGTGCTATAGACTCACAACAAGATCAAGACTTTAATCAAGCCTTAGCAGGACAAGCTTTTTTAGGAGTTGGTACTGTACTTACTGGTCAATCATGTTCTTCAGGAAGCCAATTGATCTCAAGCAGAATTAATCAATACAACCCTTCTACAGGTAATTTTGAAGTGCCATCTTCTTTTGTTCCTTTAGAATTATGTTGCCCAAGTCAAGCAAGTTGTGCCATGAAGTTTGGAGGGCTAAATTGTTTTTCAGAAGGAGCAGGGACTGGCGTTATGGGTAATTTATTTTGTACTCCCTCTGGAGATTGGGAACAATGCGATAATACACCTGAAATTCAAGGATTAATCAGAACAACTACTGGTGGTGAGAAAGCTTATTGTAGTAGCGGACAATGGCAAATCTGTAATCCTAATGTAAATCCTACAACTATTTTTGACGAAAGATTTCACTTTGATGCATCATACTCTCTCACTTTACAAGATGATGGATGTTACAACATTAATACTTATATTGGTGCGGCTACTGCCGGAGGATCTTCGATACACCCCGGCCTTTACCTTTGTGACCAAGGGACACAATCTGTAGCAGATAGGGCAACTGTCTGCTTGCAAGGTTCTCCACAAAATCCAATAGAATCACTTTCTGTGCTCCGTAATGCAAATAGAAACCCGACTACGAATCAGCAAATAACTTTTCTTTATCAACAACCGACTCAAGGATCACAAAAACAAGTAGATGCAATTCTAACAAACTCTATCTCTGTAGGGGGACAAGGTATTCAATTCCCTTTAGGCATATTTTCACAAAATTTGATTCAAGGACAGTCTCTTTTATTCGTCTTAGAAAATCAATATTATGAATTAACTCATGCTTCAGGACAAACTTTATTCTCACTAGATCAGCTCCAACTTCGCCACATTCCAAGGTTAACCACGTATGCTGCTCAACAATACGCCGGAACAAATAGTTATGTCTTTGATGTGGAAAATAGTAGGACAATTATAGTCACAATTAACCAAGGACAGGTAATGGTCCGTGCAGGAAATGTTGGAGAAGCACCTGCAAACTTTGTAACTCCTTTTAACTTGGAACAAGATCACGAAATTCAAGTAGCTCTTAATGCTCCCGTTGACATCACAACTCCTGCATCAAACCCACTAGGTGTACTCACTATCTGCCGTCAAGACAATTCTGCAGACTTACAACAAGCATTACTATGTAATGATCAAGGAGCGGGCGCACAAACTCTTGCAACTCTGCGTCGTGATGTCTTAACAGTGCTTCCAGTGACTGCAGGTGGACAAACAACAGATTATGCATTTCTCTATCAACATGATGGAAATGAAAAGAAAGTATCTATCTTCACACTTACAGACTTAGCAAATACACAATCTAATCTCAATTACAATGACTTTATTAACGCAATGATTGCAGGTAGAAGAAAAGCAGTGCGCTTTCAAAATAATGTCTACTTACTAGAACATCCCCAACAAACACAATTATCTTTACAAAGCATTAACTTAGTTCATTATACTGCTTCGGGACAAACTACTATCCCTGCAACTGGCAGTGAAGATATTGCACACTTTTCAACTCTAAATGGAGGAAGAATCACTATCCAACGAAACTATGGTGTCCCTCCACCTCCATTCCAAATTAGTGCATTAACAGCTCAACAAGTAGTTGACACTCCAGTTGATTTAAATGGACAACTCTTTGTCTCTATGTCTTCACAAACACCTGTGAGGATTACTTCTCCTCAAAACGAAGGGGTAGTTGCAGTTGCACAAAATGATCTTGCAACGTTTCAGCCAACGTTCCAATTAGATGTGGGTGGAACACCAGTTTCTCTAAATTATCAACAACCTCTTCAGCGAGGACCGTACTTATATTATTACGACAACATTCAAGTTAACGGAAATACTCCTATTAAAACAGTATCTATTTACAGGAGATATGATGTTCCAAATATTCTTGGTTATGCTCAACGTACATTTGATGAATACTTTGTTAATAATTTAACCAGCGGTAATGAATTTGCTCTTGCAGTTACAACTCCGATTACCAATGCAATTGTCTATTATGCAGTTGGTTATGCTGCTCAAAATACACAAACTCAAATTTTTGACATGCAGCAAATAAGAATTTATTCATTAGACCATCAACAAGTGTATCAGCCAACTTTAGAAACTCGAAATGGAGACTTAGTTGCAATGTTCTCTCTCCCTCAAGGGGATGTGGAATTTATTATTCCTAGTTCTCCAGGTCCAAATAGGGTCATTAGATTTTACTACCTCTCTCAAGATATTAGAGATAGCCTTAACTTTGTTGCTCAAAACTCTTTTACTCTTACAACTACTAACAGTGTTTTAATCAATAATCAACGCTTCCAGTTATGTAACCAACAAATTTACCAAGACCTAACTGCAGCAAATGTTTGTTGGGGAGCTACAGCAGCGCAACAACTTGTAGTGGATGGGAATGAATACCTTACTTTAGCTGGTCAAGAATATGTCTTGGAATCAAATGGTCTAACGCGAGAAAATAAACAAGTAACAATTAGAAAAGTAACAAGAATAGATTCAACTAATCCTGCATATGGCCCAACCAACTGGACTGCTTTTACTGGGCAAGTAATTAATAACGACGTTCCTGTGTTTAATATCTCAGGCGCCCTATACCAACCAGTGGCACAAGATAGCTTATTACAAAACTTTGCAATGCAATCTTATCCTGCAGGACAATTAAGTTCTATTCAAAATATACAATCGCAATCTCCAATCCTTTCAAGTGGGACTCTTTTACTTGGACAAAATATTGTTGACATTACTCAATCCTTAAGTGGGCCAATCAACGAAAGAACGGTTGATGCAACATTCGCACTACGTTCGTACAACGTAGTTCCTACTGACGGTTCAAGTATTGCTATTAACCATACTTCTACTGTTGGAGCCTTCCCTGCAAGCTTACTTGATTTTGTAACAACTCCTGCTGGAAATCAATACGTGTTACAATTAACAGCAACTCCCACGGATTTAATCAATCTCCGAATAACAGATGTCTCTGCAACTCCTCGACAAGTAATCCTTGATCGTTTATTTGCACAAGGAGATACAAGGGCTATTACTTTAGATGGGCAAGCAATTCAAATCATTGTACAAAAAATTAACGAAGATAGGGCAAACAATAATTATTATACTGAAGTGGAAGTAAGAAGATAACAATTAAGAATTACTAATAACTATGGCAAAAACAACAGCATCAAAAGCGAGTACAAGAGCAACTGCAAAAGCTCTCCTTAAAAAGAAAGCTGAAGAACAATTACAATCTGGATCTTCTTCTAACTCCTCTACTCCTTCTAGTAATGGTGCTTCTGCTCAAAACACAACAACTCAATTTAACGAAGAAAAAAAATCTGGTAAAGGTATCTTTATGTTTGTAAGCATAGCTTTGCTTTTAATCATTGTTGTTGTTCTCTTTGGGACGTTTTACTCTGGACAGGTAGGGCAAGCAATCTTCTTTGGCTCTCAGCCAGTAATTGCTCCTGTAAACTTAGTAACGGAAGAATCTTTTATCTTTACGACACTTCCACAAAATCCGGTGACTGTGACTTTTAATATTACTGATGACCCTCTTTCATTCACGCATAGGACCTATAATTTTACAATTCAACAAAAACCATCTTCAACTCTTAGTGCAGCTCAACAACCAACTTACAATTTTACAATTCAAACAAGTTATCCTGCAACTACTCCTGCAAACCCAAATCGGATCATAGTACGTGACCAAGTTACCCTTCCAAACGATAATACCGTCCTTCACCTCACTACAGCAGATCCAATTGCAGACCTTCAAGTAACACTTCAAAATAATCAAATCACTGTTACAAACTTACACTATGTTAATGCAGCACCTTCTGCTGTGGAAGTGTTTGATGCAACTTTGGCGCCTCCAAGAACTGCTCAGACTCCAATCATCTCCTTACAGCCAGGTGCTACCTTTTCTGGAATCATCAATGCAACAAGTGTAACTTCGCCAGACATAACTGCACAAATCACAGTAAATGGACAAACTTCTGCACTTCCATTAACAAATCTTCAACAACGATTAGTAGACAATTCTACCTCTGCACGTTTCTCTTGGCAGGCCCCCTCTTCCTCGACTGCGGCAGTTCTTGACATCGTTGCAACCGTTCAATCCCAACAGACACATGCCTATTACACCTTTGCTGTTGGCAATGTTGTCTTTGCACAACAACAACAAAATTACCCTGCTTTACGCATGACTTCTACTACTGCAACAACAGCAACATTTGAAGCAACTCTTAGAGCAACAACACAACTTCAGCCTCTAGCATTTCCTTGTCTTCCAACAAGCCCTCAAGTTGATCGGTTCCTTACAGCTAACCCAGAGATAGCAAGAATTTATTCATTTAACAATGGAGCACCAGTAGTGGCATCACAAAACTCTCCTGGTGATATTTCACAATTCAATCTTTTTGAAGGATATTTCCTAGAATTAACAAATGCCCAAGCAACTACTGTTTCCTTTACTTGTAATGTACAAGATTTAATGCCTGCTTCACTTGTCCCTTCACCTACTGAGCAAACAAGAATCATTGCACCTCAGTGGAATTTAATTTCCATTCCTGGAATTGTGCCAAGGCCACTTACTGACTTTGTAGGACAACAACAGTTTAACCTATTTTCGTGTGCACAAAATTATGTCTGTACGCAAGTTGATCCAACGACCCCTCTTATCCCTGGAAGGCCTTATTGGATTTACTCGACAAGTGGCTTAACAATGAGGTATACATTACAATGAACCAAGGAAGCAAAACAACCTTGCAGCGTTTTTTAACATTACTTATAGTTCTCTGTATGCTTTTCTCATTAGCCTCTCTTGCAGTGGCACAAAACAACCCTCCGTCCTTAACTGATTTTCATCAATTTTATGGCTCAATTCAAAATCTTCCTCTTGGCACTTTTATTTTAGTGGTGGAGTCTTCTGGAACAGAACTAACAAGAACTCAAATTTCCAATGCTCAATATGGGTATTCTCCTACTTTGAAGGTTCGCACTGCTCAAGATGCAACTTTAACTTTTTTTGTTCTTGATACTTTTGGAACTCGTCAACCTGTGGGCACAGCAACATATTCTGCTGGAACTGTAGAACAATTTAATTTGGATTATCTTGCTCCCGCAACTTCAGACTCAAGTGATACTGGTACTACTGACGACACTACTTCAGGTTCGGATTCTGATTCCGATTCTTCAGATTCAGACAGTCCAAGTAGCTCAGGGAGTTCAAGAAGAAGTGGTAGTTCTCGTTCTTCTGATACAACCTCAGCACAAGAATCAAGTACGACTTGTAGGTATAACTGGCAATGTAGTGGTTGGACAACATGTCAGGGAGCGCAACAAACAAGAACTTGTGTAAGAATTGACAACTGTAATCCTGCAACCATGAACGTTACACAAATACCTAAACCTGAAGAATCAAGAACTTGTCAACCCTCTCGGGTTGCAGCAGCACAACAGTTCTGTGAACCAAATACAAAAAGATGTAACGGTGATGTAATTGAGCAATGTTCCTTTGATGGGTCTGGATACGATATATTACAAATTTGTCCTGGTACTTGTGATCCCTTACTTGTACTTTGTCAAGATGCACAACCTTTAGCAGGTGGCAATACTGATTCTAGTTCAAAATTTCCGTGGGTTGCTGCAGTAGTTAGTGGAGTAACACTGCTTGCACTTGTTGTAGTAGCTATTATCTTAATTCGTTCAAATAACAAAAAATATGCACCGCTAAAGGAATACATTACTAAGTCAAAACAACGAGGGATGAATGGTCAGATGATTAAATCGAGACTTGTTGCTAGGGGATGGGATCCTCTTAAGGTTGATAAATTTTTGAAAAAATAAAATGCGCTCTACATTAATTTTCTTATTTACCTTTTTTCTGGTTAGCATGGTCTCTACTTTGGCAGTAGTTGAATTCTCTATTGATGCTCCTTCCACTGTGCAACAAGGGCAACCTTTTCAAATTGAAATCTATGTTAATGTTCCCATCTCAGAAACAATAACGGGAGCAGATTTTGAACTTACTGCAATTGGAACAGGAAATCCTTTGGAGGTAGTTTTTTTGTCTGCTAATTCAAATAATATGTTTCAAACATCTCAGGTGGAAATAACGAGCACGGGCCTTGAACAATCACCTTACGGATATAATTCTTGGTCTTTTTCTGAAATGGATGTATCGGGAGGGATTGCATTCCAGGGTAATAGTCTACTTGCAACCATCGATGCAGTATCTTATCTTCCTGGCTCGTTTATTCTAGATCTTCCAACTACTTCTGCTCCTTTTGGTGCAACTGTTACAAGAAATTCTTTTTTTGATTCTTCAGTCTCTCAAAACCGAATTCTTGTAATTTCTTCTCCTTCTGTTATTATTGGGGACACAACTGGGGATGGCTGCGTTGGAGTTCCGGAATTGTTTTCCTTTATTGATGGTTGGTACCTTAACATAATTGAAACAAATTATCTTTTTAATGTGATTGATAACTGGTATACTAATGGTTGCTAATTTTTATCTTCTTTTTCTAACTCTAAACCTCCTCGTCGCTATAACGATACATTTATAAGTCTCTGTATACTTCTTTTTCTCTAAAAAGAAGGTGTACATGGTGGATAAACATAAGGCTTGGTTAATAGCGAGTATCTCTGTTGGTATCATCTTTTTAGCTTCGCTTCTCCTTTACTTTAATGTTTCAGGGACTGGCAACTTATTTGGACAAGCAATTGGTTCTGCTTGTAAAGTTAATGCAGATTGTTATCCAGGAGAATCTTGCGTATCTGGGATTTGTCAAAGTGGAAAACCAATTAAAGAATTAACAGCATGCCCGACTGATGAAGGGATTGAGCTTGAACCTTTTGTAGAGTATCGTGTGATTACTGACTTAGCTTCTAAGGGACAAACTTGCTTTAACATTGAAAATCGTGCAGTGACAATAAAATGTGAACCAGGTTTTACAATTGATGGCAGTGCATCTCAAGGTGATTATGGTGCATTAATCAAGAGCAATAGTGTAACAATCCAGGGTTGTACTTTTACAAATTATGATTTTGCAATTCAGGCAACTAGTTTAAACAAAGAAGTCTCAATCACTGACCTAAAATTAACTGAAAATACACTCACTTCAAATGTCTTTGGAATTGTACTAAGTTCTCCTAAACGTTTAGAATTATCAAATAATCGTATTCATGGCAATAAACAAGGTCTTGTAATCAATAACGCAGATCTTTCAACAATCCAGGATAACCAGGTTTGTTTTAATTCAGAATCAGATGTTGTATGTAACGTTGCATCACGAATTTCAGGAAGGAATAATGCTTTTGGTACATTGGATATAACGGGTTGTCAAGAGGTGCAGTCTGGTGTAACTTCTCCTTGGCCTTCTCAATACACTCCTTGTAGTGAAATTAAAGGGTTGGTTTCAGATCTTCAAAAAGACCCTATTAGGGGCTTAGAGCCTGCGGGGGCAGTTGGAGGTTCTCTACTTGATAAATTAGGCTCAACAGAAACACCAATTCAAACTACTTCTGATACATCAACTCAAACTCAGATTGTCCAAAACCTTGCAACTCTTCCAGTGGAGCTTTACTTCCCTTTTACCGCGCAAACAAGTGGCTCAAGAATCACAAACCAAGGAACATTAACAGCAACTACTGCAAGTGTTATTGGATCTGCATCAGTTATTCCAACAGATGGTATTTTAAATACTTATTCGACACAACGTGGTGCATATGCAACACCTGGCTCTAGCTTTTTATCAATTCCTTACGCCTTTCCTCGGCAATTAACTACTTCTCGCACAATTAGTTTCTGGTTTAAACCAACATCTTCTCTTACAAGTCAAGGGATTTTACAATGGGGTTCTAGTAAACTACCGCCCACAAGGACGACTGCATTCCTGTCTTTATTCTATGCTGATGGTGCAGTTCAATTGTATGTTAACGGAAATCAAGCAATGACTAAGTCCGGAATTAGGCCTAATCAATGGAACCATATTGCAATTCAAATAGACCCGATTCTTCCGGGCAACATCGTTCAGGGTTTTAGCCATACACTTACAGTAAATGGATTTGCAGCTCCAGCTTATTCAGTCCCATATGCAACTACTGGGAGTGCAAATAAACAAGGGACTGATTACTTAAATTTAAGGACGGCTAATGCTCAAACACTCTTCTTTGGTGCAGAAGCAAGCACTAGATTAAACGGCCACTTAGATGAAATTCGTGTTTATGACACTATATTATTTCCAGGAACAATCGCTAATCTTGCAGTTCATAATCCTTCACAATTGCCTCCTTTAGAAGTTTGTGACAACAATATGGATGATGACCAAGATGGGTTTGTGGATTGTGATGACTCTGAGTGTAGTTCTTTACCAAGATGTGCACCAACAACTGAAACGCAATGTGCAGATACAATCGATAACGACTTAGATGGACAATATGATTGTAATGACGATGATTGTGCTCTAGACATGGCTTGTACCTATGTTTCTTATCTTCCAATAGGGGATACTAACGGAGATGGAGATATTACTCAATTTGATTTAGATGCGTTTAGCGTAATTGTAACTGGAGCAGCAACACAACCTACTTGCGGAATAGACAAACAAACTGCTTGCTCTCATTCAGTGGGTTTTATCTGTAGAAATGGGCAAGCAGGACAAACTTCCTTTACCTGCCAAGATCCAAACTTGCCAAACAATCTTTACAATGACTTTGATGGTAATGGAATACTTGATGGACTAGATGCAGCTGTGCAGCAACTTATATTTAGTCTAATCAACAACCCTCAACCAAATTGTGGTTCAAGCAATCAGCAAGCTTGTCGTGTTTTTAGTGACTTACACTTATGTAGTAATGGCAGAACCTCACAAACCAGTTTTAGGTGTTAGATTATGAAAATAAAAACCAATAAATTCAAATTTTTCTTACTCTTATTAATTATATTTTCATTAGTTGTTACAAGTGTTCAAGCAACTGTAAACTTCCGTGTTGTAGTCCCTCAAACTGTTTACGTAGGGGAGACCTTTGATGTGCAAGTTTATTTGGATGTTCCAACTGACGAGGCTCTTACTTATGCAGAATTTGAATACTACTCTAGTAGTGGAGTTACGAGAATTTCTCAACAAGGAGAGAATTTACTTTCAACTACATCTACTATTAATGATGTCTCTCAAAATTTTAGATGGCGTTATGCTGAGACGAGACCTCTTCCTGAACTTCTCTCAGGAACTAACTTTGTAGTTGGTAATAACTTGTTATTTGCAACTGCAACTTACCAAGCAGGGACAAGTCCAAGATCAGTAGAATTCTTTTTTAATAGGATGGTAGCTTCTGGTTCCCTTAGAAGTTCTTACGCCACTAGTGCTTCTCAAGATCCTACTCAAAGAACGGTAAACATAATTGTTCCTAATTGTGGGAACGGTATTATAGAGGGTAATGAAGAATGTGATAGCTCAGACCTACAGGGTTTTGCATGCGATGATATTGGCTCTTTTACTGGAGGAACTCTCTCTTGTAATCCCACTACTTGTCAAATCGATACTACTGGTTGTACAACAGTTTCTACTCTTTTAGGCGATACAGATAACAGTGGTTGTATTGATGTTCCAGAATTATTTTCCTATATCGACAGTTGGTACGCGGGTACTGCAACTATAACAGATTTATTCCAAGTAATTGATAATTGGTATATCTCGGGGTGCTAAGATGATGAAAAATACAAATATGAAATTAATAATCGTAGTGGCGTTAATTGCACTACTTCTGCCCATGGCTTTTGCAGGGACTGCAACACGTTCCTTTAGTCCAGACCCAGCGACTCAAGGGAATACTGTGACAGTTACAATTACTGCAACTCCTGCAGCAGGAGAGCTCTTCTATGCTATTGATGAAAAAGTTCCTGCAGGTTGGATAATCTCGGATGTAGGTTCTTTTAGACAAAACGGACAAAATCTTAAGTTGGCATTAACTTCAATTCCAGCTTCACCGGTTCATTCTTATGTCGTAACTGCTCCCACAACTGCAACATCAGGTGTTTTTACAGGTGGAGTTATTTTTCAAGGATCAACAACTGCTTTACCTGGAGCTTCTACTTTAAGTGTTGTTGCAGCTCCTACTTGTGGGGATGGTAACATTGATGCAGGAGAAGAATGTGACGGCACAAACTTTGGGACAGCAACTTGCGCTTCTGAAGTTGGAGCAGGCTCAAGAGGAAGTTTATCTTGTGACCCTGTAACCTGTCAAATAGATACATCGGCTTGTACGGCTCCAACTCCAACAACAGAAAACACTCCTGCATTATGTCAAGATAGGAATGATAATGATGGGGATGGAAGAATAGATTGTCAAGACACACAATGTCACGGTGCAACAATTGGTGTATGTTCTAACTTGGCTGATGGTTCCTTTTGTTATGATAGTTCTATGTGTGCTTCAGGTTCATGTGTAAGTGGGACGTGTGCAGTTGCAACAACTCCACCTCCAGCAACATCTTGTACAGATAACCAAGACGTAGCGGCTTCAGGTTGTACTTGTGACGGAGCAAGAGATGAAGTACGGGGTTTATGTACTCCAACAGTACAAGAAATTTCAAACACACTTAATGATAACTCCTTATCTGTGGGGCAAATAATTTCACAAGTAGTTGCATCTCTAAGAAACTTCATGACTGCAGCAGGATTAATTTAAGAGGTAAAATAGAGGTTTACAATGGCAAAAAAAAGAACGATGAAAAAAGGGACACAAAGAACACCAAAAACGACTTCAAGGATCTCCAAACGTCCTATCCGTTCTAGTGTTAGCTCTACTAAAAGATCTAACCTTTCTGCAACAAAACAACTAAAAGCAAAATTAGATGCACAAAGAATCGTAAGACCTACTAGAATAAACCAGAGAACAAATACAAAGGCCTATCTTGGTAACCGTATTCCTCTACAAAAATTGGCTACACAAAATCAATCGATGTATTTGCCCCAAAAAAACTCAAACAAAAAGATCTGGATCATTGCAGGTATTGCAGTAATTGCAATTTTAATTCTAAGCCTTTTCTTACTTTTCTCCGATCAATTAGCAGGAAGAGCATTTTATACTGGAGATTTAAACACTGCAGGAATTAGTACACCGACAGTTGCCATTGGACTTTCTGATAATATTAACCTTGAAATTCGATCAAACATTGGGACTGCTGAGACTGTAAGTGTCATGTTTCAACTTGCACTTGACCCTTCATTAAGTTGTGCAGATGTGACCTCGATTGTCGAGAGCTCAGGTTTATCTACTTGGGAGACAAGTTCCTCTTTGGGAACTCCACTTGGAAGTTGTACTGATACAGCAACAGGGTCAGTAATTGACTTTGATTACACTACTTTTAACCCAACGAATGCACAAACTGGCAATTTTATGGTTGCGCTAATCTCTATTGCACCTCAATCACCAGGAACTTACAATTTTAATTTCAATTCCTTTGATGTCTTTAGCCTAGACTCAACTGCAAGTGTTGACTTAATTACAAATGGTATTAGTGATCCAATTGTTGTTCAAGAATGTACTGCAAATGCGCACTGTACTGCAGATCCTCTTCTTCCTATGTGTGATAATTCTGGTGCTACACCAACATACACTTGTGTTGCTTTAAGTTGTGTAACAGACACTGATTGTCCAGGTACAAATGTGTGTGATACAACCTCCTTGACATGCCGGGCATGTGACCCAACATTAGGTGATTCCTGTACTCTTACAACAACTAGTACTTGTCGAACAGATTCTGATTGTTCTGGTGGGGAAGTTTGTGATTTATCTGCAGCTGTTGCTGGCGTTGGAACTTGTGTGATCTCCTTTTGTGATATCACTAACCTTATAGGTTGTACAACTTCTGGAGCGTGTACAACAGCAGGTGGTGCATGGGATCCTTCTTTAAACACATGCCTTTCACCTTGCGATCCATTAGATCCTAATGCTTGTCCAGCGGGAAGAGTCTGTGATTCTTCAACTCAACTATGTGTCCCAACCTCTAGTCTTCCAACAACTTGTGGCGACGGCTTATTCGATTCAACAGTTGAACAATGTGATCTCAGTGCTACGCCTTCTTATGCAGCAGGCCTAGACTGTACTGACTATGATCCGGCTTCAACCTTTACTGGGGGTGTGTTAAGTTGTGATGCAACTTGTAATTTTGATGTAACTCAATGTACAACAACTCCTCCTCCTACCGCAACAGAATTAATTTGTGATGATGGCTTTGATGATGATAGTGACGGTCCAGTAGATTGTGAAGATTTGGATTGTGATGGCAATGCTGCATGTCAAAACTTGGTAGGTGGTGATACTTGTGTTACTGACTCAATGTGCGCATCTGGAACCTGTGACCTTACAACTGCAACTTGTACAGCGGTAACAATTCCTCCAACAACCTGTGGAAACACTGTAATTGATGCTGGAGAAGAATGTGATGGTACAAACTTTGGAGCAGCAACTTGTGCTTCTCAAACAGTTGCTGGAGCAACAGGAAGTCTAAGTTGTGATCCTGTAACATGTCAAATTGATGTTGGTGCTTGTGTAGCTCCACCTGTAATTGCAAGTAGTCCAACTGTGAATTTTGGTTCTACACTTAGTTCTGAATCAGGTGCAGTAATCCCTCAACTAACAATTTACACAACACTCTATGATGCAAATAATGTAATCCTTGCTTTCAAACGAGAGGTTGTAAGAGATGTAACAAATTACGACGCATTAATCAGCTATAATCCAACTGGCACTAATTACGTGGCACAAAGAGAAGTTCTTGTTCAAGATGCACCAGCGTCTCAAGCAGCAAGAAACTTTGCAAGAATTATTTTTGATTATACACCAGATGCATCAGGCGTGCTTACTGAAAGTTTAGATGCAGTGCAAACAACAGAACAAGGAATCATCTTAAGTTAAAAGATTAGTTAAAAATTCAAACATAAAATGCAAACAATAACAAGAACTCAACGTGTAACTTTTATTTTTCTAACTCTTGTTTTACTCTCCTTGGCTTTAGTTCAGGCTCAAACCATTGACATTGGTACAACAACTGATTATCTTGATAATGAAATTGTTTCCATTGTTGTTAACTGTGCAGAACCCTCGACTCTTGAAATAATCGGTCCAGACAATAGGCAAATTTATTTTTCAGGAGGTGTGGGGACTTACACTAGAACCTATAACACTGCTTCAAATCCTGAAGATGGAACGTATTCTATTAACGTAGAATGTGTTTCTGGAAGTACGTCTCAATTATTCTGTTTAAACTCTCCTGGCTGTACAACAACTACAGCAGCTCCGCCTCCAACTTCTGGTGGCTCAGCTCCAGGAAGCTCAGGTGGTTCTTCTGGTGGAAGTGGTGGGTATTTTTGTAGAGCTAGGTGGAGTTGTGGCACTTGGTCATATTGTAATTCTGATCTACAACAAGTAAGGGAATGTGTTGATATTAGTCCTTGTGGCAAACAACCCAGAATTGAAACACAAGAATGTGACGTTTGTGATGAGTCTTGGATCTGTTCAGCTTGGTCAGCTTGTTCTAATGGCATTCAACAAAGGACTTGTGTTGATGAACACGCTTGTAGCACTCTAGCTTTACAACCTGATACGCAAAAAACATGTGGTGCAGGCGACTCAGGTCTTCTTCCTTCAAGAGTTTCAGGTGATTTACTTCCTCCGCAAATCCCTTTAAGTCCTCAGCAACAACCTACAGCGACGTCATTTTTTGATCGTTATAAGACCCTTCTTTACATTGGAGCAGGTGTCATCTTACTTGCAGCAATCATTGGTTTAATTGCACTAATCTACTATCATAAAAAACCTAAAATGGTGTATGATCTACGAGAACTTAAAACTTGGATTAAAAAAGAACATGTAATGGGCACAACTGACGAAGATATCCGTGCAATTTTAATGGAAAAAACAGGTTGGAAACACAAAGAAATTGAAGAAGCGTTTAAAGAATTAGTAACTGAGCAAAAGGATCAAACAACAGGTATGGGTGCTTCCTCTCAGATAAATTCAAATAACTCTTTTTAGATATTAATTCTTTTTTCTTCCTTTTAGACAATAAATCTTTTAAAATAAACCCTCATTTAGTTCTTATTAACAAAGGTGGTTTGGTAAGTGTTTTCTCTCATTACAAATGAAATCTTCACAACAGGTTTACTGGACTACAGCACCACAAGCAGCCCAAGCACTGCTTAATGTATACAACAAACTATCTAAAGCTAATTCGCGTCCTTACCTTCACGTAGGTGATGCATCTTTGTATTCTCTTGAAAGAGGGAGTGGGGCAACTCTTGCAGTTCGTGTTTCACGTTCTCAAATGGATGGTGGTTCTTTTGAAAGTATCACTTCTCCCAACACTGTCGCTTCTATGGTGCTTTATGGTGAAAATGCAGTACTCTCTGCTGATTATTCACTTGTATCGGATCTAACTTCTGTTCGTGCTGCTATTCGATCAGTAATTGGTGTCGGGTCTGATGATTTAATCTCTCGCCTTGCAAAAAAAGGAGTTCCTGAAGATAGGTTGGAAGTAGCAGCGAATATTTTATCCACTGGAAATTCAAAAGATGTTGCAGTCAACACTCACACTGGAACTGGTTGTGTTGTTCGTTATTCAACTATTGATGCGGATTTAGGTCCTACAACAATGTATCTTAAAATAGGAAAAACATTAGACTTGGTAAAAGAATATGTTCATTTACAACAACGAAGAGCACATAGTCTGCTTAGGCCAATTACTGTTGTTCCTCATAGTCTTGAAGTTGACAATGAATCAGAGACAGCAGGTCTTATTACGTATGGTGTACAAAACCAGGGATTAATTGACATTAAAGACTTTCAAAAGTATGCTGGTGTGTGTAAAGATCTATTTATTGAATATGCTTCAAGTCGTCCCCTTGGCCTTGCAGAACTAAGGGAAAATGGGCTTGCAGTCCCAATATTTAATGCATCGTTGGCACAAATCTTATTACAAGAAGAAAAAGAAAACCTTCTTTATTCTCTTAACCCTCGCCCTGAGGTTATTCCCTTTGAAGAATTGATGGGACGTGCTAAAGAGACTTCACCTGATGTACTTCAACAATTCCGTGCTTTAAAAAAACCTTATCTTCAAGCAGAAGAGAGATTGCGTGATTTACCTGAAGGGACTAAATGTCTTGTAGATATTGATCGCAAGCAGGAAAACACTTATGTGGTTAGTGGTGATTTTGTAATCGGTTATGATTTTGGACACGTTCAAGTTTCTTCTCCTGCACAACAATTAGCAAGTATTGGCTCTCTTAAATCGGGCGAACATGCCCGCTTTGCTTTATACTGTTTAGAAAACTTACCTCATGTTATTGCAAATCGTGGTTTTAATAATCCTTTGTCTCCGATTACAGAAGAATTAGGTACTTTCTCTGCCCAAGCTAACCTTCTTGCAGGAATACGGAGTGTGCGTGTAGCTTCGGCAAAAGTAAGTCACGGTATGCCTCCCAACGTGGTTGGAAATTATCTTAAAAGAGCACAATCTCACTTTGTTTGAAACTTTGTTCGGTGAATCCATCCTGTAAGTGGACTCCCAGCAATGTAAATAACTCTTGCAAGATTCTTAATCAAGTATGCTAACTGTGGTTGCGTTGAAAATTCTTCCTCTCTATACACGATATCTTTTTCACGTGTATGGAGCTCTTGTAAATAACTAATATCCTTACGTAAAAAGGCTTGCTTTAGTAAAGAAAACATTCTTGTCAGTTCTTGCATAACTCTCTCTTTTAAGACAATCTCATTCTCTTCTATAAATTTCTTACAATGTACACAAGCTCTTGCAATTTGTGTGATGTTACTTAATAATTGCCATAGCTCTGGGCTATTTTGTCGTCGCTTAGATAAACACCTTTTCAAAAAATTATCGTATCTTTGCACCTTTTGTACATTTTTAATCACAACCGATTCTTCTCCATTTAAATTAGACACAATTAAGCTTATAGAATGAAACTGGCGTTGTAAAATTTCTTCAAAATTATTTGTGCTCGGCTCACTCACGGCTTCTATGGTATAATTCCCTTCTTTTACAATATGCATCTCAAAACCAATTAAGTATTTGTCAATGATTTCATGTAACGTATCTTCTTTTCCACCATATTGGACATGGATTATGTCAAATCCTGACCGATATGCATTTACGATCATTGTTCTCACATATGTCTCTTCAGAGGCAGGGATTTTTAGGGATAATTCTTTTTTTTCAACGGTTGTTTTCCTTGGTTGAATCGTCAATTTACCATTTTCTTCATCAACTTCAACTTCTTCTCCTGGCTGTAAATTATGTTCTCTAATCCATTTGATAGGTAAAATAATTGTGCTTGATCCTTGTGCTTGTTTGATGATTTTACGTTTCATGTTTTTTTGTTTCTTTAAGTCTTTTATAAAATTTACGACAAAAAGATATCTTTGTCTTAAAAAGATATACTAAATATATTAGATATTGGTTAGATATATAATTGGCTCACTTTTATCCCAAAACTCGCATATGCAGTATATGGTGTAATGGAAAATGAATAATCGAAATCGAAGACATGGTGGACAATTAAGACAAGTTTCAGCAACAGTACCAACAGCAATAGACTTAGACCCTCAAGATTTAGAAATTCTTAAGAGGTCTTTACGCGTGCAACCAAATGCAAATTCACCACGAGAAACACAAACCATCGCAGCCCCAGCTACAGGATATCGGGATGCATGGTCACATTATGTTGCTAGTGTTAAAGCAAAAGGATATAGTACAAGACCTTTAGATGCGGGGGCTTTTGGAAGTGTTTTACTTCTAGAGAAAAATGGCTTGGAATTAGAGGAAGAATCTCGCCTTGCAGTAAAGTTATCTAATACTTCTTTACCAACTGCAAAAGCTCGTAAAATGGCTTTGCAAGATTTCAACCTTGCTCGTTATTTAAATTGGGTGACGCATGATGATCCTGCAATTACTCGTGTTCACCAAATTGAAGATGGTAACGCACCTCTGTTTCCAATCACGATGGAATATGTTGCAGATAAAACACTTGCTCATCATTTAAAAGAAACTGATTTGAGTCCAACTCAACGTCTTGCAATTGCAATTCAAGTTCAACAATTACGTGAAACAATGAATGACGCGGGAATAATTCATAGGGACTATAAACCTGAAAATCTCTTTGTCTCCTTTGATGAGAAAAAAAATCCTCATCTTACTGCATTTGACTTTGGGATTGCAACAAAAGTGGCGCCAACCCCTCAAAAATTAGAAGAGATTCTATCTCGGGAAGGTGGCGATACAGATACAATAAAGTGGAAAGATTTTGCACAACGAAGAGCTGATTATCTTGCAGTCAACATGGATGACGGGATGATTGTGGGGACTCCTGCATATTCTGCTCCAGAAAATATTCATCCTACACTCTATCTGGCAGCGTTAGGGAATGAAGTGTTGTCTTTGCCTAAAGTAAATGGTGCAATGGATGCACACAAAAAATATAGGCAAGATGCTGAGTGGCAAGACACGGATAAAATGTCTGTTGCAGCAATGGTCTATGAAATTCTTACGGGTGAAATGCTTTTTTCTGAGCTCAAACCTCAAGAAGGTGATGGTAGACGCGATGCACGTGTGCGTTGGATGTCAACTTTTGCTGCTCTGAATTATCGTCTTCCTGAGGAAGATAAGATTCATGCAAGATGGGCTGCAAAACTTGAAGAAAAAGGATATGGTCCTTTATTTGAACCACTCTTACAAGCAACTGCTGTTCCTTGGCAACGAGATGACCGTCCCTTACGTGATGAATTAATTGGTCTTTATTCTTCTTTACAAAAAAAGAATAGCTCTGGTGGGGGCTCTAATAATTCCTCGAATTCTTGGCTTTATGGCGCTGCAAGAATTGCACGTGCGCTAAACCCTTTGAACTTGTTTGCAAATTATCGTGAAGGAAGAATGGATACTGAACTTTTCGGCATTCAAGACACTCATCTTCGAGAAGATAGGCATCTCTTGTATCGCAGATCTTAATTTTTCTTAATCCAATTCACAATCACTTCTTTTTCTCCTCTATATTCTTCAACTTCTCCTTGCACTTCTATAAAATCGCCTTCTTGTAGCCTAATCTCTTTATCTGTAAACAAAATTGCTTCTGTCTCTACTTCTTGAAATCCTTGTAATGTGAGAAATAAAACATTTTCTTGTTGTGAAATCTTTTTTACTGTCCCCTGCATCTTTACAACCTCCTCGGCTGGAATCTCATCTATTATAGTCACGCTCTCGAGTTCAATACTCTCAGAATATAAAAACAAACTAACAAGCCCAATGGTCATCACAATAAATGCGCTTTTTTTCAAAAATATTTCATTCATACTTTAATTTTCTTCCATTGGCTTAAAACACTTGGCTATATAGTAAATATATGCAGGTTAAATTTTTAAAAAAAAGATGATTTCTAATTAAAATGGAAGAAAAACTAATAACAAACCCTTTGGATTCTAATTACTCTTTTAGAACAGTACATCCTGAGGCGTTAGACCCTTCTAACACTGGCCCAATAATCTTGCATTCAGGGGAAGTTAATTATTTGAACTCAAAAGGTTTTAATGTAATTTACATGGAAGGTAGATCTGATCTGTCTCCTAAACCATCTTCAATGCCTTATGTGTCTTTAGGACCCTATAATTCAGAATTCGGGGAGGGGGAACTGCAAGTCGTAGTTGATGAAGAAAACACAACTTCTCACTTGAATCGTTGGCATCCTCAAACTACTAGGACTTCCCTCTTAGTGGGGATGTTAGAAGCTGACATCTTAATGGATCTTAAGCCTTCTCAAATTGCTGAGGGTGTGAATGTGGTTGTAAGCGATATGGCCTGGGAAGATGTTATTGCTGCTCTTAAAGAAAAATATACTGTGCGGGAATATAGGCTAGCTCCTTGAGTTGGTCTTTGTCTATGTTCTTAATTTTATTCAATTCAGCTCATTTGTCCCTAAATATTTATATAATTCAATACATATACTCTACTTATGTCAAAAGAACGTATCCTTGAACTACAAGAACAGCTCTTCTCCTTAGAGCGTAGTATCAAGCCACTTGAATGGGACGCAAGTAGAAATCAGATCAATGAATTCAAAAAACAAAAACTTGTTTCCTTAAAAGAACAGCATCAGACATTACAGAATGAACTGCAAAGTTTACAACAATAAAAAGATGCACTTTTCGCTGGCTTACTACTAGCTTGTGCTATAAACTAATTCTTAATATCTTCCACCAAAATCTTTATAAATAATCCTCTAAAATAAACCTTAGCTGAGGTCATCAACAAGATGTGTTGGCAAGAAGAAGCCGACTTTAACCTCGGGGAGAATAAAAATGGTTGAATTTAAAGCAGTTATTGGAAATACAGATGGAAAAACCCATCAAATTGAATTAAAAGATGCACACGCAGATGCATTATTAAAAAAACGCATTAACCAAACAGTTTCTGGAGATGAACTGGGTTTCCCTGGGTATGAATTTGTAATCACAGGCGGTTCAGACAAATGTGGTTTTCCTATGAGAAAAGGAGTTCAAGAACCACGTAAAAGAATCTTAATTGGAAAAAGTGTGGGCTTTTGCGGTAAAAAAAGAAAAGTAGGTAAAAAACCAACTCGAAAAGACCAAAAAGGTTTAGTTCGAAGAAGAACTGTGTGTGGTGAAATGATCACAAAAATCATTCGTCAAGTAAATCTTAAAGTTACTAAGGCAGGAGCAGCTCCTTTGGGTGAAGCACCTGCAGAAGAAAAAGCGCAGGAAAAACCAGCAGAACAATAGATTTTTATACTCTTTTTCTTTACCTTTTTTTTATGGATTTCAAACAATCACTTAATACTATTAATCTTAAACTTAATAATTTTACAAACTTTGTTCTTAGCAAATTAAAAAACTTCAAAAATCTTAGTCTTGGAGAACAAATCTCTTATCCTACAATTGGCTTAGGGCTTATTTTAGTATTAACGTCTTTGGTTATGTTTATTCTGTAAATCTTTTAGTCATGTATCTATATTCCTGTCCTTCTTGTTTATATGTGAACGCTCTAACAAATCCTAATGCCTCAAAAATATTTTCGCTCCCTGAATCTTGAGTGCAACTAACGATCCCTACCTTTGCTCCAAAGATCTTAGATGCTTCTAATTTTCCGCTTATTAAATTCATGCCAACTCCTCTTCTTCTAACTTTTGGATCCACAGCTAATGTGTGAAAATATCCTATCTTTTCTCCTTCTCTTGGAAGTGGTGCGTCTGGATTAATGTTTCTATATTCTACATTGCCACTACTAATTGAACTTTTCCTTTCTTCTAATGCTTCTCTTGCAAACTTCACTGTATCTTCTAAGTGGCCCATAAATGGTTGAATGGCAGTTTTTTCTCCAAACTCCTTGACTGTCACAAATCCAACTCCTTCAACTCTTTCAGTGTATAATCTTTTTGCAACATATCCTCTATTCCTTCTATTTTTAAATAGTGATTCAAATGAATCTCTGCATTGTTTAATCCTTTTTGCTTCTCTTCTTTCATCTAGGGGGCTTAAGAATGATGCTTCAAAAATGTCTCGCATCTGGCTTCTGTGTTGGTCTTCATATGGTACTACCATTAACATATTCCTTCAAAAACCCATCTACTTTAAAATAATTATTAAGAAAACTAAAATTTCATCGCCTGGTAAGTAATCCTATGTTCTCCTGTGTATCTTTCATAAAACGGTGTAAATCCATTTCTCATAAACAAGCTTCTTGAGCTTTCTACACACTCAACGATGCCTAATGAAGCCTCTTTTTCTCTTGCTTGTTCTATTGCCTTTGAAACTAACAAAGTCCCGATGCCCTTTTCTCTAAATCTTGGTTCAACGCCCAAACAATGGAAGTATGCAACTTTGTCACTTGGATTCACCTCTGGTTTGCCTTTTTCCCTGAGTTGTCTCATCACTTCTCTTGCAACATAGTTTTCTGGAAAGGCATCTCCTCTAAAATAAGATGTTAATACTAAACCTGCGTATGTGCTTCCATTTTCTGCAACAACACAATCGTCTTCTCTTAGATCTTCTTCTAATTTTGTTATATGCGGTGGTGCGTATCTCCTCTCATCGGGTTTAAAGAATGAACTCGTGAAAACTTCTTTGATCTCACTTAAATCTCTTTTTTGAAACTTTCTAACTTGCATGGGTTTTTAAAAAGCGTTTTCTTTAAAAGAACTCTGGCCTCATCTCAACACTTTTTTCTCACCGGCATATGCCAAAAGACTCAAGAATTCCATCCGAATTTTGCGCCTTTTGTATATATAAAGGGCTTAAATTTTCTACGAAATTTTATGTCCTTTAGTATACATGCCCATTCTTGACATCTGTTCATACTGCTCTTTTGTAAGTGTCAAATAACTTAGGTCAAAGTTGTGTCTGCGTAACTCATCACAAATACTGTCTACTTTTTCAACATTGATATTTTGGCCAATTAAAAGCACATTAGCTCGATCCTTGCTCCTTTCTCCTTGCATGATCACACTTGAGACACTACTCATCTCTCTAACTTGATCTAAAAACACCCTAACTCCATCAAATTCTTCATGGAATAATTCTTTGAGAAAATCAACTCTCTCGTTTTGCTTGCACTTGTAGACTTTGCTGTTTTTCCACTCTTTCTTTTCAAGCACGTCCATTTCTACTAGTTGATTCAAAATTCGAAATACTGATGTGATGGGCACATTGCTTTTGGTGGAAATCTCTTTTAGATATAGTTCTTCACTTGCATTTAACATCACTCTAAGAACTGCTGCAATTTTACTATCGATTAATTCTGTTAATAATTCTTGTTTATACATCCTTTCACCCTATGCTAAGAAATTTACTGTGGGTTTATATGCATTTCTCTTTTGGAATTA
Organism: uncultured Methanosarcinales archaeon; assembly: GCA_964344285.1. Lineage (GTDB taxonomy): Archaea > Nanobdellota > Nanobdellia > Woesearchaeales > GW2011-AR9 > CAYFMM01. The sequence goes on along the minus strand of CAYFMM010000002.1, from coordinate 2,960 downwards.
ATTTTCAAAAATGAAATCTCATTTCAAATAAGAAATTTGAGCTCTTTTTTGGGTCAGCAGAGCACGGTGCCTCTTATTACGTCTTTTTAATTTGGGTTTTTGGTTTGTACGTAATGCACCTCGATGGGCGCTGCTGACCCCACTTATAATCATAAAAAAGTAACATATAAATACTCTAAATCATTCGTTTTACTTATGTCGGATATCCTAGATTTAATTAAATCAAGAAGAACAATCAAACATTACCAAGATAAATTTGTCTCCTGGGAGAAAATTGCACGGGTAATTGATGCAGGAAGACATGCTCCAAGTTGTGGGAATATTCAGAATTGGAAGTTTATTGTTTGCTTTAAACCAGCACAAAGACAAGCTATTGCAGAAGCATGTCATGAACAATACGACATTGCTCCAGCAGCAGCACATATAGTGATTTGTGCTGAACCTGAAAAGGCAGAGCGTTACTATGGCCTGCGTGGTGAGCGTCTTTATACTATTCAAAACTGTGCGGCTGCAGCACAAAATATGCTCTTAGAAGCCCATTCTTTAGGCCTTGGCAGTACTTGGATTGGCGCTTTTGATGAAGAAGCAATCAAATCTATTTGTGGCATCCCTGAAGAAATAAGGCCTCAGGCAATTATTGTTGTAGGGCATCCTAAAGAAGTGCCTCCAAGGCCTCCAAAATATCCTTTGGAGACAGTTACGTACTTGGGTGGGTGGAGAAGTAAATTACGTGACCCTGCAAAATATATGGGTGATGTTGCGTCAATTCTTGCAAGAAAGGCACATGCAGCAACACAGCCGCTTAAAGAAACTGCTAAGTTTGTCGTCGGTAAAGCAAAAGAATCTTTACAAAAAAAAGAGTGATTTTCTCGAATCTTTTATGAGAAAAATTATATTCTTCTGAATAGAAATATTTAAATACTCAAATAGATTTACTAAAATTAGGTTTGGGTGTTTGAAACGGTTTGGTACCCGTTTTCAAGATTATTACAAATTAGGTTTGGTAAATTTAGTTCGCTGGTAACGATCTAAATTAGATTTTGGTTTCTTGGTATTGGTTTGTTTGGTTTCGAAGTTGGTGACTTCTAGAAAGTAGAATGTTAAACTAGTATATAATATTTTATATGCTGTAAAACATAGTTTCAAATATAATAGTTATGTGTTAAACATGACACGACACGGGCACCCAAGAGGGGGTGAACAAAAAACTAAACTATAAAAGGTGGTGTAAAATATGGAATTTGTTGTGGAAAAAGCATTGGAAAGCATGCCGGCTGAAAATGACTTCGAAAACATGAGTCAGGCAAACATTAAGGTTATTGGTGTAGGTGGCGCTGGTAACAATATGGTAGGATGGTTATACAAAAAAGGCGTTAAAGGCGCAGAAATCATTGCTACAAACACAGATCATCAACACTTGAATATTACAGGTGCAGATCGTAAGTTCTTAATTGGAAAAGAATGTACAAGAGGTCTAGGATGTGGAGGATTCCCATCAAGAGGAGCAGAAGCTGCACAAGAATCATTAATGCAAATTAAAGAAGCTCTTAAAACATCAGACATGGTATTTGTATGTGCTGGTATGGGTGGAGGAACCGGAACAGGTGCAGCTCCAGTAGTAGCACAAGTTGCAAAAGATACAGGTGCAATTGTAATCGGAACAGTTACCATGCCGTTTAACATTGAAAGAGCAAGATGCGATAAAGCAGAATTTGGTTTACAACAACTAAGACAAGTAACTGACACAGTAATTGTAATTGATAACAACAGACTAGTTCAAATTGCAGGAAACTTACCTATTCAGCAAGCATTTGCTGTTGCAAACGAACTAATTGCAACAATGATCAAAGGTATTGTAGAAACAATTGCAGTTCCTTCCTTAGTAAACTTAGATTATGCTGACGTAAAAGCAATCATGTCCAACGGTGGTGTTGCAGCTATCGGTGTAGGAAGCTCAGATACAAACAACAGAGTAGATGAAGCAGTAAAAGGAGCATTATCCAATCCTTTACTTGATATCAACTACGAAGGAGCAACCGGAGCACTAATCCACATTACTGGTGGACCAGACATGACACTAGATGAAGTATCTAGAATCGGTGAACTTGTAACAGAATCCTTAGATGATGATGCAAATGTAATCTGGGGAGCTCGTGTTATGGATGAAATGAAAGGAAAAATGACTGTAATGACAATCATTACAGGTGTTAACTCTCCTTGGATCCTGGGCAAAATGGATCAAAAGAAAACCGAGCAACGTGCCCAATCCTTAAGTCAGGAGCTAGGAATCGAGTTGGTTTAGGTGTTTAATAGTTCGTGGGAGCAGAGTGTTTGCTCCTAAGTTCCATTCAAAAATCTTGCCCGTACTCTTCTTGTTACACCACCCCCTGTGTACGAATTCTCGGGCAGGATTCTTTTTTTATTTTCTTAAAAAATTTAAAGAACAGTTGGTTTACATTTATTCTTTGAGTCTTTGCGTAATTTATCAATATCTCTTGCTATATGGTACGGTACTGAGTTAAACCCACCTTCTCCTGTTGCTTTTCCTACAATCTCTTGAGCTGAATAGCCTACTCTTATTGTAATTGAAACTCTATCTCCGTCTCCGCCTAAACCGTTATTGTCTTTATCATAAATAATCACTCCAGTCCCGTTAGTATGGTCAACTGAGTAAGCAACCCCTTCTCTCTCTCTGGAGACTTCGTATTTTGTTCCCTTCTGATCTTTAAAACAAACCTTTCGCGCATTCTCTTCATTCAAAATTCGGTCTACTAACTCTTTCTCATCCCATGGTCTGACAGTAGGGATAATTTTACATCCTGACGCTAGTGTTAGAGCAGTTGCAATTGTAGCTATTCCTTGATATAATTGACGCATCATAAAGCCTATAATTTACTTTCTTTTTTAGGCTCTGTCCGGAAAGGTAGAAAAAGGTATACTGATTTCTGATAAGCATGCAA
>CAYFMM010000001.1:0-385152 GCA_964344285.1 uncultured Methanosarcinales archaeon | reverse complement strand
AAAGGATGATTAAAGTAATAATCATCGTAGTCCGGAACTTATTCCGGACGTAGCCCAAACTCTTCTTTGAGTTTTTTTGGGGTGTTTATACAATGAATTTAACTAAAACGATAATGTCTTTATTATTTGTATTACTGATTTCGTCTTTTGCATTTGCACAAGATACAACGCAAGCTCCCGAAGTTGTGAGCGTAAGTCCAGATCCTGTCGTCGAGGAAACGGCTCCAATCGAGAAGATAGTTCTGCTAGCTGAAAATATTGCAGTGGAAGAAACGACTCCTTTAGAACCTGCAGTCGAGGTAACTTCCAAAGTTGTTCCAATACAAGAACTTCCTATTGTTGAGGAAACGACCCCTCCTGAAACTATTGAAGAAGTAATCCCAGCAGAAGATGTAACGCCAAAGGTTGTCGAAGAGACTGTGCCTTTAACTGAGCCAGTAGCAGAACAACCAACAGCTGAAGAAGAGATTATCGGAAAGACAGAAGAAGTAACAAACCTAATAGAAAAGACTCAAAATCCTACAGAAGAAATAATGGATGTTCCCGAAAATAAAAAAAACACAACCCTGCCAGTCGAAGAGACAATTATCCCAGTAGAAGTTGTAGAAACACCAACTAAAGAAGATACATTAATTCCCGTTGAAGAAACAGTTAACACTCCAACACAGGATGTAATTACTGGAGATGTCGTAGCGCCTATTGTTGAAAAAAAGACAGAACTTCTCCAAGAGAAAAAGAATCCTATTAAAAGTGTCTTAAAGATAGTTATTGGAGCTCTTACTTATATCAAAGGAGAGGTGGTAGACATTCAAGCACAACTCTCAGACAAGAATGATGTGCCACTGGCGCAACAATCAGTTGATTTAACATTAGATGGAAATACGGTGTCAACTAAAACGACAGATGAGCAAGGAAATGTTGAATTTGAATGGGACACTTCTCCCTTTTCTCCTGGAGTGTATGTGGTGGGTGTTGACTTTGCAGGATCAGCAGATTTTGAAGCAAGCATCTCATCAACAGAAGTTATCATTCAAGAAAAACCTATTAAGAATGAAATTGCAGCAGACACAATAATTCCAGCTACTAAAGCAGATTCCAAGAAAAAAATTCAAGAGAAAAAGAACTGTTTTGAAGAAAAAAGAGAAGAAACTATTTACACATTAGGATTATGTACTGAGCAAAAGGCAACACTTGTTTGTGAAAATTCTGCATTGAATTCTACTTGTAAGCATGTGATGATGCCACAAGAAGTAGAATGTGTTACAGGAAAAGAAAAAAGAGAAGTAAGTAAACAAAAATGTGAAACCGTAGGGTACACTATTGATACAAATGAAGCTATTGTTGATCTTAACACTCCTGGGTTTGGTTGTTTAAGCGAGCAAAAAGGAAAAAAAGTAGTGATGACCTGCGATAGTATCTTTGATGGGAATGGTGATGGCGTTTGTTCTTCAGGGGAGAGCTGTGTTCGCTATGAAGTCGAGGGTAAGAACGTAAAAAAGCAGGAGAAGAATTCAAAAGAAAACTTCAAAGAGGTAGATGAATCCTTCTTTGTTAAAAGATCTCTTGAGGAGGTAGTACAATGAGAAAAATAATTTTATTTGCTTTACTTTTATTGGTTTCATTTAGTCTTGTAACTGCTCTTGATACTATAGTTGATTTTGATAGTGGAGGAACAAATTGGGACGGTGGTAGTGCAACTAATGGTGAGGACATCATTAATGGTGGATGGACTCAAGCAGAAGCAGGAGATTTTGTGTATGATTCAAGCACAGACTATGACGGAGATGGGATGTCAATCAAGTGGAGTACAGGGGATCCAAGATATTACTATTCTAATAGTTCATTAGCATCAAACACATTAAGTGTAATGTTTTATGATTCAGGTGACTCTTCTGCATATATGTATGCTGCACCATTAACACAAACAAATTATGATACGTTACTTGGCGTCTCAACTTCAGTCAGCAGTAGTTATTATGTTTATGATAACCCTATAAAAGCAAGTAGTGTTGCAAGGACCACTGGGTGGCATGAATTTAAATGGTATTATAATGTTACAGATAGTTATATGTATTCATATATTAACGATACTTTTGTCTATAAAGAAGATTTTTCAGGGAAATCTATTCAAGATATTGAAAGTGTTCATATTTATGCAGACAGCGGAAGTGCTTGTAGTAATTGTGCATTTGACCAATTTGAGTTTAAAGTTGCACAAAGTGACTCTTATGCTCCAATTATTTCAGCAATAAATTGTACCTCTTGTAATATCCCCTTTGGAGATACAAGTAGCCCTTATAGCACTGAAGATACAACTCCAACATTCAAGCTTGAAACTGACGTTGATTCTTCTTGCCGTGTTTCAGCAACAAATAGCAATTATACAACAATGAGCTCTAGTAGGGATTGTACTTCTTCAACATTAGGGACAAGTCATAGTTGTTCAGTAACATCGCAGGATGAGTTTGCAACAACAACCTCTTATGCATATATTAGTTGTGTCAATAACCATAATTTGAATGAAACTTCTTCGCCGCAATTAGAGGTTCAAATTCAAAATCTAGAAGGTACAACAATCTCAGCAATTGACAAAGGGATTCAAACCAGTAGTGTTTGGCCTGGCGCAACAGTTTACTCAAATCAACAAGTGTACCTACGCGATGCTTCCAATAATCAAGTATTAGCGACTGCAGACAAAGTTGTAGTGTATGGTAACCAACGTTGGATCATCAATGTTGCATTTGATCAACAAAGTACATTGGGTTTGTTTAACATTACTCCTGTTGTATATACTTTGGATATGGTGAATACAAGCTCTTCTGGGATCACATCAAAAGTGTCAGCGCTGATTAATTCAACTCAGAATTAGAGGGTAAATATGCGTTTTTACTTTTTTTTAATTTCTTTTGTACTACTTATGGTTTCTCTAGCTATTGCTGATGACTTTAAGCCATACCTTCATAACCCAGTAATTCCAGAACACCCTGAGATTAAGCTTTATGGACAGTACTCTACTAAATTATTTACTGGAAGTGCTTCATACTCACATTCGTTAGTGGTGCCAAAGGGAACAGGGGGTTTTTCTCCGCAAGTTTTTCTTTCTTATAATAACCAAGGTGCAACATCACGCCCAGGAACTTTAGGTGCAGGGTGGAGTTTTTCTGAAAGTTATATCTTTAGGGATATTAATGGGACAGTCAATGACGTTTCTGATGATCGCTTCGAGCTTGTTCTGGAAGGAACTCCTTATAATATTCTTAATCAATCTGGAGATTATAGGTCAGATGTAGAATATTATTTTAGGGTTGAAAGAGATGAGACTAACTGGACAATAACTACAAAAAATGGAGTAACTTATAATTTTGGAACCACGTTAGACTCAAATCAAGCAAAAGGATATTCTGTTAAGTGGTTTGTCTCTACCGTACAAGACACATTTGGAAACACAATCTATTATGATTATGATGTTTGGCAAGAAAAAGGTGTTGCTTTACTCAAAGAAATTAATTACAATAATGGGCAAGAACACAAGATATTATTTTCGTATGAGCCATCTCCCAAGAGCAGAGATATTTACTTTATGGGCAATCGTCAATTAGAACAAGAAAGAGTTAAGGAAATTACTATTCTTTCTTCTAACGAGCTTGTAAGAAGATATGGTTTAGAATATGTTGATTTAGGACTTGCAACTTATTCTTTGGGGTCACTAAAAGAATATGGTTCAGATAATTTCTCCCTATATTACAACATTTCATTTACTTATAATTCTCCTAGTAATGAATATCTTCAATCAACTACTGATTGGATTCCTCCTTTGCCTTTTGAAGATAATTCTTCTGATGAGGGGATGCGTTTTGTAGATATCAACGCTGATGGTTTTATGGATATATTACATGCAAAGGATGGTCAAACTAAAAAGGTGTTTATTAATGACAAAAAAGGAGGATGGCAGGAAAATGCCACTTGGAAGATTCCAGTGACGATTGCTGATGCTACAGGTAATGATTATGGGGTACGCTTTGCAGATCAAAATATGGATGGATTTGTAGATATTATTCAAGCATTTGAATCTAACCAAGCAGTGTACCTTAATAACAGAAGTGGGTGGAAAATTTCATCCCATGTTGTACCAATAAAAATTGTTCCGATGTTGGCACACTCCGATGGAGTGCAGTTTGTAGATATTAATGGAGATGGGCTACAAGATTTTCTTAAGGCGAAATCAGGTGAAACAACAGTATATCTTAATCAGAAAGACTCTTGGGTTAATGACACACTAAATTGGGATATCCCCTTTCTTTTCAAGGATGAAAATGCGAGTAGTACTTTTACACGTATGGTGGATATCAACGGAGATGGGTTGCAAGATGCTGTGCGAGGGGATTACTTCAGAACAATTAAAAGGGTTTGGGTAAACACTGGCTCTGGCTGGAAAGAGAACAATTCTTGGACAATGCCAACGTATTTTACTGATCAAAATGGAAAAGAAGAAACTCGTTTTGTAGATGTAAATAATGATGGTTTAATCGACATATTGAGTGATAATACTGGTGGGTCAAAAAAAGCATGGCTAAATGATGGTACTAATTGGGTTGAACAAAATGACTGGAAAGCACCAACTCTTCTTACTGCTTCTCCTCTTAGGGGAGGGACCTATCTTGCTGATGTAAATGGAGATGGATTAACTGATTTTATAGTCTCATATTCTGGTGTTCAATCAAAAAGTCATGTGAAGAACCAAACAGATCAATTTATGCTTAAGTCAATCACTAATGAATACGGTGGAAAAACTGAAATTGAGTACGTAAAGTCTACTTCATTTAACAACACAAACCTTGGCTTTAATATTTTTGTAGTTGCAAACATTACTGGTAATAATAGCATGGATGGAAGTTTTGCAAATGATTATGTAACTTCATACACTTATTCTGGAGGTGTATATAATTATAATGATTCAGAGTTTAGGGGATTTGGTCAGACTGTAGAAATTAAGCCCTCAAAAACGGTAATTCATAAATTCTACCAAGACAATCCCAGAAGAGGAAAAGAGTATGAAACTACTGTTTTGGATGGGACAGAAATCTTCTCAAAACAACACCAAGAATATGATTCAGTAGAACATAATGGTATTTACAACGTAACCTTGCGTTATCAATCCTCTTATCTTTATGACGGGAATAACGTACCTAAAGTTGTCAACACATCATACGTGTATGATCCAGCAACTGGAAATCCGTTAGAAATAGTTGAACACGGCGATGTGAACATCACCGGAGATGAAAGAATCACACGATACAGTTATGCTAAAAATACACGGGATTGGATTTTAGATCGTGTTGCAAGAGTACGTAAGTTTGATTCTCAGGGAAGAAAAGTTGCAGAAAGTATGCAATATTATGATGATTTAGGTCTTCACGGTATTGGTTCTAGAGGTGCTGTGACAAAAAAAGAAGCGTGGAATAATCATGGAAACAATACCTATGTACATTATATCTATGATTCTTATGGAAATGTGATCTTACAGGTAGATAGCCTTGGAAATGTTGCGCAGACGTCGTATGATGTTAGTGGGACGTACCCTCGTCAAGTAATTAACTCATTAGGTCATATCTCAAGATTTACGTATGATCGTTTTGGTAATGTTGTAACTGAAGAAAAGAATGGAATTATGACATCATATGAATATGATCTCTTTGGAAGGATTGCAAAAGAAATTAAGCCATATGATACTTCGCTATCCCCAACAAAAGAGTATATCTATTCTTTTGATGGCATTGCTCCTGAACAGATAGAGGTAGAATCTAAACTGACCTCAAATAAAACAGCTGATATTACTTATGTCTATGATGGCTTTGGAAAAGTTGTACAATTACTTTCTGATACTGAAGATGATGTAATTGTAAAGAATTTGAATTATGATAATGAAGGAAGAGTAATTAGTGAACAACTTCCTTATTATGCTAGTAATCCTGCCTCTTTCCACGTTAATTATACCTATGATGCAGCAGATCGGGTTGTTCTCGTTGAGAATGCTGATGGTAGCTCTAAACAGGTATTGTTTAACCAATGGAATATTACTGATGTTGATGAAAATGGGCAGAAACATCAATATGATTTAGATGCTTATGGCCGAATTGTTGGCGTTCGTGAGTATAATGGTGAAGAATATTTGACAACGTATTCTTATGATGCAAATGATAATTTGATTCGTATTCGGGATAATGAAGGAAATACGTTTGACTTTGGGTATGACAGTCTAGGACGTAAAATAAGCATGGATGATCCTGATTTAGGAAAGTGGGAGTATAAGTATGATTCCAATGGAAATTTAAAATGGCAGAATGGCGGTGGAGGAAATTTAATAAGTGGCGACGGTCTCTATCGAGAGTATAACAAGTTTGGTAGGTTAATTAGGGTTCGTAATGGAACTACAAATGTTACAATTGAGGAATACTCTTATGACCATAATGGAGATAGGGTGAAAATTGTTCGAAGTGATGGAACAACCGTTTACACTCCATTTAAAGAGCTAATGAGGATTGTTAATTCTTCAGGCTCATTTGATTATAAGTATATCTATGAAGGTGATATGTTGGTTGCTAAAGAAAGTCCAGATGGAAGTAAACATTATTTTCATAATGACCATTTAGGCAGTAATTCGGTTATGACTGATGAAGTAGGTAGTGTTATAGAACGGTCTTTTTATTCTCCATATGGTGAAGAGATTTCAGGTGGGATTTTAGAGGCGTATGGTTATACAGGTCAATTTGATGATGATGTAAATAATCAAATGTATTACAAGGCACGTTATTACAATCCTAACAATGCATTGTTTATGCAAGCAGACACATTATTGCCTAATGTGTATGATTCCCAGCAGTTGAATAGGTACATGTATGTAAGGGGCAATCCGTATAAGTATACAGATCCGAGTGGGTTTTTTGCAGTTCAAATCGGTGTTGGTGGGCAAGCAGGAGCAGGAGTAGGTGCTAATGTTGAAATACCTCCTTCTTATGCATATAGTTACTCCCGGGATAATGGCTTCCAATTTGGGACTTTTGGATCTGTTGGTGCTGGTACTCTCATAGGTAAAGAGGCACAACTTGCAGCATCTATAACTATTTATCCTTGGGCTGACAGTATTGAGAATTTAGAAGGGAAGAATGTTGTTGGAGAGGTTAGTGGTTTTGGCGGTTTAGGTTTAGGGGTTAGAGCTGTCTTTGCATCGGAAAATGAAGATGAATTCTGGGATAAATTATACGAAGGTGAATTAGGGATGGTTCCTGTGGGGTATGGGCTCGTAGGGGGAGTTGGAGGCGGAGCATCAGGTTCGGTTTCTGTAACCGGTACTAGGGTAGCAACCCTTTTTTCCCTTTTTAAAAGTAGCCAAAATAATTATGTAAATCACATCTACAATAATCCTTCGTTGGATATAAATTCAAAAAATAAGTTACTTGGGAGTGTGGCAAAGACTTCAAATAGTAACAAAAAAATTCGTTGGTATCATAATCAAAAATCTGGTCAATATCAATATTGGGTAGGGGAAGGAGCACCTAGCAATAAAGATTATGAGGAGATATGAGGTGTTAAAAATGTTAAAAAAAATAATCAATTTTTTGCTCATTCTTTTTCTAAGTTTGAGCTTTGTGGTAAGTATTTATGTGTTTGCTTTCGAACTATCAAACCTACTGTTTTTTAGTTCTGTTGGGATTCTAGGTTTCTTCTTCTTCCTATTTTTTGGTTATAATGCTAGATATTTTGAATCAAAAATTGAAAGATGGAACTGGCTAAACATGCCAATTTATCCTAATACAAAAGATAAAAGGATTAAGCTGTTTAGGGTTGCGGGGTATGTTGCTGCGCTTATAGCCTTAATCCTATTGTCACTGCAAGTTATCTTATTGTGACTAACATCAAAATGACATCAAATTCAACAAACAACATCACTGTTTGGACAGTGGGAGGTGAAAAGAAATAATGAGAACGTACACAACGGCCAGTAGGAAGCTGTTACTAGTTTTCCTACTGGCTTTTACCCTTGTACTTAGTGTTAATGCTTCATTGTTAACATATTCAAATGAGTCTAATCAAATTAATTTGGAATATGATTCACTAAATAGAGTTACCTCTAAAAATGGAGTTTTTAACTATTCTTATGATGGTCAACTTCAAGGAACTTTAACAAATGTTACATCAGGTGGAACTGATACTTTGTATGAATATGATGATAGAGGCAGGGTAGTAAAAGAAATAAAGATTATTGATGGCATTAGGTTTGAAAGAGAATACGTGTATAATTCAGCAGACGGGATGATTGCTTCAAAAGTATCTGGAAAACAAACTGATTTCATTTTAAACAAACAAAATCAAGTTACAAGAATCCCTGGTTTTATTGCAGATGCACAATACAATCCAAATGGTGCACTACTACAAAGAACATATAACAACAGTTTGATTCAGAGCTTTAGTTACAACGATGCAAATGGCAGATTAACTGGTATTGTAATTCCCAACGTACAGAATTTAACGTATTCTTACGACAGCGTTGGAAATATTCTTTCCATAAATGACGCTGTAAATGCACGAATGCACAACATGACGTATGATAACTTACATCGTTTACTCACTGTTGATATTAACAACGACCATTACGAATACGAATTTAACAGTATCGGCAATATGATGCGTATTCGTCATAATAATCAGACAAAACATTTTGTGTATAACGGGTCTCAAGCACATGCACCAAGTGAGATTATTAACAGTACGCTTGGTGCGAATGTACAGGAAGTTCAGGAGTTAGATTCAACATCTAGAAATAGAATCTTCACATTTAATGTTGAAGGTACTGGTAGTTATGATTTGGACTTAAGTTACGGTGATGGAAGTACAAGTACACATGGTGCATCTGGTAACGTAATGGCCTTTGTTGCACATAATTACTCTTCCGGCGGCAGTTATGACTTTGTTGTCAATACTGGTAGTGATAAGCAAGTTGTAGAAACTATGTTTGGCATATCTATCGACAGTTTGAATGTGCTATCTCAAAATGCATCTGAATTTTTCTTTGAAATGATTGTCCATAATGACGTTGATGAACTCGCACGAGATGTAAGTTGGGTATGTAGTGATGGTATTTCTTCTATTTACTCTTCACAATTACTTGGTCATCAGTCATTGTATGATTATGTGCAACATAACTTCAACTCTCCTGGAGATCGGGCATTTGTCTGTACTGTAACAAGTCAGGATGGAACAGATACAATTACAATAGAACTTGATATCCCTGAAGTAGAAGTGGAGGATTACGATGTGTTGATTCAATCAGGTTCTTCTAGGGTAGTATCATTTAATGCATTTAACCATTATTATGATACGAACACAAATTTAACTATTGATACAAATGGTGAAACTATCACTCAGCCACTTTCAATCGGACAAAATGAATCTGTAATGATTTTTACAGAAGTAGATTATACTACAGATGGCTTGCATAATTACCAAGTGGAATTGCAATCATCGCAAATGTCTGAGAAATATACAGAAGTGTTTAGGCTATTTGGTTCACAGATCCAGAACTACTTCCGCCATGACGATACACTGCGTAGTGTATATTCCTTTGATGTTGTAAACAACTGGGATAGTGGATCTGTAAGTTGGAATTTAACAAATCCTGATTTAGATGAAACTGTTACTTTGAATAACAGTAATTCTGTAATGGTCTTTGTTGAAGAGGAGTATAATTCAGGAAGTAGTGCGTCTGTTCTAAGTGCGCAATCAGACACACAGGTCGATACTGTTCGAGATGTAAAGCAGTTTAAACCAGTTGAAGTAAGTATGAACACATTGCATGACGGTCGTGATGGTGTTGCAGAACTAATTGTTGAAAATCACGTAAATAGTACAACTTCAGGCACATGGACATTTGATACAGGAAGTGCAAATATTACGTCGTCATCCATGCAGTTTAATGGAACAACATTTGTGTATGTGCAAGATGGATTTAGTGCTGGCGTGCATAAAACACAAGGAAGTGTTGCAGTTGGTGGCTATTCAGATCATACACAAGGAGTGGTGATCTCATGAGATTTGCAGCTGTATTTATGGTGGTGCTTGTAATAAGTTTACCGTTTGTATTTGCTACTGAATTATCGTATGATGCGAATGGGAACTTGATTTCTGGCGATGGAAAGTTTAGAGTGTATAATGGATTTAATCAGCTGTTTAGAATTTATAATGGAAGTAGTGAAGAAGGGGTGTTATTACAAGAGTTCCACCATCATCCAGTCGAGGAAAGAATATACGAAAAAATCACATTTAATTCAGATGGTAGTGTGAAAGAAAGAGTGATTTATTTTACATCTACTGATGTAAAAGTTGTTAATGCCTCTGGCGAATTTGATTATACGTATGTGATGCATAACGGTCAGAAAGTTGCAGAGATTGTAAATGGTGAGAAGAAGTTTTTTCATTCCGATCATTTAGGTAGTACTTCTGTTGTTACGGATGATACTGGTAATGTTGTAGAACAGACTGTGTACAGTCCGTATGGTGAAATTGTTAGCGGTGGTTCTTCTAGATTCGATTACGAAGGAAAGGAATTTGATTCTGTTTCTGGGCAGTATGACTTCCATTTCAGAGGGTATCGACCGGATTGGGGAATTTTCACACAACCGGATTCATTGTTACCTAATGTGTATGATCCGCAACAATTGAATCGATATATGTTTGAAAGAGGAAATCCGTATAAGTTTACTGATCAAAGTGGCCATTGTATCTGGGATGCATGCGTGTTGGAAATTATCACAGCATCCATAGTTGTAGTTGGTTTAGCAATATATCTTGTAGATGCAATTGATTATGTTAAGACTCCTGCTGAAGAAACAACTGATGAAGATGCGGTTAACTTTTTGGTAAGTAGTGGCGTGAATCTAATCCCAGGAGGAACTCTTCAGCAAGCAGGGATAACTGTAGTGGATACTTCTACAGGTGGCTCAAGAAAAGTCTCAAAATTTATCGTAGAAAATTTTATGGTACAGGAATCACCTGAAGTAAAGCTAGATCTAAGACCAGTTCATTATATGGATGAAGAGGGGAATACTAAAACCATGTCTGTTCCAACTAATGTTCACAAAGTAATTGAATTTAGGAGTGGGAATTCTGGGAGAGTGAGGAAAGTTAGTAAAAATATTAAATGGTATTTCAATGCGAAAAAGAAAAGTATACAATATTGGGTAGGTGATGGGAAACCAAGTGACGAAGATTATGTTTACGTTGGAACTGAGGAAGAAGTGATGGAAGTTTTAAACGGAGAAAAGTGATAGAAAAAAATATAAGCATAAAAGGTTTAATGAAAAAAATGAAAGAAGAATTTAGCTTAAGAAACCTAACTACCACCTATTTTTTCAGTCTGCTGGCCCTGGTATTGCTCTTAACTCTACGCTTCCTTTTTGTAACATCCCTGAACTTTTCAAAAACTTTAGGCTTCGTCGCTTTGGTCTTAAATCCTTTTTTAATCTTTCTGATTTATTCTGTTGTCTTGAATCTACTTTTACAGAGAACAAAGCCGAAAAAAAATAATGTTGCTCTAACTTCCTTGTTATTATACGTCTTTTTTATAGCTCAATTATCTCTTGTTTATGTTATAGCTTCTTTTGCTGTCTTAGGTTATGTTCCTGTGTCAACATTCACTGGAGACTTTAAGGTTGCTGATTATGCTATTCCTACATTTTCGACTCTATTAGTCTCGGTTTTTTACGTAAAGAATCTAACCAAGGCCTCGCAAAAATGAGCAAAAGATAATAAGACTGTGGGAGAAGTTATTAAAATAGGAGATGAATTCTTCTTCTGTACAAATTGCAAGTGATCAAAATGGAAACTAACAACTTAAGAAAGCTTTTAATCAAGTTTAGACCGATTGCTAGTTTTTGTTTCTTTATTATGCTTTTCCTTTTCCTTTGCCTATATTCTTATAATCTATTGGGTATTCTATCCCACTTAGTCGAAGGAAGCTTAGTTCGTTTATTCTATTTTCGGTTAATTTTTATTGGGGTAATTATTTCTTTGATAATTGCTACGGCATATAGAAAGATTGCTAACCAAGACACATTTAATTTATCTCTGACTTTGCTTGCAGCCATTTCAACTTTTGAAATATTTATTTTCCTTATGACTAGATTTTATTACAATATCCAACTAATGTCAGATTTAGTTTTTCTGTTGGGGATTATTGTTTTTCAACTAGTATTTTTGTTGAGTGTGATATTTTTGTTAGTAGGACAGAGAAATAATTAGGGTGGTAGTTATCATTTTTTCTTAATAACTAGTTTCTTTCCATCGACACTCGGTTCTAGTTCATCTCCTTTTTTCCAACCGAGCAATTCAATTACTTTTTGTGGGATTACTACCCATGATTTGGTGTAACTTTTTCCTTTGTACTCTGAGTGTCCTTGCTTGGTTTTTAGTTTTAGGCATGACTATTGCGATCTTAGAAAGTTTTTATTTAGGGTCACAAGCACAAGAGTTAACCGTATTTTCTTACACCGTTAGTATTATATTCCTAGCGGGGTTTGCATATGATGCCTACATTGAAGCTAAAGAAATGAATGGGAAGTAAAGTTTTAGATTGCTAAAGTAGATTTAAACTTTGAGACACCATGGCAAAATACACTGGATTATTTATTGGGATCTTATCAATTCTCCTAGGTATTTCTCTCCTTTTTCTTAAAAGTAAGCTTAAGACACTATTCAACATAAATCAATTAGGTAAGGCAACTTCTGATAATTTCTTGAAGATGGAATACTTTGTAGGCTATTATACGTTAGTTGGGATTCTTTTACTGTTTGGAATACTAATGATTGAACTTGGATTTAGCTAAACCTCCTCACCTCCATCACATTTATATAAAATCACTAATTTCTAATTAACATGGACGTGGGTGGACAAGCAGTTATCGAAGGAGTAATGATGCGTAATAAAAAGCGCTACGCAGTAGCTGTACGACTTCCAAACGGAAAAATTAAAATTAAACAAGAAAAAACAACCTTTTTTCCAAAATTCTTTGACTTCTTCTTCATTCGTGGAGTTGTAGGACTTGGATACACATTATATGATGGAATTCGAGCATTAATTTGGAGTAGTAACCAAAACCTTGGTGTAGAAGAAAAACTATCTAAAGCAGAAGTAATTACAACAATTGTTGCATCATTTCTTTTCTCAATTCTCTTCTTTGTTGTAATTCCTTTTTTCTCAGCAAATTGGATTCATTCAGAAGGTTTCCTTTTTAATGCTTTAGATGGTGTATTTAGGGTAGCTCTCTTTTTAGGATACCTTATCTTAATTTCATTTATGAAAGATGTAAAAACACTCTTTCAGTATCATGGAGCAGAACACAAAACAATTTATTGTTATGAATCTAAACAACCTTTGACATTAGAAAATGTAAAGAAATTCACACGCTTCCATCCAAGATGTGGTACTTCATTTATCTTTATTGTACTCTTACTATCTATCGTTATTTTCAGCCTAATCCAAGGCCCACTCTGGGTAAAGCTAGTTGGTAGGATTGCACTTCTTCCAGTCATTGCAGGAACTGGGTATGAGTTAATTAAACTCTCCGGTAAATACAGTAAAAACCCAGTTGTAAAAATCCTTATCACACCTGGATTATGGTTACAGCGAATTACAACAAAAGAGCCAAGCGATAAACAATTAGAAGTGGGCATTGCAAGTTTGAAATCAGTTGTGGAATAGGAACATATAAAACTTCTAAGATTAACCTTTACAAAAAAGAGGTGATTTTAATGTTAAATGCAAAAAATTTAGGTCTTTCATTAGGTGTTGTATCTGGTGTAGCAGTCTTTTTAATGACTCTAATCTCTATGGCAACAGACTGGGGACAAGCTGCAGTGACACTAATTGCAAGTGTTTATCCAGGATACGCAGCAACATTTTTAGGAAGTATTTTAGGATTAATTTACGGGTTTATTGACGGCTTTATCGGTGGATTTGTTATTGCGTGGATTTACAACAAATTAGACAATTAAGCGCAAATTTTAAATATTTTTTATTCTTATTTTCTTTTATGAACGTTCTTTTTGTCTGTAACCAAAATAAAAACAGAAGTAAAACAGCTGAAGATATTTTTAAAACTAAATTTAACACACAATCTGCAGGGATTTACAACAAGATTCCAATTACAAGTAAACAGCTTTCTTGGGCAAATGTGATAGTTGTAATGGAAGATTCTCAGCGTAGTGAGATTGCAAAACGCTTTCCAAAAGAATACTTACAAAAAAGAATTCTTTCGTTAGAAATACCTGACGTTTACAGTTACGGGAATGCAGCGCTAATTACACAACTTGAAGAAAAGATGAGTGAGTATTCTGACTTATTGTAACCAAGTATCAAATTGCTCTTTTGCTTTAATTTTTGAATCGAAAACCTTTGTTTCTGACACTGACATTTCAGCAATTCTTCTTGTTACTTTATACTTTGTTTCGTTTCCATATTGAATCTCTATAATTGAGACTTCCCATTTTTTAATTGGATGTTTTGTTATTCCATTCATAAAAAAGATTAGAAATAATTCTTTTATCTACTTTGACGAAATACCAAATATATAGCTTTATCTCACACAACTCACATGTCCTTGCTTCTCTACACGAATCACATTATCTACAAAACTTTCAATCTTATTTTCATGCGATACAATTAATGTTTGCTGTAATCCTAACTTATCTAAAACGTCGCGTACCTTATCTAGCTGCTCTGTACTAAAGCCATCTGTAGGTTCATCTAAAATTAAGACATTCTTAGTATTAATCATATGAATTACGTCGTTGATTACTCTATTTAATGCTAGCCTATATGCCAAAGAACAAGATGTTTTTTCTCCTCCACTTAGTGTAGAAAAACTCACTTCGTATCCATTTTGCTCTATTACTGGGGAGAAGCTATCATCAATTCTTGCAGTAATTGTATCGTCGTCAATCAAAATACTAAACCATTCTTGAAATAATTGATTAAATAACTGGTGAATTCCTACCATCACATGTTTTTCTATTGTATATGTTAATTTGACAAAATACGCATCCAGCCAATGGTATTTCTCTTGTAATGATACTAAAGAATTCTGAAACTCTTGTAATTTATCCAGCATTACTTTAACCTCTTCTTGTTGTTTCATCACGCCTTTAAGAGAAGTTTCAAACTCTGCTTGTTGTACTAGATATTGTTGTTCTCTACTTCTAATCTGTTCTAGTCTTTGTTTTTCTTCTTGAATTCTAACAGTCAAATCTTTTTTTTGCATTAACAATGCTTCTGTTTTCTCACGTTGAATCTCTAATTCTCCAATCTTATCTTGTCCTTGTGTGATTTGTGTCTGGACCTCTTGAAGCTGAGTAAAAACTAATTTTTGTTGTTGTAATCCTTGTAGCAAGATTCTCTTCTCTTTAATTAACGTTTGAATCTCATCAACATTCTCTGCTTTCATCTCCTGCAAACGTCGCATGTACTGATTATTCTGCTGAGCATATTCCTTTAACATCTCTTTTTTCTGTTGAAATAGTTCCTCTTTTTCAGAATATTTTTCTAATTCCACCTTTAAACGTGTATATTTATTTTGTAATTGCACAATCTCATGCAACTTTACCTTCACTTCTTGCTGCTGTGATACAATCTGTGACTTTCGCTTTGAAAACTCAAACAATAACTCTTCTGCTTTGATAATCTTCTCTTTTTCCTGAGAGGTAATATGTTGCTTATGGTCTACTTGTACTTCTTGTAAGCATGTTGGACACTCTTCTAAACCTTGTAACTTATCTCGTAAACTCTTAGCCTGCTCTAGGATTGTTTGGTTCTTTGTAACAGATTCATTTATTTTTTCTGTTAATTCTTGCAAACTCTTCTCCTTTTTTTCCAACGCCTCTTTTTCCCTAATTTTTCCAGTGATTTGTTCCAATTCCTTTTCCTTTTCTTGGCGCAATCCTAGCTCTTCTTGAATCTTTACAATCTCTTGTTGCAAGTCTTCTATTACTTTTCGAATATGCACTACTCGGGTATCCAATCTTGATTTTTCCTCTACAAACAAGCGCTGTTTTTGCTCTAATTCTTGAACTTCTTTTTCTATCTTTGTAAAAGCCTCCTCTGAAAATGAATCTTTAATTTGCTCTTGCAAACCTCTTTTTTTAAGTAATAACTGCTCTACTTGCTGTGCTTTTTCTGCAAGCAACATTTTTGTAATTTTACCTTTTTCTTGAAATTCTAAAAATATTCTTTGCTCTTTTTCTAATCTTTCAATTTCTTGTTGCACTTCTTCTTTTGCCTTTTGCACTCGCTCTACTTCAGGTCTTACCTTTTCTAACTCTATTTGTAGCCTTTCTTTTTCTCCTTTAATTTCAGCCTCTTTATTCTTTGTTTCTTCTAATGGCTCAAGCCTTGTCTTTAGTGTTGCAATTTTTGCTCGCATTACTTTTAGAAATGATTGTGTATTCTCTCTAATCATTTTATATTTGTCCACACTAAAGATTTTACGTAAAACATCTAAACGAACCTCTTCATTCTCTTGTAAAATTAATTTCATTTCCTCTTGAGGAGTATATACTGTGTAACGGAAAATGTAATTCTTATTCTTACTTAATAACTCCTCGGGGTACCCTAAAATACGCAACATCTCTGCCTTTAACTCCACAGCAGTTAACTCTTTTTTTACACCATTTAAAACCAAGTGTCCAGATAGTTGCTTAATCCCATTTTTATCTCGCTTAATATTTCTGCCAATAGTAATCTCTTGGTTCTTAACTACAAAAGACAGTTCTGCACTTCCTTGCACAGCACCTTTACGTAACAATAGTTCTGCTGGCAAATCACTTCTTGAAGCACCAAATAATGCAAATTCAATTGCTAGAAGAATAGAAGACTTTCCACAACCAATATCTCCTGAAAGTAATGTAGATCCTTCTGGAAAACTAATTTTTTCATCTACATAACTACGGATGTTTTTGAGTTGTAATTCTTTTAGAAGCATCTGTTTTCAAGCAGTTTTCTGGTATATAAGGATTGTTGTAGTGGAATTGATCTAAGTCGTAAAGTTAATAAACCAAGAACATAAATATGGCTTATGCAAAATATACTCTTTGAACTATTTGGTACTTTTAAAAATAATAAAATAACAAGGGAAGAACTCTTAGAAACAAGGGCTCTTTTAGAAAACAAACTTTAATCTATCCAACAACTATTTAAACCCTAAAATTCTCCTTACTCTATGCCCGCAATAAAAGAGGTCAAAGCACGGCAAATTCTAGATAGTAGAGGTAATCCTACAGTAGAAGTTTCTATAGTCACTTCTTATAGTGTTGGTACAGCTTCTGTGCCCAGTGGTGCAAGCACAGGAGTACATGAAGCAATTGAACTTAGAGATAATAAAAAAGACTTTCATGGGAAGTCTGTACAAAAAGCAATCAAGCATATCAACACAAAGATCGCTCCTTTAATTGGTGGGATTAATTGCCTAAAACAACATGAAGTAGACACATTAATGATACAAGCCGATGGCACAAAAAACAAAAAACATTTTGGGGCAAACGCAATTTTGGCAGTTTCTTTGGCAAACGCAAAAGCAGCAGCAATTGTATTAAACAAAAATCTCTATGAATATCTTAATTTGCACGAAGCAATCCAAAAAGACCCTGCACTACCACGAACTTTTTTTAACATCATTAATGGTGGAAAACATGCAGATAACAAACTTTCATTTCAAGAATTTATGATTGTTCCTAAATTTAGTACCTTTTCTAAAAATTTGCAAGCAGCATCTGAAATTTATCATACACTAAAACAAGAATTGCACAAAAAATACGGCAAAGGTGCAACTAATGTTGGGGATGAAGGTGGATTTGCACCTGTAAAACTATCGTTGGCAACACAAGCTTTAGATTTACTCAAAACAGCAATCAAAAAATCAGGCTACAACGGAAAAGTTGAGCTTGCACTAGATGTTGCAGCATCTGAAATTTACAAAAAGTCAACAAAAAAATATCACATCGATGGAAAACAAAAATCAAAACAACAATTAATTGAATACTACCTTAAACTTTGTAAAAAATATCCTATTGCCTCAATTGAAGATCCTTTTGACCAAGATGACTTTACAGCTTTTACACAGCTACGCCAATCTCTAAAAAAAGCTAAACTAAAAGTACAAATTGTAGGGGATGATCTTACAGTTTCTAATCCAAAAAGACTACAAAGAGCAATTGATGAAGATGCAATTGACTGTATTTTACTAAAGGTAAATCAAATAGGTACACTCACAGAAGCAATTGATACGGCAAAATTAGCATTTGACAATAATCTTAAGGTAATGGTCTCGCACAGAAGTGGAGAAACTGAAGACACTTTTATTGCAGATCTTGCAGTAGCACTAGGCTGTAAACAGCTCAAGGCAGGAGCACCTGCAAGGGGAGAGAGAACAGCTAAATATAATCAATTGTTACGGATAGAGGAAGGTTTTTAATAAACTCGTTCTCGTTTGTCAATTGACACTACGTAAATCTTTTGTTCTTTAAAATTTATAAAATAAAGAATTCTATAACTTCCAACTCTTATTCTAAATACTTTGAAATCATTATAGCCCTCAACTCTTTTAGCATCTTTAGGAAAAGGCTCTACTTTTAAATTTTCAACTTTAGAATAAATCCTCTTTATGTCTCCTTTAACAGCCAACCTTTTAAGAAATTTAGATGCTTGTTTGTGATACTTTACGCTATACATCTTTTAAATATCTAATTTTTCTTTAACATCTTCTTCTGATTCAAAGTCAGATTCATCACTATCCCTTACTTTGAGCATAGAACTTTCGATAAGATCTTTTTCATGAGAACTAAGTTTGCCATCTTCTAGAAACTCCATGATCTGATGCACATCTTTTTTGAGATGCTTAAGTTCATTCTTGAGGCCAGTTAATGTTTCTAAAACTTGAACCTGAATATCTGCTTGTGTCATGTCTTATTCAAGAAGCAGAATTCTATAAAAATCTATCTGTTATTGTATAATAATACATACCACATATACATAAATCTTTTAATAACTAGCAAATATAAACCATATATGGGTGAAGCAACATTTCTCGAATTAGCTAAACTTAGGGGATATGCTCCAGAAAGTATTGACTTATTTCAAAAGACACTAGACTTTGCAAGACCAAATCTTTCTGCTAAAGAACGTTTAATGGGTGATACTTTTTATGACCATGCAATTAGAATTGCAAGAATTCTTGCCAATAACAAAGTTGCTCCTGAAGTAATTGTCGCAGGAATATTGTACAATTGTATTGATGAAGAGTGTTTTGAAAAAGTAAAAGTACAATTTGACCCTGGAGTCCTAAAACTTATTAGCGGAATTCAAGAAATTAAACAAATTAAAACTAAAAGTAAACTCCTTAGTCCAAATGCTCTACGTAAATTGCTACTTACAACAATCGAAGACGTGAGGGTTATAATTATCAAGCTAGCAGTAAAGCTAGACAACCTTAGAACAATTCATGTCTTTCCTCCGCAGGATCAACAAAAAATTGCAGAAGAAGTACTTGAAGTTTACGCTCCACTTGCAAATAGACTAGGGATGGACAAAATGAGGGTGGGTTTAGAAGACTCTGCATTTAGAGTGTTAAATTCCAGAAAATATTGGGAGATTAAAGAATTTTTAGAAGATTCTCGGGTGCAACAACAACGGGACATAGCTCAAGCCATCAGGGAAATTAAAGGGATCTGTCAAGAAAAATTACACCTTGTTTCAATTAAAGGAAGACCAAAAAATGTCTATAGTATTTACAGAAAAATTCAGCGAGGAAAAAATCTTCGTGAACTCTTTGATTTACTTGGAATTAGAATTATTGTACCTACGGTGCAAGACTGTTACGTTACATTAGGCTTATTACATGAAAAATATAATCCTATTGAAGGTAGACTTAAAGACTATATTGCAAATCCCAAACCTAACTTTTATCGTTCTTTGCACACTGGTCTACTATTGCCCAATCACAAACGTTTAGAAGTTCAAATTAGAACGCCTGAAATGGATGAAGTAGCAGAAGAAGGACTTGCAGCACATTGGAGGTATAAAAAACTTAGCTCAGCTGAATCCTTTGAGAAAAAAATAGGATGGTTACGAAGTTTTTTAGATGCGCAACAAACAGCTGAAAATAAAGAACTTTTAGAAACAGTAAAAATAGATGTCTTTGGAGATACTATCTCTTGTTACACTCCAAAAGGAGATGTTAAAGAACTTCCAAAAGAGGCTACAGTACTAGATTTTGCATTTAGTATTCATGAACAAGTTGGAAATACTGCTGTTGCAGGAAGGGTAAATGGAAAGTTTGTTCGTCTCAAAAAAGAACTTCAGCATGGAGATGTCATAGAAATTATTACCAACAAAAACCAACGCCCTAGAAGATCTTGGTTAAAAATAGTAAAATCATCTAAGAGTAAACAAAAGATTAGAAAGTCACTTAAAGAATTTGAAAAACTTCCTGCTCTACATTATAGGACCTTTAAACCAGTTATCAAGGAAACCACTGGGATTTTAGTAGAATCAGAAGAATTTCCTAACGCAACTTGTGTGCTTGCAAAATGTTGTCATCCAATTCCTGGAGACGAAATTGTGGGTATTGTGACAAAAAGAAGAGTAATCTCTGTACACAAACATGATTGTAAGGCTGCAATTAAAGAACAAAAAAGATGGGTTCCTGTTAATTGGAAAGAAACATTTAACCAAAGGCTTCACTTCAATATTAATGCAGCAGAAAGACGAGGTCTACTTCCTGATTTACTCAACACAATTGCCAATGCTGGTTTTGAGGTAAAAGAAGCAAAAGTTAAACTACTTGGCTCAGGCAACGCTCTTTGTTCTTTTATTGTTATTCCACGAGACTTAGAAGAAGTAAAAGAATTAATTGTAAGAGTAAATAAAGTGAAGGGAATTCATGGGATTTACTTTGAGTGAAATAAATTAAAAAAATAAAACTATGAAATAGTTTTTATCATGCACGAAAACCTGGTCTTCGGTATGCTAAAAGTCATGTTATGACTTTTATCATGTCAATCATCCGATTACTATAACCCCACTCATTATCATACCATGCAACAACATGCAATAACTTCTTATCAATTACTGTTGTTAACTTAGCATCAAAAATCGCTGAATGGGGATTACCTATAATATCTGATGAAACTAAATCCTCTTCAGAATACTCAATAATTCCTTTCATCTCTTTTGCAGCAGCTTTTTTAAACCACTCATTAACTTGCTCAGGTGTTACTCCCTTATTTGTCTCAATTGTAAACTCAGTGACACTTCCGTTAGGAATAGGTACTCTAAATGCAAATCCTCGAACTTTTCCTTTTAGCGCAGGAATTGCATCAACTGCAGCCTTATCTGCACTTGTACTTGTTGGGACTATGTTGACTGCTGCAGCTCTTGCCCGACGTAAATCTGAATGTGGTAAATCAACAATTCTTTGACTTGAAGTATATCCGTGAATTGTATTAAATAAACAACGCTTAATTCCAACTTTATCCTGAATAATCTTTAAAATTGGAGATACATTATTGGTTGTACATGAAGCATTTGAAATAACATTCATGCTTTTTTTACTGTATTTTTTATCATTAACTGCTTTTACTAACGTAACTGCACTATCAGATTTCTTACTATTTTTTGGTTTTAATGTAGCTGACACAAGTACTCTTTTTGCACCAGCAGTGACATGTTGTGCTGCATCCGTTGGATCTCTAAACCTTCCAGTACTTTCAACAACAACATCAATTTTTAACTTCTTCCACGGAAGATTAGACGGATCTTTTTCTTTAAACACTTTAATTTTCTTTTTTCCAACTCTAATCTCGTCGTCAGTATATCCTACTGGCACATCTAACTTTCCATGCACAGAATCATATTGTAATAAGTGAGCAAGTGTTTTAGTATCAGTTAAATCATTTACGGCAACAAAATTAATCTTAGGATCGTTAAGTCCTGCTCGAAATACCATTCTTCCGATACGTCCAAATCCATTGATAGCTACATTAATTGGCATAATACCACCTCTTTAATGGGATTAGAAAGAAAAGACAGTTTAAATAAGTTTGCTTAGAACGTTAAATTAATTATCTCAACGTAGAGCAGGATGTCGACTTTCAAATACAACTTCTGTGGGTGGTTGGTAAGGATACAGGTTTCTGTACTCTTTTAAAACCTCTTCAACTAATTCTTTGTGATCTCCTTTTCTGCTACTAGATAAAACTCTATCAAAAAAACTTGTTCCTCTTGAAGCATATTTGCCTTCTACTCTTTCTCCTAAAATATAAATCCCTAATTCTCCATCTTCTTTTCTAAACTCCAAAGGACTCCTTCCTTGGTTTTTAGGGCTTATTCTTGTTATTGGAGTGACTTTTCCATAAAATTCTTCGGGAGAAAACTGAATTTCACACCCAAAAATATCGTGAGGTTCTAACAACCTTTGGACAACGATTTTACCTCCCTCTTTATATGGCTTTATTTGGGGTAAACCTATATATCCTGAAGCTCGGCTGAGTGAACTTAACACAAGTTCAAAGACTATCTCATTATCCATACTTTTAACAATTCAAACTACCTTTTAAACCTTTTATCTTCCACAAAATATAGTCTATAATCTCTTATGTCAACTATAATTAAAAATATACATTTAATTAACAAAACACAAAACTATTTTAAAGAACATAGTAAAAACAACTATATGCATAATTTAACACCTATTCCCAATACAGAAACAATAAAATTTAAACCTAAATTTATCGAACGTTACTCAGCCCTAACTGATTGGGAAGCATTCAAAAAATACAATCTTTGTTTTCTAAGAAGATCTATTCGAATTAACACACTAAATACAACTATTGCTAAAGCAAAAAAAGAAATCACAGCAAAAGGTTGGAAATTAGACCCAATTCCATGGTGTAGTGAAGGTTTTTGGATTTCTCATCCAGACAGAAAAGATGTTGGAAACTTATTAGAACACCATTTAGGAGAAGTCTATGTTCAAGAAGCAGCATCAATGATCCCTCCATTAGTATTACAACCACAACCAGGAGATATTGTTCTAGATATGTGTGCTGCACCAGGAAGTAAGACTACACAAATGGGTATGATGATGAAAGGTAAAGGATTATTGATAGCAAACGATTACAAAGGTCAGCGCTTATCTTCTTTAGGTATTAACTTACAAAAAAGTGGCCTTACAAATATTGTGATCTCATTACTTGATGGAAAACGCTTTCACAACTTTCAATTTGATAAAATCTTAGTAGATGCTCCCTGTTCTGGAACCGGAACATTACGAAAGAGCCTTAAGACAATTAATATTTGGAATCCGGGCATGATTACAAAATTATCTAAAGAACAAAAAAAGCTACTTGCAAATGCATTCAAAAATCTTAGACCTGGTGGAGAAATTGTGTACTCAACATGTAGTGTTGAGCCAGAAGAAGACGAAGGTGTAATTGATTTCTTGCTTAAAGAATTTTCTGACGCAGATGTCGTACCAGTAACACTTCCTGGGCTTAAAGTGGGCAAAGCGGTAATGGAATTTAATGGTGTTACATACGACGAACGTGTAAAACACTCTTTACGCATCTGGCCTCAGGATAATGACACAGAAGGTTTCTTTGTCTGCAAGATAAAGAAACTCACAAATGAAATTTTATAGTCCACATAAATAAACTCTCAGCTTCTTTTGTGGACAATATTGGGTGACTACACTTTCAAGATTTTCTTCTCAGGTGACTACAAAAGGCCAAAAATGTGGTCACCTACTGCATTGTATATATTTACTATATCAACCAAGCTTATAACCTACTTCTCTCAATTCCTATTTTATGAAAATTAAAGACTTAGCATATGACTTACGACCAAGAGAAAGGCTGCAAATGCAAGGTGTAAAAGCATTGAGTAACGCAGAAATTTTAGCTATCTTACTTAGGATTGGTAACAAAAAAGAAAATGTGATTCAAGTAGCACAAAGATTATTGCAAAATCATAACCTCAAAACGTTAGCTTCTTTAGACATGACATCAATGCAAAAAGAATTGGGTATTGGCAAAGTAAAAGCAGGACAAATCATTGCAGCATTTGAATTAGGAAGAAGAGTTGCCTCACTTCCAAAACAAGAGCGAATTATAATTACGTCTGCTAAAGATGTAGCAAATATCTTTCAACCAGAAATGTCGATGTTAAAACAAGAGCACTTTAAAGGAATTTATCTTAACGTCAGAAAACAAGTGCTTAAAATTCAAACTCTTTTTGTTGGCACAGTTGATGCTACTTTAATTCATCCTCGTGAAATCTTTGAACCTGCCTTGCGAGAATCTGCTGCTGGGGTCATCATTGTACACAATCACCCCTCTGGTAATCCTAACCCCAGTCGTGCAGACCTTGAAGTTACAAAGCAGCTCAAAAGAGCAGGAGAGATGTTAGAAATAAAACTTTTAGATCATGTGATTATAGGGGAAAGGGAATTTTATAGTTTTAAAGAAAAAAACTTACTCTGATTCATCTTGCAATTTATCTCTAATTACTTTGCCAGAGCTAGTTAACTCATATAACCTTCCTGTTTTATCTTCAGGGTTATGTAGTTTAACTAATCCATGCTCTTTAAACTCATTTAATACTTTAGACGCATGATTTAGTGAATAACCAGACTTTTTTGCTACTTCAGTTGGGGTTAATTCTCCTTTGATGTGGACTATAATCTCTCTTCGTTGCTTTCCACGTTTCACCCAACTTAGTTCTTTAACATAATTTTTACTCATAAATCCTAAAAAACACTATTTTAATAATAAGCTTATCATGTATATGCTACATATATCTACTAAATCTATACCAAAAAACTTAAATATGTTTATACTTTCCAAAATATATGGCAACAAAAATTTTACTTAGAAACTTTGCAACAATCAAAGAATGTCAAAAATTTATGGATGATATGTCTGTAATGAAAAATGTCTTGCGTAAGGAAGTAACTCCTTGTAAAGTCACAGAACGAAACAAAACTTATTATTACCTTGCTTTAGTAGAAATGAAAGAATAATAAAAATGCAAAAAATAGTGGTTTTATGTTTGTCTTAATGACTATTTCTAAATTCCACATTTTGATCATCTAAAATTTTGCTTAATTCTAGCGAAATTTTCCTATATAAAGTATTAGACACACGAAATCTTTTAATACCTGTCCCTTTAAATTACCCTATGTTGCAGCTTTCTAAGGAGTCGTTACAAAAGGTAGAAAAACATAGCGCTAGGTTTCTTAAAATCCTTAAAAACTCACTTCGTTTAAAAAAAGAAAAAATTCTTATTATTAGTGATCACGGTGTACAAGAAAATATCCTCGCAGAAATGATCGCCTATGGTTATTATCATGCAGCAAATTCTAAAAAACATGATGTAACGCTATTATTCCAAGAACCTAAAAAAGGATTTATGCATGCTGATACACATATTGTAGATGCGATTGAAAACCTACCTGATGAAAATATAATTATTGTCTGCGTTTCAAATAAACTGGGCAGGTTTGGACAACAAAAAAGCTTTCGCTCATATTGCAAAGAAAAAGGACATCGTTTTCTTTCAGCTACCGGCCTTGGGGATGTTAAACCAAGTCATTTTGATTTATTTTTAGAGGCAATGAATATTAATTATTCAAGACTTGCAAAAAAAGGTAAGGCCATCAAAAAGAAATGGGATAAAGCGAAAGTTATTCGAGTTAAAACTGATGCAGGAACTGATATCACTTTCAATGTTGATGGAATGCAAGCCATTGCAAATATCGGCCAGTACCATGGTCCCGGTGAAGGAGGAAATATGCCTGCTGGTGAAGTGTACATTCCTCCTAAAGGAATGGAAGGAGTAAATGGTGTTTTTGTAATTGATGGTAGTATGAAAACTGAAAATGGTGCCATTCTTCTAAATTCTCCAGTTAAGGTCTTTGTAGAAAATGGGAGAGTTGTAAAACTAGAAGGAAAGCAAGCAGCTCAACTAGAATCAACCTTTGAAAAATTTGAAGATCGCGCAAAATATCCCGAACGAGTAAGGTTAGTTGCAGAACTTGGAATTGGTATTAATCCAGGAGCAGTTTTAATTGGCTCAATGATTATGGATGAAAAAGTGCTTGGCACAGGTCACATTGCAATTGGGAGTAACGCATGGTTTGGTGGTGTAATTAAAACAATTTATCATGGGGATCAGGTTTTTAAAAATCCAAGATATTTTATTGATGGAAAAGAGATGAAAGCTTAAACTCTATTATCAATAATCCCTCGACAATTTTTTGTACCGCAAGTACACTTAAATTTTACAAGAGCCTTTTCTTTTACATAATCAGCAGTGATCTCTTCACCTTTTTTGATATCTCTTAGAGCAACATCAAACATCCCATCGCCTTTTTTTGTATTGGCATCACATGAATGGTTTACATAAATTGCTGGAGCACTAAATAAAATATAACCAGTATCTTCAAAATAAGAAATAAATTTTCTCTGCTCTTCAGGCATCAACTTAACTTTTTTTTCACTAATTTTCTTTGAACAAGTTGACCAATCAACTACTACTTCTCCTTTTTTAAAATCTTTATTTGCAAAGACACCCTTGCCATGAATCTTGGAATCTTTTACAATTATACTTGGCATTTCTACCTCTCCCTAACTTCATCCCTAGCCGGGTTTACAATCCTTGAAGGACGTGCTTCTTTTTCTCCCTCATAAATCATAAACTCAACTGCTTTTTCAACATCTTTGTCAAGATTTTCAAGCTTGGTCATAAATGGTTCACCACTTTTATTTGCAGAAGTTGTTATAATTGGAATGTCATATTTTTCTACTAACTTATTTATCCAATGATCTGGGATACGAATGCCAATTGTATCTTTATCAGGCGCTACATTTGGTGCGACCGTCTGCTTATTTTTCAATGGAGTAATAATTGTAAACGGTCCTGGAAGTTTGCCTAACCACTCTTGTGTTTTTTCATCAACTTCACAATTTTTTTTAATCCATTCTTGTGAAGGAGGAATAATGGAAAATGCTTTTGTTGGCCTGTCTCCTTTAACTTCTCTTAGCTTTGCAACTGCTTTTTCATTTGTTGCATCACAGCCAATTCCATAAATAGTATCAGTAGGATAAATGAACAAACAACCTTGCTTTACTTTATCGCATAATTCATTAAAACGTAATTGTGTTTCGTTCTTAGTTAGTACTTCCATAAAAGAAGAAAAAGTAGGGGCGGTTTTATAAGGTTTGTGGCAGGTGTAACCGCCCCCAAAGAGGTGGTGTGAAAATATCAGGCGATGGCAGCCGAATCAAAATCGTCAAGAAATTGTTGCTTGACGGAAATATGAATAAATTTTGAATCTTTTTGTTGTTGATATTTTTCTAATAAGTATGTAATTCTTTCTTTCATGTTCATCGTAACCACCCTCCGCTTAATTGGAAATCAAATGTGTCTTCTTTGGTCATTACACTTTGTCTTGTAAGTTCTCTAATCTGCTTCTCGAATAATCTCTTAATTGTTTTTGTAGTCATATCAACCATGTTTAAGTCACCTCATTTTTAATTCCGATTCAAAATAATGGCTCAAAATTCTTGACTCTTGCCATCTCTTTTTGATGAATTATTACTGGTAGAAGTTGTTTATATAGTCTAGCCGAGCCTGTCCAGTGGACCAGTGGCTTATAAGTAAAATGTTCTAGGTCTAAAATTTTTGATGTAGAAGGGATCTGGGACTGGACAAATGAGTTGTTTCTAAAACACCAACATACTTTTAAATTTAGAACTTATACTT
This sequence comes from uncultured Methanosarcinales archaeon, assembly GCA_964344285.1. Taxonomy (GTDB): domain Archaea; phylum Nanobdellota; class Nanobdellia; order Woesearchaeales; family GW2011-AR9; genus CAYFMM01. The sequence goes on along the minus strand of CAYFMM010000001.1, from coordinate 357,290 downwards.
TCTATATGAAACATATTTTTGCATTTATTGATAAACTAATAATCCTTTTAGGGTATGTTCCTAAATCATTAGATTCAAAGCAAGACAAAGCTAAAGCAAAAAAAGCAATTCTTTTAATTAAGGAATATACTGGGATAGTTCAAAGGCTTTTAGAGAATCATAAGATTGAAGAACATTTAACACGTTTACACCAAGCTAACAACAAAGGAATTAATGATTGGGCTAATAAAATAGAAACTGTTTTTGCTAAAATAGAGAAACTCTTGCAGACTCTCGAAGAAGATATACCTAAATTAAAAGAAGCTCTACATGCAAACCCTGATCAATGGCAATCCAAAATCACTGATTTAAGTTTAGGTATGGTGCAATCTGGTTTACACATGGATGAAGAGGATGCAGAGCAGTTAAAGGAAGCAATTGTCTTTGAAATACATGAACTTGAAAATGTTATTGCACATGAAAGACACGTTGAAGGATTGCACTTTTGGCAAACATTAGCTGACTTAGAAGAAAAAAAACAATTACTAGAACATGAGAAATTCTTTGAAAAATTATTAAATTAATTATAAGAAAAAAGTGATTAAAAATCTACATTAAAACGCCATTAACGCTTCCTTCTTGTCCTGGGCGTGAGGTGATTTTAACTTTTCCTAATTTAGTCTCAACTACAGCACCTTTTGTTAAGATGTTACGTCGTACTAAGTTAGGGTTTGCTGGGTTCTCAACTACATTTACAATTTCTGTATTTTGTGTCTTGCCTTTTTTGTCAGCAACACTGATTTTTTGAACCACTAATAATGATTTTTTCACGTTTCCGCCACGAGTTCTTGTAGTTCGTACTCTTTTTTCATCTCCTACTTTAGTCATAGCTGGGAAACCTGCTAATTCATATTTACGCTTAGAACTACCTGGCTTGCTATATCTTCCACCGGTTGTCTTACGTACTGATTTTCGTTGTGATCTTGCCATTTTTATTCTTAATTTCGCTGGTGGTTTTTAAAGATTTTGGTTGTTAACTTAGTCTTTTAACAGAAGTACCATGTGGGACTCACTCTTTGATGTTGAAATCAGAATGTGGTTCCCTCCCGTAAGGGACATCCCCTTCCACAATTAAATGACCAAATTAGAGGCATCGTTCGTAAATTCACGGTGGTACTTCTCCAAATTAATTCCTCTTAGCTCTCTTAAACAATGTATCCTTAACCTTTTTCTTCCCTGTCCAGTCTAATGCCTTTTCAAGCACTTCTTCAATATACTGCACTGGGATAATCTCAACCTTGCTTAGTTTCTCTTTTTCAATTACAATATCTTGTAAATTTGATTTAGGCACAATAATTGTTTTAATCCCTGTATCAATTGCAGCTTCTACCTTAGACGAAACACCACCTACGGGAAGAACTTCTCCACGAACAGAAAGTGAGCCTGTCATTGCCACGCTCTGCTTAATTGGAATTTCTTGTAATGCTGAAATAATTGCAGTTGCAACAGCAATAGATGCAGAATCTCCTTCTACTCCTTCATAAGTTTGTAAAAATTGTACAAAAATATCTCTTGTTTCCTTAATATCTTCACCGAAGAATTTCATTACAATAGCAGACACATTCTTTACTGCTTCTTTTGCAATATCTCCTAGTTTACCAGTTGCAATAATCTCTGCTTTTTTCCCTCCTGCAGTAACTGCAGCCTCAATAGGAAGTAAAATGCCTGAATGGCCACTTCCTGCACCAATAACAGCAAGCCCATTAACTCTTCCCACTTGCTTACCTTCTGTCATAATCACTTCATATTCCTTTTTTCTTTCAATGTGCTTGTCTGCGATCTGTTGTTCTAATGCTCGAGCTAATTTACGCGCTTCTTTGACATGTTTTTTTGTCACAAATTCAGCCTTATCTTCTGTTGCTAAATCGCCAGCTGCGCGAACAAGGCCTCCTAGATTACGTAAATGAAGTGTCAAATGGCCTTTTCTATTTGCTCTTCTACGCGCTTCTTCAATAATTGCATTAATTGCAGTTAAATCAAAATGTGGGATTTTGCTCTTCTCCTTTTTTACTTCCTGTGCTACAAAACGAGCAATCTTGAGTCTATTTTCTTTAGTGTCTTGCATCGTTTCATTCATATACACTTCATATCCGTATCCTCTAATTCTTGAACGAAGTGCAGGATGCATATTCTTAATAGTCTCTAAGTTACCTGCTGCAACCATTACAAAATCACATGGCGCAGCTTCAGTTCTTACCATTGCTCCTGCTGAGCGCTCAGACTGTCCTGTAATTGGGAATTTTTTTTCTTGCAGTGCTGATAATAATTCCTGCTGTGTTCTAGGTTCTAATGTTGCAATCTCGTCAACAAATAATACTCCCATATGCGCTTTGTGAATCATTCCTGCAACAACACGTTGATTAGCTGGAGTTCCAAGACCACCTGATTGGAATGGATCATGCAGTACATCTCCAAGTAGTGCTCCTGCATGTGCGCCGGTAGCATCAAAAAATGGAGCTTGTTTTTTTCCAAAATTATCAACTATTACTTTTGCATTAGAACTTTGTGTTTGCTTAAACATTCGAGGTCCCATACTCATCATCATTGCAAAAGCTGCTAAAAATAACATTCCTCCAATAAAAAATGCTGCAAACATTACGTCTGAATTATAATAATTTCGAACCAACCAAGGGGCAACAAATGTGAAAATAGCAACGATAAAGAGTAAAAAATTATTACTCTTAAGCATCTGTTTATTATCTAACTGTCCTTGTTTTGCAAAGTCTCTTCCAGTTCCTGCAGGAAGTTCTTGGATTGTTGGATTATTCTCATCATTTGGGTTGGGAAGTGCAATTACATCTTTTAAACTAGACTTAGGTAATAATTCTGCTAACGCTACACCCAAAAGACTCTTACCAGTTCCAGGCTCTCCAATTAATAGAACGTGCCTTCTTTGCAATGCAGCTTTTTTAATGATCTCTACTGCTTCGTCTTGTCCAATAACTTGATCTACTAATTTCTCTGGAACACTAATATTTTTTGTTGATTTCATCTACATTAAAACATCTCTACCTAGAAGCCTCTTTTATGACTATTTTAGAATCCATTATTTAAAAAGGTTATGGAGCAAGAGTGGGGAAAATTGTCTTTATCAAAGATACTTTAACTTGATAAAAAAAGAGCAATGGGTTTTTCTCCTTCTATTCTTTTGGTAGTTAAATCTCTGAAAGATTCTGCCTTTTCTCTATAATATCTTACAATATGGATTGGAAGATGATATTTCAATGCAGCTTTCTGCAACACTAAAGAACCTAAGTTAAATGGTTCTTGTCCAATATTCACTTCTCCTAAGGCACTCCTTCCATCTTTATGTATATTAACCATGTTTCGTAAGGTGCCATCTGGCATATCAAATAAAGCATAAGTGTCTGTCATCAAAGATAATGTTTCACACTCTATTTTAGGGGGATCAAAATGTCTTACTTTTCCTGAATAAATAATATTTGGAGAAACTCCTCTAAAGCGTAAAGAAACTTTTGGTTCTAATTCATCATAGAATGTTAAATTTAATTCCTTATTGCCTAAGCAAAAATAAGCTCCAAAATCTCCTCCAAAGCTAGCTTCATACCTTACTTTGTTAGGGGCACTATCAAGCATTTCTTCGAGAATATGTCGCTGAGGAAGTTTGATTAGACTCATAAACCTCTATGTGATACAATATAAATTAAAATCTTTCTAGTCTCAACTATCTACATAACTCACTTTTTCTTTTTCAAAAGCTCAACTTCAATCTCAGAAAACGGTTTTTCTTGGTTCATATCAATTCTATGCTGATTTTCAAGATGCAATAACGGTAAGAACGTATACACCTTTTCCTCTTTTCCAGCTCTTGCAGGGAGTAATTTTGAAAACGTTAATTTCTTTGTATTTTCTTTTTTTGTATAATATGTCAACTTATCATAGACATCTTTTATGACACCCATAATATCAACCTTACGCTCTGGCATCTTAAATTGTTGCGGTCTAATCTTCTCTAATACTCTTTTTTTAGATGCCATTGCTCTTTGTAGTGCATTTACCAAATCATTCACAGAAACTTTTCGATTTCTTGGCTGTGGATTTCTTGGAATGAGTGTATATTGTTCTTTATCTCTCTTAGAACGTCCATAACTGTGGATATTTTCATAAAACTCTTCAACATCTTCTTCTTCACTCTGGCTAATTAATGCATCTAATTTAGAAATGTCGGAGTCCACTAAATGCGAAGACTTCATTTTAAGAAGCATTGCTGCTGCGAGTAATACTTTTCCAGAGACACGTAAATCATGTTCTTGCATCTCTTTAATTGCTTGGATATATTTCTGTGTAAGTAATGTGATATCAATATCCCAAGGATCCATCTGTTCAGTCTTAACTAAATCTAAAATAATTGTCTTCCAAGACACTTCCTCTTTATCTAGAATAATATCTAATATTTGCTCTCGCATCCTGCTCAAGAAAAGGTTTTAGTTTAAAAAATCTACGATTTCTCTTGATTTTGAAAAGAAATAAATGGTGGGCCCGGCCGGACTCGAACCGGCGATCAATGCCTTTCAGAGCGTAGCGAGGAAGGTTTAGAACCTTTGGTTCTCGCCACCTTGTAAGGGCACTGTCATAGCCACTAGACCACAGGCCCGGTAAGCAGCTAACCTCTGAGGAATAACTTCTGTTTAAAAAGATTTCTACTTATTTTGTCCTCTTATCCATGTTGCCTCCAAAACCATTATAAACGCAAATTCTTTTCTTAGATACCAAAAAAGAGGCTTATAGATGAAACTTACGGTAAAAGACTTAGATTTGGCAGCGGGAAATGTGCTAGTTGCTGTTCTTAATGAAAAAGATGCACATAAACTTGACTTACGTTCTGCTGATAGGGTAATTTTACAATATAAAAAGAAAAAAATCACCTGTCTTCTCAATATTTCAGAATCAAAAAAATCTGTTAAGGAAGGCCACATTGGTTTATTTGAAGAAGTTCTTAAACAATTAGGAGTTAAACATAATCAAACTGTAAACTTAGAACTCACAGGAAAGCCTGAATCTATTAAACACATTCGTGACAAGTTGTTTGGTAAGACATTAAATTATGAAGAATTGTTTCACATTGTGCGTGACATTACAGGGGATAAACTTGACGCAATTGAAAAAACATATTTTGTTTCAGCTTCCTTTATTCAAGGACTATCTAATCAAGAAATTGTTGATTTAACAAAAGCAATGGTTGAAACAGGAGAAAAGATTAAATTTTCTAAAGTAACATTAGACAAACATTGTGTGGGGGGTGTTCCAGGAAATAGAACTACAATGGTAGTTATTCCAATTATTGCCGCAGCAGGTTACACAATTCCAAAAACAAGTTCTAGAGCAATAACCTCACCAGCAGGTACTGCAGATACAATGGAATGCCTTGCAAGAGTTGAACTGCCTCAAAATAAAATTAAAACTGTTGTCAAAAAAACTGGAGCTTGTATAGTGCATGGTGGTTCAATGAACCTTGCTCCCGCTGATGATAAAATAATTGATGTAGAACATCCTCTCTCTATTGACGCAGAAGGACAGCTTTTAGCATCTGTTATGGCAAAAAAATACTCTGTCTCTGCAAACCATGTTTTAATCGATATTCCAATGGGTAAAGAAGTCAAAACTAAAAATAAAAAAGAAGCAAATCATCTCAAAAAGATGTTTGAGATGGTTGGTAAGAAACTTGGTATGAATGTTAAGGTAATTGTTACGGATGGCTCTCAACCAATTGGAAGTGGGATAGGACCTTTACTTGAAGCAGAAGATGTTATGGCCGTTCTTAGAAACGACCCTTTAGCTCCTCAAGACTTACGTAAAAAAGCTCTGTGCATGGCAGCAGTTCTTCTAAAAATGGCAGGAGAAAAAAGGCCGAAAAAAGTTGCAAAAGAGATGCTTGAATCTGGTAGAGCTTTAAAGAAGATGAATGATATCATTAAAGCACAAGGAAAACAAAAACAAATTTCTTTAGGCAAATACCGTTATGACGTTAAAGCTTTTAAACCTGGGAAAATTCGCGAGATTAGAAATGGCATTATTGCAAAAATAGCACGAGTTGCAGGAGCACCACTTGATAAGGGAGCAGGAATGTTTTTACAGTGTAGGGTAGGCCATAAAGTCCAAAAAAATGATGTTTTATACACGGTGTATGCAGAAAGTGAATTTAAAATGAACTTAGTTAAGGATATTCTTAAGAAAAATAAAGGGGTGATAATTAACTAATTTCTTCCAGTAGTGCCAAAGCCACCGCGATTATTATTGTCCATTTTTTCAACTTCTTCAAATTCAGCTTTTACAAATTTAATAATTGTGCCTTGGGCAATACGCTCTCCTCTTTCTACAACAATGTCTGCATCAGAAAAATTATACAACGAAACGCCAATTTCATCGTCATCTCCTCGAAAATCGGAATCAATTAAACCAAATCCATTTGCAACAAATAATCCTGGATGATGTTTTGCAAGCCCACTTCTTGCACTAATTAATAATGCATGACCTTCTGGAATTTCAATCGTTAAATTACTTGGCACAACGCCCCATCCTTTTGCAGGGATTGTGTACTTTTCACGTGCATAAATATCAAATGCTGCCGCACCATGTGTTTTGTATCCTGGAAGAGGAAGCTCTTTATCATGTCGTTTAATTCTTGTTTTCATACTTTTTTAGTGTTCACTCAAGTTTTTAAGAATTATTGTTTTGTGTCATAGGATTTATAAAAAAGAAAGATTCAGATAAAATATGCAACTCAAAGATATGCCTAATGAATCTCGTGATGCTTCCTTCCTTGAAAAATATGTCTTACTTCCAGCAGTTGCAATTGGGATCCCTGTTAGCGCTCTTGCAATTGCAGCGACATATGCCTTGGCTGATGAGTCTTTAAGATTAGATACAAGAATGAGGCCTTATGTTTCACAACTAGAACAAGAGCTTGGTCTTTTTCAAACACCCTCTCCTTACACTTCAACAGAAGGGGACAAAACTTTAGACTCACAACCGTCTACAAAATACTAAAAACCCAGTATGTCCAAGCATCTGAAATTCAGGACGCATAATCTTATCTTCAATTTTCCACTTTCTTTCAATTAATTCAAGCACTTCTTGCACCTTAATCTTTGTTCCTTTTGTAGAATCAATAAATTGTTTTACTTGGCCTAAATTTGGCAAATATACAACAACATGGCCTCCGTGTTTAACTGAATCTTCTGCATGTTTAGTTACTTGCCATGGTTCAGGTAAATCAAGTGTTAAAACATCAATCTCTTTTTCTTCAATGCCATCATAAATACTACCTTGTTTTAATGTTAGGTTAGAAATGCCCATCAACTTTACATTTTTTTGCACAACATCATAATGCTCTGGATTAATTTCATACACAGTGATCTCTTTACAAATATTTGCAAGACTCAAACATAATGAACCGGTTCCGCCACCAGCATCAACAATTATACTTTCCTTGCTAATGCCTGTTTTTGCTATAATCATGCCAATGTCTTTTTGCTGCATAATCTGTGGGCCACGTACAAGATTTTCCCATAAGTCTGCAAACTGTGGTTCTAACATCACAAATTTCTTTCCTTTATTAGATTCAATAATCTCTTTTCCTGACTCTAATTCTTCTTTAGAAATAATGCCACTTGAAGTATGAAAATTATCAATGTCTTTTACAAAATATTTTTTACCTGAATGAAATTCAATTAAAACTTTCTTAATATTTCTCATACTTTAAAGATAATTGAAGTGTTTTAAAAAAGTTGCTGTGTTAATTATACACTTGTTCTCTTCGTTCTATTCTAACTATAACAATTTTTTGCTCTTGGTGATTAACCCGATAAAGAACTCTAAAGTCGCCGATTCTTATTCTAAAAACACCGTGTGCATTGACAATAGTCTTAGCATCATGTGGGACAGGATTATTGGACAGAATAATTTTAATCTTAGAGAAAAACCTTTTTAGGACATGCTTATCGTGTTTCTTAAGAAATTTCTTTGGTTGCTTGTCATACTCAATTGTAAAACTCATAATCCAAACTCTTTTTCTAATTCTTCTTGAGACGTAAGTTCTCCATGCTTTTCATTTTCATAACTTTCCTTAAGGAGTTGTTTTTCCTCAGCATTAAGAAACATATCTTTATCTACCATGTTGTCTTTTATGAAATCTAGTTCATTTTTAATCAACTTCAGTTCTTGCATAATCTCCTTTGATTCAGTTGCCATACTTAACCAAAATGGAACATAATTTATATTCTTTTTGGTGGCTTTTTAGAAAAAAGAAATCCAGAAATAAAATAAAAAAAGAAAAAAAACTTAGCGTTTTCTAGTTAAGACAACAACGCCTAGTACTAATGCAATTAATGCAAGTACTGCTAAAACACCAATTAGTGCATTGTATGTTGAACTTTCTCTAAATGAACTCCGTACAATAGGTGCTGTGGTTGGCTGTGCATCTCTTTGAGCTAATACTCTTTCGAGTTCTGCTTGTAGGGCAGCAAGAGCTTGTGCTTCCTGTGATGCTACATTTGTTGTGTCTTGTGTTGTTTGACGAGCAACGGTTGGTTCTCTAATTTCAAGCATAAGGTCTTGCTTATCTTCTAACCTGTCTTCATCTCGAAATAACTCAATGGTAATTGGGTATTTTCCAGGAGCTGCGTCTTCTAAATCTAAGGTGAAGCTATAACTTTCTTCGTTATCTCTTCTTGTAAATTCATCTAACTCGATGTTTGATCTTTCTTGATTTAATCCAAGAGCTGTGTTAGAGATTTTAAGCACGATATCTTCTTCATCACTTTTTCCTAAGTTTAAAATGTCAACACGTAAAGATGTTTGTTGTAAGTCCTGTAAAATAGGGTTTCCAAGAGTTGCACTGTCAATTACTAAGTTGTGATTTTCTAAATCAATATCAGCTTTTCTTGTTTCAATGGTCTCATGTTCTGCACCATTTTCATCTTCGCCTGTAATAATAATCTCAATAGTGTACTCTTCTTCATCAATATCTTCATTACGTAAGCTAAAATCTAATGTAACGTCATCTTCATCATCTGCATCTAGATCTCCGATTTCATCATCTTCTTCTAAGTCATCATTATCAACATCTAGGATCTTAACTTCAACATTAACATCTTCTATGTCTAGGTTTCCTCTGTTTCTTACTTCAACATAGATTTCGTTATCATCTTCAATTGATAAATCTCCGGATCCCTTATCGTTAACTTCAAAATCAATCATCTCTAAATGGCTAATTGGGTTTACAAATACAGCCTGTTTTGTTGTACCTGCAGTGCTTGTAATCTGTAAATTGCCTGCGTCAACTCTTCCTGAATCTTCATCAACTGGAACAGTAACTTCTAATGTGATTGTTGCTTGTGCTCCTGTAGCTAAACTTGTTGGTAGTGTAGTTGCAGGTGCTGTCGGTAATACTCTTGCGTTGTATTTTGCTGCAATCGCACTAGCATCAAATGCTATGCTTCTAATTGTTGCAGCTGCGTCATTTGTAATTGTAAATGTAGTTGTAACTGCAGTTCCTCTTTCAACTTCATCAAATTCAATTGTAGAAACAACTGGTGTTGCGAGTGCTGCTTTAAATGTAACAAGTAATGCTACAAACAACACTAACAATGTAATTCCTTGTTTAAATTTCATTTTCTTCCTCCGTATTAATTATTATTTACGAAATAATACTACTATGAATGCTCCAATTACTGCAATCATCATTACAATTGCAACAATTAACATGCCAAATACCATGTCGTTTGCAGTAACTGGGTTTTCAACACTTTGTACTACTGATCCTGTAATCTCGTTACTCTCGGTTTCAGTTTTTTGATCTTCTGCTTGACTATCTCTTGCATTTGAGTTTGAAAAATCCTCCTGTGAATTTTCTTCAACTCCCTTTTGTTCTTCTTCAACTGCTTGGTCGTTATTATCTTCTTGAATTGGAGCAGAACAAGATTCTATTTCTAAGTTTACTCTTCTAAAATCTTGTGTAATTCTATTATTAATCTGTACGTTTACATCAATCGGGTATGTGCCTCTTCTAAGATTACTTGGTAAATTGATTGTATATGTGTTACTCCACGTATCGCCACGCTCATCATACTCTTCAATCTCAATATCTTCGGTCACTTCATTAATCCGTAAGTCATTATTTACGATACTTACTCCCATGTCTTCTTGGTCATCCACACCGTAATTTCGTACTTCTACATCAAATAAGAAAGATTCGCTACATGTATCTACTGTACCAATTACACCTGCTTTTGTAATCCGTAAATCATCATCTAATCTTTCTAAATCGAAATCAATTTCCTTACGTAAGTCATATTTTACATTCTGGCCATCTTCTCCTTCTAATTCTAACTCTAATGTATAATCGCCAGCATCAATATCATCTGGGATGGTGAATTTAAATTCATATGTGTCTTCATCATCTGCCTTTAAATCTGAAAATGTGTATTCATCGTCAAACCCATCTGGAAAAAAATCGCTATCATCAGCATCAATTTTCAACTCAATGTTTTCAATCTCACTATCGTCGTAATCTTCGTCGCTAAATATATTTTTGATATCAATTCTTACAATTACTTCTGTGCCAATCTTAACTTTATCATCTAATGTAAAAGAATTGTCATCTTCTGCATCAAACTCATCTTCTTGTTTTTTATCGTCTTCGTCTCTATATTCAACTTCAATCTTTTCAATAATTAGCATAGATTTTGTATCTTGGATGAGGTTAACTCTGTCTACTTCTGTTCCAGCTGCATTTGTTAACACAACTTCTCCAATTGCTTGTTCTCCAACATCATTTGCGTGTGGGATTTCAATATCAAATTGCACATTTTGCTGTGAATTTGCAGCTATTGTTACAGGATTTATTGCTAAAACATTATAATTTGCTGGCAATCCTTGAACTGCTATTGTAACGGTTTGATCTGTAACCTCGGTGTTGTCAATTCTAAAACCAACTCTTTCTGTGATGAGCTCTTGGTCTTCTCTAAAAGAGCTATAATCTGCTTCAAATATGATCCCTGTACTTTCTGTAACGGTTACTGCTGCACTCACATTTGTAGCAAGAAGTATTAATAATAGTCCGATGAGTATTGTATATCTAATTTTCATAACCCCCATTCTCTATTCTCGAGTAGTTAATTCTATTTAAAGCTTTTGGTAAGTTTGAAGAAGGTTAAAGTTAAGAGGATAAATATAATTTAATTTGGGTGAATGAGCAGTGCTTATTGAAGTGCATTACGTACTAATTTGAGACTAAGGTTAAAAGGACGCAATAAAAGACACACAAAATAAAACGAAAATTTCATTTTAGTACTAAAAACTAATCGTTGTTAGTCTTTATGCACCGTGCCTGCTTATATGGACTTAAATTAAACAAATAGAATAAAAATAATAAAATCACTTATTTCCCATATAAAAGAACTTCTCAATAGAGACTTCATTTTCCTTGAAATTCCCGCTTCTTGGGTGGCTTTCCTGTTTTTTTTCTTGTTGTTGAGGTTGTTCTTGCTGTACAGGTTGGGCCTCAGGTTCTTTTTTAGATACTACTTCACCAACAGAAGGAAGTTGTTTATATGCTAATTTATTTTTCAAAGATTCAATCTCATTTTTCATCTCTTGCATCACTTCTCTAAATTCTCTGATTGTCTTGACTAAAAATTGGGTGTTTTTCTCCAGAATTTCTGTAACCTTATCCTCATTTAATCCACTTCTTGGGTTGTTATTCTCAGGTTGCTCTTCTACTTCTGGTTTCTTTTCAGCTTCCACTTGATCCATTGTTTCGCGCATCTCAGAATACTCTTCAGTCTTTCCATCATATACTTTTTCAGCCTGCTCAATTGCTTCTTCTCGTGTTTTAGCCAAACCTTGCTTCATTAAATCTAATGCTAATGTGTTAATTTTTTGAATTCGTTCTACATCCATCTGCCACTACCTCGTTTTTAACTAGGACTTTAAAGTAAGTCTAAGTTAAAAAAAACAAGAATCTAGTAGTTATAACCTTTTCTATACTAGTAGATATATAACCTAAATCAAAATAATGAATTGAAAAATAACTAACAAAAATTTATGCTGCAACGCTACCACATACTAAAGGAATCTTAAACGGCAAAACGCCAACTGATCCTAAGTATACTAAAACTAACGCTAGAATAAATGCAATAATAAATCCAACCATAAAATACTTGAATTCAATAATCCCTAATTGACCTCTTTTTTGCATAGGGTAAAGTAAAATTTAAGCCTATTTAAACGTTTTGGTTAGCCAAATAACATAATATTCATTTCAATACCAAAAGCTTTATAAACTAACGCCGTCCCGTATATTTAAATCTAACGTCTATTGAGCTTAAAATGCTCATCTTTTGATGTTCTTGGGGGAAATCACAATGATGCGAAAAACTATCAAAGAATGTCCTGAATGTGCAAGTAGAAATATTTACAGAGATTCTGAAAAAGGTGAAACTCTATGCCGCGATTGTGGTCTAGTAATTGAAGATAGGATGGTTGACTTCTCTCAAGAATGGAGAGACTTTGAAGATGACTCTGGTGGAAGTAAAAGAAGAACAGGAGCACCATCATCACAAACACAATTTGATCAAGGACTTGGTACAGAAGTTGGAACTACTTCAGACTTTTACAAATTAGGCTCAGACAGAGAAAGAGACAAATTCTTTAGACTTCGTAAATGGAATATCAGAATTAGTACTGCAATTGAGAGAAACCTCAAAGTAGCGCTTGCAGAACTTAAAAGAGTAAGTTCATTTTTACGTCTTCCAAGATCTGTTGAAGAAGAAGCAGCACGAATTTATAGACTAGCAGTACAAAAAGGATTAGTTCGTGGAAGAAGTATGGAATCAGTAATTGCAGGTGCACTATACGCAGCATGTAGACGCCACGAAATTCCAAGAACTTTAGATGAAATGGGTGAAGCATCAGGTATTGAGAAAAAAGAAATTGGCAGAACATATAGATTCGTTACAAGAGAACTTGAAATTAGTATTAAACCAAGTAACCCTGCAGACTATATCCCAAGATTTGCATCTGCGCTAAAACTTACAGCTGAAACACAATCTAAAGCAGTTGAAATTTTAGACATGGCACGTGACATTGAGCTAACGTCAGGAAGAGGTCCAACTGGAATTGCAGCAGCAGCACTATATGTTGCAAGCTTAATTCACGGTGAGAAAAGAACCCAGCGTGAAGTTGCAGACGTTGCAGGTGTAACTGAAGTAACAATTAGAAACAGATACAAAGAACTTATCAAAAAACTAAAACTTACAAAAGAAGTTGAAAAAAGTAAAAAGAAGTAGTTGTATCTTAATTAATTCTTATTTTTTATCAAATATACTTTTTTAAGGGTTTCATAACCTTTTAAAATTGGGTTTTCAACTCTAATTGGATCAATACCTAAATAACCAACAAGAGACTCCAATCTCTCAAATTGTTTAGAATGATCGGTTCCAACGGGGGCCCATGGACTTGGCATGATCTCTTTATTAGGCCCGGTCTTCAAAGAAGCAAGATATTTTTGCATGGTGTTTTGGCCAACTCCCCATTCTTTGTATAATGCTTTGGCAGCCTTAGCTGCTTTGTCTTTTGCTCCGTCTTTCCTTTTAATCTCCTCTACAATATCACGGCCAAGTTGTCTTTGCAGGAGATATATATCTCCAAACGTAAAATCAAAATCCATATCCTCATAAAAGTAATTTACTTTATTAAATTAATGACACATCAATCTTCATTTGGAAAGGAATTAAAATGTATACTGGGGCACGGTGCCTATCATGACGCTATTTTATTTATCGTCAGTTAATGCGTCATGCACCTCGACTCGCATCAGAATTAGTAAACTAATTCTGGCGTTCAAAAGAAATCGTTGTTTCTTTTTGAATCGTCAGGGCGCCAGTATACAAAACGCCTCCTTTCCAGACGTAGTCTAAATTCTCAATAAACTTATAAAAAATAACTTTCTTTTCAAAAAAAATAAAAAAAATGTCAAATCTTACACCAGAACAAAAGCAACAATTAGAAGAGCAAAAAAAACAATGCATCTATTGTAAACTTGTTTCTGGAGAAATGCCTGCAAAAACAGTATTTCAAGATTCTAAAACACAAGCATTTCTTGATATCTATCCGCTAGTTAAAGGGCATACTGTATATCTTCTCAAAGAACACTATCCTTTAGCAGCGTATATGTCTGCAGAAGAGTTTAATCACTTTACTGGACTAATTCCACAATTAACTCAAGCAATTCAAACCGGAATGGTACGGACTGGCATGAACATCTTTATTCCTTTTGGGGGAGCTGCAGGACAACAATTCCCTCACGTTTGTATGCATTTTTTTCCAAGAGAGGAAGGGGATAATTTTTCAAAATATGAGCTAAATAAACGCACTGCATCATTACCACAAGACAGCATCAACATGCTTGCAAATAACTTGCCAATCATGATGCGAAACCATTTTGGAAGAAATCCTGCTTCTTGGCATCAAGGAAAAGGAGATGTGCCTGCCTACCTTGCAGACATTTACAACAATGCATCAGTAATTTATGAAGATGAAAAAGTACTTGCAGTCATTGCAGAAAAACAAGTAGCAGAAGGCCACATTGAAATTTACAGCAAGATAGAACAATCAGATATTACAAAACTCTCAATCGAAGATGCATCTCACCTAATGTTTGTTGCATCCTTTGCAACAACTGCTCTATTCGAGGGCCTTGGTGCACATGGCTCAAATATCATTGTTAAATCTGGAACTTCAGATGACAACACAAAAGAGCCAAGGTTATCTGTGCATGCAATTGCCAGACGCCAAGACGATGGTCTTTCCGATTTAAACTGGCAACCTCAACAACCAAGTTATGATTTAGATGCAGTTAAATCACAAATTAAAGAAGAAACGTGGAAAGTAAAATACAAACAAGAAAAAAAAGAAACTTTGCCCTCTGTAAAAACAGAATCAAAAGTCATGAAAATCACAGAAGATGAGGCCTCAAAAACAACTTCTACGGCACAAGAAAATCCTAAAAATAAACAAGAAGAGATTCATGACGCAATTAAAGAATTTCACTAAAATATGCTTTTTCCACCAGTGTATTTACTAGTGGTTTACATCTTAAAATGGGTTAAATGGAAAAAGCAGGGTCAGAAATCCAGACACTGAAATGAGATTCATGTTTCATTTCGCTCCGCTTGGTCTGGATTTGTTTGACGTATCTCTTACCAGCTACTGACTTAAGATTAACTTCTTCATTTCTTCTCCAATGATCTCTTTCATGCCAACGCCCTGCTGTGCAACAACTTTAGAAGCAAATAAAGATCCTAATTTTCCCGCATCTTCTAATTTCCATCCATGAGCAATTCCATATAATAATCCTGCAGCATAACTATCTCCAGCTCCGGTTGTATCAACAGTATCTACAGCAACTGGCATAATTTTAATTCTTTCTCCATCATGCTTAATCATTGAACCATCTTTACCAATTTTTACAACAGCAATTGAAACAAGCTCTGCAATTTTATCCAATGCCTTTTCTTCTTCACCCACACCTACTTCTGCAAACTCTTGTGCTTCTGTCTCATTTAAATATACAATGTCCACATATTCCTTAACAATCATCGCTAAGAAATCCTTATTTCTACGAATCACGCCTGGGTCTGCAAGGTCTAATGAAATTAACGTTCCATGTTTTTTTGCAAGCTCAATTGCATGTAATACAACTTCTTGAGTTGACCCTTCTAATTGGTACCCCTCTAAATGTAATATTTTACTCTTTGCAATATCCTCTTCTAACACGTCCTCTTTTACAATGTGGATTGCTGCACCTAAATGTACAGAAAAAGTTCTTTGAGAATCAGGTGTAATAAATGTTAATGCATGTCCAGTAACACTATTATGGGTTCCTAATTTAGTATCTACGCCTAAGCCTTGTAAACTTTGCTCATACATTTGTCCATTGTCATCTTCTCCAATTTTACCACAAAAAATAACGTTTCCACCAAGTAAAGCAACTCCCTTTAATGTATTGGCAGCACTTCCTCCTGGTACTCTTTCAATCTTCATTTCCTTACTATGTACATTTTCTAGAATTGTCTTTGCTTTTTTCTCATCTACTAAATGCATCTCTCCTTTACGTAAATCCATCTCTAATAATGTGTTCTCATCAACTTCAATTAAAAAATCCATGAGCGCTGCACCCATGCCCATTACATCAATTGTTTTATCATTTTTGAATTCTGCTTTCATTATATCCCACATACTCTCCCATTCTTTTCTAAAAAATCTTGATGAAACTCTTCTGCCTTATAAAATTCTAATTCTCTTCCATCAATAATCTCTGTCACAATTTTTTCTTTAAATTCTTTTTGTGCATCCTTCATGGACTTTCTAGCTAACTCTTCTTGTTCTTTAGAATAATAAAAAATTACAGACCTATACTGAGATCCAATATTTGGCCCATCTTGGTTTAATGTTGTGGGATTATGCATCTTCCAAAACATATCCAATAGGTCTTCATAGGACACAACTTTCTCATTAAACTCAACTCTCACGACCTCTGCATGTCCGGTGTCTTTGTAACAAACATCTCTATAACTTGGGTTTTTAGTTGTCCCTCCCATATACCCTACTTCTGTTTTAATCACTCCTTTCATGCTCTTAAATACAGCTTGAGGTTTCCAAAAACATCCAGCACCAAACGTTGCAATTGCCATAATAAAAATAAAAAATAATAAACAAGAATAAAAACTTATCTAATACCTATAATGCTCTGGTTTGTAAGGTCCTTTTTTATCAATGCCAAGATATGCTGCCTGCTTGTCAGTTAGCTCATCAATTTCAACACCGATTTTTGCTAAATGCAATCGTGCAACTTCTTCATCAAGTTCTTTAGGTAACACTGTAACACTAATTTCATGTTGCTTTTGCCATAAAGCCAGTTGTGCCAACACTTGGTTTGTAAAAGATGCACTCATCACAAAACTTGGATGTCCTGTAGCACAACCTAAATTTACTAAACGACCTTCAGCAAGCACATAGATTTCCTTTCCATTAAGTGTATATTTATCATATTGTGGTTTAATTGTCTCACGAGTAGCACCTGACTCTTCATTTAACCAGTGCATGTCAATCTCGTTGTCAAAATGTCCAATATTACACACAATTGCTTGATCTTTCATTGCAAGAAAATGCTCGCCTACAATAATCTCTGCATTACCCGTAGTTGTTACAAAAAGATCTCCTTCCTTAACTGCATCCTGCATCTTTTTTACTTCATACCCTTCCATTGCAGCTTGTAGTGCGTTAATTGGATCAATCTCAGTTACAATTACTCGGCATCCATATCCTTTCAAAGACTGAGCACAACCTTTTCCAACGTCCCCATAACCAGCAACAACTGCAACCTTTCCTGCAAGCATTACATCAGTTGCTCTTTTAATTCCGTCAACTAAACTCTCACGACATCCATATAAATTATCAAATTTAGACTTTGTTACTGAATCATTCACATTAATTGCTGGGAATAATAACTCTCCTCTTTCCATCATTTGGTATAGCCTATGAACGCCTGTTGTGGTTTCTTCAGACACCCCTTTGATTTTTTGTGCCATCTCACTCCATTTTACACTCCCTTGGCTATGAATTTCTTTGAGTAAGTTCATAAGTTCTCTAAAATCCTCTCCTTCATTAGAATAATCTTGCTCTAAAATACTCGTATCCTTTTCAATTGCAACTCCTTTATGGATCATTAATGTTGCGTCTCCACCATCATCTACAATTAGATCTGGACCACTTCCATCTGGAAATGTTAATGCTTGTAACGTACACCACCAATACTCTTTAAGAGTCTCTCCTTTCCATGCAAAAACAGGAACGCCAGAGGCAGCAATTGCAGCCGCAGCATGGTCTTGTGTAGAAAAAATATTACAACTTGCCCATCTTACATCTGCACCAAGTGCAACAAGTGTCTCAATAAGAACCGCTGTTTGAATAGTCATGTGCAGTGAACCCATAATTTTTGCTCCTGCAAGCGGCTTAGAATCTGCGTATTTTTCTCGTAGTGCCATTAAACCTGGCATCTCTTTTTCGGCAATAGAAATCTCTTTTCTGCCCCATTCTGCTAGTGATATATCTTTAACTTTGTAATCTTGCATTATAACCTGACCTCATTTATTGTAATACTGCTTTCAAATCCTCCTTTTTTAAATTTTAGGTAACAATATATAAAAAATGAGTGTGTTATGGAGATTTATGAACTACGATGTTAGAAGTCTCTTAGATTGTGGGAAAAAAGTAGCAAATTACACAGGACATGCTTTATTCTCTCTTCTACCAGGAGCATATACTTATAATCAGATGAAGGCTGAAAATAGAAGATTTTCTTTACAAGCTGTTAATGATGGTGTAAGGGGTTTTTCTACATCAAACAGAGAAACAAGAGAAGACATTAAACGGAAAAATTTTGATGAAGCATTAGAAGGTGAAACCTTTCGCTTAGTATCGATGGGAATCGGAGTGTTAACTGGGTTGGGGATAGGTCCTTATGCAGGTTTGATCTTTTCTCTTCCAGGTATTGCAATTACAATTCATAATTCTTTAAGTTATCTTTCATCCCTTCCTTCTCAACAAAGAAACTCTTGTGAATATTTACAATTATTAGAGCAAAATCCAAATCTTAACCCTAATACGCTTTCTTTAAACAACAATGGACCAGAAGATGATTTAGAAGGACGTCTATCTATCCCACCTAACTCACCATAACACATATAAACAAAAACCAATTTTACGTTCTATGCCAAATCCAGGAGATACTGTTGAAGTAAAGACAAAAAAAGAAGTAATTTGCGGAATGCTTATGCCTTCTTCGAAAAAAGATGTTGTTATGCTTAAATTAGATAACGGCTACAACATGGGTTTTAAGAAAAAAGAAGTATCAATTAAAGTAATTGCAAAAGCAAAAGAAACAAAATCAAAATCAGAAAAAGTAACTAAAGATAAAAACCTTCCAACAATTTCAATCCTTCATACAGGAGGAACAATTGCTTCTAAAGTTGACTATAAAACAGGAGGGGTAGTTTCAAGCTTTGAGCCAGCTGAACTCGTTGCACAATTTCCTGAATTGCAAAAGTTGGCAAATGTTGAATCTGAGCTCATTGCACAAATGTGGAGTGATGACTTGCGCTTTTCTCACTTTGCATTGATGGCAAAAAAAATTGAAGAACATATCAAAAAAGGAGTAAAAGGAATTGTTATTGGGATGGGCACAGACAACTTGGCAGTAGCAGCAGCAGCCCTCTCTTTTATCATTGAAAATTCACCCATTCCTATCTTGTTTGTTGGATCACAAAGGTCCTCTGATAGAGGAAGTTCTGATGCAGGAATGAACTTAATTTGTGCAACTGAATTTATTACAAAAACAGACTTTAAAGGAGTTGCAATTTGTATGCATCATTCTTCAAATGACGACATTTGTGCAATTCTTCCAGCAACTAAAACGTATAAACTTCACACCTCACGAAGAGATGCATTCAAAGCAATTAATGATCAACCAATTGCCCTTGTTAACTACAAAACAAGAAAAATCACTTTTACAAAAGGAAAGGAACCACAAAAGCAAGACTCAAAACAACAACTTATAATCAAACCAAAAATGGAAGACAAAGTGGGTTTTTTAAAAATTAGTATTCACATGTTACCAGAACAATTTGAATTTTTTGCCCAGCATAAATTTAAGGGCCTAATCATTGAAGGAACTGGCCTTGGCCACACTCCAGGACAAGCACCAAACAAAGAATCAGCACTTCATAAAAAGATTTATCCTGCTCTCAAGAAATTAATTGATTCGGGCTGTGTTGTAGTCATGACTTCTCAATGTCTTTTTGGAAGTGTTAACATGAATGTTTACAGTAAGGGTCGTGACTTACTTGAACTTGGAATCATTTCAGGAAAAGATATGCTTGCAAATACAGCATTTGTAAAACTTGCTTGGTTACTTGGCAACTACAAATCAGACGAAGTAGCAAATCTTATGGCTCAAAATTTACGTGGCGAAATCAATAACTCTTTAAAATATGAACAACATTTCCCTCCTCAACAATGAATTTGCTAGTAATTTTTACAATTATGCTCTCTGGACTTCTTGTGACTAACTTATACTATCGCCACAAAACGTATCGGAGTATTGAATTGGAACTAGCTAGGCTTGATTGGAATGACTTGCCCACAATGCAATACATCAAAAGAAGTTATGATTTTGTAGCTGACAGATTTACAAAAGTCAATAAATGCTGGTTAAAATATCCTTGGAGAAATTTTTACTTTAAGAATCTATGGAGTCTAAAGGGAAAGGGTCTACCTTGCCATATGCAATCTTTTCTTTTTAATCGAATTGTTGCAAAAAAAATAGGAAAAGACAAGATTAAAACAGTTGCAACAAGGGCAGTCCACAAAGGTGTCTTTATTCATTTCTATTCAAAGATTAAAATTAAAAACAACTGGAAAGAAGTTGATGTGTGGGGTAAGAAATGGGGAATTCCTTTTGGAAAAAATATTCATAACTGCAAATGGTGGGAAAAACTAAACAAAAATAATTCTAACTAATTTTTCTTAAAACAACAAATTAATAAACTCGTTCACTTTTTGAATTGCTAAAGATGGTGTTACAAAAATATGTGCTTTTTACAATTTTACTCGTGAGCTTATTTCTGCTCTCTTGCACTCCGGCTATGGAAGTTTCTGAAGAATTACGATGTCAAACAGACGCTGATTGTGTGCCTGCACAGTGTTGTCATCCAACAAGTGCAGTAAATAAAGATTTTGCACCAGACTGTGCAGGGATTTTATGCAGCCAAAACTGTGAGCCAAATACTTTAGATTGTGGTCAAGGCGAGATTAAATGTCAAGCAGGAAAATGTAAAGCAATAATTACTGAGTAAACAAAAACAAAAAGATAGATGTATTATGAAAAAAAAACTTCTTGAAAAAACAAAAGACGTTGTACGTGATTTTGTATTTGGTATGCAAGATGGCTTAATCTCTAATCTTGGGCTTGTCCTTGGAGTGTGGCAGGGTGGGGGTTCTAAGTTAGCAATCCTAATTGCAGGATTTGCAAGTATGTTTGCAGGTGCGTTTTCTATGTCTGCTGGAAGTTACTTATCAGCAAAATCACAACGAGAAGTCTATGAAGAAGAAATAAAATGCACTCAAAAAGAACTTAAAAAAAACCCACAAAAAGCACTTTTTGAAATGGAGCAAATTCTTCGAAAAGAAGGATTTGATGATGATGAAATAAAAGCTATGTTACATCACTTTGAGCATCATAATAGATCAACATTTAGTATCAACTATGTTCAAAAAAAATTGGGTTTATCTGAAGAACGCTTTGAACTCCCTCTCAAAAACGCATTTGCAATGTTCTTCTCCTTTTTAATTGGCTCTCTTTTTCCAATCTTGCCTTTTGTCTTTTTTTCAGGCTACATGGCAGCAATTGCCGCTGCCCTTGCAACAGTTGTTGCACTCTTTTTTATTGGCTGGGCAAAGACCCTTTACACAAAACTAAACTGGCTTAAATCAGGTGCAGAAATTGTTTTTGTTGGTGTTGGTGCGGGAATCATTGGGTATTTGGTTGGATATATCTTTAGTTTGATGTAAATATGTCGGAAATCTTTGAAATAGGCCTTTTTTTTATTGTGGGTTGTATTTTAGTCGTTCGGTTTATATCCCAATAGTTCTTGTTTTAGGCAAATGTTAGACGCATATATCATAGATGCAATTCGCAAGGAAGAAAGAAGAAAAGAACAACAATTTGAAGAAGGAAGAAGAATCCCTCTCCCTATTCCTTCGCCTGTCCCTTCTTATCTGCCGAATACCCCTGCAAATGATCCAGGTTACACACTAGGTGAAGTTATCGAAATCCCTTTGGGTGGTGGCGATATTGATGGTGCTTATGCTCTTACGACCACTTATTCAAATTAATTTTCTCTTTTTAGCAGATAATCTTTTAAATTACTCATTTATTCTCTTAAATCTCTTGTGCGAGGGTGGAATAAACTCAAACTCAATGATATTTTTTTTGTATTTTCACTTTCCTATTTGAAGAATGGAAGAAAAATGAAAACATACAAAAATGAACTGATGGCTGAGGTTGTTGGTTTGAGTTTTGGAGATGGTAGCTTAACAATTAAGAAACGAGATAAAGCATTACGTTATCAATTGAGAGGTGATGCTAAAGAGGATCGTCCTCATTATTTAAATTATTTAATCCCTCTTTTTAACCATAACATAACGCAACCTTTAATTGGAAGGGATGTCAGTGTTATTGAGTCTAAAAAATCTTATCGTTCATTTGGTTTCTCAATACAAAATAATGAGGTGGGGAGGTTCTTGTCTTCCTTGGGAATTCCAATTGGTAAAAAGGATGAGCTTCCAGTTCCAAGTTGGATTTTGAATGATAAGCATTATATGGCACGCTTTTTGAGGGGTTTCTTTGATACTGATGGGTCTATATTTTGTAAGAAAAATTATTCTCAAAAGGAAAAGATAAAACATACCAAAATATGGCTTAAATTAGCAACCACTTCTATCGTTCTATCTCGACATATTCAACAGATGCTTAAATCTCTGGGTATTGTGTGTTATGTGAGGTCTTGTAAACCAACTGGAAAAGGTCGCAAGACCACATATCATATTGAAGTGTGCTTTGCAAAGAATGTTAAAAAATGGTTTTTGATAATTGGTTCTAAGAACCCTAAACATATCAGCAAGTATCAAGTGTGGGAGAAATTTGGCTTTTGTCCTCCTTATACTTCCCTCAAAGAAAGAAATAGTTTTTTAAATGGCAAGCTAGATCCTAATACATTTTATGATTAAGCGGGGGTGCCGGAGTGGTCAAACAGAAGTGGAGCATTTTTGATGTTCCCTTTCTGGAACAAACGGGCTAGGTTGAGGAGGTATTAACTGCAAATGCCTAGTGGCTTAGTGCCTGCGCGAGTTCAAACCTCGTCCCCCGCATAGTTTTTTATAATCTTATATTTTAATTGTAGAAATGAGTAAAGATTTTGAAGAGATTAATGGGATTATTGTAAATCAAGAGGAAATAGAACAAGAAGTTGAACATGAGTCTTTAGAAAGTGAACATTTGGAAGAGGATCATCTTCATCGCAAAACAAGGCGTAAAAAAATCATTGCAACCTTTAGTGCTATTCTCCTTATTTTCTTAATTACTTCCTATGTTATTGTAGGATATCCTTTAGCTCCAATTATTGCAGGGCAGTTGGAATCAAAACCCTTATTTGATAATCGCTTACAAGTAGATGGGATTGAAATTTCCTTTACTTCAGATGTTTTACAAGAAATCAATCAGATGTATTTAGATGAGCAAGAAGTTGAATTTAGTCTTTGTTTACAAGGAGAAAAAACTCAACAAGGAAATGTAGTTGAGTACCAAATAGATGCTCTTTATCAACCAACTCAATTTACACAATCCTTTGGTCACGTAACATTTGAACCTTGCTCGCAAGACACTCTTATAATCTTTCACACCCATCCTTACAAAAGTTGTCTTGCCTCAAACACCGATATAAACACTCTTGCAAAAACTCAAGAAAAAAATCCAGATACAATAATGCTTATCATGTGTGAGCCTCAGAGATTTGCTGTCATTTCTTAGCTGTTCTCTTGACTTTTGAAGTGACTAAACGAATTTCATGAGTGCAGTCGCTTCGTTATCAAATGACGTGACATTTGTGTCCGTGAATCAAAAAGATTTTCCCTTATCTCCTAACTCTCAAAAATGTTATCAGAAAGTTTTATAATCTTCTTTGTTTTTTTTTCCTAAAATGAGATTCAATTTTTACAAAATTTCCGGTGTTTTTTTATTATTATTAAGTCTATTTTCCTTGATTTCTTTTTTACTAATTCCCTTTTTGCTGAATTTAATCCAAAGTACTTTTTTGGATTTTGTCAGCTTTTTGTTCTTAATCTCTTTGCATCCTTATGTGGTTCCTGTAACTTTATTTTTGGGGGTAACTTATTATTTATTTGGATTTAAAAAAAATAAAACGAATAAAAAAATCCTAACGTCAGCTAAACTTAGTTTTGCTTCACTTGCTTCTTTTGTATTGGTACTTTTGGGTTTTTTACCTTGTCTGCTTCTTCCTCCTGATGGTCTTTGCATGTTGTTTGCAATTCCTTTTGTTTTACTAAATTATGTTTTGTGGGGGATTAGTGCTATTGTTCTAGTTGTTGGTCTTATAGGGTTAAAGTCAAAGAAATAATAGTTCACGGTCCTAACTATGTCCAAAACTTATTTAAACAATAAAAAATTCACAAAACTCATGAAACCTGGCTGGCAAGTAACATATGAAATTAAGAAACTTCCCTCTTTAAACAAACCGCTACTCATTGAAGGTTTACCGGGTATTGGCAATGTTGGAAAAATTGCTGTAGATTTTTTAATAGAGGAATTCAAAGCACAAAAATTATGCACATTCTTCTCGTATAAATTTCCTCATTCTGTTTTTGTTAACGAAGAAAACTTAGTGGAGATGCCAAAACTTGAACTTTATTACAAACGCTTTAATGGAAGAAGTAAAAATGGGAAGAAGCGAGACCTACTTTTACTTACGGGAGATATTCAACCTATAGATGAGGAAAGCTGCTTTTCTTTTTGTGAAGAGATCTTAAAGATAGCAAAACAATTCAAAGCAACAGAGATAATTACAACTGGTGGTATTGGGTTACAAGACATTCCTGAAAAACCCCATGTTTACTGCACTGGCAATGATGAAAAATTGCTATTACAATATACAAAAAAGAATTTGAACGTACAAAAAAATATCTTTGGTGTAGTTGGGCCTATTATTGGTGCGTCAGGCATTTTACTAGGTCTGGGAAAAATGCGCAATGTAAAAGGCGTCTCTTTGCTTGCTGAAACATTTGCTCATCCCATGTATCTTGGGATTAAAGGTGCAAAGGAAATCTTACGTGTTCTTGAAAAAAAGTTTGCCTTTGGAATTAATCTTTCTAAGATGAACAAAGAAGTAGTTGAAATTGAAAAAGAGTTAATGAAAAAAACTAAAGAGTGGGCTTCTGAAATCCACTCCTCCCAAGCTGGAGCAAAACTGCGCAAAAAAGAAGCAACATACATTGGATGAAATTACTTAAGGATCTTTTATCTTCTTTCTTCTCCTTTATTTTCTTGAATTTTTTGGTCTTAATTGTCGTCATAAAACCCACAACTTTTATAAACATAATTACTCTTCTTTGAACAATGTACAAAAAGAGGTGTGATAGTGCTGTATTTAGACCTATTTCTAAGCTCCTTGCAAATCGAAATTCAAAAGCTTGCAAAAAAGGTCAAGTAACAGTATTTATTATCATTGGAATCCTTTTATTGTTGATTTTAATTTTACTCATTGTCTTTAGAAATGAAATTTTTACGCCAACTCCAGAAGAAATCACTCCTGCTGAAAAAGGTTCAGTGACTTCTTTTGTCTCTTCTTGTTTAGAAGAGATTGGCGCAGAAGCTCTAACCCGCGTAGGATTACAAGGTGGTTATGTCATAGTTCCAGAAGATTTGCTTAACGATGGTGGTGTTACTCTCAAAACATCTCCTGTAATTGCAATCCCGTATTGGGCCTATGGTGAGCAAACTAATATTCCAACATTAGACCAAATTGAACGTAGGATTGATGAATATATTCAAGAAAATTTGCGTGAATGTGTCTTCTCACAACAAGCATTCCAAGAAACATATGATGTAGAAGAAAAAAGTATAGTGGTTTCTAACACACAAGTTCTTGATTCTCGTGTACAATTTAACGTAAACTGGGAACTTGAAATCAGAGATAAAGCAGGTGTAATTGTTTCAGAGTTACTTACACACCAAGCAGACTCTCCTATTAAACTAAAGCGAGTTTATGAGGTAGCTACTAAAATTGTAGATCAAGAATTGTCTGATTTAAAGTTAGAAGATATTACTCAAGACTTACTTGCACTTGAGCACGAAAACGTGCCTTTGGCTGGGTTTGAGGTTGGTTGTACTCAAAAGAAATGGCAAGTTGCAAAAGTAAAAGAAACAATCCAAGACTTATTGCGAGTAAATATTGCTCAACTTAAAGTTTCTGGAACAAATTATGTTGACTTTCCAGATGATTTTTCATATTATCAAAATCATTATATCTGGAATATGGGTCAAGGCTTTGTTGTACAAGATGTGTCTGTTCTTTTTGCGTACCAAAATAGTTACCCATTTGAATTTGAAGTCACACCAAAAAATGGAGCATATTTAACAAGTAACTCTATTGGAGGAAATAATCCTTTACTTTCTGCAGTTTGTATGCAAAACTGGAAATTTGTTTACTCTTTATCGTTCCCTGTAGTTGTAACAATTGAAGATGAAACAACTGGATACAAATTTAAGACAGCATTTACAGTCCATCTTAAACATAATTTCCCTAATCGGGCTGAGGCAGTCTTATCACACAATCCATTTTATAGAACAACAACTACAGATGAAGCATTCTGTCAAACAAAAACTGTTCCTATGACAGTTGAAACCTATGAGCTTGTAGAAAATAATCTCACAGGAGTATATAACAGAGAGCCTCTGGACGATGTGGATCTTCTTTTTACTTGTTTGCGCTATAGTTGCGATGTAGGAAAAACTTCATACCAATTTCAAAATTCAGGCAATGTGGCAAGCAACGCTGAGCTATATCCTTTCTGCGCAGGAGGAATTATTCGTGCATCTAAAGAAGGATACAAGGATGCTTGGCAAAGAGTTATTACTCGCGCAAATCAACGAACGGAACTAGATTTAGTTCCTATCCTTAAGGTGCCTGTTGAAAATATTAATGTTGTAACACATGAATTTGATCCAAAAAACCCTTTTGTACTAGGTCCAGCTCGTGCATTAACAGAAGAGCAAACAGCAGTAATTACACTTACAAATTCAGAGATTACTCCTACTGCCGATAATCCTTTGCATGAGATTACATT
This sequence comes from uncultured Methanosarcinales archaeon, assembly GCA_964344285.1. GTDB lineage: Archaea > Nanobdellota > Nanobdellia > Woesearchaeales > GW2011-AR9 > CAYFMM01. The sequence goes on along the minus strand of CAYFMM010000001.1, from coordinate 330,251 downwards.
TGTAAAATCGCAAAATATTGACAGCAGAATCTTAGCTGACCAAACAGCTGACTTCCTTGCTAAGGCTGATTATACTTATGATTTAGAGATTAATGTTTTAAACAATGAAGAACTCTTAGGAGGATACAAGGGGAACTTTACAGCTCTTTGGTCTGACTTAACAAACGGTAAAACAATTACCTTACATACAATAATTCAATCGGATGCATCAGAAGACGAGCGCTTTGAATTATTTTTGGGGCTTAGCGAAGCGAGTAAATATGCTCCCCCTCCGAGTATAAAACAATAAAGTAATATATCATCATCAATAATAATACTATGAAACATAAAAAAGGGATACATAAGGTGTTTGTACTTCTTACACTCTTAGTTTTTACATTACTTCCCGTAGCAACTGCGCTTGAAATTTCTGATGTACGTGCAACAGGTATAACTGACACTTCTGCAACAATTGCATGGCAAACTGATGAACCAGCAGATAGTTTTGTGAATTATGGGCAACAATCTTCTGATCCTGCTGCTTTTAGAAGAGTGGGCGATGCCGGTGTAACTACCTCGCACGAGGTTATATTAGAAAACTTAGAACCGAATCAAAATTATCAATTCAGTGTAGAGAGTAATAGTGATTTGGAGCAAGTAATAGAAGATGTTGCAGGTAGCTTATACTCCTTTAGTACCTTGTCTCCAGACGATACACCGCCTCCTTTAACAGCTGAAATACCAACAGCAGTTGCAGGAAATCAAATCACTATTATTGGAAGAACGGAGGTTGGTGCAGAAATTAACATCTACGTTAATGAACAATTAAGGTCTTCAACAATTGTAACTACAGAAGAATTCTCACTAACAGCTTTTGTTGTAGGTAATCAAGTAAATCAAGTACGTGTAGAAGCAGTAGATCCTTCTGGGAATGTAGCTGAGATAGTTGGCCAAACTATTTCTGATACAGCAGGGCCTGTAATTAGTTTACAAGAATTGCCTACATTAACAGCAGAAAATACAATTGAATTGCAGGGCACTCTCTCCGAACCTGCGGAGTATGAAGTCTTCCTTAATGAAAGATCTTTAAATTCAGGGGAGGGGACAGAATTTCAAGTCACAGTACGCCTAGAAGAAGGACTAAACACTATTAAGGTAGTTGCAACTGACGCAGCAGGACAGCAAGGAGAAGCAGAAGTGACAATTACAGCAGATACAAAAGCTCCTGAAGTGTCAATTACAATTGAAAGAGGGACAGAATTTTATGACTCTCGTAGTACGGCACTTTCTTTGTCTGGAGGAAATGATTTTAGTCCAAGGGCACAATCAACAATAACGGGTGAAACCGAACCGGGAGCTGCAGTATTCTTATACATTTATCGACCATTACAATTTGAATTTGAACCTGATTTTGCAACCCCGCGAGCAGCAGTATATGCTGATGAAAATGGTAAATTTGTCTTTGAAGATGTTACCTTCTCTGATTCTTTAACTACGGAAGTTGCTGAGTCCATTCAATCTGGAGATGGTGAAGCATTAGCATTACGGCTTGCTCCAGAACAAGTACCATCTGGCTTAGAAAGGGTAAGTATTTTTCCAATAGAACAAGTTTCAGAACAACAAACCTTTCCTTACTTTGTCTATGTAATTGCTCGAGATCAAACAGGAAAAACAGGGTTTGTTGAAGAGCGTATTACAGTCCATACTTGTCTATCTACTGACTTAGCATTCTCAGTAACATCTCTTCCAGAATTCCAAGCACCGTATAGACTAGTTCCACAACTACTTGAAGATGGAAGACAAGAAATTCAAGCGGTGTTTAACTTAGAATATCAAGGGACTTCACAACCAAGGGTTGATGCAAATGGTAATGAAATAGATCCTGCATTTAGAATAAACGGTGTTAGTATAGAGCCTGCTTGTACACAAAGCTTGCAAGATGATGATGTATTTGGTATAGGTTGTAAGTTGCTTCCTCGGGATACAAATGTTGTGCCTAATTTTGATCGAACTTCTATTTACAAAGTTTGGAATCTTCGCGCCTCAGAGCAATTTACCTCCAGGCAAGACAACTTTTGGGACGACTTTAGCGATAGACAATTAGTCTTTCCAGTAAAACTTACAATTAGATATCAAGAACAAGAAAATGTGCAGACTAATGCTGAATTTACAACATGGTCAGAACAAAAAGTTCAAACCTCTTGTCAAGACTTAGGTTATTTTGTAGATATTCCAATTGATAGCTCAGAGTTATCATCTATCCTTTTAGCAGATGAACAAATCAAAGCTGTAAATGCAACTCTTAATGCTATTCAAGATATTAAACCGTTCTTAGAAAAAGCCTATTTAATTGCTGGTGTGGGTTGTATGGGTTCTTTTTTGGCAAGGACTATTGCCAGATGGGCAAGAATTTTCACATCAAAATCAGAATCATATCTTAGCACATTAAAGAAAGGGGCTGATACAGTTGCAAGTATTGGAGGCGGATCTAGTGGCTCAGCGAGCGGCGGAACTGGGAGTGGCGGGACTGCAACTAGTGGGGCGGGAGCTGGCGACACAACTACGGATGATGGACCAAAGCCAGAATGCCCTGCAGATCAAAATGCATTATTCCTTGATTCTACGCTCAAAAGTTGGCATGAATTACTACAACATTATGGCCCAGATAATTCTCAAGTTCACCATGTTCCCCAAACAGTAATAGATGCATATAAAGAAGATGTTGGTGCAGGTGTGGCAGATGGGTTTGGAGATGCAACAAAGAAAATTTCATTAAACTTTAACTGCCCAAGTACAGCAACTGCATGGCAATGGGAAGCAACTATTGATCAAGCATATAAGTGGACTTGTGATCGGGCCTTTTGTAGGGAAGTTCCTGCAAGGTGGACTGAAGACAAAGAAAAGAGTGCGATTCAAAGTGTGATCTTGCGCCAACAACAATGTACTGTTACAGGACAAGGAAAGCCATTATTTCCTATTGAAAATTGTCAGCAGATTAAAGATGCTCAATTAGTACAAAATGTAAGGGTAAGTGAAACTGTAGAGATTCAAAGAACAAAATCAATCAACCGCTGTTGGGAAGATGAAAGTGGCCATATTTACTATGATCCTAAAGATGTAAGACAATTAACTGCAGAAGAAATAGAACAACGTAAACAAGGATTCTTTGAACTTGAATACTTCACATCTCGTTATGATCGGACTGGAACAACACTAATTCCAACAGATCCAGAGAACCTATTAGTATACCAACCAAAAGGTGCAAATAACTTTATTGTTGCTAAAGCATCTACTTGTTTAGAGGTTTGCTCACAAAATAATATTCGTGAAGAATTTAAAGCAGATGTAGCATCATCATGGGCTACGCCGTATCAAGGAACTACTGCAGCAAGGGGTTGCTACTTAGAAGATGTCAGTTCTGGAAATGTAGTCTTACGTGATAAAGAAAAAAACCTTTTGGGCCAAAAAGAAGGAGAAGCAGGACAATTAAGTAAAAAATATTCTGCTGGATACACGGCTGATTGTTTTATTGGTCCAAACCCAGATGGTGGAAGAAACCCTAGTTTATATCAATGTGTTTGTACGGGACAAAAAATAGAACAACCAAGTTATGAAAGTACAGACAGAAGCTTGCGAGAAGCTATTGCCAAAGATAAAGACTCTGGAACGGAAGAAAAATGGTCTTACCGTCAAGATAGGGTATTTACAGAATCTAAAAACACTAAAGGGACTTATTATCCAGAATCACGTTACTATGATGGTCGTGATTTTTCAGGTGCATTTGGATTGGATTATGCATTAGATTATGTACGTGATGAGAATGAAAAGCAAGTTGCAACAGTTGATCCACATACGCAATTTCTTGGAAGATTGCAATCCGTTTGTCTTTCAGGAATGCTAAAAGATCTCCAACTATTGGAAAGTATGTTGCAAGGATACCAAGGTTGCTTAGAAGAAGCAAGAGTTTCTGGCATTCAAGATGCAGGAATGTGTAAAACATGGTTTACGCAAAATGTTTGTGGTTTAGTCTATAAAGCAATTGCCTATGCCAGCCAGGAATTACAATGTAGTCCTGTTACCTTTCAAGACCAAGGTAAAGAAGAACCATTTGCAATCGGGCAAATAGTAGAAAATGGGTTTGACGCAATCCCACAAGCATTAGAAACTTCAGTAGATGATGTTAAAGCAGATTATGGAAATGCACAACTTAACCAATACTTTGCACAAGGAACGCAAGGGTTTGTGCAATCAATGTGTCTTGCTGCATTAGGCTATGATTTTCCTCTTGTTTCTGAGGACTTTTTATTGGATGCTGCATATTCTTTTCCAACGGCAACTTCTGCTGTCATTGCACCAGCTGAGCGTCAATTAACCTCATATAACCCAGAACGCCAAACAGCAATCTTTAACTATGAAGTTGGTTCTGTAGTTTTCCCAGGATGTAGAATCAGGCGTTGGGAAATGTCTTTAAAGTGTATTGGGCCAGAAGACTTACTTGCACCAAGCGACCAAAGTGCTTCTCTTACAAATCCTTCTAGCTTTATTAGTGCTGATAATGGGGTGGATACAAGTTGTCGTGGAGCAGGGTGTGATTGTTTAAATTTAGAAGGAAATATCCCTCCTGAAACTGCTAGAACAAGAATTATTGCAAGCGGCTCTAATCTTCCTTCAGGCAGAATGTTTAGTGTGCCTTTAGAGTCACCATACCAAATTAGAGATTCATCTTATAGATATGATCATGTTGTGTTAAAATTATATCTTGATTCTGCTGAAGCAGGAAATGAGGACAAATGTTTTGACACCGGATTTAGGCAAGGCAATGTTGGTGTGTATTATGCACCAATTATTGATACTTCTGCTAATACACAACTTTCTTGTAGAGTAAACACACTAGATGGGAAATTTATCTGTCCAGAATTAGCAGCTCAATTTGGTTTTGATGAAACAAGTATTACAGACCCTTATGTCACATGTAAAGATAAAAACACAGGAAGTTGGGTAGATTGTCAAACTCAAAACTTATTTTTAGAAGGAGATACAATTGATGTAAGAGTTCATCTAAATGTGGGAAATGAAGGTGCATGTTTACAAAGAACAATTACTGGTGTTCCTGGACTACCAGAAGAGATTAAAACACAAATCTATGAAAACACTCCAGGACCTTTAACTATGCAGCAAACCCTTGGTACAGTTAACCCTCAGTTATTTGGAGGCTCGTTTTATAATCTCAAAAGGATTGATGCACAAAGTAATAATCGTTGTACTGAGCCACTTATTGTAACACCTAATCCTAACTTAGCATCTGCATCTGCTCCATACACATTTAGTTATAGAAGACCAGTTGGTTCTTCTGGGCCAGATGAAGTTGAACTTTTCCTTCCTGCAGGGGTTAATATTCAAACCTCTGGTTTAACTAGAAATGCAAACAATATTTTGACAAGGACTACAGGAGGTACAAGGGCTTCTATTTTTACGATTAGTGAAATTAATGCTATTGACTTTAATATTAATGGTGTTGTAGCTAAAAATATCCTTGGAAATGTAAGGGCTACCGATGCTCAAAAACAGTGTACATTCCAAATAGTGCAAGATTCCTTTTCTTCACGTGGTACTAACACTCGGTCTATTAATGTAAATTACCAACTCTTACAAAAAGATGCAAATGGTGGTTGTTTACTTGCAACACAACCGGTGCGTTCTAGACAAGGTAAGAGTCAACATTCGCAAGCAATTAGGGTACAACAAAAAGTAGTTGAAGATGTACAAACTCTGGGAATAGTTGATGATTTTAATCGCCAAGATTATAGTTCAGTAATTCGAAAAGCTACGCTCATTATTGCTAAAAATCAAATAGACTTTGCTGATGTTGAAGCTCTATTTTACTCTGTTACTAGTTTTGTTTTATTAAATGAACCAAATGCTAATCGTGATTATAAAGTTGAGATTAATGAATTGTTAGATCAGTTTTTTAATAAAGTCCCTTCCTCAAGCCCACCTACGATTTATCAATATCCAGTTACTGTGACAGGACAACCAAATTACCAAAAAATTAAAACCTATATGTGTGCTTATGATAAATCTATTAATGCACCTGCTGGAAAATATGCTACTCAGTGTTAAACATAAACATGAAACTAAACGGTCTAAAATTGAAATGGAAAATTCAAAAGTAAACAAAAAAGCAAACATTGCTGTAGAAGTATTAGTATTCTTAATTGTTGTTTCTTTAGTTAGTGGTACATTACTATTTTTAATTCAATCAAATGTAATTCAAGTACAAGGAGCAGCAGTTCAACAACAACCAATCTTAAACGCAAACTTTATTCCTTCTGCAAGAGAAGGTAGTATTGCAATCATAGAATTCCAATTTTGTGATGTTGTCACACAAGATTATCTTTGCACTCAAGAAAAAAACACTTTTGCTAATGGTGATGAAGTCCATTTTCGCTTTGTTGTAGAAACAAGTTCCTATGAAAATAGTGTGGTTCTTTTTGAAAATTATCGCTTATTAGATCCAACTGGAGAAGTAATCTTAGATGTAGAAGATAAAAAAGACTTATTTTTTGAAACTAGAACAACAAGTTCAACTGAAAAAGTGACTTTTAAGGATTATTTTTTTGCAGGTTATGAATTAGAATCTGGGACGTATACTTTAGAACTGATTATTCACAATTCAATCCTTAACAAAAAGGCAACAGTTATTAAAACATTTGAATTAGTAAATTAAAATAAAAAGAGATGAAACAAATCAAAACAACTAAAAGGGTGTATTTGGGTCTTAATCTAGTTTTACTTTTAGTTTTATTCTCTTTATCTGCTACTGCCCTAGATCAAGGAACTGGCATTGATGCTGGAGCAGGTACCTTTAGCGATCCCTTTGTTTCTAATCAAGTGGCAAGTGGTAACATTGGTGTTTGGGAGAACCCTACTTCAGTTGGGGTGTGTAGGGTAGCTGTAAAAAAAAATAATCAGTGGCGCACTGTTCCTGCTTTGATTCAAAATGATTATGTGGGTGATGGTTCTTTTTCTGCTACTTCAAAAAATCCTTTTCGCTCGTCTCAAGGCTCAACTCGAGGTTTAGTTTGTGAAGGAAATCAAGCAAAGCTTGCTATTTTCAAAAATGGAGTGTGGACAACAGCTCTTACAACTAGTCCAGGAACTGGAGGTGCAACATCAGGTTCATCTCCTATATCACGATTAGGAAAAGGTGTGGGCATCTCTGATGGTGCTGGAACAACAGCTTCACCCTATTTCTCAACATTGGTGGATAATGGGAAGATTGGTATCTTCCAGTACGAAGATAGTAATAAGTGTTACCCTGCATATCTTCTAAGTAGAGGTTGGTCCCTAGTTCCTGGAACTTTCCGTGGAAAAGTAACTGGTGATGGAAATCTTATTTCAGATCCAATTCGACAACCAGGTGCTACGGTGGGATTATATTGTGGAGGTCTTCAAGCTCGTGTTGTAAGACGAGGAAGTGATGGTATATGGAGAGATGTAACTCCCGCGCCTCCACCTCCACCAACAGTTCCGCAAACTCCAGGACCAACAACGCCGGGTCCTACTACGCCTGGTCCCACAACACCTCCACCTCCTACTCCTGATCCCACTAGCCCTGACCCGACAACTCCTGATCCTAGTTTGCCAACTCCTCAAGGTTCAGGTTGTAGTGATGAGACACAATGTAAAAATATCGACAAAGCATTTCAAAGAGCAATTGAAAAATTGTCTCCTTTAGGTGACCCTCACAAACAAAAAATATGGGACCCAAAAAGTAATTCCTACAAACAGATTTGGGAAGTTTATCAAGGAGAAATTAACCCTACACAAACAACAGAAAAATCTCAAGACATTCCTACTGCAACTAAATTAACCCCATATGCACAAACAGACTTACAAAAAGCATTACTTGAAGTTTGGAACATTGACAATCTACGAAATAGACTAATCCGACATAAATCTACTTACGGAGTAGATCCTTCATATATGGTAGCACTAATTTACCATCTCAACAAAGGAATAGAACCAACTGGAGGAATCTCAGCGTGTGGTAATGTGGGGATTATGCAACTTTCTGCTGAAGAAGCAATCAAACTTGGTTTACGAATTCAATTTACTCCTCAAAGAGGAGAGGATATAAGCATTTTAAATGGAGATTTAAATGCAAACCCAAGTGCAGAGAGCCTAATTATTAACTTACGTGCTAATAATTTACTTACCACCAATCCTGAATGTAGAGCTCGTCCGGCAGGAGAAGTACCTCCTTGTAATTATCCTCTTGACACGGTTCATTGTAATCGTGACTTTGATGAACGTTTTGATCAAGTAAGGTCTTTAGAAGTTACGGTAAGAAGGTTAGGTGAACTCTTACGTACAAATAATCTTAATTATCAAACAGCATTAGGGCTTTATCCTCAAGATCTTGAGCCAATTACATATTCCTCTCAAGAGCGAGCACGTTTTGCAGCTCAAGTAATTGCAGCACAAAAGGCCTTTATGACTATGATTGAGGAAGCAAAGAAAGCAAGTGAAGAAGAAAAGCTACCGGGAGGAGTTACGCCTCCAACTGACTCAGATAAATCTAGGTGGAGATCTCAATTGCCAAGAACTTATGCAAGGCATCAAAGCGTAATTGATAGTGCTGCTAGAGATGCAGGCATTCCAAAATCTGCTTTAGTAGCTGTCTTACATACCGAATCAAGAGGGGATCCAAATGCGGTTTCTCCTTCAGGGGCTGCAGGAATTATGCAATTTACCCCACAAACTGCCATCACTTATGGTTTGAAGATTCAACTTAAAGGAGTTGATCCAGAAGTGAATAGACAGTTAGCAGCAGCAAGGACTGGTACTCAATATAATGCAATTATTAAGAGTAATGGGTTGTGGAAAGAGTGTGAAGCGGACATAGGTGGAGAAAAAGTTGTATTTAGTCCTATTTCTCCTTGTAATGAATGTCTAAAAGCTACGTACTGTTCTGACCAAGATGAGCGCTTTGATACAGATAAGAGTATTCGTGCAGCAGCAAGGTATCTTAAGGTCTTATATGCAAGTAATGGTAACTCTTGGGAAAAGGCATTTGAGCAATATCACGGTGGAAAGGATGTTGCAAGGAGAACAAATTATCGTCTTGTTGTAGAACAAAAAAGATTAATTGCTGAGGAATTAAATATTAAGTAAGCTATGGTTCTGTAGAAAGTCTCTTTTTCTTTTGTATTAGCGCCCTGGCACTCAAAAACCAACAGCGATTGGTTTTTGGAGCAAGAATAAAGTGTTTTGATTTATTCTTTGCTTGCCGAGGCGACTGAGTTCAACAACGATTGAACCCAGGGTATTCGCCGTGCTCTAATACAAAGATTATTGGGACTTTCTACAGAACCGCAAGCTATTGAAATAAACTTCTTCTTTGTCAAAGAAAACCGACCACTGTATGCAAAGTTCTCTTTTTATTATGACTTGCCACTATTCTTTTCAATCAATTCTTCAATATAATCTAACACAGAATGTGGTTTGTCTACTTTTTCAATTGTAAATGACATATCTGAACCAGACTTAAGATAAATAGAACCATAATTTAATAGTCGTGCAATTTTTCCTTGTTTGATATTCAAATCAGGCACAAAACCGAGTGGATGAAAATATACATTTTTTTTATTCTGTTGGATAAATCCTTTGATAATTACAATCTTTGTATTCATTACTTTATATCTTGTAGATAACCTTGCAGCTTCTGGTACTACAAAAGCAAGAACTCCTGCTCCCGCAACAATGTATTGAAAAAGAGGCATAGTTTGTGTAATTAACATATACAAGAATAGAACAATTAATATTCCTCCACACACATATTCTGTAATAAATGCTTTTCTACTTTTACGTAATATAAATAATACTTCGTCTTTTTTTTCCTTCTCTTTACGTCCTTCCATTGTATTGGTCATATCACAAATTAATCCATTAAAGTTTATATATCTTGTGCGGTTTTATTAGTTTACATAAAAGACAGACAGGGCACGGCACCTCTTATAGCGCTTATTGAATTTTATTTTTTAGTTACTGCGTTATGTGCCTCGATGGGCGCTGTCTGTCTTAATGAAGTAGGATATAAAATGCCAGAACTTCCAGAAGTTGAAACTGTTGTACGACAATTACAAGATAAAGTAGTTGGTAAAACCATTAAATCAGTTTTTATTCAAGATGATAAAGTATTCAAACAAAACACAAAGAAAACAATTAATGACACTATTACGGATGTAATCAGAAGAGGGAAGTTTATTCAAATCAAACTCAAATCTAACAATTCATTACTTGTCCATCTTAGGATGACGGGACATCTTCATTTTGTAAGCCCACAAGACACACAAAAATTACAGCAACAAAAATACCTTTCATTTCATACGGGAACACTACATTTTACAGACAATTCTTTTCTCACATATAACTCCATTCGTCGTTTTGGCACAGTGGAACTTCTTACACAACAGCAATTAGAAACTTACTTGCAGAAATTTGGACCAGAGCCACTTGAGATCTTGGAATCTGAATTTTTAAAACGTATTCAAAAACATACTAATGCAATAATTAAAACCAAACTATTAGATCAACACTTTCTTGTGGGTATTGGAAATATCTATGCACAAGAAGCACTTTATCATGCAAAAATAAACCCTCAAAAAAAGATTGGACAAGTGTCACAGAAAAATCTGAAATTATTGCATTCTCATTTACAACGAATCTTAAAACTAGCAATAAAACGTAATGGCACAACTGTAGATAATTATTCTCATTTAGATGGCAAAGGTGACTTTCAAAACTTACTTGCAGTGTACCAACAAGAAAACTGTCCGAAAGGCCATACATTAACAAGAATTGTGCAAGGCGGGAGAGGTACAAATTATTGTGGTGTTTGTCAGAAGTAAATTTAAATTTTCTAATTTTAAGTTTTTTGATTCACTTGCTTATACTTAACCTCACAAAACTTTATATTGTTCTTAGCCTTAATCTCATCATGGGCAAAATAGTAATTGTAAATGGCATCATTATTAGAAACAAATCAGAAATTTTGACTGTAAAAAAGGGAGATTATTTTATCCTGCCAGGTGGGAAAATTGAAGTAAATGAAACAGACAAGCAAGCTCTTTTAAGAGAAGTGATGGAAGAAACTGGTTTAACTATGCTTAGTGCACAAAAATTTAATACGTATTTACACACTCAAGCAATGCATAATCCTGAGCATGAATTAGAAATGCGCTCATATCTTATTGAAGTTTCAGGAGATCCAACACCTCAAGCAGAGATTTCAGAAATTTTGTGGGTTGACTTTGAAACCTTTAATCGTTTAGACTCATTTCCTAAACGTTGGTGGAAGCCTATTTTTGATGATTTAATACAAAGAGGTCTCTTGCAACAATCACAATAAATCCTTGACTTTTCCAAACGGATAAATCTTATCTTCTCCAACTACAAAGACTTCAAACTTTTCAAAACCTTTTAGAAATGGGCTAAGCATGTGTCCCTCTAACACATTTGTTCCTTCTAACAACGGATTAAAACTTGGCACGGCAATTATCTCTTTTTTTCTCTTGCCAATTTTTTTTTCTCCTTTCAAAAAACACTTAAACTTTTCTAGCTTACTTCCATCTCTAATTGTAATTGCTGGATGCTCATGTCCAATAATTACTCTTTTTGCTTTACTCTCTTTTACTTCTTTAGTAATTTCATCTCCATGGACAATAATATTTTCTCCTAATTCTAACTGTGTTAATACTTTAACATCTCTTTTATTTGCAAGCGGCTTGATGATTGGATCATGATTGCCTTGAATAATGATCACTTCCTTTACCAATCCTAAGATTACATCAAAAAATTCTAACACTTCTTTCCATTCGCGTTGCAAGACAGTTCCAAACTCATGTTTGATATCTCCATTTAATATGATTTTTTGAGGTTTAGTTTTCTTAATTATCTTTTTTACTTTATCAATAATCTCTTTTAGCTGAAAACGTGGCACTAAAATCCCTTTGCGATGTAACACTTGCTCATATCCAATGTGCAGATCGTTAATTATCAAGACTTTTTCCTTTTCCAAAAATAAAGAGGTATCAACTGCAAAAATACCTTGGCTAATCTCCATCTTTCTTTCTTAGTTAGAAATCTTTATAAATAAATTGTTTATCAGACTTCTCACAGTGCCCCTGTGGCTTAGCGGTTAGAGCGGATGGCTGTTAACCATCAGGTCGTCGGTTCAAATCCGACCGGGGGCGCTCATTTTTTAGTATTTTGATCCTATCTTCGATGTTTGTTCCGGTAGGCAGGCTTCCAGTTTTTTTCCACACTTTAAATCTTGTAATTGTGTTGTAATTTGAGAACCCAATAGCCTCTATCCATTGTTTTAACTTCTTCTTCCCGTTTATTTCAATGCAGTAAGTTCTTAATTTAGTTCCTTCTCTTTCTCTGGGGTATGTAGTGGAATAAAATGTAAACCCAAGATCAACTAATGTCTCTTTGACAGAATTGTGCAATGTTTCACTATCTGTGTTGTGGCTGATTGTTGGTCTTCTTCCTCTGTTCTTGAAGACTAAGCTAAAGTCAGTGTCCGCTAACCCTCTTAGGAAGTGAGATTTAATCTCTTTTTGGGAGGTCTGAACGATTTTTGGGACAACAATGTTCTTCTTTGGGCTAAAAGGTATTTGGCAACATTCTCTGAGAAAAGAGACTATTGCTTTAGAACGAAACTCTATTTTTACTGTTCCTGTGGTTGTTTTCCTGACTTCTACGTTTTTATTAAAAATATTTTTAATTAAAGGTTTTATGTGGTCTATGTACCACTGAAATTCATTCTCGTGATGACCTGCATATTGTAACCTGTAATCTACTCTGCCTTTTCTTCTTTCAATTTTCATGTATCCATCTCCTACATGGAATCCTAGAAAATATGCTAATTCTTCATTAAGTGAATTTGGAATTCTAATCTTGTCTCTGATGTCATTCTTGCTAAATTCTATTTTTGATAGGTCAAATTCCATTTTTAACAGTCATTCTTTCTACTAAAGCAAAAGAATGAGGTGGTGAAATGGTTGAGAAAGAAGGTATTTAAGTTCTTGCAAGACCTGTCCAGTTGTCCAGTGGGTACATCTTTCTCCTCGATAAACCGAATAATTTAAATACTCAAAATATTTTATTTAACTATATCATAAGAGGTGATAGGTATCATGGCAAAAAAGAGGAGAGCTTCTAAAGCTTCAAAAAAATCATCAAGTCCTAAAAAATCTTCCGTAATGGGCGGATTAAATTCTATTCAAGCACATAGGTTTGCACACTATACATTCCTTGTAGGTATTGGGTTAGCAATCATTGTTGGTTTATTCAACAGTTTCTTTAACTCATTACTTGGTCCACAAGCATCGCAAGTGTACGTGACTACATTTGTCTTGCTGGGAACGATTGTAGGGTTAATCAATTTAAAGGCAAAAGAAACACTGCCTTTCTTAATTGCAGCTCTTGCATTAATGTTAGCGGGGATTGTAAACTTAAATCTTGTGTACGGGATTGGTCAAGTATTGCGTCCAGCACTAAGCAACATTGTTGTTTTTGTTGTACCAGGGGCAATTATCTTGTCTCTAAAAACAATCTGGCGCTTAGCATCAAATTAATTTTTTACATTATTTTCTTCTTTTCTTTTCAACAAGCTTTATATACTTCTTTACTTCCTTTTTCCTTCTATATTAGGGGTGGTATAATGAAACGACAACGCATGGATTGTTCTAACTGCAAGCAGCATTTTGTGGCATTTGCGTTTAAGGATGTAAGGACAACATATTGTCCATTTTGTAAACGAGGAGTAAATCTTTAAATACTCTTTTCTTTTCTTCTACTTATGGATTTTAGAAAACAGTTTATCCTCTTTTTCAAAGGGCTTTTAATGGGTGTGGCAGATGTTGTGCCGGGCGTTTCAGGAGGGACTATTGCATTTATTACAGGTATCTATCAACGACTAATTCATGCTCTAAGCACAATTGACTTACGCTTCATTCCTCTTTTCTTTAAGGGAAAATTTGATCGATCCTTAGGGGTATTTAAAACAATCCAATTTACTTTTCTCATTCCGCTTGGTTTTGGAATTCTTGTGGCAATACTTTTGTTTAGTAAACTAATCTTATCTTTATTGCAATCTTATCCTGCGTATGTTTTTGCATTCTTCACTGGACTCATTATTGCATCAGCATTTATAATCTACAAGCAAATTAGTGGCTCTTTAGTTAGAAATCTTTTGTTTGTTATTCTTGGTGCTCTTGTGTCTTATACTATTGCAGGATTAACTGCAATTAGCACCACACACACTCTTGTCTTTATTTTTGTCTCTGCATTTCTTGCAATCTCTGCAATGGTACTTCCTGGGATATCTGGCTCTTTTGTTCTGCTTTTATTGGGCCAATATGAATATATTTTAACTGCACTTCATGACAAGAATTATCTCGTTATTTTTGTTTTTGTCCTTGGGGCTCTTGCTGGACTCCTTAGCTTCACACGTTTTGTTGACTTCTTATTCAAACGCTTTAAGAATTTCACTTTATCTTTTTTGATGGGGTTAATGCTTGGTTCTTTGCGAATTCCTTACAGCGAAATTGCTTCTACTCCGAATGATTCTTTTTATGTGCTGCTCTTTGTATTAATTGGTTTGCTAATTGTTTTTGTAGTAGAAAATCTCTTTAAAGAAAAACAAATAACCTCTGGTGTTTAAACTTACTTTTTCTTTCTTAGTGGAGAGTCTTGGATATATTCAAAACCAGGGTGCTTCATTGCAATATACGCCTTTTGTAACTCTTTTCCAAGATATGCTGCATGATCCATCATAGAAATATATTTTGAATCAACGGTCTTGTACATTACCTCTTCTGGCGTCTTTCCTCTAATTACTTTTGTGAGTCTGAACTTGTTTGTACAAAATCCGACTTCTAATAGCTTGTCTTTTTTATTAATTCTAATTAATAAGAATCCTTTGGGGTCCATTACAAATTTATGGTTGTAATTGGATGCATCTACTTCTTTTTTGATATCTGTGGTGATCTTTTTCCAGCCTTTGCTTTCATCTAGTTTAGCCATATTCTCCAGAATTGATTCTTTACTTATAAATCTATGTTAGAATCTCTAGGTTTCACTTTATCCTAGCCTTTCATCAATTTCTTGAGCCACATCTTGTAGTTCAGAAAACATTAACTCCATGTCTCGCTTCATATCGCGGATCACGTTTTGCAAATTATTCTCGCGTAATAAATATCCTTTTCTTTCTCTGATTACGATTCCTGAGTCCATTAGTTTACTCAAATGGTGGACTACTGTTCCTCTGCTTAAATGTAAGCTCTCCGCAATTTCGTCTGAACTCATTGCTTCATTTCTTTTTGCTTTTCGTACTAATGTGATAAATACTCTAAAACAACTGCTGTCTTTGTCTCTTTGGTTAAATAATCCTAGGGAGTTTCCAAGCCATTGCAATTCGTTGTTGATGTTATCTGAATTGTCTTTTCTGACTCTAATGATTGTGATCTTTCTTCCCATGTTTGTGGTTAGTTTTTTGTTATTTTTAAAGATTTCGCGAAAACTTTATATATGAAATGCATTTTAAGACGCCTAGGTTGACCTAAGGTCGACGAAAAGGTGTTTACAAGAATGACAAAAGACAAACAAGAACAAACAACTCCTGAGCAGGAATCTACTCCTGATACAGTACAACAAATGCAAGATTTGCGTGAATTAGCACAACGCACACAAGCAAATTTTGAAAATTACAGAAAACAAACTGAAAAAAGAATTACTGACATCACACAAATGGCAGCAAAAGACGTGATTGTAGAAATCTTACCTGTACTTGACAACTTAGAATTAGCATTCAAAAATCAAGGAAACCTTGAAGACTTTAAACAAGGTGTTGAATTAATCTATTCACAACTTAAAACTATTTTACAAGATAATAATGTAAAAGAAATTGATACGACTGGACAATCATTTAACCCACACCTCCACGAAGCTTTGATGAAGGAACCTTCAAGTAAGCCTGAGGGCGAAATTCTAGAAGAGTTCCAGAAGGGCTTTGTATTACATGACAAAGTAATTCGTCATGCACGTGTAAAAGTGAGTGCTGGTAAAGGTGATAACTAGGGAATAATGATAATACAAAATTAAGACCTATTACGCTGACCACAACCCAACACTAAAGCGTTGGAACGTGGTAAGCTCCATCTGGTCATGCAGAAAATGAGAGGCACATCTCATTTTTGCACAAGAAACAAATCTTTGTTTGTTTCTTCGCGTCAGTATTGCTACGCAATCCATGACAATACTGACACAGACGGTCTTAATTTTGCAACATGAAAATAAACTAAAAAAAATAATTTCTCTCGGAGGCATAAAAATGACAGACGAAAAAAAACAAGTAACAGGAGCAACAATTGGTATTGACTTAGGTACAACATTTTCAGCTATGGCAGTTTTAGAAGGTGGAAAACCAACAATTATTTCAAACGCAGAAGGAGCAAGAACAACACCCAGTGTTGTGCATGTAAAAGATGGCGAAGTTATCGTAGGGCAAGTAGCAAGAAACCAAGCAATTGTTGACCCAAAACACACCATTCGTTCCATTAAAAGAAAAATGGGAACAAATGAAAAAGTAGAAGTTGATGGAAAATCCTATACTCCTGAAGAAATTTCAGCAATGGTTTTACAAAAAATCAAAAAAGATGCTGAAGGTTACTTAGGACAACCTGTAAAAAATGCAGTAATCACCGTTCCAGCATACTTTAATGATTCACAAAGACAAGCAACAAAAAATGCAGGTGAGATTGCAGGACTTAATGTATTACGGATAATCAACGAACCAACTGCTGCAGCACTAGCATACGGATTAGATAAACAAGATACAGAACATAAAATCTTAGTCTTTGACTTTGGTGGTGGAACCTTTGATGTTTCTGTTTTAGAATTAGGTGATGGTATCTTTGAAGTAAAATCTACATCTGGAGATAACTTTTTAGGCGGAGATGATGTTGACCAAGTTATCATTGATTACTTAGTTGATTCATTCAAAAAAGCAAATGGCATTGACTTAAACAATGATCCAACAGCAGTACAACGTCTTAAGGAAGCTGCAGAAAAAGCAAAAATTGAGCTTTCAACAAAAACAAAAGTTGAGATTAGCATTCCGTTTATTACTGCAGATCAAAACGGACCTAAACACGTTAAAGAAGAATTAACTAGGGCAAAGTTTGAAGAATTAATCTCAGACATCTTACGTAGATTAGAAACGCCTGTAAAACAAGCACTTAAAGATGCAGGACTCTCTGCAAATGATGTCAATAAAGTTATCTTTGTAGGTGGTTCTACCAGGATTCCTGCTGTACAAGAACTTGTAAAAAAAATTACAGGAAAAGAAGGAGACAAATCCGTAAACCCAGACGAAGCAGTGGCTGTTGGTGCAGCAATTCAAGCTGGTGTGATCTCTGGGGATGTAAAAGACGTACTTTTACTTGATGTAACTCCTCTAACCTTAGGAATTGAAACCTTGGGCGGTGTTTTTACTTCATTAATTGATAGGAACACAACAATTCCAACAAAGAAGAGTCAAATATTCTCCACTGCAGCAGATAACCAAAACGCTGTAACCATTAGGGTTGGTCAAGGAGAAAGAAGTATGTTTGCAGATAACAAACTACTTGGGCAATTTGACTTGGTGGGAATCCCGCCTGCTCCAAGAGGTGTTCCTCAAATCGAAGTTACTTTTGATATTGATGCAAATGGTATTGTACATGTCTCTGCAAAAGATCTTGGAACTGGTAAAGAACACAAAATTCAAATTACAAGTTCAGGTGCACTCAGTAAAGAAGAAATTGAAAAGATGCGTCAAGATGCTGAGAAATTTGCAGAAGAAGACAAAAAAAGAAAAGAAAAAATTGAAGCAGAAAACAATGCTGAATCTGTTATCTACCAAACCAAAAAAGTAATGGATGAGCACAAGGATAAAATAGATGATGCTACAAAGAAAAAACTTGAAGATGGCATTACAGCAGTAGAAGAAGCTCGTAAATCTGAGGATCCAGAAGAAATCAACAAAAAAATTGAAGAGCTTAACAAAGCAGTGCAAGAAATTGGTGCAAAAATCTACCAAGACGCAGCAGCAGCACAGCAAGCACAAGCTGGTGCACAAGATCAGTCATCTAAAAGTGAAGAGAAAAAAGATGACAATGTTGTAGATGCAGAGTTCAAAGAAAAAACTGAAGAGAAAAAGGAGTAATCTTTTCTTTAATTTTTTTATTAACTATGGTTCCCACAGATAAAAATTGGTTCCTTGTAGTTAGTTTTAAGACTGAGCTGTTAGCAGAATATGCAATACAACACGGTTACAAACATTTTGGTAATCTTACGGGCCTTGATTTTTCTTTCAAACATAGAAAAATAGTTGATAACGACATTTATGGTGTAAAGGAAGAGTATGCTGAATTTGAAACTCTTGTAGCTAAGGATTATGCAACTCTTTTGCCTAAGTTCTTTGAAACAATTGAAAAGGTATCTGAAGAGTTTATTTCTGTGGGAAAAAATTCAAGTCAACTAGACCTTGCAACACTGTCTAACCAACAGCTTGCTGAAATATTTAACAATTATATGTTGCACTTTGAGAAAGCTACAGGTCTGATTGGAATTCCTGCTCCTTGTGAATCCGTGCTAAAGGGTATAATTGAGAAGAAAATTAAATTGATTAATCCTTCTCTTGATTTCTTTGAATTTTTAAAATCAATCTCTTATTCTCCTAAAGAAACAAAGACATTTCAAGAAAGAATAAACCTCTTACGTTTGGCAGAAGAAGTTTCAAAAAATAATAATTTAAAGGATATATTTTATCACCAAGATCCTTCAGAAATAATTCAATTATTAAGGGATAAATACCCTGGTCTCTTAGAAAAGATTACAAATCATTCAAAGAAATATATTTGGTTACTAAAAACCTTCTTTTCAGGCGGTGATTATTCTATACATCAAATTATAGCTTCTATTAAAGAAGAGATTAACAAAGATGTAAATCGCTTACATAAACTGAAATCTGAACGGGAAAATCAAAATCAAAAATTCACTGAAACTATCTCAAACTTACCTGATAGCCTTAAGCAAGATGTCATTCTTTGGCAAGAACTTTTTTACTTTAGGAATGTTCGTTTAGAGTGGCTTAACGAAGCTTGTCACTATGGTTTGCCACTCTTGAAGGAAATTACTCAAAGATTAAATCTTACATTTGAAGAATGTATTTATCTTATGCCTTCAGAGATAGAAAATTGGTTACTCTACCAACGTAATATTGATAAATCGGAGATTGGGAAGAGAATTGAAAAATATGTTTTAATTATGGATAATTTTAATCTGTCTCTTTATACGGGCGAAGATGTGGCTTTATATGAAGAAAATACTCGGTTTTTCTTTAATGGATCAGAATTAAAAGGTCTATCGGCTTCGGAAGGAAAAGCAGAAGGTAAAGTAGTCTTAATCAAAGATCGTTCAGAATTACATAAAGTTGGAGTTGGAGATATACTTGTAACAAAACTTACTACTCCTGATTTTGTGATGGCAATGGAAAAAGCAGCTGCAATAGTAACTGAATTAGGGGGGATGACCTCTCATGCAGCAATTGTCTGTAGGGAAGTGGGTATCCCTTGTATTGTGGGGGTAGAATCAATTACTAAAATACTTAAAGACGGAGACTTTGTAGAAGTTGATGCAGAACAAGGAATAGTGAGAAAAATAAATGAGGGATAAACAATGAACTTACCAACTCAACAACAATGTATGGCGTTTTTTGACCAGTATGTAGTTCCGCCTAACATTAAAGCACATTGTGTTGCAGTACAAAAATACGGCCTTTTTTTAGCGCAAGAACTACATCAAGTTGGTATTGAGATTAATACTAAATTACTCTCTCCTCTTCTCTTGTTACATGATCTCTTTAAGTTAGCAGCAATAGAAAATCCAGCACCAAATAAAGATCACCCTCGCCAATTTACAAAGCAAGAACTTGCAATGCGCACGCAACTTAGAGAAAAATATCCTGGAAAATTTGAAGGAGAAATTGCGTATGAAGTTTGGAAAGAAATCTACCCTGAACTAGCATTATCTTTAAGGGATGCAAGTAATCCAGATGCAGATAAAAATTTCATTGAGCTCTTTGCACACTATGTTGATTGGTGTGTGCTAAAAGAGGAATATGTTGGCTTAGATAAAAGAATCATGTATCTAGTGCAAAGGTACGGCAAAAAAAGCGAATACTACCAAAAAGACTTTGATGAACTTAAAAAATTTGAAACACAAATCTTCTCAAAACTTACATTTACTCCTCAACAACTACCAAACCTAGCAAAAGAGTTTAAAATAGAAGCATAACTACATAAAAATCATACAAAATGGCAGAAAAAGATTACTATAAAATTTTGGGTGTTGAAAAAAACGCAACAAAAGAACAAATTAAAAAAGCATTCAAGAAGCTCGCGATGAAATATCATCCAGACAGAGCAGAGGAAAGTAAAAAAGCAGAATATGAGGAAAAATTCAAAGAGATTAATGAAGCAGCCTCTATTCTAGGGGATGAGAAAAAACGTCAACAATATGATCAATTTGGTAATGCTGCATTCTCTGGTGGGGGAGCAGGACATCAAGGTTATGATTTCTCTGATGTGATGTCACAATTTAGGTCGGGCTCTTTTGGTGGTTTTGATGATATCTTTGAACAACTCTTTGGTGGAGGTGGAGCAAGAAGGGGTTCGCGAGCAAGAAGAGGCTCTGACTTACTCTATGAAATGGAAATTACTCTAGAGGATGCTGCAAATGGTGTTGATAAATCAATCTCTTTAAACAAATTGGAACACTGTAAAACATGTAGTGGAAAAGGTGCAACTAAATTTGAAAACTGTCACCATTGTTCTGGCTCAGGATATGTTAAGAAAACACAAAGAACTCCTTTTGGAGTATTCCAACAAACAGCACCATGTTCTTACTGTCATGGGAAAGGAGATCTTGCTCAAGACTCCTGTGCAGATTGTAGTGGAGAGGGGGCAATTCGCAGGAAAAAAGAAATTGAAGTTTCTATTCCAGCTGGGGTTGAATCTGGTATGCGCCTTCGTGTTGCAGGTGAAGGAGAAATTGGACAAAATAATGGTCCTGCAGGTGATTTATTTGTTGAAGTTCACATCCCTGGGCACAAAATCTTTACACGAAAAGGAAATGACTTACACTTGACTGTGCCAATTTCATTTACACAAGCCGTTTTAGGAGATGAAATAGAAGTCCCAACTATTAATGGTAAGGCAAAGCTTACAATTCCTTCGGGAACAGCATCAGAAACTATTTTACGTATGAAAGATAAAGGAATCCCTTATCTAAATCATATTGGCAATGGCGATCAAATGGTAAAACTGCGCATTGAAGTTCCTAAGAAATTAACTAAAAAGCAAAAAGACTTAATTTTGCAACTCAAAGAAGAAAAACCAAGTAAGAGTTTTTTGAAGAGAGTGTTTGGGTAATTAAATATTAAAATAACTTCCTTGTTGATCCACAAGCTATTAAAAGGTCAATTTGCTAACTCCTACTTATGTTTAGATACTCAAAACGAATCTCTGGTCTGTTTCGCTTTTCTGATTCTAAGGAAGAGATCTCTGCAAGATGGCAAGGAGTACACAAATACTTAGGTGATCGAGGCTTAAGTTTTAACGAAATATTATTTTCTCCTTTTGAACATGTAAGGTATGCTGGACTTCAAGGTGATCAATCTTTTAATCAAATGGAGGACGACATCGGTCAACCTCCTTCTCTTTTTTTTAACAATCTTCAAAGTTTTGGCTGGCATGTCTATGCTGATTCCTATCAGATTGGATCTGCCTGTTTAGTTTATTCAAGAGAAGATACTGCTATGCTCTCAGTAAATGTACGCCCTTCTGGCTATGTGGAATTGACAAAACTTCCTACTAGCCATCCTGACCGAATAACTAAATCTCTTAATCAGAAAGCAGATGCCTCAAGAATGGTTGTTACTGTTGCATCTGATGATTCTGGCTTAGTGGGGGTGGTGAGTGAAATTTATCAAGGCAAAATTCAAAGAGGTGTGCAAGGAGCTTTATCTTTAGTTTCTCCAAAAAAAGGGCAAGGGCACCTTTCTTAAAGTTATCCTTGTAGGTGATTTTTGTCTCTATTATTGTCAGGCATGGTCCAACTCCCTCTGCGATAGTTTTTCCCTTCTTATTTTTTGACTTTTTTAAAATACTTTTTTTGAAATTGTGTCATAAGCTATTTAAACCGTACAAAAAGAATTCTGGTGATGGCACTAGTGTATCATCCTGCGGCTTTAACGTATCTTTTAGATGCCACAAGTCAAGCGCATGTGGTTCAAGAAGCTCCTGTTTCTGTTTCAACTTCCCAACGAGATATTTCTCCAAACACTTTGGAAATATTAAGCTTACAATCTAGGTCTCTCGGATCACGCTATGCAATTCGAGATGATTATTCTTCAAATCAAGTCTTAGAAGGGATTGGGATTTCTTCGGGCAGAGTGAACTTACCACAAGATAACCTTACAAATCCAGTTTACAATCCTGGTTTTTTGCCTCATGGTGGAAGGGGTGATTGGTCAAATAATTTAAGGAAAGGCGATCCTCGGTTGAGAAAAAATCCAATGGCGCCTCATGTTCTGTGCTAATTTAGGACATTAGGCTTTGGATCTGACTAATTCCCTAAAGAAAACTTTATAAATAACCTAGATTCTCAAGCTAAAATACCAATAACACCACGGTGGGCGGAGTACAGAACCCTGCACACAGCTTTAGTGGGAGGTTAATAATTATGGATAAACAAGCAATTCAAAAAGCATTAGAGGAACTTAAGAGCCATCCAAAACGTAAGTTCACACAGTCTTACGATATGGTAATTAACCTTAAGAACCTTGTAGTGAAATCAAATCCAGTTGACTTCTTTGTGACATTACACTATCCTAAAGGAAAGAAAATCAAAGTAGCATGCTTCTGTGATCAACAACTTGCTGATGTGGCAAAAGAGGCATGTGATTTAGTGATCTCAGAATCAGACTTTGCAAAGTACAAAGACAAAAAAGAGCTTAAAAAATTAGCAGATTCTTACGATTATTTTGTAGCACAAGCAAACTTAATGCCAAAGGTAGCAGCAGCATTTGGGAAAGTTCTTGGAATGAAAGGAAAAATGCCTAATCCTAAATTAGGGTGTGTAGTTCCTCCAAACGCTAACATTCAAGCATTAGTTGAAAAGTTAACAAAAACAGTTCGTTTAAGCGCGAAAAAAGCAACAAATCTTCAATGTATCATTGGAAAAGAAGACCAACCTGACGAACAAATCATTGATAATATCCTGACTGTGTATCAAGCAACGGTAAAACATTTACCAAATGAAACACAAAACATCAAAAACGTATCCCTAAAATTAACAATGGGAAAGCCGGTGAGATTGTAAAATGGTAAGCGAGAAGAAAAAAACATTAGTACAATCTTTAGTGCAAAGCATTAAAGAGTATCCAATTGTGGGTATTGTAAACTTGCAAAGCTTACCAGCACAGCAACTTCAAAACATGCGTGCTTTACTATTAAAGGGAGAAGTTAAGGTTGTAATGGCAAGAAAAAAACTTCTTGCATTAGCTCTTAAAGAATCAAACTTACCTGGGATTGCAGAACTTGCAGACAAAATGAAGGGAATGCCAGCATTAATCTTAAGCAAAGGTAATCCGTTCACATTATATGCAACAATCCAGAAAAATAAATCTGAAGCACCAGCAAAGGCTGGACAAGAAGCACCAAAAGATGTTATTGTAAAGGCAGGAGCAACAAATTTTGCTCCGGGTCCAATTATCTCAGAACTTGCAGCTGTTGGTATTAAAACCAAAGTTGATAACGGTAAACTCGCAATCATTGATGATGTAACTGTAGCTAAAGAAGGAGACATTATTAGTGTTCCATTAGCTGAGACACTAAAAAGACTTGACATCAAACCAATGGAAGTAGGTCTTAACTTAATTGCGGTATGGGAAGATGGAGTTATCTTTGCAGCAAAACAATTACATGTAGATGAAGCTGAATACGCACAAAACATCACACAAGCAGCGCAGTGGGCAATGAACTTAGCAGTAGATGCTGCAATCCCTAACGCTGATACTGTTGAAGTACTATTACAAAAAGCATTTAGAGACGCAAAAGGTGTTGCAGTTGAACAAAGTATTCTAAACGATGTAACTCGTGACGATATCTTAGCAAAGGCAGAAGCGCAGGCAAACTCCGTAAAGGACACTGCAGGAATAGAAGTTGGCGCAGCACCTGCACCTAAAGCAGAAGAAAAGGCTCAGACAAGTGAAGAGAAAAAAGAAGAAGCAGCAGCTCCTGTAGAACAAGCGGCAGAAGAAAAGACAGAAGAAGCTGAAAAAAAACCTGCTGAAGAAGAAGAAGAAGAAGAATCCGAAGCTTGTGAACCTACACTTGAGCAACTAAACAGCTCAGCTGAGAACTTTGATGTAGAAAAATTACTTGCACAAGATAGAAAACAAGATCAAATGCAAGCTGCACAAAAAGTTGTCTCTGATGCACTTAACGCAACACAAACTCAAAAAGCAAATACTGCTTCAATTGATCCACGTGCTGGGGAAGAATTAGCACGTCAACAACAACCAGTAGCAAATGAAGAAATAGTAAACAAAGCAGAAGACTTATTACAAAAACTTCAAAAAAATGGAACGCTACGGGACTAAAATAACAATCACAAATCTCATGGAGGCATAAGAAAATGGAATACATTTATAGCGCAATGTTGCTTTTCAAAGCAGGCAAAGAAATCACTGAAGACGCTGTTAAAGCTGTACTTACAGCAGCAGGCGTTGCAGTTGATGAAGCAAGAGTTAAAGCTTTAGTGGCTGCTCTTCAAGGTGTAAACATTGAAGAAGCAATCGAAAAGGCAGCTGTAGCAGCTCCGGTTGCAGCAGCAGCTCCAGCAGCAGCTGGAAGTGAAGCTAAAGAAGAAGCAAAAGAAGAAAAGAAAGACAAAGTAGACGATAAAAAAGCTGAAGCATCTGCAGCAGCAGGACTTGGCGCATTATTCGGATAAGTCTTTTCTGTTTCTTTTTGTTTTTTTATTTTATTTTATCTCTAAATCAAACCAAGAATCTTAATCATACTAACAACATGGAAAACTCAGCAGAACTAACAAAACTCAAGCAGGAGTTTGAGGAAAAGAAAAAAGAATCAGCTGAACTAAAGACCAAATTACATTCATTAAATTCTGAAAAAGAAGCTGCATACAAAGATTTACGAGAGATTCATACTGAAGTAAGCTCCCGAGGTGGTAAAGTTAAACAATTAAAAGAAGAACGTGATAGTTTAACCAAACAAGTGCAGGAGTTAAAATCACATCGTGATGCTCTTAATAAGGAAGTAAAGTCAAAAGCGTCTGTTCGAGAAGAAATGGGCCAAAAAAAGCGCTCTTTTCAAGATAGAAAAGCAGCAAAAGAAACTCCAGCAGCTCTAAAAAGACAAATTGAAGCTTTGGAAACTAAGGTTGAAACAGAACCAATGGCTTTTACTAAAGAACAACAGATCAAAAAGACAATCAAAGAGTTAAAAGCTAAATTATCAACTCTACATGCTCAAAAAGAAGTTATTAAGCAAAGTTCAGAAGTCTCAGCAGAGTTTGTAGAATCTAAAAAGAAAGCAGAAGCATCTCATCAAGGAGTTCAAGAAAAAGCACACGCATCTCAAGAAAAACATGAGGAAATGAACAAGCTTTATGCAGAAATCAAAGATCTACGTAAAAAAGAAAAACCTCTTGCTGAAAAATACTTAAAATTAAAATCTGAATACGCAGATATGAAAAAAGAGCTAGATGCTGTTACCGAACGTGTACGTGAACTAAGTAAGCTCTTTAACGAAGAAGATACAAAAAGTTTCAAAGTACAAGTACAGAAAAAAACTGAAGAAGTTAAAGACAAAATCAAAAAGGGTAAGAAATTATCTATGGAAGATATCTTAGCGTATCAAGCGAGTAATGAGTGATTGATCTCTTTTTCCTCAGATTTTAATTTTTTAATCACTCCATTCTCCCTAATAAATCACTTTTAGAAATAATACCTTTAGTTTCGCCTTTTTCTATTACTAATACAACTGGATAATCACGTAACAATTCTGACACTGCTCTAATTCCAGTTTTTGCAGAGATCATCGGTGGGGTATCTTCCATCACATCACCTGCTTTTAGCTTCTGCATTTTATGGGGATGCTCTAACATTTCGTTAAGAATTGTACTCTCTGTGATTACCCCAATAATTCTCTCTGATCCCTCAACAGGAATTTGTGAAATTCCTTTTGTTTTAATAATCTTAATCACGTCTTGCAATAGATCACTTTTCTTTACACAAAACACCTTTTTATGCATAACATCTTTTGCCTTAAGTTCATTTTTTTCACGTAAGTTTTCTAGCGCTTCAAAGATCTTTTGTGCTTTTGTAAATGTGGGGTCAAGTGTTCCTGCTTCTATTTTTGCAATTAAACTCTGTGAGACGCCAGACCTATCGGCTAATTCTTTTTGTGTTAGCCCGTGCTTTTTACGCATGCGTTGAATTTCAGTAATTGGGATCATTTTTAGAACTTAGTTCCATTCATTAATAAATCTTTTGCAAAATTATTCTTATACGAATATTTTTATCAGGATTGTTTATAAAGAATTTAGTGGTTTTGACGAAGAGAATTAACAATTGGAGGAGATTATAAATGAGTATTGCAAGTTTAGAACGGGAAGTAAAATCAGTTATTGGTACTTCTTTTAATCATGACAGGTTTAAAGATTATGTTGCTAAGAGAACGGAAGAATTAAATTCAGGAGAAAAGATTAGGGAGGTCACACCTTTATGGACGGCAGTGACAAATGTAATGGAAGCAAATAGGTATTCAATTGCAAATAATGTGCATGGTAGTGAAAAACCTTTTCAAGATTTAAGATACAATGCTCTTGACTCTAAACAGTTGCAATCAATCAATAAAGAAGCAGGGGTTGTAAACACTCCCTATCAACAAGCACTAAATTTTCTTGGTAGGTATATCGAACTTCAAAGAAAATACTAAATTAAAACCACAAACGAGGCACATAATAAAAATGACAATTGGAAATATATCAAATATACCTCTCCAATCACATCGTTTAAATAACCCTTTCTTTTTATCTACACAATTTTCCCCAACTGGGGTAGGAGTGGGCATGGGAAAAATAATTCCAATTGAAAGAAAGAAAGAACTTTTACCTTATGTAAAATCTAATTTGGGTAAAGTTTCCCAAAGAAAAATCGCTAGGAGATTAAATTTAGGTAAAACGACAATTAATAGGTGGTCGAAAGAATTGGGTTTTACTCAAACAAAACATACTGTCGATGAAAATTTTTTTGATTCTTGGACTGAATTTTCTGTATATGTCTTAGGTTACATTTATGCTGATGGAAATGTTTCTTGGAATCCTACCAAAAGTTATCGTGCTTTAACAATCACTGCCTCAGCAAAGGACAAGAAACACCTTGAGAAAGTTAGAAACTTAATGAAATCTTCTAAACCTCTTCTTTATGCAAGAAAAACAAACTCTTATCGTCTTATAGTTAACAATAAAAAAATAGTTACTAAACTAATGGATTTAGGTGTCTATCCAAACAAAAGTTTAACTGTAAAATTTCCTTCATTTATTCCAACGCAATTGATGTCTCATTTTTTGCGCGGCATAATTGATGGTGACGGGAATGTTCGTTATGTTAAACGAAAGAAAAGCCCTTACTTTGAGATCACTATTGCTTCAGGCTCACAAGATTTTTGTAATGGGTTGGTTAACTCAATCAAAGAAATCATTGATGTTGGTGCAAAACCAAGAAAAGTAAATGGGAACACTTATGTAGTTCAATACTCTTGCTCAAGAGGAAAAAATCTAGCAAGATTCATCTATTCTAACGCTTCTATATCAATAGAAAGAAAACAAAATGAATACAATACGTACTTGGAGGAACATAAAAAATGACGGAAAAAATAGGAAATTACTTTTTCACTTCAGAGAGTGTCTCAGAAGGTCACCCAGATAAAATCCAATAGGTCTACTATTGGGTATCTTGAGTGTGCGACCAGATCTCAGACGCAATCTTAGATGCAATTATCAAAGATGATCCAAGCGCAAAAGTTGCAGCAGAATGTTTTACAAAAACAGGCTTTGTTGTTGTTGGTGGAGAAGTCTCAACTACAACCTACGTTGACGTGCAAAAAATCGCACGTGATACAATCCTTGAAATTGGCTACGACAAACCAGAATATGGGTTTGAAGGCTCAACTTGCGGGGTCCTTGCAGCACTCTCAGAGCAATCACCTGAAATTGCACAAGGTGTAAACGAAGGAGAAGGTCTTTATCAAGAACAAGGTGCAGGAGATCAAGGACTGATGTTTGGTTTTGCATGTAACGAAACAACAGAACTTATGCCTCTTTCAATTACCGTGGCACACAAGTTAACTCAGCGCCTAGCATCAGCACGTAAGCGTGGAGAAATTTGGTATCTTCGCCCAGATGCAAAATCACAAGTAACTGTTGAATATGAAAACAATAAACCAAAAAGAATCGACACTGTTGTAATTTCAACTCAACATCACCCAGACGTTGACTTAGAAACAATTAGACGCGACATGATTGATAAAATCATTAAACCAATCTGTGGCAGCTGGGTAGATGAGCAAACAAAATACTTTATCAACCCAACTGGAAAATTCGTAATTGGTGGCCCAGTAGGAGATGCTGGCTTAACTGGAAGAAAGATTATTGTTGACACTTATGGCGGCCATGGCCGTCACGGTGGTGGATGCTTTTCTGGCAAAGACCCAAGTAAAGTAGATCGGTCAGCTTCCTACTACGCACGTTATGTTGCAAAAAACATTGTTGCAGCAGGTCTTGCAGAAAAATGTGAAGTGCAAGTTGCATATGCAATTGGGGTTGCAGATCCTGTTAGTATCCTGGTTGACACTTTTGGAACTGGAAAAATTCCAAATGTAAAAATTGTTGAGCTGGTAAAAAAACATTTCAACTTCAAACCAAAGGCACTTATTGATGAATTAAATCTTCGCAGACCAATTTACAAAAAAACAGCAGCATACGGTCACTTTGGCAGAAATGATCCAGACTTTACCTGGGAGCAAACAAACAAAGCAGACCTTTTAAGACAAGAAGCAGGTCTACTCTTAGATGATTCCTCTTGTCAAGATCAACCTGAAGCTTGTTGTGGGAGTTGTAGCTCAGAAACAGATGAATCAAAAGAATCAAGAGACGAAGCTGAGCAAAACAAAGAAGTACCTCCGCCATTAGACCATACTTTGTAAATTTGGTTTTTTATTTTTTAATTTAATTTTCTTTAGCTTCAATTATTTCTAACTCTCAAAAACAAAAACACATAAATACACAAAATTATTACTTCTACTTTAATGGAACTAATTACATCAGGAAAAACATTTTGGGACCTATTTATACAATTAGTAAAAGCACCATCACATCATCCTGAAATGAACTGGATTGTGGCACCTCTAATCGTTGTCTTATTTTTAATGACAATTTATTTTGCAAAACATCAAGGTGAAGAACTTGGTTGGAATACTGCGCTTGGAAATAGTCTTATACTTATCTTTGTTGCTCTTGATTTACTACGTGCTCTATACACAAGGACAGATCCTGCAAGTCTATATAATTTTTCACATAACCTTGGCACATTATTACTAATTGGACTCTTATTTGTGGGGGGGATTGTACTCATGTTTGTTAACTTCACACATTTTCTTCCCAAAAAAATTGCCTACTTACTTTCATCACCTCTTGCAATTAACCTAACAGCATACGTAATCATTGCCTTTGTTTATTCTCAAATGCAACTTACAATTGTAGCAATTATTGCAATGATTTTACTTTTAGCAGTACTTCTTGGTACATTTCTTGGTTTTGGTTATGTGTCTCGTCGTTGGTGGGAGCGCGTTGAGAAATTAAAACAACGCCAAGATGTTGAAGATGTAAAAAAAGAGCAAAAAGAGCTACAAAAAACAAAACAACTAGTACAAGAAAAAGAGAAAAAAATCAAACAGGCAGTAATCAAAACTGTAAAAGAAGAAAAAGCAGGTCATGAAAAGGTTAAAAAAATTAAAAAAATCATTCCTAAAAAATTAGTTGGCAATAATCACGCTCACTCTAAATCTAAAAAAGCAAGAAAAGGTAAATAAATTAACCTAGAATAAATGTTTTTATCTTTATGAAGAATACCCTGCTCCTTGGGGCGATTGGGAGTTTCATCTTTAATTACAATAAAGTGCCAAGGCTGAGGATTTGAACAACTTGGTTCCCCTCTTCTTGCTTCAAGAATTTTTTGGTTCCATGGTACGTCTCTTTTTTTATCTTGATGAGTTATTTAAGGTTTATAACTTCTTTAAAATCTTGGACTCTGTCCGAAATAAGCTCCGGTCTATGGTTATTATTACATTAAATAGCCAGGAAGCATCGTAGTTCCCTGAAAAATGTTTGCATTTTTGGGTCCCAAAAAGCCAGATGGCTTTTTGAAGATACTGTAGGGATGAATGGCTCCTTGGCTATTTATGCAAAACAGTATAGCTGTTTGCACAAGAAAGCTTAATTAACTGGCCAGCATACGTATTTATTCTTTTCTGGACAGACCAATATCGACAATAAATTTAAATAGGAATGGAGTATCTTTTTTCCTAAGAAAGAGGTGGATTATTTGTCCTTTAAAAAAACACATAAAGCTAAGCACTCAAACAAAAGTGGCAAAAACATTTTGCCATTCCTTCGAAAAAAACCCTCACAAAAAAAAGAGAGCGGTATCCTTGCTCAAAAAACATCTTTTAAAAAAATAAAAACTCCAAAACAGGAACCTCTTCTAAAAAAAAAATCAGGTCAAATGAAGCCTAAAGTATCTCATTCTGCCTCAAAAAATTCAAAAAAAACAAATTCTAAACAGGTAATCTTCTCTCAGAATCTAACTCTTCTTTCAAAAGAATCTATAACAAAAGAAGTACAACAATCCTCAAAGAAATCTTCTCACTCAAAAGCTATTGATTTGTCTAAACTTAAGCAGGAAATAGAACAAGGGTTACGCAACAGTAAAATTCCTCAAGAGGAAGCACAAATTCAAATTGAAAAACAACGCGCTCCTATCAAACAATTTGGTGACCTTGCAGAAAAAAACTTTAAACAGAATCAATTAAACCCTGAAGGGCTTAAGGCAAGTAAGGGTAAAGATTTAGCCCGAATAGTTAAGAAAAAAAGAGGCAAGAAAGAGTATCTGCTTACAGGAATAGAGGGATTTGATCAATTATTGGAACATGGCATCCCTCGTGGTAATGCTGTAATTGTAGCAGGAGGGGCAGGCTCAGGAAAAACCCTGTTTTGCCTACAATCCATTTACAATCATGCAAAGAAGGGAAGAAAATGCTTATACATGAGCTTTGAAGAATCTGAGACAAATCTACTTAGTCACATGGAAGACTTTGGTTGGGATGACAAAAAGATACTTAAGAATATTAAAATCCAACGTTTTTCTCCTTTTGACATTACACGAAGCGTTGATGCATTACTCATGAAAGCAAAAGGAGAATTGCTTATTGACTTAGACCCTATTATTTTTCCTAAGGGTTTTAAGCCAGAGCTTGTAATCTTAGACTCATTAACTGCTGTGGCCTCTGCATTCTCTGGAAAAGAAGACTCTTACCGTATCTACATTGAACAACTATTCCGTTTTTTTGAAGGGGTTGACACAACGGCTCTATTGATTACAGAAACAGAACAAGTTCCTAAAGTGTTCTCGCAAACAGGTGTGGAAGAATTCTTAGCAGATGGTGTGGTTGTACTTTATGCTATCAAACGAGGTAATGTACGGGAAAATGCGATTGAAGTTCTTAAAATGCGAGGCGAACACCATCAAAAGAAAATCGTTGCACTTGAGATTAGTGAAAACGGGATTGTAGTCTATCCTGATCAAGAAGTCTTTGGAGATATAGGTGAATAATTAATAATTAATGGTCTTGAAACAATTAAAAATATCTAAAAGTTACTAATTAAAAAAAGACGACAATTGAAGCAAATGGGTGGTTGTATTGGTGATGGTGGTGTTTGAGTTGGTGCCAATTTTGTTATCTTATCGAATAAACAGGTGTATAACCTGCATTGTCTTTTGGTATCTCTTTTTGGTTTTTAGTTTGATTACTACGCTTGTGGAATGATTTTGCAGGAGCACTAATGTTTCTTTTAGCTAGTATTTTTCTTGATGTGCGTGGCAAAACTTTCGTTATACTCGGGAAGTATCTAATTATTGGTTGGTGTTCTCTTTGGCATTTTTTTTTGAGTTTTGCCTGGGCAACTACTGTGGGGCTAGAGTGGATGGGTGTAGCTCCAGTGTTTTTGAATCAAATTCAACAATCTATTGTAACTGCTGCAGTAACTGCATTTGCAATAGCTGCTTTACTTACGGGTAGGGGATTGGCTGGGCCTAATTGGTCTGTTATTTACTTTTTTTGGCTCTAAAAATGCGAATATAAATACTTAATATTTGATATCAGTATTGTTCTTAATCATTAGTTTAATACATTAGTAAGTAACATGGAAAGATTTATAAATCTAAAAAAACTCCTTTCTACGTCATGACAAAAAAGAAAGCAGATAGTTCTATTTTCAAATTGCTTAAAGCTAGTTCTAGGCCCTTATCTACAAGAGAAATCGCCGAAACACTAGATATAGCTTGGCACACAGCTGACAGATATTGTTTAAAGCTACAACTACAAAAGAAAATAGACTGCTTTATTATCGGCAAAGCAACTGCCTGGTTTGTAAAAAAGTAAAATGGGTGTTAATCCTTAACTTAAATACACTCAAAAAATGATAACACCGCCTATCAAATGGTAAAAAAACAAGAATCCTTTGGGTTCACACAAAAAAGAGGACAAATAACAAAGATGCGAAAGCAACGTAAAGCTCAACTTGCTATTTCGTACACTATCCCTATTACAATTTTTGTGGTTTTAATGCTTTCTTTTGCTGGGTTCTTATTTGTTCAATCAGACTTCTCTGTTGGAACTAACTCAATTACGGGAGCAGTAACCGGGTTAGCAAATACTTCCTTTGATAATGTTACTTTAGAAAATACAACTACTCAAAATAATGCCCTTAATGGCACTAATAACACTAATAACACAATCCTTGACTTAACAAAATCAGCCAATGTTAGTGATACAATTAATGCAACGAATATAACTACCACAATTGCCACAACCAATGTAACTAACTTAATCAGTACATCTAATATAACAGATATCACAAGCACAATAAACACTATTAACACAACACAAGTTGATGTAGGTTCAAATTCAACTGTTACAAACACAACAAATCCTCCTGAGCAAACATCTCCCGATCAAACCTCAGAACTAATTGTATCTTCACAAGCTCAAACTTCAACACAACCTCCTTTACAACCATTACAATTCCAAAACTTTAATGGGGTAAATTACGAATTTGAAATAGAAGCAAACGTAATTCCAAATATCCTCTATTCGGACACAATTATTGACGAAATTACAATTGATCAAAACAATAATGGGGGCAATATCTTATTCAATGAATATCCTAGTGTTGGTCAACCGTTCACAAACACACAACAGATATTACGGCAATCACAAAACAATCAAAATGTACAACTAAACTTACTCTATGCATTTGATATTACTAACTACAATTTACAAAATCAACATTTAGTTCAACAAGCAACACTAAATCCGCTATCCTTTACAAAAACTGCACAAGGAACTTCTATCTTAGTTTGTGCACAATGGAATACAAACACTACTACTTGCCAAGATTCATGGCAGCAAGTACAACAAACAGCTCCTCAACAACCATTCTCCATAATATTATCAAATCAAAATAATGTGGTAGCATATGCAGAAGTACTGATGCAACCATCTCAACCAGAAATATTTTCTTCACAAAATGATATTGTGTCTTCACAAGGAGCAATCAACAGCACTTTTGCTAAAGGGCTAATTGCATATAACGAACTAAACATCCAAGCTCCTCGCTATAGGTTGTGGGATGGTATCAACAACTTTGGTGCAGAACAAACAGATGCACAAGCAGTAGGCGGCGATGTGATTTGGGTAGTTACAAAAGCAAACCATGAACGTGATGAATTTATTGTTGGGACACAAGATGATCAAAATGATGTTAATATTCAAATTTATAATACTGCATCAGCAACATTTGGAAACCTTCAAGAAGTAAGTGTTGATATTCCTAACTCTGCCTATCGTGCTTTTGATATTGGCATTGAAGACCTTTCGGGAGATGTACTAATTGTCTATGAGACTTCTTCTGTTGCAGATACTTCTCTGGCATATAGAATTTGGAATGGAACTGCATATTCAACAGAATCAACGCTTGTTACAGGACTTAGTTCTTCTACAATCGACTGGGTGAAAATTGAACCAAGAAGAGGAACCAATCAAGCAATGGTATTGATTCATGATGCAAATGATGAAATCCATGCACATTTTTGGAATGGAACTGGTTTTGATACTACCACTGGAAAAAATTTAACATTATCTACAACTTCAACTTCAACTACAGAAGAACATTTTGCAATAGCCTGGGAAGGAACCAGTGATGATGCTTTACTTGTGTACGGAGAAACCGATTTAACGTATAGAACCTTTTCTGTAGCAGCGCCTCATTGGAGTAATGAAGCAACTATTACTACTGGAGCAATTGATGCTATGCGTATGTGTTCTGATCCAACTTCTGATTACATTGGCTTAATTTGGCAGGATTCAGGAAGAGATGTTAACACTCGAGCGTGGGATGGTTCTGCAATCCTAGCATCGCCGCCTGCTCAAGATGCACGAACAGAAGCCAATGGGGCAAATAGCGCAAATGTGGACTGTGCTTGGCTCAACTCAACAACTGCATTATTCGGTTTTGTAAATAATAATGCTCTTGCGCTAAGCTACACCTTCTTCACTAAGTCAAATACGTGGACGGATGCAGATTTAGCAACTGCTCCAGCAACTGCAAACTTTGCATCCGATGATATCAAAAGCATGCGCTTTACAAAACACCCTACAACAGATGAAGTTTTAATTACCGCAGCAGACATTGATGAGGACATCTCAACTTTACGGTGGACAGGAACTGCCTTTGCAACAGTTACTGCATCTCCTCTTGAACAAACAACTGAAGTGCTTAACGGAGACCAAGAAGGAGTGATGTTTGCTTGGGACAGATATGATCCAGTTCCTAATGTAACTACAATAAACCCCAATGGTCTAACTAGGCCCTTCGGCACAGTGATTCCCATCAATGCAACTGTCTCCGATAATATGAACATATCTTCAGTAGTTGCAAATATCACCCTCCCTAACAGCTCTGTAGTTCAAATTATCTTAAATGATAGTAATCAAGATGGGATTTACATCAATGATACTTTTTCAACTACAACTCTAGGGGGAACATACACTGTTAGGATAACTGCAAATGATACTAGTGTCCATAACAATTATAACAATACAGAAACTGCAACCTTTACTATCTCAGATACTGTACTTCCTAACGTCACTGATGTACGTCCAATTAATGGTTCAGAATATACAATTACGAACTCGATTGAAGTTGCTGCCAACGTCACAGACAACGGATTAGTCAGCCAAGTACTTGCTAACTTGAGTTATCCTAATGGAAGTCAAAACCTACTTTCACTCTCTCAAGTAACGGGAACAAATAAGTACAACACTTCTTTTACGCTCCCAGTTGCAATTGGGTTGTATAACATCACTTTTATTGCAAATGATTCTAGTAATAATAAAAACACAACAATTAAGACTTTCTTTACTGTAAATGATACAACTATTCCTAATGTTACAGATGTACGTCCAATTAATGGTTCTGTCTTCAACCTTACGAATACAATTGAAATTGCTGCTAATGTTACAGATGACTTAACCGTTGATTCTGTCTTTGCTAACCTTAGCTATCTAAATGGAAGCTCTACACTACTTGTACTTTCCAATGCTTCTACACATCCACAAAAATACAATCTTTCCTATGCTCTTCCCAATCTTCCTGGGTTGTACAATATTACTTTCATTGCAAATGACACTAGCAATAATGGAAATACAACTGTTAGAACATTCTTCACTGTAAACGATACTACCTCTCCAAATGTAACCTTTGACTTCCCTCCCGTTGGAAGTAATTATGCACAAAATACAAATCTTACTATCAGAATAAATGCCACAGACGATGCAAATGTCTCAACAGTCCTTCTCAATGTAACTGTTCCAAATGGAACAATTTTACAATATACAATGGAAGATGCTAACGCAGATTCTACATATACTTTGGAATTTAACGACACAGATGCAATTGGGACATACACCTTAAATCCCATTGTAAATGATACAAGCAATAACCTAAATTCCTCTCAAACAAGAACTTTTAATGTCCAAGACCTAGCTAATCCTTTGGTGACGCTAATCTCGCCTCTTGATACTAGTGCAACCACCTCTACTACAATTACCTTCATCTGTAATGTTTCAGATAATACTGGCTTACAAAATGTAACTCTATATCATAACATCAGTGGAGGCTTTATTGTAAATCAAACAAATGACGTAACAGGAACAAGCAACCAAACAAATTTCACGGTAGCTTCAATCCCGGAGGGTAGTTATGCTTGGAATTGCCTTGCGCATGACGGTACAAATACAGCCTTTGCCATTGCCAATTATTCTTTTCGCATAGATACAACTGCTCCTTTAATTACATCTCCTCAACCAAGTATAGGTAGTCAATTCAGTACAAGCCAGACAATTAGCATTAATGCGACAGTTACAGATTCACTTGCTGTTGATGTAGTTCGTGCTAACATCACCTATCCAAACACTTCCTTTACAACTGTAACGCTAACAGATCCAGATGCAGATTCCTTTTACAACACTACCTTTACAATTCCTGCTCTCATTGGGACATACAACATTACGTTCATTGCAAATGACACCCTCAATAACATCAATAACACGGAACAAACTAATTTCACGATTACAGATACTAATTCCCTTTCTATTACAGCATTGGGATGCCAGCCATCTACAATTAATCTAACTGGCAGTACTTCATGTAATGCAACTGCAACCGATGACTTCTTTGTTGATACAGTACAAGCCAATGTCACTCTGCCTAATGGTTCTATAAATATACAAACAGTAACTAACTTTTCTTCAAATTATACCTTCACCTTTACAACTTCAGCCTTAGTTGGAACATATACAGTAACGTGGTATGTAAACGACTCTAGTAATAACCGGCAGACAACAACTGATAGCTTTAACGTTACAGACCCAACAGCGCCGCTTATCACCTTGAATGCTCCTGTAAATAGAAGTAATTCTTCATCTACAACAATTAATTTCAATTTCACTGCAACAGATAATTATTATTCTACTCTCAACTGTTCTATTTATACCAATGCAACTCTAAATCAAACAAATAACACTGTGCTCAACGGCTCAGCTACACTCTTTACAATCAATAACTTCAAAGAAGGCCAACATGCATGGTATATCTCCTGTGCAGATAACTCAAGCAATTCAAATAATAGTGCCACCAGAATTTTTACTGCAGACAGAACTCCTCCTAACTTCATTTCCCTAACAACCTCTCCAAGCGATAATGCTAGCTTAGATCCAAATTATAATGTCTCTATTTTTGCTAATGTCACGGATAATTTCACAGCTGTAAATACCGTAATCCTTCAGTACAAACTCAGTAACGAATCTCTTTTCACCAATAAAACAATGGTGTACAACTCAGTTACACAACTTTTTAATTATTCCCTTAACGCAACGCAAAATGGCACGTATAATTTACGGATCTGGGCCAACGATAGTGTGGGAAACCAAGAGGTTAGTAATCAAATTAACATTTCAGTACAACTAGATAATACTTGGACGAGAAGTCCAAGCTCCTTTGCTCCAGTTCAAACAACCTTAAATTCAAACGTAAGCCTAGGTAATTTAACTATTAACAACACAGGAGACTTTGATCTCTACTTTAACATCACTTCGGATTCAAACTTAACAGCATTCAACCAAAGTGCTAACTTCTCGCTTCCTTCAGGAGAAATAAAAAGGATTGCAGTAACTGATAACGGAAGTGTCTCTGGCGTAAAAACCATCACTCTAACAATCTCTGTAAACGATTCAGCAGCAACGCCGCAAACTGCAACAACTACTGGAACAATTGTCGTAGCCCCAGGGCAACCAATTTTAATCGCTTCTTTTAGTGATCCTTCTGGCGATACCCTCTCAGCTGAACAAGGAGAAAACATAGGCTTCATCGCAGATGTTGAGAATATTGGTCAGGGAAATGCAACAAATGTAACCTTCTATATGACTCTTCCTTCAGGATGGAATCTTACCTTTGGTCAGACAAATAAAAGCTATGGGCAAATTGATTCTGGAGCCTCTGAAGAAAATACTATTCGAGTAACTATACCTAGCAGTGCTTCTGCAGGTGATTATCTAGTCTATGTTAACGCAACTGCTTTCAATGAAACTGGAAGTCCTTTACTTAATGGAGATTTAACGTTTGGAGATGTAGTTACAGTAACTGTAACCCAACCAACTCCTGCTTTAGGAGCTGCTACCACAGCTGCTACTGCCACAGCAGCAAGAGTTTCAGGAGGAGGTAGTATTGTTTCCTCTGGTGGTGGGGGTGGAGGCGGTGGCTCTCTTACAACGGTTAAGCTAGACCGTGAAACTTACAACATTAAAAGAGGGACTTCAAGAATTATTCCAATCAATGTAACTAATATCTTACAAAATGCAGACTTAGAAAACATCTATTTGCAATTAGATGGATTTTTAGAAAAACATATCACAATTACACCTGAATCTTTTGCAAAGCTTGAACCGAATCAAACAACTGAATTTGAATTAGAAATTTTAGTGCCTTCATACGTGTCATTAGATGAATATGATTTAACCATTACTGTACGTGCAGATCAGGTAGCACATAATTCAATTATCTCTGGTTATAAAAGAAAAGAATTTAAAGATGTCCGTCAATTTATCTTAAAAGTAGAAGCTGCTTCAACCTCTGAATTACAGCAAGAAATTGAATTGTCTCAAAACTTACTTGATGAATTAAATCTAGCTGGTTTTAGCACAAAAAAAGTAAAGGAACTTTACAACCAAGCACAAGACCTTTTAGCAAAAGAAGAAACAACTGCTGCACAAAAAATTCTAGCACAAATAGCACAAGCTCACAAGGATGCATTTGCAGCAGATGAAATTATTCAAAGAGTGCAGCAGAATATGCAAAAGACAAATGCAGATTGGATTGCAACTCCACAAACGGCAGAAGCAATGGAATTAACACTTCTTGCATTCAACAGAGGAGACTTTGCAATTGCTTTGGAAAGAGCAAAAGCAATGGAATTAACATATGTATTAGAGACAAGGGGCAAAATTAATATTGTTAAGCTTATCCTTGACTGGTGGTGGGCAATCCTACTTGGACTTGCTACATTGGCAGTAATCATGTACCACATCTACAAAAAAACATTTATTTTTATCTTAAATTACAAACTAAACAACTTAGCAAAAGAAGAAAAAACTATTAAAAAACTTTTAGAAGAAACACAGCAGGAATATCTTAAAGAAGGAACAATCTCCTCTGCTCAATACCACCGCTATATTAAGAAGTATCAAACTAGACTAAATGAAGTGCATGAAAAAAGGGTTGAATTACGCAACAAACGAGTAGCAATATTAAAAACTAAACAAGACCTTAAAACAGTAAAAAAAGAACGCTCTCAATTATCTTTGCTCCTTAAAGAGGCACAACGTAAATATCTTGTGCAAGGAAATATTAGCAGAAGACAGTTCTTAGATTCTTTTAACTCACACAAAGAACGTCTAGGGGAATTAGAACAAGAGGAAATTACATTAGAACAATCTTTACAAAGACAACAACAAACAAAACGTTATGTGGTGCTACGTTTCTTTAATTATTTAGAAACAAGAATTGTTAAAACTTTCAGGTTAGTTGCGAGACATAAACTTTGGACTTTCTTTATCATTTTATTCCTATTTGTTGTAGCCACGACGGCTTTTTATCTTTGGAAAGGAAATCTCTCGACATTGATACCTTACATAAGCACTACAAAAACATACTTACTAAGTGCATTTGATTGGGTGAAACAATTCTTTACTCACTTAGATTATCAAACAACTAAAATCATCGGTTTAGTCATTCTGGGTGTTATTGCATTAATTGTAATTGTCAAACTAATTTGGAGAGTTTATCATAAAAAGAAAATAAATGATTTTGTATCTAAAGTCTCTCCTCGTTCTAGGGGTTCACATCAGTCATCTAAACATAAATCTAAACATAAAACTCTAAAAAAACATCCTAAAAAACATCCTAAAAAACATCCTAAAAAAAATACTAAAAAAATTAGAGCTCACCGTAAACATACAAAGGAAAAAAACACCAAACATATTAAACGTAAAAAACATATAACTCATACAAAACATAAAAAGAAGTGATATCATGAAAACATCAACCAACACTACAATCGGGATTTTTCTAACAGTATTAGTCTCTTTATCTATGCTCTTTGTTTATGATACAGAACAATCATACAAATCAAGTCATTTCATCACTGGGGCATTTAGTGTAGTGGATGTAGCGCCCAATGATTTTACAGCACAGCAAGATGCAACAACATATCAAGAAGCAACACAACAAGATGCTCTAATCTCGTTGGAACAAGCAACACAATTAATCCAAGAAATGCGTGATGAAAACCTTACTACTCCCTACGCAGAGGATACCTTCAAAGAATTAAAACAAAGTTATACTGAAGAAAATTATCCTTTAGTTGTACAATTAGAACAACTCTTGCAATATGTTTATACTCAACAGTTAGAATTTCCAGATAGAATTCTACTCTTAAAACAAAAAATATCTCTTGCTCAAGAACAAGACGCTATTGTAAATCAATCTCAACAATTAATCTTGCAAGCACAACAGGAATTTCAAGTTGAACAATATGATGCCGCAATAGAAAAACTGCAGCAGGCAGCTACGGCATTAGAAGAAGCACAACTTGAACAACGTAGGATTTCTAATGTTGTAAATTTAGGGCAAAATCTCTTGCGACGCTATTGGTGGCAAAGTATTCTTGTATTTGTAATAATCCTGCTTTTCTCCTATGTTTTGTATAAGCATATTCATCGCAAGAAATTAAAGAAACGTAAACAGCGATTAGAAATAGAATTATCTGAGACAATGAACTTAATGAAACAATTGCAACACAAGTGTTTTATTGAAAAAAAGATCACAACTGCCACATACAAAAATAGGGCTGCACAATATGAAGAACGTATGGCAGAAATCAAACACACTCTTCCTGTAATTGAAGCTAGGCTTTCTGGAAAAAACAAAAAACAAGCTCAAAAATCAGTGTCAAGAGCAGAAAAAAGACGCCGCCGTAAAAATGCTAAGCAGAATTTTGGTTTACGCGTAAAAAAGTAAAGGTTGTTCCAATGATTTTTCAAAAATATACAATACAAGAGCTCTTAATTCTAGCAATTGGAATCTTACTCGTTTCTGGTATAATGTATCTTTTCAAAAATATTATTCACTCTTCTCTTCCTTTGGGTATTTTGTTTTCCTTTGTCTTTCTTCACCAAATAACATTTTACTTTACAAAAAAAATAGGGGTTAGCACTCTTTTTTTCCTTTTGACGGGCATTACTACCTTTACACTACCTTTCTTTAGTCTTTTTGGAAGTATTAAACTTGTAGTACTTTTTTGTATGGGTCTTTTGTTTGAAATTCTTTATTTATTCATTAGTTACTATCTTAAGCAAGAGTACCTTAGCTCAATTATTTCCATTACTTTAGTGTTTGCAGCTCTTCCTGTTGTTGCAACTTTATTTACATCTCCTGCACTGTTGCTCACTTTTTTCTCTTCAATTTTAAATGTACAAATAATTTACGCACTTATTGCCTTGGTTGCAGGGTTTGCATCTTATCTTTTATGGTTTCAATTAAAACAAACAAAATTCTTTATCAAATTACAAACAATAACTCAAACTAAATAAAAAAACACTAATTTGCTTTTTTTCCTTTTCTTTCAAATTCACGTAGCCACATTAAACCGATTCTAATCATTAGTTTGTTAAACTTATCAGAAACCCGATATGTCTTTTTGTACAAATCATACTCAATTAGCCCCATCCCTCGCATAGGAGTTAAAATCCTATCATAAAATTGTCTTTTGTTATATGAAATGCGCATTTCCTTGTCTAACGGAGACTTACCTTTCTCTTTTACAATTGCCTCTCCGTCATGTAATCTTGTCGCAAATAAACTCATTTCGGTCTTGCCAATTTCTCCGCCATTCTCCCACATATATTTGATTAGCATTTTTCCAACAACCTCTTGTTGTTCTGTTGCAAAAATTACTTTATAGATATCTTCTGGCAAATTGAACTGATCAAATAGGATAACCATGTGGTAGAAAATACCAGCTTTTTATATAAATATTACGAAAATGGCTACTGGAGGCTTTAATGTCCTCTTTTGGGACAACTTCCACATTGAATTCCTGCCTGCAATCTTTCGCAACAAGAAGATTTTGAAGAGTAAGTTATGTTAGAATAACTCACATTTGCTAAAGAATATGTTGGGGTTGAGGAGTACATAATACTTGAAAATTCTTACTCTACATATCTTTTACTACCTTTGCCTAACCATAACCTTTATAAATAAACTGACAACCTAAGCTAAATATGGGAAGAATCAAAACAAAATTCATTAAACGTAAGACAAGAGACCTCTTAAAGCAGCATGGCGAGAAGTTCACTGGCGATTATGTTAAAAATAAGGAAATTGCAAATGGCTTAGTACAAGTTCAAAGTAAAAAGTTACGTAATATCGTAGCAGGGTACATGACTAGGCTTAAAAGAAAAGAGCAATAAACTTTTCATTTCTAATCGATGTGCTTTTTAATCTTAATTATCTATTAAATCTAGCTCCATCAATAATCCAATTCTAACTTCTTAGCACCGGCTTTGTAGAAAGTCTCAATAATCTTTGTATTAGAGCACGGCGAATACCCTGAGTTCAACAAAAATTGAACTCAGTCGCCTCGGCAAGCCAGGGCGCTAATACAAAAGAAAAAGAGACTTTCTACAGGGCCCTTAGCACCATAACCCTTAAATACATTAATGTTCTTATTCTCCTCAAAAAGAGGTACAATAATGTTGCATTTACGTAGAGATTTCAAAGACTTACAACGTCTACGCCAAATAATTGCAGTTCTTACAGAAGAAGGGTTAGGCTATTATATCTCTAAGTTAAAATTACATAAACATCTCCCCTTTCATAAGCGCCTTACTCCA
This sequence comes from uncultured Methanosarcinales archaeon, assembly GCA_964344285.1. Taxonomy (GTDB): domain Archaea; phylum Nanobdellota; class Nanobdellia; order Woesearchaeales; family GW2011-AR9; genus CAYFMM01. Next base: position 286,725 of record CAYFMM010000001.1, on the reverse strand, counting down.
ACTACTCCTATCACTGATTTACAACAACAAGCAGTAGCTCTACGAAAATCATTTGAAAAACTTGGAGCAACATTTGTCAAACTTGGTCAACTTCTCTCGATAAGGCCAGATTTAGTGCCGCCAGAATATGCACAAGAATTTGAAAAACTACAAGATTCACTTCCTTCTTTTCCATACTCACAAGTAAAAACAACAATTGAAACTGAACTTAAAAAACCGATTGAAAAAATTTACAAAACTTTTGACAAAAAACCATTTGCTTGTGCATCAATTGCTCAAGTTCACAGGGCAACCCTTCACAACGGAAAAAAAGTTGTTGTTAAAATACAACGGCCGAAGATTAAAGAGACTATTGATGCAGACTTAGACATCCTCTTTCATGCCGCACATCTTTTAGAAAAACATTCTCGTGCTATTAAAAATTATAGACCAGTGGAAATTGTCAAAGAATTTGCATTATGGACAAGAAAAGAAATTAACTTTGAAAACGAGATTAGAAATGCAAATCAATTACGTAATGAATTAAAAAATAACAAAAATGTTCTTGTACCAAAAGTATATGCAAATTTATCCTCTAAAAAAGTACTTACTCTTGATTTTGTAAATGGAGTAAAAATTGATAATCTTTCAGCCATCAAAAAATTTAAAATTAACCGAAGCAAGTTAGCAATGACTTATTTCTTATCCATTTTAGAACAAGCTCTTCTCTATGGATTTTTTCATGCAGATCCGCATCCCGCAAACATTTTTGTGACAAAACAAGGCAAACTTGCTTATCTTGATTATGGTATTATGGGGGAGTTAGGTATTGACGATAGAAAAAAAGTTATTCGCTTTGTAGAATCAATTCCTGATAAAAACCCTGAGGAAAGTTTAGATATTATCCTTACCTTAGCAACAAGATATGACAAAGAAACAGTTCAATACTTTAGGAGCGAAGCAATCCCTATCTTAATTGATGTATACTCTCACTCTATATCTGATAAAAGCATTGGACGAGGGATGTATGAGATCATTGGCCTTGGCGCAAAATATGGGGTGATTTTTACAGCAAGTCATGTTCTCATTGCCAAAGCAATTTATCAAGCAGAAGGTATGGCACTTAAATTGGATCCAAAGTTTAGGGTCTCAGACGGACTAAGAAAATTTATGGATGAATTTCTTGCAAAAGAATTCAATCCGTTGCAACTTGCAAAAGAAGCAAAGCGAGAGTTGATGTCTCACAAAGACTTGGTATTGGACTTACCTAAACATATTGCAGCAATTGTCAAAAATTTAGAAACAAGTAAGCAAGAACACTGTGAAGGGCAACATCTCTACAAACTAGAGGCACGCTGGGAATATGTGAATCGAAGAAGAAACCTAGTCTACTTAACTGCAGCTCTTTTTGTTAGTGCAGCTATTTTATTTTCTTCAGGGGGAAGGCATCTTGTTTTTGGCTTGTCACTAGAATTACTCTTACTAATTGTAGGGTTTGTACTTTTAATTCATTTTTTCTATTCAAGAAAAACACCATTCATAACGGAGGAACAACAATGAGAAAAACAATACATAAAGCAGTAAAAACAGGCTACGGTCTAAGCTTGTTAACTATGCGTAAAGCAAAAAAGGTAGCATCTATGATGCAAAAAGAATTAGGCTTAAACAAAGAAGAAAGTGTAAAATTAGCACATGAACTAATGGCAAACTCTGGAAAAGCAGCAGCAGATGTCATGAAAACAGTAAGCACACATTTTGAAGATGCTTTAGTTAACTCTGGCGTTATTAAAAAACGAGAGTTGAAAGTAGCAAAGAAGCGAGTTAAGGTTGTAAAAAAAAGAGTGAAAAATGTAGCAAAAAAAGCTGTGAAAAAAGCAGTAAAGAAAGCTACAGGAAAAGCTGTAAAAAACTCTAGTACAAAGAAAACGGCTAAAAAAGCAACTAAAAAAGGGAAGAAGCGGTAAGGGTATCTCTCCTTACGCCCCCTAAACTTTTATAAATAAACCTTTTTTCTTAGTCTTATATGGCTAAAAAAGAAAAAACGACTGCAAAAAAGGAATCTAAGACTACTACAAAAAAGTCTACAAAAACAAAAAAAGCAGCAGTCTCATCTAGTACGCAGCCAGAAATTAACATTGCTTTAGTTGGCCATGTAGATCACGGAAAGACAACTTTAACAGAAAGGCTTTCTGGAAAATGGACTGACACACATTCTGAAGAACTCAAAAGAGGAATTACTATCAGATTAGGATATGCAGACTTTGCAATCTATCATGATGAAGAAAACGACTTTTACACTACAAAAGAAAAAAGTATCAAATCAAACAAAGAAACAAAACTATTACGAAGAATCTCTTTAGTAGATGCACCGGGCCACGAATCATTAATGGCAACAATGCTTTCAGGTGCAGCAATTGTTGATGGTGCAATTTTAATGGTTGCAGCAAACGAAAAATGCCCACAACCACAAACAAAAGAGCACCTAATGGCGCTACAAATTTCAGGCATTAAAAATATCATTATTGTACAAAACAAAATTGACCTAGTTAGCACAGAAGAAGCACTTAAAAATTACAAACAAATTAAAGAGTTCTTAAGCGACACAGATTACAAGGATGCGCCAATTATTCCAATCTCTGCTCGAGCAAACGTAAATGTTGACATGCTCTTAAAAGCAGTTCAAGAAAATATTCCAACTCCAAAAAGAGACGTAAAAGCAGCACCAATGATGCTTGTTGCACGTTCTTTTGATATTAACAAACCGGGGATTAAACCCGCTCAATTAGTTGGCGGAGTTTTAGGTGGAACAGTAAAGCAAGGGATGTTTAAAATTGGAGATGAAATTGAAATTGTGCCTGGATATATGGTTGAAGAAAAAAACAAAAAAGTTTGGAAACCTCTTAAAACAACAATTACACAAATCTTTACAGGTAAAACTCCAGTTGAAGAGATTCATGCTGGTGGAAGTATGGCCCTTTCTACCACACTAGATCCTACAATCGTAAAATCTGACACCTTAACAGGAGCACTAGTTGGCCTCTCTGGAAAATTACCTCCTGTTGTAAATCAAATTAGTTTAGATACACATCTATTACAACGAGTAGTAGGAACAAAAGAAGAAACAGAAGTTAAGCCTCTTGCAAAAAACGAAGTTTTAATGTTAAATGTTAACTCAGCGGCAACAGTTGGTGTAGTAATTGATCCTTCTAAAAAGAATACAACCTGTGTTCTTAAAAAACCAGTTGCAGCAAAAAAGGGAGATCGAATTACAATCTCTAGGCGAGTTGGAGAAAGATTTAGACTTATTGGTTATGGAATTTTAAAATAAAATTCCAAATCCTCGACTACGTCTTCGGTTATGGAATTCTTAAGTGAATTCCAAAGCAAATTTACAACAAAAACAATTTTATATCCCTCTAATCTCCTACTTTTATGACTTCTCAAAATCCTCCCAAAGACACAGAAAAATTTCCTCTTATCAAACTCTTTGGAACTCCTAAAGAAATTGGAACTCAACATGGCATACTTCTTAAATCAAGAATCCATAAAACAATTGCCTTTTACAAAAAAATCTTCAAACTACCCGAAAAAGAAATCTTTGCTCTTGCACAACAATTTCAAAAAAACATTCAAAAGGTCTTTTCCCATTACGCAGAAGAAATAGGGGCCCTTGCAAAAGCAGCTAATGTAAACCCTCTTTGGATTTATGCACTTAACGCCAGAACTGAAATTATGTCGTACTCTCCAGAATGCTCAACAGTCTACTTTAGCAAAACAAATCTGTTGGCAGAAAATTGGGACTGGGCACAAGAACTTGAGAATCTTGCAGTAATTATGCAAATTAAACAAAATAACAAAACAATCCTTATGATGACTGAACCAGGAATCATAGGAAAAATAGGGCTTAACTCAAGCAGTATTGGGGTTTGTCTTAACTTTCTTCCAACGCTAGATAAATTAAATGCAATTCCAATCCATATTATGTTACGAGCAATTTTAGACTGCTCTTCTTTACAAGAGGTAAAAAAAACTGTGCAACAACACGCAACAGGAAAAGCAAGTTTTATTCTAGCAGCAGATAGTAAAGGACAATCATTACAAATGGAATTTGCAACAAATAAAGTGACTTTTTTACCTCACAAAGAAATTCAATTTCATACAAACCACTACGTCAATAATCCAGGGCAAGGAATTAAAGAAAAAAAACAAATTGCATCATCCCTACAAAGACTTAAGCGACTTCAAGAAATCAACATTAAAGAACAGTCTCTTGCCGAGATAAAAACCCTTCTTGCAGACACAACTTGCTTTCTTCCAATACAACGGCAATTCATACAAGACAAAGAAATTGGCTCTTTAGGAACAGTATGCACAATTATTATGGACTTACTTAATCAAAAGATGCACATCACTAAAGGGAATCCAAAAGAGAATCAGTTTGAAGAGATAAAAATAGAAAAATAAGGATGGGCCTGGTGGGATTTGAACCCTCGACCTCTGGCTAACTTAGCACGTAATGGTTTTTTAGTTTGATCCACTACTGGTCATATAAGACCAGCGCTCTAATTGCCCGATGTAAGTAGGCAACCTTAGTAAGCTCCACTTACTCATCGCCAGACTGAGCTACAGGCCCACAGTCCATAAGGAAGCCAGATTTTTTATTAAGCTTTTGGTATGTGTACTTCAATTTAACTAATTCTTGCTTTTTTCTCTCACCCTTTATATAAAAACACAATAAATCGCTTGTTTTTACTCTAGAATTACAATAAATCCTTATAAACTGAAAAAAGAGTATCAGCTAGGAAGAAGCTATGAATCTAAATCAAGTTAAGAAGTTAATGGACCGAAGGAAAAATTCCCATAAAGGGGAAAATGGATCTGCTCTTGTAATCGGTGGTTCAGAAGAATGGGTTGGTGCAGTAACACTTGCGGGTCTTGCAGCACTTCGTGCAGGATGTGACAAAGTAACAATTGCAGCACAAGAAAAAGTGGCTTGGGCAGTAAATAGATATTCTCCTGACTTGATTTCTCACAAATTAAAGGCAGCAAATTTTACAGTAAAGCTTGCAAAGGAAATGGTTAAATTTGCAGATAAATTCGACGCTGTGCTAATTGGTAATGGTATTACTGAAAAAGCAGATAAATTTAGCCACTATTTTATTAAAAAGTCTCAAAGATTAAAAGTAATTGACGCAGATGCACTAAAAAATCTTTCTTTTAAGGACTTTAGTAACTCTATTTTAACTCCACATGAAGCAGAATTAGAATTAATGCTTATTAACTCTCAAAAAGAGTTTTTGCTTCCTAAATTAAAACAATCAAACGCAAAAGAAAGAGCAGAAATCCTACAAGGAAACTTACGCTACTTCCTACAAAATAACAATGTTCTTTTAGTAAAAGGATCAACTGATTTAATTATTTCTAGAAACAAGATTGCATATAATAGAACTGGAAATCAAGGAATGACAAAAGCAGGAACAGGCGATGTTTTAGCAGGACTTGCAGTTGGGTTTTTAGCGAAAACTCAAGACTTATTCAAAAGTGCAGTTGCAGCGTCATATATCAATGGATTTGTAGCTGATCAATTATTCAAAAGAAAAAAAGGTTATGCTTTTATTGCCTCAGATATCTTAGATGACTTAGAAAAAATTCAAGCAATTGAAGTAAAAGAGAAAGGTGGCAAAAAAACAAAGGCTGCACCTACAAAGAAAACTGTAGCTAAAAAAACAGTAAAAAAATCTACTCCCAAAAAACCTGCAGCAAAAAAAAAAGTTGCAAAAAAGAAAAAATAAAAAAATTAACAATTATACGGCAATAACGTATTTCCTCCAAGATCATTTGCAGTTGAAGTTGAATCAACCAACACATGGGTATTAGCGCAAATTGTGTTTTCACCGTAGTTTAAGATACTATTTCTCCAAACGTCTAGGCCTGAATCGGTATTAATCATTGAGTTTCTAAATGCTAATACGTCACTAAACCACATATCGACTCCAGATTTCATTGTATCAAATTCATTGCTAACAATCTCTGCATTATTGTTTCCAAGTAATAAAACACCCCAAGGACTTGATGCGTCTCCACTGAGTCTATTTTCTTCAAATACAAGGTTATCAACAGCAGCAGCTGCAAGGCCAAATGTCATATCAGTAACATCATTATCCTTTACTAAAACCTCATCACTACTTGTAATATTCATTGCATAGTACAAACCATTAAAGGAGCTACCTTGTACCACTGCATCTTGTGCTTGACTCAAATAAACACCTACGCCCTGAAATGGTCCTAGCATAACATTATTTGCAATAAACTCACTCTCTTGAACAGTCGCTCTTATAGACTTATCAACATATACTCCATGTGCATCATCGTATTCAAATACTACATTTGAAACAGTAACATCACGTACATATGAAAAATCAACATTTCTAGTTGTAAATCCAAGAACTTTCCCATCTTTAATTTCAACATTTGTGGTGTACGTTAGCGGTTGCTGCCCAGCTAAAGTGTGTGACATTGAAAAAGCTCTACTTGAAGCTGCAATTGGTCCAAGTTCTGGATCAACTCTATCTTCAGTTTGTAACGTGTAGCCATTTAGGTCTATTGTTGTTTTTGCTAAATTAAATCCAGTGTCTACTAAAAATGCAGGATCAGCATTTGTCACAACATCTTCTACCAAACAGTATATTCCTGGAGTTGTAATCTGGTACGGTCCGTTTGCAAAATCACTTTCATACAAATATGTGGCGCCAGGATCGCACGCTGATTCGTCCGCATGTACTAATGTAAAAGAAAGTACAAATAACGTTATCATTAAAGCTATGTATTTATTTTTTTTATTCATATTAATATTCCTCAAAACTTGCTGAAAACTATGGGTTTAAAAAAAAATCTATAGTGAAGGATATATATTAAATATTTATTTCTTCTTTCCACTAATAATTACATAAGTCCAAAGAAGCCCTTTTTTCCTTTCAACACTTATATTAAACCCTGCACGTGCAAATAAGTTAATTAACTTTTGATTACTCTCAATCCAGCTTACATTTGGGATAATATAAAAGAACTTATCATAATCCAAAAATACAATCTCTCCTCCTTTGTTTATATGCTTACTTAATCTCTTTAAAATTACCTCTGGCTTTTGCATATACGAGAGCATTCCTACAGAAATAACACCGTCTATCTTTCTACTTGGCTTTAATGTAAAATCTTCTAAACTAGGATGATGATGCACACTTACATGTTTGAAAAATTTAGTTCTTCTATCTGTAATTCGCACTTTATGTAGTGCTAAATCTGTTGCAAAGATTCTACCTCTTGGTCCAACAAGGGGAGCTAGCTTTCGTGTCAAATTTCCAAAAGAACAACCGTATTCTAAAATTACTTTCCCTCTAATATTGCCCAAATCTTTTAGTAGCTTTCCACGAATACTAAGTGGGAAAAACACTTTTTCTCCAAGTACTGCAACGTACGATAAATACTCATTTACTTTTACAATTGCTTTTGAATCATATAACATTGCTACAAAGAAATAAAATGGCAGTCCTAATGCAATAAATGAAGCACTAATGGAGATTATGGAATATGCTAACCCTCGCTCAATCCAAATCCAATTTGCAATCAAAATTGCAAACAATAAAACAGCAAGAATTGGTCCTACTGTTCCTAAGGGTGCTTTAAACGGACGCTCTAAGTGAGCTTCTTTACGTCGAAGAATTGGCACTGCAAGAAGGATCAAAGAAAGCACAACTAACGTAATTAACACATAAATCAAATAACCTGTCCTATATGGGTCTTGCCAACCAATCAGATATCCTCTAAAAATAATTCCTGTAAACAACAAGATTGCTAAGCTTTGAAATAATACTGCTCGATGAGGTGATTTATGGTTGCGATGTAACACAGCAAAATGACGTAAAAATAATTTGTCTCCTGCCATTGCACGAATCAAACGAGAGCCAGTAATTGGCCATGCAGCAACGCTACCAACGATTGCTAAATACATTCCAAATACAACAATCTGCTTTCCTGTGGCGCCTAATGTATTAAATGCTTGTACCGCAAATGGAGTAATACTTGTAATGTATTCTTGATACGGCACAATTCCCAAAGAACTAAACACATACAGGCTTGTAATTACTCCACATAAAATCATCGCTGTGATTAATACCCTATGTAACTTCTTTGGTTCTTTAGCCTCGTTTGCCATATAACTCACAGCTTCAAATCCAAAAAAAGCTTCGATAATAAGAAGTAATGATAGTCCTAAGTATGAAATGATTGAAGAGCCTTCATAACGGTAAAATGGTTGTAATAACTGTGTATCAAACGGAACTTGAAACATGCCTTGAAATAAACTTGGTATGTCAATAAAAGAAGGAAGGGTCATAGCAACAACTGTTAGCGACGTAATTATTCCAAATGCTACAAGCATTGTCACGCCAGCATCAATTCCTCTATAGGCCATGGCATTAAGTATAATTACCCAAATTACAACAAATGTAATATGTAACGGCAACATCTGGGGGTAACTTCCAGGAACAAAATACTGTGCTGCAGCAATCAGACCAAGGGCCATACCAAAATTTCCTCTTATCAAACTCTTTGGAACTCCTAAAGAAATTGGAACTCAACATGGCATACTTCTTAAATCAAGAATCCATAAAACAATTGCCTTTTACAAAAAAATCTTCAAACTACCCGAAAAAGAAATCTTTGCTCTTGCACAACAATTTCAAAAAAACATTCAAAAGGTCTTTTCCCATTACGCAGAAGAAATAGGGGCCCTTGCAAAAGCAGCTAATGTAAACCCTCTTTGGATTTATGCACTTAACGCCAGAACTGAAATTATGTCGTACTCTCCAGAATGCTCAACAGTCTACTTTAGCAAAACAAATCTGTTGGCAGAAAATTGGGACTGGGCACAAGAACTTGAGAATCTTGCAGTAATTATGCAAATTAAACAAAATAACAAAACAATCCTTATGATGACTGAACCAGGAATCATAGGAAAAATAGGGCTTAACTCAAGCAGTATTGGGGTTTGTCTTAACTTTCTTCCAACGCTAGATAAATTAAATGCAATTCCAATCCATATTATGTTACGAGCAATTTTAGACTGCTCTTCTTTACAAGAGGTAAAAAAAACTGTGCAACAACACGCAACAGGAAAAGCAAGTTTTATTCTAGCAGCAGATAGTAAAGGACAATCATTACAAATGGAATTTGCAACAAATAAAGTGACTTTTTTACCTCACAAAGAAATTCAATTTCATACAAACCACTACGTCAATAATCCAGGGCAAGGAATTAAAGAAAAAAAACAAATTGCATCATCCCTACAAAGACTTAAGCGACTTCAAGAAATCAACATTAAAGAACAGTCTCTTGCCGAGATAAAAACCCTTCTTGCAGACACAACTTGCTTTCTTCCAATACAACGGCAATTCATACAAGACAAAGAAATTGGCTCTTTAGGAACAGTATGCACAATTATTATGGACTTACTTAATCAAAAGATGCACATCACTAAAGGGAATCCAAAAGAGAATCAGTTTGAAGAGATAAAAATAGAAAAATAAGGATGGGCCTGGTGGGATTTGAACCCTCGACCTCTGGCTAACTTAGCACGTAATGGTTTTTTAGTTTGATCCACTACTGGTCATATAAGACCAGCGCTCTAATTGCCCGATGTAAGTAGGCAACCTTAGTAAGCTCCACTTACTCATCGCCAGACTGAGCTACAGGCCCACAGTCCATAAGGAAGCCAGATTTTTTATTAAGCTTTTGGTATGTGTACTTCAATTTAACTAATTCTTGCTTTTTTCTCTCACCCTTTATATAAAAACACAATAAATCGCTTGTTTTTACTCTAGAATTACAATAAATCCTTATAAACTGAAAAAAGAGTATCAGCTAGGAAGAAGCTATGAATCTAAATCAAGTTAAGAAGTTAATGGACCGAAGGAAAAATTCCCATAAAGGGGAAAATGGATCTGCTCTTGTAATCGGTGGTTCAGAAGAATGGGTTGGTGCAGTAACACTTGCGGGTCTTGCAGCACTTCGTGCAGGATGTGACAAAGTAACAATTGCAGCACAAGAAAAAGTGGCTTGGGCAGTAAATAGATATTCTCCTGACTTGATTTCTCACAAATTAAAGGCAGCAAATTTTACAGTAAAGCTTGCAAAGGAAATGGTTAAATTTGCAGATAAATTCGACGCTGTGCTAATTGGTAATGGTATTACTGAAAAAGCAGATAAATTTAGCCACTATTTTATTAAAAAGTCTCAAAGATTAAAAGTAATTGACGCAGATGCACTAAAAAATCTTTCTTTTAAGGACTTTAGTAACTCTATTTTAACTCCACATGAAGCAGAATTAGAATTAATGCTTATTAACTCTCAAAAAGAGTTTTTGCTTCCTAAATTAAAACAATCAAACGCAAAAGAAAGAGCAGAAATCCTACAAGGAAACTTACGCTACTTCCTACAAAATAACAATGTTCTTTTAGTAAAAGGATCAACTGATTTAATTATTTCTAGAAACAAGATTGCATATAATAGAACTGGAAATCAAGGAATGACAAAAGCAGGAACAGGCGATGTTTTAGCAGGACTTGCAGTTGGGTTTTTAGCGAAAACTCAAGACTTATTCAAAAGTGCAGTTGCAGCGTCATATATCAATGGATTTGTAGCTGATCAATTATTCAAAAGAAAAAAAGGTTATGCTTTTATTGCCTCAGATATCTTAGATGACTTAGAAAAAATTCAAGCAATTGAAGTAAAAGAGAAAGGTGGCAAAAAAACAAAGGCTGCACCTACAAAGAAAACTGTAGCTAAAAAAACAGTAAAAAAATCTACTCCCAAAAAACCTGCAGCAAAAAAAAAAGTTGCAAAAAAGAAAAAATAAAAAAATTAACAATTATACGGCAATAACGTATTTCCTCCAAGATCATTTGCAGTTGAAGTTGAATCAACCAACACATGGGTATTAGCGCAAATTGTGTTTTCACCGTAGTTTAAGATACTATTTCTCCAAACGTCTAGGCCTGAATCGGTATTAATCATTGAGTTTCTAAATGCTAATACGTCACTAAACCACATATCGACTCCAGATTTCATTGTATCAAATTCATTGCTAACAATCTCTGCATTATTGTTTCCAAGTAATAAAACACCCCAAGGACTTGATGCGTCTCCACTGAGTCTATTTTCTTCAAATACAAGGTTATCAACAGCAGCAGCTGCAAGGCCAAATGTCATATCAGTAACATCATTATCCTTTACTAAAACCTCATCACTACTTGTAATATTCATTGCATAGTACAAACCATTAAAGGAGCTACCTTGTACCACTGCATCTTGTGCTTGACTCAAATAAACACCTACGCCCTGAAATGGTCCTAGCATAACATTATTTGCAATAAACTCACTCTCTTGAACAGTCGCTCTTATAGACTTATCAACATATACTCCATGTGCATCATCGTATTCAAATACTACATTTGAAACAGTAACATCACGTACATATGAAAAATCAACATTTCTAGTTGTAAATCCAAGAACTTTCCCATCTTTAATTTCAACATTTGTGGTGTACGTTAGCGGTTGCTGCCCAGCTAAAGTGTGTGACATTGAAAAAGCTCTACTTGAAGCTGCAATTGGTCCAAGTTCTGGATCAACTCTATCTTCAGTTTGTAACGTGTAGCCATTTAGGTCTATTGTTGTTTTTGCTAAATTAAATCCAGTGTCTACTAAAAATGCAGGATCAGCATTTGTCACAACATCTTCTACCAAACAGTATATTCCTGGAGTTGTAATCTGGTACGGTCCGTTTGCAAAATCACTTTCATACAAATATGTGGCGCCAGGATCGCACGCTGATTCGTCCGCATGTACTAATGTAAAAGAAAGTACAAATAACGTTATCATTAAAGCTATGTATTTATTTTTTTTATTCATATTAATATTCCTCAAAACTTGCTGAAAACTATGGGTTTAAAAAAAAATCTATAGTGAAGGATATATATTAAATATTTATTTCTTCTTTCCACTAATAATTACATAAGTCCAAAGAAGCCCTTTTTTCCTTTCAACACTTATATTAAACCCTGCACGTGCAAATAAGTTAATTAACTTTTGATTACTCTCAATCCAGCTTACATTTGGGATAATATAAAAGAACTTATCATAATCCAAAAATACAATCTCTCCTCCTTTGTTTATATGCTTACTTAATCTCTTTAAAATTACCTCTGGCTTTTGCATATACGAGAGCATTCCTACAGAAATAACACCGTCTATCTTTCTACTTGGCTTTAATGTAAAATCTTCTAAACTAGGATGATGATGCACACTTACATGTTTGAAAAATTTAGTTCTTCTATCTGTAATTCGCACTTTATGTAGTGCTAAATCTGTTGCAAAGATTCTACCTCTTGGTCCAACAAGGGGAGCTAGCTTTCGTGTCAAATTTCCAAAAGAACAACCGTATTCTAAAATTACTTTCCCTCTAATATTGCCCAAATCTTTTAGTAGCTTTCCACGAATACTAAGTGGGAAAAACACTTTTTCTCCAAGTACTGCAACGTACGATAAATACTCATTTACTTTTACAATTGCTTTTGAATCATATAACATTGCTACAAAGAAATAAAATGGCAGTCCTAATGCAATAAATGAAGCACTAATGGAGATTATGGAATATGCTAACCCTCGCTCAATCCAAATCCAATTTGCAATCAAAATTGCAAACAATAAAACAGCAAGAATTGGTCCTACTGTTCCTAAGGGTGCTTTAAACGGACGCTCTAAGTGAGCTTCTTTACGTCGAAGAATTGGCACTGCAAGAAGGATCAAAGAAAGCACAACTAACGTAATTAACACATAAATCAAATAACCTGTCCTATATGGGTCTTGCCAACCAATCAGATATCCTCTAAAAATAATTCCTGTAAACAACAAGATTGCTAAGCTTTGAAATAATACTGCTCGATGAGGTGATTTATGGTTGCGATGTAACACAGCAAAATGACGTAAAAATAATTTGTCTCCTGCCATTGCACGAATCAAACGAGAGCCAGTAATTGGCCATGCAGCAACGCTACCAACGATTGCTAAATACATTCCAAATACAACAATCTGCTTTCCTGTGGCGCCTAATGTATTAAATGCTTGTACCGCAAATGGAGTAATACTTGTAATGTATTCTTGATACGGCACAATTCCCAAAGAACTAAACACATACAGGCTTGTAATTACTCCACATAAAATCATCGCTGTGATTAATACCCTATGTAACTTCTTTGGTTCTTTAGCCTCGTTTGCCATATAACTCACAGCTTCAAATCCAAAAAAAGCTTCGATAATAAGAAGTAATGATAGTCCTAAGTATGAAATGATTGAAGAGCCTTCATAACGGTAAAATGGTTGTAATAACTGTGTATCAAACGGAACTTGAAACATGCCTTGAAATAAACTTGGTATGTCAATAAAAGAAGGAAGGGTCATAGCAACAACTGTTAGCGACGTAATTATTCCAAATGCTACAAGCATTGTCACGCCAGCATCAATTCCTCTATAGGCCATGGCATTAAGTATAATTACCCAAATTACAACAAATGTAATATGTAACGGCAACATCTGGGGGTAACTTCCAGGAACAAAATACTGTGCTGCAGCAATCAGACCAAGGGCCATACCAAAATTTCCTGCAATCCAGATCATCCACCCAGACATAAACGCAACAAACCTTCCATATGCTCTTTTACAAAACTCATAAGTCCCGCCAGAAGTTGGATGTAATGTAACTAACTCTCCAATATACATCATAAGAAATGTTGCAATTGTAAAAAGAACTAACCACGCAATAATAGATGCACTTCCCGAACTTGTAACACCTAAACTAGGAAGGTAGAATAGTGAACTTCCAAGAATTGATGCAATTAAAATAAACATTAAAACGGTACTTGATAATTTTCTTTTTCCCGTAGCTTTATGTGATTCTAATGTAATATGTTCTGGTGCCATCCTCTTTTATTGGGGAAAGAGTTTGAAGGTTTATAAAGATTTTTAAATCACAATATGTTTCTTTGTCTATGGCAAAACAAAAACCATTTGTGGCTGTATTTTTAATCTTAAAAAAAGGAAATCAGACTCTCCTTCTACGGCGTTGTAACACTGGCTTTGAAGATGGCAATTATAGCTTGATCTCAGGGCATCTTGAAGAAAATGAAACATGTACTCAAGCTTTAGTGCGAGAAGCACAAGAAGAAGCAGGGATTATCATTAATCAAAAAGACTTAGAATTAATTTATGTTAACCATAGGAACTCAGCAGATGAAAAAAAGTATGTTGATATTTTTATGTTTACACCTACTTGGAATGGAGAAATAACAAATAAAGAGCCAGAGAGATGTGATGATCTAAGTTGGTTTGATATAGATAAACTGCCGCAAAATATCATCCCTTTTGTTAAGCAAGCAATTGAAAATGCAAATCATAAAAAGACATATGGAGAATCTGGATGGTAAAAAATAATTTTATATACTCTGTTTTCTTTCTTTAACTCATGAAAAAAGAGGCTAAACTTTATCAAAACACTCTAAACCACTTAAAGAGGCGCAAAAAGATTCTCTTTCTTACAACTTCCAATCGTTGGATTGGGGAAAAAGAATTACCTAAAAGCACACTTCTTGCTAAAAGATTACAACGAGAACTAGGAAAAAAAGTCACTCTCATTGACGTACCTAAACTTCATATCGTACCTTGTGAAGGAAATGTCTCTACAAAAAATGGAAACGTGTGTGGTATTAAAAAAGCTATTCTTAAAAACAAAACTAAAAACCCAACTGGACACCACAGATGTTGGGCAAGTATTAATGAGCCAAAAGATCAGCTCTGGAAAATCTCAAAAGAATTGCTACAATCTGATTGCGTTGTCTTTTTTACTTCAGTACGATGGGGGCAAACAAATGTAATCTATCAAAAGCTCATTGAAAGATTAACTTGGCTTGAAAACAGACACTCAACACTTGGAGAAAAAAATATTCTAGGTAAAATCCATGCTGGAATCATTATTGTCGGGCAAAACTGGCGTGGTAAAAATGTGTTAGAAGTACAAACAAAAGTTCTAGATTATTTTGGTTTTAACGTACAACAAAATCTCTGTTGGAATTGGCAATACCTACAAAACGCAGATGAAGAAAGTAATCAAAGTTATATTGATGGTGTAAAAAAATTTAATCAACTGTTTCTCGAGTAAAACGAATGTAGATGGCTCTTGCTGCAATCCCTTCTTCAATTCTCACATTATCTACTCCATATCGTGCTCTTATTCTTCCTTCTTTCTCAGGATCAGATCCAACAATCCCTGCAATTAATACAAAACCCTCGCGTAATTGGTTTTTTGTAATCTCTGAGAGACTATATCTTGTATCGCCTAAATTTTCATATGCTAAATCAATCTCTTTTTGAGCAAAATCCCTCAAATCTCCGTACAAAGAACCGTCAACTTGTGGGACACTCTCTCCAGAAAGATATTGGTCTAAAGTTACATGTTGACTCATGCTTAATTAGCATCTAATAAATCTATAAAAAACTTTGTAGCATAAAAATATTTAAGTTTCCATCACCAAAACTTGGAGCAGTTTTTTCGTATTGTGGTCTATCCATTTCTCCCATTGGTGCAAAACCTAATTCTAAAAAGGCATCGGTTCCTTTGGGTAGTTCATAACCTTTAAACTTTCCCTCATCATTTGTTATTGTAGGAAATTCAGCATAAGTTCTTTCAATGGCAAGATTTGTTGCATCTCTAATCTTTACATCATAAAGCTTGTCGTCAATTGAAGGGACAGTTTCGCCAGAATTAATCTTTGCCTTTCTCACTCCATCGCTTGATCTTTTAAGCATTCTTGCAATCTCTAAAGCTTCGCCTGGACTTAAATCATCAAATACCATATCCATGACCAATTAAAATTCACATATAAACATTTCTCTTCTCAAAAACAAAGATTAAAATACTTCTTGTATTCTTAAAAACAAAGGTGAAACGATGTCAATGCTTTATACTTTATATCAAAACCCAATACTCCTGTGGTCAATAATTGCAGTAATTCTTCTTTGGGAATTACTTTGGAAAGGACTAGCTTTATGGAAAGCAACAAAACAAAATCATAAAATATGGTTTATTTTAATCCTTGTTTTAAACACATTGGGGATTTTACCAATCATTTACCTTGTTGTTTCTTGCTCTAAAAAAGAGAATCATAATGTAGAAATAGTTGATATTGAAAAACCTCAAAAAAGAAAATCTTCAAAAGAACAATTTCCAGAAGAATTAGTTGCGTAAATGAGCAGTCTACTGAATTCTGTGTTCAGCTCATAAACCCAGTGCCCTGAGCACAGAACACCGCTCACTCACATCTTCCATTCTTCGATTTCAATCTTACCGCGCTTTGCTTTAACTGCATATTCTTTGCGGTCACTAATCTTTCCAATCTTAGTTACAAACTCTGGAAGTAATACTCTTTCTCCTCTAAAACTAAGTGTCGTAATAATCTCTTGAGATGGAGATAAACTTGAATCTTCAATTCCAATCTCTTTCATTACACTTGCAGCAGCAGCCTTTTTTGCAGGTTCTACAATTGCTTTTGTTTTTAGATGTAAATATTTTGCAATCGCATCTGGGATGCTAATCGTTGACACTTCACTAATCCCTTGAAGTCCTGGAGATAAATTAGCCTCAATTACAACTGGTCCAGTTGGACCTTCTAAAATATCAACTCCACAAATCTCAGCTCCTAATGCTTTTGCTGTATTTAGCGCAAGATTAATAGCTTCTCTACTTAACTGAACAGCCTCACCGCTTCCACCAGCATGGAGGTTTGCTCTTTTTTCCTCGGTTTGTGCTTTTCGCTTCATTGCAGCAACTACCTTTTCTCCTACAACAAATGCCCGCACATCAGTTCCACCAGTTTCAATATACTCTTGAATAATAAACGGCTGATTTAACGCACCCAATGCATCTAATAATGAAGAAGCACTACTAATAGAATCTGCAAACATCACGCCTTTTCCTTGCGTACCTTCTGGAAACTTCATCACAATTGGAAAATGAACTTTTTTGAGTAAATCCTTTGCCGCATCAATTGTTGCAGACAAATACGTCTTAGGCATTGGAATATTATGTTGTTCTAAGGTTAAATGTGTTAATAATTTATTGTGGATTGTAGAAAAACAGTGAGCAGGAACAGGCATGTAAGCTACTTTTCTCTCAAGCAATGTAGCTAAAGAACGTAACAAATTAGCATATCGAAAAGATCCTTTCAAATAAATACAATCATACTGCTCAAGTGGCTTTCCCTCGTATAATACTTCTCCTTCTTTTCCTAAACTAACTTCAATATGTTTTAAATTAATCATATCTACATGATCAAAGTATTTTTTCATCGCCTCAGCTGTCATTTCTGAACTTTTACTGCCAAGAGATACTAATGCTGCTTTCATTCTTTCACCTTTTGTAATGGGTCGATCATAAACTTTCCATCTTTGAGAATGTTTTGCCCAATTAGTGCTTTGTACGTCATGTGGCTTCTATTTGCCACTGTAAAATCAGCTTCCATTTCTTTTCCATGGATATTTACCTTAACCCTCATTACAGGTCTTTTTCCAACACCTGAAGCAGAGCGTACAATTTTTGACTTTACTACTGGCCCTAATTCTAATTCCTCAGCTAGGCTTGAATCAATAGAGGATGCAGTTGCTCCCGTATCAACCCTGGCAACAAGCTTTTTAGTTGTCTTACCTAAGATAATTATCTCTTCTGTAAGCCCTAGAATTGGTCGATCTTCCATTCTGTCTTAGGGGTTGAATTTGGTTTATAAGACTTTTGATGAAATTCTTTTAAGAATTAGAAATCTTTTTAAAGGACCCACTTATTTTGAGTTTAGATGGTTAAGCCCCGGTGGTGTAGATAACTACTAAGTTAGCACAATCCGGACTATCATACTGCCCTTTCGCGCGAGAAGCGAGCTTCTGAGCTCTTCTCACGAAGAGAGGCAGTGACTCGGGTTCAAATCCCGGCCGGGGCACTTTATTCTCAAGACAAATATTCTCACTAAACCCCATTAACTCTCTCAAATAGGTCACACCCTTTTTAAGAGAAAGTTTCATTCTCGCCTCTAATGTCAAAATTATTCCAGTACGCAAAAAGAGCAGCAGCAATAACTGGCCTTTTTCTAACAACGCATTGCGGGGATGCTCCATTTCCAGATTTTGTGCCTGGATGCTCGGATGGTCATCGTATTGAAATTGTTTCGCCACATGGTGCAATACCTGAGAAAACAGCAGATGATGTTTCACAAAGACTCTCACAGCTTCCAGATTCTCTTTGTAATCTCGTTGACCGAGTTGAATTTGTTGATGAAAATTTGCCTTTGGAGGTAAAGCCCAGCAATTATGGGGAGCTTGCAATGCTACGCTGGATTCCTTCAAATCATTATTTGGATCAATTTAATTACACTCTTGATGGTGCAAATAAAGTGTTACGTATCGATGAAGATGTATTATTTCAAAAAGAAGACAAGTTTACTCATCCTGATACACTTCATCAAATTATTTTGCTTGGTCTTGCACGTGGAGTGCCTCAAAGAGTACGAACGGAGATTGCAAAAGACCTTCTTGGGGAGGAGCTAGAACCTTTTCTTACGGGTTATGTAGAAGATGAAGTTGACAAATACTTGCCAGTTGTTGTTGCAGCATATGTGACTGATCCAACACTCCCCTTTTTAATCCGTGATCCAGATCAAGTATTAAATAGGCTTAGAGAACGAGTATCAGAACGTGATTTTAAAGTACTAGAAAGAAAATACAAAGAAGCAGTAAATGATCGTACTATCAAACTTTACGAAAGTGTTTCTGGCAGAATCTTTGGTGGTGATGAATATAACTTATCTGATGAATGGCAAGATGTTGCACAAGCACATGTTGATTTTTTAGTAAAAAACGTAAGTGTTGATCATAGAGAAGACAAAAGTCTTGCTGCACTATCTCCTGCACCTGAAGAATTTGATGCAATCTATGGAGCACTTCTACGGCAAACAGATGATCCAAAAATTCGTAATTATCTTTATGGGATATTGCTTAGAACAAAACTGGAAGAATCACGTGCTCGTCAAGTTTATGTGGGTGCTTTAGGCGAGGATATGGACGTCCCAATTGTCAGGGGCTTAAAATACATCTCAGAACACTTTGAGTTTGAAAGAACTCCTCTTATTGATCCAACTCTAGCAGATATTGCAGATGGCCTAACTGAGCTTTCAAATCAAGTTTTTTTACACCAAGTTAAAGTACAAAACGGAGATAAAAGTGAACTTGTAACAGATCCGTTGACTGTGGGTGATGAAATTCTAGCTAATTTAGCAGATGCAATTAACGCTAACTTTTATGAAGCATCACAAGCACCACCTAGCTCTAAGGGAGCATACTTTGCACGTAATGATATGGTCTTACGTTTTGCTTCTCTACACCAAATTCCTGTTAAAGATTACGTCTGCATGATGAGGGTTCCTAGGTGGACACAAGAATTTGATTTTTGCAATTAGTGTCATTAAATTTAAAAATATACTCTCCAATTTGCTTTCTATGAAAAAATTATTGACATTATTAACTTTGTTTTTATTATTAGCTACGTCAGCGTTTGCACACAATGCAAATGTCGATGTCTACACCTTTGATTCATATGAGGAGATTCATAACGGTGTACAACTTATCAAACAAGATTACGAACTTGTACGAGCGCAAAATTCATACAATTACAGAAACGATTTCATTCCACGCTATGAATATTCTCGTAAATGGCAACAAGGAATTCCTGTAGTTGAAACACGTTACAGAGTAAAAGACAATGGAAATATTGTAATCTATAATCATGACCATTATACTGTTTACTCAGACTACCGCGGAAACCATCCTTACTTAGAAAATTACATTAACGAATATGAAGTATATGTGCCACCACATTATTACTTTGTAGACAATGATTATTACAAAAGAAAATATTACAACACAAGAAGTCAGTTGTATGCAGAGAGATGGGGATGATTAAGTAAATATGCTTTCTAAAACTTTGAGTTTAGCAAAAGATTCTCTTGCCTATAGTAGGGTTTATGGTGGTCTTTTTACAAAACCAAGAACCGGTTGGCTAAATCGGGACATCTCTGCTTTTCCTTGGGCAGAAACAGTTGGCGGCCATTCTGTAAAATTAGAAATTGCAGCAGGCCTTTATACTTCTCATAAAGGTCAGAGTCCTAAAACTGCGAGAAACTTTGCACGATATCATGACCTTCCTGAAAGAATCGCTCCTGATAGAACTCCTAAAGACCCTAAATATAAGGATAAACACCAAGAAGAGAAAGCTGCATTAGATACTATTGTTGGTTGGTTTTCTAAAAGAAGAGGAGAATGGATTCACAACACTTGGCATGAATATGAAAAGAGAGATGCTTCAGAAGCGATTACTGTTAATGAATTGGATAAAGTAGACCCTGTAATACAAGCAGTAGTCTACAGAAGAAAAGGTCAAGATCATGTGGGTGCTTTTAGGGATTATGCCTTTAAGAAAATAGTGGATGAAAAATTAAAAGCTATTGTTGACCAAGTAATTAAGGATGAGTATGAAGTTAATCCTTATCTCCAGTATTTTAGTCTTCTTCACTTAAATGGAGACATGGATAAATTCAGAGAAACAATGAAAGTTTTAGAAAAAATTCCTGGAACAAACTTAATTGGTTTTTAATCTCAAATAAATATCCTATCAATATCCTTTTTATTAAGTACACGATAACGACCTACTTTTACTTGCCCTAAATCTAATTTTCCAATTCTAATTCGAGTAAGCCCAGTAACCCGTAACTTAACTTTTTCACACATCCGACGAATAATTCGATTTCTTCCTTCGTGGATTACAATCTTCATTAAATTTGGACTTAATAATTGAACTTTTGCTGGAGCAGTCATGCCGTCTTCTAACTTCACTCCTTTTTCTAATGCCATTATCTGTCGAGAAATAATTCTTTCTTTTGTTTGCACTAAATATTCTTTTTTAATCTTCTTGCTTGGATGCATTACATTGTTTGCAAAGTCACCATCATTAGTTAACAATAATAATCCTGATGTATTGTAATCAAGCCTACCTACAGGAAAGACACGTTCTTTAATCTTGATATACTCCATAACGGTTTTATACTTTTTATCTTGCAGCGCAGTTACACACTTTAATGGCTTGTTAAATAATAAGTATACTTTTCTCTCTTTTTTGAGCCTTTGTCCATTAACGGTAATAATATCTTTCTCCGTTGCTTTGTCTCCTATTGTAATTCTTTTACCATTTACTTTTACTCTTCCTTGCTGGATTAACTCCTCAGCCTTCCTTCTAGAACAATAGCCACTATTACTCAAAATCTTTTGAACTCGATCCATAACTTAAGAATAAATGAGTGGCAATATAAACCTATGCTAAAATTATTGCCAAACAATTTATAAAAATACTATGGAAAAATACTCTTATGGGAAAAACACCGCTCGGAATGCCACTTGTGACACCTGAAACAACAGGTCGTGTACAAACGAGAATGGATAATCTAATTGGAATTTCGGATTTAGGTTTTTTTTATGATCCAATTGAGAAGAGAATTAGAAAAAATGATCCTAATTATGCTATTTTTATCGGTGAGTGTTTACAGATTTATTCGGATTTTGCCCAAGGAGATGGTCCATCTACAAAAGGCAGGTCAGGTTGTGCGTTCCTTACAGCATACGCTGTTTTAGAGGAAGCGGGCAGTATCCCTGCTTTAGATGAAATGGTTCTTAAAAAGGATCTTGACTTAACAAAAAAAACTGCATTGGAAAGTTGTGTCTCGGGAAATGATTTAGATCTAGTTGAAGAAGATAACCCTTATTACCACCGATTTCTGATGACAATCTCTCGTCAAGTTGGAGGACTCTCCGGTGTAAATTGGTTAGCTCACGCAGTATTGGGCTATCGTATGCAAGTAGAATCAATTAAAAAGAATTCTTAAATCTCTCTTCCTCTTTTAACCATCTCAATACAACTCTTCATAACTTCTGCTGCTCTTGGTATTCTTGCAATTGCTTGCTCTTTACTCATTTTAGGTCCATTAACACCAAGCACAACTGGCTTTTCAAATTCAACTGTTAACTCTTGCAATGTTTTACAAAGTGCATAACTAATTACACCATCATGGTCGGTCTTACCTTCAATTACCGCACCTAAGGTAACTACTCCGTCAATTTCTTCTTTCATAAGCAACTTCTTAACTGGAAGAGGGATATCAAAACTACCTGGAGCTTTTACAACTTGTGTTTCTACTCCTTGTGCCTTTGCTTCCTTTAGCGCAGCATCTAACATTTTTCCTGTAATCTCTTCAAAATACCATTCGGATACAACAATTCCAATTTTCATTTTTTAAATTCTCCTTTGTTTGATTAATGTATTAAGTTCGTTCTTGTGAGCAGGGCACGGTGCCTTTCGTGACACCTCTTGATTTTATCTTTAATTACTGTGTCACGCACCTCGATGGGCGCTGCTCACCCACGTAACTTAATACAAGGTGCTCTTAACTATAATTCCCCTGCATGCTTGCCGCCTTGCCTTTGACCTTTTCCTGCAAGCTTACTCAATTCAGTTTTTCCTTTTACAAGCGCAATTGCATTTTGTGTGTGTTTTCTTGTTCTATCTTCTGCAATCTCTCTTAAAATAGAAGCATCTTTACTTTCACATGAATGAATGAACACTTTAATAATATGTTTATTTGTCATAAGCTCTGCATTCATCAATGCAATATTTGCCTCCATTGCACAACGTTCATCAATCTCTTCTGTACCTACCCATGCAAGTGCTACAACAGCGTCACAATTATGCTCTTCAATTAATTTTTTTGCAGCAACAGGAAGATCCTTAAACCCTGGCACAGTATATCTTTCTATTTCTGCTCCACTTTTTTTTACTTCCTCAAGAGCAAACGCAGCCATATCTACTCGAGCAAACATTGTATCAGCTATACCAATTCGCATATTATTTCATCTCCGTCCTGTAGTTCTAATTCTTGACGTAAATGCACTGGAGAAATTAACTCAACTGTGTCTTGTCCATGTGCAGTCTTATGGGGAATTACAATTGCACCATTATAAACCTTCTGACCCATTTTAGTACTTCTAATTGCAACTGGGTAACAATCAACAATCCCTCCTTGTTCAGGCTCAATACGTACTTCCTTTTTTTCTGTTAACACATCTGCAACTAAATCAATACTATCCTCATCAATTTGCAAATTCAGTGTTCCAGGATGGCATTCCATGCCTAATTTCTCTTTAAAATGCATATTGTACTTTGGAACATATTGGTTACCTTTTCCAAGTCCAGTACAAACCCTACCTGTAATCATCATAATAGTCTAAAAATCGACTTCAAATATAAAGGTTTAGAAATAAAAATCAAGGAAAAATAATTAATTTAACACTTCCACTTTTCGAGCATGTGGTTGTCTAAACTCATCACAATGCTTTTCTGTATACTCTGCAATTTCACTCATGGTCTTTACAGACTTATATGGAAACTTACCTTTTGCAGTTTCTCCAGATAACATAACTGCATCTGCACCATCGAGAATTGCATTTGCTACGTCTGTAACTTCTGCTCTTGTTGGTCGTGGATTATCAATCATAGAGTCAAGCATCTGTGTAGCAACAATACAAAATTTGCTTTGTTCTTTGCACTTCTTGATAATTGTCTTTTGTAAAAAGGGTAATCTCTCTTGATCAACTTGCACTCCTAAATCTCCTCGTGCAACCATAATTCCGTCAGATACTTCAATGATCTCATCAATATTGTCAATTGCAGTCTTATGTTCAATTTTAGAAATTACTTTGATGTCTGCGTTGGCTTCTGTTAAAATTGCTTTAATTTGTAATACATCTTCTTTACATCTAATAAAAGAAGCTGCAATGTAATCAAACTCATTTTCGATTGCAAATTTCACATCTTTGATGTCTTTTTCTGTTAATGCAGGTAAATCGATATCTTTATTTGGAATATTGACGTTTTTTGTATTCTCTAAAATGCCACCAGATTGAATGGTGCAAACTACATGTGTTTCAAATACTTCTTTTACAACTAATTCCATCTTACCATCTTCAATTAAAATTAAATCTCCAGCAACAACTGTCTTAGGAAGTCCTTTAAAATTCAATGAAATCTTTTGTGCTGTTCCAATTACATCTTCTGTTGTGATGGTAATCTCTTTTCCTTCAACAAGTTTGATTTCGCCATCTTCTACAATTCCAGTTCGTAGTTCTGGACCTTTTGTGTCTAATACTAAAGGGATTTGAGGTGCTACTTTACGCATTCGTAAAACCCTTTCTGCGTGTCCTTGATGATCTCCATGGGAGAAATTAAATCGTGCAAAATTCATACCGCCTTTTACAAGGTCTTTGAGCCCTTCTTCACTCCAAGAAGCTGGACCAATTGTACATATAATGTTAGTTTGTCTCATTTTAACTTCAGAACTTACTCTCTCTTTATAAATGTTTCGGACACATTATCACCAAGTAGTGGTTACAGTCCTTCATAAAAATCTCTCATTACACTTTCAATTTCATCCAATGTCTTCATTGGAATCAACTTGCCTCTTAATTCTTTACTTCCTCTACATCCCTTTGAAAAATTCATTGCTTGCATTCTAATATTTGCTGTCTTAATTGTGGGGTATTTCTTAGCATATTCAAGATACTTAAAAAACGTTTTAATTTTTGCTTTACCTGAAACCTGCTTATATTTTCCTGTCTTTAAGTAATCATTAATCTGTGTAAATAAGAATGGATTTTGCGCAGCTGCTCTTCCAATCATAACATAATCACAACCAGTTTCATCAAGCATTCGCTTAGCGTCTTCTGGAGTTTGAATATCACCATTACCAACAACGGGAATAGAAACCATCTCTTTTAATTCCTTAATTAAATTCCAATCTGATTTTCCAGAATACCCTTGCTTAACTGTTCTTGGATGAAATGTAATCATGCTAATGCCTTCTTCTTCGGCAATTTGTGCAATCTCTTTCCATTTATCAGGACTTGTAACTCCGGCCCTAATTTTTACTGTAACCGGCTTACTTGTACTACTCACCATTGTTTTGAATATCTTTCTTGTTAACTCTGGCTCTTGTAATAATGCAGAACATGCCATTGTTTGTGTAATGTGGGGGGCAGGACAACCCATGTTAAAGTCGATCATCTCAAAATGAGGTTCTACAATCTTTACGGCTTGTTTTATTTTTTCTAAATCAGAACCAAATAATTGTACAGAAACAGGTCTTTCTTCCTCAGAGAACTCAATAAACTTTGTAATCTCCTCTTTTTTTGCAGTCACTGCATGAATACTTGTAAATTCTGTAACAACTAAACCTGCACCTAATTCCTTACACACTAATCGTAGGGCAGGATCACTCACACCTGCCATTGGTGCAAAGAATGCTTTACTGCTAAATTCTGGAAGTTTTCTCATGATCTTTGCTTTTTAAGTTTGTTTTTTAAAATCTTTCCATTTCTAAAAAAAGATAAAATACTATATCACGAATATATAGTATATAGTCGCTAAATACAAAAATATATAAGATTATCTCTGTGATAGGGTCTAATGTCTAAATACGACCTCTTAGCAGCATGGCAGGATCTTCATGTAGATGAGTCTCTTCTTAGAGCGTTTGATGAAATTGATAGGGAACAATTCGTACCTCCCAAATATCGCCACATGGCGTATGAAGATCGTCCACTTCCAACAATTAGAAAACAATCGATCTCACAGCCTTCTACAATTATGTTGATGTTACAAGCACTAGAACTAAAGCAAGGAGACTCCGTACTAGAGGTAGGGGCTGGAGTAGGCTATCAAGCAGCTCTATTAAGTAAGATTGTGGGTCCTACTGGAAACGTTATTGCTGTAGACGTAATCCCTGAACTTGTACATATTGCACGTTTAAATACACAAGGTCTCAGTTTACCTAATGTTTTGATTACTGAAGCTGACGGAAGCGAGGGTTACAAAGAAAGTGCTCCTTATGATAGGATAATCATTACTGCTGCGTGCCCTACAATCCCAGAACCTATTATCGAACAACTCAAAGAAGGAGGCATAGTCGTAGCTCCGGTAGGAAATTTAGATTCTCAAAATATTGTTAAGGGGACTAAGGTAGATGGTCAACTTTCCCTTCAATTTCTTGGTTCTTTTAGATTTGTTCCTCTCAAAGGAAAATACGGTTTTAATGAGATAGAAACTCTACGTATGCGTTAATTTTCTTTCTTGTTGTAAAATTTTAGAATAAGAGAAATAAAATAAAAATCAAAAGAAATTTAGCGTTTCTTCTTTTTTGCAGGTGCTTTTTTCTTAGCAACTTTCTTTTTAGCTGGAGCCTTCTTTTTTACTACCTTTTTCTTCGTTGCTGCTTTCTTTTTTGGAGCTACCTTTTTAGCTGTTTTCTTCTTTGCAGGTGCTTTTTTCTTAGCTGGAGCCTTCTTTTTTACTACCTTTTTCTTCGCTGCTGCTTTCTTTTTTGGAGCTGCCTTTTTCTTTGTAGCTTTCTTTTTTCCTGCTTTTCTTCCACGAGCCATTTTAGCTCTAGCTACGTTTCCTTTTTTGTCGATAAAATAGAGGTAACCTGATTCTTTTTTCACACCAGTTTTTGCTACTACTTGTGTTTTAGATTTACCTTTAGAACGACCTGCTCTACTCATTTTAGCTCTAGCTACATTTCCTTTTTTATCAATGAAATATAGATAGCCAGATTCTTTTTTCACACCAGTTTTTGACACAACTTCTGCCATTTTTCATCCCCTCCTTTTTTAGGATTCTTTTTTATTTTTCGTCGGAAAATCTCTGTTTTCCAGAGCTAGAGAAATCTTTTGGGTATTTAAACCTTTCTCTCGTCGACAGCCCGACGAGAAGAACTAAAATAAACCCTTTCCATATAATTTTTTATCCTCTGTTTCGCTAGCGTATAGGAATGAACTCACACCAAACCCAGTAATCGCCCCTAAGTTTAGGCTAAATCTAGAAACATATTCTCCTAATAGACAACCTCTCTCATACAGATCACACCCCGACGTGGCAGTAAGAAATGCAAAGCTTGCTACTCCCAACAAACCCATTCCAAGACGCATGTGTTTTTTTACCTTTGGGGATATTTGTTTAATCCTCTCTTGAAGTTCTCTTTTTGAATATTCCTCTCCTGCTAGCGCAATACCACTCCCTAGAATAACTGCTCCCATGCCAAGTTGAGTAAATGTGCTTTGGGGCTGATAATTAACCCGTAGGGCATACAACCCAAGATAAATGAGTGCTGCTGCTGAAAGAGAAGAACTTGCTAACTAGGAAACTTCTTTATTTAGACCTAAAAAGTGAATTGATTTCTCATAATTTCTTTGTACAATCTCATCTAGGAAAGTAAGAGGGTTCATTATTTACTCACTCATTAAGCACACTGTCCTTTCCAAGAATACTTGCAGCATCAAGTGCATCATTTAGATTAATCACTCCTCGTTCAAACTTTTCTTGGTCATCAAAACCTACTCTTGGGCACGTTGTATTTACCCATGTGTCAATAAACGGAAAATTTTCTAATTGATCAAAAGAAACAACATTGTCAATAAAGTAATAAAATTTCTTCTCAGCGTATTTGTCTTCTAATATGTAGGCTGGTTTTAACTGCTCTTGACCAGGCTTAATTGTAACAATCACACCTACATTCTTTGCTGTTAAAAATTTAACTAATGATCCTTTATATTTTTTCAAAATAACAACAATATCTTCCATGCCCATAAAATACATCTTTTCTTGAATTGGATCATTACAAATAATTTCTTTCAATTCGCTTCTTTTTACATCTTTTTGGCTGTATACTAACGCTAACGGATGAAATTTACCATCTCCAACATACAAATAACAATCAATCTCCTCTTGCTCT
The DNA here is from genome assembly GCA_964344285.1 of uncultured Methanosarcinales archaeon. Lineage (GTDB taxonomy): Archaea > Nanobdellota > Nanobdellia > Woesearchaeales > GW2011-AR9 > CAYFMM01. The sequence goes on along the minus strand of CAYFMM010000001.1, from coordinate 258,712 downwards.
TTTTCTTTTAGGTTCAAAGAATTGTGATAGTTATCGCACCCCAGTAATTGCCCTTGCACATTTGTCCTATCTGCCTTAGATGTGATGATTGTAACTCCTGCATCTGCTAGCTGTTTTTTAACTTCCTCTAATTGACCTACAAATTGTACAGAAGCATATAACCCAACTTTAGTGTAATTCTTTTCTTTCAAATAATCTAATGTTGCTTGACATAACTTAGTGTTGCCAGAGTACGGAGCATCAAGGAATAGAGTGCGCACTTTTACCAACCCTCCATTTTTTTGTTAAATTTATTATGGCCCCAACTAATAAGTAAATCAACGCCCATTCTGTTTAAACCCAAAGGAATATCACATGCACCAAAATTACTTCCTAGCCAAATTAATACTCTTGCACCTGTGTCTGTTGTAATTTTTGCTTCGATCTCTTGTGCATACGGTTTCATTCCATCGGGTAATTGAATACATACAACCTTTGCTTCTTGCTCTTTAATTGCAGCAATCGCTTTTTCTATTTCTGTATCGTATAATGCCATTCTATCTAGAAACCACCTAATAACAATCTTTTTATACTATTTCTTTATATATGTTTGTATGCCTACATTCAGTTCTCGCATTGTCAAAAAATCACAGGAGTTTCGTTCTAAATATTTTTCTGGATTGGCACGTGCATTATTGAAGGTTAGGATAACAGCACATGTGATGACGGTATTCTCATTTATCGCAGGATTATTTGCTTTATATTACTTATTTGAAAACAATTTATTATTCATTCTCTTTGCAGCAATTCATCTTTTAGGCGATGGGTTAGATGGGCTAATTGCACGCGTAGAAGAACAACAGCAAAGAAAACGTTCAGAACCTTTTGGTAAATTCCTAGATCATGTCTTTAACGACGGTGGTTTTATTATCCTTATTTTGTTGAAAACCGGTTGGTACTTGCAAGATTATTACGCATACCTTGCAGCAATTTTAGGATTTATTACTCTTATTATCTACACGGTTACAAAATTCGAAGCTCCAGTAATTTACTTTAGATCAGTTGCTTTGGGTGTCGTCTTATTTGCTGTTATCACGCCTTTTGAAAAACTATTTTTAGTATTAACCTATCTCACAGTTGGTGTTGCTTCCCTTTACTCTTTGGCGTTGCAATTAAGGTGGTTGGTTGAGAAAAGAAGATTGGATTAATTAGTCATAATCTTTTTAATAAATCTCTAATTTTTGTTTTAAATGGAAGAGATACTAAGAAAAGTTAATTATGTTTCAGCACGTGCTAAAGATGTTTCAATAGATAACCTGGCTCTTAGTGAACTTGCAGATAAAGTAAAGGCTGTTGATTCCAAACACTGGACTGAAGAATCTCCTTTAAATTTAACAAATTATGACGAAGAACAAACAGCAGCAATGTTATTTCTCTTTAATGCAATTAGCTTTAGTTATTGGGGTGAACCCAAATGGCAACCTTTAGGATATAATCGTGGTACGTGGAATATGATTGCTAGTTTACAAAATGCAGTTGCAGAGGGTGTTCCTTTGTTTGATGCAGGATATCTTTCAACTATGCCCACTACTACTTTGGGTGATGTATTGCATGCAGAACACGAAATCCCTCTCTTAAACAAAAGAGCAGCAATATTACGTCAAGTTGGAGATGTAGTTCAACACAAATATGGAGGTTCTTTCCATGAGATTGTAAAACAGGCAAATGGTAAAGTCTCAAGATTCTTAGGAAATGTACTTGCTGATTTTCCTTCTTTTGAAGATGTAAGTATTTACCAAGGTCAACAAATTCCATTTCACAAACGGGCACAACTTCTTTCTTCTGATGTAGCACATCTATTTGGTCTTAAAGGAACAGAAAATCTCACAGCTTGTGCTGATTATATCTTGCCAATGGTATTGCGTGAGGAAGAAGTATTACGCTACTCTGATTCTTTAGCAGAAAAAGTTGATAATAGGGTTGAAGTTCCAAAAGGCTCACCACAAGAAGTAGAAATCCGCGCACAAACTTTGGTTGCTGTTGAAAAGCTATCTGGGAGAACTGGCTTAACACAAATGCAAGTTAACGACTATTTATGGTTAGCTGGAAATGATGTTCCTGCAGATAGAGAATATCATTTAACAAGAACAACAGCGTACTAATTACCATCTTGTATCTCTAATCTCTAACACATATGCAATCTGATTAACTAACACATGTAGTAGTGGACTAAAAATCAAAATCAATAGCGCAACTTCAGCATTTGGGACATAGACAAACCAACTAAATACTAATGCTCCAATCACAAAATCTAATTGATCAAATACAGGCCAACTCTCGCCTGACGGAATTTCTGCTTTTCTTTTGTAATAGCTCTCAACAGCATCTCCTACTACTGCTCCTAATCCTAATAATAACCCTAAAAGAATTGAAAAATCACTATAGTCAATAATCGCTAAAGATGTAAACCCAGTATTGTATAATATCTTCTGAATAAAAAACACCAGTCCACCGAGTACTGTCCCGCTGACCATGCCTCGCCACGTCTTATTCTTTCCTAACTTTGCTTCCCAAATGGGCTTTTCAAGAAATTTAATTTTTTGAAAAATCACAGGAGCCATATTTCCAAAATATGCTGGCAAAAAAAAGTATAATGAGCTTAATAATAATTGTATAAATGAATTCATAACGCTAAGAAGGAATTACAAGTTTAAAAGTGTTACTAGTCATTGCTTCCTGTGTGTAATGGAGGTGGTGTAAAACTATCGCTGCCTCTCTCTCTCTTGATTCCCCAACTTCAAATAAAGGGGTCGGTGTGTATTCTCTAAGTTGTCTAACGCCTGGTTCTAACACACTCAACGGGTTTAAGTCCTCTCTAGTGATTCTGTCTAACCCTTTGGCTGGACTCAAATCTGTAACCTGTTGTCTTTCATCTTCCCTTACTGCTCGAAGACCTACCGGCTCTGCCAGGGTTTGCTCCCTTATTTTTCTATAATTTGCTGCTAAATCATCTTGTCCCTCTACTCTGTGACCTCCTGAATACTCTAATGGTGGTGTTTCTCTAAATAAACTATTCTCTATCTCTAAATTACTCATTGGTTTATATTGTGCTCTTTGGTCTTGTGTTCTTGTCTCTCCAGAGGTTGCTTTTCTCCAGCTTGTTAAGCTTTCTACAGGAGGGACTTCAAATTTATCTTCTGCTCTTAACTCCGCTGCTGTATATTCAGCTTCTCTCATTGGTCTTATGTGGTCTCCTAAACCAACTTCTTCCCTCCCACTATAATCTCTTGACCCTCTGACTGGTCTAACATCTCCTGTGTTGAAGTCAACTAAAGCAGGTTGTAAGCTAATTGCTCTGGGTAGGGCTGGTCTTGGATTTCTTTCAAATAAGGGTTGCCCTACAATGATTTTTGGTGGATGATAAGTATCTCCTTGTCTTTGTAAACTTGCTTCCAAGCCTCCACTTGATTGAGCAGGAATTTCTAACACTTCAGGACCTTTTTGCGAGCTATATCCTGCCCATCTTAATATTGGTGTATACAATGGAGCCAAGATTTCTAAAATTCCCATACATTTATCTTTTCTAAATTTTTTATAAATGTTATGACTTAAAACATAGTCTATAAAACATACTTTGAATTACTAAAAACTATTTAAAGCTCCTAGCTTTCGTTTTTCAAGAAACACTAGATAGCAAAAATAAAGATGTTTAAAACACTACATCTAGTGTTTTACTACGCACAAGGAACACGTGCGGGGTGTACTAAAGAGAGGGGGTTAAAAGATGTTATGTCCATTCTGTTCACATGAGGAAACGAAAGTTCTTGAAAGTCGTGTAATTAATAGTGCAATGCGCCGTAGGCGAGAATGCCTTAAGTGTGAAAATCGTTTTACAACGTATGAACAAGCAGAGTTTAATCTTCGTGTTCTTAAAAAAAGTGGCAAAGTAGAAGATTTTAGTCTACCTAAAATCCAAGATAGTTTAGAAAAAGCATGTGGTAAGATTGACTCAATACTTCTTGCAACATTAAGTACAAAAGTACAACAAAAAGTTCTTAGCAAAAAAACCAATCCGGTAAAAACAACACTAATTGGAAAATTTGTCTTACAAGAACTCAAAAAAGTAGACAAGATGGCATATTTACGCTATGCTTCCATCTACAAACAAATTGACGATCCGAAATTGCTGGAAAAAGAACTCAGCATGATTGCGTAATACTAATAGGGGTGTAAATTATGGATACAGAACAAATGCAAAATACAATTGGACTTGAAATACCAAGATATTTCACAAAAGATGGCGTGAGCCCATTTGACATGTTCACCTATGAAATACGAAGTTCCGTTATTAAAAATCCTGACGGTTCTACAGTGTTTGAAATGAACAATGTTGAAGTACCAACTACATGGTCACAAGTAGCAACAGATATTCTAGCACAAAAATACTTTCGTAAAGCTGGTGTGCCACAACGAAACGAGCAAGGAGAACTTCTTCTTGATGAAAGTGGTAGGGTTCTAACTGGAAGTGAAAATAGTATCAAACAAGTAGCTCATAGGATTGCTGGTTGTTGGAGATATTGGGGGGAAAAATTCAACTATTTTGCAACACCAAAAGACGCACAAGTATTCTACGAAGAAATGGCGTATATGATCATTAACCAGAATGCAGCACCTAATTCTCCGCAATGGTTTACAACTGGACTTAACTGGGCATATGGATTAACTGGACCTGCACAAGGACATAGTTATGTTGATCCAATCACAAAAAAGCTAGAATTCTCTAAAGATGCATATACAAGATCACAACCACATGCGTGTTTTATTCAAGACGTAAGTGATGATTTAGTACGTGATGGTGGAATCTTTTCTTTGCTTACAAGAGAAGCAAGAATCTTCAAATACGGTAGCGGGAGTGGAAGTAACTTTTCTAAAATTAGAGGAAAGGGAGAAAAGCTTACTGGTGGAGGATCAAGCTCTGGCTTAATGAGTTTTCTCAAAATCTTTGACGTTGCAGCTGGAAGTATCAAATCAGGAGGAACTACAAGAAGAGCAGCAAAAATGGTTTGCCTTGATCTAGATCATCCTGAAATTGAGGAATTTGTGTGGTGGAAAACAAAAGAAGAAGAAAAAGTAGCAAGTCTTGTTGCAGGAAGTATCTCTGTTAAAAATAGGATGGAATCACTAGTGGCTGCAGCAAAAAACAAGCCGCGTCCTTTAGATGATGTAGAAGTACAACGAGCATTAAAGTTAGCTGCAAAAGATAATATCCCATTAAACTATCTTGTTCGGGCAATGGACTTAGCAGCACAAGGGTATGATTTTCCATTAGAAGAATTTGATACACACTATGAATCAGAAGCATACTTAACTGTATCTGGACAAAACAGCAACAACTCTGTAAGGATTCCAAACACTTTCTTTGAAGCGCTCAAAAACAAACAACAATGGCAACTTAAAGGAAGAGTTGATGAAACCTTTGAAAAGTTAATCCCTGCAGAAAAACTATGGGATGATATTGGATATTGTGCATGGGCATCAGCAGATCCTGGTGTGCAGTTTGATACAACAATCAATGAGTGGCATACTTGCCCAGAAGATGGTAGAGTTAACGGTAGTAATCCATGCTCAGAATATATGTTCTTAGATGACACTGCTTGTAACCTTGCAAGTATTAATTTAATGAAACTCTATAATCCTGAAACAGGAACACTCGACGTTGCTGGATTTAGGCATGCAATTAGATTATGGACTGTTGCTTTAGAAATTTCTGTTTTAATGGCACAATTTCCTTCAGAACAAATCGCAATGAGGAGTTACCTTTTTAGAACTTTAGGTTTAGGCTTTGCAAACGTTGGAACACTCTTAATGATGCAAGGAATTCCGTATGATAGTGATAAAGGAAGGGCAATTGCTGGAGCAATTGCTGCAATTATGACTGGTGATTCTTACGCAACATCAGCAGAAATGGCAAAACATCTAGGTTCATTTGATGGATATGAAAAAAACAAACAACACATGCTACGTGTTATTAGAAACCACAAGAGAGCTGCATATGATATGAAAGACTATGAACAACTTTCTATTCATCCAATTGCAATTAACCAAGAACTCTGTCCAACAGAATTACTCAGTGCAGCGCACAACGCATGGGACAATGCATTACAACTTGGAGAACAACATGGTTACAGAAATGCTCAAACAACAGTAATTGCACCAACAGGAACGATTGGCTTAGTAATGGATTGTGATACAACGGGTGTAGAACCAGATTATGCTCTTGTTAAGTTCAAGAAGCTTGCAGGAGGAGGATTCTTTAAGATTGTAAACCAGTCTGTACCAAAAGCATTAGCAAAGTTAGGGTACACAGAAGGTCAAGTTCAAGAAATTATTAGATATTGTTTAGGTTCTGGAACACTACAAAATAATTCTCCTATTAATACTGAAGTCCTTCGAGCAAAAGGGTTTACAGATGAGCAACTTGCAGCGATTGAAAAAGGTCTACCTAATGCAATGGACATTCGTTTTGCATTTAACCAATGGACAGTTGGAGAAGAATTTTACAATAGAATCATGGCTCAATCTAATTCTAAAGACTTCCTTGTAGGATTAGGCTTTACTCCGCAGCAAATTGAAGCTGCAAATGAAGTGATCTGTGGAACCATGACTTTAGAAGGAGCACCGCATTTACAGCAAGAACATTACCCTGTATTTGATTGTGCAAATAAATGTGGCAAAAAAGGAACAAGATATATCCATCCGTATGGACATCTTAAAATGCTTGCAGCAACACAGCCGTTTATCTCTGGAGCAATTAGTAAAACTATCAACATGCCACGAGAATGGGGAGTAGAACAAATTAAACAAGCATACTACGATTCCTGGACAATGATGATTAAGGCTGTTGCACTGTATAGAGATGGCTGTAAATTATCTCAACCTTTGAATACAACACTTGAGGATAATCCTCAACTAAAATCAGTACTTGAGAATCTAGATGATGTTGAAGAAACCTACCAAGAACCAAAAAATCAAGTTGTAAAGAAAGTAAAAGTAGGTCCCTCAGAATTAGTGATGACTGGAAGATTAGAAGATGAACAACTTGCAGAAGTGTCAGTTGCACTTGAAACCCTCACCCCAGTGCAAAGCGCGATGGTTACAGCATTAGTTAATTCAGTGAACTTTGGCTTATCCAATGGTATGAATCCAACAGATATTGCAAACAGCACTCTACAAGTAGAAGGACACCCAGTAATCAAAGAATTGCACGGATTTTTGCATGAGTTTGCAGGTGTTGGAAATGGTGCTGTAAATGGAGCAGCAGCAGGAATTGCAGCAATGGCACCTTCAACAATGGCTGTCTCAGAGGCACCTGCAGTAACTACCGGAGGGATTACACAAAGTACACTTGTAACAGACACAGAAGAAGCAAAAGAGAAATGTCGCGCATGTGGTGCTTCGCAAATGAGGCAAAATGGGACTTGTATGCTCTGCGAAGTATGTGGAGAAACAAGTGGGTGTAGTTAAACCGGGATTTATTTTTTTATTATTTTCATAAATTTTTTTGCAATCCAAGTTCAGCTAAAAAAATCATGTTTTAGGTATGTTCCACTTGGGTTTCTATCTTTATTATCTTTAAATGTAACTTTCAATTGCTCAGAAGTCGGGTCTTCTAAATTCTCAGCATTAAATTTCCTTGTACCTTCATACATAAATCTACCAGTTCCTTGAAACTGACCACTTGCTCTCAATTTTAGACTAATAATCTCTTTGCCACATCCACTAAAATAATGATCTAATGCTGGTCTCCAAACTCTCATCTCATCTTCAGATGTAAATGTTGCTAAAATTTTTCCATCTGGTTTTAAAGAACTAACTAATGCTTTAGTTTGCCTTATTCTATTTTCGTATGAAGCTCCTCCTAAGGATAAATACAACACTATTGCGTGATCAAATGTTCCTCTTTCCTCTTCAGGTAGGTCTTTAATTCCACATTCGTATAAATGATTTGGATTAATATGGTGATTAATTTTAGCTTCTGGTTGCATTTCGGGATCAATACCATGAACCTCTTCTGCACCTAACTTCTTAAGAACTTCAAAATACCTTCCATCCTTACAACCAACATCTAATACTTTTCCATCTAGCCTAACATTATGTCCCTGTAAATTTTGGTACAAACTTTCAGCTAATTGTTCAATCATCTTAGACTTTATTGTGGGGTGTATATATAAACTTTTCTAGATTAATCACTTTGAAGGGACTACAAATAAGATTATGTCTCTAAATATCCTACTCCAATACATTTTTATACTAACTCTTCTCTTAAATTGTAACTTTAACTCTATAATATAATAACTAAAATGATTCCACAAATTACTAAAAGAGATGGCCGCATAGTAGAATTTTCTGTAGATAAAATTGCAAATGCAATTTTTAAGGCTGCTCAGTCAATTGGTGGAAAAGATCTAGAACTTGCAAAAGAATTAGCAAAAGAAGTACAAAAGGACTTAGAAGAAACCTTCAAGGAAAAAAAACCTACAGTAGAAAACGTTCAAGATATAGTTGAAAAAGTACTCATTGACAAAGGGCATGCGCAGACTGCAAAAGCATTTATTTTATACAGACATCAAAAAAATGAAGAACGTGAAAGAAGAGCACTCATCTTTGGAAAAGAGCATTATTCCGACAATCTTTCATTTAGTAATGAAGCACTTAAAATTTTAGAACGCCGTTATCTTTTACGTGATGATAATGGAACTCTTATTGAAAATCCTAAAGAAATGCTTTGTCGGGTTGCAAAAAATATCGCTGCTGCCGATAAAAATTATGGGGCATCAAAAGAGCAAATTCAACAAACAGAACAACAATTCTATGATCTTATGGCAAGTCTTGTATTCATGCCAAACTCTCCTACTTTAAGTAATGCTGGAACAAAAACACAACAACTTCACGCTTGTTTTGTCCTGCCAATTGAAGATAAAATGAAAAACATCTTTGGGACACTGCGTGATGCAGCAGTTATTCACCAGCGAGGTGGTGGCACTGGTTTTTCTTTTTCAAGATTGCGTCCAAAAATGGATCAGGTAAAACAACATCAAGGAGTTGCAGGAGGTCCAGTTTCATTTCTACGTGTATTTGATTCAGCTCTAGACATTATCAAGCAAGGGGGGATTCGTCCAGGGGCAAACATGGCAGTTATGCGAGTAGACCATCCTGATATCATGCGCTTTGTTGAAGTTAAAAGAGATAAAACTTCACTTAAAAATTTCAATATCTCTGTTGCAGTAACAGATAGGTTCATGAAAGCGGTTGAAGAAGATCGAGAATATTTCATTAAAAATCCAAGAACAGAAAAGTATTATGGAAAACTTCGTGCAAGAGATGTCTTTGCAGTAATTACACAAAATGCATGGAAAACAGGAGATCCTGGTTTAATTTTTATTGATGAGATTAACAAAAAACATGCAGCAAAACACTTAGGTGAAATAGAAACAACAAACCAATGTGGAGAAATCCCTTTATTGCCTTATGAAAGCTGTGGTCTAGGATCAATAGATGTAAGTAGGTTTGTTGAAAAGAACGTTGAAACTGGAACTAATGAAGTTAATTGGGAAACACTACGAGAAGCAGTACACACTGCAATTCACTTTTTAGATAACATGATTGATGTCACAAAATACCCTTCAAAAGAAACAGAGCAAATGACAAAAAAAATGCGAAGAGTAGGTTTAGGGGTAATGGGGCTTGCAGACTTATTATTTAAATTAAAGGCAAAATATGACTCTGAGCAAGGACTGAGTGTTGCTTCTACTCTCATGTCATTTATTAAAGATGCAGCATATGAAAAATCAGAACAACTTGCAAAACAACGAGGAGTTTGCGAAGCATGGAAAGGCTCTGATCATGAATCTGCAGCAAGGCAAATGCGAAATATTAGTTGCATCTCTTTATCACCTACAGGAACAAGAGCAATACTTGCTAGTACTTCCCATGGTTGTGAACCTTTATTTGCACTCTCGTATCAAAGAACAATGATGAGCACAACAGATTTTATGTACATTAACCCTACCTTTGAAAAAGTTGCAAAAGAGCGAGGATTTTATTCTCCTGAACTCGTACGAAAAATTGCACTTACAGGAAGCATTCAACACCTCAAAGAGATTCCAAAAGATGTGCGTGAGATCTTTGTAACTGCTCAAGATATTAGTCCGCAGTGGCATATTAAAATGCAAGCTGCCCTGCAAAAACATGTTGATAATTCAATTTCAAAAACAATTAACTTTCCAAGGACAGCATCAATTAGTGATGTAGAAAATGCATATATGTTGGCATGGAAATCTAAATGTAAAGGCATTACAATTTACCGTGATGGAAGTTATGAAGATCAGGTCATAACTATTGGAGAACAATAATGCTTGAAAAGGGAAACAGTGTTTAATATAAAATGGGTGTTTATACAAAAATAGGTGATAAAGGAAAAACAACTTTTTTTGGTTGTGGACTAGTGCAAAAAAACGATCCTCGAATCGAGGCTTTTGGTGCATTAGATGAACTAAATTCTGTAATCGGCCTAACTTTAGCTTTTGTTGAAGATGAAAAACTAACTCCTATTCTAACAAAGATGCAACATGATTTATTTCAAGTTGGCTCTGATTTAGCAGGAAGTGCTCTAGAGGAAAATGCTCTTCCTAGAATTAAAGAAGACCACGTTAAAGAACTTGAGACTCATATTGATGAAATCGAAAAAATTGTAGGTGAACAAACTCAATTTATTCTTCCAGGTGGCACAAAAGCAAGTGCTTTTTTACACATGGCTCGGGCAATAACAAGAAGAGCAGAAAGAAGTTTAGTTGCAGTTCAATCAGTAATTGAAATTAACCCTCAAGTTCTAATCTATGTTAACCGACTCAGTGACTTTCTCTTTGTCCTTGCAAGACAAGCAAATAACGAAGTTGATGTCAAAGAACAGCAGCCAATATACAAATACTTTGGGTGAGTATCTTTTTTTAATAGTTTCTTCTTTTATGCCTATACTCTTAAAAATATACTTTAAAAATTAGTTTTAATGGATCCAAGAGCATTACGTTTATTAGAACAAAGAGTAGGAGAAACAATTGCACTAATGGGCGATAGCTTCAGGTCAGAAGGTCATCACGAGATGAACCTGGGCATTGATCCAGATGACTGTCTATATCATGAATATGGTGAAAATAGATTCCCTGATGATGTTATAGCAATCCCCGATGAGAAAAGTCCTCTTTATTTAGACCTTCGACACCTTTCTCTTTTTTCAGCAGCACCAGTTTTATACTGTCTAAATAGAAGTGGCATGGGTGGGATTAAAGAAGAAGGCATACCAATTGATGTTTCTGGCAACTCAATTCCAAGAGAAGATCCAAGCCTGCAGAAATTATTTAGAGAAGGTTATGGGGTGATTTATGGTCGTCGTTGTTCTGCAAGTATGGATCTTGTTGTTCCTGCAGTGCCTCAATTAACGCTAGAATCAATTGGATCAGTTTTACAACGATACGCGGACTTAGACGTTGTACAAGTTGTAGATAACCCTCAAGAATCAAGAAGGCGCTCATTTCTTGCAGAAACTACTGGGGGAGAAGTTTATGTTGTTAAAGCCACAAAAGATAAACTACGTGCATCCTTGGATGCAATAGCAGGTTATTTCTTAAGTAAGGAAGTATCCATAATCTCAAGCTCAGAATTTCCTAAACCAATCCAAGTTGGAGATCAATATCTTACTGTTCACAAGTATGTCTCATCTCAAGATTTTATCACACGTCGAAATACAAAAACACCACGTCAATGGATTGCTGATCTCGCATTATTTCACTCTGCAGCTCAAGATATCTTAAGTCGACAACAAGTATTCTTGCCAGATAACCCTTTATCTCCTGCAGCAAAAGAGCAAGAAAAATATGCTTTGATTAAAGACTATGCATCACATCAATTTGATACTGGAAGATATCATGCAGCACGACAGTTAATTGACGGCCTTCCTGGAAAAGTAGTAACTCATAATGATCTTAATCCACGCAATATAGTCGGACAAGAATTAGGCCAAGCAGTTGACTTTGAACGCATTGCAAAAAATTCTCCTTTAGAAGACATCGCATTTGTCCTTGTCAATAATACTGTTGCGCGCCAGCAATGGGGTGCTTATTTACAATTATATGCTACGACTAGGGGTTTTGAACCAAGCTCCCCTGAATATGAAGCTTTACGTTATTTGCCGGAGGCAGTTTATTTAATTACAACACGTGAATTAAATGGGATTGCACAAAGAAAAGCAAGAGATGATATTCCTGCACAACAAAAAGGAATCTTTGCACAACAAGAACGTATTTATTTACAAGCTCTTGCTCAGTTATAATCTTTTTATTGCAATGCTAAAATCCGTGATGCTAAAGTTGTGTAATGTAACCAAAAAGGATACAACACAACTAATTGTGGTTGGTCTCCCTTTACACTTTGTGTTATTACCTTCCTTGCATTAGTTTGAATTTCTTGAGCAAGGGTAGAATTCTTTTTCTTGGTATCTTGTAAAAACAAAGTATATAATTTGCGCAGATACAAAGAAATATCTTCCATCTCTTTTACAGGGATCTTTTTACTCTCTTTAAACTGCTGTAATTGTACCACACAATATCCAATCTTTTCTAGTGTTGTAATAATCTCATGATACATTAAACTCTGCTCCATATATTTTGCACTTTCAATTAATCGTAATCCCTTGTCCCGTAATTTCATCACTTCTTGTTTTAAAAATTGATTTAACTCTTTTGCACTCTGTGTTTCTTGCATGGTTTCATCAAGCATCATAAGCACCATTTGAAATAGTCTTGTTGTAACATTTTTAATGTCTCCATTTGGTAATTGTAAAATGACTTCTATGGAATCTGAAGTCTCTTTGACAAATTCGATGCCTTCAAAAGAATGTAACATTCTTTGAAATTCTAATTTTGATTTGTTTTCAATTCCTCTAATAATTAAATGATTTTTACCTTGTCTATAATTTGCAGAAATTTTTGTTCTTGCAGTTTTAATGGTATCATCCTTGGTATTGATCTCGGCAATCTCTTTTTGTTCTTTGTTTAGAGCTCCTCTTATTATTACTTTATTATCTACGATAGATACATCTACTTCAGAACCAGCTTGTAGTTTTTGCTGTTCTATCCATCTCTTAGGAAGAGTTACAGTGTATGAATTTGCACCTTGGGCAATCAGATTTCTTTTCATCAAATTTCATTTGTGGATCTATTTTATAAGATTTATCTTTCTAATTGCTGCTGTGCTTAATTAAAAAAATCCCACGAAATTTTTTAAAACAAAGTTCTTAATTGAAGATTTATGAACAAAAACCAAAGAGGTTTATTGCAAGAAGTATTGCCTCATTATGAACAAAAGATGCAGGATGCAATAGTTTATGATCTTATATCAAAGAGAATGATGACTTATGCAAATGATGCTGACTTAGTTCTTCCTTTTTTAATGCGAGTTGCGAGTGGGGGATATTGTGATGAAACGCATCAAATTGTTTCTGATTTAGACTTACTTCCAGCTAAGGTAGCAGAATTTAGGCAGATGGCTGAAAAGAACTATGAAAAAAGCCAAGGGCGAACACTATTTTTGCCTTTTATAGGAGGACCAAGAAAATTTGATGTCTTGGGAGTAACGGATGAGACATATGAACCTGACATCAATGATGATGATGGAGGTAACGATTATGTGGATCGACCAATTAATTCAAGGTTGGATGCAATCACAAGGTTGGATGCATTAGCTCAAGGGGATTATAGTTTGCGTGCAGAGTTACATCTTTATTTGGATGATGAAGCACAAGCTTATGCTTGTCTTAAGGAAGGGATTGCTAAACTTGAACCAACCTCTACTCCAGGATTAGCTCAACTTGTAATGAAATTAGGAACACCACTTGAAAGGAGGACTGTTTTTGAAGCTGTAATAAAAGAACATTATATCAGTGGTGACTTTTCAACATTTGCAGATTTAGCAATTCAAGTACCTGATGAAAAAGCATTACCTTATAGCCTCACTGCATTGTTACTTAATCAAGAACTAACTCCAAGAGTTAGTGACTTTTTAGAAAGGAAGGGATATTGATTCTTTTAGTTCCTAAGAATATTCTTTTTCTAACTAGAATATGTAAAATAGTCTAAACTAAGAAATAATCTCTTTTTTGCTTTTGCTTTTATTGGAGGTATTATAAAAAATGAATAAACTATATGTTGGCGTAATTGCCATGTTATTATTGAGTATGAGCTTTGCAATAGCTCAACAAGCACCCGGTCTTTGTGATCCAGGGTCAACGCCGTTGTATCAAAGTGATTTTGCAAGCTTACCTTATGTGATATCACAACCGGGAACGTACTGTTTTTCAGAAAATATTGTGGCTGATCTTCTTTTAGCTGGAGCGGATTATGCAATTGAAATTGATTCAGATGATGTAGTCTTAGATTTAAATGGATATACATTAGAGTTCAAAGTTCCGCCTGAAACTCGGCAAGGGTTCTATGAGTACGATCCTGAAAATCCACAGTCTGGTGGGTTAGTGGCAAATCACTACCCAGATAAAGTAGGAATATTTTCTGTCTCAGATATAACAAATATTGAGATTAAAAATGGATTTATCGAACATTTTGGAGCTGGAGCAATAATCTTAGGAGATACCAGTTTAAGATATTCTGCAGATAATGTTAATATACATGATATTACTGCAGGGATGATCTCAGGATTAGGTTCTGTTTATGTCTATGGGAGTAACTCACATATTGAGAACAATTTCTTTAGGTCAGAAGGGTCATATGGATATATACATGCAAACATGCCTTTTGCAAACTTGATCAGTGCTTTAACTGTGCGTAATTCAGGAGATGCTTTAATTAATGATAATACATTAGTTTCTCGAACAAGTCCTGCATTACGGTTATTAGGGGGGGAATACACAGAAATTAACAATAATGAGTTACATACCTCATTTTCGCCAGTATTTGGTCTTTATCCAGAGGCAATTGCACTCCATATCTCTTCGTCTTCAACAATGACAAAAGTACAGGAAAATGAAATTCGCAGTGAGCAGACAGGAATGCAAGCAAGAGGATCATTCATAGATCCTTCTTCTCTTTTGATTGAAAATAATGGTTTCATTCATGAAGGAAGTGGAGTTTCGTCTAATGATCAAGGAGTTATAATTGGAAACGACCTTGAAGCAACTATTGATGGCAATAATTTCCACCATTGGGATACAGGGGTAGAAGTAGACGGTAACCAAGATACTGTCGTTAATGCAGGGAATAATGTCTTTTGTAATGTTAACATCTGGTATTACCAAAATGGCATTTCTACATTTCAACCATATGGCGGAGATTCATTAGACCTGAATTGTTAATTTTTTTCTTTTTTTTTCTAAATCTTTAAATACAAAGAAGTTTTGTTAAAGCTATAGTTAATAATTAAAAAGGTGATAATTATGGCAAGAGATCTTACTGAAGAACTCATTGATGATTTAAGAAAAGCAGATGAGGCTGCACTTGGAGAATTGGCTGCTGAGAGTAAATATTTGAGTGGGTTAATCAAAGACTTACAACATTTGCAAGAAGCAGATCTGGAAAATCCAGACGTTAAAAAAATTCTTAAACATATCTCGAAATTACGAAATTTCTTAGGTAGAACCGAAGTAAAAGAGGCTAATGCCTGGAGAAGAGTAGATTCTATCTTAGGAAAGATGGATCATCTTTCCTTTGGAAATAGGGGTTTAAAAGAGGAGATAAGAGAATATAAGCAAAAACTTTTTGCTCTTGAATCTAAACTCCTAGCTAAGATGTCTCGCTTTGCAGGAGGATTGTGGGACCATTTGGAAGGGATTGATTCGAACCGTGCCGTATTTTTACAATTAAGAAAGAAAGGATACGACACTAACAGGATTGAAACAAATCTAAAAAATTTAATTAGGGAATCTCTTGCAACATTGAAAGATCTTGAAACTTGGGTGAATGGAGCAATTGGCCTAATTCAGAGAATCCAAGAGTTTGCTCAAAACTAACTTTACTTCTTTTCTTTTTTTACTTCTTCAACAATTAACTCAGTAACATCTATTGCATTGGTTCTGTGTTCAATACAATTTGTTGTTACAATTTTAGAAACACCTGCTTTGCGTAATAACCCTAATCCTTCTACAAATAATCCATGAACGCCAATGGCAGTAACACTTTTTGCTCCAAGTTTTTTTGCCTTTTTTGCAGCCTCAGCAATAGTATGGCCAGTAGAAATAATATCGTCGACAATAATCACGTTTTTGTTTTTTAAATTAATCTCTTTAACCATCTTCACAGAAACTTTACGAGAACTAAATCTTGTTTTTTCAAAACAACTACTCTCGCACTCTACGACTTTTGCAATTTTGTCTGCCCATTGGTATGATTCCCAATCAGGACCAATGATTGCAACATTCTTAAAATTATTCTTAATGTACTTTGCAATTACACTATTTGCAGTTAGCTTTTTTGTTTGAATTGTAAAAATATCTTTTAAGGATTTATAGCGATGTAGGTGGGGGTCAATTGTAATGATTTTATCAATACACATGTTTAGATGCTTTGCCATGATCTTTGAGTTTATTGCTTCGCCTGGATTAAATCGTTTATCCTGACGCATATACGCTAAATATGGAGCAACTAAGATTACTTTTTTTGCACCTAGGTCTTTTGCCGTTTGTGTAGCAAATAACAATGTAAACAAAGACACATTAGAATGAGGCTGAAACGATTGGACTAGCACTACTTTTTTTCCTTTAACATCTTTATTGTATCTCAAATAAATATCTCCATCAGGAAATGAAGAAACAGTTAACTTTGAATATGGGACCTTAAGCCTTCTAGCTAGCTTCTTTGCAATCGGAGTAGAATTTCCGCAATCTGTAATAATCATCTTGTACCTCTTTTTTTTAAACTAAATTCTTGTTGTATTTAAACTTACTGTTAGACATTAAAATTTTGCCAATATGATTCAATCATCTCTCTTGCAAGATAGTTAATTAAGTCTCTATACTCTTTCGGATTACAATCTTCCAATTCAGCATCATCTGCTTTTCGTAACTGATTAAGATATTCTTTTCTTCTCTTCGTTGGCACAATTAATGGTGGGTATCCTGCTTTTAGTAGGATTAGGTTCATAAACATTCTTCCTGTTCTTCCGTTTCCATCTGCAAAAGGATGAATCTTTTCTAATTTATGATGAAAAATTCCAGCAAGAACTAAAGGATGTAATCTCTTCTTATTCTTCTCAAACCATCTCCATAATAGTCTCATATCGGTTTGAACATATTTAGCAGGGGTAGTTTCAAATCTTGATTTAAAGACTCTAATGTCGTGTGTCCTATATCCTTTTCTTTCATCAATATTTTGTAACAGTCTGTCATGGATGTAAATCAATGTCTCTTCGGATAAAACCCTTTTTTCTTTTATCAATGCAAAAAAAACTGCTTGTGTATTCTGGAGATCATACACCTCTCGAAGTGTGTGTCCCTTTGGGAGTATTTCCTCCTTAAGTAATTTGTATGCTTCTAAAAGCGTGATCGTGTTTCCTTCTAGTGATGTTGTATTAAATGAAAAATCTATTAAGAAATGTTGTAAAACTTCCTCTCTTGTAGGTGCATCCAACTTTTCAAATTTCTCCGAATAATGTAGCTTTAATCCTTCAATCTGCAGTTGTATCTCACTTGTTATGTAGGGATCTCTCTTTAATTTCTTTTCTCTAACTCTTTCAAGATAATAACTTGACTGGATAAATCGTTGTAATGTTTTATGGCTTTTACGAATTTCCTTTTGGTATGCAGGCAAATGTTCAAGCTTTTTCTCTACTTCAGACAACGAACTTCCAAGATATGCAACATCCTTTACAATTTGCTTTCCCTTAACTCTTTTAGAGACTCTCAAGTAGAAATATGGTTTTCCATGAATCTCTTTCCTGTAGATGTACGCCATGAAGGTCCAAAATAACGCCTCTATTTAAATTTTACCCTTTACAAATAAAATGTTGGGATGTAAAGGGTAATGCGTAGAGAAATCTTTATATAATTCGTTAAAACAAACATCGGAATGGTACAAATTGACGAAAACAAATTACGTAAATTACATGAAATCCAAGAAATGGGTGTAAACCCGTATCCTTATACATATTCACAGACTCACACTGCAAGACAACTAAATGAAAAATATCAAACGTTACAAAGTGAAGAACATACAAAAGATGACGTTTCAGTAGCAGGAAGAATTATGCTTAAACGTGTAATGGGAAAAGCTTCTTTTATGCATATTCAAGATCAAACTGGAAAAGTTCAGATCTACCTAACAAAAGATGACTTAGGAGAGGAACAATATAAAATTCTTGCAAAAAAAACAGATTTAGGGGATATTATTGGTATTAAAGGAACTATCTTTAAAACCAAGATGGGTGAGGTTACAATCCAAGCAGTGCAGGCAGAGATTCTTTGTAAATCATTAATTACACTTCCCGAGAAATATCATGGGTTAAAAGATATTGAACTAAAATACAGAAGAAGATATCTTGATTTGATTATGAATCCTGAGACAAAACAAGTCTTTGAAAAACGTAGTCAAATTATTAAAACGATAAGGGAATATTTTGATGAGAAAGGTTTTATGGAGGTAGAAACTCCAACTCTTCAAACACAATATGGTGGGGCAAATGCACGACCTTTTATTACTCACATTAATGCATGGGACATGCCAATGTACCTTTCTATTTCTCCAGAGTTGTTTTTAAAAAGACTTCTTGTAGGTGGCTTTGAAAAAGTATTTACAATTTGTAAAAACTTCCGTAACGAAGATGTGGATCCATCTCACAATCCGGAATTTACAATGCTAGAGGTATATCAAGCATACGTGGATTACAACGAAATGATGCGCATCTTAGAACAAGTTTGCGAAAAAGCATGTATTGCAATTAATGGTTCTACTAAAGTGAAGCAAGTTTACCGAGGAGAAGAAGTAGAAATTGACTTTAAAGCACCATGGAAACGCATGACTATGATTGATTCCATCAAGCATTATGCAAACATAGATGTCAATGGAATGTCAGAAGACAAAATAAAGAACTTAATTGAAGAAAAGAAGATTGAATATGAAGGAACATTTAGTTGGGGTCTGGGAGTTCAGTTATTATTTGAAGAATTTGTAGAAGATAAATTAGTCCAGCCTACTCACATTATCGACCATCCTAAAGAAACCACGCCTCTTTGTAAGCTTTCAGAAAAAGACCCTAAGTTAGTTGAGCGTTTTGAATCTTTTTGTTTGGGAATGGAAATTTCAAATGCGTACTCTGAGTTAAATAATCCAGTCTTACAAAGAACTCTTTTAGAAGATCAGGCAAATGAATTACGTGCAGGAGCAGAAGAAGCGCATCCAATGGATGAAGACTTTGTAAATGCAATTGAATATGGTATGCCTCCAGCTGGTGGTCTAGGCTTTGGAATTGACAGATTAGCTGTGATCATGACTGGTGTTGACGCTATTAGGGATATCATCTTGTTTCCTACTGTAAAACCTGAACAAGTTGAAGAAAACAAAGCAACAAAAGCAAAAGACACAATGATTGCAGTTGCATTAGTCAACAAAGGTCTAAAACTAGAAAGATGGGAAGAAATGAACACTATTGCACATTTAAATGCAGCTTTTGGTGCACGGTTAGGAAAACCTCTTTTTATGCAAGATACAATTGAAACTAAAGATAACCAAAAAATTAAGCTTAATATTCAACATGCAATTATGATTAAGCAAGCACCTTCTAACAAAGAAATTTTAGACTTAATTGCAGAAGCAAGAAAAGAAGGTCTTGAAATTGCTGAGTTTACTCGTGAAATGATTGCTACAACAGATGATAAAAAAGTAATTGCAATGACAAAGGAAAAGAACCATAGTGAGATTGAATATCTTGGGCTTTTAGTGTATGGAAGAAAATCTGTTGTAGACAAAGTTACTAAAAAATTTGGGTTGTATGAATAGAAGTAGCTTTAGTTATTCAAGAGAATTTAAAGCCTTTACTTTCTCTTTTTCCATCTTCTCTGTTCATCTATCATCACTTGCGGTTTTTGCCACAACAATAATTCACTTTTTCTATAATCATTTAATTTAGTAAATACGTCGGTGGGTATAAAACCTAACTTAGTATAAAATGGCTTTGTTACAATATCTGCTTCAGTAAGTATTCCAGTTACTTCTCTTCGATGTTGCACATCGTATATAATTGCACGTATAATCTCTACTTCACGAGAGGATAATTTTTCGCTTTGCTGTGTCTCTTCTTTTGTTAAAACTTCTTCATCCTCTTTAAATCCGAAGTACACTTCATCTGTATGCCTCCAATCAGCAGGTTCAGAACTACCTGAATTAAAAGGGAATACATCATCTGAATCAAATTCTCTCATTTTACCCAAATATTTTCGGACATCAGCAACGTTACCTATTTGGTCGTATACTTCTTCTTCAGATGGTACTGCAATATCATCAAAGCCATACAAGAGTGCTATGTTTTGGCCATCAACAAAATCAAGAATAGTTCCTTCTGGAATCTCTCTAGTTCTTTCATATCCATAATACAGGCGATCAAATTGTCCGTGCTCTTGCAATTTTCGCATTAGTCCTCCAGATTCCCAAGTGTGCATAATATCAACTTCCATTGTAGCTTCAATTGTTCCGCCTTCATCTCGGATATTTGAAGTAAGGTCCTCTTCTCTTGGATCATATGCGGTATCGCTCAATCCTGCTACAAGGAGGGATCCATTTAGGGAATATACTATTGCTCTCATTTTTTAAATATGCAGACTTCTTCTTCTCTCTCTGGTTTGAAAACTGCAACCTTCTCAAAATATGAGTCAGCTAACATTTTTGGTATGTGGTATGTTCTCCCGGCTGTAATAACTAAATCGTCATGCTTACTAAGTCTATCAATCTCTTTGATCAATGCTTTCATGTATTCTTCTTTTTTTGAAAACTCGGGACGCAAAGAAGTATCAGAGTTCTGACTGTAAGGATCAATTCCTGCAAGCATAAATATTGCTCCTTCATTAAATCTTGGAACTCGTGCAAGAAACTCTAGCATATCGCTTCTGAATAAGTATGTGTCTAATCCTTCTCTATTCCTATGGCCTTCATCAACTTCAATAATCTCGACTCCAATATATTCTTTGGGTCCAAATTCTCTAATAGTATCAATAATTGTGTCTTGGACCTCACTACATCCTAAGTCTACAAATGATTTCCCTGCTATCCTTTGTAAATTATTTCTAAAACCTGGGATCGGAACATTAGCATTAGCAGCGACCCAAACATAATCACAATCGCCATGTTCTGCTTTAGTTGGATTTAACCTGCCTTCAAAAAAAGGTCCAATTCCAATTAAGTCTTTATACTCTTCTGGAATCTCTCTAGTGAAAGTTCTTTTGAGTGTGGTGTATTTGTCCATGTTTTTTTCTCAAACACCTCTTAGAAGTTGCTCTTTACCTCCCTGTACTTAGGAATGGTGTAAATATGAGTTGATCTTCTTTTTAAAAGAGCAACGTTAGAAATTCAGCCGAGCATAAAACAAGAGTTTCATTTTATTGCCAGATTTCTTTGACTAAAAATGGTGTGGGCGGCAGGGCTTTCGAAATTGCGAATATTTCGAGCAGTTACTCATTTCACTCGCAACTTTTCGAACCTGCGTAAGCACTAAGCTAATGGGTATCTTCAAGAGAAGATTACAGATGCTTGATTCTCCTACCTAAGCCCATCCCGTTTGACCGCTCCGGCACGCCCACGTTATAAAAACTTACTTTCTGACCTTATTTTTATATGTTTCTATTCTAAACTAGGTATTAAACCATCTAAATCCTTTAAAATGAAATTTCTTTTCCTCTATTTATGGGAAATTTTAACTTACTTAACTTTGAAGGATTTGGTGTTTCTGTCCAATACAACCGCTTAGCTAATCAAGATACAATTGGTTCTATTGTTGATAGATTGAATTTTAATGCTGCATATCATTTAGCAGAACACATGGAGCCTCAAGTAAACAGGAATACCCCATTATCAAGCATTCTTTGACAATAGGAATCAAGCAGAAGCTTTTCTAACTGATATTTTAGATATTGAAGGTGTTGGTGTTGCAAGCTTACAGGCTTACAATAATAGTACTGAAAAAGATCAAAGAAATTATTCCCTCTTAGATATGGTGGCAGATCCAGAAAAAATCCCTGCGTCAAAGGAGTAATTTCATAAACCTTAAAAACCATCTATAACGACACTAGCCCTATGAAAAAGGTAATCTTAACACTATTGCTTGTAGCAAGTGTTTTGCTTGTTGCATGTACGACTCCCACTGATCCAAATGATCAATGTGCACAGCTAAACAATGCTGCAAAAGACAACTGTTACTTAGAAGAACTGCGTTGTAGTAAGATTGAAAGTGAAATTGTAAGGGATTCTTGTGTGGCTGAGTTAGCTATACAAAAACAAGACCTTGCTGCGTGTGACTTAGTACAATCAGAGCAAAGTAAAGGAAACTGTCAACATCAAATTGCACAACTTAACCAAGACGCAACAATTTGTGAAGATATAAAAACTCAATATTGGCAAGATAATTGTAATCACAAGCTAGGAATTGAGTTAAATGACGATAAACTCTGTGCAAAAATAGAAGATGGTCTACAAGAAATTGACTGTTATTATACTCTTGCAGAGAATACAAATCAAGCAGACTTTTGTAACAAAATTACCGATCTTGATCAAAGAGGTCTTTGTTTTAGAGATATTGCGGTTGCAACAGAAGACACTTCATTATGTAAAAATTTAAAGCACCCAATAAATGTTGATGCATGTCGGTTTAAAGTTGCAAAAGAGTCTCAAAACAAAGCGTTTTGCGAAGAAATCTCCTTTGATAAAATTAGAGTAGATTGTAGAAAGTTGTTTAATTAATATTTTTTTCTTTCTTTGACATGTTGTATTTCTTATGATCTTGTATAGTATACTTCTATAGGTCTTCTAGGAGTTTAAGGACTAGCTTACACCAAAGCAAAATTAAAATATTTTAGAAAGAGTATAAGATAAAAAATTATTTTTTGTTCCAATTGTATGAGCGTGTAGTGCTTGTTGCTCCATAGCCACATGAAGAACATCTTTTCTTAGTGATGTGATAGGAGTGTCCTCCACATCTTCTACACTGGATGTGTGTCTTCTTGCCGCTTTTACGGCCCATACTTGCTGTTCCTTTTCCCATTTTCTATAAAAAAATCTTTATGCTGGTGAAATGATTGTAATTGTGTCTCCTCTAATGAACACTTTACCTAATTTACGTTTCATCTCCCCGTTGATGTGTTCCTCTGCTTCTTCAAGCACAGTATTGATATGAATATCAAATGCTTTTAATTTACCCACATAACGTGAGCCATTTTTTAGATCAACTAAAACTGTTTTATTACGTGCTGCATTTAATGCATCTAATGGTCTTGAGCTTTCTTCCATTTTAAATTTCCCCCTTATTTATACCTCTTAGAAAGTGTTGGTTATATAAATGTTTTGCTTGTTTAGAGGGGAAATGGGTTAGGGAGCTAAAGTACTGCCGTCTAATTGCGAATGGAATCATCAATTTGAGAATTAACTTGCGGGAGGTGTTGCTCCTTACGGGAAGGACCCGCATTCTAATCACAACCTCGAGGAGTGAGCCTGACGCAGTACTTCAACCTTCCAAAATCTTAATAAACCAATATATATTCTCTAACCTATGGTTAATTTTACACAATTACAAAACGCAATCAAAACGTATGATACAGAACGAGAAAAACTTATCAAAAAAAGTAGGGAAGTTCTCAAACTCAGCAAACAAGTAATTTATGCAGTTCACAGAGACGAACTCAAAAACGCTGTAACTCTCATTAAACAACTTGACAAAACAAAAAAAGAGCTTGAAAAAATTGCAAAATATTCAACTAAGATGCTTTACGAAGGCAGCTACAAAATTGCAGTCCAAGAATACGTTGAAGCAATTCTGTATTATCAGTTTATCAAAACAGGAAAATTACAGTCACTTCAAACACAACCAGAACATTATATTCTAGGTCTTGCAGACCTTCCAGGTGAATTGGTACGTAAAGCTGTATTTCTAGCAGGTAAAGGTGAAGTTGCAAAAGTTGGCAAAATCCGCGACATCGTTGACATGATCTACGGAGAATTACTTAAGTTTGATTTTAGAGATAATGAAGTAAGAAGAAAAGTTGACGGCATCAAATACGATTTACGCAAATTAGAAGATCTGATGTTAGATTTGAAGTTAAGGGGACGTTAATCTTCTTTCTTCTTAGCTCCTAATTGTGAGCGAATAAAATTATATGTTGCATTTTGTGGAGTTCCAAGAGCAGGTGCAAGAACTGTCAAAAAAGAAGCGCCTCGTGCAACCATGCCCCAATCAACTGCTTTATATGAATCAATAATTGTATCTAAATCAGTTTGCATTGCTCCTTCTACAATTTCAGGCCCCATTGTGGGCGCTGCAAGATACATTGCATAAATCCAACTTTGTCCTGTAGCAAATGATGCTGTGTCCACTAAATAGCGTTTAAACCAGTGCGTGTTCTCGTCCACGCCAAGTTTTTTATTAACCCAATCTTTGTAAATTCCATAAGGTCTTCCTGTAATCATATTTCCAACAGCTGCAGCAACTCTTGCCTTGCCTGCATCTTCCCAAGAAAGATCTGCTCCATATCTTTCGTTAAAAATATACACTAATGAAAATACATTATTTGCAATCCCATCAGCAATAAATCTGTACGCTGGGTTTTGAGTTAATTTATTTGTATTCTCGGTTCCAATTATTTTTTCAATTCCGTTTATGAGCTTCATTTGATTTATCTCCTTTAGTTACTCTCAAAACCGTCCCTTGTGTAACTCGAACCAAATCCTCTGAGGAAATTGAAAAAACACTTCGTGGTGTTCCAGCTGCCGCCCATACAATCTTTAATGCCAGTAAATCCTCGTCAATAAATGTCAACATTTTTTCTTTGTGAGCAATTGGAGCAACACCACCAATAACAAACCCAGTTTTTTCACGTACAAACTCTAGACTTGCTCTACTAATCTTCTCGCCAACAAAGTCTGCTAACTTGCCTTCATCAATACGATTAACTCCACTTGCAATAACTAATATTGGTTTTTTACTTTCTGTCATAAATACTAACGATTTTGCAATCTCTGCAAGCTCACATCCAAGCGTATTAGCTGCTTCTTTTGCAGTGTGGGTACTTGCTGGTAGCTCGACAACATTAGAATCCACTTTTGCATCTTCTAATGCCTTTTGAACTCCTTGTGCACTTTTTGGTAGCTTTTGCATTGGTTTTTTCTCTTCCATGTCAGATTCGAGGAACAAGTTTAATATAAAATAAACTCCTAAATTTTTTATCTTTTACAATAAATTTATAAAATAAGTTAGTTTTAGATAAAAAATGAACTTAGATTCCTATGATCGAAAAATCATGGCACAATTAGAACTAGATTCATCTCAAGCCATTTCAAACATTGCAAAAAAAATTAAACGCTCAAAAGAATTTGTAAACTTTAGAATCAAACGACTTGAAAAAGAAGATATTTTACAAGGTTACAGTGCAATAATTGACATGTCGAAATTTGGTTATTTTACATTTAGAATTTACATCAAATGGCAAAACAGCACAGAAAAAGAAAAGCAACAATTCTACGATTACATTAAAATCAAACAAAATATTTGGACAACAACTGTCTTGCATGGGAAGTGGGACTTTGCCTTTTTTATGGGTGTAAAATCCATTCAAGAATTCCATAAACTTTGGGATCAAATTCAACTCGATTACAAACACAAAATTGCAGAAACAAAAATTGCAATCTATGCTCCTATTTACAATTACAATAAACGCTTTTTCTCTGAAAATAAAAAAATAATTGAGCGAGTTTATGGTAATGGTCCTGTAATTGACTTTGATTTTAATGACGAGAAATTAGTCTCTTTACTCGCACAAGATATTAGAGCACCACATAGGGAGATTGCTCAAAAACTAAAACTCTCAACAGAAACAGTACGCAAAAAAATAAAATTCTTAGAACAAAAAAAAGTAATTGTGGGTTACAAAATAAACCCTAACTTACAGAAGATGGGCTTTCAAGGATATAGGGTAGACTTTGCACTGAACTCTGTCTCTCGAAATAAAGAACTCTTTGAATACATTAAACAACACAAATACTTCTACCAAATCAATAAATCCATTGGGGGTTCTGACTTTGAGTGTGAGGTTATCGTTAAAAGCCTAACTCACCTTCTTGAAATCTTAGAAGAAACAGTAAAACGCTTCTCTAGCGTCATTAAAAGTTATGAATACTTTGGCTATACGGAATTTCCAACGCTATCTATGGTGCCTAGTTGATTTTTCACCCCTTCTCAATTACTAAACAAAATATTTATAAAAATCCCTCTAAAATTTACTTCTATGAAAATTCTTGCACTTAGTGACGTACACGGGGACCGCTCTTTTATACAGCGTATGGCAGATAAAGGGCTACAAGAAAAAGTTGATTTAGTTGTTCTTGCTGGAGACTTAGTTGATCATACAGGAAGCCCAGAAGGTCTTGTTGGACCATTTAAAGAAAAAGGTCTTGACGTTGCAGTAATTCCTGGAAATCACGATAATATGGCACACATCAATTTTATGGTTGAAAAATACGGTGCAACAAATTTACATGGCTACTCGCTTAAAAAAGGAGACGTAGGTATTTTTGGCTGTGGTTACGCTGATATTGGACACAACCAACTTGCAGAAGATGATTTTTTTGCAACACTAAAAAAAGCACACGACTCTTTACTTGATGTAAAAAAAAAAGTAATGATTACACATGTTCAACCAAAAGATTCCATTCTAAGCATGGGTATTTCTCATTGGGGAAGCTTGGGTGTTAAAAAAGCAGTAGAGCAGTTACAACCTGAATTTCATCTCTGTGGTCATATTCATGAAACGCATGGTATCGAAGATACTATTGGCAAAACAAAAGTGATTAATGTTGGAAAAACAGGAAGGATAATTGAATTATGACTCCTCGAATTTTACGCCCGCTGGTACTTCCAGAACCGTTTCAAATTGGACCTTATTTACATGTTGCAAGAGAAGCAGTGAGGCATAATGAAGAAATATGTGATTTGGTGCTAAGCGCTCAACAGAATGCTCTTGTTGCTGCAAACTCAGAAAGATATGTGATCCCAGTTACAGCACAACTCCCTCAAGATCCAATGTTTGCCCGTTATGTATCTGGAAATGAGCTTTACGATAATACAAATAACCAACTTATTCAATCAGAATCTGAACTGTATGTTGTTTCTTTAACTCCTGAGCTAGAGGGGATAATTAATAGTTACTAAGCAGCTTGTTGTAATTTTTCAAACGTTTCAAAGCGAACGTTGTAACCTTCTCTTTTAAGGTAAGTTACCATTCCAATAATATCATTATCTTCTGTAAGAATTAAAACTCTTTTTTCTGGATGCAATAACACATATGCAATAATTTTAAAATCTGCAGTCTTGTCAAATAATTCTATTTCTCTTACTGACGCATTGCGTCCCTTTGGAGTTGCTTGCCAGATGGTTTTAATTCTTTGTGCTATATGCTCATCAGCTTCTACTTTTATAATTTGGGTTCTAGTTTTTAGGTATTTTATAAACTTTAAAGGAACAAGTCTTCTTTTGAAGATTGTACTCAGTTTATTTAATTCATCTAATACTTCCTCTACTAAAAAACAGTCTCCCACACATTCTATATTATACTCTTTTCCATTTTGTGCCTTTTCTAGTTCACGTAAATAGCTTGTATCAAGTAAAATAACTTCTCCTTTACTTACAATTTCCAATTTTACTGCAGGTACTTTCTCACTAGCTTTCTTAATTGCAATTTCATTTCGATGAATATATGTTATGATCTCCTTAAGTAACGCATCTAAGGGTAATAACACTTCTTGGTTATGTGCATTTAATGTATTAAATATTTCTTTACTATCAAAACTTCTTTTAATTTTCTTATATAAAGTACTTCTAGGTCCAGATCCTTCAATTAATTTTGCAGTATATACTTTGATTTGAGTTTCAAACCCATCGTCTTGTCTAAAAGCGTCTGCAAAATCATCTTTAATGTATTTATATAATTCATTTAACTGCTGTAATAATTTCTCTAACAAAGAAACTTCGGCACTAACCCTTCTGCTTACTTTACGTAAAATCCGTAATACTTGTTTTTTAACTAAACGAACTTCTGCTTCAGTTTGAGAAATAGCCTGCGCTCTTTGAAATAAAAGAGTGATCGAAAGAAGTTTGCCTAGTGCTCTTTGTGCAATATCTACGTTTTTGGTAAGGTTATCAGATAATTTACTCATACGCTCAGTATTAATTTAAAATATATAAATTCTTTGTAGTCTTTAATTTACGGCAAAAGTCTTTTAAAAAATCTCTAAAAAGTAATTTATATGAAAATATTGGTTGTTGGCGATCCGGTTGGACAGTTATTTCCTTTGCATGAACTAGCTGAAAAAAGAGAAGCAGAAGCAATAATAGTGGTTGGTGATGGAGAGTACACAGTAAATGGCTATTCTGTACACAGACCTAAAGCTCCTAAAAGAAGAGACTTTGCTGATTATGTTGAAGTAAAATTAGATTTATTTGAAAAAATACCTCTTCATGTTATTGTTGGAAACCATGATGCATATGATCTTTGGGCAAAAGTAATTGATAAGGAATTAACTCTTCCTCAAGGAATTCATTTTCATGACAATGGTTCTACTTTTACTTTGGATGACGTTACTTTTGGTGTTTTAGGGGGAGTTCATGCTAATAATAAATATGAAAACCCACTTAGATTAGTAACTGGGAATAAAGCAAGATTCTATCACTTTAGAAAAGAACAAGTTGATGCACTTAGAGAATCACAATCTCAGGTAATAATTTCTCATAGTGGTCCTCGCCATTCTCGCTTTCTCCCAGGGGGAAATAGACCTTTGCGGGAGTTAATTGATGGACTTGACTCTGTAAAATACTTATTTCATGGACATGAAAATAAAGCTTATTTTGATAATTTACACGGCACAAGAATTCGTGGCCTAACTGATTTTGATATTGAAGACCCTAATAGTTATGCTCTCTTAGACACTTCTAAATTAAAACAGCAATAAATATAAACTCTCTTTCTTTACTTACTACATGTTAATTCACTGTCCAGAATGTAAAAACAAACTTCACGAAGGTCAACACAAATTTGCAGATGGTATGTTTACTGTAAAATACTGTAAAGATTGTGGGTTTCGAGAAGAAAGAAATTAATTGGGTTATTATTCTTTAATTATTTTTTAAAACCCCATGCCCTTGGGCATTCTACCTTTCATCTTTTTCATAATCTTATTCATATCGCCTTCGCCTTTAAACATCTTCATCATTTTTTTACTCTGGCGATGCTGTTTTAATAACTCTCTAATCACTCCAATACTCAGGCCAGAACCAGATGCGATTCTATCAACACGATCAGCAGAAATAATGTCTGGGTCTTCTAACTCTTTTTTTGTCATACTATCCATTGCAAACTTCCATTTCTCAAGTTTTCCTTCTTGCACATCAAGCATTTCTTTTGGAAGTTGCATTGAGCTCATCCCTGGAATCATGCCCATAATTTTCTTAAAAGAACCCATCTTTTTCATTGCACTCATTTGGTCATAAAGGTCAACTAAATTAAAATCACCCTTCATAAATTTCTCTTTCATATCTTCTGCTTTTTCTTCAGAAATTACTTCTTTTGCCTTTTCCAATAGTGATTCAATATCGCCCATGCCAATGAGTCTTCCAACAAATCTTTGTGGATAAAATACCTCTAAATCATCTGCTTTTTCTCCTACTCCAATAAACTTGATCGGTGCTCCTGTAACAGCACATGCACTAAGCGCGCCACCACCTTTTGCTGTTCCTTCTAATTTTGTAACAATAACGCCAGTTACATTACAGCTATTGTGAAATGCTTGTGCTTGTCTTTCTGCTGCTTGACCAATGTCTGCAGAAATAACAAGTAATCTTTCATCTGCTTGCACAGCAGAATTTAGTTCATTAAGTTCTGCAATTAATTCATCAGATAATGCGTCACGACCAGCACTATCCACAATCACGATATCATAGTCCTGTAACTTCTCTTCAAATGTTTTGTAAATTGTAACTGGGTCTTTTTCTTCTCGAATACCATAAAAATCAACGCCTACATCCTTTGCTAACTGTTCAAGTTGGTCATATGCAGCAGGTCTCCACGTATCAGTTTGCATTACAGCTACTTTATGCCCTCTCTTTTTGTAATACTTTGCTAATTTCCCTGTAGTTGTTGTCTTACCAGAACCAAATAAACCTACAAGCATAATCTGGGTTGGCTTTTTTGTAATTGGAATCTCATGCACTTCTTTTCCTAAGAAATTTGTCAACTCTTCATACACAATATTGATTAACTGTTCTTTTTTTGTAATTCCAGGGGGAGTTTTTTCCTTTGCTCGTTCTTTGATTTTAGAACTCAAGCTAAACACTAACTTTACGTTTGTATCTGATTGTAATAGTGCTCTTTGAATATCTTTAACCAGTTCATTAATGAGTTTTTCATCTACAAAAACCGACTTTGTAATCTTATTTAATGTACTTTTTAATGAATCTCCAAGCTTTTCTAAAACCATGGTTGTTTAGATCTATCTTCCTTTATAAAAGTTTAGGGGATAAGGTTATAAATGAGTTTTGTGTGATCTTTGTATGGACGAATTAGAAGAATATTTTGAATCTGAGATTGATCCAATGATTCAGATAATATTGGAGGATATTCACGAAGACATTGATTCTGAAAGAACCTTAGTAGTAAGACTCAAACAATTTGAAGATAAACTTGCCGCTTTAGATTATGTTATTGGGCATGTGAACTATAACTACGATCATCTTCCTTGGGTACACGGGCTTTTTATTAAAGTATCAGATCTATTAGTTGGACTAGAAGAAGAATCTGATGAACTCAGAAAAAAATTAGTGCATCTTCTTGCATTTGAGCAGGCAACAGAAAAAGAAATTAAAGATTCTTTTGCTAAACTCAAACTTGAGGCACATGCTGAATTGATAAAAGATAAAAAATCTATTAAACTTCATGAATTGGAAGAAAACTTACGAAAAAGGCTAAAAAAATATGTTCTTGATTTTTGTCATAAAGAAAAAGAAAAGATAAAAACAACTGATTCTAAAGTGAGTACCTTATTTAGGAGATTTATCCAAACAATACAAAAAACTATTGTTAAAATTAGAGGACTCTTTTCAAAAATAAAGGCTTTTAAATTTAGCAATGGTGACAACCTCACTTTTTCTCCTGAATTGGAGGGAGAAGATGAACTTAAAACAATTATTGAAAAAACATTCCATTTCTTTATTGCTTATCAGGCGTTCTTCAAAAAATTAGCAGAGGAAATAAAATAATGTCACTCATCCATAAAACTCTGGCAATTATCATGCTTCCATTAGGGGCGTTAATTCTACTTGAAAATTTCAACTCATTTTCACTTGATATTGTTATTGATAAGCTTCTTCTTGCAGCAATTTTGATGATTCTTCTGCAAATTAGCTCACTAATTCACATCAAAGCAAACCAACAAGAAATCAAAGCAATTAACTTAATAACTTTTGTAATCTTCATACTTCCAGCTGCGTTATATCTTCTACATTACTTTGCTTTATTCGCACTATCTTTTTTACAAGAAAGTTTACCCTTAATTTTAGCTATCTTAATGCTTGCTGAAGCTGTTTACGCATTGCATTGACACTACTCAAAAGAGACAAAAGGTTTATAAATGGCTGTTGGAATAAGTTTCTTATGACAAATACAATCTTATCCATTTATCATGGTATGCCTCGAGGCAGACCTCAACAAGAAGTAGATATAACTGACTTACTGGAAGTCTCAGGCGGTATTGTAACTATTCGCCGTGCCCCTGTAGTTATGGATGGCCATCTTGCAATTGCAGGGTATGATGCAACAAAAGCAAAAGGTATTACCAGGATTGACGACTCCCTTCTTCCACTTCCTGGTTCCACTGGAACAGTATATCTAAATTCTTCAAACCCAAACCACGGCGTTATTCACTCAAGATTAAATCATGTAGCAATTCAACAAGGAAGTAGGGGATTTGGAGTAAGAAACCTTGGGACTAATCCAACCTATACTGCAAATGGTGAAAAGTTTACTCATATTGGAACAAGTAATGATTCTTTTGCATTCTATGTTGGTCCACAGCAAGGAAATGGCCCACTAGTTGGACTTTCTCTTAGAAAAGAATAACTTATTCCTTTTTAGTTGCTCCTTTCATCTTTGGAGGGCTTGTAGACTTTTTAGCTGCTGTTGACTTTGTTTTTGTTGTCTTTTTTGCAACTGTTTTTTTTGGCTCTGCTTTTTTTACTTCAGCCTTCTTTGTAGTTGTGGTTTTTTTGACCACTGGCTTTTTTGCCTCAACAGCTTTTTTAACTGGGGTCTTTGTCTCAGAGCTTTCTAACTTTGGCATTTCAGGTGCTTTTTCAACTTTCACTTCAGGGATCTTGATTTCCTTTTTCTCCTCAACTTTAGTTTCTATTTTCACATCTTTTTTCTCAGAATTGTTGTCCTTTCTAAAATCTCTACGTGGTGTCCATTTAGAAGTATAACTAAACCAATCATTCTTTGTAATTGGATGAAAATAATCAACTTCCTCTTTAAGATGCCTTGAAGTCGTTTTTTCAACAGCTGCAATTTCAACTCTAACCCCTTCTGCCTTTAAGTGTTTTACAAGATCAATAAAATCAGAATCACCAGACATAATGATGATTGTATCTACTTTAGAAGCAAGTTGTGTTGCTTTAATTGACAATGGAATGTCTGCGGTCTTATGACATGCAACAACAGATCCATAATAATTAGTATGCAGCCTTTCTGCCAGTTTATATGAAATATTTTGACCCTCACGAAAATAAATTAAACGGTTAAGTCCTCTTCCATTTAACAATCTAGGGATTAGTGTATCAAAATTAACCATTGTGTTTGTATTGCCTGATTGCTCATGAATACTTCTTTCAATATTATTTCCATCACATAAAATAGCAACCGTTTGGTTGATTAGAATTTTTGGATTTGACATAATGTGTTTCACCTTCTTTTGTAATATATAATATATGAGCCCGTCCGGATTCGAACCGGAGTTTGCTGGTAGCTTCTGTTATAATCACAACCGAAGCCAGCCGTCCTGTCCAGGCTAGACGACGGGCCCACATTAGGCTAATTTCCCTTTCTCTTTATTAAATATTTGGTTATATTAGAATCAAAAAAACAAATTAAAAACAAAAAAATCTACTTTTCCATCATTACATCATCATGACTTTCTTCCACGTGCTCTTCTTCATCTTCATGATCGTCATCGTGCTCTGCAAACTCATCTTCACTGTGGCCGTGACCATCGCCTTCGTAGTGACCAAGTTCTGTATCACAACCTAAAACTAGTAAGCTTAGTGCCACAAGTAGTACTGTCACTAAAACTATTTTTCTCATGTGTAAAACCTCCAATTACATTTATTAGTTAAAAATCTAATGTGCATGTCCCATAAATAATAATAATACCATTAATGCAACACCAAAGAGGATTGCTGCAAAATGAATCACTGAATCCTTCACACTACATTCTTTATGTAATTCTGGAAATAAGTTTGTTCCTGCAATGTACAAAAATCCACCTGCTGCAAAAGGTAAAATAAACTGCATAAATACCTCAGACGTTGTTCCAAGCACAAGACCCACAATTGCACCAATGATTGCAATAGCTGCAGATGCCATATTAAATAAAACTGCTTTCCACTTTGAAAAACCAGCATACAGTAGCACGCCAAAATCAGCAATCTCTTGAGGTACTTCATGTAAAATAACAGCAATTGTTGCAGCTATTCCTGCTGCAGGGTTTGTTAAATATGCTGCTGCAATAATTAATCCATCTCCAAAATTATGGAGTCCATCGCCGAGTAAATTCATTACACCAATGTGTTTTCGGTGGGACTCATGTAACAATGGATAATCCTCTGCAGGAAAATGTTTATGTCCGTGGCTATGTCCTTTTTTACTACTATCGCTCCCATTAACTTTGCACGTATTATGAATATGAATAAACCGCTCAATCAAAAAGAAAGACAACATCCCTATAATTACTACTAATCCTAATCCTAGCGTATATCCTTGTTTTGCAATAGCTTCGGGAAGAAGATGCAAAATAGCACCCCCGATTAAAGTTCCAGCTGATACACTTACTAACGTTAGTAACATCTTGCGCATCCACTTCTCTTTCATTGCTAACGTAATAATTCCCACTATAGAAACAAGTGATACTATTAACACACTAATGATTGTATACAAGACTTCGTTCATCATATATTTAAAACAAATCAATAACTATTTAAACTTAACTTAATAATCGTTATCAATAAGATGAAACGTATGACTAAACAAAAAAAGATCTTACATAACGCATTAAATTCATTTAAGTCTTTTTTTAATGTTGAAGACCTTCATGCAAAAATAGAACCTTACAATCTTGGTATTGCCACAGTCTACCGTTTTTTAAAAAACTTAGAAGAAAACCAAGAAATTCATTCCTACATTTGCAATAATAGAAAAATTTACTCCTTACATAAACAAAGCCACATCCACTTTACTTGTGAAAAATGTAACCAAAAAAAGCACTTAGATGTTAAAAACGTAGACTTTTTACACCATATTACAGAAGACGAAGTCTGCCATTTCCAAATCGATGTGCATGGAGTATGTGGGAAGTGTAAAAAATGATTAGAAAGGATACTGGTTATACTTAACATTATGATTAAAAATAATTCCTGTTTCTATGTTTTTAATAATCTTAGGAAATAGTGTCCTCAATTCAACCATTAATTGCTGCAATTCTCTTTGGTTTTTAATCTCGTAAATTAATTCAAAATTCCACTGACCAACAGTTTCGATATAGAAAATAATATTTGGGTGTGACTGGCAATATGTTTGTAATCTTTTCTTAGCTGTTTTATTCATATTGTGTGTCTCTAAAAATAATTGGTAATTCTCAAAACCATATCTCTGACAATTAATTAATGCACTATGGCCTTGAATAACCTCTTTTTGTTCTAACTTTTTAATTCTTGAAATAACAGACGAAGCTGATTTTTGAATTCTTTTTGCAAGTTCTAAAGTTGAGGTTCTTGCATTTCTTCCCAACTCCCTTAATATTTTGGAATCTGTTTGATCCAAGCCTTCGAATAAGATCTCTTTTCCAAAACTTGGTTTTTTAGATTTTGGCTTTTTAGTTCTAATTAAATAATCTCTGGGGAATTGTACTAATTCTACTCTAATTGCTATGGAGAAGTCTTTTAATACGTCATGATATTTGGTTGAGATATCCAATAAATATTCGTTAAACTCAACTATGCTTTTTGCAGCAATTGCAAATGCTAAATCAAACTTACCTCCAAACTCTGCAATCCAATAAATATTCTTATGCTTAGATAATTCCTTGATAATTATTTCTTTCTTTTTTTCATCAATATTTTGGAATTTGGTATAAACTCCGTATCCTGTAAACCCTATTTTACCAAAGTTGATCAATGTAACAAAATCTGAAATGATCTTTTGTTTCTGTAACCTTTGCAACCTGTAATAAGTTCCTTCTTGACTCAGTCCAATTCTTTTTCCCAACTGGGAAGTTCCTTGACGAGCATCCAAATCTACTTCGTATAATAAGCGTTTGTCTTTTTGATCTAATTTGAGCATAATTTTTATGAAATTATCGTTTTATTTAAAATTTACGTTAATTTATTGAAAAAAAACAAGTTAATTTTAATTATTTCCTGCTTTTAACTTTAATTATGTTATATGGCTGCGTAACTAAGATGGACACAGAATCAATTATTCTTTTCCCAGGAAGCTTATCGGACTTAGAGAGGATGATTAGCATTAAAAAATCCTGGCCAGTGAATTATCGGAGTTTGTGGAGCACATTTTTGAAAAATTCCAAACGAAAAGAAGACCTTACTCCTAACCAGAGAAAAGCAGCAGATATTCTAAGTTATTTAGAATCTCCTAATCATTTATGTGGTGCTCCAAACTACAGACCACTTGAGAGTCAGCATTCCTCTAAGGAAGCTGCAGATACTCTGTTACTAGAAAAAGCTTCAATTTTAAACGCTAAGGCAGTTGTACACTACACCCATCAGATGGAATCTGGATTGTTTAAAGATAAACACTTTGTTTCAGGATACCCGATACAATTGGACATAGACCTTGAATTTGACGCAAATACAAGCTTATATGTCTTTTCACCCCAATAACTTTCGCATTACAATCGTCGCATAACTGCCCTTTCCTAACTTAAAACCAACATTTACTTTAGAATTGCCCTTATTTAACTCATCTTGCTCTACATTTCCTACCTCTAATTCTTCTACCTTTGAATACATCTTACGCATTTCTCCTTCTAAACTTAACTCAGGAATTTGTTTAACTACAAATCCAAACTTGGACAATTTCTCTTTTTTCATAATAATGCCAATTATTTCTTGCAATTCTTGTCTATATTTCTCATTAACCCTTCCCAATAATTCTTCATAATTAAACCCAATTAAAGGAATCTCAAGGTTTTTTAACTTCTCACTAGTGTTATCTGCAAACAAAAATTCACCTTCAGAATAACCTATCTTTTTTCCATTGATCTCTAACTTCTCTAAAAGCATCCTTACACTTTCATTCCACAAAAAACTCTGATATGCGTGCACATACATTTTTAACATTCTTTTAGACACAATACGCAGTGCACCAACTGCATCAGTTGTCTTTTCTTTTCTATATCTTTGAACTTTCTCTTCATTAACTAACTCTACTGCACCTTTAAAATCTTTCAAAATTAATTTTCTACCAATCTCAACATTATGCTCACTAAAACGTTGTTCATCAAAATAATTCTCTACAAAAATAGTCTTATTTCTAAAATATTTCTTAATATTTTCAACTTCATTTCCATCAAGATTCCTTGAAACAATCTCAAAACTATTTCCTTGTAAATCTCCTAAATGAATCCCTTCATCACTAAAACCTAAAATCTCAATTTCAACATTTTCAATCTTTACTTGTTCAATTTTTTCCTTTTTTACAGAAAATAATGACATCACTTGCTCTGTTATCGCATGCTTATCCTTGCTTCCAGCAAACCCAATCTTTTTTTCAAGAATATGTAACTGTTTTGCAAGTTCTTTTACAACATCGAGTGTGTTACGGTTTTTCTTTGTTACTTTGATATATACATATCTTCCAGAATCACTTGCCTGTAGATTACTAATTTCACGTACAATAAAATCCTCTGGAAGTTGTTTAAGAATATACATTTAATTGTCTTTTAATTACTATTATAAAAATGTTTAGAAGAACTATGGATCATAAAAAGAATTATATGCAATACAATAATTTATTTTTTTATCACAAACTACTTTAATTCTATACTCATTTGGTTCGGTAGTACCTTTACATTCGTTAATATATTTTAACTTGGCATTTCTCTTATCACTATCTTCTGTATAACAAATTTTATTTCTTCCAATGATGTCTTGGGCTCTTTTAACTGGGGTTGTGACACACCCTGATATTAATGCTACAATTCCTAAGCTAATTAATCTTTTCACATTTTGATACAGAAATATGTTATATAAAAAAGATGTGACATATTCACAACTTTACTTCTAAATACACGACTCTTGCCTCAGATGGATTATCAAAAAAAACAACATTCTTACATTCACGAAAAAACGTAAATGCAGCACCTTCATTTTCTTTAATTCTCTTGCTATCAATCTCAAATGCATCAAAGCTCTTGCCCTTTTGAATCACACCAATCACAAATCCCTTTTTTCCACTCCATACTCTAAATGCGTACGGAATTTTATACTCTGCATAATTCAAACAATTAGATCCTGCTTCATTTAAAAAATATGCAACTTCATCGCTTTTATCAAATTCAATCCAATGATGAAGGTCAATTTTCTTAATTCTTCCTTTGTATCTCTCATTTAGGTAATCAACGACAGCCCACTTTGCTTTTCCATACTTCTCAATTAACTCATCTCCATTCTCCAATGTTCTAAGCTCATCTGCTACAAACCATTCCTTTTCTTCTTCTAATTGAATCTCTTCTATTGCTTTGCGCAATGTTTGTTGCCATTGGATTGTCATTTTACATCTATTTTTACGTCCAAACTTTTATAAAATATACGTCTATTTTTAAATAAATGACATACACAATCATTTCATTTTATAGGTACATCAATTTAGACAACCCAGAAGCGCTACGTGATGAACTACGAGCATACTGCCAAGAGCATGACATCTTAGGGAGAATTTTAATTGGAAAAGAAGGAATTAATGGTGCTGTAAGTGGTACAAACAATAACATTGCACAATTTAAACAGAAATTACAAGACTTATTTGCAGATTTAACGTTTAGAGAACAACCTTTACAAAATCATTCTTATCACAAACTTGTTGTACGCCTACGAAAAGAAATCTGTGCCTTTGGAACTGATGTAAACGTAGAAAACACTGGAGTGCATCTACCTGCAAAAGAACTTCAAAAATGGTATGAAAACAATGAAGATTTTGTTATCATTGATGCACGAAATGATTATGAGTTTGATGTTGGAAAATTCAAAGATGCGATTAAACTGCCCATTAAAACGTTTCGAGAATTCCCTGAAGCTATTAAAAAAGTTGAGCAAATTAAAAATAAACAAACAAAAGTTGTTTTATACTGCACTGGCGGTATTCGTTGTGAAAAAGCTTCTGCGTACATGAAAGAACAAGGTTACGACAATGTATATCAACTTGATGGGGGGATAATTAACTATGCAAACCTAGTGGGCGATGAGAAATGGGAAGGCGGCCTGTTTGTCTTTGATGATAGACTTGTTTCTGATATTGGACAGGCAATCACTGAGTGTATTCACTGTGGTAAAGACTCTGAACAGTACATCAATTGTCATAACTTAGACTGTGACAAACTTGTAATCGTCTGTGAAGATTGTCAAGAAAAGATGAACAAAACTTGTTCACAGGAATGTATGGATGCGCCCCGACAACGTAAAGAAAAACAACCTCCAAAACAAGTTCTTGGGATCGTTGAAAATTATTATGCAAAAAACCATGTGGTACAAGTAAAACTCAAAGAACCTTTAACACTAAATGCAACTATTGAAATTGTTGGAAAGACAACTAAAGACGTTACAGCACAAATAGTTGATTTAAGGGATGAACATGGAACGCAAATTGAATCTGCAAACACTGGGGACGTAGTTACTTTTGTTGTAGATCATAAAGTTAGAAAAAATGATAAGGTGGTTGTGGCGTAGTTTTGTGTCAACACCTTTTTAATCACTTTTATCTTTAATTATAAAATGTCTATTGCTATTGATTTTTTAGTTGCACCGTCAGTTCTAAGTAAGGCAGTAGTTGCAGGCCTATATTCTGAGCACTCACAGCCTCTTACTAAATACATTGCTTCTTTGACTGGAAACTATGCAGTTGCACAGGAATTGGCCCAAGATACATTTGTAAAGGCCATGAAAAATCTTGAAACAAAATTAGCAGATCAAAAAATGCCAAAAGTAACACGAGCTTGGTTATTTACAATTGGAAGAAATCTTGCATACACTCATTTAGGTAGGCCTAGTACTAAAAAGGAGGTGTTTGAATATCAAGAGTGGGATGATTTTGCTCCATTAGATCTAGAAAGAAGAACTTCTGCTAGGGCTAACTTAGTTAGGTTTCAAGAAGATTATGGTGTGGATGCTTTATTACTTTTAGGAGGGGCAGATTTGGGATTTACAAAAGAAGAATTGGGTCAGATTTTAAATTTGAAACCTTCTACGGTGGGCTCAAGAAAATATCGGTTATCTAAAGAAGTAGGTCCTTTCTTGGGATTATACCATTAAAAAATTAAAAAAATAAAATTCTAAATTCTTAAACCCACACACCTAGAATAGCACCCATCACTAACAAAGATACTAAACTATGTGCTGCATTTAAGATGTAAAGCTTAACTGGTTTATTCTCCCAAAGAACTCCACCAAGCATAGTTGTTGCCAAAAATCCAAGCCACACCCAAAATGCAATTGTTAAACCGCCTGTAATATCAACGACATTTAACATTCCTAAAAACATTGCAAGTACATATGCTGTAATCAATGTTGTTAAAAAACCAAGGAAATACATCAGACCCTTATTTTGGTTTTTCTTCATCTTTACCTTACTTAACTGCATCCAGATTTTTCCAAACAATACCGGAGAATACCATAATGCACCGATTGCATACGCAACAATTGCTGCAACTAATACTGCTATATAATTCATAGTTATCAACCTCAAAATATTTTTTAAGAATTAAAGAAAAAGACTTTTATAAAATTATGTTTTTTACAAAATCTATGCAAATTCAAGACTTAAACGAACTAGAACAACAAAGTATTAAAAGAAAAATTCCAATCTTAGGAAGAGAAAAAGGACAATGGTTGCTTGACTTTATCAAAGAACACAATCCACAACGTATCTTAGAACTTGGAACTGCTAATGGTTATTCTGGAATTATTTTAGGTTCAATACAAGCAGAACTAACAACAATAGAATTAAATGACAACATTGCAACAGAAGCAATGCAAAACTTTGTAACACATGACATCAACGCACAAATTTTAATTGGTGATGGTGTATTACTCACAAAAGACCTTGCACAAAAACCAGGTAACGCTCAATCATTTGATTTAATCTTTATTGACTTTGCAAAAAAAGGGTACATGCAAGTTTTAGAGCCTTGCCTAACTCTTCTAAAAAAAGGAGGCTTTCTCATTGCCGATAATATTACGATGGAAAAATGCGCCGACTTCAAACAAGCAGTTCTAACAGACAAAAGATTACAAACAGAAATTATTGATATTAAAGATGGCCTTAGTTGTAGTAAATACGTCGGATAAGTCAATAATTTTATAAAATATCTCTTCTGAAGTATCTTCATGGAATTAGGCCTTGTAGACGTTGTTGACAAAAATGATTCTGTAATTAAAACTTTAGATAGAATTAATGCTAAAGACTCTGATATCTTAAGAGTAACAGGAGTATTTATTCTTAATGAAAATAATAAAATTCTACTTCAACTTCGCTCAAAAAATAGTTGTCGCTATCCTCTTTATTGGGATTGTAGCGGGGGCGGTCACGTAGATAGCAAAGAGGATTATGATACTTGTGCAAATAGGGAGCTTTTTGAAGAGATTGGTATTAAAACAGAACTAACATTTTTGGGAAAACATTTTATTGAACTTGATGATGGAAGAAAACACTTCATTGCTTTTTACAAAGGAAAATTTGATGGAAAACTAAACCTAGATCCAAATGAAGTCTCAGATGTTGCTTTTTTTTCAGTAGACCAAATTAAGGATATGGTTCAAAGAGGAGAAAAGTTTCACCCAGAATGCTTATTTGCTCTACAAAAATACTTCTTATAACTCTCTAAAAACACTCTTACGATAAAATTTCAACTCTTCAATCGATTCTTTAATGTCTTCTAACGCATCATGCAACTCTTTTTTAGAAGGCGCAACAACAGAAGGATACCATCTTCTTACAAGTTCTTTGATGGTTGATACATCAATAATTCTATAGTGCAAATACTTCATCAAATCTGGCATCTCTTTGAGTAAAAACATTCTATCACAATGAATAGAATTTCCACACAATATTCCCTTGCCTTGCTCACAATACTTTTTAACAACTTCTAAGACTTTTTCCTCTGCTATTCTTGCAGTTACTTTAGAACTTTTTACTCTATCAATTAAACCTGATATTGAAAAATGAACTTTACCAAACTCATTCATGTTGGATAAATCTTTTTCACTTACAGACAAGGCAAAAGGACCAACTTGTTCTAGCACATTAAGTTCTTTGTCAGTGATAATAACCGCAATTTCAAGAATAACGTGTTCCTCTGGATTTAAGCCCGTCATCTCAAGGTCAATCCAAACTAAATTATCTTCACGCATCATGGTTTGTAACGTTCCATTGTTCGTGGGAATGCAATAGAGTCTTTAATATTGTCTAGGCCACAAATCCACGTAATGATTCTTTCAACTCCCATGCCAAATCCGCCATGTGGAACACTACCATATCTTCTTGTATCAAGATAGAATTCATATTCACTTGGATCTTCACCATCTGCAATAAGGCGTTCTTTTACTTTTTCAATATCGTGTTCTCTATGGGAGCCACCAATAATCTCGCCATATCCTTCAGGTGCTAAAAAGTCACAACCTTGAACAACATCAGGGTTGTTTGGATCTTCAGTCATATAAAATGCTTTTACTTTCTTTGGATAATGTGTACAGATAACAGGCACATCATACAACTTTGTTAACTTTTCTTCTTCAACAGTCCTTAGGTCTTTGCCCCATTCAACATCCATGCCACATTTTTCTTTTAGAACTTTTAATGCTTCATCATATGTCATACGCACAAACGGCTTTTCTACAACTGGAGTTAATTTGCTAATGTCTCTTTTGAGAAACTCAAGCTCAGCCTTATTGGTGTCAAGAACTTTCTTTACCACAAATTTTAGTAGCTTTTCCCCGTAATTAATAATGGTGTCAAAATCAGCCCAGGCAACTTCCATCTCTGCATGCCAATACTCGGTTAAATGCCTGCTTGTTTTACTTTTCTCTGCCCTAAATGAAGGAGAGATAGTATAAATTTTTTCTAATCCAAAAATTGCAGGCTCAGCATATAATTGCCATGTTTGTCCAAGGAACACTTCTCCTTTTTTCTTAAAATAATCCATTTCAAAAAGCTCAGCACCACCTTCACACTGCACTGCTTGAAATATTGGAGAATGGTATTCATAAAACCCTTCTCCTTTAAAGAATTCATCAATTGCACCAAAAATTGTACTTCGAATTTTTAAAACTGCAATCATCTTTCTGCTTCTTAACCATAAATGTCTGTTGTCTGCTAAAAATTCAACAGATTGATCTTTTGTAATTGGATAGCTGTCACTTGTGCCAACAATAGTGAAATCTTGCACCGCAATTTCGTACCCAGAAGGGGCTCTTTCATCCTTTTTGATCTCTCCTGTAATTTGAATACTACTTTCAACTTGTAATTTATCGATTTCACCCCATTTCTCTTCAAAATTCTTTCTTTCCAATACACATTGTATGATATTACTAGAATCTCGCAGCATTACAAATTTTAACTTGTTGCTGCCTCTTTCTCTATGCACCCAGCCTCTCACATTAACTTTGCCAGAGCCTTGCTTCATTGCGTCTTGAATTGAAATGTATGTTGCCATGGGTGTTTGTATTCGTGAGGACTATAAAAAGATTATGGGGGCTAAGACAAGATGGGTAGTTGTCATTATTTAGTGGAAAATTTATAAATGGGTCTTTTTTTAGTTGAATAATGGAGGAAAACTATGAACTAAGAACAAGTACTCAACCAAGAATAGGGTATAAAAGAGAGTTTATTCCTCTTGCTCTATGGTCTGATCTTAAACCACGAATTTATGAAACTGCAGGTTTGGTAATTGAACCCAAAAACATTTTGATTCTTTCAGAAAAAGGGGTAAAGGATGCTCCTCTAATTAATGATAGAAACTATGTAGTTGATGAAATTCAAAAAAATACACAAGATTCCTCAACTAAGGTAGCTACTGCTTCAATCTCGAAAGTTAATGGAATCCTAACAGAAAAAGAAGAAGGTGTATATGATCGCCTTAGGGAAAAAAAGCTAGAGAGAATTGGGAGATATTCCGAAGAAGGAGACCATGAATTGGCAAATTATGCTAGGAAAAGATTAAACCGCGAAGATGTTTTAGTAAGTATGTTAGAAAGCTCAAGAACTGATACCTTATACTTGGCTCTTGGAAATCAAGGTGTTTTACGTAAGATGGATAAGTTAGGTCTGGAATCTCGCCAAGTGACTCTTATTGCCGGTCAATATCAAGATAATGATTCTTATGCCCACCTACACCCTCTACGCTGGGAAACAGGTAGAGAACCAAAAGGAAATCAAGACCTAACAAAAGAGATAAATACTTTAATAACTGCTTTATCTCCTCTTGTTAAGTGTGAATATGCTTTGCTACGTAAAGCGAGATTAGAATTAACTGAGATCGATTCGAGGTTAGAACAACAGGTAATAGATACTAAAGTAGCA
This sequence comes from uncultured Methanosarcinales archaeon, assembly GCA_964344285.1. Classification (GTDB taxonomy): domain Archaea; phylum Nanobdellota; class Nanobdellia; order Woesearchaeales; family GW2011-AR9; genus CAYFMM01. The sequence continues at coordinate 214,365 of CAYFMM010000001.1, read as the reverse complement.
AACCCTACAATTTTAGGAATTGGGTTTGACCCTGTTTATATACAAGGTCACCGTGAGAGTTTTGCAAATTTACCTTTAGAAAAGCGTGAGAAGGTGTTGGCTCTTGCTCGAGCTTGGCACGGTCCTCAATCAGGCGATGACTATAAGCCTGAAATCTATTTAGAAGAATTACTTACTTTTGCAGTACATGACTCAAGAATTGTTGAGACTTCAGAAATTGAAGTAGTAATGGGCGAGGTTAAAGAGAAAGTTTCTCAAATGAACTCAGGATCTGATGCAGAAAGTGTCTCTTCATGGCTAAAAAGACTTCAACAACGTTTACCTCAAGCTTTTTCTAATGATCGTTTTGGATTTTTGAAATTACCCTCTGGAAAATAATCCCTAACAACAAATTATAAAAAACAACCCTAATTCTGACTCTTTAAGGACCTGTAGTTTAGCCTGGATAGAACGACAGCCTCCTACTCCAATGAAGAACTCCTGAGTATTCCCGTATGGGATGATCGAAGTAGGCTGAGGGGAAGATAGCTGTAGGTCGGGGGTTCGAAAGCCAGTGTACGGAATTCAGAATTCTGTGTTCTGCCGAACGTCCTCCCAGGTTCGTTTTTATTTTAATTTCTTCTTCTTAGAATTAGGCAAATAATTTTCTTTGCTTACTACAGAACGACCAAGTTCCCTTTCAGTATCTTTTCTTGCATTCCCTGCAACTCTACCTCCTCTTTTTGCAACATCTTTGTTTTTATCAAATGTCTCTGGTTTTTCTTTTTGAGATAATTCGGTAGTAACTCTTTCACCAAGCATACTAAAAATAAGCTCTAAGTCGTCCATATGGTCACGTAAATTAGCTTTTGATCTTGTTGGAAGAGACTTATGTTTCTTATATTCTTTAGGTGTCATACCAAATGTTGCTTTAGAGATTTCTGCTGTAAGTATTGCAAAATCTTTTTGTTCTTTAATCCCTCTTTCTTTCCATTCATCAGTTAAATTTTGCCTAATGGCAATGCCCCGTAATCTCTTGTCGATCCAGCCTTGTGGATAGCCCTTAAGTTTATAGTATTCCTTAGCTCTATTTTGGGCCAGCTCCGGATCTTCAATCTCTTGGACACGTTCATAACCTACCTTTGCAAGCCATAACTTAAACGGCTCCGCTTTTTTAGAGGGAATTGATTGAATTATTCTAAATAAACCTTCGGTATTTGCACAATCTGTTTCCCGTAATTTTCTATCTGGTGCAACTAATTTCAACCGGTGACAATTTGTCACCACTTCGCTACCTTCTTCATTCAATCTTTGGGATAATTTGTTCCAATACTTCCTTGCTCTCAAGTGGTCATCTTGTTCTGTTAAAGCAGATATTACATCCACAACTGAAAACCACCATTCGTCCTCATACCAAATTTTACGAATCTCTTTTCCTTCAAAAATAGATAAACCTTTTTCCATATTTACCTTAAGATTCCGTTCTTTATAAACAATCTGTATACTTGACCAGTGGGTTTGTGATAGCAAACCTCCAGAAATATTCTATTTCTTGAGGGTATGTGATTCTACCAAACTCATAACATTACAACAATCATTAAATACTCTATTTTCTTCCTAACATTATGATTCATAAACTCTCTCTCATCTTTGGCTCAAAGTCAAAAGCACAAGAGATTTTACTCTTAATTCAAGATACAAAAAAAGTAGTGCGACAAGGGTTTTACGAAAACGAATTACTAAGAGTAGAAAAATTCTGTGAAGATAACAACCTTACTTTAGTCAAATCAAAATTTAAAGTTCTACTCGCAGATGAGCAAGCTTATTCTAACAAAGGAATACGTGTGCCAGAAACAGACAAGCGCCAAGGGATGCACTTTGTTTATATCTCTAAAGATGATCAACAAGCGTGGCTTGCAAGTTATTTTGAACTCATGAGTAATGATGCTGACTTAGGTCAAATCTTGGGATACCCTGCATGTTGTGTAGATTTTTTTACACGAAGGTTTTCTGAAAACAACCCTAATTTACAATTAGAACCAACAAATGCATTTACTAATTTAACCAAACGAGATCAAGACCATGTTGTTATCTCTCACTTTCCTTGTTCTTCAGATTGTCAAGAGAGTATTGACTTAGGAAAAAAATATGTGGATATATTAATTCAATTCGACAAAGATAGGGCAGAAGAATTGTTGAAAGAATTGAGAGTTTCTGAGTAAAATATTTATATGTCGGTCCCTTCTTTAAATTAATGAAAAGAGAAATAGTTCAGACGGGCGGTTTGAAGGAGTTAAACATAACTAAAGAGAATCGGAAACGCTGGGAATCTGAAGATACCGAAGCGACTAAGGAATTTAAGGAAGAACTGAGGTTTTGGAAACAACATCCTTACAAATATTGGTTTAGGAAAAATAAAAAAAGGTTAGGCTTTGGGCTCGGGTCTGTTTTTGTTATATTCTTAATTATCGTTCTTTTTCTTTAACCTTCTCCACAACACAAATCTTAATAACCAACCTTCCTAAAATCAAACCATGCTCTCAGAAGTTTCTGCACATATCAAAAAAACATTACAGTCTTTTAACACAGACGATGCACTCATTTTAAATAACAAAATAATTCCTATTGACAAACATAATTTTACACCACTACAAACATTAGAAAACAAAAAAATAACCTTTATTGATGGTGGACAAGCAGAGATCATTTCTTCAGGAAACTTTTGTCTAAGCTTCATAAGAGTAGCAGCAATTACTCTACAAAACAACAAAAAAATTGCACACCAACATAATGAATTTTACCTCTTTACAAAAGCTGTTTGGAAAAATAACGACTTAATCTATGAAAGCACAATTTTCCCACTACAAGAATCATTATTTAACCAAGACGTCCTTACAATTAGCTCAAATGACTCAAGTATCAAAACAGGAGCAGAACGAGCACCGATTTCAAAAATAACAAACATGGCAAGACGTTTTGCAGAACTCTCAATAGCAAAAAAAATTCAAGATACTGATTTTATTCTCTTAGATGGTACCTTAGAGCCAACGTTTAAAGGAGAAGAGCAATTTCTCTTTTCACTACCAACAACAACTTCTGCGCTGGCAAAATCCTCTTCTTTGTTTACAACTTCTGGCAACAGCCCAGTTGTCTTACTCAACAAGATTGGTCCACAAGGAACTTGGCATTATGATATTGACAACACTTCTTTTGTAAAACTTCATCCAAGCGCAAAACACGTCTTTCGCTTTGAAGGCAATAAAGGACTTTTACCCTATTTAATCCCAAACGCAAGTGACGCTCTATTCATTGGTTACCCTTATGGCCTAATCTTAGTAGATAAACTCGCAAGAGTAAGTAACCAAGAAAAACAATCCTTAATGATGCAATTTCTCTTAAGAGCAGAAAACAAGGAAATTGCAGATTACTTGACCACATCAAACGCACATTCTATATTGGATAGGTTGGGATAATTAACCCTCATGTAAAAATTGTGCTTGCCCAATTAAAAAAGGCATGATCTTTTTTTCTGCATGACGTAAATGGCTTTGGAATGTAGACTTAGAAACTTTCATAATCCTTGCAAGGTCTTCTTGTTGAATTCTTCGAGGGTAATTATAATAACCGTGGCTATTGGCAAGACTTAATGCCTGTAATTGTTTTGTCGTTAATTTCGGCGAAATATTGGGCATAAATATACTTGAAACTTTTTCATCCTTTAACTTTAACAACTCTCCTTGCATATGTTCTTTACACATTTCAATAAATTTTTGTAACTCTTTTTTATCCCAACTTGCAATCTCATAAATCTCATGACCAGAAGCTGTATTAATATCTGGTTTCAAATAAAAAATCTTGGGATTATAAAAATGAACTAAATAATGATTCTTTTTGGGCTCACGTATTAACGTAAAAAACATCTCTCCGCTTTGCTCAAACTTCACAATTCTTTTATCTTTTTTGACCTCGCGAATGAAATTTTTCACTTTCTTTTCATCTCCTCGGGGAATATGTAGAATATTAAAATAAATGTGATTTTTATCCTCGTAATATCCAAGACCATAAACAAGATTTACAATGCCATATTTTTTACATAGTTGGCTGCTAATACAATTAGAATGAATCAGTTTAACCTTGGCAACCCACATGATACTTGCCTGGTTGTTTTGAGATATATAAGTTTTATCGTTCATGTACGAGTAAATTCGTAAAGCAAAAAAGGCAATTCTTCTGCTCTAACTTTTATTTCTCCTCTCTTTTCTAATACTTTTTTCTCTTCTGTAAACGTCCAAAAATAGTCCACTTTACTTGATGCATCCATCCATTCTGCAAAAGAATATTGTGGTTCTAAGTTGTCCCTTAATTTTTCAAAATATAACTCTCTTTTGGCTTGATCATCACTAGTAAACATTTCAAAATGCAAGAATTTTCCTTTATCTTTTAGTGCATCAGCGATCTCATCAAACGCCCGTCTTTTTTCTTCTTTTTTGGGAATATGGTGTAATGTCATTGCAGAAACATAAATGTCTGCTTTTGGTAAATGTACATTAGGAATAACTCCTTGCTCCACAGACAAATCCATCTTTCTTCCTAATCTTGCTTTCACATATGCTAATGCATCAGCGCTTTCATCAATTCCAATTATAGAAATGTTCTTACTTATTCCTCTATCATATATTGCAGCTTCTAAATTACCCACTCCTATGCCAATATTTACAACTTTTACTTCTCTGTTTTTTGCAACTTCTTCGATTCTATCTATGATTAGTTCATTAAACCTATCATACACTGGGCATAAAGTTTTAATGTATTGTGAATATGTTTCTTCTGATAATGTTTTGTGCATCACATCTTTTACACATTCTCTTAGCAAATCATTTCCACCCGCTATAAATGCTCAGCCTAATCTTATCGTACTAGAACCAGCGTATACTTAAGTGAAATAAGCAGAAATCCCCTTGATTTATCTTGGGGGTGAATGCAAGTTATTGTCTATTAGGTTTCGCTATATTTCACTTTTGAAAATCCTAAAGAAAGCAAAACTATCGTGTACTCTGATATATATTTACGGTATATACGTTAGATTTATTAATAAAAGTCTATTTTAGCTCAAATATGGCATATAAAGGAGTTCCTCTCGCAGCGTTACCATTAGCTTTAGTTCCAAGTGCAAGTGGTACATTATGTAGTTATAAACAAGAAGCTCCTAAAGTGTATTCTGCTAATCAAGTTCTACCTAAAATTAATCAAACTCAAGACAGGGGAGCAGCTATGTTTGGATACGGTGCGAACACTTTAGCTGTTTTACACAAACCACTAGCGCCCAATGAACCAATCCATGCGGAAATTTATGCAAAAGATGTCGATGGAAAGTACCTTAAAATTGAGGATATTGTGGCAAATCCCGTTGCAAATGGCTTTACTGTTAGTAGAAATGTTTTCACTCCAGAATACTTAGATCCAAGCAAAAATGTAGATGTAGCAGCAAACCAAAATCAATCTTTTGACAATAATAAAGTTCCAATAATAAAGTCGCTTGATACTTTACTAAACGCATCGCGCCCTGAAAGGGGACCGAGAAAAATGCCCTCTGGATTGCAAACAGGAAGGGTTGCAAAACCAGTTGGGAACTCAGGTGTTAACTTACTTCGTTAATTTTCTAAACTCATCTACAAATTCTTTTGCAATTTTCTCATTTTCAATAACAACTAAATTCTCATCATTTCCTTTATTGCCATTATTCGTAGGATTAAATGAACCAGTAACTACAACTTTCTCATCGATAATAAACACTTTATGGTGCATATTCTGTTTATTTGAATCTTTTATTACATCTACTCCATTAAACTTTAGCCTTTCAAATTCAGAAAACTTTGTTACTTGCCGTGCTTCCATTACGCCACTAACATTAATTCCATCTATTTGTTTTAACAATAATACATTTGCAATCCCTGTATGTGTAAATGAAAATGTCATAAAATAAATTGACTCTTTAGCTTTTTTTAACTCTTCTTTTACATGATATGCACAATTATCTTCAGGACAAAAATAGATTTGAACAATACTTCCATCATTAAAAATAATCTTTTTTTCTTCGTTTCTCTCCCCACCTTTAAATTCACCTTGCCACAATTCTACAAACTCAGCTTCATAAGTCTCAGCTATCGTATTTGATTCCATCAATATTAGGTTATTATTATTCTTATGTGCACCATTTTCTGTAGGGTTCATACTTCCAGTACTTACTTTTTTTCTATCAACAATACAAAATTTATTATGCATCAACTTATAACTATCCTCTCTTACAAACGAATGATTAAATTTATGTGTGTAATCATTATCTGTTACAACACGCACACGAGCTTCATTTTTCTTTTCAAGCAATTTCTCTTTAACAGACGTTAGTCCAATATCAAACAATGCACAATCAATACTCTCTTGTGCAGAATCTAGAAAATTGACTAATTCTTTTTCACAGTTTTCTTGTGGGCAAAAAAACACTTCTATCTTTCCATAATCTCTGATTTGTGTTATTGTCTTACTTTCTTCTGGGATACATGAAGTAAGGAGGAACACTAAAAAGAGGATACTAAAAATCTTCATAAAGAGAAAATAATTCAAGCCTTAATAAAACAAAGCTATATACTAAATATTTACTTTGTAATTTTCTTCACTCTCTCAAATAATTCAGGCTGAATGTAATGGCTTACAGTAACGGAATAATTGTCTTTCCACTTATTTTCTTTTTTTACAAATTTTTTATGCCCCAGGTGGGCTGCAATATCTAAAAACAATGCATTTACTTCTTCTTTAGCAGCTTTCCTTTTACCTTTTAAAAAATTCTGAACCTGCTTTGTTGCATAATGTGACCTAATAATGTGGGGATAAAACTCCTTGCCACAATAATGTTTAAACGCTTTTTTGAATTGCTGTTCTTGTAAGGGTCTTTTTGTTTTACAAGAATGAAACACAAACTCACTTTTCTTAAGCGGCTTTAACATAGCTTGCAATCTTGCAATATAGGCCTTTGGAAATTTATGAACTATATTTCGAGGAACTCCATCTTTTCCAAAGTAATTGAATGTCACTATATCTTTTTTTACAGAAACATTAGATTTTGTTAAGGTAGTCAGTCCACTATGACCATGGGCTTTGTAGTAAGTCTCGTTACCAATTCGCATATATGTTGTGAGTAATGTATACATAGGGACTGCAAGGTGATCATTTTTATCCTTTAGTGCATTTTCAACATTTTTCTTTAAAACAGAATGAACTTTATCAAAGGCATGCACTTTCTTAAACTTACGGTTTTTATGTTCTAATCGCTTTTTCTCGGAGTAACAATACGCCCACGTCCCTCCTTTATTTTGAAATAATACGTCCCAATGGTCATGTGAATCTTGGTCGTGAAATGTTAGGTGCTCTGCAAATAATGAATATGCTTTGTCTATTTTTTCTCCGCCTGGTAAAACAGTGATTCTTGCACCTTGAATTTGTCCTTCTCTGCTTACTTGTCCCTTTAGAAATAATGGATTTTTCATGTCAACTAATGCATCAAAATTCTTATGTGCCTTAAACAATTTAACTGCCTGCACAAGCCCAGGAAATTTTTTAGCACTCTTTTTCCAGCCAGTTCTTGTTTTCTCGTATGCTTTAAGGTCTTTTTTTACTCGAACTGTACCTAAGGGAATATCTTTCATGTCAATAGAAAAGACTAATGGGTATATAAAGATTTATTTTAAGAACCAGAATAAATAAAATGATAGAAATAAATAAAGAGTAAAGGCCTAACGAACCATACCTCTACTTTTTTGACCAGCACTGGTCTTACCATGGAAAACTCTTGATTTGTTCTTATCTTTTCCTGTCCATGCTAGTTTTTTATCAGACTTAATTACCGGGTGGTTTGAATCAATTAAGATTACTTCATACCAGTAAAACTTACCGTCTTGTGCAACCCAATAAGAGTTTAGTAATGTTAAGTTCTTGAACTTCTTTTGAACTCTTTCTTCTGCGATTTGTTGGTAGCTTTTGTCTAAGTTTAATCTTGTTCCGTATCTTTTAGGCCTTCTTCCGCCTTTGATTTGTGGTCTTGTGTGACCTCCTCTTGATACTCTTTGTCTTACTACAACAAATCCCTGTTTTGCTTTATACCCTAAAGCTCGTGCTCTATCGATTCTTGTAGGTTTTAGAATTCTTGTTGTTACTGGCTCTCTTCTCCAAGCCATTAAATGTTCTCGCCACTGCTCGTTCTCATGCGGCTTTTTCCAAATTTTCTGTACATATTTGTATATTCCCATTTTTATCTCCTGCGTGCATTACTCGCAACTAAATGCATTTTTGGATTCAGGATACAAGTCCCACATCTCCATTATACTTGAATTTAGTGGATGGTTTAAAAAGGTTTCTTATCTATTCACTCAATCTTTAATGCCTTCATGATTTTATTCAATTTCTCATTGATTAAGTCAAGTTCATGGGTGGAAGTCTTAGCAGATCTTTCCTTCTTTCCATTATTATTTTCTTTTTCAAAACAATCGCTACAAAATACAGGTTTGCTAGAAGTTGGTTTGAATGGAACTCTACATTGCTTTTCACAGGATGAACATATAACTTTGGTCATTGTAACATCGCGTTGGTTATTACCTCTGCTATGTCTAAAATCCTTTTTGAAAGGTTTCTTGCCTCTTGATTTAGGACTATTTTCAGATTGACTTTTAGAATCTCTTCTATTAGCTCTTGGACGTTGGAATTTTTTCATAAGTGTTAATTTAAACTCCACTATATAAGCTTATGTGATGGAGTTTTCAATTTTCAGTTTCCCTCAAATTTTATCCTCTATTCGTTTATATATTTGCTATATGGTTAGGTTTTATTAAGCAAGTTCAAAAATAACTTTTATGGTCTACAACAATGGTTTAATTGAAACTGAGATTAAAAATAAAATTCATTCCATTCGTGGATTACAAGTAATGTTAGATAGTGATTTGGCTGAATTGTATCATGTTGAAGTCCGTAGGCTAAATGAGCAAGTTAAAAGAAATAGCTCTCGATTTCCTGCTCAATTCATGTTTCAGTTAACAGAATCTGAGTTTCATTCTTTAAGGTCGCAATTTGCGATTTCAAAAGGGAAAGGTAAACATAGGAAATATCTTCCTTATGTCTTTACAGAACAAGGAGTTTCCATGCTTTCTGCTGTGTTAAGAAGTAAAACAGCAATAGAGGTTAGTATTCAAATAATAAATACCTTCGTTGCAATGAGAAGATTCCTCTCTCAAAATGCAGGGATCTTTCAACGCTTAGATTTAGTAGAAAAGAAACAGCTTGAGAACGATATTCAATTTGCTAAAATCTTTGCGACTTTAGAAGACAAAAGTATTACGCCTAAAAAAGGAATATTTTTCGAAGGGCAAATATTTGATGCGTATCTATTTTTTTCAAACTTGATTAAAAGTGCAAATAAATCAATAATCTTAATTGACAATTATATTGACGAATCAGTTCTAATTTTATTTTCAAAGAGAAATAAGGATGTAAAAACCACTATTTATACCCAGAACACAACTAAACAATTAGGGTTAGATTTAAGGAAGTATAATTCTCAGTATCCTTTCATTGAAATAAAGAAATTTGAAAGTTCTCATGATAGATTTCTGATCATTGATGGCCACACTGTCTATCATATCGGTGCATCCCTAAAGGATTTAGGGAAGAAATGGTTTGCTTTCTCCAAATTTAATACAGAGGTTTTAAACATTCTTTCAAGATTGCCAAAATAACCCTACTTTCTTTCCATTTCATTGTTTCGAAACTTGGAAACCTTTAAATACTCTATAAATTTACTTTTTTTTATGCCGGATGAAAAACTTGCGCGTGCCCTAGGTTCAAGAATTAGACGAGACATTCTTCATTTACTCTTAAGAAAAGAAAATACAGTGCATGGTGTAGCTGAGAAATATTCATTAACTGAAGTTAATGCTTCAAAACACCTCAAAAAATTATTTGACTTAGGGCTTTTAAACACAAGGATGCAAGGAAGAGAACGTTACTACTCATTAAAAATTCCTGAGATGAAATCTCTTATTCGCGAATATGATAAGGTAGCAAAAAAATTAGGTACATTATAAAGAGGTAAAGATGGGACTCAATCCAGAGATATTCATAGAATTAAGTTTAATACTTATTATTACGGTAATAATTACAGGCATTGTTAGCGTGCTTCGCCAACCAGCAATTATTGGTTATATTCTAAGTGGGATAGTAGCAGGCCCTTTAGTATTAGATATTATCAGCTCAACAGATACCCTAACAGCATTTTCACAGATTGGAATTGCTCTTCTCTTATTTCTTGTAGGTCTTAATCTAAATCCTAAAGTAATTAAGGATGTGGGAAAAATCTCTCTTGTTACAGGCCTCGGTCAAGTTCTTTTTACTACTTCAATTGGCTTTGGTATTGCAAAACTTTTGGGTCTTTCAACAACTGTAGCTCTTTATGTAGGAATTGCCTTGGCATTTAGTAGTACTATTGTAATTATGAAACTTCTCTCTGATAAAAGAGACCTTGACTCACTATATGGAAGAATTTCAGTCGGTTTTTTAATTATTCAAGATTTTATTGCAATAGCAATTCTTCTTGTAATTTCTTCTCTTAACGCTGGTGTAAATTTGACCACACTAGCAGTACAAACACTACTTAAGGGAATAGGCGGAGTCCTTATATTGTTCGTCTTAACGCTTTATGTTCTTCCCTATGTTACAAAAAAGATTGCAAAATCACAAGAATTCTTACTTCTTTTCTCACTTAGTTGGTGTTTTGCAGTAGCATCTGCATTTCATTATCTTAACTTTTCTATTGAAGCAGGAGCACTTCTTGCTGGTATTGCTTTATCTATGTCTCCGTACCACTTTGAAATTAGCAGTAGAACAAAACCTCTACGGGATTTTTTCCTTGTACTCTTTTTTATTGTCCTTGGCTCACAAATGATGTTTGCAAACATAATTGATAACATTTGGCTGATTGTTATCCTTTCATTATTTGTCTTAATTGGAAATCCAATTATTGTAATGACGCTCATGGGTTTATTTGGATATACTAAGCGAAGTAGTTTTCTTGCAGGACTAACGGTTGCTCAAATTAGTGAGTTTTCTTTAATCTTAATCACAATGGGTGTAACTGTGGGGCACTTAAATGGAGGAACCCTCTCAATTATAACTGCTGTTGCCCTACTCACATTTGCAGGTTCAACATATATGATCTTGTACTCAGACAAGCTCTACAATTTCTTAGCACCATATCTTTCTATCTTTGAAAGAAAAGGTCGCAAAGTAGATCAACGTAGAAATGCAAACGTAAAAAGCTATGATATTCTTTTATTTGGTTACAATAGAATTGGCTTAGATATTCTTGAATCACTTGGAAAAATCAAAAAGAAATTTTTAGTGATTGACTATGATCCAGATGTAATTAATAATCTAACACAAAAAGATCTTCCTTGTATGTTTGGAGATGCTAATGATTCTGAATTGCTCTCAGAGCTAAACTTTAGAAAAACAAAGATGGTAATTTCAACAATCCCAGACATTGACACGAATCTTTTACTCATGAATCACGTTCGGGCAGTTAATAAAAAAACAATTATTGCACTAGTATCACATAGTATTGAAGATGCAACTCGTCTCTATGATGAAGGGGCAACATATGTAATTATGCCTCATTTTTTAGGAGGAAAACATTTCTCTACGATGATTGAGAAAAATAAACTAAGTGTGCAAAAATTTCTTAAAGAAAAGATTTCACATCTTAACCACATTAATCATAGAAAAGAACAAGGTCACGATCATCCGAGGCATTTAAGGAAGTAATTGCTGTATCATCCAGAACAATTTACCAACATCTTTAAATACTTCTTCTTCCTAGTGAGATACGAGGTGAATTACATGGAAATAACGCCTGCAATTACAGGAGAATTCTTAGTATTTGAGGATAGTGCAAGACTATCTGAAATGTTTGGTAAATTAAAACAATATGAAAAACAAGCTGGATTAGTGTTTAGGAATAAAAAATATCTTGGCTTAGTTGAAAAAAAGAAATTACTGCGCTCAAATGTAAATCCGGATGATGCAAAAATTAAAAATTTCATTCAAGCAACTCCTACTTTAGGGGACCATGCAAGTGTAATTGAAGCAGCAGACATGCTTTTTAAAAGTAACTCAGACTTATTGCCCGTGGAACAAGACAAAAGGATTATTGGTGTAGTTCAATCTCTTGATGTTGCAAACTTAGGGATGGGTTTAGATGAATTGCAAAAATATAAAGTTCAAGATGTGAAATTTAGTAAACCAAAAATTATACAAAAAGATGATCCGGTGTCTGTGGCAATTTCTGTAATGTACACACAAAAAACAGATCACGTTCCTGTTTTTGATAAGGGTAAGTTATATGGGATTTTAAGTTACAGAGACTTAATGCGCAAATATTTAAATTGGTCTCCAAAAAGAGATAATTCAGCTAAATTCAACAAAAATATCCCTACAAAGAGTGCAAGAGTTGATAGTTCTTCTTTTGGAAGCCTTCCAGTACATAATTTTAGCACAAACAGTAATCTTCTTACTATTCAACCTTCTCAGAAACTTAAGGTTGCTGTGTCTAAGATGGTTAAACATAAGGTGTCTGACTTACTCGTAATGCAAGGAAACGAATTGCAAGGAATTTTGACTATGAGAAACATTCTAAAAGTTATTGGAGCACTCAAAATTCCAAGAGTTGACAACATTAAATTTGTAGGTTTGAGTAAACTAAGGATTACAAAGCCACAAGTTGAAGCAGTCAAAAAAATAGCATCTAATGAGGCGTTTAAAATTCAAAGATTGCTAAAACAGGAATTTGAATTGTCAGTACATATCAAAGATTATAGTAAAGAGGGTAAACAGCAGAAATATTCTGTTCATCTTCATGTGACTTCCCCTAAAGTTAACTTAACTGTACAGCAAGAAGACTGGGATTTGCGCACAGCTTTACGTAAAACTTTTGAAAATGTGAAGAATACGCTGAGCAAGAAATTTAGAAGGAAATAATTTTATTTATTCTTTTTTACTCCTTTAATTTTAAAACTTCCTTTTTAGAAAGACTTCTTACACAACGCTTCTTGTTAGACAAAGATTTTGTTATTGCTATAAAACCATCTTCAAGTTCACGCAGTTCGAATATGTCTGTAACAAATTCTTTCTTTTTTTGAGAATCATAAAAATCTAATTCCATCTTCTTTGCCTCGATTTCTAAACTAAAGGTCAAAACAGGGCACAAGGCCCCATAATGACCAAAGCATATGTGTTAATTGTTCTATTTTACTTCAATTTATAAAACTTATTGATAACTGTTATCAATTAAATTTATAAATAACTACTTAAAAGGAGTTCCATGTCACTATTTGATAAGATCAAACAAGCAGTTCCTGCCTTAGCACTAACAGGAATGGCATCATTTCCAATGGATTCCTATGCTCATAATGGGTGTAATTATGGGGGAAACGCTGATACAAAGGAAAAGGAGAATATCACTCTATATGCTAGCGGAGGTCTTGCTGGTGATGGTCCATCTGCTGTAGCTGGTGCTACCTACACTACTCTAATCTCCGAGCGTTTACAATTTGCTATAGGGGGTAGGTTAATGTCTTCTTTTCCTGGGCACAGAACTATAGAATTTCATGAAATACAAAGAGGGGCTGATGGTGAGGTTACTCTTGAGGAAGGGATGTCAACTTCAAAATTTCAACTAGGTCTTGATGCCAATCTACAGTATGTTATTGGAGGAAGAGACTTAAATTTGAGATTGGGCTATGGCTTATCTACTTTTGCTTCTTTTTATAATCGACAACTAACGCAAGGATCATTTGTTGTACCAGATAATGCAGAGATACCTCATGAAGAGGATTTACCCAGACCTCGTTCTCTCCAAACTACTAAAGATTCTCAGATGAGTTATCTCTTGTATGGAAGTGGCTTAGTTACTTTAACATCTCAAAATCCTTCAATGCGAGCGTCTCTCTCACTCTTAGTTCAACATCGTTATATCTCAACTAATCTAGAACATAATCCTTTAGTTGATGAATTTGCAAGGTATAGGTTTCTACCAGGATTTCAGCTACAAATCCCTTTTGAAAAAGGAGGAGACACAGGAATTTTATTTGGTGCTAATCTTGAAATTTTAGTTGATAGAGAAGAACCTCACGAAGGACAGCAGGCTGACGTTGGGAAATCACCGCCTTTAGAAAACCAATTAAATCCTATACATATGGCAGAAGCGAGATTCGGAGTATATTTACCGACAGGTGATGGTAGATTACAAGCAGTTTTTTCGGCAGCACTTGTTGAACAACCTCATGCCCATCATCAAGAGGATGGTGAGGTTGAACATAGAGAGATTGGTTATATGCCTTTGATAGGAGTTAACCTTGTCTATGCACTTGGCTTAGAAAACCAGGAAGAAAAACATCATATTCTTCATGAGGAAGATGGACACGATCATGAAGACCGTCATCGTGGTCATCATCACTAAAGAAATTTAAATAAAAACTTTAGAATTACTTTTCGTGCTTTTCTCTAAACTTGCGAGCATTTTCTTCGTTTACAAAACGATATATTCTGCCATTAATCTCTGCTTCTACAACATCTTCCACATCCATCAATGGCTCACCAGTTAGAGCGTCTTTTGCATGTTGTCCTTCTTCACTTGCGCCCTGTGTAAATCCTGCTTCCCATGGTTCCATTGCATCTTCATCCACAAGCACTTCACGCCCTTCAACAGTATCTGGATCTTCAACTTTATCGCCACTATCCATATCTTCGCGAATTTCTTCACTTGTTTCTTCAGGTAAAATGCCTTGTTCTTCTGCAGCATGCATTTCATCAGTATGATCACGTTTTTTTTCCTCTTTTTTATGTTCGTTTTCCATTTTACAAAGAAGACAAATTTAGTTTAAAAGAATTGTGGTAATGGATATGTCATAAGGGTTATAAACAGCAAATCTTCTTGGTATTTATGAAGAAAAGACAAGCAGCTTTAAGAGTGCTCCAAGAGATGTTGGGACATAATTGGAAATTTCTTCGACATATGCCTCAAGCTGCACTTGATGATGTTTTATCAGTGGTAGGTCAAGAAATCTTTAATGGGTTAGTACCTCCTTATGAACTTTTAGAGCGAGGAATTGCATCAAAAGACGAACCAAACGTTCATCTTGTGCCAGGCTACACAGGGCTTGGTTTTTATCTTTTAGAATTAGAACATGAACTTGCTCAAAATAATGTTCCTAGTGACCATTGGCGCTTTTACGATTTTAGAAGACCGATTCAAGATAATGCACATCGTGTTGTGAGAGAAGCTGCAGCAAGATATAAAAGAACCGGACAAAAGTAACATTATGTTGGACATAGTGAAGGTGGTTTAATTGTTCGACATGCAGCTCTCATTGATCCAGAACCTTTTGAAACAATAACTTTTATCACAACACCTCATCATGGTACTGAAACCGTAAGAGCAAGTCCTCGTTTTGTCTCAGCTTTACAAATGATGCCAGAAGGGAAGTACCTTCAAAGAATAAATGAAATGCAACTTCCAAATACTATTCGTTATCTTAACATTGTCGCAGAAGATGATAAGATTATTACTCCTAACACAAGTGCAAAATTACCTTCTACTGCGTATGAAGCTGGAACTCGATATGCTCAATTGATTTTACACTCACACCATTTATGTGTGTTAGAAGAACCAGAAGTTATAGCAGCAATTACAAAGCACATTAATGATGAATTGGAATACAAGCTTGCTGGGAATTGCTAAAAATACATGCGCATTAAAAACATAATTGTTCCTGCTACAAGTGGAACAACTAGGTTATCATCTAATGTGCTGTCATTAAAATCAATCTTAATTACTTCTGCAATCATCGCAGCAAAACTAGCAACAAATGCTTCGGCAAATGGCACAAATAACACAGCTCCAGCGCATCCTGCAAGTGCGCCTGCAACTGTTCCCTCAAACAATTTCTTACTTTTCCCATTAAATAAATTTTTTAACTGACCAAACTGCTTACCAATAATGTGGCTAACTGAATCACCAAATGCTAAAATCATAATTGCTGCAAGAGCAATGTCTCTTTCAAATAACTGTAATACTAAGAGCACTCCGATAAAAAAGAAAATAACTCCTTTACCTGGAAACTTGGCCATATCTTTATCTCGCTCAAAGCAGTGTAAAAAATGACTAATAATTGGTAATTTTGCACGTTTACTAATAATGCTCATTAAAATCCCTGCAATAATTAATAAAAACACACTAAATGGACTAAGAATTTCAAAGAAAATTAATACAACGGTAATTATCCCAATTACAGCATGCATAATTTGCCTACCTAATTCTTTATTACTAATCATCTAACTCTATTTCTAAGCCAGTTTTAAAAGGATTGTGTAATAGAAGTAAGCAGAACGTTTTTATGTAACTATCATTTATTTCTAACTATGCTTCCTAAAATAATCTCCTTCACTGGTGTCTCGGGCACAGGCAAATCTACAATTGTTGAAGAGTTACTCAAAGATAATACATTTCAGCTTCTTACAAGTACTACTACGCGTCCAAAAAGAGAACACGAACTGAAAGGAGAATATGAGCATGTTTCAATTGAAGAGTTCAAACAATTAAAAGAGGAGAGTGCATTTTTATGGACAGCACACTACGCAGGAAATTATTATGGCACAAAAAAAGAATTTATTGACAATGCTCTTGCTTCAGATAAAATCTCTTTAATTATCCTTGTACCAGAAACAGTACCAGTTCTACTAAACTATGCAAAAGAATCTGTACTACCAATCTTTATTCGGACACCTTCTAAAGAGATGCTCTTGCAAAGAATGCAACACCGACATGAAGGTCAAGAAGTAATCAACAAAAGAATGCAAGATGTTGGTGTGTGGGAAACGCAAGCAAGAGACTCAAATATTCCTTATGCTTATATTAAAAACGAAGGAACTATTAAGCAGGCTGTGGATAATGTAAATAAGATCATTAGCACTCACCTACGAGCAACAAGTTGCTGGAGGTTTGCTACCACAAACCCACTGGTCAAGTATACAGATTAATTATAAACCCTAATCTCTACAAACTCTTATGCAATTTAATGAAGACTTAGCTGCAATTCATGGGTATCTTTGCGCAGATGGTTATGTGATTAAAAATCCACCTTCTCAAAAACATAAATATTACCACATTGGTTTTAGGAATACAAATCTTGTCTTACTAAAAGACTTTCAGCAAAGGTTCAAAAACTATTTTGATCTGACTCCTTATATCACAAATGAAGGTCGTTGTAGAATACAAAACAAAAAAATCTATCTCAAGCTAACTAAAAATTTTAATTATTATTCATATCAATGGACTTTACCTAACCTTCCAAAAAATCTATTGCCTCTTTGGCTACGTGCTTTCTTTGATAGTGAAGCGTGGGTGGAGAACCAAGTGGCAAAAAGTAGACTTATTGGGCTTGAATGTTGTAATTATTCTGGGATCACTAGTGTAAGCAACGCAATTTCATCTTTGGGTATTAAAAACTCTGTTAAAAAAAGAAAAAATAGGGTTATTTGGCGTATGGTTATTTGTAGAAAAGAAAACTTAAGGAAGTATCAACAAATAATTGGTTTTTTGCACCCTATAAAAAAAGAGAAACTGGAAGCGGCACTCAATTCTTACAACCAAAGATTTAAATAGAAATCCCTTAACTCCACAAGGTATGGATCAGAAAAAAAACGGTCCACCTAAAGAGATTATTCAAATAGACTCAGTGACTTGGGAACTACCAACTTCTTACAAAGAAGGGATGCGTGTTCCTGCGCGAATTGTTGCAAACGAAGAACTCATGCAAAATATGGACGCTGGTGTCTTTGAACAAGTAACAAATGTAGCGACTCTCCCTGGGATTCAACGATATGCCTTCTGCATGCCAGACGGGCATTGGGGATACTTCATGAGGAAAAACCTCTTGTTGCCCTTTATGGATTTCCCATCGGTGGAGTTGCAGCATTTGATGTAGATAACGGTGGAGTAATCTCTCCTGGTGGAATTGGATTTGACATTAACTGTGGAATGCGTTTAATTAGAACTAATCTAACAATTGATCAAGTTAAACCAAAAATCAAAGAACTAGTAGATGCTCTATACAAAGCAGTACCAGCGGGTGTTGGTTGTAAAGGCTTTGTTAAAATTTCAAAAGAAGAATTTACAAAAGTAATGCAAAATGGTGCACAATGGTGTCTTGAAAATGGTTATGCAACACAAGATGACATTGATCACATTGAAGACAAAGGAAAAATTGAATGGGCAGACCCTTCAAAAGTATCTGAAAAAGCAATTAAGCGTGGTTTTGATCAAATTGGAACATTAGGGAGTGGGAACCATTATTTAGAGATTCAAGAAGTACGAGAGGGAAATATCTTAGATCAAGAAGTTGCAACTGCGTTTGGTGTCGACAAAGTTGGTCAAATCGTTATTATGGTTCATTGTGGTTCTCGTGGATTTGGGCATCAAATTGGAACTGACTATCTTAGAACATTTTTAGATGTTATGCCAAAATACGGTATTGAAATCCGTGACAAAGAACTTGCATGTGCTCCATTTAACTCACCTGAAGGTCAAGATTATTACAAAGCAATGGCATGTGCTGCAAACATGGCATTTGCAAACAGACAAGTAATCACTCATCAAATTAGAAAAGTCTTTGAAGAAACCTTTGGTAAAACCGCAGAGGAAATGGAAATGAAGTTAGTGTATGATGTTGCACACAATATTGCAAAGCTTGAAAAATACACAATTGACGGCAAAGAAAAAACACTTTTAGTTCACAGAAAAGGTTCCACTCGGGCATTTGGACCAAATAGGGCAAAAGACTTACCGCAAGAATACCAAAAACATGGCCAACCTGTAATTCTTGGTGGGTCAATGGAAACTGGTTCCTATCTTCTTGTTGGGACAAGTAAAGCTGATGAAACATTTGCATCAACTGCGCATGGGTCAGGAAGAACTATGAGTCGTGCTGCTGCAAAACGTGAAATTAAAGGTGAAGAACTTCAAAAGGACATGGAAGCACGAGGGATTTATGTTCATGCTGTAACTATGAAAGGTCTTGCAGAAGAAGCAGGAAAAGCGTATAAAAATATTGACGTAGTTGTTGATACATTACGTGAATCAGGAATTACAAAACCAGTTGTAGCGCTTAAGCCAATTGGAAATGTAAAAGGTTAATTTCAATACTTTTTTATATTAATTCTTAATTTAATTTTGTATGACAAAAAAGGTGATGTTAATGAAGAAATTATTTTTATTTACAAGTTTATTTTTACTCCTATTTTTGGTTGCTTGTAACACACAAGTTCAAGATGTAATGGAAGAACCAAAGATAGATTTAGTTCCAAATACGCCTGTTGTTGAAGAGACTGATGTAATGGAAGAAATTCCCGCTGATATTACACAACCAATGGATGAAGAAGTTGAAGAAACAACTGATCCTATGGCGCCAGTTGAAGTTGCAATTGTTGAAAAAGGATTTGAGCCAAAAGAAATTGAAGTGAAAGTTGGTCAAGAAATTATCTGGGATAATACACGTTCTGGAAATCTAAAACTTGCATTTCTTCAAGGAATGCGCCAATGTGTTGAGATGCGAAGTGGCAACCTTGAACCAGGTGATACTTTTACATGGAAATTTGACAAACCACAAGAATGTACGTACTTAGATGCAATCTCTAAAGTGTATATTGGGATTATAACGGTTGTTGAGTGATTGTTTAATTTCTTTTCTCCAAAACATTTTTAATATATTCTCTCTTTATCCACCTATTAATCGCGAGGTAATCATGATGAAAAAAATAATTTTTATGATAATTGCGCTGCTTACTATTAGTATGGTAGTAGCACAAGTAGAATTAGATTTAGCAGACGCGCAAGGGAAAAGACTTCCAGGGCTGGCAAAATCTTTATTTGGAGATCAGCGAGCAAACATTCATATTGCAACAGATAGCGGAGAACAAACCCTTGGTGTAGTAACCGAAGATGGTATCATTGTTCTAGTTGAAGAAAGTGCAATTTCAGAACCAACAATTAACGTCTACACAGATCAAGTAACAGTTGAGAACATTGTAGATGCAGAAAATCAATTACTTGCATTCAAAACAGCTCTAGATGAAGACGAAATTACTTACTCAGCAATTGGCTTTGGTAATAAAGTTAAATTTGGCTTTGCTTCAATTGGTGCAAGAGTTGTAAGTTGGTTTAGCTCAGACGATAACGAGCAGTCTAATGGCGTAACCGGTGCTGTTGTAATCAAACGTAAAGTAGCAGTTGAAGAACCTGAAGTTAAAAAAGAACAAAAACTAGAACCAATGGAAGATTCTACCATAAAAGAAGTAGAAAAACAACCTGAAGATACAAGTGAAACACATACTGTTCTTTTAACAGAAAAAGGCTTTGAACCAAGAGAGCTTGAGATTAAAGTTGGCGACACAGTTATCTGGGATAATATGCGTGAAAGATATCCAAACAAAGCTATGATTATTGGGGTAAGAGAATGTTCTGAAGTGCGTAGTGACATCTACACTCCTGGAGAGAAATTTTCTTGGACATTTGATGAAGCTAAAAAATGTACGATCGCAGGTGGTATCTTAACTACTGCTGAGAGTAAGATTATCATCACTGAATAGAATTTTTATTATTTTTCTCGTTCTTTCTTTTCTTTAAATTTACTAACACGTGAGGCTCACTCTTCGACGTTGTAAGTTTAGTGTGGCACAATAAATGAAGCAAAGACTTCATTTGTGTTCAAATACAATAGTTTTTGTATTTTGAACCTCGCCCGGATGGGGCTTCCCCCTCCACAATCAATGTTCAAATAAGAAATACCGTTCGCAAGTTCACGGTGTTAGTAAATCAGATAGGGGTGATGTTTCTCATCTTATAATAGTCACAAGGTTTTTTAAACAGAAATTCTTTAATCATATTATGCATAGAGGTACAAAAATTGCAAGAATATTTGGTATAGATGTTTCATTACATTACTCTTGGTGGTTTATTTTTATCTTACTTGCGTGGAGTTTATCAACCGCATTCTTCCCTGCTCAAGTACCGGACTTAACAACAAAAACATATTGGACAATGGGAGTCATTTCTGCACTCCTTTTATTTGTCTCAGTTTTACTCCACGAACTTAGCCATTCACTTGTTGCAAGAGCAAAAAAAATCAAAGTAGAATCAATTACGCTCTTTTTCTTTGGAGGGGTTGCAGGAATCACAAGTGAAGACATGAAGCCGAGCACTGAATTTTGGATGGCAATAGCAGGACCATTATTTTCACTATTCTTGTCAGGAATCTTTTATCTTATCTCCATAAATATTGTAAATCCTATTGCCATTGCAATTACAAGTTACCTATTTCAAATCAACTTAATTGTTGCTATCTTTAATCTTGTTCCTGGATTTCCTTTAGACGGTGGAAGGGCATTTCGTGCTTTACTCTATGCGTACTTTAAAGATTTACAAAAAGCTACTTACATTGCTTCTCGTGGCGGAAGATTAGTTGGTCTTCTCTTAGTTGCGTTTGGTCTTTACGGTGTATTTACGGGAGTTGGAGGTGGCTTATGGTTTGTCTTAATTGGTGGTTTTCTCTACATCATTGCAGGGGCAAGTTATTCTCAAGTTGTGTTTAAGGGGATTTTAGAACAAGTTCCTATCTCTCAAGTTGTACGCAAAAATATTTCAACAGTTACAGCGACAACTTCTGTTGCATCTTTCCTTAAAAAATATAAAACGTCTCAAGAAGATGTATTCTTTGTAAAGAGTAAAAACTTTCAGGGACTTGTGGAATTAGATATCTTAAGTAAGATTGTTCTTAATCCTATTCAAAAAGTGCAATCGATTGCAGTCCCTCTAACAAGACTTCCTAGGCTAACCATTAAAGACACAGCGTACAAAGCGTCTCAATTACTTCAACAAACTAAATTAAAGGCTCTTCCCGTCTATAAGGGCAAAGAAGTCATGGGGTTTGTCACACAATTTACGCTTTCTGCAAGGCTAAATTGGGAAATTTTAACGCAACAACGTAGAAATGTCAAAAGGGCACTACATAAGGTTAAAAAACGTAAATAGTAGAAAGAAATAAATAAAACAACTATTTTTAGACACTATGCCAATTGAAATAAAGAAAATAATGGATAAATTAGATCATATTCAATCTGATATTGATTTTCTCAAAGGACACTTATCAGATGTAGATTTAGTTTTAACTGATGATGATTCTCTTGCTTTAAGACAAGCCGAGGATGATTTAATCACGGGAAAAACCAAGAGGCTTTAAATTGTATGAAGTTCACGTTTCAGAACTGGCAGACAAATTTCTTGAGAAATTAGACAGACACATTCGTGAAAGAATTAAAACAAGACTAAGAAAGCTAGGTGATAATCCAATTCCAAAAGATGCAAAATTTATTACAAGAGATAGTTTTGATAAAACGTTTCGTTATAGGATTGGAGACTTTAGGGCTTTATACAAAGTTAAAGATTCAGAAAAGATAGTTTTAATTGCAAAAATAGACAAAAGACCACGTATTTACCACAGATAGCTATTTCCCATACCTCTCTGCCGAAATCTTTAT
Organism: uncultured Methanosarcinales archaeon; assembly: GCA_964344285.1. Lineage (GTDB taxonomy): Archaea > Nanobdellota > Nanobdellia > Woesearchaeales > GW2011-AR9 > CAYFMM01. The sequence continues at coordinate 191,700 of CAYFMM010000001.1, read as the reverse complement.
AAACAAACGACTAAAATTATAGTCAAATCAGCACGAATTGCTAGATTTAACCCGATTGGAGGTTTTTCATTATGTTTTATCGCGTAAAAGTAAAAGATTATATCCGTGTCCCACCAAGTATGTTTGACTTGGCAAAGCGAGATGCAGTTCTTGCAAACATCAGATCTTCATATGAGAATTATATTTCTAAAGAATTAGGCTTTGTAATTAACGTTATTGATGTTGCGCAAGTAAAAGAAGGTGTAATTGTTCCAGGAGACGGAGCAGGTTACTACGAAGCTGAATTTGAATTATTAACATATAAACCAGAGCTAAACGAATTGGTATATGGAAAAGTTCGTGACATTACCGACTTTGGTGCATTCCTTGATATTGGAGGCGTTGAGGGTATGGTTCACGTATCACAGAGCATGGATGACTTTGTATCATTTAATAAAGAAAAAGTGTTACAAGGAAAGAAAACAGGTCAAACACTCAAAGTAGGAGACAAATGTAGGGCAAGAATTATTGCAGTTTCCTATAAAGACGTTAACAATCCTAAAATTGGTCTATCTATGCGTCAAGAAGGTCTTGGCAAATTAGAATGGCTTAATGGTACTGCTACAGCAGTAAAAGAAGAATAAGGAGACTTTTAAAATGGTTAAAAAACTAGCTTCAAAAAGAGATAAAAAATTACGTACTGACGTAGAAATCAAAGAACTTGGATTAGACAAGTCTGAATTTACCACAAGTTGGCAAGGAAGACTTTTCATCTCTGATGTGGCAGGCTCCATGATTGCTGAAAAACTAGGCATTGAAGAAAAAGGCGAGTACGCAATCAAAGTTAGATAAATAAGATTATACGAGGAATTAGAATCATGCAACTTACAATTGAAACAAACAACAAAAATCCATTACTTGGAAGAACTGAAGTACAGGGTAAATTAACCTTCACAGGAGCAACTCCTTCTAATGCGGATGTACAAAATGAAATTGCAAAGCAACTCAAAGTCGATGCAGCATTAGTTGTTGTAAAACACGTTCATACAGTTTTTAGCAGCCAAGAAGCTTCTGTTGAAGCAGTAGCATATGACTCTGCTCAGGCACAACAAAAAGCTGAAAAGATGACTAAACACTTACGTAAAAAAGCAGAAGAGGAAGCAAAGATTAAAGCTGAAGAAGAAAAACGTAAGGCTGAGGAAGCTGCTAAAAAGGCAGAAGAAGAAAAAGCAGCAAAAGAAGCTGAAGCAGCAGCACAAGCACCTGCTGAGGAAAAAACTGAAGACTCAAAAGAAGAATCAAAAGAAGAATCTCAAGAAACAAAAGAGGGTGAGCAATAATGGCAGCTAAAAAAGGCGGAAAAGGAGCAGATAAGGGCAAAAAGGAGAAAGTAAAAAAAGAAGGTAAAAAGCTAAGCGCTCTCTATAATATTTCAGGAGATAAAGTAGAACGTAAAAACAAGTTCTGTCCTAAATGCGGGCCTGGAATGTTTATGGCAGTACACAAAGACAGAGTAGTTTGTGGAAACTGTAAATATGTTGAATTCACAAAAAGTGAATAATTTTTTTCTTCAATTAATTCTTTTTATACCTTTATCTTTAAGCTTACTATTAATTTTAAATTACTAAATAAATTTGTATCTAAAAAACTATTCTTAAGTCCTTTCTTTGTACAAAGAATGAATTGTATGTGCTAAGACTCCTGCCCCAATATAAGACACTAAAGCAGCTCCCACACTTAATGAATCTGTATACCTATCTGCATGATAATCAATAAAACCAATCGCTCCTTGCATAATCGTTAGACCAACTCCTCCTGCAACATACGCTCCAGCAAAAACTCTTTTTACACTAATGCTCGATTTTTTAACGTTTTCTTCTAAGGAATCTTTTTTGGGTGTTGTAAAAGGACCTATATCTTCCATTTTTCTTAACTCTGATATCCTCTTGTAAGGTGTTTTGTTGTATAATGTAATAAACCCATTGCTAAAATTCCACTAACTCCAATTATAGTTGCTGCCATCTCTCTATTCTCAACATCATAAAGTGCTGTATACAGAAAAGCTTCTACTCCAAGGGTAAGTGCTCCAGTAACGACCTTCAAATTTCTACCTCTATTATTGGTTGAACTTCTTTCTAATCTTTCATCTAATGAATCGGCTTGAGGTGTTGCAAATGGATTATTTTTCATATAGCTCCTTATTTGCTTCTCAGTCTTAAATATTTTGTAAAAAATGAGCTACCAAAAGCTTTATCAATTACTTTTCTTAAGTTAAGAATATGCGAGATCAAGATATTATTAATCAAACAAAAGAGTATGTTAAAAAGACTCTTGAAGGAGAAGGTTCAGGCCATGATTGGTGGCATATTTATCGGGTATGGAGAAATGCAATTCATATCTCTAAATCTGAAAAGGTAAACCTATTTGTTGTAGAACTTGCCGCTCTCCTCCATGATGTTGCTGATTTTAAGTTCCATGAAGGAAATGAAGAAAAAGGGCCCCAAGTAGCAAGAGAATTCTTAGAATCACTAAAAGTAGAAAATTTAATCATTAAACAAGTAGAAGAAATTATTCGACAAGTTTCTTTTAAGGGAGCTAATGTAAAAGAAGAATTGTCTTCAATGGAAGCTAAAATTGTACGTGATGCTGACAAATTAGATGCAATTGGTGCAATTGGTGTTGCTCGAGCATTTGCTTATGGTGGAAAAGTTGCAAGACCTTTATATGATCCTACTATAAAACCAAAGTTACATGGCTCTTTTGAAGAGTATAAGAAACATGGCAATTCTTCAACTATTAATCATTTTTATGAAAAATTACTTTTGTTAAAGAATAGACTTTACACTACATCAGCTAAGAAAATAGCAGAACAGCGTCATAAATATATGGAAAAATTCTTAGAACAATTCTATGAAGAATGGGAAGGAAAGCAATAAGAAAGCAAAGTCTACTTCACAAAATCAATTCCAAGCTCAGAGTTCATACTCTCACGACGCTCTTCGCCCAACTGATGTTCTTCACCAAAAATCTGTTCAGACTTAACTCCTGTTATGATGAGCATAGTTCTAATTGTATTTTCTAAATCTTTGTAAATCTGTGCTCCCCAAATGATTTTAGCATGGCTATCTAATCGTTGAGCAACGGTCTCTACAATCTTTCTTGAATCATCAAGTGTTAATCCTTCTCCGCCAGAGATATTAATCAGTGCACCACTTGCATTTGAAATATCAACATCAATTAACGGATTTTCTAGTGCCTTTTGTACAGACTCATCAGCTCTATGCTCTGAATCAGACTCTCCAACACCAATCATTGCAACGCCACCTTCACTCATAATTGCTTTTACATCAGCAAAATCAAGATTTACAAGACCAGTTCTTGTTACAAGTTCTGCAATTCCTTTTACTGAATTTGTTAAAATTTCGTCTGCAACTTTAAATGCTGTTTGTAACGGTAAATGAGGGGCTAAATCAAGTAATTTTTCATTTGGAATTACAATCAATGTGTTAATATTTTGCTCTAATTTTTCTAAACCAATCATGGCATTCTCAAACCTGTGGGATCCTTCCATTGTAAATGGCATAGTCACAATCCCAACAGTTAAAATTCCCATTTTTCTTGCAAGAGCAGCAATAAATGGTGCACTTCCAGAACCAGTTCCTCCACCAAGACCACAGGTAATAAAGAGCATATCACACCCATCAATTAACTTTTTGAGATCGTGCTCATTTTCTTTTGCGCTCTCTTCTCCAATTCTTGGATTTGAGCCAGCACCAAGACCCTGAGTAAGCTCTTTTCCAATCAGAAGTTTTTTAGTTGCATTTGTGTACAATAAATCTTGGGCATCTGTGTTAATTGCAATAGTTTCAATTCCTTTAATCCCTACTTCAGAAATTCTATTAATGGTGTTATTTCCACCACCACCACAACCAATTACTTTAATCCTAGTTTTATGACTCGCAATCAATCGTTCTAATTCTTTATTGATCTCATCGTTAGACCTTTGAGAACTTGTGGCATTATTTGGAGATTCTACTTCAAAATCATTCATTTGCAACCCTCACCCTTTTTCTAATTAAATTTGTAGAAATCACCTATATAAAGATTATTATTACGTAATAGGAGAATTACAGAATATGTGTACTCAAAAATCAAGAATGAAAATTAAAATAAATGGGAGTTTTACTCCTTTTTTTCTAACGGAACTTTGCCTTTAAACTCAACGTCTTTAACACCTGCAAGCTCAACAACTTTTTGTACTAAAATGTCTGTGATTTGAGCAGGCATTTCCATTGGTAATTCAATTACTGCCTTATCTCCTTGTAAATCTACTTTCATCTGTCCTTTTGGAAAACGAAGAGTTGATGTGATATAAGTAAGAATCTTTTCTTTGGTATCTGTAATTGTACCTTCAATTTTAACAGTATATTCAACTTCTCTTCCAGCTAATGGGTGGTTGAAGTTAACAATAACTCTTCCTCCTGAAACTCGAGACACAATCCCACGTTGCCCATCCATATTGATCTCGAGTCCTGCTTGTGGCTGAACTTTGTGTTCTTTGAATACATCCATTGGCACAATTCGCATATTTTTAACATCTCTTTTACCAAATGCTTCTTCTGGTGGCAATGTAACTGTAAATTCAGTTCCCACTTCTTGGCCTTCTAATTTTGCGTCTAGCCCTGGAAGTAATTGTTGTTCTCCAATACAAATTTCAACCGGTTTGTATGTGATTTTTGGATTAAATAATCCTTTTTCTTTTGCAATTGCTTCTACAGTGGTATCAAAAACAGTTCCATCTGTGAGTTTTCCAGTATAATTAACTTGTACAAAATCGCCTTTTTTTACTTTATCTGCCATTTTAATCCCTTAATTCTATTATTTTATAAGCTTTTCTTTAATGAACTCTAATACTTTTGTAGTCGCTTGTGTTGCACTAATCTTGGATGTATCGAGTACATAATCATATTGTGCCTCATTTCTATGATCTATCTTATAATATTTCATATATCTAGCTGCATCTTCATTATCACGTTCTATAACATCTTGCTCGACTTCTTCTAAACTATCTGCAATTTTTTCATTACTTCGAGAACTCTTCTCTTTATTTTGAATGTCATACCAAATTCTCTTTGCAGCTTCTTTTGAGCTAACCTTAACAAAAATCTTTAATGACTCTGGTAAAAAATGAAACTGTGTTCTTCCTTCAACTACAACTAATTTTCCCTCCTTTTCCAAAGATCGTGCTTCCTTAGCAGCTCTTTTGTCCACATCAACATCGGTTTCAGGATGATCTTTTGCGTATTGATTTAACTCTTGAATCGTCATACCTTTTTCTTCAGCGATTTTTCTTCTAATTCCGCCGACATAAATCCGCTGTGCATTAAACTCTGTGGCAACTGCTTTTGCAATTGTACTCTTCCCACTCCCAGCAGTGCCTGAAATTGTAATGATCACTTTAACTTACCTAATCTTTTCATATGTTGCATCTTTAAGCTTACCAGATTTCTCTTCAAAATATTTTTTAATCCAAAATCCTGTAGCTTTTATCAAACCCCATTGTTGGTATCTTCTCATTGAGGTTGTAACTTCTGCGTTAAGTCTAACATATTTTCCTAGTTTTAATAATTTCCTCGCCAAATGTCGATGCTCCTTGACTACAATGTCTGCGTCATATCCATTAATCTTATCAAAATGCTTTTTATGACAAATAAACGTACCAGTTCCCATGGAACTTTTGTAAATTCCACTCCAATTCCAAAGGTTTTTTCCTACCATCATAATCTTATGCTTTACTAAATCTGAATTAGCTCTTACTTTTGGAACAGCCATTGCTTTGTCTTGTGTAAACTCATTTTTTACTTTTTCTAACACTGTGGTATGTAATTTAGTATCCGCATCTAAAAAAAATAAAATTTCTCCTTGTGCCTTTGCTGCTCCATGATTTCGTGCTCTACTTACATTCGCATTTCCAATACTATATTTTTTCATTTCTAAAGAACCTTTCTTAACAAATTCATCTACAATTTTTTCTGTATTGTCAGTGCATCCATTAGCAACAACAATTGTCTCAAAATCCTGCATAGTTTGCTCTTTTAAAGAATTTAAAGTCTGAGAAATATACTTCTCTTCATTATGTGCAGGAATCACTACAGAGATAATAGGTGTCACATCTTTTTGGGATATCTTTACCTTTAAATAATTGTTGTTCTGGGGAATATAGGTGAAAATGTTATTAAATATGGGCTAATTTTTGGATATATGGGTTTGGAATCTGTTTTAAAATCAACAAAAAAATCTGCGGAATATGCCAATGTGCTCTTATTTGGAGATAGGGTTTCACTTGTTGCAAAAGGATTACTTATTGCTTCTTTTTATGAACCCTTCGAATTTGGTTTCCAAAATGTTGTTTTAGGCCTCTGGGCAGCTTCGATGCTAGCGCCACATCAGGTGGTTATAATACATTAAAAACATATATACAAACTAAACATGTATTAAATGGCAATGCGCGCGAACTCTTTGGTACTTACACAAGGACAGTTATAGAAAATTCCCAAAATGGATCTTGTGTAGGGTACTGTCAAACTCAAGGTTTGTATCTTGCTGTTAAAAAGTACGGCAATGAGCAGGAGCTAAAACGTTTTAAAGCAATTAAAAAAGTAGTATCTACTATTAGAATACCTAATTTTTAGTAATTTAACTCACAACATCACAAAATTAACTGCCCAAAGCATGCCAGAATCTGTATAATAGAATGGACTGGAAAATGGTTTTCCATCAGTTGTATAGACTTCTAAAAAGTTTTTATGTTTTTCAATTAATTCCTTATATTTTTCTTTATATTCCTGAGCTAACTCACTATCGACTTCTTGCATTAACTTAACGTAAAGAAGTCCCATGTGCATCCAAATCGCATTACTCTCATAATTTCGTGCAAATACCTCTTGCCAAATAAAGTTTACGCCTTCCCTATCCTTAGTATACTTCAACGGAAACGGTTCATCTAACTTAGCCTTACGAATTTCAGTCATTGCTTTATACAACATTTTCTCATCAGAAATAATTCCTAAAAGGAAAGGGAATAAATTAGCATCTCCTGCAACATATTCTTTTTTTTGCAAATCATCATAAAAAAATTCCCCGCTCCAAAAATGCCTCTTTAAAATCTCTGCATAATTAAATTTAGCAAATGGGTTGTCTAGTTTAAGTTGCTTTAACTCCCTTGCAAGTAATGCAACCATGGTGTTATCATAACAAGAACTCTTTCTAATACTATGGTCTTTCATCGAAGAGACATGTAAATCAGGTTTAACAAGCCCAGTATGTGGGTCAATAAATTCTCTAAAAAACTTGCGAATCTCTTTATTCAAAAATTGCTTGTGCTCATAATAACCAAATTTAGACACTTTAATTGCATGAATAAACCATGGCAGAGAATCAACTGCTGTTTGAGGAAAATCGTATGGCTTTCCAGAAGGTGTAATGCAGGTTGTAATTTTATTACACTGCTTAAAGCGATTAAGTGCATACCGTAAAGTTTGTTGGACTTCGTCGTTATATCTTAATTTCAGTAAAGAACTTACACACCAACCAAAATCACGTGTCCAAAACTGAGCAAAATTACTTGTGGAGGTCTGAAAAAATCTACCGTTCCAACAATCCTTTACAATCTCCTTGCAAATTTCCTTCGCATCTCCCTTGTACTTCTTCTTATGCAATCTATTCTTCCAACTAGAAATAAATATTCTACTTCCTTCTAATGCCTCTGTTCCTAACCCCATAATTATACTGTAGAAGTAGTTATATAAAAAGATTTGTTTGCTCCTTAATATAAGCAGTTTTTTAACGTAAGTGTGTGCTGTATCTTTAATTAGAGAAAAACAATAATCTTTTAAATTCTCTATTCTTATTTGTTGTCATGGTTAAAATTACCAAAATTAATCCTTTAAAAGATGACGAAAGAGGCCTTGCTTATGGGTTCACTACAAGAAAAAGTGGATATTTTATTGTATTAAACACAAAGAAAGGAGCTGTAAGGGGAAAGCACTATCATAAAGGAGATTCAATCTCAAAATCTCCAGAAATATTTTATTTGACAAAAGGAAAAATTAAATTGTTTACAAAAGATGTTAAATCTGGAGAAACAAATGAATATGAAATTGAAGAAAATAATTTAATTGAAGTTCCAGCAATGGTTTATCATGAAGTGCACGCCTTAACTGAAGCGATCCTTTTAGAATTCAATGATGAGAAAAGTGACTTTAAGGAAGAAACTATTAAGGAACGTCCCTAATTCCCGAATCAAAATGACAGATCTTGAAAAAAACAAACAAAATGCTGTTGCATTCTACAAAATGGCATTTGAAGGAAACCCACGTAAAGCTGTTGAGTTGTATGTTGGTAAAGAATATATTCAACATAACCCTCTAGTTGGAGATGGAAAAGAACCTTTTATTGAATACTTTGAAAGGATGGCAAAAGAATACCCTCAAAAAAGTATTGAATTTGTTCGTGCGGTGGCTGAAGATGATTTAGTAGCTGTGCATACACACCAAATTTGGCCAAAAGGAGAAGAATATGTAACTATGGATTTCTTTAGGTTTGAAGATGGGAAAATAATAGAGCATTGGGATGCAATGCAAAAAATTCCAAAAACATCAGCAAACAACAATACAATGTATTAATTCAATATTTATTTAAACTTTAATTTCTTTTCAAAAGAAGGTGATATTTATGAATAAATGTGTAAAAAGAATCTTATTTGGGCTCATCATCTGGGCAATACCTTTTGTAACTAGTTTTTTTATGTGGGACATTGAAGCTAACATGCCAAAAAACATGGAATGGTTTAGCGCAGCTATGGCCTTTACCTGGGCATTAGGGTTTGCGATTGCAGCATACTTCTACTTTAAAGAAGACTCAGATGACAGTGTAAAAGATGGCTGGATTACAGGTGTTACATGGTACGTAGAACTTTTGCTCTTAGACCTTCTCTTTTTAGTTGGAATCTTTGGAATGTCAATTGCACAATTTTACCCAATGCTTTTAACATACCTAAATGGTCTTGTAATTAGCGTTGCAATTGGCTACATCAAAAGGTAGTTTTTTTTATTTATATCTTATTTTCAATGTAAGAATAATAGATGTTAATACTAATGTTATCCCGTTTGCCAAGACACAAATTATAGGTAAAAATATACTCTAACACGAATAACCAAGAATACTATTTCTTAAAAAGAGTTAATTTAAGTAAATCTCCTATGAGTTTAATCACTTATGAAATCCCCTTACGTGAAACACAACTGCACTTATTGGCATCATTAACAAAAGATGCTCAATATTCTCCACAAGGAAAACGTTGGCGAGCAACAGACCCTATGAGAAGACTTTATGGCATTGTTGGATTTACGGAGCGTTGGATGCTTAGACTAGGTCCAATTGATACTTTTTACAACTTTTATGTTCCACAGATAAATCAAGATGCCGTTGCCGTTGCAATGGATACAAAAAGATTTTCTAAACCATTTGATGGTAAAGACAAACCTCTTCTTGAGTTTATATATCGTCGACATTGTGAATTACGAAAAGATAGAAAATATGGTTTTCCACGCTTCACCGTAAAAGAGGTTGCTAAAAAAACTAATATTTCAAGAGAAAAAACAAAAGAAGGCCTTGATCGGTTAGTGGGCATTCTTGCACCTGTTTTGAAACAAAAGACGAAGGGATTTCAACAGTATTGGATTCTTCCTGCGTCTCGAGAAGAACTTGCAGAAAAACTAATTCAAGAGGAAATACAGATGTCAAATGGAAGAAGATCTAAAATCTTTGTTGAGAAATAAGTTCTGGCACATGTATTCTCTTATCGTGAAAGTGAAAAACATATATAAAATATGACTATATCATAAACATTAATGACTTCCAAAAAACGTATTATCTCAGAAGCAGAATACAAAAAGAAACTTACGCCAGAGCAATACCATGTTCTTAGAGAAAAAGGAACCGAATTTGCATTTACAGGAAAGTATTACAATCATAAAGAAAAGGGAACATACAACTGTGCTGCTTGTGGACAAAAGTTATTTGACTCGGATGCTAAATTTGATTCTGGTTCTGGTTGGCCTTCATTTGACAAACCTGCTAATCGAGAAAATGTTGAGCTCAAAGAAGATAATAGTCATGGGATGCAAAGAATAGAAGTTATTTGTAAAAATTGTGGTAGTCATTTAGGTCATGTCTTTGATGATGGACCTAAAAAAACAGGGAAACATTATTGTATTAACTCTTGTGCACTTGATTTTGAAGAAAAAGAGTAACAATTAAATAGTTTTATTCTCTACTCTCTTCTAAAAAAGAGGTAACTAATGTGGATATTACAATCCTGCAAAATTTTATCATCGCAATTGCTCTTGGAGCACTTATCGGCCTAGAGCGAGAGTATGCTCAATACAAAAAGAAAGGTCATGATTACGCAGGGATTCGAACATTTCCTTTGATTGCGCTGTTTGGTGCGTTATGTGCATACTTTGCAGACCTTTATTCTGTGTGGATGCTTTTTGCAGGGATTTTTCTTACAGGGATCTTAATTATCATTGCCTACTTTACAATCAATAAACAAATCAAACATTATGTTGGCGCAACGACTGAAATTGCGGGGTTTTTAACTTTTTTAATCGGCGCATTGTCTTATTATGGCGAATTAGTGCTCGCTGCAGTGCTTGCTGTTGTAATCACTGTAATCCTTTATGCACGTTCATTCCTACATAACTTTACAAAAAAAATCAAACCAGAAGAGTTACGTGATACACTGAAGTTTGCAGTTGTCGCCTTTGTAATCTTGCCTTTTTTGCCGAATCAAAGTTATGGTCCACACGGGATTTTTAACCCATTTGTAATTTGGCTAATGGTTGTTTTCATTTCGGGTATTAGTTTTGTAGGTTACATCTTAATGAAATGGCTGGGTGAACGAGGGCTAACTATCTCTGCGCTACTAGGTGGCCTTGTAAGCAGCACAGCAGTAACAACTAGCTTTGCAACAAGAAGTGTAAAACAAAAAACTGTTTTTAAGGCACTTGCACTTGGAGTGATTCTTGCAAATAGCATTATGTTTGCACGAATTTTAGTAGTTACATTTGTAATTAATCAAGCAGTATTTTGGCAAGTACTCTTTCCTATCTTCTTTTTACTCATTGTAAGCCTAATTGGTTCGTTCTTTGTTTGGAAAAAATCGGCTAAAATCAAAGGAAAAATAGATTTAGGTTCTCCTTTCACATTAAAACCTGCTCTTAAATTTGGAATCTTTTTTGCAGTTATTTTAGCTCTAGTAAAACTAGCTGAAGTATATCTTTCTACAAAAGGGGTTTATGTAGTTAGTTTAATTTCTGGGTTTGCAGATGTTGATGCAATTACAGTTTCCCTTTCTCAACTAGCTAAAAGCTCACTTCCTTTGTTAACGGCAAGAAATGGGATTTTAATTGCTGCTCTTACAAACGTTGCTGTAAAGGGAGGCATTGCCTACTGGTTTGGTGGCAAAGAATTTGGTAGGCTTGTTATTGGTGCATTTAGTGTATTGATTGTGTTTGGTGTGTTGTTTTTGGTTTTCTTTTAATTGTGTCTAAAGGTTTTTGTAAATATATAATATGTCGGCTCTATCCGGAAAGGAGGCTTTCTGTATACTGGCGTAGAAAAACAAACAGAGATTTGTTTTTAACGCAAGAATGAAATCTTTGTTTCATTCTTTGCGCCCTGACAGAGTCGAGGCGCATGACGCACTAATTGAAGATAAATTCAATAAGCGTCATCCACAATAAAGACAAAGTGCTTTATTGGGATCCAAACAAATTAGTTTCTTTGTTCTGGATAATGGGCGCCGTGCCCCAGTATACACTTTTACTCCTTTTCGGATGAAGCCTAATATGTCACAATTATTTTAAATTAGAAGCCCTTGGTGTAATCGATGAAGCTTAATATCCCGGACAGGAAAAAAAATAAAGCAGTGGATGTATATCTTTTAGAAATATTTAGAAAAGAAGCTTTAGACGAGGGAAAATCCGAACTTAAAATTCTTTCAAATGGGGTTGAAGTATATACTCCCTTTAGTGGTGCTGATGGTTTTTATGTGGGCATTTATCATCATCCTAATCGAGAATTTACAAACCAGTTAGAGGTCGGTTTGGATGCTTCATATCTAACTTTTGGACTTAACTCTAAAGCAACGACTGCAGAAATAATTCAAACAAAAAGAAGAAGGGATCTCCCACGTGAAATACAAAGTAGATTAAAGAATTTTAAATATGGTGTTTCTTACTCGGCTTCTCGTGTAATAAAGGGGGTAGTGTCTTGTGCAAGAGAATATGCTCATTTAGATGCAGTAATGGAGCAAATCATTTTAGGTCAAGAGGTACCTTTGGGGCAAAGAGAAGCTGCAGAGTTTGCAGCTGAAGGTCTTTTATTTAAACTCTAGTGTGTCGTAAAGGTTTTAAATGGGGTCTGTTCAGAAGAATAAATCATGTTTGTTATATCTGGCAGAAGGGAGGGAGAACACTCATTTTCTTACTTAAATCGTTTGCTTAATGATGAAAATGATTTGGTAGCAGAGCCAATCCAAACAATGGTGACAGGAGACCCTCCTGTAAAAGATAATTTCCTATTAAAAAAATATAGGGGGATTGCTGATTTTTACATTGATTGTAAAGTTCTTAGAACTGCAGCAAATTTACAAGCTCAATTTGAAGGGGGATTATCTCCAGCAGATCTTGACACATTACAATTAGGAAACCATTATCGGGTAACCATCGGTTGGGAATCACCTTACTTAACATTTGAATTTCTTAAGGGAAATAAGGCAACTTTAATCAAAGCTTACAACCAAAATGAGATTGATGCTCAAGCATTTAGTGTTCTGGGAAAATACATTCAAAAAGAACCAACTTCTGCAGATGGTTTGATTAGCGCTTTAGTAATTTGCTCAAAGTTATACCCTTATCCTAGGGAGTACCATAAAAAGCTATTAGAAAAAGGCGGTGAGTTGGAGCACGTTCTCGAAGAAGAAGGCTTAGATCCTTTATTGGTTTCGGGGTGGAATATCTAAAACACTTCTACTTTCGGTTCATCGTTTTTATCTTCACTATCTTCTGGCATGCCCCGAGCTAAGTTTAGAAATGATGTGAAATCAGGGGCACTATCTGGTTTTTCTTCTGTAACAGGAATCTGCTCTACAGGCTCATTTGCACTTGGTGTTGGTTCTGGCGTTGCAAACATTCCCATAAGTGGAGCAGTGTCGGTGTTCTGTGTATTAGAACTAACGTTTTGAGATGAAGAATTACTATCATAAGAACTTGAACTGTAACTAGAAGTTGAAGAATCTTTTTTTTCTAAAATATTTGTTAAGATTTGTAGGACTTTATGAATGTCTTCGTGACTGTCCTCTTTTGTGTCAATTGTTACCTTCATCTTATCACCTGTCTTTAGGATAAAATTGATGTTTAAATGTTTTGCTGAAAATGTGGTTCTGGTTCTTTTCTAATCTCTAAATCAATTCCCTCTATAGTTTTAGTGTTTTTTTCATTCACTATCTCAGGACATTCAATAAGAAGTAATTCCTTTAACGTTTTGACACGCTTTATTGCAGGGTGAAAATGCATTAATGACCTCTGGTTATGTTCTCCTACTGTGTAGATTTTTAGATTTTGGTTAGCATCCCACATACTAATTGCAATTCCAAGTTCAATAAACATGTCTGTTCCCGCAGAATCTGTGATTAACACAAAAATATTTGTTTCTTTTAACGCATTACTAATCTCTTGAGCAATTTGTGCAGAACTTTCTTGATTTTTGGAATATGGCTTTAATGAACCTAATTTAGACCACTCAAATGCAATACTTTGGTTGTTTAACTTAAGGAAGTCTAGAAAGGAATTTATTATTCTTTTATGTCGCATTCGTGAAGCTATATACCATTTCATGATTTATCTCTAACTATGGTTATTTATAAAATTGATTAAAACTAACTCTCAGGCAACTCTTTTTGCATTCGCCAAAGCCCAACATCAATCTTTTGAACTCTTTTTGTATGAAAATCAAATGTTGCTTTTAATGGGAATTCAAATCTCCAAAAATGAGTGATCTCAAAGCCATTATCTTTACTAATAGACTCAACGAATTCTTTAGTTGAATACTTATGCATACTATACACCACTGGTGCAACTGAAAATGCTTTTTCTAAAAACCGCTTATCGATATGCTCGTCCTTTGTGCCAAAAGGAGGGTTTTGTACTACAATATCGACCTCTTCATCAAATAAACTAATATCTTCAACGATAAACTCAGCACCTCCAACTTCATATTCCTCTGCAAGTCGCTTATAATTTTCTCTACAAGTTTTCATTGCTCTTTCATCTTTTTCTACAAAATAAACTTTTTTTGCACCCATTAACAGTAAGCCTAATCCTAAAATCCCAGGACCGCTTCCTGCATCTAACGCAGTTGTACCTGCAACTTCTCCTTCAAGCGCCATACTCCAAATCCACTCTGCTGCAATATGTGCTGGTGTTGGGTACTGCTCAAGCTTAACGGAAGGATTTTCAAAACTCTTAAATCTACTTAAAGTTACAGATAATTGTTTTAACGTGCGCACTGACATAATTGTTGTAGTTTTTGTTTTTAGTTAAATATGTTATGCTTACAAAAAAGAATTTTATTTTCTTGCCATAAAAATTTTATTTAGAACTGTAAACTGGATGTCATCTCCTCTGTCTTCATATTCCATTTGTTCCTTTAACTCTTCTGGGAATTTATCTCTAATGAATTCATTTAATGCATTTAATTTCTCTTTGTCATCGTGGAAATCAGGCTTTAAATTTTTTAATGTTGAACGTTTATGTTTAATCACATGGCATTCTCTGATCTGAGAAAATCTTGCCTGCTTCATTAATTCTAAAAATTCATCCTCTTGAAAAAAATACCTGTTTTTTACCATTGAATCATAGCCAGCAAGCCCATCTTTTTTGCGAATAATCTCTTGAAATAATGTTTGGTTTCTCTTATTAAGCATAAAATCCCAAATAATTAACTTACCATTAACTTTCAACAAAGCATACATTTTTTCTAAAAGTTCTTTTTGTTTTTCTAATGTAACTTCATGTAATCCCATTTTCATTACAATCGTGTCAAAAGAATTCTCTGCGAAATCAGCTTCTAAAATAGACTTGATAATAAAGTGGTCCTCGGCAAGATTAGAAAGATTTTTTTTTGCCATTTCCATTTGAACTTTACTTTCGTCTATTAAAAAGAGGTCTGCTTTAGGTTCCTTTTTGAGAATCTGCTTTGTTACAGCACCATATCCACTCATGGCATCAAGAATAACTTCTCTCGGTTGTGGATTGACAGCATTAAGCATCGCATTCCAATCTTTTTCTGTAATGTTGTGAATCTTTTCAAATGAAACATTTCTTTTATCAAATCCTAGGCTCATAAGATTTTGGCATTGTTAAGGTTTTAAATATTTATTGGTGACTTTGTGTCATAACTAATTTAAAGGGATGTAAGTCTTAGAAAATCATGGTTGTTTTTCCTGGTTTATTCCCAAATTAGTTCCTTTAGATAGTTTAGAATCTTTATCTACTGCTTTAGCTAATTATGCTTCAAATGCAAGGTATGATTCAAATCCTATATTGGCCCAAGAAATCAAGGATGGTGAGCCAACTGGTATCTTTTATTATGTTTCGGATGAAAGTCCAGGGAATGTTGCAGAGGTAGATTATTGTGATGGTCTAAATTTTTCATTGGAAAGATTAAGTCCTAATGCAATAAGGGCAATGGTGGGTATAATTGACACCGTATTTGAAGAAAATTATCTGCAAAAAAATGTAAACAAAGGGTAAGTAAAATTCATAAAATTCTAATTTTCAAATAGAAAAATCAACTCTTTAAATATCTTTTCTAACTATTGTAAAGTGATTGTACTATAGAAAATAGAAAGCTATTTAAAGGCCTAAAGAAACTCTTTTTGACAGGGGTAGTGGTAGAGTAGAAGTTGTGTTCTTCACGACGGTAAATGAAAATATTTAGAGGCATCTCTATGACAGAAAAACTACATAAGATTCACCAAATTTTGGAAGATCATCTTAATTCTATTAACGAATCTAATGTAGAAATCCAAGCGCTCTTTGACTATGTTCAACAGGTTGAAACAAAAATAGATAAACTAACACAACGTCTTGACTCATTACAACTTGGAAATCTTCATATGTGCACTCAAGAAAAACCAAATGTTGAGCCACTAACGCAAGTCGAAAAACAAATTTTCTTAGTTTTATACACCGAAGAAACTCCTCTTACCTTCAAAGAAATTGCACATCAAGCAAAACTTCCAACATCAATCATTGCAGAATGTGTATCAACAATTGTGCAAAAAGGAATTCCACTGCAGCGCTCATTTTTCAAAGACCAATTATTTATCAAACTTGACCCAATCTTTAAAGAACAACAAGCAAAGCAGAATGTTGTTAATTTAAGTTTACAGTCTTTTATGGAATGAGTTTTACACAACTTTAATTAATCTAAATGGTTCTCTCTCTTTTATGAATGCCGAGGAATTAAAGTCTTTAGTTCAAGATATAGTTAAACAAGCAACAGAGTTAAAAAATAAACATACAGACCAAGATAGTGCTTCTGTAAATTACGCTTGTATCTTTTGTCAAACACAACAAGAATATCAAGAACTAAAAGAACTTACTACTCAATTTGGCTTTGTTCTTAAACAAACAAAAAGTGGTCCTCTCTTTCAAATTGAACCTTTAAAGACAATCTCGGGAACTCTTAAATTGCTTAAAATTAGAAACCCAGATCCAACACGCTCTGAGCGAGGAGATGCAGATTTTACTGTAGATGATTATCAAAAATTCAAACAACAACATCTTTCTAAACCAAACTTTAAGCTAATGCCTAAAGATAACTTTGAAATGATTGAGCTCATAGATGATGCTTTTAACGTTCGAGTTTACTTTTCAAGCATCCCTTTGGATAGACAATTTAATCTTAACTAGGCCTAATTCTCTTTATACTATTTACATCAGCTTTATAAATAGAACTCTTTGCTCCAACGTTATGGGGGCTTTTGAAATTACGACTGAAATTAGACCACTTCTAAAGCTAGAAAAAGAGCTAGAACAAAAGCTAGCACAAGCTAATATACAAGTAGAAAAAGCTGTAAAACAAGCAGAACTTGAAGGAGAGGAATTTTATAAAACACAGATGCAAAAGACTGCAGAAAAAGTAACAGAATTACAACAAGAGTTACAGCAAAAAGCACAAGGTGAGGTGGCTGCAATTGAAGCGAAGGGTGCTCGTGAATTACTTCTCTTACAGCGTGCAAAAGAAAGTCTACCTAATGTAGGTACTAAAGTCTTTTCTGAGCTTCATCGATTAATTGTAGAATAAATATGAGAACCAAGAAACTTTACAAAATCACAGTACTAGGGGAACTTGCAAAAAGAAAGCAACTAATTGCTCAATTACAAGAAGCAGGAGTAGTTCACATAGAACAAGTAGAAAAGCCAGAGCAATTTACTCAAGATACTTCTGTACAAGAAATCGAAGAAGTAAGTTTACTTTTACTAAAATTAAACTATGTCATCACACATACAAATCTACCAAAGGAATTCACATTACATGGTCTTCCAGCATTTCCAAAAGTAATGGAAAAGGCAAGATCATTTTTAGATAGTCATGTGCCTAAGATCGAAAAACTTGTTGAAGAAAAACGAAACTTGCAAGATGCATTGATTGTGCATAAATCTCACTTAGAAACGCTAAAATCATTACCAGTTCCTATTGTCCTTGCAAAGTCCTTAAATGTTGTGACATTATTATACAAAGGCACAAATGGCTTTACTGCAAAAGAGATTGGAACAACAGCAGGAGAATTTAAACATAAATCTCTAACTCAAGATAAAACAACATATCACTTATTTACTACAAAAAAGAGCAATAAGGTAAAACTCCAACAGGCACTTGAAAATTGTTCTGTAAAAGAAGTTGATATTTCATTTTTGCAAAAAGATAGTAAATCCCATATTGAAACATTAAATTCAAAGATTCAAACTATTGAAACAAGATTAGAAAAAATTCAAAAAGAATTATTTCAGAAAGTAAACGGTAAGCAATCAGAAATTGTGTTCTTACTTGCTTCTCTTGAAAACTATCACGCTCAATTTAGTGTTACAGAGAAATTTGCAAAGAGCAAGAACATGCTTTTGTTCCAAGGATATTGTGAACAAAAAGACTTTGATACCTTGCGTTTAGCACTTCCAGAAACAACTATTTATGCAGAAGAAGCAACAAAAAAGGCACCAACAAAATTAGATAATGGCAAAGTCTCAAGGTACTTTCAACCAATTACTGAGATGTTTGGCATCCCACGTTATGGTGCACTAGACCCAACACCATTAGTTGCATTTTTCTTCCCATTCTTTTTTGGCTTTATGTTAAGTGATATTGGGTATGGGCTTTTAGTATTATTATTAATGGGTATTCTTCGTTGGAGATATGGGACTGTAATGAAAACTCCACTAGTTATTTTTGGGCTTTCAGGGTTATCTTCGATTTTCTTTGGAATTCTTTTTGGCTCCTTTTTTGGAAACCTAATCCATATTACGCCATTGTATAAAGATTCATTTTCGGCATCTTTTACAATCTTAATTGCAGCTTTAGCAATTGGTTTAATTCACCTTAACATTGGGATAATCTTACAAGCCTATCAACGGATTACAAATAAGGAAAGTATTTGGCAATTTATTGCTAATGTCACACCATTTCCTTTACTCCAACTAGTGGGGGCATTATTTTATTTCAAACATATCGTTCCTGCGTTAATTGTCTTAGCTATTTTAATTGGAATTTTAATAAAACACAAATCTCTATTTGGGATTATGGATATCTCCGGTTTTTTTGGCATCTGGTTTTCTTATGCAAGATTACTTGCATTATCACTTGCAACAGCAGGGGTAGCACTCGCAATTAATATCATCGCTCAAAAAACCTTAGCTTTTGGAAAAATAGGTATTGTATTATGGTTACTTGTAATTGTAATTGGCCATCTTTTTAACTTTGGCCTAAACTTGCTTGGATGTACAATCCATTCGGCAAGACTTCATTACGTTGAATTTTTCAGTGTCTTCTTTGAGGGAGAAGGAAGAAAATTCACGCCATTCAAAGTCATTGAGTCCTCGAAAGAGGAACAATAAGTATAACATAAAAAAAACAAAAAAAACAAATACTATTTACGGAGGTACGAGAAATGAAAACATTTCTAGGCCTTCTCGATAGACTCGGAGGTAAATAAAAAATGGCAGATCCAATGACAATGGGATTAATCGCAGTTGGTGCAGGTGCAGCAATTGGTTTTGCAGCTCTTGGTTCAGGTATTGGGCAAGGGATTGCATCTAGTGCAGCAGCAGGAGCTACAGCAGAAAATGAAAAATTACTAGCAAAGATGTTAGTATTTGCAGCGCTTCCAGAAACACAAGCAATCTACGGTTTTGTAATCTCAATCCTACTCCTGTTCGTATTTGCAGCAGCAGTATAAACAGAGATTAAGTAAGATACTTTAGTAACAATACAAAAGTTTTGCAAAATGCAGACAATTCAAGACAGAAATAAGGAAATTGCAGCTACTCTTGAACAAGAGTACCAAGTAAAAATAGACAAAGTCCTAGAACAAGAATCTTCTGTTAAGCAAAAACGACTTGATTATTACAAGGCAAAGGCTGCATACCATCGTGAAAATACAATTACAAAAATGCAAGAACAACAAGAAGTACAACGAAGAACTCTTGTTAGTGTTGCAGAAACCACTGTTGCAACAGACATTGCTTCTTTACAAGAAGAAATGCTACTTCATGTGATGCAGGATGTAACTAAGAAATTTGCAAACCTTTCACTCAAAGAAAAACAACAAATAGTCCTAGCAATGTTACAACGTATCAAAGCCTCAATTGCAAAAAATACTGGAACAACAAAAACAACGGACTTTAAGATTTGTATCTGGAAACAAGCAAAAGCTGCAGGAACTTCCTCTACACTTGACTTTCTTGGAGTAACTGCTGAGAGTAGTACTATGCGTTTTGAGGAAAATCTAGAACACTTCATTGAGGACCAAAAAGAACTCATCTTAAAGAGAATGTTGGAGGATATCAAATGAGCTTACTAATTGCAGGAGTACTTGGAGGACTCACAATGGCAGGAATTGCAGTTTTAATTCCAGTCTTTAAAACAGTAGCAGAAGTCTATCCTTACAGTTATACAAACGCAAGATTACGCTCCATGCGTCCTCAACTTGTAACCGATGAAGAACTAAGAACATTAGCCTCAAAATCATATAGTGACATTATTTACTTTTTAGAAAAGAAAAATTATCCTGGCTTAAGTGATTACTTAGGTGTTGATTTCTCGTATGCAAGTGTTGAAACAGCCCTAAGAACATCACTGCTCTTTGAATTTTCAAAACTCAAACGCATAGTGCCAGAACAATCTAGAAAATTTGTGCAAGCGGTGCTTTCTTCATTTGATGTACAAATTATTCAAAGCATCGCACGTGTGAGCGGAGCTTCTCTTGCATCTAAAAAAGACATTTTGCATATCACCGAAGTTTTTAGTGCTGAGTTTATTACCAAAAAAGAACATACCTTAGATGATCTTTACAACGAACTTAAAGGTTCAATTTATTTTCCAATTATCTCCAAGCATTTAGATAGCCTTAAAAAGAAAAATTTCAAAGATTTTGAACTGGAATTAGACCTACTCTTATACAAACGATTACTACACACAGCAACAAGTAGTTTTGCAAGAGGGTATGTCAAACGACAAATTGATTTACGAAACATTAGTCTTGCTTTCAAACAAGAAAAAGCAATTATTCCAGGAGGTAAAATTCCTTTAGAAGATTTTGTAGGAAAAAAACAAGTTGTAGATGTGGTGACACTAGCACAAAAGCACGGTTATAAAATCCATGCTGATCACGCAGAAACTGTAGAACGAGAGCTTCAACGAAACATGCGCGATTATGGTTTGAAAATGATGGCAAAAAATCCTTTATCAGAAGCGTCAATTGTTGGCTTTACAATCTTAAAACAAATCAACATGCACAATATTAACATTTTACTTAAATTAAAATATCACGATTATCCAGCAGAACGTATCCGTGAGGTGATGATATGATGGTGGGCATTGTAGGATACCAAGATGATGTTATTGGCTTTGGTTTAACTGGGATTACAGAGATGGTTGAATTAACAAAAGGTGCTTCTAAAGAAGAGGTGCTTGATGCAGTATTATCCCTAAAAGATAAAGTTGAGGCAATTATCATCAATGAATCATTACTTAATGCAATTCGTGATCATAAGCAAGTAAAAGAGATTTTCTTTGTTGAAATTCCAGAAGATAAAGTAACTGTAAATGCAGAGGATATTGAACGGCTTGCACGAGAAACATTAGGTATCTCACTTTAAACAAAAAAGATCAAAATAAACTAAACAAAGAATACAAAAAATCATAATAACAAACGGAGATAGCAAAAAATGGCAAACAAAAATTCACTCAAAGGAACAATTACAAGAATCTCAGGTCCAGTAGTATATGCAAAACTACAAGGGAGTGTTAATGATATGGTTAATGTAGGTTCCCAAGGGCTAATGGGAGAAATTATTGAATTACGAGGAGAAGAAGCGGTTATTCAGGTATATGAAGATACAACTGGTTTAATGCCTGGAGAAAAGGTTGAAAACACACAACTTCCTTTATCTGTACAATTAGGTCCAGGTATTCTGGGAAGTGTTTTTGACGGGACACAACGCCCTTTAGATGTGATTCAAAAAGCACATGGCATTTTCATCCCAAAAGGTGTTGAAGCAGGGGCTCTTGACATGAATCGTAAATGGAAATTTACTGCAAAAGTAAAACCAAATACGACAGTAACAGCAGGACAGATTATTGGCGTAGTTCAAGAGAATGATTTAATTGAACATAAAATTATGGTTCCTCCAGGAATTAGTGGGAAAATCACAGATATTAAATCAGGTGAATTTACTAACAAGGATACAATTGCAAAAATTGCCGGCAAACCAATTACAATGGTGCAAACATGGCCAGTACGTAAATCAAGACCATTTACAGAACGCTTTGGAGTAAAAGCTCCTTTAGTTTCAGGACAAAGAGTGTTGGATTTTTTATTCTCTCCTGCAAAAGGAGGAGTAGCAGCAATTCCAGGTCCATTTGGAGCAGGAAAAACTGTAACACAACAACAATTTGCAAAATGGTGTGATGCAGATATTATTGTCTACATTGGTTGTGGCGAACGTGGTAATGAAATGACTGAAATCTTAACTGAATTTCCTGAATTGATGGATCCAAGTTCTGGCAAACCATTAATGAACCGAACAATTTTAATTGCAAACACTTCAAACATGCCAGTTGCAGCAAGAGAAGCAAGTGTGTATACAGGAATTACAATTGCAGAATACTTTAGAGATCAAGGATATAGTGTAGCATTAATGGCAGACTCTACTTCAAGATGGGCAGAAGCAATGAGAGAGATCTCAGGACGTTTAGAAGAGATGCCAGGTGAAGAAGGATACCCAGCATACTTAGCAAAAAGACTTGCAGAATTCTACGAGCGAGCAGGTGTAGTAAAAGCACTCTCTGGCAAAGAAGGAGATATTACAATCATTGGTGCAGTCTCACCTCCAGGGGGAGATTTTTCAGAACCAGTGACTCAAAACACATTACGTATCGTTCGATGTTTCTGGGCACTAGATGCAAAACTTGCAGATAAGAGACACTTCCCAAGTATTAACTGGTTACAATCTTATTCTCTTTACACCGACGTCTTAGGACCTTGGTTTGATAAGAATGTAAACAAAGAGTGGAACGAACTACGACAAAAATCTGCTGAACTCCTGCAAACAGAAGCAGAACTTCAAGAAATAGTTCAACTAGTTGGTGTAGATTCACTTCCTAAAGAACAACAGTTATTACTTTTAATTGCAAAAATGATTCGTGAAGACTTCTTACAGCAAAACGCTTTTCATGAAGAGGATACATTTTGTCCACTAGAAAAACAATTCTTTATGATTCAAGCAATCTTTGAACTCTATGCAAAAGCAAAAGCTGTGCTTGAAGATTTAGACTTAGAAAAGCTACGAGCAAGTTCAATTGTAGAAAGAATTGCACAACTTAAATATGATGCAAACAAAGAATTTGTTGAAGGTAAAGGCTCAAAAATCAAAAAAGAACTACAGCAATTACTCAAAAATTCATTATAGGTGACGATTATGGCAAAAACTACAAAAAATCAAACAAGTAAAAATCTCAAACCTTGGTATAAAACATCTTCCTCTATTAGGGGTCCTTTAATGGTTGTTGAAAAAACCAAAGATGTAGCGTATGGAGAAATTTGTAAAATTAAATGTGATGGCAGAGAATTATTTGGACAAGTTCTAGACACTGCCTCAGACAAAGCAGTAGTACAATTATTTGAATCTGGCATGGGTTTAGATCTATCTTCTCAGGTTCAATTCCAAGGGAAAAGTGCACAAATTGGTGTGGGGGCTTCCATGCTTGGAAAAGTCTTTGATGGGATGGGAAGA
The DNA here is from genome assembly GCA_964344285.1 of uncultured Methanosarcinales archaeon. Taxonomy (GTDB): domain Archaea; phylum Nanobdellota; class Nanobdellia; order Woesearchaeales; family GW2011-AR9; genus CAYFMM01. The sequence continues at coordinate 168,082 of CAYFMM010000001.1, read as the reverse complement.
CCAAAAGATGGTTTTACATTCTCTGCAGAAAAGCACTTAGATGTTAATGGTTCAGCAATTAACCCTGCAGCAAGACTATCTCCTGAAAACTTCATTCAAACAGGAGTTAGTGCAATTGATTGTATGATTACTCTTGTAAGAGGTCAAAAACTTCCAATCTTTAGTGCATCTGGGCTACCTCACAATGAACTTGCAGCACAAATTGTACGTCAAGCAAAAGTCCCAGGGGAAAAATTCGTTACAATTTTTGTGGCTATGGGAATTACTAATGAAGAAGCACAGTTTTTTATCAACGATTTCAAAAAAATGGGCGCTTTAAAAAATTCTATTTTATTCTTAAACCTTGCAAATGATCCAAGCGTTGAGCGAATAGTAACACCAAGAGTGGCGCTAACCACTGCAGAATACCTTGCCTTTGAAAAGGATATGCATGTTTTAGTTGTTCTTACCGACTTTACAAATTACTGTGAAGCATTACGTGAAATTAGTGCGGCGCGAAACGAAGTTCCAGGAAGACGAGGTTATCCCGGATATATGTATACGGATTTAGCAAATCTTTACGAGCGTGCAGGAATGGTAAAAGGAGCTACTGGAAGTGTAACACAAATTCCTATCCTTTCTATGCCAGCAGGAGACGTTACTCATCCTATTCCTGACTTAACGGGATATATCACTGAAGGACAAATTGTACTTGATAGAAGCCTACATAGTAAAGGTATTAGCCCTCCAATTAATCCATTAGCATCTTTAAGTCGTTTAATGAAAGGCGGGATTGGTAAAGGTAAAACCAGAGAAGATCATGGTGGTGTTTCTGACCAACTTTATGCAGCATATGCACAAGGTTTAGAACTACGACAATTAGTTGCAGTTGTTGGTGAGTCTTCACTTTCAGAATCAGATCGAAAGTATTTGCGTTTTGCAGATGCCTTTGAAAAAGAATTTATTAGTCAAGGCTTTTATGGGGACAGAGAAGTTACAAAAACACTTAACGTGGGATGGGATTTGATGAAATTACTTCCTAAAACAGAACTAAAAAAGGTAAAAAAAGATCACATTGCAAAATATATGAAAGCATAAGCTGTGAGAAATAAATAACGAGGAATACAAATGTCACAACCTGTAAGCGCAACACGAATGGAGCTGTTAAAATTAAAACAGCGCAAAAAACTAGCTCAAAAAGGACATAATCTTTTGAAAAAGAAACGAGATAGTTTAATTAAAACATTCTTTGCACTCATTGGCAATTACAAAAAACTCAAAGAAGAAACGATCAAAAAGCTAGCACAGGCTTATGAGGTTCTTCATGTAGCCCAAGCAGTAAGTGGAGTACATCGAGTAAAAAGTATTTCTCTTGCTTTACAAAAGTCATTTGAGATTACCTTTTCTAGCAAAAACCTTATGGGAGTACAAGTGCCAGCAATTGATGTCATCTCTAAAAAAGTTGACTCTAACGTTTCAACTATTGGGACTTCATATTATGTAAAAGATGTACAAGAAAAGTTTCAAAAGATTATCATTGATATTGTAAAGCTTGCAGAAATTGAAAACGTAATTTACAAACTAGCTGAAGAGATTGTTAAAACAAAACGACGTGTAAATGCACTAGAATTCATTAAAATCCCGGAGCTTGAAGAAACAGAGAAAAATGTTAAATCACAATTAATGGAATTAGAACGTGAAGCATTTACCAGACTTAAAAATGTTAAAAAGAAACTTGAAGCCTGAATCGAAGTTTGTTAGTTGGGTTAAAAAACCAGAAGTAAAAGTAAGATTATTCCAAGCTGCCCTTTTTATTGCAAATTTAATGATGGTAATTGGAGTAGGTATTTTTCTTTATTTATGGTGGAAAAGGGTGGGTTGATTTACTTGCGTTTTTTAGAAGTATGGGCTCTTTCATAATCGTTCCAATAAGCAAGTCCTGTTACTTTTGGGATACCTAATTTTCGTGAGAAATCTGAATTTCCTTCTGATATAGTTTTTATATTAATATATGCAGTCTCAATTTCCAATTGCTTTTCAGCATCCTTAAAGTAGACACGTAAGATGTCTTCTGCGCCATTGCATATCTCTCTTTTTTTTTCTGTAATTCTAGTGGCATATTCTGGGTCTTTTAAATTGATTTTTCTTTCAATGGTACTTAAGCTTCCTTTGCCTTTTAACCCTAACTTTTTTCCTACTTTGCTAAGATTTCCTTCTCTATCACGCATAACTAAATATGCTGCTTGTACATCCTCAGCAATAACTTTTGAGCGCACTGCTACTTGCAGCCAAAAAAGACTTGCGTTATAATTATCGTTTAATACTTCTTCTAATGGTTGATATATCATTTTTTTTTTTTTTTTTGAACTTAAATCATCATCTAATTCTTTTAATCTTAGGTTATCCAAACGCTATTTTGATCTCCTATGCCCTTTGAATATTCTACTGTCCATTATGGCCTCCATTAATTTAATTCCTTGTGATTGTACTTCTGTACATTCATATCCTTCACAATATTTCCTCATTGAGTCATATATCTTAACCACTTCGTCCGTTGAAACTCCGCATTGATAAAGAGCATCATCTATTTCTCCCATGACTGGCTTCATCCTATCAACATTTATCTCTTTAGCCCAAAACAAGCCATCCATCAGTTCATACCCTTCTCTTCTTACATCTTCACAATGATCCATTTCTGCAAGGAGTTTATACTCTTCTCCTAAAAATCTTTTTCCAGAATCGAAAACAGGATATACTTTCCAATCTTGAATTACCGCATATAGGAATGGTCTTTTCATTTCCTCAGGCAAACTTTCTACGTACTCCCTTACTCCGACTTTTCCTTTTTCTAAGTAGGTGCTACCACCAATGTGTAAACTTTGCCTGTTATACATCACGTCATCTACAACTCCCATTATAGACTTAACTCCTTGCTCCCTTATATCTTTGAAAGCCTTACGTAATCTTCCATCGAAGCTATCTTTGTCTGCTAAGGGACTTCGAATAATTGAACCAAAATTAGCAGCAGCGTATCTTCCTTTCAATGTAGCCAGTACTACTTTCTCCCTAGGAACATCCTTTGCTGAAACTACTCCTCCTCCATCAAAACCTTCAATTCCACGTCCACTTAAATTTGAAATGAGGTTTATTAGTCCAACTGGTATAGGTCTTTCTGTTTGGTATGCTAATTTATACAAACTTTCATCCTTTAGGGCTTCTCTAACTTCAGTAGGGAGATCTTGTTCCTGTTGTGTCCATAACCAAAAATAACCAATGTCTCCAGGTCTTGTGGCTCTTATTTGTGGCTCTTTATATTCTATCGGATCTGTAGAAAATTTTACTCTTTCTCCCCTTTCTCCAGAACCATTCTTTAACAAAAGAGCTTTATCAATAGATTCTCTTAGTTTTTCCATATTGTCTGTAGGTGCTGGAGGTTCTTCGGGAATAGGCTCAATTCCATACATATCAAATGCAAACTTATCTCCGAAACCTCCACTCCAATTTACACTTTCTTCTTTTTCTTTAGTCTCTTCTGCAACTTCTTCAGAAATTCCTATGCGAAAATATTTTTGAATTGCTTCTGGGAGATCTTCTACTCTCTTACCATATGAACGAGCAAAGGTAGCCACATCAAACTCTATGGGCGTTACAACTCCTAAATTTTTTGTGTCTTTTCTCTCAACAACTTTAAATCCGTTCCCTAAATATATTTCTCCTAATGTATCTTCTTCAGTTGAATCACGAACTTTTACAACTTGGGAATTGTTTTGTTCATATAGGAAGATATCTTCTCCATTTACAATTCCTGTTAATCCGTGTGTAGAATAAATGACTAATTCTGCATTAGGATGAGCAAGGTCATGATTTAATGCTATTTCTAGGCTTGTAGAACTGAAACAATTATATTCTCCTGTTTCAGCTGTAACAACCATAGAAACATACTTTCCTGCTTTATATTCGCCCCATACATTTTCTACTAAAAAATCATGCAATTCATCAGCTCTAATAAAGGGGTTATCTCTTTTAATCTCTTTAGCAGCAGTTTCTCTTGTCTTTTCATAAATGTCTAATGATCTCTCTAAAGGAATCGGCTCTCTAGATTCCTTAAACCTAAGTTCATTTGTCTTAATGTGGTCTGCCCCCATAACAAACTCTCCATAACTTAAAGAATCTAACTTTCCATCCTTAATATCGTCATGAATATAATCTACAAACTTCTTTCTTTGTAAGGCTAACTGATTTGAATCTTCAGGTACTTCAAGTAAATAAGACAGAGGATTTCCTCTTGCTACACGTTGTGTTTCCTGAGGTTGTAACGATGAGGGGATTGTAGGAACTACAATTGGGGAGTGTAGTGCTACTGAGAGTATAGCTGGAGCTATAAATTGCTTAGCTACACTCCATGCCTTCTTTCCTTTTTTGAGAATATTTTCTAACATCTTTTATAGTCTTTAATTCAGAACTCTATTTATAAACCTTTCGTTTAATTTGTCACTGTCAAGTGTCAACAGATCGGTCAAGTCATTTTCTACACTCCCTTTAGGACTACTCTTCTATGACAACCAATCTTTATATACCCTCAACTCCAAACAAATTCATGTTTCAATCAGTTCCAAGACCTGAGAATTCTCCTAATAAAGCAAATGGAAGAACTAGCTCAAAAGCTACAAAAAAATATCAACTCTCCGGTTGGGATCTCTCTGCAATTGCTCCTAAGAACCTTAAACAAACGATGCAAGAAATTGAAATAAAAACAAATGCTCTTGCAAAAAAAAGAAAACTTCTTACCAAAACAACTTCAGCTAAAACATTCCTAAACTTCCTAAAACAACTTGAAGAAATTCGTATCCTAAGTGAAAAATTAGGTTGTTATGCACATCTTAAGTTCTCTGAGAACTCTGCAGATCAAAAAGCAGTTGCACAAATGTCACAAATAGAAAACTTTCTTACAGCACAATCAAATAAACTTCTTTTCTTTAATCTCTGGTTTAAAGAACTCTCAGATAAAAAAGCAAATGAGTTAATTAAAGCGTCTGGAAATTACAATTACTATTTTAAAAAAATTAGAAAAAGAAAACCATTCACACTACAGGAAAATGAAGAAAAAATAATCAACATCAAAGATACGACTGGTGTTTCTGCATTAAATAACATCTACAATATTCTTACTAGTCAATTTACCTATAAATTCAAAGGAAAAGAAGTTACGCAAAATGAGCTCATCCAAGCAGTACGCGATCCAAATGCAAAGATTAGAGAACAAGCATACAAGGCATTATTATCAGAATACAAAAAACACAAAGACGTAATTGGTGAAATTTACAAAAATATCATTAATGATTGGCGAGAAGAAAATGTAACTCTACGGAAATATAAAACACCGATTTCAGTTAGAAATTCTGTCAATGATGTGCCAGACAAAGCAATTGAAGCTCTCTTAAACGTGTGTAAGCGCAATGAAAAAGTCTTTCACAAATTCTTTGTAATTAAAGCTAAAAAATTAGGACTTAAAAAACTAAAACGATTTGATATTTATGCTCCAATTAAAGGAAAAGAAGCAAAAATGAATTACCATGATGCAATTCATTTAGTTTTAGAAACCTTTGGCGGATTTCATGCTGATTATAGGACACAAGCTGAAAAAATAATTCATGCTAATCACGTTCATTCAAAACCACAAAAAAACAAATACACTGGTGCATACTGTTGTAGCGTAACGGCAAAACAATCGCCTTTTGTACTTCTCTCATATACTGGAATTATGCGAGATGTCTCAACTCTAGCACATGAGCTGGGTCATGGAGTACATCACAACCTTGCAGCTAACCAAACAGAATTTACAAATCATAGCTGTCTTCCCTTAGCAGAAACAGCTTCTATTTTCTCTGAAATGTTACTCTCAGAAAAGCTCATGCAAGACCAACCTAAAAAAGCAAAAGAAATGATCTTTGCAAAACTTGACGATTTATACGCCTCTATTACAAGACAAGCAGGTTTTGTCATGTTTGAAAAAAAAGCACACCAAATGATGCAAGATGGAAAAACAATTGAAGAAATGGCACAAGTCTATCTCAAAGACCTACGTGCTCAACTTGGTAAAAACGTTGATGTAGACGAGGTCTTTGCATATGAGTGGGCATATATTCCGCATATCTTTCAAACACCCTTTTACTGTTATGCCTATGCATTTGGCAACTTACTAACACTTGCACTCTATGAGATGTACAAAGAAAAAGGTCCAACATTTGCAAATAAAATAATTGCAATGCTTGCGATGGGTGGTAGTGCATCGCCAGTAGAGATCACAAAAACAGTGGGTGTTGACATCACTTCAGAAGCATTCTGGGAAAAAGGCTTACTGTAATTAAGGATATGATTAAACAGATTGAATAATTTTGTTGGATTTACACTTCACTGAAAAATAGCCTCTTCTTACAAACATTTAGATTTACAAAAGATTTAAATAGTTTATCTTATTAAAATATTCATGGGAACAATTACTATAAACATTGATGATTCTATTGAACAAGAATTTAGAGATGCAGTCAAAGAGAAAATTGGAATTGGAAAAGGAAAACTTGGGTCTGCAGTAGAACAAGCACTTCATTATTGGACCTTACACAAACAACAAGAAGAAATTGCCCAACGTCAGATTCTTTTAATGAAAGATGCATCTTCACTTGGTAAATATAATATTAAAAGGGATGAGTTACATGATCGAGAACTATAAACCCATTTTTTTAGTAGATAGCAATATTTTAGTGTATGCATATGATAACACAAATCAAAAAAAACATATGTTAGCTAGAAAATTGCTTGAAAAATGTTGGAAAAAGGAAATCCATCTTGTAATCTCAGCTCAAAATTTGGCAGAATTTTTTGTAATTGTTACTAAAAAAGTGCCTAATCCTCTTTCAATAGAACAAGCTGAAGAAATAATTTCAGATATCACAACCTTTTCACATTGGAAAACCTTACATTACAGTCATAAAACTTTACTAGATGCTATTACGTTGTATAAAAAAACTAAAAAACATTTTTGGGATGGACTAATTGTGGCTACAATGTTAGAATCAAATATCTTGAATATTTACACTGAGAACGTTAAAGACTTTCAGAACTATCCTAATCTCATTGTGGTTAATCCATTTAAATAAATAAAGAAATGTTAAATAAAAAAAATTTAATTGATTTCGACAATCTTAACTTTAAACTTTAATGTCTTTCCTGCAAGAGGATGGTTTAAATCGATTGTAACTTCTTTTTCGTCTACTGCAATAATTCGAGCAGGAAATTGTTGTCCATCTGGTGTTCCAACAGCAAGTACCATGTCTACTTGGGGTTCTTGATCTTTTGGTAGTTGTTCTCTTGGTACTTTTTTATGTAATTGGTCATTTGGCTCTCCATAGGCTTCTGCTGGGGGAATTACTATTTCTTTTTCTTCACCAACTTTCATGCCCATTACGCCTTCATCAAAACCCTTAATTAATTGACTGGAGCCAGCTTCAAATTCTAATGGTTGACCGCCTTGTCTTTCTGTGCTATCAAATACAGTGCCATCCTCTAATGTTCCTGTGTACTCAACTTTTACTTTACTTCCTTTTTCTACTACTTTGTCTGTCATGTATATCAACTCCGTGTATTATGATTTAATTACTTTTAATTATAAAATAAGCTAAGAACTCATTTTACTTAAATTTAGACTCATGTGCAATCTATCTTATTTAAGTGTTTGTGTTGAAGAATCAACCTTTATTACACCCATCTCCTTAACTACTTCTTTTACAAGTGTATCTACATCAACTTTCTTTAATAATTCCTGCATTTTCTCAAGTTTCATTGATGTTGTAGGGTTTTTTGCAAGAAGACTGCAACAATCTTTATATTCTTCAATTGTAATCTCAAACGTGCCAATCTTTCTTGCCAACTGAATAATTTCATCTTTATCATACGCAGCCAGTGGTCTAATTACAAGCCCATTAAGGCCTTCACTTACCGCACGTAAATTTCCAAGAGTCTGTGATGCAACTTGTGCTACACTATCTCCTGTTGCAATTGCAGTATAATGAAATTCTTTAGCAACATGCAATCCTAGTTTCAATAAAAAGTGTTTAAATAATACTAAATCATATCTTTCATAAACTTTCCCTGCTAATTTCATTTGATAAGAAACATATGGGACTGTGTATAATCTTGCTTTTTGCTCATACGGCAATAATTTTTCTAAAACTCTCATTACTTTTGAATCCTTAACGAGTTCATTATTACGTAAAGAATGCATATGTAAAAAATCAACAATACATCCTCTTTTCATTAACAAAAATGCCGCAACAGCAGAATCAATCCCGCCTGAAAGCAATAATAACACTCGCCCTCCTGTTCCAACAGGAAGTCCTCCTAAGCCTTTAATCTTTCCAGAATGAATATATGCTTTTTCTTTAGTCACATGCACATAAATAGTTTCTTCCCCTTGGGATAAATTAATTTTTTTCCCAGCATTTAAAATAATTGTTCCAATATCTTTACTTAAATCAGTGGATGTAAAAGGAAGTTGCTTATTTGCTCGCTTAACCTTTACGCCAAATTCTTGTGCAGAATTATTTTTGACAATTTGCTTGACTCGACTTAAAATGGATTCTTTTTTACTCTCCACTTCATCTACAAATGCAAATGAATGCACACCAAATACAGTTTGAAGGATTTGAGTAGCTTTTTCTTTAGAACAATCAACATAGCCTACAACTTTTCTACTATCTCTTTTAAGCTCAATTTCTAACCCTTGCTGTAAAAATGCTCTTCTTATATTCCTTCGTAAAACTCGCTCAAACTCATTAAAATTTTGCCCTTTTAACGTAAGCTCAGCGTGGCTAATTAAAATTTCCATTTATTGCTTGAAAAGTGGCTGTTTTAAAAGTATATTGGCTGTTTTTATTCCTTTTACAAATATAGCAAATATTTACTATATCAACTAGAATAATAAACTCAAATTTTTGATCATTACACTTATGAAAAAAGATGTTATAGCTAAACTCCGTAATGAATTTGAGCAATATGTTCATAAAACAAAAAACAATCATTTTTGGTATGCAAGAGACTTGCAATCTCTTCTAGGTTATACTAAATGGGAAAATTTTCTTGTCGTCATAGAAAAGGCAAAAGAGGCGTGCAAAAACTCAAAACAGAAGGTGAGTGATCATTTTCCTGACGTCAGGAAAACGATAGGCATGCCAAAGGGGGCAACCAAAGAAATTCTTGATTATAAACTTTCTCGATATGCATGTTACTTAATTGCACAAAACGGAGACTCTCGAAAAGAGAAGATTGCGTTTGCACAGAGTTATTTTGCAATTCAAACAAGAAAACAAGAATTAATTGAAGAACGTATTGCTTTAATTGAGAGAATCAACGCAAGAAAAAAATTGACAGCTTCAGAGATTGAATTCTCTAAACTTCTTTTTGAAAGGGACGTTGACCAACAAGGAATTGCAAAAATCCGTAGTCAAGGAGACAAAGCACTTTTTGGAGGTAAAACTACAAGTGAAATGAAAGAAAAACTAAAGATACCTAAATCAAGGGCAATTGCAGACTATCTTCCAACAGTTACAATCACTGCTAAAAACCTTGCAACAGAAATGACAACCTTTAATGTTAATCAACAAGATTTACATGGAGAACCTAAAATTACAAAAGAGCATACTCAAAACAATACGGCTGTACGAGGTGTTTTATCTAAAAGAGGAATAAAACCTGAAACACTTCCAGCAGAAAAAGACTTACAAAGATTACAAAAAAAGATTAAAAAAATAAAATAAGGCATAAGAAATCTATGCTTGAGCTTTATCAAATCTCTTTTGCACTTCATTCCAATCAATTGCATCAATGAAGGCTTTAATATATGCTGCACGGTCCATGTTATAATCTGTAATAAACGCATGTTCAAACACATCCATTACAAGTAATGGGACTGCTCCTGCTAAATGGCCTACATCATGTTCATTAATCCATATGTTGAATAGTTTTTTACCTACTGGGTCGTATGCCATAATTACCCACCCAATGCCACGTATCTTACCAGTGTTAACAAACTCTTGGTGGCAATTTTCACCTGAGCCAAATGTATCTACCATCAACTTAAACAATGCTGAATCTTCAGAAAGTTTTGTGGGTTCTTTACTCATATTTCCAAAATACAATTCATGTAATCGCATTCCATTAAACTCCCATCCAAAACGTCGTTTAACTTCTGCCCACTGTGGAGTTCCTACTTCTAATGTCTTAAGTAATTCCATTGCCTTGTTTGTATTCTTTACGTATCCAGAATAAAGCTTGAAGTGTGTTTCAAGTAGCTTATCACTAAATCCTGTAGTTCCTAAAATATTTGAAAAATCTTGTTCTGTATATGTCATTTTAATGTTTCACCTCTCTTAAAATGGTGCTCAAAAAATAATCTTTTTTTTTGTTGTGTCATTTTATATGCACCTCGTCTGTTTATGAATTTTAAAAAAATAAAAAGATAAAATTAAATCTTTCCAACTAAGTCTAATCCTGGCTTAAGAGTTTTTGCCCCTGGTTGCCAATTTGCAGGACATACTTCTCCGCCGTTCTCACGTACAAACTTAGCAGCTTTAACTTTTCTAATTAACTCAGTTGCACTTCTTCCAATGCTGTTGTCATGAAGTTCAAATGCTTTAAGTACTCCGTCTGGATCAATTAAAAAAGTTCCACGTAAACTTACTCCTTCCATTGGGATCATTGTACCATATGCATTACAAATTTGTCCTGTTGGGTCTGCAACCATTGGAAACTTAATCTTTTGAATTGTCTCAGATGTATCGTGCCAAGCCTTGTGAACAAACACAGTGTCGGTACTAACACTTAATACCTCAGCTCCTAATTGTTGAAGCTCTTCGTAATGATCGGCCATTTCTCCAAGTTCAGTTGGACACACAAATGTAAAATCAGCTGGATAGAAAAAGAGTACAACCCATTTTCCTTTGTAATCTTCTAAACTAACATCTGTAATTTGACCGTTGTGGTATGCTTGCGCTTTGAATTTTGGCGCTGCTCCGTTAATTTCTAATCTATTTTCATCCATTTTTATATTTCCTCCAAGTATTTTCTCTTAAAATTTGATTTTAACAGTTCCTTGTTTTATTTTTGCTTGACAAGCTAATCTATGGACTTTATCTTTGTCCATTTCAATTTCTCTTTTGCCTAGTTCATCTAGGTTCTTAGCACCTTCTACAATCTCTACCGTGCATGTTGCACATACTCCATTCTCACAGGCAAACGGCACACCTAATTCCATGCACGCATCCTTGATGCTATTTCCATTTTGAACTTCGATTTTTTCGTCGTTACATTCAACTATTGCCATTTTCAAAACTCCAAGAATTTAAGATATAAATACCTTCGTATTAACGATTGTTAACTTAAGTTGTATATAAATGTTGTGGAAGAGGTTTGTCAATTTACTTTTAACATCTCTTGATAAGCGGGCATCCAAGTTTCATAAATCATAATTAGATGTTCATAATTTCTGATAACATGAGGAAAACGTTGTCTTAAATCATTAATAATCCTGTTAAAATGTTGGTAACTTTCAACAGCAAATTCAAATTCTACTTCCCATGGGGCAAGACTTCTAATGTAATAGATGGAATTCGGTTGTTGTTTCATCCATTCAAATAATGTTTTCTCATCTCTTTCTGATAACGTTCTAAAATAAACAATTGCTTTGAAAAATTCTAATCCTAATTTATTTAAATCAACTGCAATCCTATAAGTTAATATGATTCCTTTTTGTTCAAGTTTATTTATTCTTCCTCTAATAATTTCGATGGTAGAATTAACTTTTCTTGCTAATTCAGCAAGAGGAATTCGGGCATCATTGGCTAAAATGTTTAATATCTTTGAGTCTAATTTATCAATCTCGTTAGCGACAACATCTTCTCCAAAGATTACTTCTTGACAATCTTTGGCATCTGTGAAGAATTTTTTGTTATATTGCCTAGTATCTACCATCGTTCCAAGAATTTTACTCACGATGAGGTGTTGCCATTTTGAGAGTAGGTAATTTATCTTTGTAAAATATTCGGGGATGCTCTTAGATAAAATAGCAAAAACTAAATCAAAAGCACCATCAGAAATTCCCATCCAATAAATATCCTTGTTCTTTTTCAACTCATCAAAAAACTTTTCACGTTCTTTTGGAATATTTTCCAGCTTAAGGTAAACTTTAAACATATAGTATCCTAATTTGTTAGGATTTATTGATGTAATAAACCTCTCAATGATTCCTCTTTTTTGCAATTGTTGGATGCGATATTTGATTGCTTCCCGAGACTTGTTCACTTTCTTAGCTAATACAGAGTTGGAAATTCGACAATTTTTATCCAGTTCCGCCAGAATCTTCCGATCTGTTAAATCTAACTTAATTTTCTCCATTTAACTACAAATAATGTTTTTAGATATAAATATTTCTATGAATCGGTTAAAAATATGGCGGAAGTTTAATGTAGGGGGTGCTATCATCTAAAAGTAGGTACAAGACTATTGTGGAGGCAAAGAAAATGAATAGCGTAATCGATAATTGTGAACGATATAACTTAGATAAAGCAGTGATTGAAACCCTAGCTAATGCTGGAATCAATCCAACAGAACAAATGGTGCGTTTTAGGCATGAGAAGTATGGCGCCAATGATTGGTATGGGCCTCTTTTTGAATGTGAAAGAAATGAAGGTAAGTTTACTTTAGTATCTGCTTTTAGCCCAGGCAATTTTTGGGATGGGACAACTAGTACTCCTACTTCTTCGGGAATTATTTACTTTAAGTCAGAAGGAAATGTTGCTGGTGGGGGTTGCCAAATGATACTAGGTTATGATGGTATGCAAATGGCCGGTAGATTTAGTGATGATTTTGACTTAACTACCGAAATCCATGGTGAATTGGAATCTGATCGTGAAATTGAAAAATTGGCTCGATTGGAAACAAAAGTTGAAGGCAGTAAGGTTGTTAGTTTTACAGCACTTGGGATTACAGAAGACCGAATGAAGCAGTATGCTAACTTAGTTACAGCACTATACATTGATAAAGCAGTAAAGGTTCTTGCTAGGGATCTTGGAGAAATTAACTTTTAATGAGGAAACTCTTTTTTTGGGGTTTAAATTCATTAATTTTAATCTCTTCTGAGTTTGTTTTAATACGGTACCCCTTTCTTTCTTTGTGCTTTAAGCGCATCAACATACCATTCAAACTCATTCATAAACTTCTTTATACGTTCATGCATTTTTTCATCTTTTGGATTGCCCTTGCTATCAAATGCATCTTGCACTTTTGAAATTGCAAACATGCTTGGAATACTGCTCATACCCACTTCTGCAACCAATGCTCGAGCGTGAACTGCAGCTCTCACTCCTCCAAATCCTCCAGCAGAGTAACTTACAATCGCACTTGGCTTAAAGAAATATTCTTCCATGAAGTGATCAATTAAATTTGAAAGAGCAGGAGGCACAGAATGGTTATATTCTCCAGTTACAACAACATACCCGTCCGCTTTTTTGAGAATTTTAGCAATCTTTTCTAACTTAACTGGAGCCTTACCTTTAGGATACTCTTTATACATTTTATTTAGAAAGGGAAGCTTTACTTCTTTTGGATCAATGAGAATTACTTTATGTTTTCTTTTTTCTAGTGTTGATACAATGAATTTTGCTGCTTTAATTCCTTGTCTTTCTGATCTTACAGAACCATAAATAACTGCAATATTTGCCATAATGAACACCTCTTTTTACGAATTAGAGGTGATGGATGTATTTAAGATTATGTTTTGACTGTTTAACTATGTTAAATTGGTGGTTTATGTCTTCACGAAACACGTAGTGTCGAAAGATAATTCCGTCACGCTAAATGTCTAAACAAAGTTGACCTGATTGTGTCCTAATATTAAAATCAGAAGCTCACAAAATAGATTATTACTTTGAGGTAGTTAAGGCAGGAAAAGTTTATATGTAAGGTCGCTAATTTATGTTTAAAATGGATGCTTATAAAATAATCACTAATAAAGGATTAAATGGACAAAGTCTTGTTGATGGTGGTAGAATTCTTTCTACAGTTGAAAGACCAGCTTGTAGTGTTGAGCCAGAATTAGTTGATCAATTAAGAAAAGGATCTACAAGAAAACCAGTTGTTGTAGGGTACGATAACACTTCCGTATTTTTACCTGGAGAACACGATCGTTTTCCTAATGTTTCAATGAGCCATTTCTTTTTAGCTGATACTTTGGCAGATAATGCTGTAGTAAGAAAATCAAAAACACTAGTTGACTTAGGTTGTGGAGCAGGATTTTCTGGCAATTATGCTGCAAAAAACTTTGAAGGATTACAAGATGGAAAAGTTATTTTTGGAGATTTATTTCCTGAATCGATTAATGCTGCTTTAAACGCTTACTTAGCAAATAATGAACTGAATCCAAATGAAATGCAAATAACACAAAAGGGAAATGCTCTAAGAGTAAAAGGAAGAGGGAATCAACTTGTTGAATTTAGAGTTGGAGATGTGAGCCAAACGATGTATGGAGCTGGTGCTGATGTTTCGGTTGCAAGTCCCATATATATCCCTGAAATTTGTGAGGTATTTCCTCAGGCTTTTGAATTATTTGGTGCAGTCTCTAAGCATGTTGGTGCTGATCTTTATGTTGCTCATTCTTCATTATCGGACAAAGTTGTTGAAGAAGCAGCAAAACAGACTGGAACAAGACTTATTGATGTTAATTCGAGAGGTTTTCCATTAGATTTGTCAACTACTGATTCGAGAAGAACTGGATTTAATGAAGAAACTGTAGAAAAACTTCGGCCATTAGGCTTAATTGTTGAAGGCTCTAGAGACAATGTTCGGTATGGGCATCAATTAAGAGTATCAAAGATGAGTTATAAATAGGGCTTCTGATTTATACAAAGAAACCCAGAAACAGAAAAATATCTAGATTTTTAGTTCCAGAAATGAAACATTTCTCGGAAACTCCATGCTTAAACATTGGAGATGAATGGGACAGTCTATTGGTTCTCTTTGTATCATAAAAATTCTTATGTAAGCGCTTACCTAAAATTTTTCTTGATTTTCCAAAACTTCTTATTTTATTCGTTAATTACACAAAACCCATTTCCAAAAGGATCTGAACAATAAGCAATAGAACCCCAATCACCACTATCTCCACCTTCATGTTTTCCGCCTAGCTCAACGACTTTTTTAATAATCTCATCAACATTTTTAGCTAAAAAGTCTAAATGAACTGGGGTCCAATGACGTTTATAGTCGCAAATAGCTCTATCTTCATTTAAAAGAGGATTACTTCCTTCTTCTTTTTCCTGTAAATAAATATCACAATTTCCTGTAGCAAGAACCACCATACTTCCTTGGTTTCTCTTTTTCTTACAACCAAGTGCTTCTACATAAAATGTCTCTGCTTGTTTTAAGTTAGAAACATCAATGCTTACTGATATTTTTATTATTGTTTCCATAACATTCCTTTAAAGATATATCTCTTATAAAATTATTTGTTATTGAAACAACGGTGGAAAAACACATTTTGCCTTCTCATTGATTTAGAAAACATACCCCGCCCCTTGGGGCGATTGGGTTTTTCATTTTGAAGGTTCAAGGTTTTACTAAGAAAACTTAGAGTAAGTTGGTTCTTTCATAATGGCCTTTTTCTCATTTTTTGGACTTCAGATTTATTGGATATAATGATGTTATGCAGCATGGGGGTTGAGCGAAGCGATCCTCCATGTCGTAGCACGTAGTGCGGAGAAGTTATGACGCAGGACGCACGTTTTTTTTAGTGAACACAGTGAGCTTTGTAGTTAAATAGTTGGGACACTCTTTAGTTTTTTAGAATCGAGGTAGTAATAGTTATGTGCACTTTTTAACGAAAGATTTAAATAGTCTTGTGCCCATACATATTATATGACTTATGTTGAAACCATAAAAAGAGGAAGCAAAGAATATCATTATCTAACTAAGAATATTAGAGTTGGTGCTAACAAATGGAAAAAAATTAGAGTTTACATTGGAGATAAAAAGCCAACTAAAGCAGATGTTAAGAAGCATGCTCAAGAGATTGAGAAAAGAGCAGAAAAGGAAGGTTTTACAAAATCAGGATATTCTTATCTTACAAATGAAGATGCAGAAACACTTCAAGATTTGAGAGAAGGTTATAAAGTTTGGTTACGAAAGACTCCTGAAAGTCTGAGAAAGAAGCTTTATGATGATTTTGTAATTAGATTTACATACAATACTAATGCTATTGAAGGAAATCGCCTGACTTTACGACAAACTGCACTTATTCTTAAAGATAAAGTAATTCCCTCTGGGGTACGAGCATCTGATTATCATGAAGCTGTTAATGGCAAGGAATGTTTAGATTTTCTAAAATCTTACAAAGGAGGACTAAACAACAAACTTTTAGAGAAAGTTAATGGGATTTTGACGAAAAATACTGATGTTGTTTATTGTGGACGAATTAGATTTTTTGATGTAGAAATAATTGGTTCTAAACATGTACCTCCAAAGCATGGAGAAGTTAAGAAACATTTGCTCAATATGTATAAATGGTACAGTGCTAATAAAAATAAACTTCATCCATTCGAATTAGCAACAATGATTCATGCTAAATTAACTTGGATTCATCCATTTGAAGATGGAAATGGAAGATCGGCTCGTGCGATAATGAATTGGCTTTTAATTAAGAAAGGTTATCCAATGTTTTTTATTCCATTTGATAAGAGGGAAGAATATTATATGACATTAGAAGAAGCGGATAAAGAAAATTTCGAAAAATATGTTTCTAGAATGCTAAGATTGATTATTGATCAAGTAAGGGCATACGGGCACAAAAAGAAGAAAAAAATAAATAGTATGGGCACGAGTTTATTTCTTCAACAGTTTTAACAAATAGTTAAGTCCTAAGACCACGGTGAAGAATATCCATGTTGTTGCTGCGTAGTCCACTAAAACTGCCTCAGTAGATTCTCCTGCAAGTGCTCCCCAGTCACTTGGGCTATATAAATTCCAGACTAATAGTGCGTAGCGCCATCAAGAGAGTGTCCCATTGTAATTTCATAGTGCGTCCGAGTAATAATTCTGCATAATGATGTTAAGTGTCAGGGGGTTCATCCCCCTGCAAGCTTTGCATGTCAAAGCGTAGAGTTTATTTCTGGATCCTTTAGAAAATTATTTATATTGATGCTTTTTTCTTAAACTTATGAAAAATGTTAGTACATACGTAGTTTGTAAGGAACACATTGATGAAGTTAAAGAATTTCTTCAGTTATTTTTTAAGGAAGTTAAAGGAAGATATAATCATCATGAGTGGATTACATTTGAACTTCCTGATACAGATTTTACGATTAACTTAATGAAAGGAGATAATCAAAAGTTAACGCAGAATATTACTTTTGAAATTAATTGTAAATCTCTTGAAGAACTAGAAGAATATGCAAAAAAACATAATAAAGAAGTACAAAATTTTCTAGCAACTGCCGTAACACCACCATATCGTTTTTACTTTATTGAAATTCCAGGACCACATGGTATTTGTAAAGTTGATATTAGTAAGTGTGAGGAAGAGGCGCAGGTCCAGAAATAAATTACACTTAATCTGTGTTATCTGCCGCGGACTTTATGTCCGGGCGGATAAAAAAGCAAAGTCATTGACAAGAAAGCTTTTTTATTCGAGTTTTCATGAGACAATAATTCAAGGCTCTCCGCAGGAGAAAACACTGACGCAGGTGAGACGGGGGTTGCCCCCTTCGGGGTGTCGAACGAGGAGCGTTAGCGACGACTGCTGTCAATGTTGTTTTCGACGTATGTGGATGAAGCATTATTTACTTATGAAAATTGCAGGTAACGATGTTATGCTCCCGGGACTTCATGTCCCGGTCGGAGTGTAACGACGAAGTTCTTAAACTCACGAACACGCATAAAATTTTTATAGTGTTAATGACATTTAGCTTACACAATGAAGAAAGTTACAACTCCTCATCCTCCTGATGAAAAACAATTAGTTTTTACTGAGGGAATTGACTATTCTAAAACTAGTGAAGGGTCAATCTGGGGAAGAGGAGATAAAGAAACACTTGAACTATTAGGTAAGGAAGAACTTAGAGGTAGATGGTTAAATCTAGCTGCTGGTGATGGAAGATATAATGTTCAATTGTTGAAGAAAGCTGATACTGTTATTGCTTCTGATGTTGATGAAGGTGCTTTAAGTAAATTATATCATAATACTCCTGATGATTATAAAAGAAAATTGGAGACTAAAACTTTTGATTTGGCTCAAAGATTTCCTTTTGATGATCATTATTTTGATGGAGTATTTTGTACAGGCACACTTCATTTGTTTCCGCAATCAAAATTAGAAAATATTGTTACGGAAATTGATAGAGTATTGAGACCGGGAGGAAAATTGATTATTGATTTTGCTACTGAAGTAAAAAGAGTTCTTCCTGATGGAACAAATTATGTAAGAGAAGGAGAACCTCAATACTCTATGTCAGAAGCACAAGATTTGTTGAGAGGTCTTCTTGATGGTTATAAAGTTAATATTTATGAGGCATCAGTCCAAGAAGAAGAGATTGAGACAAGAGGATTAATGTATCAGTTCAGTTGTAACTTTCTTCTGTTAGTAGCGGAAAAGTCTCCTAAGTGAGTTTAATAATTGAGCATAATGATGTTAAGTGTCAGGGGGTTCATCCCCCTGCAAGCTTTGCATGTCAAAGCGTAGAGTTTATTTCTGGATCCTTTAGAAAATTATTTATATTGATGCTTTTTTCTTAAACTTATGAAAAATGTTAGTACATACGTAGTTTGTAAGGAACACATTGATGAAGTTAAAGAATTTCTTCAGTTATTTTTTAAGGAAGTTAAAGGAAGATATAATCATCATGAGTGGATTACATTTGAACTTCCTGATACAGATTTTACGATTAACTTAATGAAAGGAGATAATCAAAAGTTAACGCAGAATATTACTTTTGAAATTAATTGTAAATCTCTTGAAGAACTAGAAGAATATGCAAAAAAACATAATAAAGAAGTACAAAATTTTCTAGCAACTGCCGTAACACCACCATATCGTTTTTACTTTATTGAAATTCCAGGACCACATGGTATTTGTAAAGTTGATATTAGTAAGTGTGAGGAAGAGGCGCAGGTCCAGAAATAAATTACACTTAATTCCTGTTAGTTTCTTTTCCCATACGTAGTGTGGGAAAATTTCGTCCGAAAAGTTTGTCCACCACCGTGCATAAAAAAGTTGGTGCCGTTATACTTACAGTTTTAATATTCCAGTGTTCTTAGAAAGGGGTTTTCCTCGTTTGAGCCGAAGGCTTTTTTCTTAAACACATCAAGGGGAGGCGTTTTTTAAAAAAGAAAGTATATAAAGGAGTATTGGTTTTTTCTGACCACCATGAACAAAAAAGAGTTAGAGTTCCTATTGAAAGAAGGAGAAGGCTATAATTTGGAATTCAAAGAGGCAGACTCTAATCTTGCTAAAGAAATTTGTGCATTTGCTAATGCTACTGGCGGAAAGATTCTTGTTGGTGTTTCTGATGATGGAAAAGTAAAGGGAATAACTGTTACAAACAGAGTAAAATCTCAGATTACAGATATTGCAAGGAATTTTGATCCAAAGTTGAGCATTGAAATTGAAGAATTTGAAAATGTACTTGTTATCAATGTTCCTGAAGGGAAGAATAAGCCATACTCTGTTAATGGTAAATTCTTCATGCGTTATGGTCCAAATTCTCAACAGTTAGGAAGAGATGAAATCAGAGAACTTTTTCATAAAGAAGGGTTGGTAGTTTTTGATACAAAAGCAAATTCAAAATTCAGCATTGACAAGGACATCAGCAAGAAAGCATATGAAACATTTATTCATCGTACAAAGATTAGTCCTATTCTTGAGAGAAAGAAAATTCTACAAAATCTTTCTCTTCTTGATGATGGACAGATTAAGAATGCTGGAGTTCTATTATTTTGTAAGAGGATTACTGATTATTTTCTTAATGCCACTATTTCTTGTATTCTCTTTCAAGGAGATGATAAGTACAAAATAATTGACCAACAAGAATTTGATAGTGATTTGTATTCCAATTACCAAAATGCTTTTTCTTATGTAAAATCAAAATTGAATACTGAATACATTATCAGAGGAGGACCAAGAGAGGAAAAATTAGAACTTCCTGAAGAAGCATTAAGGGAATCAATTTTGAATGCTATTGCTCATAGAGATTATTTTTCTCCTGCCAATATTCAGATTAACATTTTCAGAAATAGAGTTGAAATCACTAATCCTGGCGGTTTGATTGGAAATATCACTGTTAAGGATTTGTTTGAAAAGAGTATTCCACGAAACCGCTTATTGTTTGGATTAATGCAACGCATGGAATTAGTAGAAAAAGCAGGTTCTGGATTAGTCAGGATTCAGAGAGCAATGAAGGAATACAAATTAGCAAATCCAACAATAAAAGCAGATAAGAATTGGTTTAATATTTCATTTAAAC
The DNA here is from genome assembly GCA_964344285.1 of uncultured Methanosarcinales archaeon. Taxonomy (GTDB): domain Archaea; phylum Nanobdellota; class Nanobdellia; order Woesearchaeales; family GW2011-AR9; genus CAYFMM01. The sequence continues at coordinate 147,542 of CAYFMM010000001.1, read as the reverse complement.
GCCCAAACTTGCAAAGGGAAAGTTATGAGCAAAGGATGGGCATTCAGAAAGGGTGGTCAGAAGAGTGGTCTAAAAGGTGGTCAGAAAAAGGATTATCAGAGAGGCAGATTGAGGTTTTGGAACTCATACAGAAGAACCCTAAAATATCTCGTCGTGAGCTTTCAGAGAAATTAGGAATTAATCAGTCTGCTATTCAGAAGCATTTAGAGAAGCTGAAAGAAAAAGGAGTTTTGAAAAGGGTTGGGTCTGCTAAAGGCGGGGTTTGGGAAGTTGTAACTTAAGAGTGATAAATTAACCGAAACATTTATAAATAACCTCTGATTTCATGTACTAAAACAGATAATTTACAATCATGTGAGGTTGAAAAAAATGAATTACAAACGAGCATTAGCAACTTTGGCATTGGCTGGAAGTTTAGCTTTTGGCGGAAATGCTTTAGCCCAAGAAGGCGGATTAGAAGGTAAACTTGGTGGAAATCAGCCAAGACAAGAGCAAGTTCAAAAAGATTATACAGAAGCTCAAGCAAGAGCTATTTTAGCAGACCCTCAAAAATTCCAAGCTGAATATGAAAGCAGAGAAAAAGCTCAAGGAATGAGATTAGGATTCAAACCAGAAGATCTTGGAGATCAATTGCTTGACGAAGTAAGAGGAGAGAATGATTTTCTAAGACAACTTGTAGTAACATATGCAAGCAATGATAATAGTGCATTTATTGCGAGCAATGCAATTGAAAGAATGACTGCTGGTGACGATGCTTATTTTAAGAGAACATTTGATGGAACAAACGACTATCACATTAAAACAGCAGCATTAAGACAAATGTCTGATTCAGCAAAAGTCCCTATAATCACAGCAGGCTTACAACACTATGGCGTTGTTGAACGTGAAGAAAGGACTATGAGTACTCCAGAAAGTCGAAGTTTCTATGTTGCAAGAGATGCTTTAACAAGTGTAAATGACAGAGCATTTTTAGAAGCTACTGCCAAAAGAACTGACATTGGAGAGTATGCAGTAGGACTTGTCAGGGAAAGACTTGCAGAATTAAAACCAAAGAAGTAATTTTACTTTCTTTTTTTCTTGATTTTTATGTATTCTTAAAACGCCTCCCCTTATTTTTATTTTTTAAAGAGGAAAACCCTGTTTAGAGTGTAATTTTCAGTATCAGTTTTTACATCAAGGCACCAACTTTAAAGTTCTTAGAGTTTAGCGTAAGCGTCTGCGTATTCAGGTGGTGGACAAATTGAAACTAACGAGTTATAAGTCAAGTTAGAGGTATTTTTGGGATAGAAGAGCTATGTGTTGTTTATTTTGAGTGTCATAAGCACATAATTAAATCCAAGTCTGGCTTTTTTGTCGCACTGGTCCACTGGTCAGGTGTGAAGGGAGGATTTAAAAGAAATTATTTTCTCAAAAGTATAATGGATGTTGCGCGTTTGATTCAAAAGGAGGGTTTTAGAAAAAACCGTAGTCCACAAACCATTAAGACATATACACATGTGGTAGAGAAGTTTTTACACACATACAATAAAGATCCAAAAGAAGTGACTAAAAAGGATATTGAGTTTCATTTAGAAAAATTATTACATCAAAATAGTTCTGGAAATACCGTTAACGTTCATCTAAATGCATTGAAATTTTTTTATGAAAAAGTGCTACACAAGAGGCTTACAGTAAATATTCAATATTGTAAGACAAGAAAAACACTGCCCTCTTATTTGACACAACAAGAGATTCAATCTTTCTTTAATGCAATTAGTGTAAGAAAGCACAAGTTAATTGTAAAGTTCATGTATTCTGCTGGACTGCGTGTAAGTGAAGCCGTTACAATGAAAGTAAAAAATTTTGATTTTGAAAATAATTACGGTTGGGTACGACAAGGGAAAGGGAGAAAAGATAGAATGTTTGTTGTTGCTAAAGGTCTAAAATATGATTTACAACAATGGATTAAAGATAATAATTTACAAAAAGAAGATTGGTTGTTTTCTGGGTTGCACGAAAAGCATTATAGTGCAGAGAGTGTTAGACAAATAATAAAAAAAGCATGTAAAAGAACAAGGATTGCAAAAAGAGTCACACCTCACACTTTACGTCACTCATTTGCAACGCATTTAATTGAGAATGGCTATGCTGTAACGGAAGTACAACCTTTATTGGGTCATAATTCTTTAGAAACAACGATGATATACCTGCATATGGCAGCACCGACTTTATTAAAAGTACAAAGCCCACTTGATGCACTAGAAAAGAAATCAAGAAAAATTTTAGGTAAGCACTTACCCCAACCATAAATGGTGGGGTTTAATCAGTGCTTACATAAGAATTTTTATGATACAAAGAGAACCAAGTTCTCTTGTACAAAAGGGAAACCTTTTATGTACAAGAAACCCAACCGTTACTCCATTCATCCCCAATGCTTAAGCATGGGGTTTCCGAGAAATGTTTCATTTCTGGAACTAAAAATCTAGAGATTTTTCTGTTTCTGGGTTTCTTTGTATAAAAATTTTGATATAGTGATGGCAATAAATATTCGAACTTTTTAATTGTCTGAACTATATTAGAAAGCACAATATTTAGTCCGATTTTTTTGTGCTTTCTCTATAGTCTTAAAATAAAAGATTTTTACTCCTGCTTATATATCAACAAGCACTTGTGCTTGCCAACCACCTTCAACTTCTTTAACTTCAAACATGTGCATAGTAATTGCTTTTACATCAACTTTTGGATCATGTTTATCATGACTTAATTTTTCACCAAAGGCTTTACAATATAACTCATACTCGCCATTCTTCTCTTCAATTCTAATCTCAAACCGAGAAAAGATTAACAAATCTGCATCCTTATGAAATAATAAATCATCTAAGAAATCAAATAACAATCTGTCTACTGTTTTATTCTTACCGGTAATCTCAATCGATTCTTTTTCTTCAATTAAATTAATATCTACTTGTGTGTCTTCTAAAGCAAGTCCACTCTGTTCAAATAACTCTGCAAGTGTTGCACCTTGCGCTTTATAGAGTACGTCTGCTGTGTGGTCAATAAAATGATATCCTTTTTGCATCTTTTAATCTTTTTTACATTACTTTATAATCTTTTGCTTAATTCCTGTTTCATCTTAGACAAAAGCACCGCGTGAGACTCACTCTTGTAACTTTAAACAAACTTTATTCTCTATCTTCTCAAACTTAATTAATTCATCTTTTTCTAACTTAATTAATAGTCTTTTTAACCACTCTTCTTCTTCAATCTTAAAATCAGTCTTAATTTCTTTACCTAATTCTTGCAAAATAATCTTTTTACCTTCATTTTTTCTTACAAATTCAACAATCCTACCACGAAAAATCCTATTCGGTGTATGCTTGCCATTCTCAATTGCTCCTTTCTCTAATTTTTTATCCTTTACAAATAATGCTTTACTCCCTTCTAATTCATACTTTCCTGCAAATTTACAACTCTTTTTTAAAACACAAACTTCACACTTTGGACTTTTTCGTAAGCATATAAGTGAGCCAAAATCCATAAGTGCATTATGCAAATCACAACTTCTATTTTTTGGAATACTTCTTTTAACTAAATCAAATAATTCTTTTTCCTTACTTTTTGACATAGGCAAACCTTGATCAATTCCTTTAAAATAACGTAGATAAATCCGTCGAACATTTACATCAATTGCCGGCTCTGGTTTATTAAATGCAAAAGAAGCAACAGACCCTGCAGCATATGGTCCTATGCCCGGGAGTTTGATTAATTCCTCTGCAGTCTCTGGGATTACTCCATTATGTTCTTCACACACAACTTGTGCAAATTTATGTAATAACAATGCACGCCTATTATAACCTAGTCCACTCCAAGCTTGAATCACTTCTGCTTTACTTGCATTAGCCAAATCTTGCAATGTGGGAAACAACTCTAAAAATTCATGAAATTTTTCAATAACTCTTGGAACTTGTGTTTGCTGTAACATAATCTCTGAGATTAAAACACGATAAGGGCTATTATCCTCTCGCCAAGGAAGAACTCGTCCATTTATACTATACCATTCTAAAATTTGAAACGAGAATTCTTGCATGAAATCTTTCTATTTAACTTATTTATAAAATGTGTGTCATTAATTTAATAAAGGCTTTTTAATCTTGAAATTTTATGAGACTTGATATCTATGGCGGAAGAATTAGGGTGAATTTAACAATGCCGTACGGTTTATTTCGAAATGAGGGTAATAATGGTGATCCACTTACGGGATATGAGCAACTGGATGCTTCTACAATGAGGGATTTACTGATTAATGCACCAAAATCTAAAGGTAAAGAAGCTTTCTTGGATGAAATGTGTAGAACTTACCAAACAACAAATAGACAATTAGAAAAGGCAGAGCAACAAGGAACTTCTAATCCAGCTCAAGTAAATGGTGTACGAAACCTTCGAAACTTAACTCAGAGGATTATCCAAGAACTGTCATAAGATTGGTTTTAAATTTTAATCCAAACAATTTTTAAAAGAGAGTGGGGATTTTTTATTATGGGGTCTTATTTGGCTAGTAGAGAAAATTTTGGGGTTGATCTTTCTTTGGAATATGGGGTCTTTGTTGGAGGATTTAGCACTACTGGGCAGGTTGAAGGAAAATCTGATGTTTATAGAAAAATCAAAATGGAAAAATTAGTAGGGGACCTAAATTCAAATGTCTACGATTATAATAAGATAAAATATCCTATTGCAAGGTTACATCTTGAAACAAAAAGTCAATTAGATAAAATAAATTCTCGCCCTACTGATTATAAAGAAATGGGGGTAAAACCTTCTCAACTTGAAGCACTTTCTAACACTGTTTCTGCTACAAAAAGGATTTCACAAGAAATTTTGAGAAGATTAAATTCTCAATAACTCTCTTTGCCACTTTCTAAGGGCTTTTGTTTTCTCATTAATTACAACCTCACGAATCTGATCTTCTTTTGCAATTAGGTGGCCACGAATCCCCAGTTTCTTGGCAACTTTATTTCTAAATTCAGTTAACTTTTTGACATCATCACGTTGTTCTTGTTTCATTCTTAATCTCTTTTCAACAACAATCTCTTCCTCAGTTTTTCTTGCCTCTTGAACTGCATGGAAAAATTTCTCTGCTCTTTTTTTAACTAAAGGATGTACGCCCCGAAGTTTTTTCCAGGATTCAATTTTATAGGGAGGGTTTTTTGCAAAAGATAATAGTTGTTTATTTGCAATTACTTTATACACTGGTTTATCAACTTCTTGTGCGATTTGCTCACGTAACTCAAACAAAGCATGGAAAATAGATCGTTCTTTAGGTTCTAAACTTCGTACTCCTGAAACATCTAAATACGTTTGTTGATTCAAGCTCCATTCTTGACTGGCAAGAGATTCTAATTCTTCTTCTAACCATCCTAACCTGCCCAGAGCTTTTAACTCTTCAACTAACTTTTCTTTTAATGGAATTAAATACACACTATCTTTAACAGCATATGCTAATTGTTCTCTACTTAAAGGTCTTCTTGTCCAATCAACTCTTTGAAACTTCCTTTCTTTTTGAATCTCATAATATTCCTCTAATAATGCACCTAAACCTAAGCTTTCCTTTCCTAAAAATAAAGCTGCAAGTTGTGTATCAAAGAAATTTTGTACCTGGCAATCGAATTCTTCTCCTAAAACACGTAAGTCAAAATTAATATCATGTAAAATCTTTTGTACTTTCTCATCTTCAAAAATCTTCCATAATGGCTCTAAAACATCTCGAAGAGCTAAAACATCAATGATCCAATTTTTCTCTCGAATAGAAATTTGAATTAATGAGATATATACTCCATAATGATGGAGATTATTTTCACATTCTAAATCAAATGCAATGACTTTTTCATTCTTTAAATCACTCACTAGTGCAGATAATTTCTCTTTCGTATCAATATATGTAAATTCATGCGTCATTTTCTAAATTAAGCTCATCTCTAATTATTCCTAATCTCTTATGATATATCTCATAAACAGAACTTCTTTTTGCAATAGCAAGAAATAAAACCTCCTTTTCTTTAACACTATAAATCACTCTAAGACTGCCAATTCTAACTGAATAACAATTGCCTTTTCCTGAAAGATGCTTAAAACGTAATGGATCTTCCTTAACTTTCTTATAAATCTCAAGAAGTCTCTCTTTCTCAGCTAAACTTATCTTTTTTAAGTCAGTCATAAATTTTTGATGAAATTCAAACTTGTACTCATCTGACATTTACTCCATCCTCTTGTAATACTTTTAAGAATTCTTCTTCATTAATGGTTTTAGAATTTCCATTTTCAACATCTTTTAACCTTTCAAGTGCTTCTTGATGTAATTCTTGTTTAGTTAAATCTTCTAAATCAGAAAGTAAGCACTCCACATCTGATAACAAGTGTTGGAAGGTTTCTTTTTTCACATTAATCGTTTCTGACATTTTAAATTTTAAAGGTATCTTGAATATATATAGCTTTCTACTTCTTTATCACGTAAAACAATTCATTTCCTAAGGTAAACCTACTTTGCTTATAATTAAGTCTTTCGCATAATAATTCAATCCATTTCCTTCTTGGAAAGTTCATCTTCTTCCCGCTCATTGTAATAGTTGGAAAGCTCACAACGACAAATGAAGAGGGGATTTTTGTTATTACTGTCTCTGTTGCTTTATGGCCTTTGCCTCTATCTAACACATCTGTCATCTTAAGTAATAGGGCAACATCAACTTTAGGAAGCTTACTAAAATGTTGAATATCTAACACTTCAGCTTTTCCTGTAACCTTATCGTAGCTATTAAAAAACTCCTGTAACGTAGCAATTTCATCTTTACTAATGTCGTACGCGTAATAAGCACACTTTTCTAACTTCATAAACATGATTGAAAAAGGGTTAATTCCACAACCAAGGTCCATGATTTTTTTTGGCTTTTGTGTAATTTCAAATATTTTCTCATATAGCTTAGAATAAATTGCAAGCCTCTCTTTTGTAGATGCGTGTGTTTCTAGAATTTTAATTAGTAATTGCTCTTGCTTTTTAGCATCTTTTTCTTCACAAAATTGCTCAACCAATTTTTTACGCTCATTGCCTTTAGCATCAGAGCGAAATAAACCATACAACCTTCGAAGAACAGATCTTACTTCTTTAATCAGCAATTTATAATTCTTTGATTTAGTGTTAATCTCTTGTATTGTTGAAATTTGCTTTGGATTTCTCCTCAAATACTCCTGTAAATGTGTTAAAATGAAATCTTCATCTAATGCTGAGAGCTCCTTTTTTTTCTTAATGTCACTTACTACAACTTTGACATTCTCTTGATCAATTACTTCTTTTCCAATAAGCATTATAACAGAAAAGAAAGAACGGTATAAAAATATATGGTTAGAAGCTAAAACATTAGCTTTTCTATTTGACCTCTATATTTTGCTGGAAGGACTCTATCCCATACCTCTTTATTAGCACCATCCATTGCTAAAGCATAATCAATTTGTCCTGTTGCTACAATCTCTGAGATATCTTCCAAAGTAATACTTCCCGCACTTAAAAGGTCTCTAGCGGGTGCTGGTAAGCCAGTGTCATCATCTCCTCTATAAGCTGTTCTTATTTCTCTATCGGTAACTCTGACAAATGCATCGTAAAACCGCTTTGCATCACCTACCTTATCAATTCTTTGAACTGCTTCTCCCATTGCGTTTAGTGGGTTTCCACCTTCAGCCATTTGAATTAAATTATTAACATTATATCTCTGCATTTTATTTCTCCCTATCAACCAAATCAAACTTTGTAATTCTGCTTTAAAAATATTTTGACCTTTTTTTCTAAATAAATACTTTTTTAAACTTGTAACATAACGTAAAAGAAATGCAACGGATTAAACAAGGCTCTTTAAAAATTTGGAAATTTCTCTGGCACGATGATTCTGTGTGGAGTTGGATGGCAAATATTATTGTAGCTTTCTTAGTAATCCGTTTTGTATTTTATCCACTTTTAGGAGTTTTACTTGGGACAAGCTTTCCAATAGTGGCTGTTGTTAGTGAAAGCATGGAACATGGTATTCATAATGGTTTGTGTGGAAAACAAATTGAAGAATATAAAGAATCGTATGACAATTATTGGGATGTTTGTGGGGATTGGTATGAAAAACGCGGCATTTCAAAAGAAGATTTCTCAAAATTCCCTCTCAAAAATGGTTTTGATAAAGGAGATGTAATTATTCTCTGGCGTGCTAACTCGGACAATTTGGAAATAGGGGATGTCTTAATCTTTAATGGAGGCAGAACCCAACCAATTATTCACAGAATTGTTGCAATTAATGAGCAAGATGGCCAATTAGTGTACCAAACAAAAGGTGACCACAATTCAGATAGCATCTCTTCAGGAATTGCAGAGACTTCTATTACAGAAGATAGAATCTTTGGCAAAGGCGTGTTGCGTGTACCGTACTTAGGTTGGATTAAGATTTTATTTGTTGATGCTGTTAGGCCTTTGGGCATTATCATTGAGCGGTAATCAACCAACACTCTTTTAAACTCGCTACTTTTCTTGGCTTTTATGACTACTATTACAACTAGGGGCTATGAAATTAAAATCCCCACAATCAAAGACTCATATAACAGACGTGCAATTCAATTTCAAAATAATATTATTGAGGCACTAAAAATCTTTGGTCTAAACGAAGATGATGTAGAAATACCTTTGCAACGAATTGGTTTTGCTAGAGCTCCAGCAGAGGCATCATGGTACTTTGATGGATATTACTTGCATTTTACATACAATCAACAACAACGCTTTATCGACAATCTCTTTGTAGTATCTCAAGTAATTCAAAAAGCATGTGCACAAGTTTCAAACAAAGAAATAACAGTTGAAGAATTCATTAAACTCTTTAATGAAGAAGAAGATATTACAAAACTACGTACATGGGCTAGAGAAAAGCTAGGAGTGGCTAATGACTGTAAAGACTTAGAAGAAATTAACCGTAAATATAAAGAACTTGCAAAAAAATCTCATCCAGACACAGCAAGTGGGAGCACAGAGGAGTTTAAAGAAGTCAATAAAGCACATAAAATTTTGAAACGGGAACTAAGTTAATAATTAAACAAGTTCAATTATCAAACTAAGAAATAAATTTTGCTACTTCACCATATTCTCTTCTTGAAGGCCATAAACCAGGGCTGCTTCGCTTTATTTTTCCTCCAAAAATCTTTGAGCTTGGTGCAATATTCAATTTAGAAACTAATTCCTTGAGATGAAGAAAGAACTCCTCTTCTATGTTGTCATCTACATCATAGCTCTTCCCAACATAGAAATCGATGTTGCCTGTTTCAATGTCCACTTGTCCTCTGATTATCCAGTTAATTATGTCTTCAGACCAGTTCATCATTTTGAACCAATCTGCATGCGAGTACTCTGCATTCTCCTCAGAAATGTACAACTGGTTTTCATTAATGCAGAACATTCTTCTACTCCTATAGAATTTCTTTAATTCTTCTTTATCTGCCATCGAATGAATTAAGGATCATCCATTATTAAATATTTCTCAGTTTAATTGCTTCTTCTCTTCGGTCAAAAAGTATCTAAACATGAAGCCAGGAGAACTTTAACATCAATATTTAAACTATCTAACTTATATCCCACATATAGATAAATTATATAAAGGGAATAACAAACCAAGCTGATATCAAGCTTATTGATTATACGATTGGTGGTGATTTATTATGTTCTGTCCGAAATGTGGTTCAATCCTTCGCCCAAAGGAAAAAGCGGGTAAAAAAGTACTCTTTTGTGCATGTGGGTTTTCTAAGAGTCCAGATGAAGGAGAAACAGCTGAAATTAAAGAAAGTTCTGGCAGTGCAAAGAAAATTGAAGTAATTGAGAAAGTTGAAGTACACCCCAAGATCCGTGCTAAATGTGAAAAATGTGGGCATGACGTAGCATACTACTGGACACAACAAACAAGGGGCGCAGACGAACCAGAAACAAGGTTTTTCAAATGTGTTAAATGTAACCACACCTGGAGGGAATACGCCTAAATGAAATCAGTACAAGAGGTACATCAATCTTTAGAGCAAGATCAAACGTTTACAGGTTGGAAAGGGCAACATACAAAGAGTATTCTTTCTCATTTTTTTCTTCCGTTAACTGCAGATGGGCAAGCAAAGGGAAATTGGGAAGTGGGTTATTATAATCCTGAAACTGAAAAAATCACGGTATTTGCTTCTACAGGGAATAGTTTTTCAATCAAACCTGAAGACCAAGTCTTTTCAAAAGAAACGCCAAAAATTGATGTATTAGATATTAGCAAAGTAACCGTCTCTTTTATGGACGCACTAGATGTGTACAAACAGCAAAAAGCAGAAGCCTTTGCATCACAACAATTAGGAGATGGTTTTGTTGTCTTACAAGTAATTGAAGGAACTCCTCTTTGGAACTTTACCTTTATTAGCAAAACGTTACAGTTCTGTAATTTGCGCATTTCTACAACAGAAAAAGTAGTAGTTAGTTCTCAGGTTGTGGATGTCGTTTCGAAAGATATGTGAGTAAATGTTGTTTTAATTTTTCTCCTTTTACTTCTCTATCTTCATAAACTATGGTTGGAATAATGTCTTTAACATCTTGACTAACTAATTGACTAAGGCTTTGATATGCCTTTTCTGCTTTGAATCCTTCTCTTTTAGGTAAAAGATTGTTAATTGTGTCAGGGTTGTTGTTTTTATATTTTAAAAAAATAATAACGTATGGCCCTTGTTTTTCTCTTCCTTTGAGGGGGTTAAGTCTAACTAATACTCCATCATTTTCATAATGAACTATCTTATTATTATCTCCAATTACACTTTCTAAATCATAAAATGGATTGCTCATAAACACACAATTTAGTTGTTTCTTTAAAAATTCTCTTTCTCTAATTACTATTTCCTAATTTAGTAATTTGACTCCTACTATCGATTCATATAGTTTTGAGCGTAGTAGTCTTTATATATGATTTTCTTTTCCAACAAATTGATAGGTGTTTTAGAAATCGCGAGATTTCTGCACTCCCAAGAAACTTCGGTTTCTTGGCGGGTGTAACAAAAAGAGGTGATTGATGTTCCCATGGCTATTTCATATAATGCGCAAAAAGATTGTAAGACTCTAGATTCATTTTCTAAACCAAAAAAGAAAAAAGTTAAGCAAGATGAAGAAGAAGTTGTTGCAATGACTTGATTCTTGAACTTTACAGACACGTCAGACTCACTCTTTGATGTTGTTATTAGGGTGTGGTCCCGTCCCGGATGGAGCGTCCCCTCCCACATTCGATGTTCAAATAAAATTATTCCGTTCGTAATTTGACGGAGTCTGTAAAGTAGATTTTTATCTCAGAATGCTCTTAACTTTCCCATATAACTCTTCATGAATATCTTCGATTGTTCTTGGCTCATTGTCCTTAAAGCACACAATCTTTTCCCAATTCTCTTTTAAATCATTATCCACGCAAAATAAAAATGCACGTTCAGCATTTTTTAAATGGTCAATATCCTCTTCATGGATGTCTCTTTTTTTTCCATCTACATAACCCCTTTGAGAAGAATCTTTTTTATCAACCAACGTTTGTCCAATCTCAGGAGTCATATGCAAAAAAAATGTTTTATTTGGAATTGGAATTCTTAAATCATCATATTCTAAATCATTAACCCAATCTAAGAATTTTCTCATCTCTTCTTCATTTGAAACCTTGCCTAACTGATGGCCTTTATTGGCAGAAACATATCTATTGGTAATCACAATCTTTCCTTGATTTAACCACTCTCTGATTTTATCTTTTGCAGCAAATCTATCAAGAGCATAAAATAATGATGCTTGTTTTGCACTCACATCTTTTGCACTACCAAATTCTCCCCTTAAATATTTTTCAACAAATGCTGCAGAATAATTCCCATACTGTGGAAAATCAGCCATTTCTACCTGATGTCCTTCCTGTTGTAATCTTTCAATTAATTTCCTTGTCTGCGTTCCCTTTCCTGAGCCATCCAGTCCATCTATTACAATAAACACTCCTTGTTGCATAGTTTTGCAAAAAGAAAGTTTTACATATAAAGATATTGCTTTCGTAAAATCTGCTTTTTCCACCATATATTTACTGATAGTTTACCTCTTAAAAAACGTTAAATGGGAAAAGTAGGGTCAGAAATCTAGACTCAAGCAGAGCGAGCATGCATGAAATGAAACATGGACCTCATTTCAGTGTCTGGATTTGTTTGATTAATCATTTGGTCTAATTCCTCTTTTAATTACATAATCCTTTTAAATACACCAGATTCTTCTTTAACTATGATTATTGGAGTTACAGGACTATTTGCAGCTGGTAAAGACACACTAGCAGAATTTTTAGAAGAAATGAACTTTGAACACATCTCTTTTTCTGATGTTCTTCGTGAAGAGTTACAAAAACAAGATTTGCCCATCAATAGAGAGAATCTACGAGTAGTAGGAAATGAACTTCGTACAAAAGAAGGACCAGATGTACTTGCAAAAAAAGCAATTGAGAAAATAAGAGATGGAGAAAATTATGTCTTTACTTCTATTAGGGTTCCTGCAGAAGTTGACTTTCTTCAAAAAAGAGATGACTTCTTACTTATTGATGTAACAGCACCTGCCCAGGTAAGATTGCTACGCATTGTTGAACGTGGCAGAGACGAGGATGATCCAAAAACTGTTGAAGAGTTACTTGAAAAAGAAAACAAAGAAAACTCAAACGACCCAAATGCACAAAACCTCAAAGGAGTAGCTTCAATGGCACAGTTGGCAATTGAAAATATTGGAACAAAACAAGAACTTCAACAAAAAGCAGCAAAGCTTATTGAAGATTGGCTTTATACACTACAAGATAAACGACCTCATTGGGATGATTATTTTATGAACCTTGCAGAGCACGCAAAACTTCGTGCAACATGCTTATCAGCAAAAAAAGGAGCAATTATTGTCAAAGACAAAATGATTCTTTCTACTGGATATAATGGTTCTCCTAAAGGTGTAAAACATTGTATTGATGGCGGTTGCCAACGATGTACTTCAAGACACCTTGGAAAAATGAAATCAGGACAATATATTGAACCTTGTATCTGTTGTCATGCAGAAGAAAATGCAATTGTCCAAGCAGCCTATAATGGAACTTCTACCAAAGGTGGTGTTATCTATACCTCCTTTACTCCATGTACAAATTGTGCTAAATTAATAATTAATGCTGGGATAACGGATGTCTATGCTAAAACAATTTATCCCGATGACACAAGCACAAAGCTATTTCAAGAAGCTGGTGTTAAATTACACGTTTTAAAGGATTAGATTTTTAAAAGTTTCAAATTTTTAGAAAGTATGGGGACAAATCCAGGACAAATAGTAGAAGGTGACGAGACTTTTTCTCTTAGACCTTTAGAACAAGTTTCAGAAGGTGGCTACTTAGCAGATGATTTTGACGCTTCTAAAGATTTGGGGTATAGTTCAAGTGAAACGTTAAGTGAATTAGTAAAAGCTTCTAGGATTGTTCAAGTAGGTGGTAATTATGCAGCTGCAGAATACTTATTATGGCATTCTTTGACAAAAGGAAAAAAAATTTGGGAACAAAGAAGGATTTTAAGCGAAGTTGAAAGATTGTATGCTCTTAGTGACCAACCATTCTCAGCAGCAATTGCAGCAAATCTTAGAGGTGACAAAGATGAAGTTGTTAGGCTCTATGATGAATCTTGTATTCCATTATTTGGGGAAGACTTACTTCCTCTTTACAAGCATGTTTTGATGGCAGGAGACTTTGAAAGAAGAAAAAATCTAATTAGGGAATGGGATCTTCCTGCAATGGATATGTCCAACCTTGTAACGTATATTAATGGTTCTCGTGAAAGGTTTGAAGAAGCTTTAGAAGCTGCTAGGCGACAAGATTTTGTAACTAAAGAAATAAGAGCTCCTGTATTACATGCATTAAAAGACCACTTATTTGCTCAAACATATTCGACTCTACGAGGACATTTTATGCGTAAGCGAAGAGCAAGTTCTACAAGATAATTCTTAACATCTTATCTCTATTCACTATTTTTCCTTCTTTGATGTGTTGTTTAATGTATTTTACAATATCTAGGTTAAAATTCATTTATTCATTAAAACAAACTTGCTATTGATATAATGTAATCCCTAGTTGGTAGAAATAACTATTGTATCAACAATAAACTTTAAAAGTAGTTCATCTCCCAGATTTTGGGGGACTAAGTGGATACTATAAAAATAACTCTAGAAACACTGTACGACATTCTACGTAATGAGAAAAAACGTGATGATTTGCAGAAATTAGAACATTCTTTTTACATTGATGTTGTATCTTACGTTAGAGAAAAAAAAGCTCTTTTAGCCTCACAACAAGATGACGATAATGTATTTGCACATACAGAAAAAGAAAAATTAGAATACGAACTAAGAAGTATTACCAGAATTTTAAAAGAAATTTATGAAAAACGTGAAAAAAAGATCATTGACATTGCTCTAAATAAAAGTAGGACTGGCTCTGATATCATTGATACAAGTGCAATGTTACGAGAAGAAAAAGAATTTTATGATTCTATTTTAGGAAGCCTAGATATCTATCGTAAGGGAATCTTATTACATCTGTTTAAAGGAGAGTTGCCTAATGTCTTAGACAAAAGAGTTGACATCCCAGTTCATCATGAGGCTCTTAAAGTAGAAGAAAAGCCTCAAATACAACAACCTACTGTAGAAAACTCTGGTTTAGAATCAGAACCATCAAAAGAACAACCTCAAACCAAAGAACCTGAATCTGTAGAAGAATCCTCAGATGATCTTACTAAAATCCGTTTTATTCACCCTATGCCCAGTTTTGTGTGGAAAGATATGAAAGTTTACGGTCCTTATGATGTTGGAGAAGAAATTGATATCTTTGCAGAAGTTGCAGATTTATTGATTAAGAAAAAAAGAGCAGAGAAAATTTGATTATTTTTTTGCTTGCTCATAAGTTCTCAAAGCTAAGTTCATGCCCTTATCTCCACAATAGTAACCGCCAATGGTTTTTCTTGCTTTATCGCTTAAAACTCCATCATTTTTTTCAAGGTGAAGTAGTGTTCTTCTGTAAGCTTGCCATGTTCCTATGCCTAACTCTGATGCATGTTTACCTGCAGTAGCAACAGATTCAAAAATAGTGGGTGCAAGGGGTAATTTATTTGAAACATCTTGAAGAATCATTCCTGCTATTCCTATTAATCTCCCTGTTCTAGCAATTTTATTTTCTCTAATACATGCGTCTAGGCTATTACTATTAGCTCCAAGGGTGTAAACACTTGCATTAGCTTTCCAACTTAAACGCGGAGCTCCTTTCCCATATGAAGCAAATCCTGCTTTAATTAAGTCATGCGAGCCCTTTGAAGAAGTTTTTCTTCCGTTTGATAAATCTCGTAGACTTAAGATAGCTTCAGGAGATAGATATTCACACTCAATGGTGTCTCCTTTCTGGCCAAATGCTAACCCTCCTTCATAAATTTCTAGGTGGCCTTCTCCAACTAAATCTCTAAGGGGAAAATTTCCTGTTATTGGAACAATTTTATTCTCCAAACAGACTTGACGTATTTTTTCCATGTCTTCGCTTTTAAATTTCATTTTCCTGTAAATTAATGTCTTTTTATAAATTTATCTCTTGGAAGTGATAAATCATTTCTCCATTCAAAAATCTTATAAAATAGTTCTAAATTAATTACACTATGAAAAACGTCTTACAAAAAATCTTTACAGCAGATAAAAGTGAATCTTTTCTAAATACGGAGGTTGGAGAAACATATCATTCTCAAACAGGAGCAGTTGAAGAGGCTCTTAAAAAATATGCAACTCCTTGTAAGATTAAAGAACTGGCAAAAAACAAAAAGAAAATTGCAATTTTAGATGTATGCTTTGGTATGGGATATAATTCTGCAATGGCAATAGATGTTGCATTAGAAGAAAACCCTCATTGTGAGGTTGAAGTTGTGGGCTTAGAATATGATCCTGAAATTATTAAAAAGATTCAAGATGTAAATCCAGATATTGATTTTTTTACACACTATAAAAAATTAACACCAGAAAATTTACAATTTAAACATGGAAACGTAACTGTGCGCATTCTTTTGGGAGATGCACGAGAAACAGTAAAAGAACTCTCAAACGATCATTTTGATGCTATCTTTTTTGATCCCTTCTCGCCTAAAACTGCTCCGGACATGTGGACAGTAGAATTCTTTAAAGAAATGTATCGGGTACTTAATAATGAAGGACTACTTGCAACATATTCTTGTGCACGTATGGCCAGAGATAATATGAGTAAAGCAGGACTTTTTTACGGAGATGGCCCTATTGTTGGCAGACGTGGCCCAGGAACTCTTGCGTGGAAGTGGGTTTGAATCTTTTTAAGAAAATTATTAAGAGTTTTGTCCTATCTATAACCTGTCTTTAACTCTCAACAACAGATATCCTTATTAAGCAATTCTTACTCCTTTAAGACATGAAATACAAAAGAGTTCTTGTTAAAATCAGTGGAGAAGCACTAATTGGAAAACAACAATATGGGATTGAAGCAGATACACTTGCAACATTTGTTCAAGAGATTAAAACAGTAGTAGATAAACAAGTACAAGTTGCAATAGTTATTGGTGGAGGAAATATTTTTCGGGGAATTCAAGCAAAATCAGTTGGAATAGATAGAGCACAAGGAGACCAAATGGGGATGCTTGCAACTGTTATTAATGCCATGGCACTTCAATCCGGCCTTGAAAAAGTTGGAATTCATACTAGGGTACAATCTGCAATCCCTATGCATACTGTTGCAGAACCGTTTATCAAACGAAGAGCAATAAGACACTTAGAAAAAGGAAGGGTTGTAATCTTTGCAGCAGGAACTGGAAATCCTTTTTTTACAACTGACTCTGCAGCATCATTAAGAGCAATTGAAATTAATGCAGATGTACTCCTTAAAGGAACAAAAGTAGATGGGATTTATGATAAAGACCCAGTTAAATTTGCAGATGCAACAATGTTTGATGAAATTTCTTTTGCTGATGCGTATGATAAAAAACTTCACGTAATGGATCTTACTGCATTTACACTTTGTCAAGAAAATAATGTGCCTTTGATTGTTTTTAATATGAATACGCCGGGTAATCTTGCAAAAATTGTCGAAGGAGAAAGAGTCGGAACGTTAGTCAAATCTTGAGACTATCGGTTGTATCCTTCATTAGGTTTTTCAGATTGATAGTTTGAAAGTTCTGCTGCGGCGCGAGCTCCAGGATAGGTCCATAGGGATAAACTATATGCTAGAGGTCCTGTTCCAAATTTCTTTTGGGTAACGCTTAAGTAAGAAGAAAATGATGTGTCTTTAATCTCGTTGGTTCTTAATGGGTTTGAGTTTGCTTCAAAGCCAAGAACAGAACCAAATGCTCCAACTACTAAAGATGCACCTAAAATAAACTCTAAGCTCTTTTTTTTCATGTTTTGAGAAATCTTCAATAGTTTAAAAACCTTTGCATGAATGAACAAAAAAACTATTTGTTTTTGTTTCTGCCTCTTGCTTGAACCTTCTCAAGTCTTGCTAAAACATCTTTTGCTTCGGGATTACTTTGTTTATATCCTTCTATTACATCTGTAAAAATTTGTGGATATTTATCGTGATGGGTACTTGCAATAGCACGATCCATTAAAAATAAATCTACTGCTTTATCTTCTGCTTTCTCAGAAAAAAATGAAAGACCAAAATCAATTACATTAATCTTGCCCGTCTTCGCATGTTTAATCATATTGGAGGTAGTTAAATCTCCGTGAATAATATTATTTTGATGAAGTTTTGCAACTCTTTGGCCAATTTCTTGTGCTAGTTTGTGATAGTCACTTTCCTCTGCGAGCACTTCACGTAATTTTTGTCCTGGGACAAAATCCATAATAATTGACATTCGCTTATCAGAAAAATCTTGTAAATGTGGGGCAGGAAAATTCATCTCAGCTAACTTTCCAAGCACTTTTGCTTCTCTTCTTGTTCTAAACTTACGAATAGACTCATCTAACTGAGGTAATCTATACGACTTACTCAGCCTTTCTTTGATAATTTGTCCTCTGTCTTGGAAAAGTACTGCTTCTGCTCCTTGTGCGATCTTAATCATAACTTTGAAGAAAAGGGAGTACTATAAAAAAGTGTCGAAAAGAAATAAAATCAAATAATAAAAATTAAACCTTAGCAAGTACTTCATCAATCTTTTGCTTAAGCATAGGTTTTGGATTAAATCCAACAATTCTTCCAACTTCTTGACCTTTGTTAAACACAATTAGACAAGGAATTCCTGTCACTGCATTCTCACTTGCTGGATTTGGAAAATCTTCAGTTGAAATTTTTGCGAAATTGAGCTTACCTTCATACTCTGAGCTTAATTCATCAAATACAGGAGCCATCATCTTACATGGACCACACCATGATGCCCAAAAATCTACGATTACAGGTTGTTCTCCATTAATTACTTGCTTAAAACTTTCTTCATTTAATTCTTGTACCATTTTAATAAAACCTCCTCAAAAGAACTTAAGTATATTTGCGAGACATAACTCCTTTATCAGTCTTTCGTTTGATAGTTCTAAAAAAGATTGTAAACTAAAAATATAAAAACAATGAAAGGATAGTTGCCTCTTAGAGGTGATATTATGGTAAAGGCAGTTTGGAACGGAGTTGTCGTTGCACAGTCTAACGAAACTGTTGAGATAGAAGGCAATCATTACTTTCCTCCTTCTTCTATCAAAAAAGAATATTTTAAGGATAGCTTAGAGACTTCAATTTGTCCTTGGAAAGGGGAGGCTAAATATTACGATTTGGTTGTAAATAAAAACATTAATTCTGCAGCAGCATGGTACTATCCTCAGTTAAAACCAGATGCGATTAAAAAAATTGGAAAAGACTTTACAAATTACGTTGCCTTTTGGAAGGGTGTTGAAGTCAAAGACTAATCAAAACCTTTAAATAACTACAAATTGTTCTTTACTACAAAAGATGGTGGCAAAAAAGAGCTTCATTGTACTTTTATTACTTACTACTTTACTTTTAACTTCATCTGCATTTGCAGCAGAAACCGATTGTGTCTATTACTTTTATGGTGATGAGTGTGAGCAATGTGTACAAGCAAATGCATATCTGGATGAATTAGAAACCTCCCATCCAGGGCTAAATATCCAACGTTTTGAAGTTCACTATAATAGAGAAAACGCACACGCATTAGAACAATATCTAGATGCATACCAAATCTCAGACAAATCAGAAGGAGTGCCTTTAGCACTTATTGCAGGAAGTTATTTTGTAGGTCCTAATGCCATTACAACACTTCTTGAAAGCAGAATTAAAGAAAATAATTTACAAGGTTGTCCTTCTTTAGAAGATCCAGTGTGGTATGGTGTTGTTGGAGATAAAACAACAGGTGATGCACTAAAGCTTCTCTCAGCGCCACATCTAATTGGCAAAGCATTGCTTAAAGCGTTTACACTTCAAATGGTTGTAGTATGGATTATTTTACTGATTTTAATTGTTGCAATTCATGGCAAAAAAACAATTCAAAAACATGGCTTACTATTTGTTGGCGGTGTTTACTTATCTTTACTTTTATTTAACTTTGGAATCCTTCCTGCTCTTGGAAACGCAAGTGTTGTGTTCTACAAAATTATAGCTTTAATTGGAGTTGCATACGGGATTATTGGTGGGACTCGTTTTTTTAATCCAAACGCATTTACATTTTCAGGAAAAATTATGAAACGATTACAGCACTATAAGGCTGAATTTCTCTCGCCTATTGGGATGTTTGTAATTGGGTTTTTAGTCACATACTTAAGCAATGCAAGGGTAAGTAATCTTGTAAGTCTGTTGCGTGTTCTTTCAACAGAATTCCCGTTTCATGTTCTTTGGAAAGTTCTTTATTACGCATTAATTGTAGCTTTGCCTCCTTTAATTTTGATCTTTGTTGTAGATAAAATCAAAGATAAATTAGAACGTCATGCAACAAAGAAAGGAAAAAATGATATTATGACACAAAAGTGGAAAGAATATAATCACAAAATATTTCATTTGACTATTTGTGGCGTAGCCGTTGTTGTTGGATTTGTGCTGTTGTTTGTTTAGTGTTTGTAAATAAATGGCTCATTTCTAAATACTTAACTATTTGTTGCCAGCTTTTATCTTGAGGGGATATAATGTAGGTAAGTGGTTTTTTTCTTCTTCTAATCTTTAATGAATTACCTTTTTTGAGCATTGAATTTCTTGCACTAAAGATTGTTTCTTCTAAACAATTTCCTAACATTTCTTCTAAACCCTTCTTGTATGGTACAATGACTCCTGTCACGGCTAAATCAATGGGCTTCTTAGTTGATGTGTTTAACACGTAAGGAACTAAGATTACGTCTTTTCTATCGTTAAAATCAATATACCCATCCTTAATTCCTCTTGCAAATTCATATTCTTTATCAACTGGTCTAAAGATTTTTCTTTTTACTTGGTCTATACGATATGTTGCTTGATCTGCTCTAAAGTATATCATTTAACTAAAAAATCAAAACTATTTTATTAATGTTAACAGATTTTATTTAAAAATAAATAAATCTTCAGGGGCATCTGTCACTTTGAGCATCTCTTCTAACATCTCTTTTGCTTTTGGATCATTTCCTGAGATGGCATATGCCATTGAATCTTTGTTATTAATTCTCGTTCCGCTATATCTTAAGAGATAGGAACCTTCTGAGAGAGCTTTTGAGGTTAGATTAGTCCAGTATAACTCAGGAAGATTTTCACTTGACAAGCCTGAAGCTCTAAATGGGGTTATGATTCCTGTTACTGGAAAAAGATCTCGGAGCTGGTATCCTTCCCTTCCATTGGTAATCCTAGGAGAAATAACTTGGATGTTACTAGTCCCAGAAATAATTTCATGCTTGGCAATTTCAATGGATGTAGCGAGTCCATATCCATCGACTTTAAGTTCAGGAATAAAAGGCTTTCTTCCAAGTTTAAATTTTAATTTTCGTTCTCTATAATCAACATGTTCTGGATTTAATTTCATATTTTTCAAAAATAAGGTTTTTTATTTATTACTTTCTGGTAATATGGTGTCTTTTGGATTAAGATGCACTTGTTCTACTTATGATCGTTATTTTTATAACTTCTATCTTTTTTTTTAATATCATGCCACTCAACAAAAACGTAAAACCAGTATTTCGTCTCCTTGAAAAAACACATCCTCTCACAATGTTAGAAGAGCTTGGTCACTACACACCGTTTCAAATGGTTGTAATGACTCTTCTTAGTGCGCGAACAAAAGATTCTACAACAATTCCAATTGTTAAAATCATGTTTGCAAAATACCCAAAACCAGAAGATTATCTTGACTTAAAACAAGAAGAAATTGAAGAAATGATTTATGGTGTTGGTTTTTTTCGTGTTAAAGCAAAGCATGTTAAAGAGCTTTGTAAAATGGTTGTTGAAAAATACAATGGAAAAATACCAGATACACTGGAAGGACTCACATCACTTCCGGGTGTTGGGCGAAAAACAGCAAATTGTATTTTGAACTACGCTTTTTTTAAACCAGCAGTAGCAGTAGATATTCACGTCCATAGGATTGCAAACCGTCTTGGTTGGATAACAACAAAAACACCTGAAAAAACAGAATTTGCGCTTATGGAAGTAGTTTCCAAAAACGAATGGATTAATGTCAATAAACTTTTAGTTGGACATGGTCAAACTATTTGTAAGCCAATTGGTCCTTTGTGTGGTAGATGTAACGTAAAAAAATATTGTGAGTATGGTTCTACTCGTCAAGATAATAATAGAACAGTAGAACTAAGGACTTCAGAAAAATCTTCTGGGTGATAAACGTCAAAGTCAAAGGGAGGGTAATAACCTTCTTGGATACTAATTCTTTCTAGATTTACTCCAATTGGCAATGCAGGTCTTTCATGTGTGGGATTAATAAACCGATCGTACAAATCAACCAAGCAATCTTCAATTACAATTAAGTTGTGATCTTTTTGTCCAATTAAATCTCTTAAACTACGTCCATAAGTTTCAACTTCTTTAGGTACTGGGCTTATGCTAACTACTTTAAGGCTATAATCTGGTTCTTTTGGTAAAAATTCTCTATAAGATTCAAAACGTGCATAATTTTCAATAAGAAGTACTCTTCTCATAAGCCCTTTTGAATAAATCTTTTTAAAAAACCTAATGACTTATTTTACTTATTCTCGCGGACCAAAGAAACTGGAAAGAGCAGTAGGTAACATAGTTTTAACATTGCCAAATTGTAATGTCGCAGGGTTAATATGTCCTTTATAATTTGTTAATAAATGCCCTTTTTCCCCCATAAGCCCTACTGTTACAACTCCAATTTCGTATCTGTTAGCAATTCCTGCATAAAGCTCTGCAATTGTATCTTCAAGCGCTATTAACGCATATGCACTTCCTTCTCCCAATCGTCTTCTTGCTTCGATTTTTTCTGCCATTTCCTGGGCATGTCTTCTTGACTCTGAGGGTGAAGAACTTACGGTTAGATATTCTATGGCTGGAAAAATGGGGTCGCCTACAATCTCTTGATAGCCTCCAACTTCAATTACTTCTTCAACAAATAATATTGGTCTCATTAAGTCTTAAAAAATAACAACTATTTTAAAAATCTATTTACTTAAAATCCGAACCAACTTAAATGCTGCAACAGCAACCCATACACTATTTAATACTAAAAAAGGCCAAGAATTAAGAAGGTATGCATACCAGATTAAAAACCCTGCACCAAGGATATTTACGACATTGTAAAAAATTGTATCTTGATTAAAGCGCTTGAAAAATTCATCTAAAATAAAACCTATTAAAATCAAACTAACTCCTGTAATTCCAATGATTAATTCTATTTTTTCTCACCCTTTTTCTCTTTTGCTTGTTTTACAATGTTTACAAACTCTAATCCTAACTTACGTGTGATTTTACTATGTTCGATAGCAGTTTTTACAAGATTATAAAGATATAATTTATGCGGAAGGTCCATAAAAAAGACTGATTCTTCTAAAGACAATTCCTTGTGTAATAATGTGTTGATTGCTTCGTAATGCTCTTCTAGCCTTGATGTGTGTTCTTTGAGTTTTTTAACATCTTGGATGGTATTTTGCATCTTGAGAAATTCATCATTTGTCAATTGTTGTGTGATTTGTTTTACTCTAGTCTTATTCTCTCGTAGATGTGCAAGTTTTAAGTCGACTAACTGTCGAGCATACATCTGCAGCTTATCCTGGATTACTTGACTCTCTTTGATTCCTTTTACATGAACATTAGCTTGCTCTAACAACGCATTCAATTCTTCTTTTGCTTTGGATGATAACTCTTGTAAAAATGGTAAATGAGAATTACTATTAGCTCTAACAGTTTTAACCCAATTCTTTTGAAATTGCTTTACGTTACTCTCGATCTTAGGTAATCCTTGCACCTCTCTTTTTAACACCTGTAAGCTCATTTTTCGAACTAACAAAAAGAGGTATATAAAGATTGTGTCGGTTAATGCTCTGTAGAAAAAGTCACCGTAGCCGTCACCTTTACCATTTCATTTATGAAATGATTGACGCTGACTAGGCAGGGGTTGCTCCCTACGGGATGCCTAGTAGGTGACTTTTTCAAAGACTTTCTACACTGTCGTTGGTTGAAGTGGAGAAATTGTATTAAAAGAAAAATAAAAACAACACATAAAAAGAAACAAACATTTTCATATACTTATGCTTAATCAAATCAAACAAAAGTTACAAGAACTCACTACCTATCAACATATTCAATTAACCTCTAGGGGAAATACTGCAATTAAAGCAGCTCTTCAAACACTTCTTACAAATTCAACCATCTTAATCCCTGAAGAAGGAGGTTGGCTAACATACAAAACCTTGCCCGAAGAATGTGGTTTACAATTTGAGCAAGTAAGATGTAAAGATGGCTTACTTGATCTAGAAGACTTACAACAAAAAGTGGAGTCAAAACAATATTCTGCTTTACTTTACCATGGTTTGGGCGGATATAGTGTAGAAGAACCAATTAAAGAGATCTATGATCTCTGTAAGGAGCACAACGTAACTGTGATTCTTGATACTTCTGGAACACTTGGCACAGAACTTTGCAACGGGAGTTACGCAGATATAATTGTTGGTGGCTTTGGAAGATGGAAAGCAGCAGATGCTGGCAAAGGTGGATTTATTGCAACAAATGATGCGCAAGCATTTGCAAAGATTCAAGAACAAGAAGAGTTTGCAGATGAAGCTATCCTTACAAAAATACTTGAAAAGTTAACTAACTTAACAAAACGACTTACATTTTTACTTAACACAAGAAAAAAAATCATTGCAGATTTAGAAGACAAATTTGAAATTCTTCACAAAGACAGCAGAGGTTTAGTTGTCTTAATCCCTTACAAAGATGAAAAGACAAAAGATGAAATTGTTTCTTATTGTAATGAAAATAATTACGAATACACAGAGTGTCCAAGATATATTCGAATCAATAGGGATGCAATAAGTATTGAAGTGAAGAGATTGTAAAATATCTATTTTCTAAAGGTAATATTTAAAAAGAAATATGTCTATGCAAGCAAGATGGTAAATGAATCTTATGGGTCTAATAAAGAAAATGAAAGGTCTGGATTTCTTGGAGCAACTCTGTTTGCTTTAGGGGCGGCAGCAATAGTTGCTTCTGTACCTCCCTCCATTCCCTATGGTGTAAATCATTCAGGTATTAGGTTTGCCTATGTTGCGCTAATTCCTCCAAGGGGAATTAGTAGGAAACCGGAAAATTCGTATATGGTCAGGATGGAAAGAACTGATGGCGGCACATGTAAAGTTTATGGTTTAAATCAGGAACTTGAGTTGAATTCAACTGCAAAGATAAAAGGAAATTGCCCTAATAATTCTCAACTTGAAGCTATTTTGAGAGATAAGGAAGTAATTTTTCTTAATTTTTGGCTTAATGGTATTTAAAGATTATCTAACACTCTCGAACGTATTATGGGCAGTAGGTATTACTACTACTCTAGCTCATTGCTCTTATGCATTAAATAGCACCTCAGTTACTAACACTAAGCCTCAACGTGAATTGATCCAAATAGATCACCCTGGTGTGGGGGGAGTTTCTGTTAAACCACAATTTTCAACTTATGGGAATCTACCCTCTCATGGAAACTTAATTCAAATCTTATACGATGATGGTGGTAAATGTAAAGTTTGGGATCAAATGGGTGATTATCGTTTTACTCAAGCTGATCTTTCGGTTGGATCCTGCCCCTCTACTTTAGACTTAAATGCTATCTTGGCTAAGACCGGCCTTAAAGTAGCAAGTTATAAAAATTAAAACAACTCTGTCTTATCATGGCATTTAAAGATTACATTTTACCTGCAGCTACTTTGACTGGAGTTTTAGCATTAGGGACAGTATATTACCAATTTACAAAAGGAGTACAAATAGATCATCCAAGTGTGAGCAAAGTAAGGGTAGATCAACAATGCTTTGGATCAGGTGATGTAAACACAATTACTGTATTTTATGACGATGGCAAGGAATGTCAGTTTAAGGATGCAAAAGCAGATTATGTCTTAGATGCTAACGTAATGACTAATGGTAATTGTCCTAATGGCCAAGTACTTGAACAAATTCTTGAAAAGACTAAAGGAGCAAAAAAGTAAACTATAAAAACCCTAAAGAATTCAAACGGCCATGGCACTTAAAATCCCAGATTCAATGGAAGAATGTTTATACTTTACCAACCGAGGAGACTTACTCGCGTGGGTTTACCGAAAAGAATGTCCAAAATGTAAAAAAGCAAAAATGGGCAAACCGGTAGAAAAAGGTAAAGTTAAAACACGAGCAAAAGAATATGTTTGTCCTGCATGTGGATATACAGAAGAAAAAGAAGCTCATGAAGAAAGTCTAACTATTGAAGCAAAATATACTTGTCTTGAATGTGGCAAAGATGGGGAGTCAACAGGTGCTTACAAACGTAAGATGTACCAAGGAGTGCAATCGTATCTTGTTGAATGTGAGCATTGTCAGGCAAAAATTCCGATTACAAAAAAACTCAAAGAAACTAAAAAGAAGAAAAAGAAGAAATAGTTTTTTTTTGATTATTCTCTTTTCGTGAGCAGGGCACGGGACTTCATATAATGCCTCCATTTAACTTTTTTTTATCCAGTGCATTATGTCCCTAGTGATTTGCTAGCAAGCGTAAGCATTGTTAGCTTGCATTTCGCTGGCGCTGCTCACTCAATTGAGAATCTTGCCAATATATTTATCTCAAAACCTTTATAAAATCACTTTAGTTCTCCCTACACATGAATACAAAAGACAAAGTTGTAGTGACTGCAGCACTCCCCTATGCAAATGGACATATCCATATTGGGCACTTGTTAGAATACATTCAAGCAGATATTTATGCTAGATTTCTCAAACTCATTGGCAAAGACGCTCTTTATATTTGTGCGTCTGATATGCATGGTACTCCGATTGAAATCAACGCAAAAAAAGCAGGAATTGAACCAGAAAAATTTGTTGATACATTCTGGAAAGAACATCAAGCAGACTTTGCATCATTTCAAATTAAATTTGATAATTATTACAAAACACATTCACCTGAAAATAAAGAACTTGCAATTGAATTCTTTGAAGAGCTAAAACAAAAAGGCTACATTACAACAAAAGAAATGCAAATTATGTATTGTGAAACTGACAAACGTTCACTTCCAGACAGATTTGTAAAAGGAACCTGTCCTAAATGTGGTGCAGAAGATCAATATGGTGATGTCTGTGAGAAATGTAATGCAGTTCTTAAAGGAATCGACTTAATTAATCCATATTGTATTACATGTAAAAACACACCAATTCAAAAAGCAAGCACTCACTACTTTTTTACTCTCAGCAAATTTGCAGAAAAATTGCAGGTATGGATTGATAACAAAGAATCAGAAATTCAACCTGAAGTAAGAAATTGGCTAACTGAATGGATTAAAAATGGCCTTGACGACTGGTGTATCTCACGAGATGCTCCTTATTTTGGCTTTAAAATTCCAAACAGTAAAGAAGAAACTGGCGAGCAAAAATATTTTTACGTTTGGTTAGATGCACCAATTGGGTATTTATCCTCTCTTAAAAATTATTGTGATAAACATGGCAAAGATTGGGAAGATTATCTTCATAATGGCACGTTAATGCACTTTATTGGAAAAGACATTGCCTACTTTCACTACTTATTTTGGCCAGCAGAGTTTATGGCACTAGATTTTCCTCTTCCAAAACTCAACGCTCATGGTTTTATCACAGTAAATGGACAAAAAATGTCTAAGTCTCGTGGCACATTTTTTACTGCAAAAGACTTTCTTTCAAAGTATACTGCTGAATCTTTACGTTTTTACTACGCTCTTCATCTTGATCGAAAGATAGTTGATGTTGACCTTAATTTTGATGAATTTATTGCAGTAAATAATAATGTTTTAATGGGAAACCTTGGAAACTTTTGTTATCGTGTTCTTAGCTTTGCAAAAAAGAATTATGGCGAGGTTGGATCTATTGTAGATGATAAAGAATTTTTTACTAAAGTGCAAAAACTAGTTGAAGAAACAAAACAGGCATACGCCCAACTAGATTTCAAAACTGCTACTAAAAATATCTTGGCTATTGCAGATCTTGGAAATGCATACTTCCAGCAAGCAGAACCATGGAAAAATAAAGATGACCCTAGGACTGAAGCAAAGGTAATTGTATGTGTGGTACTTGCAAGAAATCTTTCAATTCTTACACAACCAATCTTACCTGAATTTAGCAAAAAAGTACAAGCTGCATTTGGGGTTAACCCAGAAGATCAACCTTTGCTATGGGATGATATTAACTTTAATTGGATTGGAAAACTACAACAAGTAGAAAAATTAATTGATAAAATTGAACCAAAACCAGAAGACGAGACAGCAAAAGAAAATGCTTCTAAAAATCTCTTCCCCTTAGATCTTCACGTAGGTCATATTTTAGAAGTTAACGATCATCCAAATGCCGATTCGCTATTCTTGTTTAAAGTAGACTTTGGTAAAGATATTGGGATAAAACAAGTTGTTACAAGCCTTAAAAAACATCTTGCAAAAGAAGCATTTGAAAATAAGAAACTTGTTTTTTGCCTTAACCTTAAACCTGCAAAATTTAGGGGAGAACTCTCTGAGGCAATGGTTCTTGCAGCAGATAATGAACAAGAAGTAAAGGCTGCAGCAGAAAATAGCGAACAAATTGAGCATATCATCAAACCTCTTGAAGTGCCAGATGCAGTTATTGGGGAAAATATAACGCCAGAGGGTGTGGATGCTAATAACAATCAAATTACTTTCAAAGATGTTGAAAAAGTAATTATGTCAGTAAAAAAAGGAATCATTGTTGTTGACTCACAAGAAGGTAAAAAATTACAAGGCTCCTTTGGAGATGTAAAAATTTCTGATTTACCTGATGGAACAAGGGTGTATTGAGTTTTCTTCTTTTCCTCTTAGTTTTTCTCCTCTATAACAAAAACAAACTTTTATAAACACTAATTCTTTTCTTTTCACTCATAAAAGATGGTGATTTGCAGGGGTAATAGTGTACGAGATAGTGCTTTTTCTAACTTTAAAGCTAGTGCGCGTTCTAAATTTACCTCTGGCTCATCTAAAAAAGGTCAAGTTACAGTCTTTATTATCATTGGGATCTTAATCTTATTTGCATTTGCACTCATCTTATTTCTCACACAAAGAACTACAACAACAGCCTTAGAAACAGAGCTTCAACCCGTAGCAGTGCAAGTGCCGCAAGTCTTTCGCCCTGTAGTTTCATACACTGAAAATTGTATGGCACAAATTACAAAGCAAGGTCTACGTCTAGTGGGGCAACAAGGAGGGTATATCGATCCTGATATTGTAGGAAGATACTCTGCGACCCAACCTACTGAAGGAGATGGGTTAGACTTACAACCCACAAAAGTTCCATTTTGGCATTATAATTCAGAACCAAATGCAGCAAATAAGGTTGTGTACCACTCACTGATGCCAGCTCTGTATGTAAAGGAAGATCCCGAACTCAGTATTGAAGCACAAGTTGCGCGCTATGTTGAAGAGCGAATAAATCAATGTTTAAACGACTTTCAACCTTTCAAAGATCGAGGTCTTGATGTCGCTTCTGATTTAACGCACAAAGAAGTACGTGTTGCTGCAAGAGATGGTTTTGTTGACGTACAACTTAACATTGAATTGGAGTTAGAGCAAGGAGATGCTGATGCACAATTAGATACTTTTTACACTAAAATTCCTCTTGATTTAAAGCATTTTTATGAAACAGCAAAAGAACTTGCTCAAGCACAAACTGAATTTAATTATCTTGAAAAACAAGCGTTAGAGTTAATTGCTGTTTACAGTAGAAAAGACTTCCAAGCTTTACCACCTACCTCTGATGTTGGTTATGAGGTAATCTCAATTCTTTCTTGGAGTGAACGGGATTTGCAACAAAAGATTCGTGAGTTGCTGAACTCCTATGTTCCGGTATTACAATATCTTGGGAGTGATAATTTTTTGCCTTACCAATATGGTGAAAATAATATTCTTGCACAAAGAGTGTATGATAATATGGTTGTTCCCCTAACTGGGGCAGACGACCTAACAGTTCAGTTTGATTATTTCAACTGGGATCCTTATTTTGCAGTAAATAGTAATGATCGTGGCAAAGTGGAACCAGAGCACCAGTATGTAAGTTATTTTGCACTTAACTTTGGCTATCAAAGATATGAAACTCACTATGACGTTAGTTACCCAGTTCTTGTGACCTTAAAAGATGATCAGGCAATGGGAGGAGAGGGTTATAAGTTTGTTATGGCACTTGAATCTAATGTACGTAATAATGCTCCTGCAGGGGGTAATGTAGAAAGAGAATTTGCATCAATTCCAGTAAGACCTATTACTTGTGATGAGGAGCAACGCGATACTGGTCTATTAAAAACAATAGTTGTTGATAGCTCAACTGGTGAGCCAGTAGAATTGGCACAATTTGGTTTTTCCATTCCTAATTTAGCAGAATGTGATGTTGGGTTATCTAACTTTAATGGGGTAGTTGAAGAAAAATACCCCTCGGCATACGGTGGCGTAATTAACATCCTTAAGGGAGGTTACTTGCCAACATATTATCCAGTAGATACGGTTGATTATGTTGATACTTCTGCTGTGTTAGGGTATTCTATTTATGGTGAAGATTTAGCAGAGGCAGAAAATAAAGTGATTGAATTACATCCTGAAAAAGAGATCTCACTTAAAGTTATGAAAAAAGATTTACAAAAATGTATTGCTCCTCTTGAATGTACACATACATACCTTCCAGGAATCAAGCGTGTATCTTGTAAGCAAGGGCCAAAACAGTGCTTTTTTAATCAGCAAAGTGCACTTAATTCTGTGAATGAACCGGTGCTTGAATACCTTGCAAATAGTAGTGTGAGTTATAACCACACTTATTACTTTTCAAATGTAGAAAAACCTTTACGAGATGATCAAACTGTTATTCTTACATTAGACAGGGTCACTACTGGAGAAAATGGCGTTTACTATGAACCGCACCAAGCTGTAATAGAAATTAATGGAGATAACACAGAAAAAGTAACCCTTTATCCTGGAACCTATAGTGTGTATGCAGTACTTACATCAAGCAATGACTTTACCGTCCCAAAAGACACACGTTGTAATGTCTTTGACTTATTGTTATGGCAAACTGAATCTTGCTTTGATTTTGACGGTACAGAATTAGACGAATTTATTGAGAGTACTTTAAACTGGGGTCAAGAACCTTTTTACATCACAATTACGCCTGAGGATTTATATTCCTCAGATGAAATAACTTTTTATACCTTGGGTGTAGACTACGAGAACGTGCCTGAGAAAATAGAAACAACTGTCAAAAGTCAGGGAGTTCCTGGCTTAGCAGAAGTTGCATTTTCAGCATACGAGATAGCAAATAAAGAAGATGAGGATGGTGATGGGGTAGTAGATAATACTGTTCTAGCAAATACTATTGTTGTTGAAGAACTAGCAATAAGTGGTGATACTGAGGAAGTTGCAAGAAATAGCAAAGTATATGCAGCATTACAACCAACATTTGAGTAAAGATAAAAAATTCCAAATAAAAAAATCCAGAAACATACATGAAATATAAAACTACCAAAAAGGCGTGGCAATTTGCAGCTACATTTATGATTGCACTTGTACTAATGATTCCTTTCTATTCAGCAGATGCACTTGCAGCGACTGTTCAGGTTACACGTAACTCTGGAACTGCTGGGGTAGACGGCTTTTTAAATGGAAATGGTGATACTTGGCAAGTTGAAGCTGAAATTTATGACACACCTGAAACAAATGTTGATCCGAGTGATGTTAAAGTGAAAGTAGGTTCAACAAAGATTCCTTTTGCAAGTTGTGCAGAAGCAGGAACAGGAAGTTTTGTATGCAGTTATGAAGATGATATCTCTTCTGGTATTCCAGCAGGTGAATATCAATTTGGAGTTGAGTATGCTTACAATGATGCTAACAACGCTCCTTTAGTGGCAACAAGTGCAATAAACACAATAAGTTCAGATCAGGATGCTCCTTTAGTTAGAAATGTGCAAGTTTCCCAAGAAAGAAGCACAGGAGAAATAGTCTTACGTTTTTTTGTAAGTGATAATATTGCAAATAATCCCGCAAGTGGGCTAGCAGAAATTAAGGTTATTAATAGAGACACTGGGGAAGAACTTTTAGTGATTGATGAAAATAATCCTAATTTTGTAGTGGGACAAACGGAATTAAATTTTAATGAGGTATTGCCTTTTACTGCTGATGATGGAGGAAGAGTACGAATTCAAGTCATTGCACAAGATAGGGTTGGAAACGAAGGAAAAAGTAGTCCACGTAACTTAGATTATGATTTCCTTGCTCCGTTTATTGATGCTAACTCTTTACAGTTGGGAAACAATGCTAAATTTTTAGGAACTCAACAAATCACAACTTCACTTAGTTTGAACATTACTGAGCGCAATGATTTAACCTCAGTAACAGCAAGCTCTGATGCTATCACATTTCCTAGCGCCCAAGGAGATTGCTCACTTGTGCAAGGCGTACCTGATTTATGGGAATGTACATGGCAAAATGTACAAATCTCTCCTGTAACGCCACTAAGTATAGAATTTGAGGCACAAGATCAGTTTGCAAATACTGCAACAAGAACTATTTCAAAAACATTTACTAAAGATACAAATCCTCCTCAAATTGAAAGATTTTCTACACAAAGAACATTTCAGGATGTAAACTATGTGCGTAGGAGCGGGGAATCAAGAATTATTTTAGAAGTAAGAGACCAAGGGTCAGGAATTGATGAACAAGACATCCAACTTGATTTTGGCTTTTCTCAAGTCCGTAGGAGATGTGAAACCATTACAGACGGTAACGGTGTTAACTGTTATTTTGATGTCTCTAATCCTCCTCCTGGAAGTAATCAAGCAAGAGTTTCTATTAATACTTTTGAAGATAGAGTTAATAATCAAGGAGAAAAACAAGTTCTCTCAGCAACAGTTGATAGTACAGCTCCAGCAGTTGAATCGGTACTTGTAGAAGCAATTTCTGAGATCGGAGAAAAAGACTTTTTTCAAAGTAGAGATCAATTAAAAATTACTTTGCGAGTTAAGGAAGAAACAGGCTTAACGTTCTTATTAAATGTAAAAGATATAGTCAATGATGCACTTACTTTATATCCTGAAGAGAGTATTACTGAAGGATTGGGTGACGGTTGGCAAATCCTTACAGAAGAATCTGCCCAATGTGATTTTGAAGAGGGACTCTGGGTTTGTGTTTTACTTACTGAAGGGATTAAAAGTGGTCCTGATGCACAAGCATCTTTTGAATTAATTGTACAAGATACTGCAGGAAATCCAGCAACGAGTTGGCCTTCTCAAGAGCGTGTGCGCAATGTTGTTTTGTCTGGCGGGAGTTCAGTTCCTCAAGCGCGTACATTTTCTTTTGAATTATTGGGACTCTCAGAAGAACAAGATCCTGATTATTGGCGTGATGAATATGATGCTGGGCTTAATCTTATGCCTTTTATAGACTTAGACACTACTGAAATTACAACTACGCGGATGGCAATGCGAGTTCCATTATTGTCTGATAATCCTAATGCTAAGGTTGTACGCATAGATATGCCTGATGCTGCTTGTAGGATTAATGAAGAGAGCAGTTTTACAGGTCCAGATGTACTAAGGACTATTGTGGTTGATGGTATTAATGGAGTGGATGGTGATGCACGACCGCAACCAACAATGATTTTAGAATTTCCTCAATTTGATGGTGTTGAAGAGTTTTCCATTGGCTCAAAAGGAGACTTTGAAGAAGCTGTTGTGACATATGATTGTGATTTACATATTTATAGTGCAATTGGTAGTAATGCAGTTCCAATTCCTGAAATAGAAACAGTACAAGTGACAGTGCCTTTTGCATTTAGTCAACTAGGGGCAGTTGATGAGAATATTGGGCAGTTAATTCTTGATATCCAAGAAGGTGGTTGGTATAAGATTCAGACAGTTGCATCAACAATTAACAAAGGAATTCAGTGGATAAATTATGTTGTACGTATATTAAATGTGATTACTGGATTGATGCAATTATATAATGTTGTGACAGGGTCGTTAAAAGCTACTCTTGATGTTACTAGGGAGGTGCCTCCTTTAACAGCAGCATCTACAATTTTGAGTGGAACCTGTGCATCGTTAGATGCTGGCGAAGCTGGTATGGCAGATCAAATAGTAGGCTATTTACAAATACCTACAACTATTCTTGCTTGTCAACCAGGAACTGCTGACAGGCCAGGGGGAGTAGGCGTTTTAACTCAAGGAGATAATTGGTATGAAGAATGGCAACGTGGTGTGCTTGAGGCGTATAATCAAGTTTCTTTACGCTCAGCTTTAGGAGTTCCTGCAAATTCTTTGTATGAGAATGTCTACCTATCAATTGCAGGATTATGTTTACCTGGGATTGCATATAACTTAGATAAAGCAAGAGAAATTCAATGTAGAAAAATTATCTGTTATGGGAGAGAAGTTCCTGCGGGTGTAGCTACAATTGATGCGTGTAATCAATTGCATGATCTTTTAATGTGTCAATACTTTTGGGGTCCTGTCTTTGATATCTTCTTAGTTGGTGGAATAGAACAATTAGCTAAAATTGTTCAAAATATCCTCTCAAATCCAGTTGGTTTAATCTATAGTGCTGTTGAAACACTTGGTTGTATTGCATTTTGTTTTGCTCCTCAAAAAGATGGTGGTGCAGGGCATACAGCCTGTAAAGTTACAATGGCAGTAACAGAAGTTCTTGATATTGTTGAAACTGTTGTAGGCGCTCTTAATACTGCACCGAGCGTTACAACCTCTCCTTATTGTAATCAGGCTGATGATATTGATATTAATTCTCTTGGACCTGTTCCATTAGTTGATGAAGAAACGCCTGATTTATCAGATCCTGCGGCTCCTGTTGGTTCTGGAGGTGACGAAGAATGAAGGTTAAGAATTTAGTTTTGATCACTATGTTGCTTATGCTTGCTACCTCTGCCTTTAGCGTTTATGGAGCAATTCCAAATGATGCAATAGATAAAGAATTGGGTGTGTACAAGACTGCCGAAGGAGATGTATCTATTGTGCTTGAAGGTTCAGGAAGTGATCTTGGAGCTGCAAGGGATGCTGCACAGCGAGCTGCAACTTCTACTGTAAAGGGGATGATTCAAAATCCCCCTTCTGGAAATATTGGAGTGACTGGAGCACAGAAAGTTGTAAATGATGAAACAAACCGTAAGGTTGTGCGAATAGTTATTCCTTTGGGAGATGGATTTAAGCAACCAGTTGGTGCAAAAGTTGATGAAAGTGGTGTGTCTGGGTTTTTGAATCCAGGACAAGTGCAAAATATTATTAGGGGAGTTCAGTCTTTACCTCCTCCAGTAGACAGTGGTTCAAGTTCTAGTAGTCCAGATGATACTAGTACTTCATCAACTCCCCAACCTCTTCAATTAGAAGAAAAGCAACTTGAGGACTTGAAGTTTACTGATAGAGACACTAATGATTTGCTTAATAGTGAAGGTGTAGCTGGGAGCATTGGTGGAAAAGATGGGAAATATTTTATCCATGATGGTGAGCTTTACTTTGTAGAAAAGGAAAACTTGGGTTCTGGTGGTCAAAGGCCGGATAATAGATTATTTAGTGACCGCACACGTGCTACTAGACTAGAGGCAGCTGACTTAAAAAAAGATGATAATAAAATTTACACAAAAACTGATGGCTCTCTTTCCGATACTCTTCCTGGTGCTATTACGCCACCTTCTACGCCCGGAACTCCAATTAGTCAACCAGTAGTAGTGGGAGAATTTGGCAACTCAGATGTCTTACAAGACCCTGTAAACAATGAGCTTTTTAAGACAACTGGAGTCCCTGGAAGAGGTCCTCCTGATTCAGTAGATTATGCAGGGAAAGAAGGAAGATATTTCCTTAGTAAGGGGGAACTTTATTTTGTTCCTAACGATGATTTGCCAAGTGTCTTAACTCCTGAAAAAAGAGATCAAATTCTCCCTGACTTACGTCAATCTTTCACTCATGAGGGCAAGACATATTTAGCTGATAGCGAAGGAAATATTTACACTGCAAGAGGTACACTCATTAGGGATCCTGGGAGTATTAGAACTTCAAGTGATTACCTGCCAGCTGTGGCTCAAGCAGAAAAAGCAAAAGAAGGTTCAAAGTATATCTTGGATGCAAAGGATATTGCTAATATTGGTTTTTACAGTAATTTAGCGGGGCAAAAAGTAGAAGTTCCAATTACTATTGGTGGTACAACTTACTTAGTTGACAGCGACGGTAACCTTTTCTTGCGAAATAACCATCTACAAATTACGGGTGATGGAAAAGAGGCCATTTTAGCAGGTTATGAAAATGCAATTGCTTATGATAATGCAATTTTTCAAGCTAGGGCTGCTGGTGTGAGCCTTTTATCTATTGATTTATCCCCAATAAGATCTAATATTGTATTTACAGGAGACTCAAAAACAGCTGGACCTTATTCAGTAGATGCACAAGGGAATATTTATAACAATAATAATGGGCAAAAAGTCTCACCAGAGGAATTTGAAAAAATCTTGGCAGATAATCCTAAAGCTGTTGAAGAAGCAGTACAAAAAGCACAAAAACAAGAGGAAAATCGTAAACAGCGTGCTGCAAGTGGTATTGTTGTTTCAGGAGAAAGTGGGGCAGATGAGATTGACACTTTACTTAAAGCAGGTGTAATTACCCATGCAGAAGCAGCTAAAAGATATGGTGCTATTGCAGATGAACAACAAAAATTAGCGGAGGCATTAGTTAATAATAATCCTTCTCAAGATGATATTAGAAATGCACCAGAAGGTTCAACAGTTATATTTGAAGGGCAAATATTAAAAAAGGACAAAAGTGGAAACTATGTTTCTAAAGATGGTAAAACTGAGATTCATGAAAGTAGTCCAGTCTTGACTGGAAAAGATAAAGAGCTTAAAACACCTGAAGCACAAAAAGCAGAAAAAGAAGCTAAAGAAGCACAAGCAAAACAAGAACAAACTGAGGCTAAAGTTAGCTGGGCTGAAGGGATTTTTGGAGAAGATTTTGGGGGATTTCTTGCAGGAAAGACAAAGGCTACTGAATACTTCCGTCTAGGTGCGGCGTTCTCACAACGTGCAGGAAGGTATAGGGGGATTTCAAACACATTATTCCCAGATGCAACACAAAAGTTTGTAAATGCTCAAAGTCATGAATTCTTTGATACAATGACAAGATTAACAACTGACAGTCCTCTTCCTGCTGCAATTTGTAAAAGAGATGACGCACTTCGTGCTAGAAGTCCAGGTCAATCTTCACGTACGGTCAGAACATTATCAAATACATATCAATTTGTTGGATCAATTCAGGGAGAAAAATCTCCGGTAGATGGAGGTGCAAATGTACCAATTAGGTGTTCAGAAAACTTAGATCCTGAAGCAGATGAAGATGAAATGTATATCTGTCCAGAGGACTTATATTGTAACGATCAAGTATTTTGTTATTCTGATCCAAATGAATTTACACAACCGGCTTTAGGATACTATTATAAACTTACATGGGGGGTTTCAGCACCGAGTGATGAACGCTTCACTCCGTATGTAGATGAAAATAACGTAAGTGTTAAGTTTAATATTCAATTGCGCTTGCAAGGTGGTACAGAATTTTTATACAAAAGACTTTCAGATGGCCTTGCTACAACATCTCACTTTCAACTTGCTGGCGGAGCAAGCGATGGGCAAACTATCGTCTTTTATAATCCTAAAAATTATCAAGATGCATGCATCTTGTTTGATCCAACTGGCTCTGTGATTGATAGGGATGACTTAGATGATAACGGTGGTTTTTTAAGTTCTGGTTTAGTAAAAGAGATCTGTATTGGCTCTTTTAGACAAAGTACTGCCCAAGCTGCAAGGTTTGCAAGCCCAGGTAGGGCTGCGTCCTCAATTACTACTCAAAGTGGAGATACTGCATTAAATATTTAAACAACTAATAAACAACTAATTAAACAGCTTATAAAAAGCAAGATAACATATGTCGATTACAACATTTTTTAATTCATTTACAAAAAAAAGAATCCTTACAACGTTATTGTATGATACTCTTAGTTTTGGCGCAATTGGTCTACTGATGTGGGTTTTTGCAGTTATCTTAAACCAACGAGCCTATGCAATTTCTGGAGGTCAAGGGCCAGTAGAGCTAAAAGCAGCACTTCTTGTAGCAGGTGCAGGGGCACAAGAGTTGATCTCCAACTTGCAATTTTTTGTTTACTTTGCAGTCTTTGGTTCAATATTTGTTGTTGCTTTAAGCTTGGGTATTGCTGCATACTCACGTGCAAGAGTATGGGCAGTTGTACTCGGAAAAAAGTTTGAGAAAAATAGGTTTTGGCGCTGGGTTGGTTTATTTATTATCTACTTTTTTCTTTCTATGGTTTATATCCTTATTGTAGTACTTTTGCGTTCATTTTTTGCTTTTTTTATTGAATCTCTTAGTGCACAAACATTTGCTTTAGTAGTAAACATTTTTAATCTGTCTTTCTTACTTTTATTTATTGTTGCAACTTTTATTCTCTTTGATGCATTTTCACGAAAATATAAGGTCTTTGAAGCAGTTGGAGAGTTTTTTTTGATAGTTAGCAAAAGATGGTCTAAACTCTGGCGAGGATTTTTATTAACTCTAATAGTTCTTGGGTTATTAAGTATCTTGTTTACTGCATTACAACAAATTTTATTTACGTTTCCAAATTGGATATATCCAACTTTGTACTTGATTGTGACTTTATTATTTTTGAGCTGGATACGAAGTTATGTAGCAGATTTGATTGTGGATTAAATATATCTTTTTTAGTCTGTGCTTGGCCATTTTTTAATTAGTCTATAGGTTTGTCTATTCTTTCTCTTAGTGTTTTGAGAATTCTTAATTTTCACATACACTTTCTACCTCTATAAAACAGTAACTTTATATACTCGATTTCCTTACTATTTCTACAATGAAAAAGAGGGGACAAATTACTGTCTTCCTAGCGATAGGTGTGGTTTTACTCTTATTAGTTGCAACTCTATTGTTTATCAATTCTCGTGTAACAAAAGAAAACTTAAGTACAGAATTGCAAGCACCCGAAACATTACAATTACGTCCACAACTACGACTTTATGTAGAATCCTGCTTACGTGATGTTCTTGAACCTGGTGTTTACCTTTTAGGGATACAAGGTGGGGTAATTTATCCTGATGACCCACAAACAGTTCTATTAACAGAGAATGCTATGATTAATTATGTATCTCTTAATGGTATAAATCAACTTTCTACAGTAAAAATGGAACAAGATCTTGCACGTTTTGTAGAGGAATCAATTGATTACTGCGTTGAGGATCTTAGTGTTTTTGCACAACGAGGGATTAAAGTTGAAAAAAAGGGAACACCTCAAGTTGATGTTACAATTACACAAAATAATGTTGAAGCAAGATTAGATTATGAATTTCGAGCAGAGGATGGGGATGATAGTGCTACAATAGATTCTTTTTCAGCAGAAGTGCCAATCCAATTAGGAAAAGTAGTAAAGGAAGTTGAAGAGATTGTTAAAAATCAAAAAAAAGATCTAAATAGTGTGAATTTAGCTAAAAAGACAGAGGATTACAATATTGCACTTTTTCCATTTGACACTTCAACTTTTGTATATTCAATCTCAGATAAAAACTCAGTCATTGATGATGCACCATTTACAATGATGTTTGCTCTACGTGATGAAAAGATTAATTCTGCACCAATTCTAGATCATATTGCAGATGTAGTAGTACGCCAAGGCTTAGAACTTAATTTGCAATTAACCGCTCACGACACCCAAGGAGAAATTTTAACCTTTACTTCTAGTAACTCACAAGTTCCAATCACACAAGATGGATTAATCACTGCTACATTTACACAGGCACAAACAATTACAACAACATTCACAGTTCAAGATGAACATGGACTAGAAGATACACAGGAGGTTAGATTTATTGTAGAATGAAAACTTCCTCTCTTTCAAAATTAAGAATTGTATTAAATTTATTCATCATTTCCCTATTTATTTTTACACTTAGTGTGTCTGCTCAATTAGAAGATCAAGACCCAACCTTAGCAACAGATCCTTTGTCAAGGTTTGAAAATAGTCCTACTGCAGAGAATTTTGCACAACTTCCTCCAGCACAGCAAACACCACAAAATTTCGCACAACTTCCAGTAAATCAACAATTAAATTTCCTAACAACAAACTATCGAAATGACTTAGCATTAACATTTTATGATGATGTTACAAATGTAGGAAAAGACGTTGAACTTGATAAAACATTTTTTACAGGAGATAATGATGCAAAACAAAGTGGAGAAAACATTTTTGCAAATAAAGAAGCATCTACTGTTTATTTTGAAAAAACATTTGGAAATTCATATACATTTGAGGGAAAAGCAACGGATTTTGCACTAATTTTAGACGATACAAATGACATTGATTCTGCAAAACTTCTTAATAATGGAAATACATTATTTCTAGTCGAATTTAAGAACACGAAAGAAGTTACTGGGATTGAAGTAATAGATGATGGCTTTAGAATTCTGCGTAAAAATGGGAAGAAAATAGATGTTAATGTAGAAGATGAAGTTCATTTTGATGGGAATAGCCCAAACACACTTCAACTTGGCTCAATAAATTCAAGGCAAGGAAGAGTAACAGTTCAAGACGATGATGTTACAATCTCACAGCAAGAGGGTGCATTACGTATTAGCGGAAAAGCAAATGGTGTTACCTTAATTGATGGCAAGCGAGTAGAATTTCAAAATCGTTATGGTGAGTTAGTGCTTTATGAAAATGGAAATCTCGATGCACGTGATGCAGAAGTAAAAACTCCAGAGATCTATATTAATGGATACGTGGAAAAACGAGGTGACCAAGTAACTGCATGGGCACATGGAAATTCTGCAGTTAATGCTGGGCAAACAGTTGTTATTGATGGACGTAGTGGATATGGAATTAAAATTGCACAATCAAAATCTCAAGGACATAGAGCACTACTCAAATTAGAAAGCCTTCCAGCAGAAAGTGATAAAACAGTTGCACAAGCAAGTGCAGATGGGTCTTTGGAACAATTTAGAGCACGTGCAGCAGCACTAAAACCTGCAACAAAAAACAATGGTGAAAACTTCGATGCAACAATTGCAAGATCTTTAGATGGACGTGTGCAGATCACAGCAAATGGTAAAGGGCAAGTGAACTATTACAATGGTGGTAGCCAACCATATCATAGTAGACCATCTTATTTAGGACACACAGGCAGCTCTGAATATGTGCTCAAAACTAATGGCAGGACCGAAGTACATGTGCGTGGACAAGCAACGTATAAAGATTCTCAGTATGCTGCAATTCGCTCTAACCAAGATGGAGCGTCTTTAAGCATCATGCGCAATAAAGGAGATAAAGATGATTTAATTTTAGCAGACTGTTTTTCTTGTAGTAATGGAAATGCTATGAGTATTCAAAAATACGTACCACTTGCAGGAAAAATTGACGATCCAAATGGTGAGCTTGGCAGTCCTATAATGCGTAGAATTGGTGGCACAACATTTTCTGTTGAAGTTACAGTAGAAGGAGGAAGTGCTCAATTTAATTTAGACAAAACTTCTCTTGGGGAATTAAGTGAGTTACAAAAACAAGGTGTTGCACTACTTGGCAATAAAATGATTGTTGAAATTCCAAGACCTCCTGGAAATAGACAACAACTAACATTACAAAATGCAAATGGACGTGTGCAAGTATTTAGTGATCGTGTTGATGCATCTGGTGCTGTAATCTCTGGCTCTCGTCAAGTTATTGATTTTGGAATTACAAATACAATTGGTGATGAATTATTAATTACATCAGATAAAAACGCAGAAAATACACAAAGGCTACTTGCAGCGCTCCAAAGCTCAAATCCTGCAGCAGCACTGCAACGTGCTAATTTAGATTTTGATAATGATCCAAAACTTCGTGCATACTTATTACAAGAAACAGGAATTGATATTAACCTCGTTGGAAATGATGTGTACACAAAACAGATTGCTTCACTACGTGGGTATGATATTGAACTTACTCCTGCTGGTGGCTGTATTCCAGAAGATTGTGCACGCATTCAACAAGCAGTAATCAAGGGTGAAAGACTGGCGTATGTATATTCAGCAGCACGAATTCAAATCTTACAATCTCAAAACGCTCTGTTGCGTAGTATGCGCGATACACCAGAACAAGAGCGTAAAGGTGATATTCAAACAGCAATTGAAGCAAATGAACAAGAGATTAAACAGCTTACATCTATGCGCACTCAAATGGATCAAATTGGACAGCAGCGTGTAGCTCAACAAGAAGCGCCAACTCAAGCACAAACACAGCGTGAGGAGTTACTCTCAAGAAATCCAGTGGATGCTGATTTTAATCGTTTAAATGCACAAAATATTCGTGTGTGGAAAGAATCACTGGATGTAGATGTTGCAAAAACTCAAGTTGAACTTGCAGATGCACAGTCAGCATTAAGCGGACTTTCATCAAACCCTGCATTTTTTGGTAAAGAAGGACTACGTCAAAGGCTAAGTGAAGAAGCAAGACTACGTCAGCGAATTACAGAACTTAAAAGCACACAAGAAAGTCTAGAATTAGAAAGGGCAAGGGCAGAAGAACAACTTGTTAGCCTTGTTGGTCAACATGTAGCAGATAGTCCTGCATTTGCAGCAGAACTTGCAACAACTGGTGGCTCAACTGAGTATGCAAGAGAGATTGCAGAAGTTGCAGTTAAATCAATTGATGTAGCACAAGCAAATATTCTCAAAATTGAAGCATATGCCGCAGATGGTGATATTGCAGGGATTGTACAGGTAGAAAAAGGAATTGATCGGGAACAAGTAGGAGGTCTCCAAGTTGCTGAAGTGACTTATAGTGCACAAGAACAACGAAAAATTGAAGACTTAAAACTTGATGCAGCAATTGCGCAAGCAAAAGAAATTCAACAGACACGGGATGAATTATGGCAAGAAAAACAAACTGAAATAATTAATCCAACTGTTTTTGGTAGCGAAACAGCTTATCAAGTTTTTGCAGCAATGGAATCATTTGCACACGCAGCAATTAGTGTTGCAGCAGAAGATAGTGCAGAATTATATGGTGTTAGCGCTGATGCGATTGATGATAAAGGATTTTTAGAAGCAAAAGTGCAAGTAAAAGAAATTGCAGTAAATGAACTAAATGAAAAGCGCCTCGAGGCAGGAATTTTAGTTGGAAAATTACAACGTGCAAAAGAATTAGGTGGCACACTTGATGAAGCATTACAAGAAACAAGAGATAATAAATTTACAACAGGCCTTAGGGCATCTGCAACATTTCAAAACTTAGAAGCTGAAGCACAAGGTGTTGACCCAACTCTTGAAGCACAGGCAAGAGCTGCAGAAGAAGATGTTGAATTACTCAAAACATTTCACGAAGATGAAGAATTTTTTGTTCGTAACGAAAGACGCCAACTTGCAGAAGAATATGAAGGCACACAAGTTGGAGCAGCTAACGCAGAAATTGCAGCTGAGTTTGGTGAAGGAACAATTGATACTGCAGTTGGTTTTTTACAAACAGGTGAGGGTCAAACTATTGTTGCAACTCTTGTAATGGATCCTGGTAACTTAGTTGGCGCATCAATGGTTGGGAAAGTTGCAAAAACTGCTGGCGCACTTGGTAAAGTTGCTGGAGCAACAAACACTGGAATTCGAATAACACAGGCAGCAAGAACTGGGCTTACTGCTGCAAAAGCAAGCCAAGTTGGAAGAGTAGTTATTGGAACTGGCAGAGTAGCTGCAGGTACTGCGCGTGTTGTAACAGCACCAGTTCGTGTTGTTGGACGAGTAGTAGGATCAGGAATTGAATCTACACAACGCTTTTTAGGCACAACTGGAAGATTACTTGCTGATGATGTGGTAACAAGAACCAATGAATTACAACAAGCACAAGAAGCACTTTCACTCACTAGAAGCTTAGGTGGTTCTTCATCTGAAGTTGCACAAGCAACACAACGTGTAGAGGATGCAACAACTGCTTTGTCTGCTGCACAACAAACACAAAGTGCACATGCAGTTGCAAAAACAACAAGTAGACTTGCAATTACAAGAGATATTTGTCTTAGGGCTGCATGTAAACAGACTCAACAAGCAGCAGTAGATGCTGCAAATAATTTAGATGATTTACTTGCCCAACCTGCTATTAGGCAATCAATTCAATCAGGAAGAACACCAACACAAGTTGTTGAAGCTGCACGTAGAGTTGAAACAACATCAAAAGCAGCTGAGGCCCAAACATTTTCTGCAGCGTTAGAGCGAAGCTTAGGTAGAGCATTAGGTGTTGCAGAGGATAGCGCAAGAAGTGCTGGAAGAGTACAAAGCGCTGCACAAATTGCACGGGCACGCGAAGGCTTAAGGGAATTGGATGGAGCATTATCTTTAACTGATGATATTGAAACAGGAGGACTTGCAGTAGTTGATGATGTAGGGGCTTTGAGTCCAGCAGCAAAAGCACAAGCAGAAGCAGTAGTGGCTGACACTACAAGAGTATTGGAAGCTGAAGGAATTTCTATTAGTGGTGTGGTTGATGACGCAGTAGATGCGCAGCGAGAATTGGCACGCCAAGCAACAAGTCCACTTGCAGAAGCAAGATCAGTTCAAGAAGGAGTTGCAGCTGCATCACAAGGAAGATTAGGAAGTGCTGTACCGGATGCTGCCTTTGGAAGAGTTGGTGATGACTTAGGGGAAGGAGCATCAAGAGCAGAAGTTGTTGCAGCAAGTAACGGAAACTTGCGAGGTCCGTTAGATGACTTACCTCGTAGTCAAGATGTAACAGATACTGCAAGAAAGATTGATGGTGGTCCATGTCCGTTTGTTGGAAATGCATTTGTGGGACTTGTGGTAAATCCATGTGTTCCCTTAAATATTGATGATTCAAATCCAATTCAATCATTTGGAAGAAATGAAATTCTTGACACAGTTGATAATGAAGCTAGTCTACGAATTGAGCCAGGTAGTGAACTCAG
This sequence comes from uncultured Methanosarcinales archaeon, assembly GCA_964344285.1. Classification (GTDB taxonomy): domain Archaea; phylum Nanobdellota; class Nanobdellia; order Woesearchaeales; family GW2011-AR9; genus CAYFMM01. The sequence goes on along the minus strand of CAYFMM010000001.1, from coordinate 102,837 downwards.
AATTCAAATAGAACCTCAGGTAACTTCAGAAGATTTACTCCCTTCTATTGATAGAATTACAGGAAAATTTATTTTTGAAATGAAGGATAAAATAGTTGTTAAACTTGCAAATGGAAAACTTAAACATATTCCTAAAGAGAATATTCTTCGTGTTGATGATTATGGGATACGACAAGCAAAACCAGATGATCTTTTGGCAAACCAACCTGTCTTTTTTGGTGAGAGTCCACCCGTTTCACGAGGAGCAGTGGCTAATGATGCAAGCTCTATTCAAGAGATTAAAACGTATGCTGGAGAAGAATTGCAACAAGGGATAGCAACCCTTAATTCAAGAACGGAAATTGAGGTAGTTATTAAAAAAGGAAGCTTAGTCCAACAACAAGAGTTAACTAAAAGTCAAAGAAGCTTTGATGTAACGTTTGTAAGTGAGAGAGGAAATTTAATTTTTGTTGAAGATGCATCTGGAGAAGTATTTCATCTTTACAAAGACGATGTTCTTGAGATTAAAGATTATGGTAGAATCGAGATAACTAGGGGGGAGTTAATCATTATATCTAAGAAAGCAGATGATCCAAGTGATATTGGTGTGTATTATGGAAGATATTTAGATGAAGACGAAGATATTATTCGTATTGTAGATGAAGCAGGAGATGTCTTTGAAGTTAGAAAAGAAGAAATTTATCTAAATAGTATTGAAGACGTAACACCAGAAGAATTACAACGCTTAGTGGGAGATGTTGAAATTCCTGATGAGATTCCAGTTAGTGTTGTAGATGAAGGAACGGAACTAGATGAGTTTGATGAAATTCAAGCAGTATATGGTGAAGTTGAAATTGCAGTTGAACCACTTCTTGTTGAATCAAGAGCGGAAGTTGCTCTAGATATTAGAGAAACAAGAGTTGTTGCTGGAAGAGAAGAAACAGTTGAATATACTGTAACCGGGTCATTTGTAGAAGATGCACAAGATACAATTATAATTCAGGATGAAACGGGTGCTTTTGTATCTTTTAATAGAGAAAATGTTGTAGGGTTACGTGATAGAGGAAAAATAGATGTTGATTATGGTTCACTTGTAATTGCACAAAGAACTTCAGCTTCTCCTGGCGAAGAATTTGTGTATGGAAGATATCTTGAAGAAGATGCAACTCAGATTACCTTGATAGATGCTGCTGGAAATCCTTTCCTGGTTGCTAAATCAGATATTTTATTGGATACATTTACAGATGTTAGTGCAACTCGTCTTCAAAGTTTAATTGGAGATGCTCAAATACCACCTGCAAGTGTTGTTCCTCAAGGACCAGACTTAATTGCAAGATCTCAAGTAACTTCTAGACCATCATCTGAAGCACTTGTTAAAGACGTCTCACCAGATAGTGCACAAGGAAAGTTAGAGGAAATAATTGGAGAAGAAACTATTGTACAAAGACCTGGATCAACTCCTACTGAAGAAACAGTAAGCCAAAGACCAGATTCGACACCAACTGAAGAAACCATTGCACGAAGACCACAGTCTCCAGTAGTGCAACCAGAAGAAGGAAAGGTGATTGGAGGAGAACAACCTATTGTTCCTATAAGTAGACCAGAGCAAATTGTAGATCTAAGAGCTACAAGAGAAGAGATCGAGGATGATATAGTTGACAACTTTATTAGAAATTTAGCTTCTGATGAAGTAGATCCTTTAGGTAACCCTGTATCTTTAGTTCCTGCCTCAGATAAGCCTCTTGAAATTGGAAGGGATGCACTAACTTCCTTAGGGGTACAACCCAACAGAATCCCTCTAACTGCACAATGGAACCCTGTATTATCAAGAACTGAAAATCTAGAAACTATGGCTGCAAATTTGCCAGAAGGCGGAATATTGCACTCTCAAGGAAGACATTACGCAGTTGCAAAAGAGCAAGATACATGGTTTAATGTAGGTTCAAGAAGAATTCCTAAATTTTGGCAAAGAGAAAGAAGCCTTTATACTTATTCAATAGATCCTGCAACAGGAAGCTTAGAACGTGCTAAGTTGGTTGCAACAACTCAAGAAGCAAGTTCAATTCGTCAAGCAAGAGATGCAGATAATGTTGTAAGTCTTGAAACATTAATCGAAGCAAGAGCAAATTATGTTACGGGAACATTACTTGACGATGTTTCTTCAGCTGAGACGTTAAGAACTCTCGAAGGAACTTCTTATAATGATCGTGCTGCTGTTCTTTATGATCTTACAGTCTTTGAAGGTCAGGTGAATTTACCTATTACAACAAGATCAAAAGTAAGTCTTCAGTTAAGAGAAGGTCTTGGACCAAGAGGACTTAGTGGAATAGAAGGCCCATCAAGAATTGAAAATGTTTTTGTTGTAGGTCAAGATGATGTAGCTTTATTTGTACAAAGAGCAAATGGAGAGATAGTTCCAGTACCAAAAAGCCAGATGCTTGCAGTTGTTGACTTTGGTAGGCCTGCAATTGCAAAAGGAACTCCTGTAAGAGTTACAAGCGATGGCAATCTTGTAGACAACGCAGGAAGACCACTTCCACTAAAAGGTCGCTATGTTGGAGAAACAGAAGAGCATATTATTTTAGAATATGGAGCTACGAGGGAAACATTTAGGATTTCTAAAAATGAAGTTAACTTACATACTTTACAGCAAATAAAGCCCAAGAAATTAAATGAACCAACGCCTGGATTTGATGAATTATTTGTAGCATCAACAAACTTAGATACGCCTGAGGTTAAATTTCTCAATGATTTAAATCAAGGAACGCAGGACTTTTTACGAAGAAGTGGCTTAGCACGTTTAACGCCAGAAGGAGAAGAATATGTTGTATTACAACGCCTTGCACCTGATATTGATGATCAAGGAAATGTAATCTTAAATAAGCAAACAGGGAAACCTCAAAGATCAGATGCAAAGGATATTAAAGAATCTTATGGTGAATTTGTAAGACAAACACAATTTAACCAATATGAAGTTATTGATCAACTTGGTTTGTGGCAAACAGCAGCAATGCAAAATGCAGAAGGGTCATGGGAATTTGTAAAAGTAGGTATTAATTATCCTGGAGATAGTAGGTTAGTGACTTTTGATGACACTATTAGAAAACAGGCTATGGCAGATGAACTTGGAAAAGAACTTGGTTTATTTGTACCTGAGAGAAGAGTAATTGAAGTGGGGAATGGGATTCAACTTCAAGCAACAGAGGCACTTCAAAATTTACAATCATTAGGAAAAGATGATATTGGAAGGAACCTTCAAAAATTCTTTACTGATAATAATGTCCCATTGGAAGAACAAGCACGACTCCAAGAACAAATGAGAACTTATGCAGCACTTGTAACTTGGTCTTCAGCTACTGACTTTGAACTTTCAGTTGCAAGAATTAATGGACGTTGGGAACTTGTAGCTCCAGATCTTGAAACGTTATTTACTGGAGCAGAACTCCCTGGAAGATCTCCTTTTGTATCTTTTAGAGAGTATAAATTAGAGGGAGATGGAGTTTGGCCCGATATTAATAACCTTGGTGAAGCTCAACCTGCTGGAAATGATCAAATATTTACGGGCATACAACGGTCAGATTATTTGATGGAAGATGGGTCATTTGATATAGTGCGCTTTCAACAAGATTTTAACCCAATTATTCAAAGATTCAATGCTCTTCTTGAAGGTGAGCAAGTGGTTCTTCGTACTAGACTACAAAATGCAGGTTATAATGATGCTGAGATTAATGTAATTATTGAATTTCTACAAGAAAGTAATAGTGGGGCAAGCCCTCTTAGGCAAAGATTAATCGATGTTATTGATAACGATGGTACTGGCTACTTGTTGTATGATAATAGGATTGGAAATTTACAACAAGCAGTAGATGAGCAACGTGCACTTGGAGGAACAATTAACCCTGGATTACGTGGATATCAAGAAGCAGTACCAGATGAGGTAACTGGGCAATTTACAGTTGACCCCGCACAACTTGCACAAGCGGGTTAATTTAGAAAAGTTTAGAAAGGTTAACTAAAAAATTTAATTTTCTCTTCTAGAATATTTTCCAACTATCATAAGAGAACCAGGATTTTCTTTTTTTAATTTATCAAAAAAGTTTGCTGAAAGAACATGGTGAGTACTTGTCATAAATACAACTCCTTGATTTGGATTTTTTACAACTCCATTTCTAATAGCGGGAACAAATGCTTGAGATTCACGCAGCTCAAAAATATTCATATATCCTTCAACTGCACCTAAATACTCAGTTTTTTGAGTATTACTTAAAGATCTCTCTTCCCCTAATTTAATATCATATCTTTTTTCAACTTCTCTAAGTATTAAAGCTGCTTCTTTTTCTCTTTGAGCAGTTAGGTGATTTAGTCCAGATCTAATAAGCGTCTCATCTAACGCTTTTTCACTAACATACTTAACTCCTAAATCTTCTAATCCTCTTCTTAATCCATAACCTTGAAATTCTGTAGAATCATCTACACCTATTATAAACGCTTTAGGAGTACTTCTTGTGTTAGCAGCGTAAATTTTCATCTCTTTGTCTCTAATTGCTTCTAAGACTCCTTTAACTAATCCACTTTGATTTGGTAAGGCAATATCATTAAACTCATTACCATCAGAAATTGCTTGATACATCACTTCAATTCTTTGAAAACGTTCTTGAGGGCCACTTCGATATGTCATCTACTATTATAACATCCCCAATTATTAAAACCACCTAAAAAAAGATAACAAAAAATTACGCTCGCTTGAATTCACCAGCAGCATCTACAACATCAACATTTCCTAAGAATACAGATCTGCAACAGTATCTTTCTAAGCCTAAGCTGTCCATTACTTTTTTTGTATCCTCGCCTTTTTCAAGACGTTCGTTATATTCTTCCCAGTGTTGACCAATTGGTTTTCCACATGTGAAACATCGAATAGGTATTAACATTGTTTATAGCCTCATCTGTAACTTTTTTGTCTTTTAGCACGTGCTTTACTGTCGTTTGGTTTAGTTACTTCTTTACGACGCACGTCAGCTACTAATAATAATCTGTCATATTCGTCAAAGACTTTCTTTAACTTATCATTTTCTTGTACTAATGCTCTTGCAATTGCAAGACGAATTGCATCTGCTTGGCCATTAATACCGCCACCGTTTACGGAAACTGCAACATTTACATTTTTTACTGTGTCCTTTGCAAGTACTAAAGGTTCTGAGATTCGTAATTGAACACTTTTATCTGCAAAGTTTTCAAGTAACTGTCCATTTACAGTCACTTTACCTTTACCTTTTGTAATTGTTGCCCGTGCAACTGCTGTTTTACGTTTTCCTTGTGTGTGGATTATTTTTTTCATTTTATGATTATGCTTGTTTTACTTCTTTTCCTAGTTGTTTCATTAACTGTTCAACTGTGATGTATTTTAATGTAGGTAATTTTGAAACTTGTCCGTCTTTAACAACAATTGCGTCTTTTCCTGCCAACTCTTCAGGAACTCCAACATGGCACATGATTCTTTTATACGCTTCTCTTCCTCTAGTTTTATCCCATGGAAGCATTCCTCTAATTGATCTACGTACATATCTGTCTGCTAAACGTGGCATTTTTGCACTCTTTAAAGGATATCCTTTTCGTGCTCTACGTTCCTTTTCATTTTTGAAGATATCTGTTTTTTTACCACTTACAATAGCTTTATCGCAATTGATAACTTGTACTTCTTCTCCAAGTAAAGCGTCTTTAGCAACTTGTGTGCCTAAACGTCCAAGGATTGTATTTGCTGCATCGTAGATTTTCATTTTGTAATTATCCTAAAATTTTAACTTTTTTACCCTCAGGGTTTGCTTTGCATAACTCTTCAATAGTCATGATTTTACCTTGAGCGCTTGTGATTTTTTCTTTTGCGTCTCCTGAAAAGTTCATTGCGGCAACTGTTACTTTTTTACTTAAGTTACCAACACTAAGTACCTTACCAGGAACAATAATTGTTTCACCATCCTTTGCAAACTTGTCAATCTTGTATAAGTTTACAATTCTACGCTGTCTTGTGGGTTTTTGGATGTCATGTAATACTCTTTTCCAAAAAGCACTCTTTCTAGCGAGGTTTTTTAGTTCTTCTATCAATACAGTCAGTTGATAGTTTGTTGGACCAGTTCTTCTTGCCATTGTATGATTATAATAATTTCTCCATATCTTCTGCTTTTGCAATAAGCATCTCAGCACTTGTTGTTAAGATCTCTTTATGGGTTAATTGACCCCAACTCTCAAGGCTAAAAATAATGTTTCCTGTATTCTCAACAGTAATTCCCTTGTCTAATTCTGCATAGTAATCTAACAAGTGACTTGTTACAGCTTTATCTTCGTTTACTTGTAACTTATCTCCTTTTAATGTAAATACACCATCTGTGCAGTTATCCATCACTAATTTTGTATCTTTTACTGAACCAACTTTAATAGTTTGCTCATGTTTGTAAATTGGCCATCCTGGAGACCATTTAGCGTGATTTTTTCCTTGACCCATTACTGCATACATTGTAACATCAATTTTTTGTTTTGCAAGTAATTTAACAACCGGCATATTCTCTTGTACAAATGTACATTTTGGATCTTTGCTCTGTGATTCTCCAGCTTTTACAAAACCTTTTTTACTTGCTTTTAGTGTTAATTGTAATGTGCATTTTGCACTTCTTTCAGCTACTTCTTCTTCACTTTGTGGAAGAGAGTAACTTGATAAATCTGTTTTAATTGGAACTAAACCTAAGCGTAGCGCTAACATTTCATCGTATAACGCTGAATTATTATCTTTAATTTCCACATCTTCAACTGCAAGTGTTGGTACTTCTTCAAGGATCATTCTTCTAATGGTGTTTGCAAATACCTCGTCACTTCCTTTCATACGGAATAACAATTTATTTGTCTTCTTTTCTTCCTTGATTTTTTCTAATTTGATAGCCATTTTAGATAAACCTATACTCGTCTTCCTCTTCTACCGCCTTTTGCTCTACAACCATTGTGCGGCTCAGGTGTCACTTCTTCGATTTTTCCAATTCTCATACCTACTCTTGATAATGTTCTAATCGCTGCTTGTGCTCCTGGACCTGGATTTTTAGGACCATTATGGCCACCTTTAGCCCGAACTTTAATGTATAATCCTGTAACGCCTTTTTCACGACATAATTCTGCAATCTTTTTTGCAATGCCCATTGCTGCTGTTGGGGAGCTTTCAAGTCTGTCTGACTTAACCATTTGTCCCCCACTTGCTCTTGCAATAGTTTCGGTTCCTGTAATGTCTGTTACAGTTACAATTGTATTGTTATATGAAGAGTAAATATGTGCAATTCCCCATCTAATGTTTCCTGTAGGTCTAGGTGCTCTTCTCTCAGGTACATTTGTTTTTTCTTTTGTAGGTTTCATTGTATAATTATTCTTTTTTCTCCTCAACCTTTTTGGCAGGAGTTTTGACTGATTCCTCAGAAGCTTTTGCAGGTGCAGCTTCTTCTTTTGTTTCCTCAGCTGGCTTTACTTCTACTTTTGCTTCAGGGGATTTTAATGATCTTTCGGGATGTTCTTCATCTGCAAGTGCAGAGTTATCTTTAAATGCAATTTGGTTTTCTTGTGCAAGTGTTACTAAGTAAGATGGTGCTGTGATCTCTTTACCTTCAACCTTAACGTGTCTGTGCACAATAAATTGTCTTGCTTGCTTCATACTTCGTGCAAGACCTTTTCTAGCAACAATACTTTGTAATCTTCTTTCTAGGACATCTTTAACTTCTAAACCCAAGATCTGGTCTAAGTCTGCTCCTGCAGGAAGTAAACCTAATTGTTGTAATTTTGAAATGATTTGTTGCTTTTCTTTTTCACCTTGAGCTGTTCTATCAGCGATTAATCTTTTAGCAATATCTTTGTATTTTGAAAGGAATGAACTTGCAATTTGAACTTCTTTTCTTTTTGTTAAGCCATATTCTCTACGTAATGCTTTGTTTGCATCAATCTCTCCTTTAATCCAAGGATGTCTTGGCGTAGAGTACTTTTTTCTTGCTTTTTTTGGATCTCCCATTTTATCTTATGATTATTTCTTCCCCTTCTTAGCAACGCCCACAACCTTACCTTTACTTCTTCTAAAGTTAGATCTTGTTCTTTGGCCTCTAACTGGTAATTTTTTCTGGTGACGTAGACCACGTACGGTTTTAGTTTTCTTTAAGCGTTTTAAGTCATTTTCCTGTACAAAGCCAAGTGTGCCTGTAAGTAGGTGTTTATCTTCTCCAGATTCATAATCTCTTCTTCTGTTTAACATCCACTCAGGAATTCCTGCTTGTAAAGGGTTAGTAATAATTTCAGTTAATTTTGATACTTGAGTTTGAGAAAGAACCCCGGCCTTTGTTGCTCTGGGTACGCTAGCCATAGTACAAACCGCATCTGCAAAATTTGTACCAATGCCTTTAATTTTTGTAAGTGCAATACGAATCGCCTTTTCCCCTGGAACGTCTACATTTGCAATACGTACAATATGCTTGAAATTTTGATCTTTTTCTGCCATTCTAATCGTAAACAGTTAAGAATTCACCAATTCTGTCCTATGCGCGTGAACTCGGACTGTTTAGTGTTGAAAAAAGTAGGTTGTTTATAAATCTTTTGGATTGCTACTGCTCTTGTATTGGTTCCATGCCTTTATATGTTGAAGTAAAACGCGTTTTTCCACCTTGATTACACACAAGCACATCGTATGTTAGTCTCATTTTTCTTCCAAGAATTTCAGTTTCTCCATCTGGGTGGTGCCAATCTACTTCAACATATTTTGTAGTAGATAAAGTTAATCTTACTGGGCCTCTGACATTTCTTGCAGAATATTTGCTCAAAGCCATAGTTTCTTGCTTTTGCCTCCTGTTATCATTAGTAGAAACATGTACTCTTCTTTCTAAACCTTGGTTTCTATCATGACTTACTTGTTGTGTTATGCCAAAATAATTTGATTCCTGGACTGTTGCTGTACTTCCATATTCTCTTCTAACCCAATCTCTCACAATTCCTGTAACTGCCACCTCCACGGGTGCATCGACAACCTTATCTGCTAAAACTGTGCCTGGTTTTGGGTATTCATACTGAGGAACAGAAAATCTTCTTGTGTTTGGTCTTTTTCTCTTTCTTCTTATCATGTTCTAATATTTCAGGGCGTCTAGTTTTAAGGGTTTAACTAAGTCATAATTGCCAATCTTTGATCCTGTTATTGTTCTTTCAATACCTCCAGCTTGTGATTCTTCTGGACCAACTAATTGTAAATAAAGTCCACTAACTCTATTTAGGTACCTGCTTGGTGGTGTAATTACTTGTTCCTGTCCGATTTTTTTTCCTAATAAAGACCATGTTCTTGCAATTTGCAAGTTACCTTCACTATTTTTTCGAACTCCGTCTTGAACTCTGAAAATACCTAGTCCTAGGGGGCCATTTCGATAAAAAACCCACGCTAAATTGTTAGAGTTTGCATCTAAATGTTGTTCAACAAGATCCCTTCCAATTCGTGCGGGAGTCTCTGGTATGGATTCAGTAGTGTGGTATGTATCACCACCATCAAAAATGTTATTGATAGTCATGGGTTTATGTTTATCTAACCTCTTATAAATCTAATGACTTATTTTCTTGCTCAACTTCTTTAGAAGCTTTCTCTTTTTTCTTTTCTTCGCGCTTTTTTGCCTTTTCCTCTTCGGTCAGCTCAATTTTACCTTCTTCTTTATCGCGTAACCAGCGTTTCCACCGAAGTAAAGTATAGTTCACTGGATTTTTAATCATGCCACATAACTTATCTGGTTTACATACGCCCAAATCTTTGTAATACGCTTCATTATTGCAATTTGGGGGCAACTTCTCGCCTGGCTTAAAATGATTTAATTGGCCTTTAATATACACTTCACGTAGTTGTTCAGGATTCTTTTTATTCCAGTCATGAAGATACTTATCAACTTCTGGCTTGCTCCAACCGATTTTACCTAGGTAATTCATCATACAAAATACAGAACGCTTCTTTCCATCCTCTATTCCCTGTAAAAACCCTTTCATACACGGGGGAAAGAAATCTTCTTGAATAGGATTTTCTAACTTGATTTCTTCGTACTCTCTTTCTTCTTTCTCCTCCTTTTTTTGTTTAACTTCATAATCTAAGGCTTGTAACAATAATCTTCTTGCCGATTCACCAGATACCTCTCTGTTTAGAAAATGAAACATCGGCATTAATACTTTGCTAGGTTCAGCCATATGTTTTTCAAACTCTAACACTCTTTTTGGATCTATTGGAAGACTAACTAAGCCTGACTTTTCATGCAGACTATAGGGCATTCGGTATAAGTGCCGTGACGAAATTAATACTGTGTCTATCTCGAGAAACTTATCTGGGTTTAGGCGAGCAATCTTATCACCCATATTATTTTGAGCATAACGTGTAATCTCTTCTTGTGGTAGTTTTACCTTTTCAACAATCTTACTAAAACTCCCTCCTTCAAAATCTAAAATTCGCTTGCCCAGTTCTTCTTCAATATTCTCTTTGATGTAGAATGCAATCTTCTTAGCTGCATCTGGGAATAATAGTCTTGTTTCTTCTCCTCGTACCGTAGATGGAAATGCTTCAAATGGCACACCGATATGAAATCCTTTATTGCCTGAAAATTTGCATGAAATATCTTTTACTCCACAATACTCTAAAAATTTAATAATTAGGTCTGCACAAATTCTACTATACTCCATAATTGCACAGTCGATGTCTAGCACTAAATCCCAACCGGTGCGTAATTCATCCAACTCTTTTTTTGTGATACTGCTACTTAGCTGCAATGGATTTTCCCATCTCTCCTCGCTAGAGTGAAATGATGTAATGCCTTGTAATGCTAACTCTAATACGTCACGTGGGTATCTTAGCACATCTGGACGCTTACCAAAACTTGTATTAAATCGCATCCCTATTTCTTTGCCTAAGGCGTGCTCAATAATTGCTTCTTGAATGTCTGGGCGTTTGTAGAACTTAATACAGGTAGATTTGTTAAGCATACTGGAATCAGGGCAAAAGCAGGTTTATATGCTTTTGTGTTGTTAGATTATTTTAATTCTTGAAACCTAAAGCCTTTGTCTTTCTTACTCTCTTCAATGTGCTTAAGAATCATGGCAATCGGTTCTGGTCGGTGTAGTTCAAAAGACTGTACGTAATCAACCTTTCTAGCCCAATCTAACCATTCTTTTGGAACTCCTTCTGCAACAACTCTTCTTTTAATCTCTTTGTCAATTCCTCCCCACTTAGTGGGATTAATGGGATTCAATCTTCTTGCAATATGTATGATGCCTTCTGCAATAGCTCTATAGTTGCTATCACCTAATTTAAGCATGTGTTTTCTATCTAGTTTAATAGTGGTAAACGGCATTTCGGCTAATGTGTAAAGATTACTATGTTCGCCATCTCCTGACAGCGCATCATCATATGCAATATCTACAAACCCGTGCCTATAAAAGTTAGTTAAAGAGTCTAATAAATCGCCCAATCCATTCTTTTTTCCATTTTTTGTCTCAAGGACTTCAATGCCCACTTGTGAAGGATCAATTCTTGCTTTTTTTACCCTCTCTGCAAACATTTCAGCGCTTCTTGGATTCAACTCACGTGGGGAAAAATTAAATGAAGTTAGTATGTCGACTCCTGCTCTTTGGTATTCTTTAATCTCTTCTAAGGCTTTTTCCCTGATCGCATTATCTAAGGATTCTAAAAGACCAGTACTTGCTGCAAACTGGGTAATTAAGCCTGTGTTATAATATCCCTCTTTTTCAGGATCTTTCATACGCAAGAGAACTTCAGCTCCGCCTACTTCATGTCTTTTTTTTCTTGGTTTTACTTTGAGTTGGTAATGGGGTTCAACACTCTCTGCATTACTTAGTAAATAGAGGGCTAATTTTACTTCTTCACTGATCGTTGTTTCAATGTTTGGGTTGCTTGGGTCTGCTGAGTATCTTCTTGGGTAAGTAACCTCATCATTTGTAAAGAACATTAAACCCATATTGCGTGCTGCCTCAGCTGAAGTTTTTGCTTTATTGCTAGTCTCTTCATAGCCTCTATCTGGGGCTTTGTAAACTTCACACCCCATAACTGGAGCGTCATCACCAAAGTGTTGGATAAGGTTTGTTATTACTCTAGATGCAGCTATTGCAGAACCTGGCCTATCTCCTGCAGGAACTACTGCTTTTATAATGCCCTCTCTTTGGTCGTGTAAAACTAAATCATTGCTAAATAGGTTTCTACTTACAACTGGGGTTATGGCAGTTCCATGTGTTTTATCTCTTGGAAGAATATAAAGGCAAGCAATATCTCCTTGTGCATTTGGAAGAGCTCCTATTGCTCTGTCTTTTGCAACTCGAAATTGATTTTCGTCTTTAAATACCCTTGCACTTGCATACGCCATAAAGAGGATAAAATTACGTTATTTAAAAATGTGTATAGAAAAAATTAGAAACTCACAAACTCTTAGCTTCTTTTTTGAATTCTTCAGCTTTCTTTTTCAAAGCCTTTAACGCCTTTTTAATTGCTTCTTTGGGCTCAACACCTTTTGTTTCAAGTAAGAACTCAGGAATGCCAATTAAGGGATGTTCAACCCTATATGTTGCTACAACAACACCATCTACTCCTTGTAATTCTTTTTTTAATGCATTACAGAATGTGTGTGTTTCGCTTGGTAATTGGAATACCAACTTAGTTTTAGATTCCTCAAGAATATTAATTTCCATTTTACTCAGAAGTATTACAGTTTATTTATAAAGTTTTCTGCCTATGTTTGAGCTTGTAAATCTTACACTTTTCATTTTATGACCAATACTTTTTTAAATAAATCACTAGTTAGTGGTGATATGCGAAATTATCTGTCAAAATTGGCTGTTGCAACAATGGCTTTACTAGCTCCAGTAAGTTGCGGGGAACCAGAAGTGTTAGTATACGTTGATAGATGTCCAAATGTGGTGGATGAATCTACTTGCAAACCAGCAATTGTTGTTAATAGTGATCAATGTAGGTCTTATGGTGTAGAAGATGGTGTTGAGTATAGTTTTTGTGATCCTTCTGTGTCGAACGTTAATGGCAGATATGTTGGGTCATTACGGGTGGAACGAGATGGTTTTAAACCTGAAATTTTATATGGGGTTAATAATGGAGACTGCTTTCGTTTAAATGACGGCAGTTTATTAATTGCTTCAAGACTAGGTGAAAGAAATAATGAATCTGGGATTGAATTAAGAATTTGTGACATTCCTCCAAATTAAACAAAACCTTTATCTACCTTATTTTCTTTTCTAACTCTTGATGGATGTTGAACATAAAGTCTTACTTTTGGTACTCGATGGGTTTGGTGTTTCTAAATCAACTAAACGCAATGCAATTAAAGCTGCTAAAATGCCGTTTTATAACTCTCTTCTAGATAAATACCCTCACACAACACTAAAAGCATCTGGAAATGCAGTTGGCCTTCCAAAAGGCGTGATGGGAAATTCTGAAGTAGGTCATCTTACATTAGGTGCAGGAAGAGTGATTGATAGTGACTTACATAGAATAAACAAATCAATTAAAGATGGGACTTTTTTCAAAAATAAAGTTCTTTTATCTGTTTTTAAGCATGCAAAAAAGAAAAAAGAAAAGGTTCACTTAATGGGGTTATTGAGTGATGGGGGAGTGCACTCTCATATTAATCATCTGTTTGCGTTGTTAGAGATGGCAAAAAAAGTTGGCGTAAAAGAGGTTTATATTCATGCGTTTCTCGACGGCAGAGACACGCCTCCAACATCTGCAAAAAAATATGTTTTACAATTACAAAAGAAGATGAAACAACTTGGTGTCGGTAAGATAGCGACGATAATGGGCAGGTATTATGCCATGGATCGTGATAACAGGTGGAAAAGAGAACACAGGGCATATGATTGCATGGTGAATTGTAAAGGGAGAAAAAGAAAAGATGTGCTTAGTGCACTTGATGAATTTTATGCAAAAGGAGAGACTGACGAATTTATCAAACCCACTGTTGTTTTGGATAAGTGTGTGGTCGATAAAAATGATGGTGTTATTTTTTTCAATTTCCGTTCAGATCGAGCAAGAGAGCTAACACGTGCTTTTGTGTGGGGAGAATTCAAGGGGTTTTCACGACGAAAAATAGGGGGTCTAAATTTTGTTTCCCTTACTCAGTATGATTCACTTGTAAAAGTCCCTGTTGCTTTTCCTCCGATCTTTGTAAAGAATAGTGTGGGTGAAGTTATTGCAAAACAAGGGATTTCTCAATTACGTGTTGCTGAAACAGAAAAATGGGCTCATGTTACTTATTTTTTTAACGGTCTTTGTGAATGCATTTTTCCTCATGAAAGAAGAAGTCATGTGCAAAGTAGAAAAGTAAGTACGTATGATAAAACACCGGCAATGAAAGCAGAGCAAGTGACCTCAAAACTGTTAAACAATATTGACGGGCACGGATTCTTTCTTTTAAATTTTGCAAATCCAGACATGGTGGGTCACACCGGAAACTTTAAAGCAACTGTTAAGGCGCTAAAGAATCTTGATACACAACTAAAAAGGCTTGTTGAAAGTTTTAATGGAACAATTTTAATTACTTCAGATCATGGAAATTGTGAGGATATGTATGCTGATTGTAGTACATGTCACACCACTAATGAGGTGCCATTTGTTGTTGTGAATAAAAAATGGGATGCTAAAAAAATTAACCTTTTAAAGAAGAAAATAAAAACTGGCGGACTGCAAGATGTTGCTCCTACTGTGTTAAAGTTATTGGGAATAAAAAAACCAAGTGAGATGACGGGGAGAAGTTTATTGTAATCTAACAAAATAAGTCGTAAATTCTTTAAATGCAAGCTTATTTTTACTGTTCATGACAGCTACAATGTATGAAGGAATTGAGATTGGAAATAGAAAACCGTTTTATGATAATGTTAATATTTGGCGTGGGATTATCAAAGGTGCTAATTTAGATGGTGCTTCTAACGTGATAGATTTACATGCAGGTACGTCTCCTCAGGTGATTGTTGCTGCTTCAAGAGAAGGTATACGTGATGGCTATATGAGTGTTACTGAAGATCCAGTAGTATTTACAAAGCTCGGTGAACATGCAAGAATAATTGATAGACGAATCAAAAGGCCTGTGTTTATAAATTCCCACCTTGGTGCTGTCAAAGCAGATGCAACTGAATTAGTTACTGCAAACCACGTTATTGATGATCTTATTATGAAACGAGCTGCAAGGAAAACTGAATATAAGGGTGCAATTTATGGGGAAGTAGAAGCACAAGAAAGGTTATGGGATTCAGTTTTAGGTGATGATAAAGTAAGGGCTGAGTATTCAGGTTCAGTGATCCAAGATTTTGGAAATGTATTTGATTCTATGGATTCAGAAACATTAATTGCGATCTCTGATTACCCTAGTGTGTATGAAATTAAAAACGCAGAGGCGACTGCTAAAAGAAGAGGCTTTGCAGAAGAGGTTTTTGGTAAACTGCGTGAATCTTTAGTTCAAAGAGGTAATGTTCGAGATGAGTTAGTTCAAGAAGTTTTTAAGAATCTTAACGGCAAGTTGAAATCAGGGATTTACAAACCAGAACATTGGCTTGTTGTTGAGAAAAGGTAATTATATCTAAAACGGCTTAGTAGAAAAAGTTCGTCTGTGTCATTATTGGCATTCATTACCAAAGGTAATAATGACAGACCAGACATAAGATACTGGGTTCCTATGGTTTAGTGTAGGGTTCCAGTCTCTGAAGTAGGACTTTTTCTACAGAACCGTCCAAAACAAAACACTTAAAAACTCCTTTTATATCCTTCTTGTATTCAAAAAAATAGGTGATGTTGATGAAAGTAGTTCTTACTAAAAAGCCAAAAGGTGTACGTATTGTTGAAGGGTTTCCGGGATTTGGTTTGATTGGCACAATTGCAACAGAATTCTTAATGGAGCATTTGGAAACTGAAAAAATCGGTGTAGTTGAAATGGATGAAATTCCTGCAATGATTGCAATTCATCAAAACAAAGTTATCGAGCCTATTTCTGTTCATTATAATAAAAAATACAATCTAGTCTTAGTGCATGCTATTAATATTGGTAAAAATTTAGGTTGGAAAATTGCAGATGCAGTAGCAGAGATTGCAACCCAATTAAATGCAAAGGAAATTATCTCTTTAGAGGGAGTTGGTTCGCCTAGTGCTGATGCAGGAAGAGTGTTTTATTATACAACGCAAAATGGAATGACAAATAAAAAGTTACAGGGAGTTGCAAGTCCTCTAATGGAAGGAATTATTGTAGGGGTAACTGGTGCGTTACTTGCAAAGCATATTAAAACACCAATAGTAGCACTTTTTGCAGAGGCTAGAACCGGAATGCCTGATAGTAAAGCTGCTGCACACATTATTCAAGCATTAGATGCATATACTGGCCTACGGGTAGATCCACAGCCCCTTATGAAACAAGCAGTTGTCTTTGAAAAGAAATTAAAAGGGATCATGCAAAAGACGCAAAAAGCAGAAAAGTTACAAAATAATAAATTAAGTTATGTTGGTTAGGATGGCAAAAGAAAAAAAACAGCCAGAAGTAAAACCAAAAGTAGAAGTTCCAGCAAAGGAGCCGAAAAAACATTACTTCAATCGTAAACAGATTTTATTTAGTGCTATTTTAATAGCGGTTGGTATTATTGATGTACTGGAAATTTACAATCTTCCTCGTTTGGTGTTTGATAGTTTAATTATTTTGGCAGGTCTTTGGTTGCTAAAACTAGGCGTTGGTTCTGGATACTACAAAAAACGTAAAGAAGTCTTTAAGAAATATATTTAGTTTTGATTGAAAGTTTTAGTTTTGAAATTATTTGTTTTTGACTTAATCTTCAGGTTGCAAATGTTTTGGTTTTTGAGCTTATTCTCTGGGCTGGGTTTTATCGGTTTTCTAGCTAAAACTTTTAGTTTTATCCTTTAATTTTTATTAAGAAAACTTTTTGTCTTAGTTTGTAATATTTAGAATCGATTGTCCCTTTTTTTTGATCAAAGAAGCTGCTGCTTATTTCTGTAAAATAGGTCTTTTTTGAAAGTTTTTATGTTAAAAAAGAGATAAAAAGCAATCTTTGATTAAATCTTTCGATCAATTTTATGTGGATTATCAAATTGTTCTAATTCACCTGATTCTTTCATCTTTTTGTAAATGTTAATTAAAGTTGTAGCAACTCCGTCTAGTTCAGAATCCATGTATTCTGCAAATTCTTCTTTGTTATTTGGCGCGTATTTATGACAAACCCTACACAGTGTAATCAAATTCCTTTTGTCGTTGTTCCCACCAAATGTTAAAGGTGTGATGTGGTGAACTTCTAACTTACGGGCCGTTTTATTCTCAATTTTGCATTTCATGCAAGTATATTTGTCTCTTGCTAAAATCTTATCTTTTTGGTGCTTTGAAAGCCTTTGCTCTTTACCCAAATAAATCACCCACTTTCTCTTGTAATTCACTGTCTACTTCATAGATGCTCTTAGTGCCGTAAAGGTCCATTGTAGTCTTATATGATAGGTGTCCTAAGACTTTTTGAACAACTTCCAAACTTAATCCTTTGTCTTTTAAAATCCTTGCACAACTGTGACGGAGGATGTGAGGGTTAATGTTCTTTAACTCAGGGATTGGATTTTGTAGGTGCGCTCTTTTGCCAGCTTTAGCAACAATTCTATTGATTTCTGTGGGTGATATGTGGCCTTTGGTGTTTAATGAAGAAACAGAAGGGAATAAATAGCCTGTCTTGGGGCTATTTAGCACATATTGAACGTAAATCTTTAAATCTTCTTGGAGTTGATTAGAAAATATAGTCGCTAATCGATCAATACTTTTTTTCCCCATGATTCGGATCTTATTTGTGTTAAAATCAATATCTTCGATCTTTATTTTTGCTAACTCAAATCTGCGTAGTCCACAATATGCAAGAATTTTAATTATTAGTTTGTCACGTAGTTTTTCAGTATGTCTAATGAGGAGTCGTATTTGATCTTCTGTCAGGTGGAACTGGCTTCTGCTATGTCCTTTCTTTACTTTCACCTCTTTCATAGTGTTAGAAAACGTAACGAATTATTTAAATGTAACGTTTTAGGCATATTTTATGACGTTTAACGTAACGTTCTGTATAAAGTGTGACGTTTAGGCCCTAGGACAGTTTTTGTGCTAGATTTTCGAGCGCGTCGATAACTGTTTCGGCTTCATCTCCAGGGATTGTATGCATCTTGCTATTTACTTCTTTGTATAAAAAAGCAGAAGGGGAGTAGTCTGATGGGGGCACAATAATTTTGTTTTTTGAAACAAGACTGGCTCCTCTTGCTCGATTTAATTTTGTAACTTCTTGGGCTAAGACTCTTTCTAACACCCTTACATGTGGCAATTCATAAATAATTGGTCCTCTTTGTGTTTTTCTTATAATTTCGTGATCTACTGCATATTTCCAAGATACTTCTTGTAATCCTTCGAGTATGCCGGGAAGAGATTCATAATATCTTTGATATCCTGTCTCTTGTCCTCTTTTTTTATTTGTTAGTAATGTGTAAAAGTTTCTTTCTCCGCCTAATAATAAGTTGATATGAAGCGTATAGCCTGCGTTGCGTGCTTGATCTAACCAATCTGGATTTAAATGTGCAAACCCTACGCTTTCTCTTCGTTTCATTTTAACTCCAAAGCAGATACCCCATAAATAGTTTTTGTTTGGGGTTTTTGGTTCTGAAATATAATATCTTTGATTGTTTCTTTTTGTTCTTTTGTTTTTGATCTATGCTTGAATGTTTTATTTGTTGTGTTATTCTTTTTCTTTCTTGAAATTGCAGTTTAATCTTAAAACAATTAAGCTTAATCTTTTTAGTCTAAGATTAAAATTTTCATAACACAACAATTATATAGTACCTATTTAGGCTAAATAGATTATGGAAGTGCGAAATGTACAAAGAACAGGGGAAATGTTTTATTTATACCTTCCTACAAGGTGGTGTAAGCGTTTTAATATTACAGGAAAGTCCAAAGTTGGCGTTCAACCTTTGCCTAATGGTTCTTTGGGTGTGTTTCCGCAGTCCATTGAGGAAAAGCCAATTCATTTATCATTTAAAGTAGAGAACGAGGATGTTAATAGTCTACATAAGTTGATTATAGCGTCGTATATTAGTCCTGCTTCATCTTTTAAAATTGAGTTGGAAAATGGCATTGATTTTGCAAAAGTTCTAGCACAGAAGAATTTAGTTAGTTTAGAGTTAGTTGAAATCGATGACAATACTATTACATGTGAGAGTTCAATTCATCTTTCTGATCCGTTATCTTTGCTTACAACAATGATTCGTAAAGTGCGTAATTTACTGATGATTATGCCTAAAAAAGAGCATGCTGAATTGTTAGAGCGCTATGAAGAGGAAATTGATCGAAGTAAGTTAATGGTAGAAAAGGCAGTTGTTTCTGGGTTTGTAAATCCAGTTAGTATTAAGGTTGAGAATATTGAGCTGCATTTTATTTCATTATTATCTAAAGAACTTGAGCGAATTGTGGACCATTTAATTACATTAAAAAAACCAACTGAGAAGTTTATTTTGCAAGTTGGAGTTGTATTAAAAGATTTACAGAGTTTGTTAAAAGAAAATTGTGCAACTCTTGAGCATAAATCTGTAATGCCGCTACTTAAAAAAATTGAAGACATGCAAGATATCCAAGTTAAGGACGTTGGCACTTATTCTCTTCGACGTATTGTTCGAAGTCTAAACTCCATTGCAGAAGTACTTGTTGATTGGGCGGTTATGAAAGAGGTTCGGAAGTGAGTTTAATTACTAATTTCGAGATAAACCTATCAAAACTTTCCATCTCATGAAAGACAGCACTTGGCCTTTTCATCACAATCTCTTTAACCTCATTATCTATTTGGAGAGCTAAATTTTTAATTAAGGAAATTACTGACTCAAGACCTCCTTCATTTGTAATTATGATTGGAAAATACAGGTATTCTTTTGTTGCGAGATATACTTTGTCTAAATCAAGACAGGGATGTAAATAAAAAAAATAGTTTTTTTCAACTAAATCAGTAACTTTTAATCCATCTAAAACTGCTTTGTAAATTTTTGCTTTTGTTACAACAATTGGGAAAATGCAAGTAATGGAATGGTCATCCTTCATGACGAATTCTATCCTTCTACTATGAAAGTAGTTTGAAGCTTCTGCTAAGCCTCCTGCAACTTTAAATAGAGGAGCATTACCAGAATCTCCTTTTATTTTTTTATCTATAAAACTTTCAAATTTAATATTCTTTGCAAAGTCAGATTGACTAAATTCTCTTAACTTTCTAACTTCAATGGTTCCTCCTTTACATATTTTAGATAGTTGTGCCATATATGAAAAATTTGGAAAATTTAATAGGGTCTCTTCTTCTTGTATGTCATTTACAAAGTAGTTAATTGCATAATCTTCCCAGCTTTTAACTTCACCAACAAGCATAAAATTAGTATAGACAAAAGCTTTTGCCTTTGAGTTGCTGTGACTTGAGAACCTAATTTTCCCATATAAGTCTAAATCAAATGATTTTGAGGATTTATTCACATCTACAAAATAACGGGTAGAAGAAGTCTTAATTCCTTTTTTATTAACTAAACCTCTTATGTGGAATTCAAAAGGAAAACCCGAGGAATTTAGCTTTTTTATCATCAAATCTTTGCTCACTTTTTTTCCCATAATGTGTGCATAACTTGTTTTAATATATATTTTCCCTTCACACTTGACCAGTAGACCAGTGCTTAGTACTCCTCAACTTTACATTCCAAATTTAAATTCACCTTTAAAAACCATTTTGTTGATGCCACCAAGATGGTCAATATATCTCCACCATACCACCCAACTACAACAATATATAAATACCTAAAATTCAAATTTGCAGTAGTGACAGAGTCAATTTTAGATATCCCTAAAGAGAAGCTTACGCCGGGTATGCAGCAATATCAGCAGGCAAAGCAAGAAAATCCAGATTGTCTTATCTTACTGAGAATGGGAGATTTCTTTGAGATGTTTTACGAAGATGCTGTCACTTGTTCTAAAGAGCTTGAAATCACACTTACTGCAAGGGGAAAAGGAGAAAAAAAAGCACCGCTTGCAGGAATTCCATATCACGCACTTGACAATTACTTGGGGCGTTTAGTAAAAAAAGGCTATAAGGTTGCAATTATTGAACAGTTAGAAGATCCTAAAAAAGCAAAAGGACTTGTAAAAAGAGGTTTGGTACGAATTGTCACACCAGGAACTGTAGTTGAATCTTCTATGCTTGAAGAAAAAGAAAACAACTACATCATGTCCCTTCATGCAAATCAAGATTTATTTACAGCAGCATTTTGTGATATCTCAACGGGCGAATTTTTTACAACATCATATCAGGATTTTAATACTTTAAGGAGTGAAATTATTAGATTAACACCATCAGAATGTGTTGTGCCAGAGAGTTTACAAGTAAATCAAGAATTGATAAAAAATATTAAAGACACAGGTTGCTTTGTGCATAGTTATAGCGATTTTTATTTTAAAATTGGGCAAGCAAAAACAACTCTTGCAGAGCGTTTTAATACAAATAGTTTAGGATTAGAAGATTCTCAGCTTGCAGTGTCTGGTGGGTTATTACAATATTTAATTGCGACGCAAAAAAATAATTTATCACATTTAAAGCGCCCAACACTTCGAACAAATCAAAAAGTTATGCCGCTAGATAGTGCAACGTATAAAAATTTAGAACTTGTAAAAAATCTTCAAGATGGTACTACTAAAGGAACTATTTTGAGTGTGATTGATAAGACTGTTACATCTCTTGGATCAAGACAATTAAAGAAATGGTTAAAAAAACCATTGTTAGATGTTAATAGAATCAATAAGAGATTAGATGCAATTGAAGAGCTTAACAAAAACATTATTGTGCGGGAAGAAATAAGAGATATTTTCAAAGAAGTGTTTGATATTGAAAGATTAATTAGTCGAGTGAATTATGGAAATGCATCTCCACGTGATTTACTATCGTTAAAACAATCGTTGCAACAAGTGCCAAAAGTTAGAGAGTTATTACAAGACATTCAAAGCCCACTACTACAAGAAATTGAGCAAATGGATGTATCAAAAGAGATCTTTGTATTGCTAGAATCATCTATTAAAGATGATGCAAATATTTCAATTCGAGATGGTAATATTATCAAGCGTGATTTTAACAAAGAACTGGATTCTCTGCATGAAATTAAGTCTAATAGCCGGAATTTTTTACAAAAATTAGAGGAACAAGAAAGAGAAAAAACAGGCATTTCAGGTCTTAAAATTGGATTTAACAAAGTGTTTGGATATTTTATTGAAGTTACAAAGAGAAATAGTTCGCTTGTGCCAGAAAATTATATTCGAAAGCAAACAACTGCGAATGGTGAGCGCTATATTACAGAAGAGCTTAAAGTTGAAGAAGAAAAAATTTTGGGCGCGCAAGAAAAAATTGCAGAACTTGAATATAACCTATTTCAAGAAATTTTACAAGATATTGCAAAGGAGACTGTTGCAATTCAAAAAGTTGCAAGTAGGATTGCTGTTTTAGATGTGCTTTGTAGTTTATCTAAAGTTAGTATGGAATTTAATTATTGTAAACCTGTTTTTGTAGGAGAGAATGTATTGCAAATTAAAAATGGCCGCCATCCTGTTGTAGAGCGCCTTACAGAGCGTTTTATTCCAAATGATGTTATGTTATCAAATGGAGAAATGATGGTCATTACAGGGCCTAATATGGCTGGAAAGAGTACAGTTATGCGACAGACCGCATTAATTGTGTTACTTGCACAAATTGGTAGCTTTATTCCAGCAGAAGAATGTGTTCTTGGCGTAGTAGATAGAATTTTTACACGTGTTGGTGCACATGATGATCTTGGTTCTGGACAATCTACATTTTTAGTTGAGATGAATGAAACTGCTGCAATCTTACATAATGCAACGGAGAAGAGTTTGATAATTTTAGATGAAATTGGCCGAGGTACGTCTACATTTGATGGGGTGTCAATTGCGTGGAGTGTGGCTGAGTATATTTATAATTCTGTTAAAGCTAAAACACTATTTGCAACACATTATCACGTGCTAAATACGTTGGCAGATAAATTTTCTCGTATTAGTAATTATAACATTGCTGTAAAAGATGTGCAAGGAGAGCTTGTATTTTTACATAAACTGATTGCTGGCGGAACTGATGCAAGTTATGGAGTACATGTTGCACAGATGGCAGGCCTACCAAATGAAGTGATTGATCGAGCTAAGCAAATCCAAGGTGTTTTAGAAAAGGATGATGCAATGGTGCGCAAGATTAAAGTCAAAAAAATCGAAGAGCAAAAGGGCTTGGGTGAATTTTAGAAAAATAACAATTTAATGATTGATGCAATAATTATAACGATTAAAAACGTTTTAACCCATTTGTTTCCTTTCTGTATTGCTGTATGAGCTCCTAAATAACCGCCAACAACCATTCCTAGAAAAATCGAGGTACCAAGTGTATAGTTGATGATGTGGTTTGTTGCAAAAACCACTAGTGCTGAGACAGAAAGTAACAACCAGGGGATGCTATCGGTCGCATTTGCTTCAATTATTGTAAAACCAAAAAAGTACATTAAAATGAAAAAGAAAATCGTGCCAGAACCCCCTCCAAAAAAACCACCAAAAATTGCCATAAAAAAGTAAAGGATGTAGCCAAGAAAGTTTTTTGTAAAAGAAACATTAATCTTTTTGACACCTAATTTTTTCTTAATAAGTAATATTGGAAGAAAAGCAACGAGAATCATTACTACAATAAAGTTTAGAGTTTCTTCTGAAACATTAAGAAGAATTTTTGCACCAATATATGACCCAATTATAGCTAATAAGGAAAGCCAAGGTACATATTTCCATTCAATTACTTTTGCTTTACTAAATTTATAGACCATACTAATAGACATACCCAGTGCTCCAAGTCTATTTGTGGCAATTGCGACATGAGGTGGAAGGCCTACAAAAATTAAAAACGAAATAGAGAGTAATCCCCCACCCCCTGCAATTGCTCCAATAAATGCTGCAATAACACCAATAAAAAAAACTGCTATAATTGTAATTAATTCTGGCATAGCATAGAACTTGGCTACAGCCTATATAATTGTTTTTCTTTTTCTCTGTAAATATTTATAAAAAATAATCTAAAAAAGAGAAGTATGGATGAAGCTAGAATATACAGAGATTCAATTGGGAGTGCTAGTTTTGGAGTTGGAACTCCTGGTGGTGGGTTTAGAAAAGAAATTTCTTTGAAAAGTTTATATGAAGGATGTTTAATACTCATTAGACATAAATTTGATTTTGAAATTACTGGCATAAATTTTGGAGAACCAAGTTTTAATGAATCATACCAGGGATTACTAAGAAAAATATTTGACGAAACAAAGGAAGACTTTGGAGATATTTTTGTTAGGTATGCTAACACACCTGAAGGCATAGCTGGTATGGGCGAAGGGATCTATGAAGGGTTTGCTTCAGATTTTGAAAAAAGAAAAAGAGATATTTTAGTAGAAAATTCTAAGCAAGGCTCACTTTATGAAACGCTTCGAAAAGAAGGTTTTGATGAGCGAGTAGCAGAGACTATTGGGTCTCATTTTGAAGATTTAGTAAGGGTTAGTCCTGCTGGAGTTAAGAGTAAGAATTTAGTTTATTTTGTTGAAGATGTACTTGGTCAAAAAAGAGTTATTAAATTACATGCCAATAAAGAGGGTGCAGATATTGAAGCATTAGTGGGCTATACATATTCAAGACATCCTACTTTGAAAAATTTTGTTCCTTCTATGGTGGATCCTGCTGCAACACAAGTGTCTGCTCAAGGTCAAAATTATTATTTAACAAATCAACAAGACATTAGTTTGCTTGCTGATTCTCGGCTAGAACATATGCGTAAAAAAGGTTCAAAAGATCAATTATTTGCCTACGTCTCTTCTTGGATGGTACACTTAGCATTATTACATCACCATGGAACTCAAATAGCGCGTAATGCAGGAATTACAAGGGCTGCAGGTTCTTTATTACATGAACGAGGAAAAGAAAGAATTGAGAGAGCAGGATTGATATTAGACCGGGCTTTGGATGAAGATCTTCGAAACTTGGAATTGGAAGTTGGGAGTGAGATGATTCATCGTGATATTGGACCTAATCACATTGGACAGTTTGCAATTGATTGGGACCATGCAGGTTTTGGAAATTACCTTGTTGATGTTGTTAGTTTTTTAACTGAAGCAGATGTTAATCGCCACGGTTTTTTGGGAGAAAATGAAATCTCTCATTTTTTACGAGAATATCATACTGTAAGAAAGAAATTGGCCCAAATTGATGATTCTATTGATCCAACATTTATTAGAAAAGAGTTTAGAAAATTTAAACAACTATCTGCTTTGTATGCACCATTCCAGTTAGGTTTTTTACGTTCGGGTGAGGATAAGCTTAGTACGGAGCAGGTTATGAATTTAGCACTTTTAGAAAGTCGTTTTCCAGAGGTAAAAAAAGAAGCTGCAGGCTTTAGGTTAAGTTGGTTAAGTTAATTATCCTGATAATTTAATAATAATATTGCAGCATGACTTGACTGAATTGCCATGAGTATAGGTAGTGTAAAACTAATTATTGGACAAACTTGTTTTGGTTTTTTGAGAAGATCTTTTGCTTGTTTCATTAAGTTCAAATAACGTGTGTGATTGTTATAAAGAGCATCTTGGGTTAGGTTATCAAAGACTTTTGCAAAATATGATTCAATTTCAAGAATGAATTTTTGTTGCTCTAATGTTATTTTTGTTGTAAGAGTAGAGTAAAGATGGTTGTAACTTCGTGCAATACTCCAAAGATGTAAGGCAAGAGCATGGTAAGGGAAATGATCTTTGTCAAGTAATCTTTTTTCTACTATTGTTCTTTGAATGATATCGCGTTGTTTGAGTACATTTTTTCTAAATTGTTTTAGTTGTTCGCTTGCAGTATAATCCTGGTTTTGAATACTTTGGTTAATTGTTTTTTGCATGATTTTAATAGTGTGCACCATGCGAAGAATATGTTGTTTTACATCTTTTGTTTCTAGCTCAAAGATTGCACGAACAACACAAGAGGTGTTTGTGATATCAAAGATTTCAAAGCCATACAGCATTTCAATTGTTTTTTCTATTTCAGTTAGAACTTTGGTGTTTGGAAATGAAATTTTAATTTCTGTGTAGCCTGCTTTGTAAAATGCTCCTAGTAAACTTCGAAGGGCAGATACTTTTATGTCGGGAACTTTTATTTTTGCATGTTTTTGTGGTTGTTTGTTTGATGGGCTTCGAATTACAAGTGTATTTTCTTCTTGTGTGATTTCAATTTCATCTCCTGCATCTAAATTATGGTTTCGTACCCATTTAATGGGAAGAAAAATTGTTCTGCCAGTGTCATTTTGTTTGATTATCTTACGTCGCATGATAGTTTTTGATTGTATTTTTTTATAAATTCTTTGTTGTGATTTTGTAGAAATTGTTAACAATAATATCAATGTTAAGAATTATACTCAAAAGCAAGGAGCCATAGAATATTTCATGGTTATTTTTGCATACATAGATACAAATATTAGAAATCTGAATGAGGATAGGAGAGTTGATCGGAAACATGATGTGTCATTTTGTGAGTATACTGGAAAAGTAGATATTAAAAGGGATGTTAGTTCAATTAATCCAGAGAATGGGATTTTAGGGATTTATAATTTGCAAGCATTTAGATCATTTGAAGGAAGTAAAAATATCAAACGAGCTTTAATTGATAGGGGAGAATTTTTAAATTTAAGTTTTATTTTTGGATCGGAATTACCTTCAAATTATGATAGATTTCCTACAATGTTTGAACTTGAAAGGTTGATGGAAGGAGATATTGAGATTGAAGGTCTAAGTGACTTGAAACTTGATGGATTAAGGAGTCTTGCAAAAGATCATAGTTATTTTCAGGGTGAAGAGAAGTTATTATCAAAATTTAGGACTAGTTATGCACAAGCAGTGGCTGCTTCAAAAATTGGTAAACCTGTAATGGAGGGAATGTATCAAGCTTTTCAGAGAGGTTATAGAATGACTCCTTTGCAACCAGAGATTATCTTTGGTGAAAGGTTGTATCAAGAATTAAACTCGCAGTTTGGTAATTTAAATAATTAACTTTCCCACACAAACTTTTATAAACAGTTACCAAATTACAACAATGAAGCAAAGAATTCGCACATTAGAAGAACTATTGATTGGCGGAAGCAGATTAGTAATATTATACTCAATTTCTGTTTCAATTAAACATTAGGTAAGAATTATTGCTTACAAATACGAGGTTCGTAGCTATTAGTAAATAGTTTTACGAAATAATAAAAATATGACACAAGGAAAAACATTTGCCGAACTAGGCGTTAAAGAAAGTATTGTAAAAGGTTTACAACATGAAGGCATTACACATGCAACAAATATTCAAGAACAATCTATTCCGTTAATTCATGAAGGAAAAGACTTAGTTGGAATTTCAAGAACTGGGTCTGGTAAAACTGCATCTTTTGGTATTCCATTACTTGAAAAAGTTGATGAGAGTAATAGATCTGTTCAAGGTTTGGTTTTAGCACCTACAAGAGAGCTTGCAAATCAAATTGCAAAGGAACTTGAGAAATGGGCTAAGTTTACAAATATTAAGGTAGCAGTTGTCTTTGGTGGTGTAGGATTTGAACCGCAAGTCAGAGATATTGAAAAAGCACATATTGTTGTTGGAACTCCAGGAAGAATTTTAGCCCATATGTCTAGAGATACTTTAAAGTTAGATCAATTAAAGGCTTTTATTTTAGATGAAGCAGATAAGATGGTTGAGATGGGCTTTATTGAAGATGTAGAAAGAATTTTATCAGCAACTCCACAAGAAAGACAGATTCTTTTATTTGGGGCAACTATTAGCCGAGAAATTGATCATTTGAAAAAGAAATTTATGCATAATGTTGTTGTTGCAGAAGCAGAACTTCAAGTTAAAAAAGACTTACTTGAGCAATATTATTACAATGTTCGTTCACGTGAGAAATTTTCTTTACTTGTACATTTGCTTAAAAAGGAAGAAACAAAGCGTGTTATTATTTTTTGCTCCAAGCGTTCAACTGTTGAGCTTGTAAATAAAAATTTACGAAATCAAGAATTTAAATCTGAAATGATTCATGGGAAGATGACGCAAAATAAGCGTCTTCATGTAATTGAGCGTTTTAATGAAGATAAAGTTCATATTTTAGTTGCATCTGCAGTTGCTGCAAGAGGTCTAGATATTAGGGATGTTACTCATGTCTTTAATTATGACTTATCTCCAGATCCACAAGAATACGTTCATCGTGTTGGAAGAACAGCAAGAGCAGGGGAATCTGGAAAAGCGTTTACATTACTTAGTGAACAAGATCACGAAGCATTTAGACATATTTTAGATAGGTATGGTATGGAAGTTGATGAATTACCAGAAGAAGACTTTGCAAAAGTTCCTTTTGAAGTACAAAGAAGACCTCAACGAGGTCACTTTGGAAGAGAGGGACATCATAAACGTGCAGGTTTTTCTCCAAGAAGAAATAAGCATAGGCATAGATAATGGCATACGTTGGGATTAGACCAATTTCAGTTATGAATATGTTTTTTGAGAGATCTGATCTTTTTGCAGATTCTCAGACTGAACTAGGTTCTATTCTTGATTATAAAGTCATTATCACTAATCTTCCTGAGACTACAATTTTAGATTTGAGTTTTGGTAGAAGGTGTCTAGAGAATCCTAGGAGTCCTTTATATCAAGGTTTTTCTCTTCCCACTTATTTCTAAGTTGCCGAAATTTTTTTAAATTAGGTTCTTATTTTTTGTTTTATGACAGACTTTGATACAGAGGTGGAGAACTTAAAGAAATCTAAGAATGCATTAGATGAACTAATGGATGAATTAGAAAGGTATGAGGAGGGTTGTGAACCTGACACATCTATTTCAAATGGTGAATGAATGGAACAAGTAACTCCAAGAAAAGTGAAGGAAACATGTTGTTTTTCATATCTAACAGCAAAAGGAAGGTGTTATAGTTGTCCTGAGTATGAGTTTGATGAGAATAATGAAATGAAAGATCCTGATGCTGAAGAATTTTAAAAACACTTATATACATCTTAATTTTAAAAAATACGATGAAACTTGTTTATTGGAATCCAAAAGAGGAGGACAAGAAATAATGAAATTAATTTCTTGGAATGTCAACGGTATTCGTGCAATTATGCAAAAGAATTTTTTTGAATTTGTTGAAAAAGAAGATCCAGATGTATTATGTATTCAAGAGTCTAAAGCACACCCCGAGCAAGTTGATTTAAAGCTTGCAAAGTATGAACATCATTATTGGAATAGTGCTGAGAAAAAAGGATATTCTGGGACTGCTGTGTTTAGTAAAATCAAGCCAATTTCTGTAACATATGATATGGGAATTGAAGAGCATGATAAAGAAGGAAGAGTTATTGCAGTAGAGTTTGAAGATTTTTATTTGATAACAGTGTATACTCCTAATTCAGGACAAGAACTAGCAAGATTAGATTATAGAAAAGAATGGGACAAAGCTTTTTTGAAATATGTTAAAAATTTAGAGAAGAAAAAACCAATTGTAATTTGTGGTGATTTGAATGTTGCACATACAGATATTGATTTAGCAAATCCAAAGAGCAATTACAATAAAACAGCAGGGTATACGCAGATTGAAATTGATGGGTTTGAAAATTTGTTAAAAGCAGATCTGGTTGATACATTTAGGGAGTTTGATAAGGAACCTAAAAAGTATACATATTGGAGCTATAGGTTTTCTGCAAGAAAAAGGAATGTTGGTTGGCGTATTGACTATTTTTTAGTATCAAAGTATTTTATGAAAAATGTTAAGAATGCGTTTATTTTAGATCAAGTAATGGGATCAGACCATTGTCCCATTGGAATTGAAGTTAAGAAATAAACCTTTATAAAAAAGCTTAGATAAAGCTAATTTTATGGATGCGCGTAGAAAAACAACTTATCTTACAATTCTAAGTCAAAATGCAGGGAATTATTCTGATCGTGAACAACAAATCATACAGGAAATAATGGATTCTTCTTCACATTTACAAGGCGAAGTTGTTGGAACTACAAGTATCTCACATCTTGAAGAAACACTTGAAGGCTACGGTGATATGCCAGATATTTTTGGAATTGGGGGAGGAGATGGAACTGCTAAAGCAACAGTTACAAAAGCAGTTAAAACCTGGAGAAAAATGCCAAGACTTATTGCAGCATACTCTATTGGTACAATGAATAACTGGACAATTCCTTTTGGACTTCATGATGGATTCTTTGATTATGCAAAAAGAAAAACTGGTATTGGAGATACAAAACCAATTCAATTAGCAGAACATATTTCAGAGGTAGTTTCTAGTGGCGATACATTTGAAACGCAAAGATTAGGACTGCTGAAATTAAATGACGAATATGCATTTAATGTTGGACTTGGAGTTGTTCCAAATTTATTATGGTTGTATGATGGAAGAACAATTGGTGAATATGATCAATTTTTAGAGGGTGAAGAGATACCTGGAGCAAGAAAAAAGTTACCTGGAATCTTACGTGTATTACACGCAACAAGATGGGCTCTTGCAGGGGGATCAGGAATTAATAGAAGCGCGCATGAGTTTCTTAATCAAAAATTAGATGTTGATGTGTATGTTGATGAGGAAAAGAAAAAATTGAAAGCAAAGCCGTCTGTTATTATGACGTCAACATATGAGCAAGCAAGTCTTGGAGTTCATAGTGTAATGCCTAGAGTATTGCCAGGAGCACGAGAAAAGGAAGATCAAATGCAAGTAATGATTTCATATCTTTCTCCACTTCAAATTATTTGGAACTTGCCAAGAATATTGGCTGGAAAATATTTGCCGGACACAGAATACTTTCATTGTAAACAGTTAAATGTGAAAGGAAAAAATAGATCTTCAAAATTATTTCAAGCAGATGGAGAGATGGGAGATGTTTCTGAGATTAATCTTACACTAAATCCACAGCCTTTGGAAATTATAACGTTACCTTCTAGATGATTTTGAAATCTTATTTAAAGAGAAAAAAAGCCCTAGCCGAGACTTTCAATGTGTTAAAAATTTTAATCACTATTTGAACTCGGGACCTCTACCTTACCAAGGTTTAGCGGGAATCTCTTCCTAACGCCATTTAGTGCAGTAAAGACTGAACCACTAGGCCACTAGGGCAGAATAATTGATTTTTCACTGTGGTTTATTAAGCTTTTGATAATTGAAAGAGATCAGGACCCTCTTTTCTTTAGTCACTAGTTAGTGACAATTTAATAAAAAGGTTTAAAAATATGATAAATAATTAGAGGCATATGGCAGATAAGCTAATGAATTTATTAATAAAATATGGTTCAGTAGGTAATGTTCCTAAAGAAGAAATAGAACCCCTAGGCTTTACAGTTGTAGAAACTGTACTAGATGGTACTAAATCTTATTCTCTTGTAAAAATGGAGTATGCAAACAAAAAAGCTCCAGAAAAAGAAGCTGTTTTTGGTGAGTTAGAATTAAAAGTTGAAACTGAAAAAGAGTTAAGAGTTCCTGATGGAGAAAGGCTTGTTACATTAAGTAAACTAGAGTTTAAGTTATCTAATGCGTTAAAAGAAGACGTATATGAGCTTGATTTTTATTCAAGTGACCTTACTTCTTTTGTAGGTAATTTCAGAGCATATTTAGAAGAAAGACTTGGAACTCAAGCAGTTGATACTGTTATGAAAGATTATTCATTTCTTAATTATCGTGGATTTACTCCACTTCGTGATGTTGATAAACTAAAAGAGACTGAGGCTTTTAAAGGTGCTTTTAATGGTGGTTTAGGACCTGACGAACTTGAAGACATAGACCTTTATTTAGGTAGGCTAAAATCTTTTGTAGATGATTCTGAAGAATTAAAAAAAGCTTTTGAGAAGGATTTTGATAGAATTACATCATTAAGAGAAGAATTAGAATACTCTAAGTCTGAGGCTCAAGCTTATGGCTATGTCTCAATCGGAGATGATGGAACTAATTTAGAAGATTTTTTTTCAGGAGCAGATATGTTTGGTCAACTCATAGTAGAT
Organism: uncultured Methanosarcinales archaeon; assembly: GCA_964344285.1. Taxonomy (GTDB): domain Archaea; phylum Nanobdellota; class Nanobdellia; order Woesearchaeales; family GW2011-AR9; genus CAYFMM01. Next base: position 70,717 of record CAYFMM010000001.1, on the reverse strand, counting down.
TATTTTAGGCATAAAGGATATGAAACTATTGCTGCAGGTTTAGAAGATTGTAAAACTACTTCAAACCGTTTAGATTATCTTGAATCATTAAAAATAGATTCTCTATCTTCTTATGAAAGAAAAACAACACTTGAAAAAGAAATAAAAGAAGCAGGCAAAAATAAAAAAAGAGAATTGGCTGGAGAATTAAAGAAAGCTAAAAAAGATCTTAAACAAGAACGTAAGCTCTTGGGTGGTGCAATTGAATTCTTTGCACCTTATAGAAGTTATGCAGCCTCGTGTAGTAGTTTGATCAATAGAATTCAAAAATTAATATCAGTAAGTGTGGAGTCAGGTTTTAGGACATTTTATTTGAATGGTGAACCTAATGCTAGATATGATAAAAATCCCGGAAGTGTAAGTGGTGATTGCACTGAAGAATCACCACTTCCTTTTTACGATGCAAGAGTGCATAATGTGAAGGTGTTTAATGATGAAGAAAAACATATTGGGAATGTATATTTACTGCAATCTACTGAGAAGGGAGGAAAAAAAAGAAAAGTATGGCATTTAGATGCAGTACAAATCCCAAGTAAGATTAATGGAACAAACTTTGCTTCTTCTTTAGTTGATGCATTAACTGGAGAAGCAAAAAAGAGTGATGTTGATCTAATTACCATTAATGATGAAGAAAAACATATCTCAAATTATGATTATATCAGTGCTGGATTAGTTAAATATAATGAGGTTCATAAATTAGGAACTACAACTATCACAAAACCAAAGGTAGTTTTAAGAGAAGGATACTCAAAATTTCAAGGATCAGATGCTGCTAGAGTCTTGTATTCAGCATAAAAACAATGAATCTTCCAATCGCAGCAGAGCTGCGGGGTATTAGACCCACGCAAGTAATAAAAGAAATATAAAAGCTCTGGTCGCATTTGACCAGTGGGTTGTGCTACTAATGTGTCCTTTAGTCATCCTATCTCTTTAAAAAAAAGAGTGCGGGGGAAGGGATTTGAACCCTCGAACCTACTAAAGGACAGGATAACTTAATCGTTTGAATCTTAAGTCCTGCGCATTTGACCAGACTTTGCCTAAGGTTCTAAAGCAGAGTTGCTAAAGAATTACCCCCGCAGATCTGGAACGCAGGTGTCCTTCGCACTTAGTAGACATGAAGCTAAATTTTACACTCATTTATAAAGTCTTCTTTTTAGAGACTGGATTAATGGCCTTAAGGAAGGAATTCTCATCTTTTCTGCTAATTTGTATTATATAAGATGGTTTACGCTTAATTTTAATAATAGGTCCTTGTAACATATGCTTAAATCCAAGGTTAGATAGAAGAGATGAGATTTGTACCATTCCCTGTTTGTTAGTTGAAAAAAATCTCACATTACCACTTGAGGTTCCATCACCATCAAAGTAACCCCGTAGGAAAGAAATTTTAACTTCATTTTCTGATTCAGATATTCCTTCTGGAACATTCCAAGATAGATGGCCTAATTGAGTGTGAGAAGTAATCAAACTGATTATTTCTTGTTTACCTATATTTATCTTGTCATGCTTGGTTATATTTGATGAATAGTTAAACTCTTTAAGAAGCAATTTTTGATAATGCAATAAAAGATTCTTATCTTTATTGTAAAATTCAATTCTTTCTGACTTTTTATTTCTTCTAAACCTAGTTTTTCCTTTATATTTTTCAGTATAATTAGAGTAAGAAAGAATATGTGAACCTTCTACACATAATAAACCAAGTATTTCTGCTAGTTCACAGGTTATAGTCATATAAATCACCTCTAATCTCAACCCCATCAAGATTAGAATTTGTAAAATTATTTTAACAAAACTTACAAAAAATCTTTAAGATATCATGTCTTTGTATTCAAAGAAAAGATTTTTGTTAAAAGCTTTGTTCTTTCAATCTGTGATTTATTATAACCCAAACTGTTTATAAAATTAATCTTATTTAAAGAAAAATACCTAGCCTCCCATATGTCTCAAGAACAGATGAAACTTGTTTTTGCACTATGTTCTCAAGATCATCATCTGCTCCTTTTACTTGTTTCCAACCACTTCCTACCTCAGAATAGTATTTTAATAGATCTTGAGCAGCAACAACTCTTGAAACTAGATATTGGTTGGGTGTTAACCTACTCCCTGTTTTTCTAGCTAGGGTTTCTATCTCAAAGTCATTTTTCCTTGCAAAATTAGCAAGTGCTCTTACTAAGTTAGGAACCCTTTTTCCAATCAACCTAAGTCGGTAAGATGTTGAGTCCTCAGAAGTATCAAGACTAGGAAAGTATTCCCCCATTACAGCATTTAAAGATGCGTTTTCAATATTTGGATTAAAGTGATTTTTATCAGTAGTGTAAAGAAGCCCTGCAGAGTCAAATAGAGAACCTGCACCTCTACGAACACGTGGAAAGTCAAAAAAGATAGGATTTCCATCTGGGTTGTAGAATAAATTATCATCTTTAAACTCTCCAAGTACTAAGGTTCTCTCTCCAGCAGAAATTTCTCTATCCCTTCTGATTAACTTATCTGCAAAACTGTTTAAGTTTACTTCTTGTTTATGAATAAATCTTTCTAAATGATCTTCAATTTCTCCAGGAGATAGTTCTTCAGGGTTTAATCTTTTTTTGTTCCAATAATCAGCTAAAGTTAAACTATAACGAAATACACTATCAAGAATTTTTCCTCTCCAGCTTGCAATTTCTTGTTGAGGTGTTCGTTTTCTAAATAAGGTGTCTTTTTTTCCTCCAAATTTTGCTTTATATTTTTTTGCTGCTACTCTTCCTGCATCTTCCAACGTAGTAATACTTTTATTTGCATAACTATGAAATTCTGCTAAACCTCTTGCCATATAGTGGGCTGCTTTAATAGCATTAAGCCCAACCTTTTTAGCTTCTTGAACTGTTGGAAATCCCATATGCTCCATACTAATTGTTAATGTATCTTCATCAAAGTCTCTAAATTTAGGAGTATATCCAGAATCAGTTAATGCTTCTAAGATTGCTGCTTCTAAATATGCATGTTGAGTTCTCTCTTGAAGGCTTAATACCCTAGCACGATATCTTTTATCTCTACCAAACCTTAGTTTATGTTCATCTTTAGACTTAGGGTGATCAGCGGGCATATAACATTTAGAAACAGAGGTATAATCGGTATATACCACAGAATCTGGACCAAGGCTTAAAATCCCATCCGTAAGGTCCTTTTCCATCATATGTACCTATATTTGAAATTTATATAATAATAACAACTAAAACACCTTTACCGTCTAGGAGTGACTTTTTATTTAAAGGTTGCCTTTACTAAAAGAAGAAAGAGAAAAATTATATTCCAAAATTCAACTGTTTTTCGTGAGATTCTCCTTGTAAAAATTTTCCTTGGTAAATTGTTCTTGCAATAGAACTAATGTTTACAATTAGACCTTTTATATTATATACTAAATAACCAATGTCTGCAATGTCTTTATTTTTGTCAAGGAAATCATCACAACGTTTGATAAGCTCTCCTCGCTTACCAGTTACTTCGTGAGCGACATCCATGTTGCTACGGTAATATGCTCGAAGAATTTGTAAGTAATTTGTTTCAACGTCTTCAAGAAGTTTCACAAATACTTTTTTACTTTTATCACTTAATTTTGTATCTTTCATAGACCTTGCAACGCGTTTAATACAATCACCTATTTGTTCAATACTTAGTGAAAGCCACCAAAGATTAAAGAGATCTATTTGTGTTAAATGGAAGTTTTTATAGACAGTAGAAGGATTTTCTAATCCATACCAGACCATCCTATATGCAAGATAACGAAACTTATTAATGTCATGATCTCTATGATATATGCTAGTATAGGTATCATCTATAAACATTCGTTTACAATCAGAGAGCATCGAACGGCTGATACTATCCATCTTTTTTACAATTTGAATTACGGAAATATCTTTTAAATTTAGAAAGTCTTTTGCAACTATTTTTTTGGAATCCTGTTCAACGATTTCAAGAGCAACCATTTTTTGAATAAATCCTTGGATCTCTTCTGCTTTTTTACTAATCTCATTTCCGATCAAGCGAATTACTTTGTAGTTGTTAATGTATGCACCAATAATATCACGTTGAATTCTCCTTGAATCAACACCGTCGATAAAAAGAGTTACTTCTTTTTCTTTTTCGTTGTCATGTTGTTTTGCACTTAAATTTAAATTATTTTCACTTTCATTAATGTAAACTAAGTCGCCTTTTTTGAGTTTATTTTGTTGAATCCAAGTCTTAGGAAGTGATACAACAAAACTATTTTTTCCAAATGAGATGAGTTTTCTAAATTCCATTTTGTGTTGTATAATGGGTATATACCAACTATATAGTATCAAGGAAAGGTATTTATATTTAAATGTTTTGTAGGTAAATATAGTAGTGCATAGATTGTACTACACGACCAGGGGTGGTTAAAATGTATGCAAAACAGTATTGGCGAGGCTGGAGGGATGCCGTACGGGACTCCCAAGAGGAAGAGTATCGAGAGTTACAAGAAAAGTTGATAGTTGAGAATGTAGTGTATACAAAAGAAGGGTATGTGGTACGGCAAGAAGAATTAGAAGAAGAGAGTGATTTGTTTTTAGAAGAGGATGTAGCTGAGGGGGTGATCTAAATGTCTTTTAAAAAATTATTAGGGCTAGAGCATACACACCTTACTGAAGAAGAGATAGTGCAAGCTTTGAATAATGCAGCAACAAAACACCTTCAAGACTTAGAATTTAACACAGGAAAAAATAAAGTAACAGTACACCTTGGTAAGGTAAGTAAAGCTGGGATGATGCGCGGATACTGGGATTATTACGGTAAATGAGATTAAGATTTGGTAGATAAGAGAAAGTATTATATACAAGATTTTTCTACTTAGTACTATGAATTATATTCAAAGAGGTTTTGATGTTTCTATAAAATCTGTAAAAAAACATTGGGTTGTTTTTATTCTGCTTATATTGATACAAATTAGTTTTATTGTTACTGCTGTGTTTAGTGGATTACATTATCATTCTGTTTTATTTGAAGATTTACAAAATGTAGTAGTGCCTATGCAACAAATTGAGTATTCACCAGAGATAGTGCAAACTGGGGAGTTTACACAAATATTAGAAGTTTACAAGAGTTTTAATTCATTAAAAGACAATGCATATCGTTTTTTAGTGCAAAGTGCGTTATTGTTTTTGGTATTTAATTGTATATTATGGGTTGGGATACATGTAATGAGAAGTGAAAAGATAAAGAACTTCCTTAGCGATAGAAAAAAAATTCTTGATAGAGTTGCACAGTTTGTTGCCTCTAGTACAGTGGGGTTGTTAGTCATGTATGTGATTGGATATTTTTTTATCATACAAACATTTGCAATTAGTACAGATGAATCCCTTTTTGGTAACGTCCTTAAAGTATTACTTGTGCTAATGGGAATCATTTACTATTTTTTAGCTGTGGGTTATGCTTTTGTTGGAAGTTCTTGGAAGCAAACAAGTGCAAGTTATTATAACATAGGTATTAAAAAAATATTTCAGACATTAGCAGTTGCTGTAATTAATGCTTTGATTATATTTGTATTTTTATATGTTGTATATTATAGTATGACAGCAGAGCAATTGTTTTGGTTAGTTCTTCCTAGTTCTTTGCTTGTAAGTGCTGTTTTGGTTTTAGCAAAATTATTTTGGGTTAATTGTTTAAGAGAGCTTGTAAAATGAAGAAGATTATTTTAGATACAAATGTATTGTTGGCAATTGATGAATTTAAGTTAGATTTATTTTCTGTTCTAAAACGTGATTGTAATTTTTCATTTACATTATATGTGGTACAAGAAACTATTTCTGAGTTAGTTAGAATTAAGGAAGAAGAGCGAGCAAAATATGCACGAGCAGCAAAACTAGCATTGTCCTTGTTAAAAGCTAAAAAGGTTAAAATCCTTGATGATGTAAAAGGCACACAGATTGCAGATGATTCGTTAGTTGAATATTCTAAACAAGGTTACTTAGTATTGACACAAGATGTTGGTCTGAAAAAAAGATTACAAAAACCGTATTTGACGATACGGCAGAAGAGAAAGATTTGGCTTGTTGAGTGAGTATTTATGGTTTAGTAAACCTATCAATTTGCTGAGTATATCCTACATGTTGTAAAAATGCATCAAGGTTGCCTTTTCCAATTTCCCCTAAATTTGCTTTAAGTTCTGATACTAGAATTCCTCTTTCAAGAGTAAGATTTATTCTCCAAGGGTTTGTGTGTTATAAAATAAGGGTCTCTTTTCCAATGAGCTACTCCATGTTCTGTCTCTTCTAAAATTCTTAATTGGGGAGAAGAAAATCTACCTGTAAGATAAAAAAGTTGTAAGGCAGGTGTAAATTGAATTGACACTTCATTATCTAAATAAGGAAAGCGTAAAGAAATTTTTCTTGCAGAGCTAATTTCATCTCTTTCATAAGCAATTAAGTTAACAAAATCAAAAAGCCTATGTCCGCCTTTTGGACCATAATTTGTGCCACTTGCTCCAACATTAAAATGAGGTGAGAAACAATCCCTTAACTGATTAGGCAAGGGGTTTTGAATATCCATATAATCGTTTGTTGCTTTTTTTAAGGCTTGTTCAAAACTGGGCATGATTTTTTATTTTTAGATACTACTTTTATTAAGTTTATGATTAATTTACATAAGTTTTTTATAACAGTTTAGAGTTGGATGTGTATTAACATAACAAAGGTGAATTACAATGGATTTAATGCGTAATATTCCTGCTGGAAGCGAGGAAGAAATGAATGTGATTATTGAAATCCCACAGGGATCAAGAAATAAGTATGAATATGATAAAAAAAATAGAGTTTTTGCGTTCGATAGAGTTCTTTATAGTCCATTTCACTACCCAGCTGATTATGGATTTGTTCCACAAACACATTGTGAAGATGGAGATCCTTTAGACGCGTACGTTTTAATGAGAGAGCCAACATTTCCGGGTATTTTAATTAAAGCAAGATCAATTGCTGTAATGCACATGATTGATTCTGGAGAAGAAGATAATAAGTTGATTTGTGTTCCAGTTGATGATCCTTATTATGATGGAGTTAAGGATTTAGAAGATTTACCTGGACATTTGCTTAAAGAGATTCAGCACTTTATGGAGCGTTACAAAGACTTACAAGGTAAAAAAGTTGAGGTGACTGGATTTAAGGGAGCAGCAGAAGCAAAAGCAGAGTTTACAAAATCGGTTGTTGCATATAAGAAGTTGGAATAAGTTTCTTGGTCTTTGTTTTTTAATTATTTTTCATATATTTTCTCATCATACGACGAATACTTGCTAAGTCTCGTTGTATGTCTTGAATTTCTCGTTCTGCTTTTCTATTAATTTGATGATCATATTTAGCATCAACCCTGTCACGCTCTGTTTGCCTGTTTTGCGTCATCAAAATAATCGGTGCTTGAATTGCTGCAAGGCATGAAAGAGTTAAATTTAGTAAAATAAAAGGATATGGATCAAATGGTTGTTTTAATGCATACCAACTGTTAAATCCCATCCAGAGGATTAAAAAGAGTGCAAAAAAACCAATAAAAGTCCAACTTCCACCAAATTCTGCAATTTTATCAGCTGCTTTTTGACCAAATGTTAATTCTTGTCTAAATATGGGGTGGTGTGGATGCTTTGTAGGAATGCCATTAGTCTTTTTTTTAGCGGAACTCTTATTATTACTAACACCTCTTTTTGTACTCATAGAGTTTAGAAGTAATTTTTTGTTTATATATGTTTTGTTGAGAGGTCTTAAAAGTTTAAAATAAGCCATAAGTTTTAAAAGTATGATAAACGAATTTTTTTCGTGACAACACCATTAACTTCACCTGAGGAAGGAATTTATTTACCTAGAAGAGGAATAGTTACAGGACAAGAATTAATTGTTTCTACACCAGAAGTTATCCCGGCCAAAGGAATGGGAAGATCAATCTATTATGATTCCAATAAAAAACCCGTTTCAATGCCAAAAGAAGTTGATTTAGATGATTTAATAGAGCAAGGATCTTATTTAGTAAGTCCTCTTTTACGAAAAGCGTATGGTATTGGTTCAGTCAATACATTTGAAATATTTGCTGTTATTACAGATGTTCCAAGAGTGATTAGAGGGGGGAGAACTACTTTTTATCGAGTTGATAAAGAAAGGAAAAAAGGGAGTGAAGAATTCAAAGCATCATGGAAGAGATATCGTAGCAGAGATACCACTAGAGTTTCAAAAAATGAAGCAAAAGATGTTGTTAAAGCAATTGTCCTTCATAGAGAAGAATTTGGAGAAAAGAAATTTCCAGTAACGTGGGAGGATATTTTTGATTTTATGGGAGAGAGTTTTATTCTTGATTCCCAAGGGTACTTACCCAAAGTGGTTGCTCGCTATGTTCAAACATTATTGGATTATAGATTTCCTCAGAGCGCAAAAGCAAAACCTTATGGACAAAAAGAAGTTGTTAAAACAGTAACTAAAAACACTAAGATTAGAAGCATTAAAAGAAAAGAGCCAGAACTACCTAGCAATATTTTTGCAAGACAATTGAATCACCCAATTTTAAGTAAAGAAGAAGAATCTGAATTAGTCATTAAATATAAGTCAGGTGATGAGAAAGCGCGCGAAAGGTTAGTTAAATGTAACCAAAGATTAGTTTACAGTATAGCAAGAAGATATCAAGGAAGAAGTGATTTAAAAATCAAGGATCTTATGCAGGAAGGAAATATAGGTTTAATAAAAGCAATTGACAAATATGATCTTAACGGAGGTGCAAAACTTTCAACATATGCCGCTTGGTGGATTAGACAATCAATAGGTGTAGCTTTAGACGATACAGGAACTACCATTTCGAATTCCCCGCTCTTTGGCCACTGTTGGAAGAAAAGTCAGAAGGGCAGAAACTAGCTTGAGGTTAACTGAAGGTAGAAGAGCAAGTGATGAAGAGCTCAGTAGAATTGTTGATCTTGAAACAAGAATAATTCAAAGAACATATCAAGCCAACCTTGTAGCACATACCACCTCTTTAGATGCCCCAATGGGTGAAAATGGAGATACAAATTTGGGTGAATTAAAAGCAGATGAGAGAGTAATTCAGCCAGAAGAATTTAGCCTTAGAAGAGAGGTAATTAATTTATTAAATAGGGGTTGTCTAGATGAAAGACAGAAGGTCGTTCTTGAGGACCTATTTATTTATGGTCACACATTTAAAGAAATAGGGTCTAAATTAGGAGTTTCTAAAGTGAGAGCTCGACAAATAAAAGAAGAAGCTATTAAAATATTAAGAACATACACTTCCAAACATGGAATCATCGAAGAAGATTTCTTTGAAGAATAGTTATTTTATTTCTTTAAACTTAACTTCTTGATTTTTCGATGCAATGTCTCGACACGAATGTCAATTTGCAAGGCAGCTTTAGAAACATTCCAATTATTTTCTTGTAAAGAGTGTGTTAAAAATTGTTTTTCAAATTCTGTTTCAGCTTGCTTCCAGGTATGCTCTTTGTGAGGAATAAATTTTGCTATGTTTCTAGATAACTTTGGTGCTTCACCATAGAGTTTTTGCATTTTTTGTGGTTGAATAACTTCTTTGTATTCATCAAGCGTACCTTTAATTGCTTGCTTAATTAGGCCTTCTTTATACTCTTTTGGAGCACTTGGTTTATGACGCATGTCTTCTAGGTCTATTTCTAAATCTTTAATTACACGGTGAATACTTCTTCTATCAATATCAAGGTTCTTAGCCAGTTCAGAGATATTTCCAAGATGAAATGTTAATTCTCGTTTGAAGAATTCAGCTTTGAATACTTTTTTTGCCTCAGCAAATGTTGTGTCAAGCGGAAAATAGACACTAAGTGCAGAAGTTGTAATTTTATCTGTTAAGTCAGCCTCCATTTTAGGAATAGAAAAACCTAGGTTTTTTTCAAGAGATTCTTCTAATAGCGGAGAGACTTTTTCTCGTACTGCTTGTTCTAAATCACGCTTTGTTTCTTTTGCCATAAGATTGTAAACTAAAGATTATGAAGTATAAAAAGGTAAAGGTCGCTACAAGTGGAATGAAGTCAACTGAGTAAAGTAGTGTCGCCAGTGAAATTACACTTAAGATAAGAAATAACCAGTATGCAAATGCAATGTATTTTTTTGCTGGATGTAATTCTTCAGGTGCAATTTTTGCTAGAATAAACCCAACACCTAGACCAGTTAACGAAAAAGCTAAAGAAAGTATTAAAGACATTTTTATTTTGAAATTGCCCGTTTTAGGTTTGTTACAAATTGATCCCAACTTTCCTCTTTAATGATTGCACCACATGCATCAGGATGTCCACCGCCTGATCCTTCTACTCCTTCAAGAGCTTCTTGAAGTTGGAATAAAATACCTTTTCCACGAAGACTACATTTTACTTCGCCTGATTTTCTTCTTGCAATTAAGATTACTTTTTTAGGGTTGAGTCCTGATAATTCATTAGCTAAATTTGTTGTAAAGCTCCATTTATTCTCGGAGTAAAAAAAGAGAACTAACTTACTTCTTGTCACACTTTTTTTTGCTTCTTTAAGGAGATCTTCATAGAGCTCATTAATCTTTTCAAAGCGTTTGTAAATGAATTTTCCTTGAGAAGTTTCTTGTTTAAAGATTTCATCAGGCGATTTGATTCTTGTTAGAACTTTAATTGATTTTCGAACCTCTGAACTTGGACCTTTTTGAATAAAGAAAAATAGCTTTACTAGCTTTCCAACAGGGCGCTTGAATAAAATAGTGGGAAGATCTTCTTTTTTCTTGAGGTACTCAGGATATTCCTTGATAAATTCATCAAGAAAGTCAGGCATTGCATAATCAGCTAAACATCCAGCTGCTGCAAGCCAAAGGTCTTGTTTTCTTTGTGTTACTTGCCATGCCATTCTAGTTGTTGGGATGTATGCATCTGGTTTTTTGATTCTAGGATTAAAATAATGTACATCAGTTCTTTGTAGTGGAGGATGATGATCAATCCAAAAGATAGGTCTTTTTGCCTTGTCAATAAACTCTTGTTGAAGGATGGGAATGTCTAAGACAAAAATTTTGTCAGGGCTTAATTCCTCGACCTTTCTAAAGGAATCAAGGTCTAATTTTGAAGACTTTGTAAGAGCGTAGCTTTTTCCTTCACGGTGAATCCTGTATAATAAAAGGAAAGCACATAGACCATCTGCGTCTCCATCGTGGTAAAATAGAGGATTTGCTGAGGTTTTAAGCTCTTCTCGAAGAAATTTCACTTGTTTTTGCGTAAGCATGTGATTAGAGAATTATTATGCGTTTAAAAAGGTTAGGATTTGTTATATGTTAAAATTAGGAATATTAAGAGGAACTGTGAAGCCAATGTTTTTTTGTAGTCTCCGTACAGTGACAAACAAAACGAAGATTTATAAAGAAAGGTTATTTTTAGATATGTTATGGATATACCAACATATCATAGCTTTGTAAATCTTGGAAAAGGAAAAAACCAAGATGCAGTCAATGTTATCAATAGATTTGCAGGCGATAGCTTTATGGGTTATGCACTTGCAGATGGCGTTAGCGCTGGAAGAAATAGTTATAAAGCAGCAGAATTTGCTGTTGATAGAATTGCAAGGAATATGCTTGGAGGAATTAAACGTTATGTAGAAGCTTCTGAGTCTACTGAAAGTGCAGTCAGAAATTTAAATGAACGAAAGTTTATTTATGATAGAGTAATTAGACCAGCATTAACCTATGATGTTAAAGGATCTCGTCTGAAACTATTTGATGCAAATGGTGACCAATTAGAAAGCAAGGGTCATTTTGTAAAGACAGACAATGGCCTTGTAATTACAGAAATTTCTAGAGATAATTGTCATGACGAGGATGATTACCATGGAGCGTTTGCTAAACTACCTTCTACCACTTTAAATCTTTTGTACTTATTTGAACTTGGAGATGATCACTATGTTGGACAAATTGGTTTAGGTGATAGTATGACTTTTGTTCAGTTTAGAAAGGGAAAGAATAGGGAAGTAGCATATGCAGACAATGATGAAGAGTTTGGAACAGAAATAACACACGGTTTAATACTCAACCAAGATTTTCGTGAACCAATGTTTGGACAAGTCCAAGGAATCAGTCCAGGTCTTAGTTACAGCAATACTTCTAAGTATGATATCAGAGACTCTAAGTTTTTTAGAGTTTGGGCTGCAAAAGTGCCAGAAGGACGTGATGTTCAAGCACTTTTAGGGAGTGATGATCATTGGACTCTTCATGGCCTTCGCCTTGCTCAAAATTATGATTTAAAAAATGCTGTTGGATTTGTTAAAGAACTAGAAGAAATGGCCAAAACAAAAGATATGGATTATTTAGTTGAAGAAATCAAAAGAAGATATAAAGATATTAACCAGAAAGATCTTCAATTTCCTCCCAATCCTTTAAGAGATGATACGTCTATGATTGGTGTCGAATGGAAAGCACCAAAGAGAAGAGGATTACAAGGAATAATAGATCAGTTATTTTCATAGTCCAAGTGAATAATTATCTTTAGTAAATGTTTTAAATAAGTGATTTTGAGAAGGTGAGAAATATCTTACCATTACAAACATTCTCTTGGAAACTCTAAAGTTATTGTATTTGATTATTCTATTGCAGAGGGGGCAAATGATCCTGTATGGCCTTTGATTAGAAAAACAAAAAATGCAACGATTAGGACTACAAGATTAGGTTTATTTGATGAGTACGTTGAATGTGGTGGATTTAATTTAGGAAGAATAAAAGTCCGCAAGGTTGACTTGTAACACCATATTTTTTTTAGAACCTTAAGAGATAAAATCCCCATAGTTTAGAGGTTTTTAAGAAAGTATTTTAAAATACTTATAAAAAATTGGATGTATGAAATATCGAGCTAAGCTGTCATTTAGAAGATCGGAGAGGTCAATTCTTCAAGAAGAAGAAGTTAAACATTTGGTAAGCGATTACCGGGATGGATCAAAAAAAGCCTATGACACTCTAATTGAGCGAAACATGGGCCTTGTCGTAAAGCATGCTTCTCAATTTTTTAGTAGGTAGAGTACAATTGAAGATTTAGTTCAAGTAGGCACAATTGGATTAATGAAAGCAGTTGAAAGATATAATCCCAGTGAAGGTCCCCTTGTAAGTTATGCCAGCAAATATATCTTGTTTGAAATTCTTGAAGAATTAAATACTGAAGGTCTAGTTAGAGTTCCGTCTAAGGTAGGAAAACGCCTAGCAAAGGCTAGAAGAGATGATAATATCGGTGAGGAAGAAGCTGAAATTGAAAAAATACGTAATATTTTTTTTACAGCAACTTATGGTTCTGATGAAAGTGATGAAAATGATGAAGATACCAAACATAAAAAAGGTCTAAGTAAAATTAAGGTCCGAGATATTGCTTATCTAGATCAAACAAGTGCCCCTGATTTTTATCTTGTACTTGACTCATTATATACTGGCCTAACAGAACAAGAAAGAAAATTGATTGAAGGCACTTTACTTGAATTAGAGCCTGTTGACTTGCGTGCATCATTAGGAAATGTAACAAAACAGCGAGTGTCTCAAATAAAAAATTCATCATTTGCTAAACTGCGAGACAATGTAAATGTAGAGCGAACTTAAAAATCTCATAAGGGTTCCTGGAACCTTACAAAATCATCAGTTCTCTGGGCTTTGAAAAATTAACTGTAATTATACCGCAACCTTTATAAATAACTCATCTCCCTTAGAGCTCTAACTCAAGTTTAATTTAACGTTGGAGGAAATAGAGAAAAATGGCAAAAGATAAAGAACACATTAACTTAGTATTCATCGGTCATGTAGATCACGGTAAATCTACAACTGTAGGACGTTTAATGTTCGATGCAGGAAATATCGATGAACAAACAATGAGAAAGCTGAAAGAAAAAGCAGCTCAATTAGGTAAAAGCGGTTTCGAATTCGCTTTCGTTATGGATAACTTAAAAGAAGAGCAGGAAAGAGGAGTAACAATCGACCTTGCACACAAAAGATTCGATACAGACAAATATTACTTTACAGTTATCGATGCACCAGGCCACAAGGACTTCATTAAAAACATGATTACAGGAGCTTCCCAAGCAGACTGTGCTGTTTTAGTTGTTGCAGCTAACGACGGTGTAAATGCACAAACAATCGAGCACTTAAGACTATCTAAGATCTTTGGTGTTGGACAATTAGTTGTTGCAGTTAACAAAATGGACATCTCTGGTGTAGACTGGAGTGAAACTAGATTCAAAGAAGTTGTTGAAGAAGTTAAAAAACACGCTACACAAGCAGGATGGAACCCTGAACAAATCAGATTCTTACCTATTGCATCTCTACCAGGAGAAAACATTGCAAAGAAATCTGAAAAATTACCATGGTGGGACGGAGACTGCCTACTTGAAGCAATTAACAAGTTTGAAGTTCCTCAAAAACCTACAGACTTACCTTTAAGACTACCTTTACAGGATGTATACAACATTACAGGTATCGGTGTAGTTCCAGTTGGAAGAGTTGAAACAGGTATCTTCAAAGTTGGAGACAAAGTTATGGCTGTTCCTGGAAGAGAAGGAAAAGGAGTTCCAGCTGAAATTAAATCCATTGAAATGCATCACGAACAAGTTCAACAAGCTGAACCTGGAGACAATGTAGGATTTAACGCACGTGGTTTCGGTAAAAAAGATATTGCAAGAGGAGACGTAGTAGGACCTGCTGACGCACCTCCAACTGTTGCAACTGAATTTACTGCACAGATTGTAATCATGAACCACCCTAGTGTTGTTACCGTTGGTTACACACCTGTTTTCCACATTCACACAGCTCAAGTTGCTTGTCAAGTAACAGAGATTGTTAAGAAGATGAACCCTGCAACAGGAGAAGAAATCACAGAAAACAAAGACATCTTACGTAACGGAGATGCTGCAATCGTAAAATTACGACCAGTTCAACCATTAGTAATTGAAAAGAACAGCGAAATCCCCCAGATGTCCAGATTTGCAATCCGTGACTCTGGTACCACAGTTGCTGCTGGTATGTGTATGGAAGTAGTTAAAAAGGACTTAGGACAATAGATCCTTTTCTTTTTTTATTTCTTATTTTTTTAATCTAATTTTTGGTAAAAGTTTTTTTGAGTGTGTTTTAAGCAACAAATGTCAATCGATCATAAGATAGAGCACACAGTAGAGGATTTGCGTGTTAGAGTATATAATTCTAACTTAGCTAATGAATATAGCTTTGCAGAGCATGGAGTACAAGTCTTACCTAAACTTTTAAATGAAGATGATTGTGATACTATTGTAAGTTCTTATTCTGGCATAGAAAATATTTGTGGGCATGAATGGAAAAATTTAGATGAAGAAGTTAAAAGAGTAATCTCTAAAGGTCTTAATAAAAAAGCCCAAAAGGTTGTTGGTAGAAAAATAAAACCCTCAATTACAACATATGTCCCTTCTAGAGATTATGTTCATGTTCATAATGATAGGGGAGTTAGAGATGGAGCTTTTGCATTTGTTGCACTAGAAGACGTTAATTTAGATAGCGCAAGGTTTTATGCATATCCAAATACACATGAAAGTAAAAGATGTAGTAAAGTGTTTTCATCAAAAAGTCCATCTTCCCTTGAAAATAAAAAAGCTGCCCTTGCTAATTACCAAGGTGTATCTCCTTTATTAAAGAAAGAAGATGTTGTTGTTTTTGACACAGGTATTGTTCATGGAGCAATTCCTGCTAAAGAAGGATTTGAAGAAAGAAAAAGTTTAATTGTGGAATATGATTATGGGTTTAGTTGGAGGAATTTTAGAAAAAGTATTTCTGAGTTAACTGGCTTTTAGTTCTTTACGCTTTGTACAGCTTGCCACCATTCACTCACCATCTTAGAATAATCAATTATTCCTTGTTTACTTGTTGCAGAAACAAGTGGTTTATGTCCTAATGTTTCATGAATTGCTTTTTCATATAATTTTACAAAACGAAAAATACCCATTTTAGCAATTTTTTCCCGACTCATCTCTTTGTCATAATAGAGGATAGTAAATATCATGTGCCCACCAAGATCATATGCTTTAAGATACATATCTCCAAGGGAATCCATCACTTTATCATTTGGTCTTCTTTGTTTTACTGATTGTAGATACTCATTCCAAGTTGATGCTAAATTTAAAGCAGAGTGTTTTGCAACTTGAGAATAATACCATTCTAAATGGCTTTGTTCAAAGCGTAGTTTTTCAGAGATTATTCTTTGATCATACTGTGCTTGACCTTCAAGCCGTAATAGTAAAAGGAAATTTAGTAGAGTTAGCCTTATTTCTTTTAGATCTAATTCTTTGGGCAAAATAGCTCGTTTTAGCATCTTTTCTTGCTGTACTTTTAATTTCAGAATAGCTTGATCTCTTGCAGTAAGCATTTGAGAAGTCACTTCTTGCCAAAGATGTGTTATTTCATGATCAATTAAAGCTGAGACTTCTTTGTCATCCGAGTCTAACATATGGCTAGCATTCAGATCTATACGATAAGTTCCTTTTTGAAAATTAGCATAAGCAAGACCTGAAGAAGCAACATCCGAAACACCAACAGAAGGAAGTGTGTTTCTAATCACAAAAACAATTTTGGGTATATTGTTAATCTTATCTGAAAGTAAGATCCCCTCTTTTATTAACTTTAGAATTCTTTGTCTTGCAGTTAAATTGATACTTGTTTGAACAATTATTTGAATTTGAGTCCCTTTTACAACATAAGATTCTACTCTTGGACGTATTTGACGATGAAATTCCCTAAAGGCATTAACTAGGCGCATAGACTTGGAAGATATTTAACCTTAATAAAATTATCAGTTGTCATTTGTTAGATTTTTCAGAAATCTTTATAAATAACCCCGATTCACAGTCAATAAATCATGGTAAATTTGGTTTATCATGTTCATGATTAACAATGGCACAACACGCAAGAATTAAATTAGCAAGTATCGACATAAATAAAGTTAACCAGATCTGTGGAGACATCAAAGAGATCGCAGATAAGACTGGTGTTGACATGAAGGGACCAATTCCTCTTCCAACAAAAAAACTTAAAGTTACCACACGTAAGTCTCCAGATGGAGAAGGTAAGGCTTCTTGGGAACGTTATGAAATGCGTGTTCATAAAAGAATGATTGATCTTGGTGCAGATGAAAGAACCCTTAGACTTGTTATGAGAGTACCTATTCCAGAAGGTCTTAATATTGAGATCGAGATGGTTGATAATTAAATCACTTCTTTTATTATTCTAATTAATTTACGAGAATTTTCTTCAGCAAGAACACCATTAGGCTCAGCTTTAACTAAATTAATACCCAAATCCCTAGCAATTTTCATACTTTGGCTAATCGGTGGGTCAGTTGCATAAGTTCTTTTTCTATTTCTTCTATCCAAAATCTCTCTTACACGATATTCATTTGATCCAGGAGATAATTGTCTTCTTCTCATTGAAGGTTCAAAGCCAGGTTCTTTAGGTGCATATAACACATTTACTGGATTATATAAAAGAACATATTTAGCTGGATTAGCACCACCATCTACTTGCCTTTGCACTTCTTCAAGCATACCTTTAGCTCCTTGTGCAGCTATATCAACAATTGCAAGGTCATAACCACGTCCTCTGATCTCAGCCTTCGATAATTCTACACGCCAATGAAGATCAAATACGCATTCTAAGTTAGCTAAACGAGCAGAAGAATCAATTATATCTTGATTTAAACCTGCTACTGTAATTGGATTATATGGGTTTTGATCACCTCTTAAATACTGACGATTTAATTCACCACTACAGTAACAAACGATTGCTCCTTCCTGTTCTTGCCTAGGAACAATCTTTAAGCCAGCTTTTTTAGAACCAATCTGTGTAAGAGCGTGGTATGCAGAAGCAGTATCATCTAAATCCAAGGCCCTCATTTTTAGAATTTAGTAATATTTTTGAGCTTATAAATGTAGTGACAAATATGTGTCAGGAATAAAAATAAAAAATTATAATTCTTTTAAGTAATCTGCTAATCTTTGTAATTCTTGAGATTTTAGATATCCCCCACCCGCAGTTGCAGAAAATGCCTTAGCACCTTCTAAGCCTTCTGGAGCTGAGCCACCATTTAAGTATACAAATTTTGTAGGAGTAGATTCTAGACCTAATTGTGCTGCAGCAACAATATCTCCAACTCCTTCTGCATTAGCATGAACTATCACTGCATCATAGCCAGGAGCACCATCCATTAAAATATCTGCGGTGTACTCTCGCTGATTTGAACCAGTCATGCCCGGTGGTTTTTCTATTCCAATCACATCACGAGTTTTAAGTTGTTTAACTATCTCATCAAGTCTTTTTGTACCTTGACCCTGAAGTCTATCATAAAATAATATATTTGCCATTATAATTACCCTCGTCACATTATTCTTTGAAGATTTCTAGATAACTATGTTATAAAGCTAATGACACAAATAGTAAGAATAAGAAATAAAAAAAGAAAATTACCTTCTCTTTCGTTTTTTCTTAGCTGCAGGTACTTCCACGCAAGGCATACAGCTAGAACATTTGTTTGGCACTACAATCATTAAAAAACCGCCAATAACCATTAGTACTGCAATAAAACTAATCCAATTTGTAGAACCTTCTAATCCCGTCCATTTAGGCCATAAGAATGCGTTGATTAAGAGTAATGCACCCAAAATTAATTTCTTTGTTCCCATACATTTTTGACATAAGTTCATTGTAATTCACCTCTTTTTGTATAATAAGTAAAGTTTTAAGGTTTAAATAACTGTCGAAAGAGGCAAATTTAAAAACTCCTTACCATTTACCAATGCAATGGCTTTGATTGTAACCATCTTAATTATTCTTATCAGCTTATTTGCAATTATTAAAGGTGCAGATTATTTAGTTGAAGGAGCATCTGATGTTGCAAGGTGGTTAAAAGTATCTCCCATTCTTGTAGGACTTACAGTTGTTGCATTTGGAACAAGTTTGCCAGAATTTGTTGTAAGTTTATTTTCAGTTTTGAGTGGAAGTGCTGATATTTCTGTTGGAAACATTATTGGAAGTAATATTGCAAACTTAGCACTTGTTATTGGAATTACTGCAATCTTAGTACCTTTAGTTGTTAAGTCTAAGACACTAATGTATGAGTTTCCGTTTATGGTAGTTGCAGAATTTGTACTTTTAATTTTGGCAACGAATCATTTTATTTTTGGTGTAGACACACATAGTCTTGAAAGAATTGATGGACTTATTTTACTTGCGATCTTTGTTGTGTTTATTATTTATGTGTTTAAATCCATGAAAGATGACATTAAGAGTGTTGAAGAAGAATTCGCTCCAGTTGGTCATAAGAATAGTGCGTGGAAAAACACAGGTTTTATTGTTGGCGGATTAGTAGCACTTGTAATTGGCGGTAAGTTATTTATTGATAGTGCAACAGAACTTGCTTTAGTTGCTGGTCTTAGTGAAGCATTTATTGGTTTAACTATTGCTGCTCTAGGTACTAGTTTACCTGAACTTGCAACGTCTGGTGTTGCTGCTTGGAAAGGTAAAGGTGATATTGCAATTGGAAATATTGTAGGCAGTAATATCTTTAATGTGTTATTTGTTCTTGGAACTGTTAGTGTAATTAAGCCAATTGCAATTAATCCAGCTGTAATTCAAATTGATGCAGTGATTATGGCACTGATCACATTATTTTTCTTATTATTTGCAACCAGCACAAAGAAATTAGTGCGTTGGGAAGGAATTGCACTTGTGAGTATGTATGTTGCGTATATGGTGTTTTTAGTTGTGAGGTTATGAGAGAATTATACCATACTGATGATGAAATTAAGGAATGGATAAAAAATGGCAAAATCAGAGAATTTAAAAGATAAAGAAGCTTATCAGATAGTTGCAAGAGAAGTAAGCAGGTTTAATCAGCTGGTTAAAGGCCATGAAAAACTTCTTCAAGCTATTGGTCAATTATGACTGTATATGGTGTTTTTAGTTGTGAGATTGTGGGCAATTAGTTAAAGAAAGAACCAGTTAACTTAAGAAATCATTTGTAATCTTAAGCTTCTTATTTGTTGCATCCAATAATACATTAGCACCAATTGGAAGAAACGTATGGGGACAATAGTGACCAAATTCCTCAATTTTTAGTAATGGCAAGTTAAATTCTTTTGTTAGATCAAATACCAAACTTTCAAAAGTATTATTTTTATCATCACCAAAAATATGACCTACTACAATCCCTTTAATTTTATCAAAGACACCCATTAATTTTAATTGAGTAAGGCGATAAATTGTTTGCCTACAATTAGGTTTATATCCTTCCAAGAACAATATTGCGCCATCAAAGTTAGGAAAATATTGTGTCCCTGCTAACTTTAAAATTGAGCTTAAGTTGCATCCTAAAAGTTTTCCCTCTACTTTTCCTTCTCGTAAACATTTCCACTTGTGTGATGGCTTTATTTCATTTCCCTTATTCACTAGTCTCTCCAAGAAATATTTTTGAGTATACTCATAATCAAATTCCCTCTTATTTCCTAATTTTGCATCGCAGCCATGAAATGTGATTAAATTAGTCACTTTATTTACAGCAAGAAGTAAAACATCAATATCGCTCTTACCTAAAATAATTTTAGGGTTGGACTTCAATTCTTTAAAATCAATTAAATCAAGGATCTGATTTGCTGTATCTCCTCCTTGAAAACACCAAATTGCTTTAATTTGATCATCAGAAATCATATCATTAAAATCTTTAGCCCTTTGTTTAGAAGAACCAGCAGAAGTATCATATTTATCTTTATTAAATAAGTTTTTTCCAAATTTAACCTTAAAACCTAAATCATTTAATTTGTTTACAAGATTATCAATTAATTCTCTTTGATCTCCTCTAAGAAAATTAGACGGCGCAACAATCCCTATGGTATCCCCTTTGTTTAACTTTGGCGCTAACACATTCCTCCCTAAATATTTGATCTTTAAATTGCTTTCGTTAGTAATTGTTTCATTTTCTATTATTCTGCATTCCAACACATTTATATACACGCCAACGTTCCTACAACCATGGAGTTTCATGGCCTAACATTAGATAAATTTCAAGAGGATTCTATTAATGCAATTGAGAAAAATGAGTCTGTAGTTGTATCAGCACCCACAGGCAGTGGAAAGACACTGATTGCAGACTATATTATTCATAAACATAAAAACGATAAAAAAAGAATTATTTACACAGCACCAATTAAAGCGCTTTCAAATCAAAAGTACAAAGATTTCTCACGCGAGTATGGCGAAGATAAAATTGGTCTGATGACTGGTGATATTGTAATTAATCCAACAGCTAAAGTTGTGATAATGACAACTGAAGTATATCGAAATATGGCTGTAAGTAAGGATGAAGATCTTGCAAATATTGCCTATGTTATTTTTGATGAAGTGCACTATATTAACGATATTGAAAGAGGATATGTGTGGGAGGAATCAATTATTTATAGTAGAGATACTGTACGCTTTTTGTGTTTGTCTGCAACTATTCCAAATGCACAAGAGTTTGCAAATTGGATTAAAGCAATTAAAAAGCATGATGTTGAGACAGTTGTTGCAACAAAGCGTAATGTTCCATTAAAGCATAATTTTTTTGATGCAGAACTCGGAGTTACAACTCTTGAAAAAATTAAGAGTGCAAAGAGTATTCCCCATTATAATGATGTGTTTCGAAAAAGACATCATGGCAAAAAGAAGAAAGGAAAGATGCGAATTCCTGAGCCAAGCCATGTAGATTTAATTAAAGATTTAGGAGATAAATTACCATGCTTATTTTTTAGCTTTTCTCGAAAAGATTGTCAGATGAAAGCAAGAGAATTAGCAAGAAAGAATTTATTTGAGCACGATAGAAGTATAATTACTTTTTTTAATAAGAAATTAGAAGAAGCGCCAAGCGACGTTGCACGACTAGATTCAACAAGAATCTTGAAAGAGACATTATTACAAGGGATTGGTTTTCACCATGCAGGACTATTGCCTGTGGTAAAGGAAGCTGTTGAAGAGCTATTTGGGCAAGGTAAGATTCGAGTTCTTTATACTACAGAAACATTTGCTGTGGGAATCAACATGCCCGCAAAGACTGTATGTTTTGCATCTCTTAGAAAATACGATGGTGTGAGTTTTAGAATGTTAAACACTAAAGAGTATTTTCAGATTGCAGGAAGGGCAGGGCGTAGAGGAATTGATAAGATTGGTTATGTAGTGAGTATGATTGATAGACCAAGATTTGATTACCATGAAGTTAAAAGATTAACTGCAAAAGATATTGAGCCGATCAAATCGCAATTTAAAATTAGTGTAAATAGCGTCTTAAATTTAATTGATTTACATACAGAAGAAGAGATTGCATATATCCTACGAATGAGTTTTTATTCATATCAAAAGTATGGTGAGAGATATGACGAAGTTCCAACGAAAGTATTGTTATCAAGGTATAATAGTGTACTACGAAAATTAAAGAAATATGGTTATGTTATAAAAAATGAAGAGAAAGGAAAGCTTGAATTAACTACTAAAGGAGACTTTTCTGCTCGTGTTTTTGCTGATGAGTTTACATTAGGAGAAATTTTTGCAACAAATATTGTGGAACAGTTAGATGAATATCAAATTTTATTGTTACTCGCGGCATTAGTATACGAACCTAGAATTGGGCATAAGTTTAAGCAGAAATTTGGTTCTGAACAGTTGAAAAGTGTTAAAGGGATTGTACGTAAAAATGAATTACTTGGAAAAGAGAAGAAGTTTTTGAACCTTGATGCAGTTACAACGCTTGTTCATCCAGTGTATAATGGTAAAACATTTTTTGATGTATTAGAATTAACAAGTTTATTAGAAGGAGATTTAATTCGCTTTTATTCACAGATTTTAGATAGAATTGGCCAGATTAGAAAAACAAATGTGAGTCATGAAATCTTACAAAAAATTGAGAATTGTGAAGGAATTGTGCAAAAAGCACTTGAAGGGATTTACTTAGTGTGATCCCAGAGTTAATTTAATAAATTTTTCTTGTTTGTAGAATTTATGGCTGAGGAAAAGTTCTTATTTCGTAAGGTATTTAATGAAAGAGTAATCAAAGGACTTGCAACAAGGATTAAGCAAACATATTCTTCTTTTGATATAAGTGGTTTTGAACAGGAGATAATTCCAAAGTTAGATAAATTAAATTATGGTGCTAGAAGTAAACTGATTACAGAAAAACTACATGTGTTTTTACCAAAGGATTTTATGCTTGCAGCACAGATCTTAATTGATTCGCTAGAACCGGAACTTGATGTTGAGCCTGGAAAAACGCATTGGCAAGGGTTTATTGTGTTACCTGTTGCTGAGTATATTGCTGAGCGTGGAGTTGAGAAGCTAGAGTATTATGAAATTTCTATGAAAGCGCTGTATGAAATGACTAAGCGCTTATCTTCAGAAATGGCAGTGCGTCCTTTTTTACGCAAATATCCAAAGAGAACACTAATGTTGTTTAAGAAATGGACTAAAGATGATAATGTGCATGTAAGAAGATTAGTGTCAGAAGGATCAAGACCTAGGTTACCACTTAGTTCTCCACTGCGTGAGTTTCAAAAAGATCCTAGTGAAGTTATTACATTACTTGAATTGTTAAAAGATGATGTTGATTTATATGTTAGAAGAAGTGTTGCAAATAATTTAAACGATATTGCAAAGGATAATCCAGAGATTGTTGTTTCATTGTTAGAGAAATGGCAAAAGGGTGCAACGCCAGAGCGTAACTGGGTTATTAAGCATAGTTTGCGCACGTTACTTAAGCAAGGCAATATTGGTGCGTTAAAGTTGTTAGGGTATCATGAAGCAAAAGTTAAACTTGATGGGTTACCTGTTTTAACACCAAAAGTTAAGATTGGAAACTCTTTAGAATTTCGAGCGGAGATTATTTCTTTGCAGGATCAGCAGTTAATGATAGACTATGCCATTCATTATATGAAAGCAAACGGTAGGCATGCAGCTAAAGTGTTTAAGCTCGCTGCAAAAAAGTGTGTTAAGGGCCAAGTCTTAGAGTTTACAAAAAAGCATAGTTGTAAAGAGATGACAACACGAAAGCATTATCCTGGTAAGCATTTCATTGAGATGATTGTAAATGGAAAAAAGTATGGGAAGGAAAGTTTTGAGTTGGAGAAGTGAGTATTTGCAAAGGCAATAAATAATCTTTATTGTGTCCTGTAATACACCATAGTTATTAGAGATATTTTATAAAGTATAGGCTTAATTGTTCCATATGGATCCAAGTGAAGTATTTGAATATGCAACTGAAGGGATGAAGTGGCTAGTAATGGGCGGTGGAACTTATATCACAACCTTAGCTGGTTTAAATGGAATTCCAAGGCTATTTTCTGAAAAGATTGATAACCAAGAAGAGTTAGATAGAATTACTTCCGAAGAAGCTCAAAGGTTAGGGTTAGATAAAGTAGTAAAGGCAAAATTTCACAAAATTTGGAAAGAAGGTGCTAGAAAGAAAAATGATGGGACATATGAGATCAACATAGGAGGATTTGGTGCTAGAAGAACACAAGTCAGGCATGAATTATACTATATCTACAGAGGTCACTGTGATAGTAGAAAAAGAATTAAGAGTAACACCTTAAATAGATTAGATTATTTCCTAAGACGGGAACCACAAGCAATAGCTTATGAAGTATTTGGATTGAAACTATAAATCATTTAGCGTAATAAAAAAAACGAATAATTTAAAATAAAAAAATTATATCAATCCACCTTTACGTAATTGATCACGGATCTTTGCTTCTTCTTGCTTTCTTTTACGTGTTTTGTAGGAAGCTACAAATAAAGCGCCAGAGATTATTCTTCCTCTTTGCCAGATTCCAAGACCAAGTAAGATTAGTAAAAGAGAAATAAGCCCGATTGTTTTTGAGTTGCCTTTAACTCCATTTCCAACTGTTGTAAACGCACCTGTAAGAAAGTTTCCTCCATTGTTTGAATCTGAGGAGGTTGTAGCAATTTGAGCTTCTTCTTGTGTTTCTAGTTCTGGCTCACAACTTCGTGTTTCTTCTGGGCGGTTATTATTTGTTCCACATAAACTCCAATCCTGACAAATCCTTGTTTGTTGTCCATTGTCACAAGCACTCCATTCTAAACAATTCCAGTTTTCAACACAAGCAAGTGATGTTGTTATTGGATCAGATTCATCATCATCAGAAGCACCATTACACCCTGGATCGTTATTATCTATTAATCCATCTCCATCATTATCTCTTCTGTCGTTACATGCAGCTCGGTTTGATCTTGATCCGCCACCACCACCGCTGCTTCCTCCACTAGAAGTTTGAACAACAGGGCTTGTTGTTGTTTCATTATAGGTGCTTGAATTTTGACAGTTATTAAATTGATCACAAGATTGTGATACAAAAAAGTAAAGTGTCGAAGAACTTAAACCAGATATTGCAAGACTTGGTGTTGTAGATTGTGTTGGTGCAACTTGAGTTTGGTCTAATTGAGATGCATTAACCCCATAGTAAACAGAGTTTGTTGTACTCTCTGTTGTGTTCCAACTAATTGTAAAAGATTCTGTGCTTACCAAAGAAGAGGTAACATTTGTAATAGTGGGTTGAATTGCGTCAAAATAGATATTTCTTGGTAAACTAATTGCAGAGTTTCCTGCTGCATCTGTACAATTAATATGCCATTGATGTGCACTATTTGAAGGTGCAATTATTTGAGAGGTAAAGTTTGCAGCACCCACTGCTTGTTGAACTTGAGTTCCGTTAAGGAATAATAAACAAGTTCCAGACTGCATATTTGCCTCGATTACAGAGTAATTAAAATTACTAATTCCATTTGAGTTTGTATTGTCTGTTGGAGTAGTTAGGGTAATTATAGGCAGAGTGGTGTCAATTGTTACTGTTCTTGAAGCTGTTGTTGCTACATTGCCCACCACATCAGTACATCGAACACGCCAAGTATGTGTTCCTTCAGCCAAGTTTGCATTAAATGTTGTTGCTTGTCCTTGCTGTGCTGTTGTTGTTGTAGTAGCAGTGTTTGATCCATCTACTAATAGTTCACAACTTGTTGTTGTTGCATAATTGTCTGTTGATGTGAATGTAAAAACATTATTGTTAAATGAATTATTAAGAGGAGTTGTAAGAAGTACTAAAGGTGCTGCAGTATCAATAATAAAAGTAAAACTGCCTTGAGCTAGATTACCTAAAGAATCATTTGCATACACGACTAAATTATTTGTATCAGCAGGCCAAGTTGCTGTTGAAATATCATAAGGTGCTGCAAGTGTTGTGTTTGCACCATTGTTTAAAGAGTACCAGACAGTATCAACATTTGAAAGAGCGTCTACAACATCAAGATTAATTGTTGAGCTTTGTGCAAGTGGTGTGTTTTGTGCTGGGCTGTTTAAGGTAATTTGTGGCCCTGTAGAATCAAGTGTAAATGTTCTAGATGAACTTGTTGTTGAGTATCCTGCAGAGTCGCTACATTGAACATTCCAAGAATGTTGACCATCAGTAAGACCAAATTGAGTAAGGTCGTTTACAAGTCTTGATTGGGATCCATTAGTAGTAGCAGTTCCAGAAGGGATTGTAGTTGCTCCAATAATGATGTTACATGTAACTTGAGGGTTAAACCTAGAGTCAATGGAAAATGTTGCATCTCCTACATTGTAGAAAAATGAAGCGTTGGAATTTGTTGCAGTTCCATCTTGGGGTGCATTTAGAGTCACTTCTGGTGCAACAGTATCAAGATAAAGCCAGTATTGTTGAGTTTCATTAAAGTTTGCTGCATTGTCGGTAATGTTAAAGCTAAACCCAACATAGTTTTGTCCACCTGTTGGTTGTAGGTTTTGTGTGCTTTGGCAAGTAGGATTGCATGAGAGCGGCACAGTGTTTACAAAAGCAGAGGTTGTAACGGCACTATAATAATCGTAGTATAATTCTGCTGTATTTAGACCTGATTCAAGTTCAATTGCAGTAATATCAAAAAGTGTTTGTCCTGGTTGAATAATCGAAAATGTTGTTGGACTATTAAGTGAATATCTTGGTGCAATAGCATCGTTGAGAACATGTAGTGTTATTGATGAAGAGTTTGCTACACCCACATCATCTGTTGTTCGTATATCCCATGTAAAGTCAGTATCAGAGTTTACTGAAGATGCAACAATATCTAATCTCGGTCTTGTAACAGTGGAGTTAAGATCAATTGAGCTTGCGGTGACTAAGTTTATATACTGATTTGAGGGGCTTAAAACATCATTTGCAGTTAAAGCATTAATCCCATTATAATTAATAAGAATATTTTGTATTTCATTATCTCCAGTTGAAGTAATTAAAAGTTCAGGTTGAGAGTTTGCAAATTCATATACTGTGTACAAATTTGTTGGAACACCATTGTTCCACCAAAACGTATTTGGATTATGTGCCTGTGTGCCTAGTTGTGCTACAACCAGTGCAGCAGACATTACAATAAGTAGTAAAAATAATAGTTTTCTCATTCGCATCCCCTCTTTTGCTAGTAAAAGTAAATTTTTAAGATATTTAAAGTTTGTTGTTAAGGAGAATTTTAAAATGTCAATTGACAAGCCCAGACAGCGCAGTAATAGTCTTCCAGTTTCGTGTTGTGGCCAAGACTTTTGCTTTTTTTTCAATAAATGTATTTGAGAGCTTTGTTTTTCCATATCCATTTGGACAGTAAAGATAAATTACGTCTTTTTGAAGCAAAAATTCTTCATTAGCAGCTTTTGCATTGCCTAAATCTTGTAGAAAATCTTTTGAAGGTGCACTTGCAAAGAAAGTCACATGAACTTTTGAAAGATCTTTATCTTTGAAAGGATTATTTTTGAAGATTTTTAGAAATTCTGCTGTGGTCCTCACCTGAGTTGGGACTTCATAACCAAATTGTTTTTTAATAGCTAATTTTATGGTTGATGCTAATTTGGCAGTATCTTTTTTTGAGCTAGTAAAAATTACATTTCCACTCTGAATATATGTTAAAACATTTGAAAAACCTAAGGATCCATAGAGTCCTTTAAGATCTTGCATTTTAATCTTATTTTTCCCACTGACATTAATTCCCCTTAGAATAGAGATATAAGTACTCATTTTTGAGATAGTCTCCAGACCATTACTCCTGAAAGGAATGTAAAAAAGGTTGCACCTGCAATTAGTCCTAAATCATTTTGTAAAAGACCAATAATTGCATCTTGAAGATTCATTAAAAGATACGCAATTAAAGAGATTTGCAACATTGGAATGGATTTTTTGAAGATCGAGTATCCAATGATTAAAGCAATTGCAAGTTGTCTTGCAGCCCACATTTTAACAAGGAATAATGAGCCTAGAGCCATAAGATCCGCATTTTTAACAACTTGTTCTGGAAAAAAGTAGAGCGATATTGCTACAAATAAGCTAAGAAGTGCAATGATTATTGAAACAATATTAATCCATTTTGGTATTTTATTTTTTTGCATTTTTTTAAGAAAAGAAAATTTATTTATGAATGTTTCTTTTTTGCTTGAATTTTTGTATTAGATTACATTAAACAGAAAGATTCTAATACAACAGAGATTTGTTTTTATTTATGTACAAGGTACAGTTTAATATTGAACATAAGGGGTGTTGGGGCTCTGATATCCACATAAAATTCCCAGAGATGAAGTTTTCATCTGTTGATGTGCGCTGGGTTAAAGGTAAAGTTGCACACGTTTTAGTTGCTGATGTGCTAGAGGCTAAGGGAAGTTCTGCTAGGTTCAAAGAAGTAATTGCGTATTTGAAAAAGAACGAGTATGTTAAAAAAGTTGAGCCAATTAGCGAGGATAAAGATAAAATTTATTTGCGAACGCTTACAAGGCACACCGACAAACACGAGCAATTTTCTGATATCTTTTTTGACAATAATTTATTTCCCGTTGCGCCAGTTAAGTTTATTGGAAAGCATGAGCAGTGGACACTTGCAACAGCTGAGAAAAAAAATATTACAAAAGTATATGAGTATGTAAAGAAAAAACATCCAATTAAAATTAATTATATTAAAGAGGATTCAATACATTCTGAACTTACTTCAAAACAACGTGAGGTCATTGGTTTTGCAAAACATTTTGGATATTACAAATGGCCACGTGCAAAAACTGCAAGTGAAATTGCAGCAATTTTAGATATTCCAAAGACTGTGTTTCTTTCTCATTTACGTAAGGCAGAGAATAAAATCATTGAAAATGCACTTTCTTCAAAGTAGACCATAGTCTACTCAAGTTTAATATAATGTGTGTAGAAACTTAACTTTTACAATGGAAACAACAATAGGAAATAGAACTGAATTTACTCCATTTAAACATAAAATTGTAGCTGTCCTCAATAAAAAAATTGAGGCAGGCAGAGCAATGAATGCACTAGCCCATATGGCATTTGGTCTTGGCGGGAGCATTGAAAATAAAGAAGAGATGCGACTACAAGATTACAAAGATGCAAATGGATCAACACATCCAATGATTTCAGACATACCGTTTATTGTTTTACGAGCAGGGTCTGGACAGATTAGAAATTTACGTCAAGCAGCAATTGAAAAAAACATGAAATTAACTGATTTCACACATACAATGATAGGTGAAACCTATGTTGAGCAACATGCAAATACAGCAAAAACAAAAGAAGAGGACCTAGAATATTTTGGGATTTGTATGTTTGGAGATTGGCAAGAGTTAAGTGCTCTTACAAAGAAATTTTCGTTATGGAAGTAAGTAAAGAAGTAAATTAAAAAAATAAATTTGAGAAGGGATTATAACTTTCTCTCTTTAATCTCTTGCACAACTTTTGCAATAAATTCATCTGTATTAACGTCAAAGGTGGTTTCTTTTGTTTTTCTATCCCTTACTGCAAGACACTGTTTTTCAACTTCTTTATCGCCAATGGTTAAGATATACGGTACTTTTTCTTTTTCACCATCTCGAATCTTTCTGCCCATGGTTTCAGTTCGATCATCTACTTCAACACGCACGTCTTGAGCACGTAGCTGTTTTGCAATTTTAGTTGCATAATCTATGCTTCTGTCTGTGACAGTTACAATTTTTACTTGTACTGGACTTAGCCAGACAGGGAAGTTTCCTGCAAAGTGCTCGATTAAAACTGACATAAAACGCTCCAAAGATCCAGAGATTGCTCTGTGGATTACAACAGGGCGTTCTTTATGGCTTTGCTCATTCATATACGATAAGTCAAAGCGCTCTGGAAGGTTAAAGTCACACTGGATTGTTGCCAGTTGCCATTCTCTACCTAAAGCATCTTTAAACATAAAGTCTAATTTTGGACCGTAGAATGCTGCTTCTCCTTCAATTCTTTTGTATGGCAAGTTATTCTCTTTTGCTGCTGCTTCAAGCGCATCTTCTGCTGTATTCCATACTTCATCCGTTCCAAGATATTTTGATTTGTCTTCTCCACGAACTGAAAAGCTTACCCAATAGTCTTCCATGCCTAAGATTTTGTAAAATTGCCTTACAATTGATACAATAGTTCCCACTTCTTCTTTGATTTGATTTACTCTACAAAATAAGTGTCCATCATCCTGTGTAATTGCCCTTACTCGGGATAGACCATGAAGTTGACCTGACTTTTCATCACGATAAATTGTTGCTGGCTCAAAGAGTCTAATTGGCATGTCTCTGTAACTTAGAGTAAAGCTGTCAAAGATTTGCATGTGATGAGGACAGTTCATTGGTTTCATAACAAAAGTATCTGTTTTACCTTGTACTTTGAAAAGTTCGTCACCAAATTTATCCCAATGTCCAGATGTTTTGTAAAGAGAATCTTTTGCAATGTGTGGCGTCCACACCCATTTATAGTCTTTATCTTTGTGAAGTTCCCATAAAAAGTCAACAATTTGTTGTCTAATAATCATTCCTTTTGGTGCTAAAAGAGGTAGTCCTGGACCCACAAGTTCTGAGATTACAAAGAGATTTTGTTCTTTGCCAATTTTCATATGTGATCTGTTTTCTGCTTCTTCTTGCTTTTTTTCATATTCTTGTAATTTTTGCTCTGAAACAAAACCTGCAAGATAAATTCTATTGAGTTGTTGATTTTTTTCATTACCTTTCCAGTATGCACTACCTAAGTTTAGGAGTTTAGAAGCAATTACATCTTTTGTTGAATTTGGAAGTGGGTCTTGAAATAAAGGAACAATTGATTCATCTTCTAATTGATAAGATGGTTTATCTTGGCCAATGTCTGTTAAAATTTCTTTTTGTAAGGGAGCAAGGTTACTTGAGTCATTTTGTTTTTCAAATGCAATATCTGCTTGCACAATTTTATTCATTTGCTTTGAGATTCTTTTAAAATCATCCTGTCTGATTTTTACACCTGCAACATCCACATATGCTTGATCGTGGTAAAATCCAATGGAGCCAATTTGTGCTTCAGCAAATAAAGATTTGATTGCTTTTGCGGCAATGAATGCTGCTGCAAAATTAATCTGTGATTCTTTTTGTAATGGCTCTGAGCTATATTCAAACGGCTCGTCTTTAAATTCACGTTTTAAGTCAACATGGTTATGATCTTTTACTTCTGAGTCTCCTGTTTGATCTGGACCAAAGCTTCTACTCAGTTCTGAGAGTGGGTGACCTTTACAAGAAACATTAAATGATTTATACCACCCAAATGGTGCTCGATATACTGCATATTTTTCTGCTAAGATTCGCTGTGCATCTTTCATTAACTGCTCTGCAAGTTTTGGATTTGAAAGATTTGAGCTTAAGTGCGCATAGGGATATAGTACTAAGGTAGTTGCATTTACTTGAGTTGCAATATTTTTGATTTCTTGCATGTAGCGTTCAAGAACTGCTTTTGGATCAGATTCATCTGGTTTTTCTGCTGCTGTAAAGATTACAAGACATTCATCAACACGTTGTTTTTCAGTATTTACACCTTCTTCTGCTGCTTTGAATGCCTTTTTCTTTGCTTGAAATTCAATAAAATCTGCGTGGATTGCCAGTATCTTCATATTTGTTCACCTTTCTTGTGTTTTTGTTTTCTTTATTTGTTTTTAAAGTTTTGTTTGATTTGAGACATAGAATTAGCTGTTTAGAACCAATTTTTCAAAGAAAAAAGAACAACCAGCCTAAACAACCGCGCCTATGCAGTTGTTGTGGTTGTAGTACCAACTACTGTTGTTGTATGAGTTGTTTGTTGGTACGCTTTCATGTATCTTGGAAGAGTGTTGATTTATTTAAATGTTGTTGTTAAAAGTTACATTTATATGTTGTATTATATTTATAACCATAATGTTTAGCAAGAAAAAGCTGAGTAAAGATTTTATCGAAGAGATTGACGATTTAATTTCTAGGTTGCATGATGGAATTATTGAACAAAGTGGGGGTGTTGCTGGAATTAGAGACGCTGGAGGATTATACCATTCAATCTATAAAGTTTTATTATTTCACGAAGAACATTCTCAGAATCCAAAGAAAGTCGCTACATTTATTTATGAAGAATTTGCACGGAGACATCATTTTAATGATGGAAATAAAAGAACAGCACATGCTTTTGCAAAAATCATATTATTTATTAGCGGTTTACACTTAAAAATTGAATATAAAAAAGCAGTTAAATTTATTGTTGAGATTGCAAAGTTCCAAAGTAAAGTGACTACAAAGGAGATACATGATTGGATTAATGCGTATACAATTCCAATTAGAGAAAAAGACTTGGAAAAATATTTAAAAGAAACAATCTTAGATATAATTGAAAATGAAAATCAAAGCTAGAAAATTGTCTAAAGAGGAAAGAAAGAAAATTAAGTTAATGGAACTAGCTGGTAGAGCAGTAATTAAAGAAGATAGAAAACTTTTGAAGGAATTAGCAAAAAAGTAGATCAGTTGCCAAGGGTTGAAGAATATTTGAATTTAGTTGAAGGCACATATAAACATCTATAGTAACACACATTTTTTAAAGTTGAAATGTATTCTTAATACTATGTCTGAGACAATTATTGTAATGAGTGCACATTCTGATGATTTTGTAATCGGTGCAGGTGGCACTATTGCTAATTATATAAAAGAAGGTAAGCGAGTACTTGCAATTGTGTATTCATATGGCGCAAAGTCACATCCATGGATTAAAGAAAGTGAAGTAAAAAAGTTTAGGGAGCTTGAGACATATGATGCAAGTAAGATTCTTGGTTGTGATACGATCTTTTTTGATATGAATGAGTTGAAGTTAAAAGAAGACTATAAAGAGCAGAATTTAGAACGTCAATTTTTAGACATTTTGCAAAGAGAAAAGCCAAGTAGAATTTTCACACATAGTTTTGAAGACCCTCATCCAGACCACAAAGACGTGCATAAGATTACAATGGAACTTGTACAAAAACTCAAATACAAACCAGAAGTGTATGTATATTCA
Organism: uncultured Methanosarcinales archaeon; assembly: GCA_964344285.1. Classification (GTDB taxonomy): domain Archaea; phylum Nanobdellota; class Nanobdellia; order Woesearchaeales; family GW2011-AR9; genus CAYFMM01. Next base: position 37,322 of record CAYFMM010000001.1, on the reverse strand, counting down.
GTATGGAATCCTGTTTCATTTAAGACAAAGTTTCCTGCATTATTTGTAAGTATTAAAGATTCATACAAGAAAAAAACGTTGGCATTAAAGGCGTTTAAAAGTCAACGATATAATGCAATTTATCCCCTATCATTATTGATTTTGTATCGAGCAATAGTAAATGGGATTAAACTACGAACATGGTTTGCAGAAAAGTTTTTTAGAGTGTTATAAATAAAATGGAAAAGATAAAAGTTGCAGTGATGGCAGATACGTACTATCCAAAAGTAGATGGAGTTAGACGTTTTGTTGAAGAATTTTTAAAACGTGCGAGTTCTGAGTTAGCATTACATTTAGTTGCACCTCGCTTTAGTAATGAAGAACATTTTTTAGACGTTAAAACAACTCTTTTGGAATTATCTAAGAGTTTGAAGATGTTTACGTATCACTCCATTGCACTTACCAAAGAGAATTTGAATAAAATTAAAGAGATTGTACAAGAATCAGATGTTGTATTTGTACAAGACCCAGGACCAATTGGCTATTACGCATTAAAATTTGCAAATAAATTACAAAAAAAGAGTGTGATGTATTTTCACACTAAAACTTGGGAATTTGTGCAAAAGTACTATAATGCAAATGAACGTATGGTTGGAATCTTAAAAAGAACATTAATTAAGTTACATAATCGTCCTGATTTGTTGTTAATCCCTTATGCTGGATTGCAAGATGAATTGCGTAAAGAAGGAATTGTAGGGGAAACAAAAGTTGCGCAGTTAGGGGTTGATACTTTCCGGTTTAGTGTTCCAAAAGATAAAATTGGCATGAAGAAAAAACTAGGTTTGCCAAATAAAACAATTGTAGGCTATGTTGGAAGAATTACAGGAGAAAAGAATACTGAGACGTTATTAAGAGCATTTAAAGGACTAGGAAGAAACGATGTGCATTTATTGATGGTAGGAGACGGAAGTCCTTCGGTTGTTAGTAAATTTAAAGAAACCCCTAATTGTACTGTTACAGGATTTGTAGAGAATGCAGAAGAGTATTTACAAGCGATGGATATTTTTGTGATGCCTAGTGTAACAGAAACCACGTCACTTGCAACACTTGAGGCAATGTCTTGTGGCGTTGCAGTTATTTCTACCAAAGTAGGATTTATGGAAAAATATATTGTAAAGGGACATAATGGCGTATTTTTTCCAAAAGCAAGTGTGTCTACACTGCGTAGTAAGATTGTAAAATTAGTTGAAAATCCTGAGTTGCGAATTAAGTTAGGAATGAATGCAAGAAGGACTGTCGAATACTCTTTTTCATGGGACACAGCTGTTGCAAAAATAGTGCAAATCTTGCGTGAATTTAGTCATAAATGACACTTTTTTAATAGAGGTATATACTCCATAGACACAAGCTTTAAATACGACTTACAGGAAAAGCAGATTATGGATGAATACACATACGATGAACATGCTGAACCCAAGGAAGAAGAGCTTCTAGAGGACGGAGAAGTTACATCATCTGAAGAAGCGTTCATGAAAGGGTATAACGATGAAGCTGATGTCCCTGAATGTGCAGAGTGTGGCACAGCAATTGAGCGAGATGAAGCTTCTCCGATTGAGATTGAAGGTGAGCAGTATCTTTTCTGTTCAAATGTATGTCAAGAAGAATTTAAGGATACACTAGGAGAATAGGTTATTTCTTGTTTTTAGTTTATTACTTGAGTTTATTTCTGGAATAGAATACTTTTTAAATGGAAGCTATTTCTTTAGGTCGTTACGCAAATTAAGTATAATTTGATGCGAATTGTGCTTAAAAATTCATAATTTAGGTGAAAAAAACCATGGGAAAACAAACAGTAGAAACATTAATTGAAGGTGGAAAGGCAACAGCTGCTCCGCCACTCGGCCCAGCCCTTGGTCCAACTGGAGTAAATATTGGACAGGTAGTAGCTGAAATTAACAAAAAAACAGCAGATTTGAAAGGAATGCAGGTTCCAGTTAAAGTAAATGTGGATGATGAGACTAAAGAATTTACTATTGAAATTGGAACTCCTCCAGCAGCAGCGTTAATTAAAAAAGAAGCTGGGATCCAAAAAGGAGCTGGAAATCCACTAACAGAAAAAGTTGCAGACTTATTAATTGAACAGATTTTAAAAATTGCAAACATGAAAGAAGATGCACTTCTTGGAAAGAATCTTAAGATGCGTGCTAAAGAGATTATTGGTACATGTCAATCTATGGGTATTTTAGTTGAAGGAATGCCTGCACAAGATGCACTTAAAGCAATTGATGAAGGTAAGTTTGATGAGAAGATTAGCTCAGGAAAAACTGAACTTACTGAAGAAGAGAAAAAACATCTTGAAGAAGAAAAGAAAAGACTCCAAGCAGAGCTAGAAAAACGTAGAGCTGAGTTTGAAGTAAAAGCAAAAGAGATCTTAAAGAAGATGGAAGGATCTGCAAACAAGAAGATTAGAGAGGCTATGAGCCAAGCAGAGATCCCACAAAAGATGATTGATGAGCTTGCTCCAGCTGAAAAGAAAGATGCGGCAGCTGCTGCTAAGAAATAGAGTTTTTTCTTTTTTAATTTTTTATTCTTATTTTTGATATACACTTAATAAAATTGCCTTCTAGGTTATTAAAAAATAGATGTAAAAGATTAACGTCTAGAACCCTTCAATACTTCCCGTTCTTCGTCTTCTAATTCCTTCATGCGATTCATCTTTTTAATCATGAGTGCAAGAATTACAATTACTTCTGCAAGAATCAAAAATATTAGTATAGCTAGTGCAAATAGAATTTCAACTAATGGAACATCTATACCGAATACTAACATAGATCAAAAGAAGTTATTTAGGGATTATAAAGGTTTCTTTTTCTTCGTGCATTTAGTTAAATGGGTGAGCAGCGCCCATCGAGGGGCATAATGCACTAACTAGGAAAATAAAATTAAAGATGCATTATTAGAGGGCCCGTGCCCTGCTCACAGGAACGAACTACATTACCTAAATCCAAATCTTTTTAAACATAAACAGTTTTATTTTAGCCTAAAATGGGTGAGATGAAAGAAGATTATTCTATATATTATACTAAGAAAGGTTCTGAAGTGTTTTCTGAGTTAAAAACAACAGCAAAGGGACTTACGTCACAACAGGCTGAAGAGCGACTACATAAGTATGGATTAAATCAATTAGAAGCTGGAAAAAAGATCAGTCCGCTTAAGATTTTGTTTGAGCAGTTCTCTAGTCCATTAGTGTGGATTTTAATTGTTGCCTTAGGGTTTTCAGTATTTGAGCATGCATATGTTGATGCAACAGTAATTGGGATAATTATTGTGTTGAATGCAATTCTTGGCTTTGTACAAGAATACAGAGCAGAAAAATCAATTGAAGCTCTGCAAAAATTAGCATCACTAAAAGCCAAAGTGATTAGAAATGGTAAAGAAGTACAAGTCGATAGTAAGTATGTAGTGCCAGGAGATATTTTAATTTTAGAAACTGGTGATAAGGTTCCAGCAGATGCACGATTAATTGAAGTTCACGCGTTACAGACACAAGAAGGACCGTTAACAGGAGAATCACAACCAGTTACAAAAATTGTTGATGTGTTAAAGGAAGGTACACCTTTAGCAGATAGAAAGAATATGGTGTATTCATCTACAATTATTAGTGGTGGGAGGGCAAGAGCTGTTGTCACACATACTGGGATGAAAACCGAAGTTGGAAAGATTGCTACTCTTATTGAAAAGGCACATGAAAAACAAACGCCGTTACAAAAGAAGTTACGAAGGTTAGGGAGAAATTTAACTATTGCTGTTGTTGTTGTTGCAGTAGTTGTATTTTTAGCTGGAGTTTTATCAGGCAATAGTGTGAGTGAGATGTTTTTAACAGCTATTGCATTAGCAGTTGCAGCAATTCCTGAAGGACTTCCCGCAGTAATTACTATTTCTCTTGCAATTGGTGTACAACAGATGATTAAACGTAATGCATTAATTCGTAAATTACCTTCTGTTGAGACATTAGGTAGTGTCGATGTGATTTGTACAGATAAGACAGGCACGTTAACACATAATGAAATGACTGTGCGTAAAATTTGGGCCAGTGATAAAACATATGCAGTAACTGGTTCTGGGTATAGTGCTGATGGAAAATTTACGGTTGGAGAAAAGACAGCTGATGTTAGCCCTCTGCAATTATTATTAAGGATTGGGAGTTTGTGTAATGATGCCAGATTAGAGTCAGAAAAAGGAGAGGATGGTGTTCGTAAAGTAATTGGAGATCCAACTGAGGCAGCATTAATTGTATCTGCTGAAAAAGCAGGACTAAAGCATAAGAATATTGAGAAGATACAGCCAAGAGTAAATGAAGTCCCATTTACATCCGAGAGAAAGATGATGACAACAATCCATCGTCCGTTAGAGATTGGAAAAGATGGCAAGGTTAAAGGCGTTGCAAAGAGCGGTTATGTTGCGTATTCTAAAGGAGCACCCGATATTTTAATTGAGAAATGTGATCGAATTTTATTAAATGGAAAAGTTGTACGTTTAAGTAGAGAAATTAAGAAAAAAATTCTCGAACAAAATAATGCATTTGCATCAGAGGCATTGCGTGTGTTGGGTTTTGCGTATAATGAAATAAATGAAGAGTCTAAAAGAGTAAAGAATGTTGCAAAGGGAAGTAAAGAAGCTTCTTTGGCTGAGAAGGCTGAGAGAAATATGATTTTTGTGGGACTTCAAGCAATGATTGATCCTCCACGTAAAGAGGTTCGTGAGTCAATTGCAACTTGCCATAAAGCAGGTATTCGAGTGATTATGATTACGGGCGATCAGATTAGTACGGCTAAAGCGATTGCAAAGGAGTTAGGGATTACTGGAAAAGCAATTACAGGAAAAGAGATTGCAAAAGTTAATTTAGATTCTGAGATTAAAGAAATTGGCGTGTTTGCAAGAGTAAACCCAGAACATAAACTACGTATTGTTGAAGCATTAAAAAAACAAGGCCATGTTGTTGCAATGACTGGTGATGGAGTAAATGATGCTCCTGCATTAAAGAAATCAGATATTGGTATCTCCATGGGGATTACGGGAACAGATGTTGCAAAGGAAGCATCAGACATGATTTTAACAGACGATAATTTTGCATCTATTGTAAATGCTGTGGAGGAAGGAAGAGGTATTTTTGATAATATTCGCAAGTTTGTAAACTACTTATTGTCAAGTAACTTAGGGGAGATTGCAGTTATTTTGTTTGCGTCACTCTATGCTTCTATGTTTAAATTGGAAATAGGGTTGCCACTTACAGCAATTCAAATTTTATGGATTAATCTTGTTACAGATGGCCTACCTGCAACTGCCCTGGGTTTAGATACACATTCCCCAGGGATTATGGAAAGAAAGCCAAGAAATGCAAAAGAGAGTATTTTATCAGGGGAATTAAGACAGAGTATTATTACATTTGGTGTGTTGATTGGGATATTGTGTTTAATACTTTTTATTTTATATCAAGGCTCTGGTCTTGCAAAGGCACAGACAATTGTCTTTACATCACTAGTGATTTTTGAACTCGTTCGGTTGTATGAAATTCGAACAGATTATAAGATTGGTATGTTTACTAATAAGTGGCTTGTTGCAGCAGTCATTATTTCCTTTGGATTGCAATTAGCTGCAATTTATACTCCGTTGTCAAATTGGTTTGGTACAGTGCCGTTAGAGTGGGCTGATTGGGGAGTTATGGCAATTGCAGCAGTAGTGCTATTGATTGTGTATAATATCATTGAGTGGATCTATGATAAAGCAGTAGGAAAGAAAAGGTAAGAAATGTCAGGCCAAAATCAAAAAGGAAAGAGCTTTGAGTTACAGTTGTTAGTTATAGCAATATTAATTCCTGTATACCTAGAGATACTTCCGAAAATAATTAGGCCAGTACAACTTTATTTTAATTTTAGTATGGAATTACCCATGATTTTCTCTTACCTAATGGGAGGGCTATGGTTTATTTGTTTGCTCTTTGGAACTTTTTATCTGGCTTTTGATGATTGGATTAAAGAGAAGTCTTTAAAGATTTATGAATACTTGTTTAAACTTAATAATACAATCACAGTAAGTTATATATTAATACTCTTCACAGCTTATTCTATTGTTTTTTTAAATTTATTTTTGTCTCCTTTCTTCAGATCATATCTTTACAAGTCAATAACCTTAACCGTCATAATTATACTTGGTTTAGTTATCCTTATTGTACGTAACCATTTTAAGAATAAAAAGAGGAGTGAAACAGATGAAAAGCAAAAATAAACAAAAGAAAAATCTATTAGCAGTTATAGGGTTAGCTGTTTTTCTTGGCATTGTCTATTACTTTATAGGCAGTGGTTTAGGAATTCTTGTATCATGTGAAAATCAGGAGATATTTGATATAACACGGAATCCCCCCCAACAATTGTCAGTAGTTGGACCAACTGAGATTTCATGTTTAATTGATATTGAAGTGAAATTAGGTGAAGAGATAATATGTAATAAAAGTAAACAAGAGTCTTATAATGAAAAAATGGTAATCTCTTGTGGTGACCTTAAAAAATTTAAAGGAGAACAAGAGTTAGAGGTTAATGCTATTTTTTATGACGAAGAAGGAAAAAAATTAGGAGAAGATAGTAAGTTAGGTAAGGATTTATGGCATTAATAACAATAACATTACTTGTACTTTCAATTTTACTTATTTGGAAGAGTTCAGATTGGATTACAGATTCAATGGTGCCAGTGGCAAAGAAATTAGGTACAGGCTATGTTGCAGTAACTACATTGTTAATATCATTTGTTTTAAGTTTACCAGAGATTTTTTCTTCAGTGTATTCTTTTTTATTGGGAGAATTAAATATTGGACTTGGAGTTGTAATTGGTTCAATTATGGCAAATATTGGGTTAATTGTGGGTTTGTCTGCTTTGCTTGGAAAGTTACAAGTTGAAAAGGCAGTTGTGATCCGTGATGGCATTTTTATGATTGTAGTTGCAGGAATTGTGCTTTTGTTTGGTTCTGATTTGCAGTATACAAGAACAGAAGGAATCGTGTTATTATTGCTATTTGTTCCTTATGCTCTTAATGTGTGGTTTTTTGAGAAATGGCGACCACAAAAAAGAGTAAAAGAAGAGCTTAAGCGAATTTATGTTAATCTTGGATTAATTGGAGGTTTGACAAAACTACGATTTAGACTTAAAGCGTCACTGTTTACTTTTTTTATTGGAGCAATAGTGCTTGTAGGTGGATCGTATTTATTCTCTTATTCTTTAATTGAGATGAATAAAGTATTGCAACTGCCTGGGATTTTAGTAGGAATTGTCTTTGGAGCAATTGGAACAGGGATTCCTAATATTGCTGCAGCAATTCAAGGAACATTAAAAGGATACAAAGATGCAGCAATTACAGAAACGTTTGGATCTAATATTTTTACATTGCTCATTACTCTTGGAATAATTACGGTTTTATCTCCGTTTACAATTACAGGGAATGTGTTTTATTTTGATCTAACATGGATGATTGTAATGAATTTACTTTTGGTTGCATTTATCTGGAAAGGGTATAAGTACAAAGAAGAATCAATTACTAAGTATGAAGGTGTTATCTTACTGTTATTTTATTTAGCGCTAGTTGTTATTCAGTTATGGCAGTTTTGATGTTACTGAAGTCTATTAATTATATTTGAGAGCCTAGTTTGTGGAATTAAGACTTCATTATTTCCAAGTAAAACAGGTATGCCTACTGAAAGAGCATCGTAACTTAAGTCTTCTTTATCTAAGAATTGTTCTCCTCCCCCAATGTTACTGTAAAATACTCTTGCCCAGATTAAATCTGGATTTTGAGAGAAATTTCCCCCTAAAGTTTCAGGAGTATAATGGGGAAAGGGATCTATTATTTTCTCATTTTTTTGAGCTAATTTTTGATCTAATCCGTCAATCGTATGTTTTACGGCTGTAGGTAATTCAAGGTCAAAATTTGTAAATGGAGCATAGGATATACCATTTGAATCATCCCTATTTAGTGGGATTTGAGGATATCCTCTTCCACCAACACTGCAAATATAAGGAGGATTTGCAAGAAGATCTAACTCAATTAAAGGCAAGTGAGTTTCACCAGGAGCTTCACCATATTTTATTTTTCCCTCACCTTTAAACCTAAAACCCTGCATTGGTAAGTAATCATTACCTCCCGTACTCATTTTTTCACCTACAAGAAAATAACCACCAAAAGGAGGATTAAAGTTAGCAGGAAGATCTCCATTAGAATCTAACTTAACTGCAATCGGAGGAATCATTTGAATTGAAGAAAATTCATTACCTTGATAACGTAGCTTTCTATCTTCTAATGTTAGTTCTTTAAGTTTAGACATATAGAATTTTATTAGGAATTTGTTTTTAAATGTAATGACATAAATCAATGTATTATTTCTACTCTATTTTGATCAATTTCATCTAAAGCATCTATGTAGATATAATCTAGATAGTTTGGAACCTCTGTTGAATTGGTCAACTTATTTTGAATTCTCCAATTAGCTTGAGATTCCATTGTTAGAATAAGAGTTTGAGGTAGAGTTAATGAAAAATCTGATTCTTCCCAAGTCTTTTGCAGATAGTTTTTATCTAACTGTAAATCAGAAGAGACGATATCAATTGCTTGCTTTTTATTTGCCGCAAGAAAGTTCTCTGCATCAATAAGAGCTAAAAGGAACTGATGAATAATTTCTGGATTTTGATTTACAAATTTGGACATAGCAACAACATTAAATGTGGCAATGTAATGGTCACTAGAAAAGACATTTACTTTTTCTTTTAATAATTCTTTTGTCTTAAATACATGTGGCTCACGCAGTGCAAAGGCATCTATTGAACCATCTTCTAATAATACTTTTAACTTATCAGGTTTTCCATCAACTATTGTAATATCTTTTGTATTAATGGAGTGATATACTAAGTAGTTATGAAGGTAGAACTCTCCAACAGTTCCTCTTGTAATCCCTATTCTCTTTCCTTCTAGGTCTTGGTTCTTCTTGATATCACTGGTTGCAATAAGTTTTATATTTGAATTTGAAGAGTGAATTGTACCAAAGACAACATAGTCATCACGATGAAAGCTATGTGCAACAACAGGAGATTCAGCAAGAGTAGCAATGTCAGCATTTCCTAAAAGGAGTTCTTGAAAGGAAAATTTTCCTAAATCTTGTTCAGTAAATTTAACGTTTAGCCCATGCTTTTCAAAAAAACCCTGAGATTGAGCAATCCTTACTAAAGAAGTAGCTTCTAATTTAGAAACAGCAACTGTTATTTCTTGTGGCGTTTTTTTAGATTCTGATCCACTATCAGTGCAGCCAGCAATAAGTAAGGCACTTACGAGAAGGACCACAACCACCATTTTTATCATGTAAAACACCTATTTTATGCCATATATTAAATACATACAGTATATAAAAGCTTCTTTTTTTTGGCTTGTCCAGAAAAGAGGCTTTTTTTGCTAACTACGTTATTTACCCCTGGCTGTATTTACACTTTCAGAACTGCATCACAGAATAGTTGGACACTAGACAAAGAGCCTTTTTTATCACCAGCCAACATGGTAAGGACGAGTTTTGTGTTAGTTGTTTGAATTTTATTAACTAAATTATGAAGAAAACTAGCTAGAGTAATATCTTTATTGTGAAGAAGTAAACTGGAAATGCTGTCTAGAATGATTAGGTCTATACTTTTTGATTTTAACATCTTTGAGATAATTAAAGATAAGCCGGTTAATGAAGACGGTCCTTGTGCATAGATAATTTGTTTTGATTTTTTCCCATTTCTAGAAACACAATCAACAAATAATGTGTGAGAGCAGTCAACATTATTTTGCTTCATTTTTTGAAGCATTATTTCTGCTGGGATGCTGGAAGTAATTATCCCTATATCTTTGTCTGAGAAAGACTTGCACACTTTAAGTAGTGCTTGCTGAGAGCTACGCTTAAGCAAGAGAAGTACTACCTGGTTATTTTTGATGGTTTCTTCTATTTTCATGGTGAACCGATTATTTTCTTAATTCTTTTTCTAAACTCATCCATTAAAAACGGTTTTTGAATATAATCAGCAGGATTTAGTTTCTTCATTTCTGCTTTTCCCTGTTCTCGTAGTGTAACTACGGTTAAGAATGCTATTTTTTGATTTTTGAGTTTTGAGTTTTTTCTGATTTTTTTAGCAACTTCATCCCCTGACATTTCAGGCATTAAAATGTCTAATAACACTAAATCAAATTTTTCTTTATCTAGTAATTCCAATGCTTTCTTTCCACCGTTAACAGTAGTAACTTTATACCCTTGCTTCTCAAGAACCATCTTTACGGTAGTAAGAATATCTTGCTCATCATCTACCACCAATATTTTTTTTGCCATTGTATTGTCCTTTTGTGTATTATCCTTTTGTTTTTATATTTAAATTTTTTGTATCTGCTTCTTTACTGGAAGCGTAAAGTGAAATGTTGAACCCTTCCCTTTTTTACTTTCCACCCAGATCTTACCGCCGTGCTGCTGGATGAAGCTGCGACAAATTGACAATCCCAGACCAGTTCCTTTTGCATGTAGCTTGTAAGACGGTTTAATCTGATAAAAAGGAGAAAACACCTTAGCAAGATCTTCCTTATCCATTCCAACTCCTGTGTCATTTACAGAAATAACAACAGCCCCTTTTTCTTTTTGCGCAGTAAGTGTTATCGTTCCTTTTTGAGTAAACTTAAGTGCGTTATCTAAGAGGTTTGTAAAGATTTGTCTTATTCGCAGTGCATCGCAGAAAACAGATAGCTCAGGCACTTTATTGATTATCTGTACTCCTTTCTTTTTTGCAAGAGGGCGGAATTTTGCAACTTCGTTATTAGTTATCTTCTTTAGGCTAGCTTTAGATATTTTTAACTTCACTGTCTTTGCCTGAATTCGTGAAACTTCAAGGATATCACTAATCAAATGGTTAAGTAACTCCATGTTACGGATGATAAGGTCAATACTTTTTTTTTGTTCTTTTGAAAGTTTTCCTAACTCTTCGCCTCGCAGCAGTTCTGCCTGAGCCATGATTGGAGTGATCGGAGTTTTTAGTTCATGAGATGTGTGGAGAAAAATTTGCTTGTTGGCAGCTTCACTCTTTTTAAGTTCTTTATAGGATTTTTCTAATTCTCTTTTTGCATAACCAACATCCCTTAGAATGCTTAAGGTTGCAATCCGCTGCTGTTCCTTTCCTCGGCTGCCTTTTTCAATTTCTTTTTTTGATTTTTCTAGCTCAGTTAGATTTTTTTTAAGCTGTTTTTTTGATTTTTTAAGTTCTTCTTCGTTTTGTAATAATTTTGTGAGCATAAGCTCTCTTGCATTTATCAACTCTGCAATCTCAGTAGGCAGGTGCCGTTGATGCTTTTGTAGTTGATATTGTTGTGCCTTTTTATATTTCCCTTTACTAATAGCCACATTTGATTTGGTAAGCCCAGTTATCGGTTTAGTGATGGAATAGGAAAGAAATAATCCAAAGACAACAGCCAAAATTAAAACTGTAAGGATTGCTGCAAACATTATTGTGGTGGTTGTTAAAGCTCTTTTTACATCCTCTTGAATAAATTCTAGAGCCATAACTTGAAGCCGCTTATTTAAGATATGATCTATTTTCATTCCATCTTCTTCAAATTTCTTGATTAATTCTTGTTTTTTGTCTTCTAATGTAATTACTTCATCTGCTTGTTTTTTAGTGTCCAAAAAATTATGATTTATTGCGTTAACCCACTCTTTTTCCTGCGGCGACAACTGGAAAGAACGGTACTCCTTTTCAAAGCGCTCAAAGTTTTCTTCAGATTCCTTAATAGCATCCCTTAGTTGTTGTTCTTGTTGTTCTTGTTGTTGAAGAGGTATATGCACGGTTAGAAAATAACTTTCTACTGTTGCAAAAGTTTCAACAACACTTACTCTCATCCCCAAAGCAGCTTTGAGCTTACCGAAAGCCTGAGGAGAATTTTCATCTATTGTTGGCTGTAATTTTTCATCAAAAAGCGTATCTATTTTCTCAATGTTAGAGCGCATCTGTGTAAGACCATCAGTAATTTGATCTGATTGGTCCATTATTTCTGGTCCTAACTTAAAATAAGTTTCAATTAATGGATGTAGACTTTCTTCAAGTTGACCTTCTTCCTCTGGCCTTACTTTCTCATGCAAAACGAGATGAAACCTTTCAAAATCATAAGTAGCATTAATGAATGCTTCTTTCTCTTGAGGATTGTTATTATCCAAATATCTAAAAACACTACTAGCAGCTTCTTTTGCATAGATTTCCATTTCTAATACTGCCTGGACTTTTGGATTTTCTCTTTCAACTATTTCAATAATATTTGCTTTGGTTAATTGGTTGCCAACTATACTTGTCCCGCTAATAAGTAGGGCAACTAGTAAAAATCCTAAGATTAGCCGAACATTAAGTTTCATTCAATTACCTCTTTTTTTTGGAATTCCGTGTAACTTTTTTCCTCTTTTTCTTTGTCTTTAGTTTCTCTTGTTTAATATCTTCTAACCCTTTTTCAGTAGGTGTAACTCCAAGCCGTGATTCTAATTTTTGCACTTTTTTAACTAATTCTTCAATGCGAAGTTCTCTGCCAACAGTGAGGTTTTGCCATTCTTCTAATTCTAAAACTCTCTTTTGCAATATTCTTTTGGAGCTTTCTAATTCTTTTGTCCGCTGCTTTACTTCTTTTTTTAGCCTTAAAGGCAACTGTTCCCACTCTTTTTTTGATTTTTGTAAAGTGGAGGCCATCTGATTAAAGGATGTAGATAAGTCCTTAAATTCATCTTTTGTTTTAATATTAACCCTATGTGCAAAGTTTCCTTTTCCAATAGCCTCTGCACCATGGCTTAGTTTATTCAATGGTTTTGTGATACTTCTTTCTAAATACAATAGTACAAAGACGAGATTAACAGTAAGTATAATCATTAAAACCATACTAAAACTTTGGAAAAGTTTTCTTTGAATTGCAATTTCTTCTTCTTCCTCTTGAGCTAGTATTTTTGCATCAGAAATGATCTCTTGTGCTTTTATGATTAGTCTCCTTCTTAATATCTCTTCATATTTTGATGACCTTTTTTCAGGTTCCCCCTCATAATTTTCGACAAGTGCATTAAATAGTGGTTTTATGCTTTTATAGCCCGAATCTATTTTATCAACAAGAATTTGTTCATCACTCTGTCTTTTTTCTTCTTTTTCTTCTTTTTCTTCTTCTGCTTTTCTTAGCTCTATAGACACCCCGAGTTGGTCATATACAACAAGCCACTGTACTTTAGCTCGCTCTCCCCTAGTGGAGAGATAATCTACTGTGCGAAGATTTAACTCAAACACATCTCCTGCAATCTCGTAATTTAAGCTTTGCTCTTGAAGTGAGTCCCCTAACTGTTGGTCATTAGAGTAGATTAAAAAAGTGATAAAAGCAGTAACCACTACCAAAAAGAGAATAATGAGACGTACTTTTATTTTAACATTCATTTTAAGTAAACCTTAATTCTGCTGACGCTTGTGTGCCATAGTAACAGCCTCCGGCTTTATTTCATCCAATGCATCAATGTAAACATAATCAAGGTAATTGGGAATTTCAGTTGCTTTTACAAAGTTATTGGCCATTGCCCATCTTGCTTCATCTTCCAAAGTTGCAAGCAAGGATTGGTCTAAGGAAATTTTAAACACAAAATCATCCCAGACGGCAGTAGTAAATTCTTTATCTAAGTTTAATCTTTGAGAAACAATGTCTATTGCCCCAGTTTTGTTCCTTTGGATAAATATTGCCCCTTTTTCAACTGCTCTTAAAAACTTCTTAACAGTATCTGGGTTGTCCTGTAAAAAGTCTTTATTGGAGATAAAATAAAATTCTTCTCTAAAAATTTCTTCTTTAGAGAGTAACACTTCCTGATCACCTAACAATTTCTTTGCATTATAGATATGCGGCTCCCAGGTACTAATAGCATCAACTTGAGAGTCTGCTAATGCCTGTGGCAAATTTGATGCTTCATAGTCCACAGTCTTAACATCAGAGTATTCTATGTCTGCAAGGTTCAAAAATAAACCAAGGAAGTATTGTCCAGTTGAACCCTGTGTGATGCCTACTTTTTTCCCTTGTAAGTCTGCCGCTGATTGTATGCCTGTATCTTTTCTAGTAATTATTTTAAGATCTTTGTCAGAAGAGACCATTGTAGCAACAATAGCATAATTGTCCTTAGTAAAGCTATTAAACATGACTGGTGTTTGGGCTGCTGTAACAAGGTCAAGATTTTGAGGATTTCCTTCTTTTAGCATGGTTGCAAGAGCATTTCTTCCAGAACTAAATTCTCTAATCTCCACATCAAGACCTTCTTCTCGGAAATAGCCTTTATTTTCTGCGATCCATACTGTTGAGGGGAGCAAGCTGGTTTCTACCCCTAAAATTAATTTTTCTGGTTCTATGGCCGGTTTTTCTTCTGGGGCACACCCGCTTATCAAAGCACCAAGCACAAGAACAGCTATAATAATTAGCTTAAATGCCATTTTATCCTCCTTTTTAATACTGAATTAAACAGAAAAGGTATATAAAGTTTTGTAAAAGGAGGCTCTGTCCGGAATAAGTTTCAGACTATGATTATTAATTTAATCACCCTTTTCATATTGTAGATTATTATTCCCATTGCCATTTCTCTTTTTCTCGTGTGGTGAAGTTTGGCTTTTAGTTGTCCGGACCATTTTTTGATTTGTGCTTTCATGCTTATCAGAAATCAGTATACCTTTTTCTACCTTTCCAGATAGAGTCAAATAAGACATAACACTTATTAAATTAAGATTTTTCTCACATGTATGGTTAAAACTATTATCTCTGACCTTGGAGGAGTCTTTTTGACCAGAGGCATTTGGATTTTTCGTGACTATTTAGAACAAAAGTATAATATTCCATTGAAAGCTAGTGAGGAAATATTTTTACGTTATTATAAACAGTATTTTTCAGGAAAAGTTACAGAAAAAGAATTTTGGAACTTATTTTTAGAAGAATTAAACATTAAAGAAGATTGGAAAAAATTACGAGAAAAATTATTAAATTACTTTAAGCCACAAGAAGGCATTATTGAGTTATATTCACAATTAAGACAGAATGGATATCAACTGATTTTATTATCTGATCAAACTAAAGAATGGTGGCCACAGCTTAATAAAAAACATAAAATTGATTCGTTTTTTGACCATATAATTATTTCTGCCTTGCTTGAAGTACATAAACCAGAGCCAGAGATTTACAAGATTGCATTAAAAAAAGCAAAAGTTAAAGCAGAAGAGTGTATTTTTATTGATGATTTAAAAAAGAATTTAGCGCCAGCAAAAAAGCTTGGAATAAACACAATTTTGTTTGAAAATGTTGAACAATTAAAGAAAGAATTAGAAAAAAAAGAGATTAATTTCTAACCAACATAACTAATCTTGTCTTCTTTAATTTCTTTTGCTCTTGCAGTGCTAAAGTATTCTTCTAGCTTTTTGTATGCTTCTTCTACGTCTTTACTAATTGATGGCTTAACTACAGATAGTGCTTCTTTAAAGTGCTCCATTGCAACTTCTTTAGATTTGATATCAGAGCGTAGTGCAATAAGTGCTGCTTCACGACAAACACCTTCGATGTCAGATCCTGCATAACCTTGTGTCTTTTTTGCAAGACTTGCTAGGTCTACATCTTTGTCAATTGGCATGTCTTTAGTATAGATTTTAAAGATCGTATTTCTACTCTCTTCATCTGGCGCAGGTGTTAAGATTACTCGGTCAAATCTTCCTTGTCTTAATAGAGCGGGATCAATAATATCAGGACGGTTAGTTGCTCCAATAATTACAACGTCATTAAGGCTTTCTAGGCCGTCCATTTCTGTAAGCATCTGATTTACAATGCGTTCTTGAACATGAGAGTCACTGCTAGAGCTTCTTCTTGGAACAAGGGCATCAATTTCATCAAAGAATAAAATTGTTGGCGCCGTTTGACGCGCTTTTCTAAAGATTTCACGTACTGCTTTTTCCGATTCACCGACCCATTTACTTAAGAGACTTGGACCGTTTACTAAAATAAAGTTTGCTTCACTTTCTTTTGCAACTGCTTTTGCAAGTAAGGTTTTACCTGTTCCTGGGGGACCATATAATAAAATTCCTCTTGGAGGCCTAATACCCATACGTTTGAAGACTTCTGGTTTTTTAAGCGGCCATTCTACTGCTTCTTGTAATTTCCCTTTAACTTCTTGAAGCCCACCTACATCTTCCCAATTCACTTCGGGAGTTTCTACAAGCACTTCTCGCATAGCACTTGGTCTAACTACTTTTAGAGCTTCAATAAAGTCTTTTTGTGAGATCATAATTTTTTCTAAAATTTCTTTTGGAATTGGATCCCCTTCTTCAATTCCTTGTTTTTTTAGTTCTGGAAGAATCCTTCGTAAAACAATCATTGCTGCTTCTTTTGCAAGTGAATTTAAGTCAGCTCCTACAAAACCATGAGTTACTTTTGCAACTTCTCGTAAGTTTACATCTTTTGCAAGAGGCATGTTTCTTGTGTGAATCATTAAGATCTCTTCTCTTCCATCTTTGTCTGGAACACCAATTTCAATTTCTCGATCAAATCTTCCTGGTCTTCTTAGAGCAGGATCTAGAGTGTCTGGCATATTTGTTGCTGCAATAACAATAACTTTTCCCCGAGATTTTAGGCCATCCATTAAACCGAGTAATTGTGCCACAACACGTTTTTCAACGTCACCTTTAGTTTCTTCTCTTTTTGTTGCAATTGCATCAATTTCATCAAAAAAGATGATAGAAGGAGCGTTTGCTTCTGCTTCCTCAAACTTCTTTCTAAGGTTTTGTTCGGATTCACCGTAAAATTTACTAATGATTTCTGGGCCATTAATTAAGATAAAGTGTGAGTTTGTTTCGGAGGCTACTGCTTTTGCAAGTAATGTTTTTCCAGTTCCAGGCGGACCATGTAGTAGAACTCCTTTTGGAGCATCAATTCCAAGTTTTTCAAAGATTTCAGGGTGATTTAATGGAAGTTCAATCATTTCTCGAACTTTTGTAATTTCTTCTCCTAAACCACCAATGTCTTCATAATTAATTCCTAAACTAATTCCTTCTTCTTCTTTTAAGTCGACAGCTTGTGGGTTGAATTGAATTTCTGTTTCCTGATTTACAACTACAACTTCTTTTCTTGGATTTGTATCTACAACAACGAATTTAATATCACCAAAACCAAAACCTGCAAATTGTTCTTCCATCATAGAAAAGATGTCTGTTACTTCTCTTCCTTGAAAGTCAACTTTTCGTCTACTTGCTCTACCCAGAGAAACTAAGTCTCCTTTAACAAGAGCTTTACCGATTAAACCTTGTTTAAATAATTGTGGAGATGCTTTTACAACCATTCCTTTTGTTGCAGGAGCAATGGAGATCTTTTTAGCTGGTTTTACTTCTGCTTTTTTGATTTCTATTAACTCACCAATAGAAGTTCTAGCATTTCTACGAATGTTTCCATCCATACGAATAATATTTAGGCCGATATCTCCAGGATATGCTCTGTCTACAATAGCAGCAGTAGTTCTTTCTCCTTTGATTTCTACAATGTCTCCTGGATTTACGTCCAGTTGTTTCATGAAGTTAGAATCAATTTTAACAATGCCCTTATTGACATCATCTTGTACTGCTTCCATTACCTTTAATTTAACATCTGCCATGTTATTTTGGGTATTTTTGGGTATATAAAGGTTATGGTACTAGGATGATGTACAAGCTAGGATAAGAGGATTTCATAAAGAAGAGCAAAGACAATGAATAAAAGCCAGAATATTGGATATAAAAATCCCATCGGAGCAGAGCTCCAGGGTATTATACCCAAGAGGGAATAAAAATTAAAAAAAGCCTTACTTCTTCTTCTCAATCGGTGCTTTTACTTTTGGTAGAGGAAGTGGACTTGGTAAGTTAATTTCTTCACTAATTTTAATAGCCTGGATATTTCCTTTGTGTAGAGCTGCATTTACAATGGATTCCATTACATTAGAAGGAATTTTTTTGTCTTTATCCCAACCTTTTTTGATTTCTTCAACCTTTTTAGCTTCTTCTACAAATAGAACTTGACCTTCAACTAAGATTTTTCCAAGATCTGGTTCGTATTTACATTGGAAGGAAAATGAGAATCTTAATCCTTGTTTGCCATCCATTGCAAAGTCAATGTCTTCTACATTTGTGATAGAAACGTTATTATTAATTTTTATTTGACCGCCTTTTGCCTTTAAATTACGTTCAGCGTTTACCTTATTTAGGTTTATTTTTACAATAGTCATGATAAAACCACCTTTCTTTAGTTATATTAGCTTGATCTTGAAGGGTATTTATAAATTTTGCTTGTGTGAAGAAGCCAATATGCCTAAGAGAATCTAGGTTGTTCTTTCTATTGCTTTGAATCCATGATAATAAAGAACTACTTTTTTTGACCCTGGAAGTTGTTTCATTGCCATTCTTGTAAGTCCTGCAAGAGGAGATTTTCCTTCATAGATAGTATCAGCAATATCAATAATAGTACCCATTGCCCTAGACTCAAGACGATATGCAACCCTGCCTAATTCTTCTGCTAAGTGTTCTAAAGCATAGTGTGAATTCATTTTTTTGCTTTAGTTGTGCTTTTTTTAGCGCTTGTCTTTTTTGCAGTTGTTTTTTTTGTAGTACTCTTTTTAGAACGAGCTTTTTTAGTGGTCTTAGCTGCAGCACCAGTTTTTACTATTGGATTTGCAACATCTACTTTACCATTTGTAATTTTCATCATGGTTTGACATTTAGGGTAATTATTACAACCTAAAAATGAGCCGTAGAAACTTTTTCGCAAGACCATTTTGCCTTCATTACAAGTAGGGCAGGCCATGTTTTCCTCAGGATAGGACCGTTCAACTTTTCCCTCCACTGTCACTCCATCTTCTAGCTTAGAAGGGCAGTTAGGATTAATGCATGCTTTTCGTTTACTTCTACCAGTCCCTGATTCAATGATTGCATGTTTACATTTTGAGCATTCTTCAATATATTTTAAAGCACCAGTTTTAGGAACGTTAAAGATAGTTTTACAATCAGGGTAATTATCACAACCAACAAACCTTCCAAACTTACCTCTTCGCACCATTAACCTTCCTTTGCCACAATGTGGACAAGGACCCATATAATTAGCAGCGTCTTGTGTATCCCTTATTGATTGGAGGATTTCTTGACCAATTTGTTTTTCTTTTTTCTTAAAATCTCCAAGAAGTTCTTTGAGAAAGGTCATTGCTTTGTTTAATACAGACTCTTGTTTTTGTTTCCCTTCCCTAATTTTTTCCATGTCACCTTCAAATTCTGCTGTGAGTTTCTCATCAACAATTGTGGGAGCAAATTTTTCAAGGATTTGTACAGTTTGCATTCCAAATTCAGTCACTGTGATTTTTACACCTTCAACGTAACCACGCTGAAATAATCTGTCAAGAATGTCTGCACGTGTAGCTTTTGTTCCTAGATTTCTTTTTTCTAATTCTTTGATAATAGAACTTTGATTAAAACGATTAGGAGGTTGTGTTTGCTTGTCTTCTTTTGAAATCTTTTTAATTGCAACTTTTTCTTGCTCTTTCATTGCTGGCAAAGTTACTTCGTCAATTTTAAGATAAGGTTTGTAATATTTATGCCATTGCTCATCAACAGTCCTTGTACCTTTTGTAATAAAAATTTCCTCTTTAACATCTAAAGAAACTTCCATTGTTTCTCTTGTTGCAGGTTTTGCAAATGTTGCCATAAACCGACGTACAATTAAGTCATAGACTTTTTGTTCCCTAGGTTTTAATTCTCCTGGTTTTTGCCCAGTTGGGTAAATTGCCGGATGGGCTGGATCTGTCTTTTTACCATTGTTTGGTTTTAGTGTTGCCTGTTTAACAAGCTCTTGTGTCAATTCTTTGTATTGTGACTGGCTTGACAGTTTTTGTAAAATATTTTTAAAACCTAATTTGGGATCTAATTGCTGAGAGGATGTTCTAGGATAAGAAGTAACCCCTGCTAAGTATAGTGTTTGAGCAATGGCAAGCGTTTCTTTAGGCGTGATTTTAAATTGTGCATATGATTCTGATTGTAATGTTGTTAAATCAAAGGGATACGGTGGTGCCTGTTGGCGTTGTGTTCGTTTGATTTTTGCAATTGTCGCCTCTTTTGCACCATTTGTTTTAGAAAGTATTTCATTTACAAGAGTTTTATCAAAGATCTTACCTTTGTTATGTTGAGCTTCAATTTTGTTTTTGTTATAATCCCCTTCAAGATTAATCTCCCAGTAAGGTTCTGGCTTAAAGGCTTGAATCTCTCGTTCACGGTCTACTAAAAGCTTTAAAGCAGGTCCTTGAACTCTACCAGCAGACAT
Organism: uncultured Methanosarcinales archaeon; assembly: GCA_964344285.1. GTDB lineage: Archaea > Nanobdellota > Nanobdellia > Woesearchaeales > GW2011-AR9 > CAYFMM01. The sequence goes on along the minus strand of CAYFMM010000001.1, from coordinate 16,939 downwards.
TATTTTAAATGAACCTGCAGCCTTAACAGATGAAGTTAGTGCTCGAGAGAGATTAATACCATAAAACCAATCTAATTTATGTCTTGTTTCTCCAGCAAAGGCTTGCCCCCAGTCTAAATGAGGGAGTTTTTCGGCGTAGGATTTAATTAAATCTCCTTTTGTAAGAGTGGAAAATTTCATCCGATTAGCATCTTTTTGTTTGCAGGCAAAACGAACGACGTTTAGGCCAATAACTTCTCCTTCAACATCATAGTCGCATGCTACAGTGAATTCATCTGCTTTTTTGCTTAATGTCGTGATTGTATCAATATAGTCTTTTACGTATTTAAGATCTTTAGAAGATTTATAGGATGCTTGCCAATGAATATCAAAACTAGGATAATTCCAGCTTTTACTCTCTTCTTCTAAGCCAAAAAGGTGACCTACAGCAGAAGTAACAAGGATTTTTTTGTTGTTATGAGTAAGTTCATAATAAGAGCTTTGTTTTGACTGTTTTTTGAGTGGAGCTTTGTCTGCTAATGCTTCTGCTACTTTTTTTGCAGAAGAAGGTTTTTCTGTGATGATAAGCTCAGTCATGCTTTAAGCTTTTATACGTTATTTTAAAAAGTTTTGGATGAAGGTGATTATATAGTAAATATATCTTTTTACGGATTTAGGAACAAAAAGTTTAAATTTAAGTTCATTATCCTAATTATTCTTCCAAATGGCTCCTGTTGAATATACGGTTTTTCAAAATCTTGAACATGAAAAAGCAATTACGGATTTGACTTTGTTAGAGAATTCTGTAAAAGAATTAAGAGGCAAATCTAAGTTATTTGATTATTTATTTACAAGGACAAAAGAGATTTATAGTAAAATTCCTTTACGCAAAAATGGCGAGCAGCCTTTTGTTCATCCCTTAAACATTATTCGCTTTTTAGAAGAAGCAGGAGTTGAGGATGAAGCTACTTTATGTATGGGTTTAATCCATGATTTAATTGAAGAAGAAGTTGATTTATATAAGGATAAAGAAGATATTAAAAATTATAAAAGCGGCATGATTCAATTAGATGAGTATGAAGAATCTTTAGTACAAAAGTTTAGAGAGGAATTATATGGAGCCTCTGAGGCTTGGGATATTTCAAAAGACCTAATTAATGATGTTCTTGAGGGTGTAAAACTACTAACACGGCATAAGCAAGATTTTTATTACAAAACAATCATGGATATGTTTGCTCACGTTGATGAAAATATTAAAGAAAAAGCAATAAGAGTAAAACTTGCTGATCGCACACATAACATTTTGTGTATTCAATGCTTTAGCGAGGAAGAAAGGAATAACCAGTGTTTTAAAAATCTCTTTATTCTTAATAAAACTAAAATTTATCTTAAAAAAAAATATGGTGATGATTTCTTTGTAATGAAAAAACGTAATCAGACTGAAAGACTCTTTACAATGTGTGCTAAGGCAACATATGATGCGTATTTGCGCACCGCCCATATTAGTGGAGGTAAAGGGTTAAATGAGATTAGAACCATGTTGCAAATGGCATTTAAGAAATTTGCATTAGAATATGCTGGTGTATGGGAAATTACAACACTTGATGAAAGTAATAAACACCCAATGCGCCTATATCAAGGCATTATTCGAAAATATGATTATCGCCTCCACCGTAAATGGAAACGTTTTGAGGAGATGAAACAAAAACAAATCGACTTCTGTGCTAAGTTTTTCAAAGAGTTTAATTTTTCTGATGAGCAAATTCAAGCAATTATTGACTATAAAGATGCATATTCTCTTAAAGAGATTGTTGCATATTTACTGTACCTACCAGAGTATACAATTAAGGGCTTTGATACTGTGAGTAGTGTGAATGAGAATTAATCCTATATATTTACTATATGGCTTAGAATTATAAGTTGTTTAGGTTGATCTGGTTTAATGGAGAAATTTAATGTTTTAGGTACTGAAATAAGTTTTTATGGTTCAAAAGACAAAGAATTTATCTGCTTAACTGATATTGCAAAACATAAAGATGACAGAACTGATGAAGTAATTAAGAATTGGCTGAGAAATAGAAATACAATAGAGTTTCTTGGCATTTGGGAAATTCTCCATAACCCAGAGTTTAAACCCGTCGAATTCGACGGGTTTAGAAGTAAAGCTGGTTTACATGGATTCGTTTTAACTGCCAAGCAATGGATTGAAAAAACTGGAGCTAAAGGGATTATCTCTAAACAAGGCAGGTATGGAGGAACATATGCACATAAAGATATTGCATTTGAATTTGCATCATGGGTCTCAGTAGAGTTCAAATTATATTTAATCAAAGAATTTCAAAGATTACAAGAAAAAGAAAATAAGAACTTAGATTGGGACATAAGAAGAAACTTAGCAAGAATAAATTATAAAATTCATAGTGAAGCTATCCAAAAACACCTAGTTCCTAAGGAATTAACAAGAGAACAACAAGAAAAGATTTATGCTTCTGAAGCAGACGTCTTAAATATGGCCTTATTTGGAATGACGGCAAGAGAATGGAGAGAATTCCATCAAAAAGGAAACATACGAGACTATGCTAATGCTGCACAATTAGTTTGTCTTGTCAATTTAGAAAATTTAAATGCATTGTTTATTCAGGAAGGCATTTCACAGAAAGAAAGATTAATTAAACTTAATCAAATAGCCATCCAACAAATGAAACTTTTAATAGAAGATAGGAATGTTAAGAGATTAGTTTAATCCTCATACAACCCATAATGCGAGGATGGTTTTTGTGGCTCACCAAAGACTTTTTGAAAGTTTTCCCAAATCTTTTGAGCTGTCTCTTCTACACTTAACCCCTTGATTTCAGCAATCTTTTTGATGGATTCAATTACAAATGCTGGCTCATTTGGTTGATCTTTGAATGGACTTAGCCATGGAGAGTCTGTTTCAGTTAGAAGTTGTTCTATTGGTACAAGCTCTACTAGGACTTGAAAGTTTTGTGCTTTTACAATATTTGGTGGGATTGAAAAATAATGGCCTAAATCCCTAGCACGTTTGATTTGACTTTTTTTTCCTGAAAAGCAATGTTGTACAACTGGAATTTCGTTGTTTTGAATTTCTTGCTCAAGTGCATCAATACAATACATTTCTGCTTTTCTAGAGTGGATTACTAACGGTTTTTGGACTTTTTTTGCAAAAGTAATAATTTTTCTAAAATTTGCATCTTGCTTGGAAAATGTTTTTTCTTTATCTACCCAATGAAAATCCATACCAACTTCACCAATTGCCGTTACTTGTGCAAGATTTTCTTCGATAAATTTGAATTCTTCATCTAAGTCAATTGGACCTTTGTGTACTGGCAGACCAGTTTCATCTGGTTCTAACCCTAAAGCGTCGATGGGATAAATGCCTAAAGACGCTTTAATCATGGGATTTTTTTTTGAGAGTTGTAATACTTCTCGATTGTTTTCTGGATTAACTCCTGAGAGAAGGATATATTGCACACCTGCATCTTTTGCTCTGCTAAGTACTTCTTCTATTTTTCCTTTGTACATTTCGTGATTAATGTGGCAGTGTGTGTCTACAAGTTTCATTTTTTAGTTTGAATACAGGTGAGTTTATAATAATTTTCCTAAGTTTAGAATTTCTTTGTATTTAACAGAAGTATGAGTTGGCATGATTTTCAAATTTTTATAATAAAAATTTTTGATGTAAAGAAAAAATTTATATGGTTCTATCGATCATATTATATGATGGATAGTGCAAAGACTGCTAAACCTCGTATATATACAATGAGCTTTTCAAAAGTATATCCCATGTATGTAGCTAAGGCAGAAAAAAAAGGGCGCAATAAAGCAGAAGTTGATAAAATCATTTGCTGGTTGACAGGATATAATCAAAAAGAGTTAGAAGCTCAGCTAAAAAAACAAACAGATTTTGAAACCTTTATTGTAAAATCTCCCCAGCTAAATCCATTGCGGAATTTGATTAAAGGCGTTGTCTGTGGAATTCGGGTAGAAGACATCAAAGAACCAATTATGCAAGCAATTCGTTATTTAGATAAATTAATCGATGAATTAGCAAAAGGAAATTCAATGGAGAAAATTTTGCGCAAGTAGTACTTCTTTTAAGAATAAGGCCCAACTCTTTTTTTCCTTAGGCCTTTAATTGTTTTCTTCTTTCATTTCTTTAATCTGCTCATCTTGCACATCAGTTACTTCCTGTGAGTATTCTTCAACTTTTTCACCATATTGTTCAACTGTTTCTTCTAATTCTTTAAGATTCTTTGTTAACTCACGTTTTTTCATGGTAGCAAAGTCATCTAAGAATTCTTTACTTTCTTCTTGGAGTTGCTGCGTTGCTTTGCTAAATGGTGCGGCAATTAGTTCTGGTGATTTTTGAATTAAAGAGTTAAGTGCTTTTTCAATAAACGTTAATCTTAGACGTAAGAATGTTTTGTTACCTGCTGCAAAGAGTGCATGCTGGAGTTGTTCGACAAGTTCAGTTAGGCGCTGCATATCTTTTTGCAGATGTAGGGAAGCTCTTCGTTGTAAGAAAAAGAATTGTTTTTGTGGAAAGAGAACTAATCTTGATGTGTATTCTGAAAAACTATATACACGAACAAAAAGAGATGCAAATTTTAAGCTTTTAAGTTGTGTAATTACATCTTGAACTGAAGCAACTTCTGGTTCATGAATTTTTGAGATTAGAGGGATGCATAAGACTCTAAGGGCAAAGGAGATTAGAAATACAATTTTGATTGGGCTTGCAATAAGAGGAATGTATGACATATAGGGGACTAAGAATGTTGCAAGAAAACCACCTGCAATAGAGCCAATTCCTGATGCTACTCCGTTAAGAGAAGAGTATACAGAAAAATAATAAGGAGCTTCTTTTCTGGGAGCACCGCGAAAGAGAATACTTCCTAGTGCAACATCGACTCCAGCCCAAGAAACTGCACTAAAGGCAAGGACAACTGGAACAAACCAATAGTTTTCTTTTGTGACAAAAAAGAGAAGAAAAGGAACTATTGCAGTAACGGTTGATCCAATTAAAAGAACAGGCCTTGCTCCTTTTGTAGTTACGATTTTTCCCCAAAGACGTAGTCCATATACACGAGCAATGGTGTCGACAACAAGAAAGAGTGATACAAGAAAGAAACTAAGGGCTAGTTCTTCAACTAAGAATACAATAATAAGAACTGCTGCAAGGTTAATGACAAAACCCCAAAGGAATCCAAAGTAGGTTAAGGGTTTGAAATTTTGATCTACAAGAGGTTTTTTTATGAGGTATGTAAAGCGAGTAAAAGAGATGGCTCTAATTTTTTTGCGCTTTTCCTTGATACTGTAAAGAAAAAATAAAGCAATAATTCCAATAACTATAGATAAAGAAAAAAGAAAGGCATATGTGGTGAAATTAGAATAAATATCAATAATGTAGGATCCAATGACATATACAACGATTCCTGCAATGCTTGCTGCAATATTTCTTTTGCTAAGAAAATCTGCTAATTTTTTTTCAGCAATTACTCTTTTAATCCAGCTAAGTAGTGCAAGATTACCGATTGCAGTTGTAACACTCCAAAGTGCAATTACAAGAATAAAAAGGTTAATGGATGCAGGAATTAAAGAAAATGCCATAAGAACTAAAAAGATGATGCTGACTCTTCCAAAAAAAAGAGTTAAAAGAGCAGTCCATTTTCTAGAACCAGTTTTTTCTAGAATAAAGGGAGAGAAGAGTTGCAAGAGGTTTGCAAATAAGGGAAGACCAAGAAGGATTCCAATTTGAAAAGTCGATGCGTCTAAAAGAAGGGCAAATCCAACGATAAAGACGTTACTAAGAAGAGTAAAGTTAGCAAATGAGAATCCTGCCTCTAAGTTAAATAATGTTTCTGCAGAAGTCTTTTTTGGCATGGGAGTTTTTAGAGGCAAGATAATATAAAAAAGTTAGGGAAAAAAGGGCTCTGTAGAAAATGAAGTCATTATCAATTTACGAAGCACCTTTAGTATACATGGCAAAGTGACGAGGGGGAAGTCCCTTACGGGGAGCGTCACATAACAAGAACAGAAATCAAGTGCGTAGTCCGATAATGACCGAACGGAGTGAGACTTTCTACAGAGCAGGAAAAAAGAGCAAGCAGAGTGTTTGAAGATATATTTTGTGTCAGAAGGTATTAAAAGAAAAGGAATTGAAAGGCAATATGGGAAGGTTACAAACTTTGGAAGCAGAATTTAGAGATAGATATATTCCAGAGAAATTTCCAAATAAAACTTCTTTAAACCCTATAGTATATGAAAGTGTATTAAGAACTATTGAAAAGCACCCATTAGTCTTAATGGTTGATGTAAGTGATGTTGTCGAGGAGGTATATAGAGAAGTGAATGGAGAAAGTTTTGAGTACCGAATTACGGGAAATAATCCACTTGCAACAGAAAGAATTGGAACATCTGACCCTGCAAAGATTACTAAAAGAAAAACCACTGGACTTATTACTGAAGTATTAAAAGAGATTTATGGATGTGATGTTATCGAACTCAAGCATGTTCCTTTTGGGCCTAGAAAAAACACTTATACAAAGGGCATTGCGTACTTTCATCCAAACAACAGGGAAGCTGTAGTTGATACAATAAAAAGGATCACGTGTTTTGATAAAGAGACTAAAAGTGGAGTTGCGTATACACTTAATTTTGGTTTATTAGAATAAAAAACACAAGTCCTATTTCAAAACCAAAACCTATTTAAAACAGAAGTAAATCCCTTAATGAAATAAAAAAGCCTAGCGATAGTGCTACTATTTTACCATGAAAGATATTATAATTAAGGGTGCTAGAGAGCATAATCTCAAAAATATTAGTATTACATTACCTAGAGATAAATTAATAGTTATTACTGGTCTGTCTGGTTCTGGAAAGTCTACTCTTGCGTTTGATACTTTGTATGCTGAAGGTCAGCGTAGATATGTGGAGTCACTTTCTGCGTATGCAAGGCAGTTTTTGGGTTTAATGAATAAGCCAGATGTTGATTCTATTGAAGGTTTATCTCCAGCTATTTCTATTGAGCAAAAGACAACAAGTAAAAATCCTCGCTCAACCGTTGGAACAGTTACAGAGATTTATGATTATTTACGTTTGTTATTTGCTCGTGTTGGGGCTCCGCATTGTCCAAAACATGGAATTGCAATTGAGGCTCAATCTCCAGAGAGAATTGCTGCAAAAATTCGTGAGGAGCATAGTGGCAACGGGATTATTCTTGCTCCAATTGTACGGCAAAAGAAAGGAACATATGAAAAATTGATTAGCGATTTAGCTAAGGACGGATATACTCGTGTGCGTGTGAATGGGAAGATTGTGCGCACAGATGAGAAGATAAAACTTGAACGGTATAAAAAACACGATATTGAAGTTGTGATTGATAGATTGAATTTAGGTGATCGTTCAAGGCTTACTGAGGCTGTTGAAAATGCACTACTTAAGGCAGATGGTCTTTTAATGGTTCTTGATAAAGATGAAAAGGTATCTTTTTACTCATCAAATTTAGCATGTCCAAAGTGTGGAGAGTCATTTGAAGAGCTTCAGCCAAGAATGTTCTCCTTTAACTCTCCATTTGGTGCGTGTGGTACATGTAATGGTCTTGGTATTAAAATGGAGTTTGATGCTGATTTGATTATTCCAGATAAAGAGTTGTGTATTGCAGATGGTGCAATTATGTTATATCGTAATGCAATTGATGGGTGGCGTGCACAGTACTTGGCAGCAGTTGCCAAGCACTTTAAGTTTAGCCCTTTAACTCCAATTAAAGATTTGACTAAAAAACAAATGGATGTACTACTTTATGGTTCTAGTGAAAAAATTAAGTTTAATATGGTGATGAAAGGAGGCGAGGCTAATTGGAGTCACAATGGAACGTGGGAAGGGTTAATTCCTCAGTCCGAGAGATTATATCAACAGACACAGTCAGATTATAGACGACGTGAGCTTGAGAAGTTTATGCGAATTTCAAATTGCCCAAGTTGTAAGGGTAAGCGTTTAAATGAAAAAGTGTTAGCAGTTACAATTGATTCTAAGAATATTATTGAAGTAACTGATATGAGTATTAGTAGTGCAATCTCTTTTTTTCATGAGGTAAAGTTTAGTGATAAGCAAATGGAGATTGCAAAGCAAGTACTCAAAGAAATTCGTGAGCGTTTGCACTTTTTAGAAAATGTTGGTCTTGGGTATTTGACACTCAGCAGAAGTGCGGGTACTCTTTCTGGTGGAGAAGCGCAGCGGATTCGTCTGGCTACACAAATTGGTGCAAATTTAATGGGTGTGTTGTATATTTTAGATGAGCCTTCAATTGGACTGCATCAACGTGATAATCAAAAGTTAATTGATACATTGCATAGATTGCGTGATCTTGGAAATACACTCGTTGTTGTTGAGCATGACCAAGATACTATTGAGAAGGCAGATTATGTTGTTGATATGGGTCCTGGTGCTGGGATTCATGGTGGAAAAATTATTGCGCAAGGAACACCGATTCAAATTAGAGAGAATACTAAATCGCTTACTGGACAATATTTATCTGGAAATCAGAGTATTAATTTGCCACTTAAAAGACGGGATCATAAAGGAAAGATTGTGCTTACAAAATGTGCACAGAATAATTTAAAGGATATTGATTTGCACCTACCACTTGGCGTTCTTACGTCTATTACAGGAGTTTCTGGGAGTGGGAAATCAACACTAATTTATGAGATTTTATACAAGGCAATGATGAAAAAGTTGCATACGTCTAAATTGCAGCCAGGTAAACACAAGAAGTTAGAAATTCACGGAGATGTGGATAAAATTATTGTTATTGATCAAAGCCCGATTGGAAAGACACCTAGGTCAAACCCTGCAACGTATACAAAAGTTTTTGATGAAATTAGAAAGATTTTTGCAACGACTAAAGAGGCAAAATTGCGTGGATATGCTCCTGGAAGATTTTCATTTAATGTAAAGGGTGGGAGATGTGAAGCGTGTCAGGGAGATGGTGTGATTAAAATTGAGATGAATTTTTTACCTGATGTGTATGTTGAGTGTGAAGAGTGTAAAGGTAAGCGGTATAATCATGAGACACTTGAGGTAAGGTATAAGGGAAAAAGTATTGCTGATGTACTAGATATGAGTGTTATTGAAGCAAAGGAATTATTTGCAAATATTCCTGCGGTGTATGGAAAGTTAGTTACACTTGAGAAGGTGGGTTTGGAATATATTAAACTTGGACAAAGCTCAGTTACACTTTCAGGTGGAGAAGCGCAAAGAATTAAGCTGACACGGGAATTAGCTAAGAAGGGAACTGGAAAGACTCTTTATATTTTAGATGAGCCAACAACTGGGCTTCATTTCCATGATGTTAAAAAATTAATTGCTGTACTCAATAGCCTTGTTGATAAGGGCAATACAATTGCAGTTATTGAGCATAATTTAGATGTTGTTAAGTGTTCAGACCACATCATCGACCTTGGGCCTGAAGGTGGTGATGGAGGCGGTCAGATTGTTGCGCAAGGAACACCGGAAGATGTTGTAAAGGTTAAAAAGAGTTATACTGGACAGTTTTTGAAAGAAATGTTAAAAGGTATTTAATAACTATTTTTCTTTAGGCTTAGATCTTTTCGTACTTTGTCGTAATATTTATGATCTCCAAGATGAAATTCAATGTAGATAGAATTTTTAACTTTTACAAACATCACTCGATACTCTGTATTCTTGATACTGAATGGGTAGCGAAATGTGAGAAGTTCGTTTACAGTCCACTCTTTGTATGGTTTTTTTGATCCCACTAAAATTGGTTGAATATTGTCTTTAACTACATCTTCAACCCAACTGTAAATTTTGTCTGCTTTTGTATCTGTAAGTAGATGTACAATCTGATCAAAATTTTTTCCTAAAAAATCTACTTTATACTCTTGTGAGACTAATTGTTCTATTTTATGTTTGAAAATAATTGAATCAACCATGAGCTAAACCCCTTGTTATTAAGTGAGTTAGTTTATATAAAAAACTTTGAGCAGTGTAATTTTGAAGATCTTTATAGAAGCCTGCTTGTGTGTAAAAAAATCTTTTGAGATAAGATTTTTTTCGATGTTTTTTCATAATTAAAGGGACATTTTTGTTAACATAGTCCAATATTTCTTTATAACTTGTAAAGCTTTCAATCTTTTTATCTAGTTGAGAAGTATCTAAAATCAGATTATTTTTGAAATATTCTGTGTACAGAATTAGAAACCTAACGTCTTTGTGATATTTATTTTTCTGATTAAGAAGAGTGGGGACTGCTTCGTTGATAACTTGCCAATAATCAGAGATTGTCACCTTTAATGGTTTTTTAGGTAGAATATCTTTTGCAATACTGCTTTTTGAGATTGAGTGATAGAATAATGAATGTAGGTCATTAAAGTCAATAACAGTAATTTTTGCTTTTTTATTGTTTAATTGTATTTTCTTTTTTGATCTTGTAATTACAAAGATATCAATATCGCGATATTTTTGTTTGTGGATAAACGAGCCAGTAATAAAGCAATGCTTAGTTGAGATGCCATCTAAGAGGGATTGGGCAGCTTTTACTCTTTTGCTGATGATTGGAATATCACAAGGGTTATAGATGATCATAATATTACTAATATTATATTCTTATTTAAATTTATCTATAAAAACGCCAAATATATAAAATAAGTAATATAGTTAGTTAGTATCAAAAAAAGCAGATGTCAAACAAATCTAGACACTTAGTTAGAAATTTATGTTTCGTTTCATGCATACTCACTTCATTTGAGTCTGGATTTCTGACCCTGCTTTTCCTATTTAACGTGTTTGAAGATGTAAACCACTAGTAAATGTTACTGGCGGAAAAAGCAGATTTTATAAAATAAAGCGCTCATAAGAAAAGTATGGACCTATCCAAAATCCCTACAAGCCCTGGATGTTATTTGTATAAAGATAATTCTACAATAATTTATGTTGGTAAGGCAAAAAATCTAAAGAAAAGAGTGTCAAGTTATTTTAATAAAAAAGGACTTGATAGTAAGACTGCGGCACTTGTTAAAAATATTAAAGAGATTGATTTTATTGCAACTGATAGTGAGGTTGAAGCATTAATTTTAGAAAATACATTAATTAAAAAACATAGGCCTAAGTATAATATTAATCTTAAAGACAATAAGCAGTTTGCATGTCTTGCAATTACAAGTGAACAGTATCCAAGATTGTTACTCGATCGTAAACATTCTGGGGAGAAGAGATTTGGTCCATTTACATCGGGACAACTGCGTGATGAGTTGCGTGAGTTGTTAATTAAGACGTTTAAGATTCGTACGTGTAATAAGCTTCCTAAAAGAGCATGTTTACGGTATCATATTAATTTGTGTAGTGCACCGTGTGTTGATGCCATTAGTAAAGAAGATTACGCACAAAGTGTAAAAGAGGCAGAGCTTGTATTGCGTGGAAAGACAAGAGAGTTAATTGCACAGTTGCAAGAAGGGATGAGAGCATTTTCTAAAGAGAAGCAGTATGAGTTTGCAATGGAATGTAAACAAAAAATTGAAGCGTTGACGTATTTAGAAGAGCGACAAAAGATGCAACGGCAAAAAAAGTATAATGAAGATGTCATCAATTATGTTGTAAAAGATGATAAAGTATATGTAATGCTGTTTAATGTGCAGCGTGGTTTGCTTGAGAATAAACAGAGTTATATTTTAAGTAATACAGAAAATGTGTTTGAGGATTTTTTACTTCGTTATTATAGTGAAGAAGACGTGCCTAAAGAAGTTATTTTGCCACAGAGTATAAATCCTGCAATTGTTGAGGCAATTAATCAGATTAGAGGTAAGAGTATGCGAGTTGTTGTGCCAAAGATTGGTGAGAAAAAACAGTTGTTAGAATTAGTGGATAAGAATATTATGTTGCAGTTCTTTGCTCATGAGACTACATTATTTGAGTTGCAAAAGGCATTGAAGTTACAAGAGATCCCGCATGTAATTGAGTGTTTTGATATTTCACATTTAGGTGGCACAAATACAGTTGCAAGTATGGTGCAATTTCGTGGAGGAGTGGCTGATAAGTCTAATTATCGTAGATTTAAGATTAAGACAGTTGAGGGAATTGATGATTTTGCAAGTATGGCAGAAGTTGTAGGACGTCGGTATAGTCGTTTGCAAAAGGAAGATGGAGCAATGCCAGATTTGATTGTTATTGATGGTGGAAAAGGCCAACTTCATGCAGCTTTAGATTCTTTGAGAGATTTAGGTTTGCGTATTCCGATGATTTCACTTGCAAAGAAATTTGAAGAAGTGTACTTACCAGGATTACTTCGTCCTTTAAGGTTGTCTCATAAGACAAAAGCATTAAAACTATTGCAGCAAATTAGAGATGAAGCGCATCGTTTTGCAATAACGTATAATCGGAAATTAAGAACAAAAGATTGGAAGTGAGGTTGAACACCTCCGTGAAATATGCGAACGGTATAATCTCATTTGAATATCAATCTGCGTTTGGGGGTTGCCCCATCCGGGGTAAATGCAGTGCAACTACAACAGCAAAGAGTGAGCCTCACGTGGTGTTCAAAAAAACATAATATTCATATAGAAACTAAAATAATTGAGATATAATGACATTTAAACTAAAAAGCCCATTTAAACCAACTGGATCACAGCCAGAAGCTATCAAAAAACTCGTTGCAGGTCTTAAAAAACACAAAGAGCAAACATTGCTTGGAGTAACTGGTTCTGGTAAGACGTTTACAATGGCAAATGTGATTGCAAAGTATAACAAGCCAACACTTGTGTTTGCACATAACAAGACTCTTGCTGCACAGTTATATAACGAGCTTAAGACATTTTTTCCAGAGAATAGAGTTGAATATTTTGTATCGTATTATGATTACTATCAGCCAGAAAGTTATATCCCATCTAGAGATCAGTATATTGAAAAGGATATGGCAATTAATCCACGCCTTGAGATGATGCGTCAAGCAGCAACTGCATCTCTTTTAAGTCGAGAGGATGTGATTGTTGTAGCATCTGTAAGTTGTATTTACAACGTAGGTAGTCCTAAGAATTATGAAGATTTAGGATTTGAAATACAAAAGGGCCAGCAGATTTCTCGTAAAGAATTGCTCTTAAAATTAATTGATGCTCAGTATGAACGTAATGATATCGAGCTCATGCCTGGGCGTTTTCGTGTTAAAGGTGATACTATTGATGTTGTTCCAGCATACATGCAAAATATTATTCGTATTGAGTTGTTTGGTGATGAGATTGAATCAATTGCTGAGATTGATAAAACTGGTGGTGAGAAGCTACTTGATTTTACCTATTATCAAATTTATCCAGCACGACATTTTGTAATCCCCGAAGAAGAGCTTAAGGCAGGAATTGATAGGATTAAAGAAGAGCTTGAAAGGACATTGCCTGATATGGATTTAATTGAATCACATCGATTAAAGACAAGAACATTACATGATATTGATATGATTGAAGAAACTGGATTTTGTAAAGGTATTGAGAATTATTCTAGTTTGCTTGAAGGTCGTGCATCTGGTGTTCGACCGTTTTGTTTGCTTGATTATTTTCCTAAGGATTTTTTATTGATTATTGATGAGTCACATCAGACCCTACCTCAAATAAGAGGAATGTTTAATGGAGATCGTGCACGTAAGAAAAATTTAGTGGAATATGGGTTTAGATTACCTTCAGCATTTGATAACCGTCCTCTAAAGTTTGCAGAGTTTGAAAAAGATTTTTTAGAGAAGAACAAAACTATTTTTGTATCAGCTACACCTGGTGAGTATGAAAAGGATCATTCAGGTCAAATTGTTGAGCAGATTATTCGTCCAACAGGTTTAATTGATCCTGAAGTGAGTATTGAGCCCATTGAAGGGCAAATGGAGCATTTGCAGTTAAGGATTCATGATGTGATTAAAAAAGGTAATCGTTGTCTTGTTACGACTTTAACTAAGAAACTTGCTGAAGAGTTAACTGAGTACTTAGCTAAGAAGAAAATTAAGACACGTTATTTACATTCCGAAATTGATACTTTAGAGCGAAGTGAGATTATTCGTGAGCTTCGTTTAGGTAAGTTTGATGTGTTGGTTGGAATTAATTTATTGCGTGAGGGAATTGATATTCCTGAAGTTGGGTTTATTGGTATTTTAGATGCAGATAAAGAAGGCTTTTTGCGTGATACAAGATCATTAATTCAGATTATTGGACGAGCAGCACGTAACGTTGATGCAAAGGTAGTATTGTATGCAGATAAGATGACTGATTCAATGAAAGCTGCCCTTGCAGAGACTAGACGTAGGCGTGAGTTGCAATTAGCATATAACAAGAAACATGGCATTACCCCTGCAACCGTTGTAAAACCTGTAAAGGAAAAGGAAGTTGAAATTAAAGATACAAAACATATTCCTAAATCTGACTTACCTAATTTAATTATTGAATTGGAAGCAGAAATGCACGAAGCAGCTGAAGCTTTAGACTTTGAGCGTGCAATTGCGCTTAGAGATAGGATTAGTAAGATTGAGAAGCAGATGAAGGGGAAATAACATGGCTCAAGCTTCAAATCTCACATGGAAAAAAGTTAGCAAGCTATCTGAACAAGAATTAGACAGACTAGCAGACTTGATGGGGGTTAGTTTTCTACAAGACGATTTAGATAAAGAGGAGAAAGTTTTTATTTTAATGACGGAGTCAGAGCCTAAGGTTTTGAAAGCTTTGGAAGAGCTGATCTAGGTTAATAAGGTTAAGTTGTAGGGTTTATTTCTAGGTTGAATGTTAGTGGAGCAAGTAAACATTGGATAGTTCAGAACAGGAGTCCTTTTCTTATTTATTAGTAGTCACACAGAGAAAACTTTTTAAAAGAGTTAGGTTCTTAAGAGTATATATTGCAAAGTCAAAAAGGTGCTCTATTAACAATGACTTCAGATGGGGGAAAAAGCTTAGTAATAACTGGTACACAAGATAAAAGATTAGTTTCTTCTCCATCAGAAAGAAACCTTTCTGAAAAAGAATTTTTGGATTTAATTGCACTTGCTGATTCTATAAGGCAGTTTGATGAAAGAAAAAGAGATAGGACAGTCCTTAATACTGTTGAAGGGATACCTGCTTGCGAAGGAAATTTTCCAGTTTCTGTTGCTTATGATGTTGCTCAAAGCCTAGGAATTCCTGCTGATTATATGGAAAGAGCAATTGCTTTAAAAAATCCCACTATAGAACAGCAACTTGCAGACATAGAGAGATATGGAGTTGTTCCAAGTTTTGGCGCAGTTGTTAAAACATATGAAACCGTTTTACTTAGATCCCTAGAAGAAGCACTACCATTAGATAAATTTAAATCAAGCTCTTGGAGTTCAAGATTAGGAATGTTGGAGGGAGGAGATGGCGAGGTTTATTTACATAGAGTCTTGGAATCAGTTCATAAAAGGAGGTTCTTATTTTGGGAAACTGAAAGAGTAGATACATCAAGTAAACGATTAGTGAAATTAGAATTTTTTTCTGATAAATATAAAAGTATTGAGCCTGGAAGATTTGCTGTAAAGGCACAAGTTAATGATCCTCTTTTCTTACGTGCATGTGGCGATACATTTGAACAGTTGAATCAAAACTTTGGCAAATATTTAAAATTTGGAGATGTTTTCCATCATTATGTGGTAGAATAATTTTTAGAAACGACATCCAATTACATTTTTATTAAGGAAGAAGTTACTTCTACTGCTCGTCGTAAGCTTATTGCACATAATTGTGTTATGTTCTCTGGGCCTCACTTTTGGATGCTTTCTAAACGAAGAGAAGAAAACAAGCTACCAAACTGAGAAACATTAATATGTGCTGTACGTATTGACTAAAATCATGAAAAAAAGTCAGCAAGTTATTTGTTAATTCCATATCTATTATGGGTAACATTTGCAACAATACTTACTAGTGCAATCGTAGTATTGAATTAAGAAAATTAAACATCAAGAGTTATTACCAGTGAAATAACCAATGCCATAGAAAGCTGCAGAGACCCCGAAAGTCAAAATGCCATGCTCAGCAGCAGATTGCAAAACCCTATTTCGAAGGTATGCAGAATCAAGACGAAGTAACCCTTCCATCAGCCCAGTTACATAGGATTTTTTATCTCCAGTAATTTCTACTATAAGGGAGCTTCTATCTAAAAGTACTGAAACTGGAGCTGTAATTAAAGAGCCAACTGCTGGAGCATAGACTAGAAGATTATCTAAGGAGTTAAAGTTTACTCCTTTAGCATCACCATAACCCTTTGCAAAGCCACCCATAATTGCAGCTCCAAGAGGCAAAGATTTTAAATGTCCCATGCTGTCAAAAAAAGGGTTTTTAATTTAAATGTTTAGTATAAAATAAAAAAATCTACCCTACAATTCCATCGCAGTCCCTATCTGTTTTCCCATCAACAGTACAGAGAGTTTCTGATTTAGGATTACTTGTACAAAATTTCTGACACCGAGAAAATCCTTCAACGTTTCCTTTTTTGGCAAAGGCACGACAGGATCCAGTAACGGTGTTATCATCTAATTCAAAACTTCGCTGCGTACTACAGTATTCTTGTTCATCTACTTCACAAAGTGAGTCACATAATGCAATGGTTTCTTCTTTAGTTGGTTCTTTTGTTTCTTCAATTGGTTCTTCTTTGACCTCTACTTTTTCTTCTTCAACAACCTCTTCAACTGGTGTTTCTTCAATTATTTCTTCCCCTAAAAAGGGATATACTTCTGGTTTTGGTGGTTCTTCTACTGAAACTTCTTGAGAAACGTCAGGTTCAGGCATAGTTGCTTGCGGCTCACATGCCACAATAAAAACAGATAAGGCAATTAATAGTAAAATTATTTTTTTCATAACTTTACCAGAATTAAAAAGAATAAAAATGTTTCTAAACCAATGGCTCTGTCCGGAAAGGTAGAAAAAGGTATACTGATTTCTGATAAGCATGCAAA